>NZ_JAPJIV010000099.1 GCF_026241895.1 Pseudomonas sp. RIT-562 | reverse complement strand
ACCGGCGTTAGCTGGTTTTTGAAAGCCTTCATCTCACTCCCCAACCGGATATTTCTTGGTGGAGCGGTCAGTTTTCGAATTGGTTCAGAGCGTCTGACGAGAAGCTGGCGGCAACTCCTTAGTTTGCTATCAGTGAACGACCCCCACAGAGGTCACTCGTATCAAAATCTCCTGTAGGCGAAATCCCAACTCGAAGCCACGTTTGTAGCTG
>NZ_JAPJIV010000098.1 GCF_026241895.1 Pseudomonas sp. RIT-562 | reverse complement strand
GCCGGCGTTAGCTGGTTTTTGAAAGCCTTCATCTCACTCCCCAACCGGATATTTCTTGGTGGAGCGGTCAGTTTTCGAATTGGTTCAGAGCGTCTGACGAGAAGCTGGCGGCACCTCCTTAGTTTGCTATCAGTGAACGACACCCACAGAGCTCACTCGTATCAAAATCTCCTGTAGGCGAAATCCCAACTCGAAGCCACGTTTGTAGCTA
>NZ_JAPJIV010000097.1 GCF_026241895.1 Pseudomonas sp. RIT-562 | reverse complement strand
CGTCACCACCCAGCCACTGAGCATCGCCACCAATCCCGCCGGCGCCATGAGCACACACCCGCGTAGCATCCAACGCGCAGCGTACAGCCTTTGTCGCCATCGCAATATCAAACTGCTCAGACCCTGCACCAACATCAATACGCCCAGACCGACCATGATGCGAAAAGCGAAGAACACCGCTGGCACCGGCGGGATGTCGTGGGAGGGGAACTCG
>NZ_JAPJIV010000096.1 GCF_026241895.1 Pseudomonas sp. RIT-562 | reverse complement strand
GGTCACCACCCAGCCACTGAGCATCGCCACCAATCCAGCCGGAGCCATGAGCACACACCCGCGCAGCATCCAACGCGCAGCGTACAGCCTTTGTCGCCATCGCAATACCAAACTGCTCAGACCCTGCGCGAACATCAATACGCCCAGACCGACCATGATGCGAAAAGCGAAGAACACCGCTGGCACCGGCGGGATGTCCTGGGGCGGGAACTCA
>NZ_JAPJIV010000095.1 GCF_026241895.1 Pseudomonas sp. RIT-562 | reverse complement strand
CGGATGGTTGGTCAGCGGCAGACCCGTGCTGGTGGTCAGGGTCACGGTGTAAGTCACCGAACCGCCTTCAGCCACGGTGGTTTTATCCGCCGTCAGGGTCGCAAACACTTCACTGGTGGTGTCGCCGATGGTGACCGAAGCTGGGCCACTGATGGTTGGGTTTTCCAGCGCTGCGCCGTTCGAGGTCGCACCCGTAATGCTCAGCGATACGGTGC
>NZ_JAPJIV010000094.1 GCF_026241895.1 Pseudomonas sp. RIT-562 | reverse complement strand
CTTGGCATCATGCTCTTCGGGCGAAAGAAGGTAGGCCCTCGTCTGCATTTCTTCGCCACCTGTGCGGTGGCCCTCGGATCGCTGATCAGCGCCTTCTGGATCCTGTCGGCCAATTCCTGGATGCAGACACCCGCCGGTTACGCCATTGGCTCCGATGGCCGCTTCATTGCCGAGGATTGGTGGGCGATCATCTTCAATCCGTCGTTCCCTTATCGG
>NZ_JAPJIV010000093.1 GCF_026241895.1 Pseudomonas sp. RIT-562 | reverse complement strand
AACACGTTGTTTGGCCTGGGGTGAATACACCACGTAACCGCACTCGATGAACTCGCCGCTGCCCTCGACCTCGGACAATAGCGTTACAATTTTCCCAGCCGTGCAAGACTCGGCCGTTGTTAGCACAAGGGAGTTGTCACGGAGATAGTCAACAGTGTCGTCAGCGATTGACATGACTAGGACTCACGAAGTTATTGCTCGGTTGACCGGAGATGGCGCGGAACATTCCAAGAAAA
>NZ_JAPJIV010000092.1 GCF_026241895.1 Pseudomonas sp. RIT-562 | reverse complement strand
CCGCCATCGCCGGCAAGCCGGGCTCCTACGGGTTCTGCGTCAGGGCAAACGATTTGCGTCACACCGCGATCCCGTAGGAGCCTGCTTGCTGGCGATGGCGCCCCGGAGATCGCCATCGCCGGCAAGCCGGGCTCCTACGGGTTTTGCGTCAGGGCACACGATTTTCGTCACACCGCGATCCCGTAGGAGCCTGCTTGCTGGCGATGGCGCCCCGGAGATCGCCATCGCCGGCAAGC
>NZ_JAPJIV010000091.1 GCF_026241895.1 Pseudomonas sp. RIT-562 | reverse complement strand
ATGCCTATTCCCGCCAGTACTTTTGGCTACCTCGGTTGCCTGTGCTTGCTACTACCAACAGCTCTGTGTTGGATAATGGTGAGTGGACAGCATGGACGCGGTTGATTCGGCGCTGATGGCGGCGCGTGCCCAGTTCGCGATCACCATCAGTTTTCATATTGTGCTGGCGGCACTGACCATCGGGCTGGCCAGTTTTTTGATGGTGCTCGAAGCGCTGTGGCTGTGGCGAAGACGAAAGGTCTACCT
>NZ_JAPJIV010000090.1 GCF_026241895.1 Pseudomonas sp. RIT-562 | reverse complement strand
CTGCTTGCTGGCGATGGCGCCCCGGAGATCGCCATCGCCGGCAAGCCGGGCTCCTACAGGGTTTGCGTCAGGGCACACGATTTGCGTCACACCCGCGATTCCGTAGGAGTCTGGCTTGCCAGCGATGGCAAACCTGAGATCGCCATCGCCGGCAAGCCGGTCTCCTACGGGTTTTGCGTCAGGGCAAACCATTTGCGTCACACCGCGATCCCGTAGGAGCCTGCTTGCTGGCGATGGCGCCCCGGAGA
>NZ_JAPJIV010000009.1 GCF_026241895.1 Pseudomonas sp. RIT-562 | reverse complement strand
CCGGAAGTCGGGTCGACTTGCCGCAGTTCGCTCTCATCCCCTTCCCACGTGGCATGCCACAGCTGGCCTTCCACCCAGGTGACTCCCGTGACGAAGCGGTTGGATTCCAGGGTGCGCAGGATTTTACCGTTGGCGGGATCGATCTGATGGATCTTGCGCTCGCGGTACTCGCCCACCCACAGCGAGCCTTCGGCCCAAGTCATGCCGGAGTCATTGCCGCCGCCCGGGGCCGGGATGGAGTTGAGCACCTCGCCAGTCGCGGGGTCGATTTTGTGAATCTGGCTCTCGGCGATCTGATACAGGTGCTTTCCGTCGAACGCCGTGCCGGCGTCGGCAGCCACATCGATCGAGCGCACGGCCCGACCATCCGCCGGGTCAAGGACATTGAGTGTTTCGCCTGTGGCAAACCACACGTACTGGCCGTCCCAGGACACTCCGTGGACGCTTTCGACGCCAGGAAAGGGGCCGTACTCATCAAGGACTTCAGCGCTTGAGTTTTTCATTTCGGTGTTCCTCCGCTTGGTGGGTGGGTTCATCCTAATCACCGGGCAGAGGAGCCGGGAGTAACAAGGTCGTCGCGAAACCCGGCATAGGCGGCGTCGTCCAGCGCCTTGCCCGGCCCTGACCGAACGACTGCACCTTGCCCGCCGCCGCGAGTGCATCAAGCGCGCGCTGCACGCTGCGCTGGCTGGCACCAAGGGCCAGCGCCAGGGCCGAACTCGACCACGACTCACCGTCGGCAAGGTACGCGAAAAGCGCCGCGTATTTGGCCTCGACCGGGGGCATCAACAACACCAGGTCCGCGCAAATCAGCGACTCCAGGGCGTAGCCACTGCGCGTCGCCGTGACCCCGGCCAGGGGTTTGAGCGCTGCCCGCAGACGTCCGATCTCGACGCGCAACCGTGAGCGATGGGACTCATCGCTGAGCTTCAAGCGGAACGTGCGGGCAATCAGGGTTTCGCGCGACACATCCCCCGGCCAGGCTTCGCTGAGCACCCGCGCGAGGGTGAACAACACCGGGCGGGTGGCCAGGGACACCGACATCCCGACTCCACGCACCGAGTAGCGGCAGGCATCCACTACCAGGGTGGCCGACCCCAGCAAGGCTTCGACCTCGCCCAACACAAGCGGGCGCTCTGTGCCGCGAACCAGCAGCAGTGCGGCGGGAGCCTGCAACACCTCCGCGGCTCTTTGCACCTCCGCGGTCAGCGCGGCAATGCCTGCTTCCTGCGCGGCATGAGCGGCCCTGGCCAAGGCTGCCCGTGCCTTGTCGGTTTGCAGGCGGCGAATGGCGATTGCGCTGATCACCAGCTCATGGGTCGCTCTCAGCGCGGGCGGCAAGGGTCCAGGATCGAGCTCGGCGAGCATTGCGTCGGCTTCATCCAGCTGGCCGATCAACAGCAACCGGCGGATCTGCAGATACCGCGCATGGGCCGCGTTGACTCGGTCACCCTGGGCCTGCAAGGTGATGCGCGCAGCCTCCAGCGCTTCAGTTCGCCATCCCAGGTCCCGCGAGGCCAGCGCAATCTCGGCCTCGGCCACCACACAGCGGGCCCGGGCCAGGGTTTCCTTCGGCCCAAACGCCCGGGCAGCCCGACGCACCAGCGCTCGGGCACGCACCAGATCGCCCAGCTGCGCCATCGCAATGCCCCGCAGCGCCAGCGCCGGCGCATCTTCGCGCAGCGCGATGCGGTCGAGTGCGCCGAGGGGATCCCCGGCCGCCAGAGCTCGTGCCGCTGCGGTGATCAACGAATCCATCGGATGACTCCAAGGTGTGGGCAGTTGCAGGTCAGTCTAGTCGTGACCTCCCGGGACTGGGTTCGGCACAAATCCGTAGGAGCCCGGCTTGCCGGCGATGGCGATTTCGAGGACGCCCTCGGCTCCCGATCACCGTTGATCGCACGAGGTTCTAATATCACCAACCCAAAAACGAGATTAAGGCACTTCAGCACAAACGGCCCACCGCTCTAATCAGACACTTTCGCCCCGATTCCCAAACCCCTTCGGCGAAATTCCGCACAGATACAAACATCTGCTTACAAATCAGCTCCTGGCTAAACAGCGGATATGTAACTAGTAATGATAGGTTACCGCGCTCGATCAGGCCCCTGAGATGCCGAGCCGTATGATGCGCATCAATCGTCCCCGCCTTGCCATTTACTTCGCTCTGGCATGCCTGTTTACGGGTGCATGGTTTACCCACCCTGGCGCCGTCCACTCCTCGTTTGCCCTGATGAGCCCGGTGATGGCCGTGGCCGACAAAGTGGCCAAGGCCGTGTACACCAGTCGCTTCGCCTCTTCCGGACTGGTGGATTTCGTGCACTCTTCGGCGGTCACCGCCCTGCCCGACGGCAGCCTGATGTCGGTGTGGTTCGCTGGCACCCGTGAAGGTGCCGCAGACGTGCAAGTACGCTCCGCCCGGTTTAACGCCAAGACCGGCGAATGGGGCGCGGAGCAAGTCCTGGCAACCCGCGAGTCGACACAGCAAGGCACCCGCAAATACATTCGCAAGCTGGGCAATCCGGTCGTCGCCCTGGCGCCGGACAATCGCCTGTGGCTGTTCTACGTCTCGGTGTCGATGGGTGGTTGGGCTGGCAGCGCGGTCAACGTGATGGTCTCCGAAGACTTCGGCGAGAGCTGGTCCGCGCCGCGTCAGCTGATTACCTCGCCGTTTCTCAATATCAGCACCCTGGTGCGTTCGGCGCCGGTATTTCATGCCGATGGGTCGATCGGCCTGCCGGTGTATCACGAGTTCCTCGGCAAGTTCGCCGAGTACCTGTACCTGAGTCCCGATGGCAACGTCATCGATAAATTCCGCATCAGCCGTGGCACCAATTCATTGCAGCCAACGGTCGTGCCGCTGGATGGCCAGCGGGGTGTTGCCCTGCTGCGTTATGCCGGCGAAACCCACCATCGGGTCCTGGCGACCCGGACCGAAGACGCCGGGCAAACCTGGAGCGAACCTTATCCGCTCGACCCGTCCAATCCGAACTCTTCGCTCGCTGCGGTGGCCACTCCGGAACACGGTTTGCTGGTGGCCCTCAATGACCTGCGCGAAGGACGGTTCAAGCTGAGCCTGTACGGCACCGATGCCAAGATGGACGACTGGCGATCCCTGCGCGACCTGGATAAATCCCCGGACCCTGAAGGCGAGCCGTTTTCGCCGCAGGCCTACAAGGAAATCATCGGCCACGAATTTCGCGACTCCAGCGGTGCGTTGCGCCAACCCCTGGAAGCGCAGTTCCTGAGCAATCTGGACACCCGGGTCTGCACCAGTCGCGGCTGCGAGTTCGAGTATGAGTACCCCTACTTCATTCGCAGCCCCGACGGCATGTATCACCTGGTGTATTCCTGGAACAACACCTTCATCAAGCACGTTACCTTCAACGATGCCTGGCTGTCCGAGCGTTTGAAATGATCAACCTGTGGCAAGCCCATCTCAGTTTCGCAATGATCATTTTCCTGCTGCTGCCCGGTTTCGGCCTGGACCGGCTCTGGCGTGGGGCGCTGTTGCTGGCCTTGCTGGCTGCCAGTTCTATCCCCGTGGACGGTTTGACCCTGGCCGCTTATCTACGCAGCCACATCGATGACCTGGCGATCACCACGATGATCTTCATGCTGTGGGCGTGCCTGCGCCGCCTGGACCTCCTGGCACCGGCGCCGCGCGGCTATGTCGGGGTCCTGATGATCTTCGCCGCCATGGCCCTGCTGCTGTATCCGGCCACCCTGGGCTTGAGCTACGTCGACCCTTACCGACTGGGCTTCAGCCCGCGCGTGCTGCTGACCCTGATTGCCTTCTTGACGCTCGGCCTGTACTACCTGCGCAACGGCCTCGCGGTGGCCATGCTGGCCGGCGCAACCCTGGCCTTCATGGTCGGGCTGAAACCTTCACATAACTATTGGGATTACCTGGTGGATCCGCTGCTGGGCCTGTATTGCTGCGCTGCACTGCTGGTGCTCGCCACTCGCCAGGCTTATCGCTGGCTGACCGGTCGGCGCGGATCCGCAGGGCACAGATCCACTTGAGATTTAAACGACTTGAACAGGGGAACAGGGATGGGTTGGTTGCAATCGAGACGCTTGCATTACTGGTTGGGCGCGACCGCGATCGTGTTTGCGCTATTCGCCGTACTGCGCGTGGTGTTCTACTTCGGCTTTTCAGGGTTTGCTTCAAGTGACCTCAGTAGCCAGCCCGCCATTGTTGAAACCCTGGGCATCGGCTTTCGTTTCGACTTGCGCCTGGCCATCCTCACCCTGCTGCCCGTGGCAGTGCTGGCCTGGATACCGCGCTGGAACCTGACCACCAGCCGCGTGCTGCGGCATGTTGCCAGGGCCTATCTGGTCGTCGCCCTGAGCATCCTGCTGCTGATCTACATCATCGACTTTGGCCACTACGCCTATCTCGGCGTGCGAATCAACGCCACCGTGCTGCGCTTCATCGAAGACGCGCAGATCTCCCGCGACATGGTCTGGCAGACGTACCCGGTGATCTGGATCAGCCTCGGCTGGCTGGCCACCGTGGCGCTGGTAACCGTGGCCCTGGTGCGTCTGGAACGGGTCACATTGGACCGCCCGCGCAAAGTCATTCACCCGCTTTCCGTCACCTGGGGCAGCGCGTTGATGGTGGTGCTGGTGCTGCTGGGCATCCTCGGCCGGGTGGAAAACATGAACCTGGAGAACCCGGTTCCGCTGCGCTGGAGCGACGCGTTTTTCTCCAGCAATAACCAGATCGCCGCAGTGGGCCTGAACCCGGTGATTTTCCTCTATGACACGGTCAAGGTTGGCCAGTCGCGCTACGACGAACAGCAGGTGCGCGAGCATTACGCCGTGATGTCGCGCTACCTGGGCGTCGACCAGCCGGACCCGCAAAGCCTCAATTTTGTTCGCCACCAGGCGCCACAACCGTACAAAATTCCCGGCTCGCGCCCACCGAACGTGGTGTTCGTGATGCTCGAATCCCTGGGTACCAGTGCCGTCGGGGCCTACGGCAATCCGATTGACCCTACGCCCAACATCGACCGCCTGGCCAAGCAGAGCTGGTTCTTCGAGCATTTCTACGTGCCAGTGACCGGCACCGCAAAAACCGTGTGGGCGAGCATCTCCGGGGTGCCCGACGTCACTCGCCAGGAAACCGCAACACGCAACCCGCTGATCACCCAGCAGAACACCCTGATCAACGCCTTCACCGGCTACGAGAAGATCTACACCATCGGTGGCAACTCCGGCTGGGCCAACATGAATGCGCTGATTCGCCAGAGCATCGATGGCGTGCGGCTGTACGAGGAGCGCGACTGGAAGGCACCCGTAGTGGATGTGTGGGGCATTTCCGATCTGGATCTGTTCAAGGAAACCGACAAGATCCTGCAAGCCTTGCCCGCCGACAAACCGTTCTTTGCCTACGTGCAAACCGCCGGCAATCATCGCCCTTTCACCATTCCCAAGCTCAATGACGGGTTCGAGGTCAAGCATCCGACCCTGGCCGAAGTCCAGGCCGCCGGCTCGCGCAGCGTCGAGCAGTACAACGCCGTGCGCCTGCTGGACTTCAACATCGGGCGCCTGATGGAAATCGCCAAGGCCGGCGGCTGGTACGACAACACCATTTTCGTGCTGTTTGGCGATCACAACACCCGCATCGCGCAGATCCCGTTCCTCGCCCCGGCCTACGAGCAGCTGGGCCTGGAAAGCAACGCGGTGCCGATGATCATCCACGCCCCGGCATTGCTGGGCTCACGCACGGTCAAGGAAGCCGTAGGCCTGGTGGATTTACTGCCCACCGTCGCCGGCATGGCGGGCCTGGAGTTTCGCAACAGCGGCATGGGCCGGGACATCCAGCAGCCCGCCCCCGAAGGCGAACGCGTGGTGCCGCTGGTGCTGCGCGAAGGCACCTTCCCGCTGATTGCCGGAGTCACCCAGCACTACATGGTGCAGATGGAACACGACGGCAGCTCGCCGACCCTGCATGACTTGGCTTCGATGACGCCGCTGGATGACGTGGCCCAGCAGAACCCCGAGGAGTTCAAACGCCTGGTGCAGTTGACCCGGGGCATGCATGAAACCTCAAGGCTGATGCTGTACCAGAACGTGCGCAAGTAACGGCCAAGCGAGTGCCGGCAAGCAAATGTGACCTTATATATCCGGGCCAGTTTTGCCGGCACTTGATACCATCCAGCACACTTGTGTGACGATTTAGTGGCTGGAATGCATTTTGTGAACATCATCCGTCTCGGGTTGCAAAAACCCTACGCGCGTCTTATCGCCCTCATTGGCCTGGTGCTGGTGCTCCCGCTGTGCCTGCGAGCGGCCCTGGGCTGGGCAAATCCCCACGGCTACCTGTCGGACTTCGCCATCGGCAGTTTGCTGGTGGTGCTGCTGCATCGGCGTCCCTGGTGGCTGGCGCTGCCGGTATTACTGGCGTGGGGTTTCCTGCTGGTGGCGAGCGCCGAGCTGGTCAGTGCCGTGGGCCGGCTACCCAACGTCTCGGACGTGCATTACCTGATCGACCCGCAGTTCCTGGAAAACTCCACGGGTGGCGGTTTTGCCCAACCGTGGCTCGCCGCCACGCTGCTGGTCGCGCTGGGCCTATGGTTGCTCTGTCACTGGTTGGCGCCCTCGGCTGCCGCGCCCCCCCTGCCCCGTCATGCCTGGAGTGCCCCGCTGCTGCTGTTGATCGCTCACTGGGGCGCGCAGCACCTGCAGCCTACCGATGCCGATCAGTGGCGGGTGTTCAACCTGCCCCATCAATTGCTGGCCGCGGGTACGGGCAATGTGCAGATGGCCGTGGAGGAATGGCTGGAGGGCGACGTCGTCGACGTGCCGCCGCAGATGGCCGGCCTGGTCCAGCTCGACCTCGACGGCCAACGGCTGTTGACCGGTCGCGGCCAGGCGCGCAACGTGCTGGTCATCGCCCTGGAAGGCATTCCCGGCGCCTACATCGGGGCCAACCGCCAGGCGCTGCACAGCAGTTATCAGGAGAACCTGATGCCGCGGCTCAGTCGCTGGGCGGAACGCGGCATGAACACCCCTGACTACGTGCTGCACAGCCACCAGACCATTCGCGGCCTGTACGCCATGCTCTGCGGTGACTACGACAAGCTCGACAACGGCACCCCCAAGGGCGTCGAGATGCTCACCCAGAGTGCCCGCAACCAGGACTGCCTGCCGGCGCAGCTGCGCAAGAACGGCTTCGCCACGCACTACCTGCAGGGTGCCGGGCTGCGTTTCATGGCCAAAGACAAGATCATGCCGCACATCGGCTTCGACACTACCCTGGGTCTGGAATGGTTCACCAACGCCTCCTACCTGGACTTCCCGTGGGGCAAGGACGACAAGGCGTTCTTCGAAGGTGCGCTGGACTACGTCGGCCAGCTCAAGAAACACAAACAACCGTGGATGCTGACGCTGCTGACCGTAGGCACCCATCAGCCCTACTCCGCCCCTGAAGATTATCTGCAACGCTACGACACCCCCAAACAGGCGGCCGTCGGTTATCTGGATGATGCCCTCGACCAGTTCCTCAGCGGCCTGGAACGCCAGGGCGTGCTGAAAGACACCCTGGTGGTGATCACTTCCGATGAGTCCCACGGCATCGATGGCGTGCGTCTCGCTTCATCCTGGGGATTCAACCTGACGCTCGCGCCCGATCAGGCGCAGTTGCCTCACATCAAGCCCGGGGTGTACGGGCATGTGGACTTGAGCACTTCAATCCTCGACTACTTTGCCCTGCCCGTGCCTGCCACCCTGAGCGGCCGCTCGCTGTTTCGCGACTATGCGACCGGGCGCGAGATCATGTCCTACACCAACGGCAACCTGCGCTACCACGATGGCCAGGGCACTTTCACCGAGTGCGATTTCCAGCAACGCTGCCGCTACTACGCCAGCGAAGGCTTCATCGCCGACCGGGCTAAACTGCTCGGCCAGTACGGTGGCCAGCGCGCCCGGCAGATTGCCGCCCGCGCCACCGCCCTGGACCGGACCCTGATGCAAACCCCGCTGAACCAGCGATATCAATTCGGCAGCCCGGCGAGCATTCCGCTGCAGGCACAGATCAAGGACGACTGGGCTGATAACCTGATTGGCGCGCAATACCTGGAAATGCCCAAGGGCTCGCACACCCGGGTGCGCCTGACCGTACGCTCGGTCGACAGCCAGGAAAATGCCTACATCCTGCTCAAGACCAAGGAATTCGAACAGGAAGTGCAGGTCGGGCTGCCGGCAGAAATGCTGGTCACCGCCGACCAGCCGCTGGAGATGGACTTCAGCTTCGACAATCCGCAGTCGCGCAAGGCGTTTTCTTTCCACTTGCTGGGATACGGCACGGGCGCCGTCGAGGTCAGTGATTTCAGCGTGATTACCGAGTTGCCCGGACAGGAAGAACCGGTTGGCGAAACCCTCGATGATGATACGGCGGAGTCGAGCTGAAGCCTGTTGTAGGAGCAAAGCTTGCGTTACTCCGACACCGCCACCTGATTGCGCCCGCGCGCCTTGGCCCGGTACAGCGCCTTGTCCGCGTTGTTCATCAGGCTGTGCAGGTCGTGATCTTCGCTCGCCATCGAGGCGACTCCGAGGCTGGCGGTGATGCAGTGCACCGGCCCGGTCATTGACCCGGCGATGGAGCGCGTCACCTGCTCGGCAATGTCCAGCGCCACCTCGATCGAAGTGTCCGGCAGCAACACCGCGAACTCCTCCCCGCCCAACCGTCCATACACATCCGTAGGCCGGAACGACTTGCTGATCACCACCCCCATCTGCCGCAACACCTGGTCCCCGACCTGATGCCCGTAGGTGTCGTTGATATGCTTGAAATGATCCATATCGAGCATCACCACGCACAGTGGCAGCCGATGGTTCTTGCAGTGGCTGTACAGCTGCTGCGCATGCTCGAAGAAGGCGCGCCGATTGTTCAGCCCGGTGAGCTCGTCAGTCTGGGCGGCGCGGGTGGAAATGCTGTGCGCCTGCTCCATCTCCCGGGTCAGGCGAAACGCCGTTTCCAGGGCCTGGGACAGCTTGCGCGTCGCGCCGGCGACAAACGAGGCGAACACCAACACTGCCAGGGCCATACCCACCTGAGTCGCCGATGACTGATACAACAGCCAGACTGTACAGGGCAGCAGCACCAGGGCAATCGATGCCAGGGTCATCTGGCTATAGGACGAATAACAGGACACCGCGCTGACTGACATCCCCACCGCAAACAGCATTACCAGCGCCTGGGACAACAGGTCGCCCGACGGCATCACCGCCAGCGCCCCGACGCCCCAGATGCCGGCCGACAGTACCAGCGTCAGCCAGTACACACGCTCCCAGCGTTGCGGGGTACGCTCAATTTCAGGGCTGTGGAAATAGGCGATGAACATCCCCAGGCGCAATAACGAAGACGCCGACAACAGCGCGATCCAGGTAAAGACTACGCGGTGATCCAGGCTGTCCCAGCACAGCCAGCACAACATGATAGCGGCCAGGTAACTGCCAAATACCGCCGACACCGACTGGTGGAACAACTGGTGCAACCGGTCCGCACGCACCTGCTCGGCGATCTTCGATTCCTGGTCGTACCGAGGCCCAATTCGATCCATATGATCCGCCTGATCATGCTGCCGCGAAAAACAGCGATTGTGGCACCTCGCCATTTCGCTTATCAACGCGTAAGCGCCCTTTGAAAAGGATTTGACGGCAAGTCTAGCTGACTTGGAGGCCGATGAACTGTGGGAGCACAGCTTGCTCGCGATGACGTCGATCCAGTCAATCAGGATCTCCAATGCCAGGCCGCCATCGCGAGCAAGCTTTGCTCCCACAGTGACCTGGCCGCTCAAGCTTTAATCCCACAGTCAGCCAGCCCGCTCCTGCCGCTGGAACTGGCGCGGAGACAAACCAAAACGCGTGCGAAACTCGCGGGAAAAATGCGCACCGTCGGCAAACCCGCAATCCATGGCAATTTGCGTGATGCTGCTATGACTGTTCAGCAGCAACCAGCTGCCGTATTCCACCCGCAACGAGCGTTGGAACTCCATGGGAGAAATGCCCAGCGACTGCTGGAATGCCCGAGTCAGTTGCCGACGCCCCAGGCCGACATAACGCGCAATGGCGTCCAGCGTGGGCAGGCTGTCCATGCGCTGCTCGATATAGTGCGCGGCCTGGCGCACCCGCTCGTCCTTGATGTCCGCCAGGTTTGCATAAAAGTGCGCCTGGGGCTGCCGACCTTGGCGAATGCCTTGCAGCATCATGTGCCGCACGGCCTGCTGGGCCTTTTCCCGCCCGCAGTGCCGCGCCACCAGATACAAGCCCAGGTCAATCGCTGCCGTTGACCCGGCGCAGGTAATCAAGTCGCCTTCGTCGATGAACAGATGATCCACCGCCGCCGGCGTCTTCGGAAACCGTGCTCGAAACGCATCCAGAACGTTCCAGTGCACGCACACCGAGCGGTTGCCTACCACCCCTGCCTGGGCCAAGGCGAAGGTGCCGGTGCAGATACCCAGCAGCCGGGTACGGCTGTGCGCTGCGCGTTGCAACCAGTCCCGCAACTGACCCGGCAAATGCGTGTTGGGGTAATCGTTACCGCCGCAGATGGCAACGTAATCGAACTGCTCAAGGTCTTCGTCCAGCGCACCGGCGACCTCCAGCGTGATCCCGGCGCTGGAGGTTCGCGGCAAGCCGTCAACGCTCATCACGCGCCAGCCAGTATGGATCTGCCGACTGGCGCCGCCGATATCAGCAGACAGGCGCAATACATCCACAAATCCGGAAAACGCCGCCAGGGTGAATTGGTCGAGCAGCACCAGGCCCACCGACAATTGCGGGCGAGTGCCCACCTGCACATCGGTGCCGTTGGATACATGGAAATCGTGATGATTCTGAGTCATTTTGGGCATGACCCAACTATTCAACTTTAAGACCCCGTTGTGCAAGCGCTCGTAGCGCCGTTACGAGCAAGATGCAGACAAGGGGAACAGCTCGACTACGCCCCAGAGGACATGAGATGAGCATAAAAAACCTTAACAAAATCACAGTCGCGCTATCGCTGGCGGGCTGCATCTCCTCGCAAGGCGCCATGGCGGAGCAGCAGAAGCTGACCGTCGCGTTGTACGGCGGCAACTGGGGGGATGCCTTCCTCAATTGTGTTGCAGAACCTTTCACCAAAGCCACCGGCATTGCCGTCGCGGCGGAAGTCGGCACCTCGACCACGACCCTCGCCAAGCTTCAACAGCAGAAATCCAGCCCCACCATCGACGTCGCGTGGATGGATGGCGGGATCAGCGAACTGGCGTATGCAGCGGGCGTACTCGCCGACCTCGACCCGGCAGCCATTCCCAACCTGAAAAACGTCGAAACCCAAGGGGTGTACGCCGAAGCAGGCCACACCTTCGCCGTCAGCAGCGGCTTCTATTCCCTGGGCCTGACCTACAACACCAAGGAAATCAAAGAGGCTCCGGGCAGCTGGAAAGACCTGTGGAATCCCGAGTACGCCGGTGCGATAGCGCTGCCCTCGCCCGCCAACTCTTCCGGGGTGCCTTTCGTATTCTTCATGGCCGATGTCTGGGGCATTGATCGAGCCGATCTGGCACCGCTCTACAGCAAGCTGGGCGCCCTGGACACCGCGCTGTTTTTCGACAGCTCGGGCGCAGCCACCAATGCCTTCCAGAGTGGTGAAGCGATCATCGGGGCGCACTTCAACGTCGGTGCCTGGGACCTGATCGACAAAGGTGCACCGATTGGCTTCACCATCCCCAAGGAAGGCGCCTGGGCGACTGATGCGCGCCTGCACCTGATCAAGGGCGCGCGCAACAGCAAGGCCGCCGAGCAGTTCATCAATACCGCACTGACCCAGGAGGCGTCGTCCTGCCTGGCCAGCAAACTGTACCTGGGCCCGGCGGTGAAAGGCGTGGAAGTGTCCCAGGACGTCGCCCGCAAGTTGCCATGGGGCGCCAGCGGATCGATCAAGGACTTGCGCCTGTTCGACTGGGCCCAGATCAATGCGCAGCGTGCCAGTGTCACCAATGACTGGAACCGCAAAGTCACCGCCAAATAGCTCAAGAGGTCTGCAATGCCAGTTTTATTGAGCATCGACAGCGTCTGCAAGAACTTTGGGCCCTACCAGGCACTGGACAACATCAACCTGCAGATCGAGCAAGGCGAGTTCATCGTGCTGCTCGGTCCCAGCGGCTGCGGCAAGACCACGCTGCTGCGCTCGATCGCCGGCTTCATGCAGCCTGACTCCGGGACCATTGCGATCGATGGCCAGGACGTCAGTCGCTTGCCGCCCTACCGTCGGCCATTGAACACGGTGTTTCAGAACTACGCGCTGTTTCCGCACATGACCGTGTTGGAAAACGTCGCCTACGGTCCGCGCCGCCAGGGTGTCAACCGCAGCGAAGCGGGCGAGCGGGCACGCGAAGCGCTGGCACTGGTGGGCCTTGAAGCCCTGGGTGATCGCTACCCTCGCGGTATGTCCGGCGGACAGCAGCAGCGTGTGGCGCTGGCACGGGCCATCGTCAATAAACCTAAATTGCTGTTGCTCGACGAACCCCTGTCGGCGCTGGACATGAAGCTGCGCAAACGCATGCAGCTGGAACTCAAGCATCTGCAGGCGAAGCTGGGGATCGCGTTCATTTTCGTCACCCACGATCAGGAAGAAGCGATGACCATCGCCGACCGTATCGTGGTGATGAATGCCGGACGCATCGAACAGACCGGCTCCAGCAGCGCCATTTACAGCGCGCCGGCTTCGCGATTTGTCGCCGACTTCATCGGCGAGGCCAATCTGATCGAGTATCAGGTCACCGGCAACGATGAAATAAGCCTGGGCGTTCGCCAGCAACCGCTCACACGCGATACCCGCGAAGTCGCGGCACACGGCGTGGCAGTCCTGCGCCCGGAACATCTGCAGGTGCTGGATGCTGCAACGCCCGAGACGCCCGGTCGGCACGAAATTCACGGCACCATCAGCGACATCGTCACGGTCGGCAGCCATACGCTGATCCATGCCCTGATTGACGGGCAAATGATCGTCGCCCGCACCATGGGTTTTCCCGGCCCGCAGATGATTGCCGGCAGTACCGTGCGCCTGGGCTTCAACCCCGCTCATCTGCACCTGATCGGGGAATCGCTATGAAACGCAAGACGCTCGCCCCGCTGCTGATGCTGTTCGCAGCCCTGGCATTTTTCGCGGCGTTCTTTCTTGCGCCGTTCGCCGTGGTGATCTTCGCCAGCCTGACCAAGGGCGCTGACCAGGCCTTCACCCTAGATCACTACATCCGGGTGTTGGGCGATCAGTACCACTGGGACGTCATTCTGGTGACCTTCCGCATTGCCGCATTGACCACTCTGGTGTCGTTGCTGCTGGGCTATCCGCTGGCGTGGTACCTGGTGCGCGTCGTCAAGTGGCGCGCCTGGCGTCGCGCTTGCGTGATCCTGCTGGTGGTGCCGATGTTCACCAGCAACATCGTGCGCTCGTTCGGCTGGATGGTGTTGCTGGGGCGCAAGGGCCTGGTGAACCAGAGCCTGATGGATACCGGCCTGATCGACACCCCGGTGCGATTCCTGGGCACCGAATTGGGCATCCTGATCGGCATGGTCTACATCCTGCTGCCGTTCATCGTCCTGGCGGCCGGCAACGCCCTGGCGCAGGTCGACCCGGCCTATGAGCAAGCCTCCGAAGACCTCGGCGCCAGCCCTCGGGCGACGTTTTTCCACGTCGTGCTGCCGCTGACCATGCCCGGGATCATCTCCGGCTCGATCATGGTGTTCACTCTGGCAGCCAGCGCCTATGTCACCCCGGCACTGCTGTCTGGCGGGAGAATCTCGGTGCTCTCGATGTTGATCTTCCAGCAATACAGCTCGGTATTCGACTTCAACTACGGCGGAGCGCTGAGCGTCGTCCTGCTGATCTTCACCCTGGTCATGGTCGGCCTCGCCGGTCGAGTTGGCAGTGTCAGAGGGAGCAATCAATGATCACTCGAATGCTGGTTCGCCTGATCGCCTGGGCAGTGCTCGGCTACATGCTGCTGCCGCTGGTGGTGATCATGGGAGTGTCGTTTACCGCAACGTCGTTCCTCGCCTTCCCGCCTCAAGGCTGGACGCTGGATTGGTACGCCAAGATGCTCAGCGACCCGAGCTACGTGGCCTCGTTTGCCACCAGTACGCTGCTGGCGCTGGTCGCGACATTTGTCGCAGTGCTGCTCAGCGTCCCTGCCGCCCTGGCCATTGCGGGTTACGAGTTCGCCGGTAAAAACGCGATCCTGGCCGCCCTGACTTCGCCGCTGGTGTTCCCGCATATCGTCCTGGGTGCGGCGCTGTTGCAGTTCGGTGGCTACTTCGGCTTGACCCGCAGTTTCCTCGCGCTGCTGATCGGCCACACGATCATCATCTCGCCATTCGTGTTGCGCTCGGTGCTGTCGATGCTCACGCCAGAACAGCGGGCACTGGAAGAAGCGTCCAGCGACCTGGGCGCAACACCCTGGGCGACCTTCTTCCTGGTGGTGCTGCCACAGATCCGTCCGGGGATCGTCACCGGGTCGATCTTTGCCTTCATCTCGTCGTGGATCAACGTCGAGCTGTCGATCTTCAACACCACCCCGGACTTGAACACCATCCCGGTGAAGCTCTTCAACTATGTGCAGTACACCGTCGACCCGACGATCGCCGCCGCCTCCGGGGCAACCATCGTCGTGGTGGTCCTCGCCGTGATAATCCTCGACCTGTGCATCGGTCTCGACCTTTTGTCAGAACGCAAATAACCCCCCACACCTACACCCCGAAAGCCAGGAGTTCAGTCATGCGTATGCAAGACACGTTCGATGTCATCTATACCCATACCGAAGGTGAACCACTGTGCATCGTGCACAGCGGCATTCCCTACCCCGCAGGTTCGACCATTCTGGCCAAGCGTGCCTTTCTTGAGCAGAACTACGATTGGCTGCGCAAGGCGCTGATGCAGGAACCGCGCGGCCACAAGGACATGTTCGGGGTGTTTCTCACCCCGCCGTCGAGCAGCGAGTTCGACGCCGGCCTGATCTACATGGACGGCAGCGTCTATTCGCACATGTGCGGTCACGGCACCATCGCCGTGAGCATGGCCATGGTTGCCCTGGGCCTGGTGCCGCGTGGCGCCGATGGCATCACCAAGATCCGCTTTGAAACCACCGCCGGGCTGGTCGTTGCGGAAGTTGCCTCCGAAGGCGACACCGTGCTCTGGACCCGTTTCGAAAACGTGCCGGCTTACGTGGCGGCCCAGGACATTCCCGTGCACCTGCCCGGCTACGGCGACCTGAAGGCCGACCTGGTCTGGGGCGGCAATTACTTCGGCATCGTCGACCTGACCAACTGCGACCTGCGCATCAGCCCGCAGAACGGCAGCGAGCTGTCGCGCCTTGGCCTGCTGGCTAGGGACCAGATCCAGAAACAGCTGAAGATCCAGCACCCGACCGAGGAGCACATCAACGACCTCAACTTCATCACGTTCTGGCACCCGGCAACCATCGACCGCGCGTTCTACAAGAACGTCCACGTGTTCAGTGCCGGCCAACTCGACCGATCTCCAGGCGGCACGGGCACGAGCGCGATGATGGCAATGTTCGAAGCACGGGGAAAACTCGGCCTGAACCAGCCGATCCTGTCTGAAGGCCTGCTGGGCAGCGGCACGTTTGAAGGTTGCCTGTTGGGCGAAGTCGACCTCAACGGCACCCGCGCGGTGCGCCCAACCGTCAAGGGCACCGCAAGTATCCTGGGGACCTCGCGCTGGGTTATCGAGCGCAACGATCCGGTTGGAGCAGGTTTTGTAGTGAACTGACCCGTGCCGGCGCCTGTGGGAGCAAGGCTTGCCCGCGATGGCAATGGTTCATCCAGCAATGATGTTGACTGGCTTGACGCCATCGCGAGCAGGCTCACTCCTACAGGACCCGTGGTGATTGCGGGATTTGTAAACCTTTCGCCAAATTCACACCCGCACCCAATTCCAGCCAAGAGACTCTCCCTATCACCGCCCAACACTCCCCCTATTAGCTGACTTCCCAAGTCGGGTCTAACCTTAGTCCTGCTCTGGCGCCATAAGCTGGCCGTGCCCCAAGGTGCGGATAGCCCGGATGATCACGACCAAAGGTAGCTCACACATGGCAAATGAATCGAAATGCCCGTTCAATCACGCCGCAGGCGGTGGCACAACGAACCGCGATTGGTGGCCGAACCAACTGAATCTGAAGATCCTGCACCAGCATTCGTCCCTGTCCGATCCCCTGGACGAAGGCTTCGACTATGCGCAGGCGTTCAAGAGCCTGGACTTCCAGGCACTCAAGCAAGATCTGCGCGCACTGATGACCGACTCGCAAGACTGGTGGCCGGCTGACTTTGGTCACTACGGGCCGCTGTTCATCCGCATGGCCTGGCACAGCGCCGGCACCTATCGCACCGCCGATGGTCGGGGCGGGGCCGGTTCCGGGCAACAACGTTTCGCCCCCCTCAACAGCTGGCCGGACAACGTCAGCCTGGACAAGGCGCGCCGCCTGCTGTGGCCGATCAAGCAAAAATACGGACGCAACATTTCCTGGGCCGACCTGATCGTCCTCACCGGCAACGTCGCACTCGAGTCCATGGGCTTCAAGACCTTTGGTTTCTCCGGCGGCCGTGCGGATGTCTGGGAGCCCGACGAAGACGTCTACTGGGGTTCGGAAAACAAATGGCTGGCCGGCGACTCTCGTTATGATCAAGGCCACAAGGAGCCCATGCAGAAACCCGGCGAAGGCCCACTGGTAGCCGAACCCGGCGAGAACGAAGACAGCCGGGTCGAACCTGGCCGCCACCTGGAAAAACCCCTGGCCGCAGTGCAAATGGGCCTGATCTACGTCAACCCCGAAGGCCCGGAAGGTGAGCCCGACCCGGTCAAATCAGCGTTGGACATCCGCGAAACCTTCGGCCGCATGGCCATGAACGATGAAGAGACCGTCGCCCTGATCGCTGGCGGCCACGCGTTCGGCAAAACCCACGGCGCCGGCCCTGCGGACAACGTCGGCGCGGAACCGGAAGCGGCGGGTCTGGAAGAACAGGGCTTCGGTTGGAAAAACAGTTTCGGCACTGGCAAAGGCCCGGACACCATCACCAGCGGCTTGGAAGTGACCTGGACCACTACGCCCACCCAGTGGAGCAACAACTATCTGGAAAATCTGTTCGGCTTCGATTGGGAACTGACCAAAAGTCCGGCCGGCGCGCACCAGTGGACTCCGAAGAACGGTGCGGGTGCCGGCATCATTCCCGATGCCCACGACCCGAACAAACGCCGCAATCCGACCATGCTCACCTCGGACCTGGCGCTGCGCTTCGACCCGATCTACGAACCCATCTCCCGGCGCTTCCTGCAGAACCCCGAGCAACTGGCTGATGCCTTCGCCCGCGCCTGGTTCAAGCTGATCCATCGCGACATGGGCCCACTCTCGCGCTACCTCGGCCCGGAACTGCCCAGCGAAGAACTGCTGTGGCAAGACCCGATCCCCGAAGTCGACCACGAGTTGATTAACGACAGCGACGTCGCTGCACTCAAGAGCAAGCTCCTGGCCAGCGGCCTGTCCGTCTCGCAGCTGGTATCAACCGCCTGGGCCGCAGCCTCGACCTTCCGCGGCTCCGACAAACGCGGCGGCGCCAACGGCGGACGCCTGCGCCTGGCCCCACAGAAATCCTGGCAGGCCAACCAGCCGGACCAGCTCGGTGGCGTGTTGGCCAAGCTCGAAAGCATCCAGAACGAGTTCAACAGCGGCGGCAAAAAAGTCTCGCTGGCCGACCTGATTGTCCTGGCCGGAAACGCCGGTGTCGAACAGGCCGCGAAAAATGCCGGGGTCGATCTTAGCGTGCCTTTCACGCCGGGCAGGACCGATGCAACCCAGGAGCAGACAGACGTCGAGTCCTTCGCCTTCCTCGAACCTGTCGCCGACGGCTTCCGCAACTTCCTCAAGACCCGCTACACCGTACCGGCCGAGGCCCTGCTGATCGACAAGGCGCAACTGCTGACCTTGACCGCCCCGGAAATGACCGCGTTGATTGGCGGCCTGCGTGTACTCAACACCAACGTCGGCCAGACCAAGCATGGCGTGTTCACCCAACGGCCGGAAGCCTTGACCAACGACTTCTTTACCAACCTACTGGACATGGGAGTCGAATGGAAACCCACTTCAGATGATGCACAGGAGTTCGAAGGACGCGACCGCAAGACCGGCCAGGTGAAATGGACCGGGACGCGCGTGGACCTGGTGTTTGGATCGAATGCGCAGTTGCGGGCGATTGCGGAGGTGTATGCGAGCAGCGACAGCAAGGAAAAATTCGTCAAGGACTTCGTTGCGGCGTGGACCAAGGTGATGAATCTGGATCGCTTTGATGTGAAGTAAGCACCCGGAAAACGCAAACGCCTCCATCAGTGGAGGCGTTTTGCTGTGTGCCGGTATTGAAGTCAGACAGGAGAGATTGTGGCCAATGCGCCAATCAGCACAGTCAATACCAGAAAACCACCGAGGAAAAGCGCCATCTTGCCCATTAAGGGGCTCCTGCATGATCAATGTGCAGTTATTGTGACCCGCAGACTGTTTGCATTACAGATGCAGATGGCGATGAAAAATACGGATCAGGGGGAACAAGAATTACTCCGCCATGATCGCGTGATATTGCTTCTGGTACTCGCTGTAAGGCAGGTTTTTGTCCATCAACGCCTTCAACCGAGTTTCCTTGTACTGGGCCGCCGACATGATTCCTGGCGCAACGGGTGTGACTGCCGGCGCTGCTGCCTGAGTTGACGGAGTGATGTTGCCGATGCACTGATACTTGACGACTACCTGGCCAGCGGTGCAATTGCCCCAAGCATCACTGGCACGGCAATTCTGGATTTGCCCGCCGAATCGCTCGGCACGCTCATATCCCCAGACAGCGCATTTGCTGGAGGCTACTGCCTCCGCCTGGTTGATATCAACAATAGGCGTTTCAAAGGGTTTGAAATCGTATGCCATATCAATCGAGCCATCCGCGCGGCTGCCGCCAGTGGCGTAAAAATCCTTGCGGCTGGAGCACCCGGTGATCGCTACGGCCAGCATGACCAGCAAAATCAGCTTATGCATCGAGAAAATCCTTTTCAGTTGGCGACTGCAGTGAGTAGTGGCAATACGCCCACTGTAGCAGCTGGCGAAGCCTGCGTAGTGGCCGCGACCTCATTTAGATGTCCGGAAAGCCCCAGTCGGTGAGAGGAGTCAACTGGGACAAAAACTCCAGATGCTCGATGGTTTTTACCTTTTGCAAACTCTCCAACGTTATCGACCCACCTAGTGCAAGAGCGGGAACGAAGCCATACATTTCATCCGCTTTCAGCAGACCAAGTTTTTCCCGCGCAGGTGCGAACAAATCACTTACATCGTTATGTTCGGGATCCATGGATGAAAAAAACACTCGAACCCCAAAATCCAGCTTGTCACCGGCAAAGATAGAGGTACGGCGAGAATAACGACCTATGTAAGAAGCAATGTCGAGGCAATAGCCACTTCGCTCTCCCCAGACGTAGAGTTCGCCAAAAGCACTACGGGCAATGACATGAAGATTGTCCTGAACATTTAACTCTGATGTCGCCAGCCACTGAGTTAATACCTGATCGTAATCTTCCGGATTGACAGTCCAGAAAATCCCATCTCCGTAAGCGCACCAGCCATGGTCTTTCCAGTAGGTAATCAGTTGCTCTGGGAGCCTGTTTTCATACCGGGCAATACTCGACTCCGACACTTCAACTCGATCGATTCCGGAACCAAACTGCTGTGTAAAAAACGCGAAATCCTCATCCAAGATTTATCTCCATGTGAGCGATACAAGGTCTGTGGGACTTCTATATTTCCGGAAAAGCCCAATCGGCAAGCGGAGACAATTGAGACAACAACTCCAGATGCTCGATGATTTTGACCTTCTCTAAATTTTTCAGCTCTATAGATCCACCTAAAGCCAAAGCGGGCACTAGGCCATACATCTCGGTGGCGTCGAGTTTTCCCAGCTTTCTCAAAGCCGGTTCGAAAAGCCCTTCCAGGTCATTATATTCGCGCTTCATTGATGAGAAAAACACTCGAATTCCGAAGTCCATTTCTTTACCGGTAAATACGGGCGGGTGTTTCGAGTAGCGCGCCATGCAAGAAGTGATCGTCAAGTATTCACCACTCTCTTCCCCCCAGACATAGAGCTCACCGAATGCACCTCGTGCAATGACATGACAGTTATCCTGTTCGCATAATTCGGTATCAGCAAGCCAGTCAGCTATTAAATGTTCGTATTCCTGGG
The DNA here is from genome assembly GCF_026241895.1 of Pseudomonas sp. RIT-562. GTDB lineage: Bacteria > Pseudomonadota > Gammaproteobacteria > Pseudomonadales > Pseudomonadaceae > Aquipseudomonas > Aquipseudomonas mandelii_F. The sequence continues at coordinate 177,142 of NZ_JAPJIV010000009.1, read as the reverse complement.
GATTAACTGTCCAAAATAGGCCGTCCGCATAACCGCACCAGCCATATTCCTCCCAGTATCGAAGCAATTGATCTGGGAGCTTATTTCGATAACGTAATATGCTCGACACTGGAACTTCCTGACGCGAGGTTTCAGGGCCGAATCTCTTGATAAAAAAAGCGAAATCCTCATCCATAACCAACTCCTTATCTACATCTCTCAAGTTTCGCGTTGATTTTCGTCGTTTCCCGAACGGATGCTGGAATTTTTGCGGCGGCTGCATCCAGGCCACTTATACGGCTTGACCACTGCGGACCAATGCTTGCGTTGATACGACGATCACCGAAATCGCTGATCATATCCTTTCCACCTGCAAACAAATCTGGATTATGCAAGGCCGATAACGTTGCCATTTTCTGCAACACCAATTCCTTGGCTAAAACCTCTGCTTGCTCGAGAGATACCCCGCCTTTCCTCAATTCCTTAATACTTTGTTTCTCCAAATCACGACTCAGCTCAGCCCGCGCCTGCGCAGCCACCTTCGGATCCCGCACCGCACTCCTCGACCTAAAAGCCTCCCGCCCCCTCAAATACTCATCGACACTCAGATCATTCAACCCTCTTTCCTGCCCCGCCAACTGCCGATCAAATTCCGGAATTTTCTCGCCATGCTTATTGCTTACGTTGAAGCATGGCACCTTGTGCTCCGGCATGCCCAAGGGTTTTTTCGGTGATGGATGCTCCGGTTGCCGGCGTGTGGGCTGTGGCCATTCCTGGGGAGCGATTGCGCCTTTTTGCGGTTTCGGGGGCTGCAGGTCTGGGTGTTTTTTAAGTGCCTCTTCATGCTTGAGCATCCACTGCCCCAGCCGCGTGCCCTTGGCACTTGCTTGCATCTCGCGGGCCAAAACCTGCGCATTGCCTCGTCCTCGCGTGAGGTAGGCAACGATTGCACCCAGCAAGAGGATGACGACTTCTTCGTGCCCTTGGGCAATGTGCTGGGAGGCTCTGTCCACAGCAAAGGGCTCATCACGGCCATAGGGGTCTAATCCCTCATCGCCCTGGGAGCCTCTCCAGGCGATGTTGATGCCGTCCAGATAGTACCCGCCAATGCGTGGCAGCCCCTCGACGAAGAACTCGGCAATCGACACCAGGCCCAGTACACCGAGAATCCAGGAGCTGACTTGCAAGCCCATGGCGGCGCCAGCCATCCCGATTGGAATGGCGCCAGCACCTCCCGCAAATGCCCCCACTCCAGCGCCAATCACACCGCCGGCCAAAACGCTGCCGGCGACGATCATGGCCATTTGATTAATGACGCTGATCAGTTCCGTGAGGATGCTGCAGATGTCCAGGTTAGCGAAGCGCTGTCTCAAGGACCCGGTGGCAATCCACTCTGCTCGAGCGAACGCGGTCCTGACGTTATGCACTCGCCGGATAGTCAGACCAAGGGAGGCTCTATATTCATTGAACTGTATTCGTGCATGTCCGCCCTGATAACCCATATCGTGAGTTAGCCGGTCTTCGATTTCGAACCATGAGGGCACGATGTTCCATAACACCATTGTGCGTCTTCCTGACAAGGGCAAAGTGCTGACGAAGTTGCTGACCTGCGTCGCAACTTGCAGTGACCCACCCTAAATCAGCTAGATTTATTCCAACCACAAACCCCAGTAAGTTTTCAGATGCCATTGATCAATATCAGAAGTTTCACACTTCAAACTTCCGACTTACCGTAAGAACTTTCCTATTTCACGAACAATAAACACCCACAAAAAAGCCCGCTGACCGTTACCGGTTCAGCGGGCTGTGCAACAGCGCTTCTACTTACAAAGCCATGTCGCTTGCAGCATTAGCTTTCGGTGCAGTCTTCTCGGCATCAGCCGGAGCAGCCGCCGGAGCCGCTACCTGACCAATCGCCGGCGGCGGGGTCAGTTGCAGGACTTTAGAGGTATAGGCCCACTCTTCGGCGACTTTTTCAGGATTGCCGTTCAACTGAGTGCCATAGCTCGGCACGATTTGATGCAGCTTTTCCTGCCAGGCCGGGGAAGCGACCTTGTCCTTGAACACCTTCTGCAGCACGGTCAGCATGATCGGCGCGGCAGTCGATGCGCCTGGGGAGGCGCCCAGCAGGCCGGCGATGGAGCCGTCTTGCGAAGCAACGATCTCGGTGCCCAGCTTCAGCACGCCACCAGCAGCTTCATCACGTTTAATGATTTGCACGCGCTGGCCGGCTTGCCACAGGCGCCAGTCTTCAGCCTTGGCGTTCGGGAAGTATTCCTTCAGCGCGTTGAGGCGGTCTTCGTCAGACAGCATCAGCTGCCCAGCGAGGTACTCGACCAGCGGGTATTCCTTGATGCCGACCTTGGTCATTGGCCACACGTTGTGCGTGGTCGTGGTGGTCAGCAGGTCCAGGTACGAACCTTCTTTCAGGAACTTGGTGCTGAAGGTCGCGAATGGGCCAAACAGGATCACGCGCTTGCCATCCAGGACACGGGTGTCCAGGTGCGGAACCGACATTGGCGGCGCGCCAACGGAGGCTTTGCCGTAGGCCTTGGCCAAGTGTTGCTCGGCAATGGTCGGGTTCTCGGTCACCAAGAAGGAGCCGCCAACCGGGAAGCCTGCATATTCCTTGGCTTCGGGAATACCGGACTTCTGCAGCAGGTGCAGGGCACCACCGCCGGCGCCGATGAAGACGAACTTGGCGTCGGTTTCGAACTTGCTGCCGTCTTTCAGGTTTTTATAGCTGACGCGCCAGGTGCCGTCGTCGTTGCGGGTGATGTCCTGCACTTCGCTGGACAACTTCAGGTCGAACTTTGGAGTGGTTTGCAGATGCGCGACGAACTGGCGTGTGATTTCGCCGAAGTTGACGTCGGTGCCGATCGGCGACCAAGTGGCAGCGATCTTCTGTTTCGGGTCACGTCCTTCCATCATCAGCGGTACCCACTTGCTGATCACAGCCGGGTCTTCGGAGTACTGCATGCCGGCGAACAGCGGGCTCGCCTGCAGGGCTTCGTAGCGCTTTTTGAGGAACTGGATGTTGTCGTCGCCCCACACAAAGCTCATGTGCGGAGTGGAGTTGATGAACGAACGCGGGTTCTTCAGCACGCCTTGCTGAACCTGCCAGGCCCAGAACTGACGGGAGATCTGGAAGGCCTCGTTGATTTCAACGGCTTTCGGGATCTGTACGTTGCCCTTGTCGTCTTCCGGGGTGTAGTTCAGCTCAGCCAAGGCGGAGTGACCGGTACCGGCGTTGTTCCAGCCGTTGGAGCTTTCCTGCGCCACGCCGTCCAGGCGCTCGATCATTTCCATCGAGGTGCCAGGTTCCAGCTCGTTGAGCCACACACCCAGGGTCGCGCTCATGATGCCGCCGCCGATCAGCAGCACATCAACTTTCTTTGCCTCTTCCGCCTGAACGGACGTGATCCCCATCGACAAAGCCAGCCCCAGCAGGGCCGTGTTCATTTTCTTAAACATCTGTAGCACCTATGATAAAACGCCATCCGCCCTGCCATCCGCAGTCTCGGGCCCCTTGTTTCACGACATTCAGGCAGGATGTCGTGGGTGCTCGCGCCGCTGGATTGGAGGGTGGGCACACAAGGCCGATTGACTGCATCGACCTCAGTTTATATGTCCCTACTGAACTGACTTCTTATCGTTATTGGCTTCAGCTGCTTGAGCGACAGTGATTCCGTTGGCGCGTCTCAAGGACACGCAAACTGAATGGATCGAACCAAGTAGTGGCAAAGAATATCACGTCAGGACAAACCCGCGCGTCTGTTCCCGACTTGTTGGTCCGGCTGCAGACGCCCAGGCCACTATACTCAAGGTGTTTTTCCCAACGACTTGGCGAGGCACCGCGATGAGCGACAAACCCGATTTGCGCAAATATTCCTCCCTGGTGGTCGACGGCGTAGAGCGCTCGCCCGGGCGCGCCATGCTGCGGGCGGTAGGCTTTACCGACGAGGATTTTGCCAAGCCGCAGATCGGCATTGCCTCGACCTGGGCGATGGTCACCCCGTGCAACATGCACATCGACAAACTCGCGATCGAGGCCGAACGCGGAGCGAATGCGGCTGGCGCCAAAGGCGTGATCTTCAACACCATCACCATTTCCGACGGTATCGCCAACGGCACCGAAGGCATGAAGTACTCGCTGGTGTCGCGTGAGGTCATTGCCGATTCAATCGAAACGGTGGCCGGTTGCGAAGGCTTCGACGGCCTGGTGACGGTGGGCGGCTGCGACAAGAACATGCCGGGCTGCCTGATCGGCATGGCGCGGCTCAACCGCCCTTCGATTTTTGTCTATGGCGGCACGATTCGCCCCGGCGCCGGGCATACCGACATCATTTCCGTGTTTGAAGCCGTGGGCCAGCATGCGCGCGGCGACATCAACGAGATCCAGGTCAAGCAGATCGAGGAAGTGGCCATTCCCGGGCCTGGTTCCTGCGGCGGCATGTACACGGCCAACACCATGGCGTCGGCCATCGAGGCACTGGGCATGAGTCTGCCCGGCTCCAGCTCCCAGGACGCAGTCGGCAACGACAAGACCTCGGACAGCTTCCGCGCCGGGCAACAGGTCATGGAGTTGCTCAAGCTGGACCTCAAGCCCCGGGACATCATGACCCGCAAGGCCTTTGAAAACGCGATTCGCGTGGTGATCGCCCTCGCGGGCTCGACCAACGCAGTGTTGCACCTGCTGGCCATGGCCCACGCGGTGGATGTCGAGCTGACGCTGGATGATTTCGTCGAACTCGGCAAAGTCTCCCCGGTAGTCGCCGACCTGCGGCCCAGCGGCCGATACATGATGAGCGAACTGGTCGCCATCGGCGGCATCCAGCCGCTGATGAAACGCATGCTCGACGCCGGCATGTTGCATGGCGACGTCATGACCGTGACCGGTAAGACCCTCGCCGAAAACCTGCGCGACGTCGCCGATTACGTGGCCGGCCAGGACGTGATCCTGCCCTTCGACCAGCCGGTAAAAAAAGACTCCCACCTGGTGGTACTGCGGGGCAACCTGGCCCCCGATGGCGCGGTAGCGAAAATCACCGGCAAGGAGGGCCTGCGCTTTGAAGGCACGGCCCGGGTCTATCACGGCGAAGAAGGCGCGCTGGCGGGCATTCTCGATGGCGAGGTGCAGGCAGGCGACGTCATCGTGATCCGCTACGAAGGACCCAAGGGCGGCCCGGGCATGCGCGAAATGCTTTCGCCGACTTCGGCGGTAATGGGCAAGGGGCTGGGCAAGGAAGTGGCGCTGATCACCGATGGCCGCTTCTCCGGCGGCTCCCATGGTTTTGTGGTCGGGCATATCACCCCGGAGGCATTCGAGGGCGGGCCGATCGCGCTGATTGAGGATGGCGACCGGATCGTTATCGACGCCGAAACCCGGCAGATCACGGTGGACGTATCCGCAGCGGAACTGGCCCGGCGCAAGACCGCCTGGGTGCGTCCGGAGGCCAAGTACAAGCGTGGGGTGCTGGCCAAATATGCGAAGACCGTGTCCAGCGCCTCGGAAGGCGCCGTGACGGATAAATACCTCTAGAGGTCAGACTGGTAACCAAACATCGACTTCAGTTCCAGATAGTCCTCAAATCCATGAACGCCCCACTCGCGGCCGTTACCCGACTGCTTGTAACCACCGAAGGGGGCGCCGTTGTCGGCCTTGCTGCCATTGAGGTGGACCATGCCGGTGCGCAGCCTTCGAGCAACCTTGCGGGCATGCTCCAGAGTGCCGGCGGTTACGTACCCCGACAGTCCGTATGGACTGTCATTGGCGATCTCCACGGCTTCGTCCTCGGTGTCGTAAGGCATGATCACCAACACCGGCCCGAACACTTCCTCGCGGGCAATCGGCATGTCCGAGGTCACGTCGGCAAACACCGTTGGCTTGACGTAGTAGCCCTGAGTGACGCCAGCCGGCCGCCCCACCCCACCACACACCGCCGATGCCCCTTGACCGATGGCGCCAGCGATCAAAGCCTGAACCCTGTCGAACTGCGCCAGATTGGCCAGCGGCCCCATGGCCGTAGCGCCATTGCTGTCATCAAAACAGACCTCGGCCGCCACGGCCCGGGCGATTTCAACCGCTTGCTGCTGCAAGGCGCGCGGGACCAGCAAGCGGGTGGGTGCGTTGCACGACTGCCCACTGTTGCGAAAACAGCTGCTGACCCCATGGCGCACCGCCGATTCGAAATCCGCACCGTGCAGGATCAGATTGGCTGACTTGCCGCCCAACTCCTGGGACACGCGCTTGACTGACGCCGCTGCCGCTTTGGCAACAGCGATCCCCGCCCCTGTGGAGCCGGTGAACGAGACCATGTCGATGTCTGGATGACGGGCGATGCCGTCGCCAATGGTGGGGCCGTCGCCATTGACCAGGTTGAACACGCCCTTGGGCACACCGGCCCGGTGAAAAATCTCGGCCAGCAGCATCGCCGACAGAGGCGCCTTTTCGCTGGGCTTGAGCACCATGGTGCAACCGGTGGCCAATGCCGGTGCCAGTTTGCAGGTGAGCTGGTTGAGGGGCCAGTTCCACGGAGTGATCAGGCCACAGACGCCGATCGGCTCGCGACTGATCAGCGTGCTGCCGTGAGCGCGGTCGAAGTCATAGCTGCGCAACACCTCAAAGGCCCGCTGCAAATGCCCCAGGCCCGCTGGAACATGGGCGCTACGGGCGAGTGACAGCGGCGCGCCCATTTCCTTGTGCACCAGCTCGGCCAGGGCGTCGCCATGGGATCTATAACCCTCGATGATTGCCGCCAGCAGTTCCAGGCGTTGCTCTCGTGACCATTGCGAGTAGGACGCAAATGCCCGTCTGGCTGCCGCAACCGCAGACTCGAGATCCGCTGGTGTGCCCAGGCTGATAGCGCCCACCGAGCGCTCGGTGGACGGGTTTATCACCTCCAGCGTTGCGCCGCCCTGGGCCTTGACCCATTCGCCATCGATGTAGAAATCCAGGTAATTCATAGTTGAGCCTCAGGCGGTCTGGTCGAGGGCGCGGCGCAAGGTGTCGAAGACCAGTGCGATCTGCTCTTCGCTGACAATAAGCGGCGGGGACAGCACGATGTTCTCCCCTGAAGCGCGCACCAGCACCCCGGCGTCGAAACAACGCTGGGCGGCCTCGGCCGCACGAGCGCCTGGCGCGCCGTCACGCGGTTTGAGTTCTACCGCGCACAACAAACCAATGGCCCGAACGTCGTGCACCAACCCCTGCTCGCGCAGGGCCAGCGCCGCGGTCTGCCAGACTGGCTCAACGTGCCTCACATGCGCATTGATGCCCAGTTCCTCATGCACCGCCAAGGTCGCAAGCCCAGCGGCACAGGCCAGCGGGTGGGCGGAATAGGTGTAGCCGTGCATCAACTCGATGCCCTGTTCGGGGCCGCTCATGAAGGCTTGGTAAACGGCTGCGCTGACCAGCACAGCCCCCATGGGCACGGCGCCATTGGTCAAACCCTTGGCCAGGGTCATCAGGTCCGGCGTCACGCCGAATCGCTGCGCTGCAAATGATTCGCCCACTCGCCCGAAACCGCTGATGACTTCATCGAAAATCAGCAGCACGCCATGCCGATCGCAAATTTCGCGCAGTCTCTGCAGGTAACCCAGCGGCGGCGCATACACACCGCCCGACCCGGTGACCGGCTCGACGATCACCGCCGCGACCGTCGCCGGGTCGTGAATTTCCAGCAGCTGCAGCAAAGCGTCGGCGTAGTGAGCGCCCTGGTCTGGCTGGCCGGCGCTGAAACGCAGGCTGGCGTCGTACGGCAGTGGCAGGTGCGCGACGTCGCCGAGCAGCGGGCCGAAGTCACGCTTCTGCCGGCCAATGCCCGACACCGAAAGCCCACCGAAGCCCATGCCGTGATAACCCTTGGCGCGCCCGATCAGTTTGGTTCGGCGGCAGTCGCCACGGGCTTGATGGTAGGCACGGGCGATCTTCAGCGCGGTGTCCACCGCCTCGGAGCCGGAGTTGGTAAAAAACACTTTATCCAGGCCAGCCGGGGCCTTTACCACCAGTTGATCGGCCAGCTCCAGAGCCGCCGGGTGGCTCATCTTGAACGAAGACACGAAGTCGAGCCGTCCTGCCGCTTCGCGAATGGCTTCAACGATTCGCGCCTGGCCATGCCCGGCGTTCACGCACCAGAGCCCGGCCATGGCGTCGAGCACCCGGCGGCCATCGGTGGTGGTGTAGTGCATGCCCTCGGCGCTGTCGATCAGCAGTCGTTGGCGATTGAACTGGCGCATTGGGGTAAAAGGCGCCCACAGCGCTGAAGTCGAGGTCTGGTTCATCTACTGTGCTCCGTTGAATCAAAAAAAGGTCAGATGCGTGTTCCGGTCAGTGTCGGGCGCTGCATCGAGCCGGCATTGGTGTTGACGCCGCGATCGAACAGCAGGCGCCCCTCCTCCAGGCGACAGCGGACATGGTCGCCAAAGGCGGTTTCGACGAAGCGCCAGTCCATTCGCAGCTCCCCTTCTGGCGTCCAGCGCCCATGGGCGATGACCGGGGTGTGCTCCGGCTGGTACTGGTGATGCAAGTAGTTGCCGGTAAGGCTGGTGATGGATTCCAACGGTTGCTGAAAACCGACTCGCAGACGATGGGTGCCGCGATGATCGACCAGGCTGAAAGCGCATTCGCCATGGTCAAACTCGAAGCCGATTTCCTTCACGCCATCCTCGTTCGGCTCGATCGCGTAACGACCTTGCAGCGCTTGGGCCTGGGGTGATTCGCACAGGCCTTGCAGCGTGGGTAAGCGCAGGCCCTCGATCAGCGACTGCAGGTGCGCCTGGGCAGGTTCGGGATTGGCACTCTCACGCCCGAGCGCCGGGAACAGGTGTTCCCAGATCGCCCCTTGCAACCGCCGCTCGCCCAGTTGCAGGCCACAGGTAAAGGCCAGCACCGTGTCCTGATCAGGCAGCACCATGCAGTACTGGCCGAACACCCCAGAGGCGTAGTAACCGCCATGGCGGGTCATCCACCACTGATAGCCATAACCTTCGCGCTGCGCTTCACTGGCGGCGTTCTTGTCACGCGGCAGGTACTGCTTGCCATCGAATTCACCCATCCAGACGTCTTCGACCTGGTTGCGCGTGGCTTGCGCGATCCACTGCGGCGACAGCAACTGCCGGCCCTGCCACTGGCCCTGGTGCAAATGCAGCACGCCGAATTTCAGTGAATCTTCGGTGGTGCAGCTCAGGCCATTACCGCCGGAGTTGTATCCGCCTGGGGCGAGATCCCACTCCAGTTTGTCCAGCCCGAGAAAATCCAGGATGCGTTCATCCATCAAGGCCTGCATGGTTTGCCCGCTCACCCGGGTGACGATGGCCGAGAGCATGAAGCTTGAGGCGCTGCTGTAGATGAACGACTGGCCTGGCGGTTCGTCCACCGGCTCCTGCAGAAAAGCTTCAACCCAGCTGCTCTGCAGATTGCGCCAGGCGCCACCGGAAATGCCCCGCCGATGACCGGTGCGCATGGTCAGCAGGTCTTCGACGGTCATGGCGGCGAGGTTGGCGCTGATGTGTGGCGGGCACAGCTCGGGAAAAAAGCTGACGACCTTGTCATCGAGCTTCAGCCGGCCATCGTCGACCAGCAAACCCACGGCGGTGGCCGTCCAACTCTTGGTCGCCGAATGCTGCACGTGCATGCGTCGAGCCGAATACGGCTGCCAGAACGCCTCCGCCACCACTGCACCCTGGCGATAGAGCATGAAGCTGTGCAGCTCGATCCCGGCGTCGTCGACCGCCGAGAGAAAATCGACAATCCCCCGAGGATCGACGCCTCGTTCTTGCGGCAGGGCTCTGGGCAGAGGTACATAGGTCATCACGAAGTTTCCTTGAAATTGCCGTAAACGCGACAGCAATGTTTTTATATTTGAAATAATACAGCTGTGGTGGTGTCTATCACTGCATGAATGTATTTGAACCGCTTATAATTCAGCCTCTGGCACAGCGAAGCGTGCCGAAGTTTTCGGGTATCCTTGCCTTCCCCTGTCACAGGAACGACTAAGCGCCATGTCTCAACTCACCTCGCTGCAGACCAAAGTCGCCGGCCAGATCCTTTCCGCCATCCAGTCGGGCGACCTGCAACCCGGTACCCATCTGAAGGAAGTCGAGCTGACCCAGCGCCTGGGCGTGTCCCGCTCGCCGATCCGCAGCGCGCTGTCGTACCTGGCGCAGCAGCAGTTGATCGAACCCCTGCCGCAACAGGGCTTTCGGGTGCCATTGCAGACGGCCAGCGGGCTTGCGCAGCAGGCCAGTGAACTGCATAACGAGGAAGACGAGCTGTACACGCGCCTGATTGACGACCGGCTGAATCAGGTGCTGCCCGACCAGATCTCCGAAAGCGACCTGCTGCGCCGTTATGGGGTCGGTAAAAGCGTGCTGCGGCGTTGCCTGCTGCGGCTCTCCGATGAGGGCGTGATGCAGCGCCGGCATGGTCACGGCTGGTTGTTCCTGCCGACCCTGAGCAGTGCGCAAACGCGCTTCGAGAGTTATCGCTTTCGTATGCTGCTCGAGCCCTCGGGGCTGCTGGAGCCGACCTTCAAGGTCAACCCCGAGCAGTTCCGTCGATGCCGGGAGCGCCAGCTGGAACTGCTTGAAGGCCAGGTCGACGGTCAGCGCTTTTTTGAGTGCAATGCCGAGTTTCACGAGCTGTTGGCGGCCGCTTCCGGCAATAGCTACATCCTGCAGGCGATCCAGCAACAGAACCGCCTGCGACGCCTGACCGAGTTCCATTCGGCGAGCAACGTCGAGCGGGTCAAAGTCTCCTGCCGCGAGCACCTGGCGATTCTTGATGCGCTGGAACAGGGCGACAACGAATGGGCGTCGACCCTGCTGCATCGGCATCTGGAAGTCGCCAGCAAAATGGGCGTGGCGCGCAACAAGGCTTAAGCCCGCACGAGCCGCCAAAGATTTTTTGACCGCGCTCGGCAGGCTCATTACCACAGCGCCACGGTGTAGCCGACGATCACGCGGTTTTCGTTCATATCGCGCAGGTAGTTGGCCTTGCTCATCCCGTTACGCCAGCGCAGCGACACGCCCTTGAGCGCGCCGGACTGGAACACATACCCCAGGTCGATATCACGCTCCCACTCACGCCCCTCCCCGGCAAAACCCAACACCTGGGCCTGATCGCCTTTAGCCCAGCGGGTCGAGAACGTCAGCCCTGGAACGCCCAGAGCTGCGAAGTCGAAGTCATAGCGCGCATGCCACACCCGCTCGTTGGTCTGGGAAAAATTACTCAGCTGGTACTCGGAAAACAGATAGGTGTTGGTGCCATCGACATAAGTGAACGGCGTATCGCCAAATTGCTCCTGATACCCTCCGCCCAGGCTGTGGCCCTTGTAGCTGTAGGCGACCCGAGTACTCAGCGCACGGTTGTCGACCTTGCCCGCCAGCCCCGCGCCCGCCTTGTCCGCATCGAAGTAACGAATGTCACTCTTCAATACGCCGCCGCCCAGGGCAAAACTGTTTTTCAGCCCCACGTAATGCTGCTGATAGATGTCCTCCAGCTGGGCGAAGTGATAGGTCAGCGTGAGGTTCGGATTGACCTTGTAATCGCCGCCCATGAAGCGGAACTGATCACTCTTGGCCGAGCTCTTGTAGGCGCCGCTCTGTCCGGTCAGCCCCATGTCCTCATAATCGGTCGACTCGCGCTGTTTGGTCCGGTCGATCTGGCCACCGGTGAGGCTCAGGCCCGTGACATCCGCCGACGTCACCTGGGTACCGCGAAAGGTCTGCGGGAACAGCCGGCTGGTGTTCGGTTGCAAGGTCGGCAGGTCCGGCACCAGGTAACCGCTGCGCAATTCGCTCTTGGCAAAGCGCACCTTGCCGGTCACCCCGAGCTTGGAATATTCGTCATGGGCGCGCTTGACGTAACTCGGCTGCCCAGGCTCGGGTTCGTTGTCTCGCGACAGCAGGCCGGAGCCTGAACGGTCGGGACTGGAGTCGAGTTTCAGGCCAAGCATGCCGACCGCGTCGACGCCGAAACCGACTGTACCTTCGGTGAATCCCGATTTCAGGTTGAGGATGAAACCCTGGGCCCATTCCTCGCGCTTGGATTGCCCGGCGTCTTCGCGGTAATCACGGTTGAAGTAGTAGTTCTTCAGTTCCAGGTCAGCCTTGCTGTCCTTGATGAAGTCAGCCTGGGCCGGGGCGCACAGCAGGCCGGCGCCCGTCAGGCCGACGCTTTTGAAGATCAGCTTGAGGTGATTGTTATGCATTGTTCTTGGCTCCTGGCAGTCGTGATAAGTGAGTAGGTCTTATTGTTTTTCGGGCATGACTTGCCCCTTCACGCCAGTTTCGAGTTGGCGTGCCGGGTGCCGTCAGGGGGTTAAATCAAAAGTTCGCCGGTCGTATTCGGTAACCGCCGTCGACCAGTTTTTCCAGCGGGCTCGCCGCCGCCAGCAGCTGGCGGGTATAGGGATGCTGCGGGTGGTCGAAGATCTGTTCGCGGCCGCCCACTTCCACCACTTGCCCCTGGTGCATCACGGCGACACGGTGAGCAATGCGCTCCACCGCCGCCAAGTCATGGGAGATGAACAGGCAGGCGAATCCGTACTGCGCCTGCAGGCGCTCGAACAGTTCGAGGATCTGCTTCTGGATCGTCATGTCGAGGGCGGAAATCGGTTCATCGGCGATCACCAGTTGCGGATGACGCACCAGCGCCCGGCCGATGGCTACGCGCTGGCGCTGACCACCTGAGAGCTGATGGGGGAAACGCTCGATGAACTGCTCGGCAAGGCCGACGTCCCGCAGCGTCTGCGCCACTCGCTCGCGGCGCTGGGCAGCGTTCAGCGCCGGTTCGTGGCGCAACGGCTCGGCCAGGATCTCGCCGATTTTCATCCGTGGGTTCAGCGACGAATAAGGGTCCTGGAAGATCATCTGGCATTGCAGCCGATGGGTCCGGTTCGCGGCCTTGAGGATGTCCACGCCCTTGAAGCGAATCGCCCCGGCGCAAGGTTTGATCAGCCCCACCAGCGAGCGCCCGAGGGTGGTCTTGCCAGAGCCGCTGCCGCCCACCAGTGCCAGGGTCTCGCCGGGCGCAATCGCCAGGCTGGCCGAGTGCACCACGCGTTTGTAGTGGCGCTTGCCCCAGAACGAAGTCGGCCCGGGATGTTCGATGCACACCTGGTCGACTTCCACCAAGGGTCCGTCGCTGGCCGGTAATGGCGCGAGCGTTCCACGCCGCGGCAGAGCTTCGAGTAACTGGCGGGTGTACTCGGCCTTCGGAGCCAGGAGGATGTCCTGGATCGTGCCCTGCTCCACCGATTTGCCGTGGCGCATCACCACCACTTTGTGGGCGTAGCGGGCTACGAGCGACAAGTCATGGCTGATGAACAGGATCGCCGTGCCCTGCTCCCGGGTGAGCTCCAGCATCAGCTCGATCACGTCCAGTTGCGCCAGGCAATCGAGGGCAGTGGTCGGCTCGTCGGCGATCAGCAATGCCGGACGCAGCAGCATGACCGACGCCAGCATGATCCGTTGGCGCATGCCGCCGGAGAACTGGTGCGGATAAGAGCCCAGGCAACGCTCGGCGTCCTGGATGCCGATGCGCTGCAGCATCGTGACGCAGCGCTCGCGGATCTGCGCGGCGTTAAGGTCGGTGTGCAATTGCAGCGCTTCGCTCATCTGCTGGCCGATTTTCAGCGCCGGGTTGAGCGACACCATCGGCTCCTGGAACACCATGCCAATGCTCGCTCCGCGAATAGCCCGCAGCTGTGCGGTGTCGAGACCCACCAGATCACGCCCCTGGAACTCCAGGCGCCCGCCACACGCTTGCATCGGCAGCGGCAGCAGGCCGATCGCCGCGCGGGCAGCCATGGTCTTGCCGCTGCCCGACTCGCCAACCAGGGCGACGATCTCGCCTGGCGCAACGCTGAAACTCAGGTCGTCAACCGCCAGCGCGCCGTGTTCACCCACGCGAATTTTCAGGTTTTCCACGCTCAGCAACGTATCAGTCGCCATGCTCATTTCCTCATCCGGGGGTCGAGACGATCACGCAGCGCGTCGCCGAACAGATTGATTGCCAACAGCGCCAGGCAGATGAACAGCCCGGGGAAGATTCCCAGCCAGCTGGCCGAAGCGATATACGGCCGGCTACTGGCGAGCATGTTGCCCCAGGTCGCAGCAGGTGGCGGTACACCCAGGCCAAGGAAGCTCAAGGCGCTTTCCGACAGCAACGCCCAGCCGAACATGCTGGTGGCCAGAACGCAAAGCGGTGCCAGGCAGTTGGGGGCGATGTGCCGCAGCATGGTGTACAGCTCGGAGTTGCCGATCACCCGCGACGCTTCGATGTACTCCAGCTCGCGCAGCGACAGCACCGTGCCGCGCACTACGCGCACCACCGAGGGCGTGTAGGCAATGCCCAGCGCCAGGACGATCCCGTACTTGCTGGCGCCGATAATCGCCATGATGCCCAGCGCCATGAGGATGCCGGGAAAGGCCAGCAACGCATCGTTGAACATCATCAGCACGCGGTCGGTCCAACCCCGCAGATAACCGGCGAGCATGCCGATCAGCGTCCCGGCAACCACCGCGACACTGACCGTCAGCAGGCTGATCCACAAGCTGGTACGGGCACCGATCAACAGCCGGCTGAACACGTCGCGACCGAACTCGTCCGTGCCCAGCCAGTGGCTGGCCGACGGTGCCTGCAACCGCGACAGCAAGTCGATGCGCAGCGGGTCGAACGGGGTCCAGACCAGTCCCAGCAAGGCCAGGACGATCAGGATCAGCAACAGGCTGGCGCCGATCAGTGCATTGGCCGCAGGCCAGGCACGGCGCCGTTTGGCCGGCGTGGTCGGGGCGCCAGCGAGCGGCGCCAGAGGTAGATTCGAACTCATAACTTCACCCTTGGATCGAACAGCGGGTAGAGCAGATCCACACAAAGGTTGACCAGCACATAGATGAAGGTGATCAGCAGCAGGCAGCCCTGCAGCACCGGGTAATCGCGGGCAAAGATCGCGTCCACCATCAGCCGGCCGATACCCGGCAGGGTGAACACGGTTTCCAGGACCGCAATGCCGCCCAGCAGGTTGCCGAGAATCAGCCCGACCAGGGTCCAGGTCGGTGCAAAGGCATTGGGCAACGCATGCCGCCACAGCACAGCGCGTTCGGACAAACCTTTGGCGCGGGCATGGGCGATGTACTCCAGGCGCAGGACTTCGATGGTGCTCGCCCGGGCCATGCGGGTGATCGCGCCCAGCTCCACCAGCGTCAGGGTGACAATCGGCAGCACCAGGTAACTCATCGCCTGCCAGGGCGCCTGGGCGAAACTGACGTAGCCGACTACCGGCAGCCAGCCGAGCTTGATGCCGAAGGCGTGCAGCAACAGCAAACCAAGCCAGAAGCTGGGAATCGACAACAGCAGCGTGGCCGTGGTGACCAGACCGAGGTCCAGCGCGCTGTTCTGCTTCCAGGCAGCGATCAGGCCAACCGGTACCGCAATCAGCGTGGCCAGCAGCACCGAGACCAGGACGATGATCGCGCTGACGCTGAAGCGCTCGAGAATCAGCGGCAACACCGCCTGCTTGGTGCTGATGGAATACCCCAGGTCACCGCTGAGCACAGCCTTGATCCAGATAAGGAACTGGGTCGCCAAGGTGTGATCCAGCCCCAGGTTGCGACGCATGTCGGCCAGGCTCTGCGGGTCGGCCATATCGCCGAGCATCAGCAGCGCCGGATCACCGGGAATCAGGCGGATCAACGCGAACACCATCACTGAAATCAGTAACAGGGTCGGCACCGCCATCCCGAGTTTTTGCAGGATAAAACGCAACATGATCAGACTCCGCCTTACTGAGCCGCGAGGCTCACGCCCCACAGTCGTGGCTTGGCCACCGGCCAGGAGTGATAGCCACGGACGCTGTCGCGCAACGCGCCGATGATGGTGCCGTTGTAGATGATCACCATCGGCGTGTCCTCAATCATCATCTTGTGCAACTGATCGAACAAGGCCTGGCGCTTGCCGGTGTCACTCTCACGCACGGCCTCGCGCAGCAACCCCTGGGCCTGGGGGTTGTCCCAGACCTTGCGCGGCTCCTTGCTCTTGTCGCCCATCAGCGAATCGAATCCCAGGGCCGGGTCCAGTCGCGACGAATAGGAGAACGACATCATCTGGTAATTGCCGCTCTGGTAACGCTCCAGCTGCGTGCCCCACTCCAGGGTTTCCATCTCGATGTTCAGGCCGCTGCCCTGGGCCATGGCCTGGCTCAGTACGCCCATGTCGAACATCTGCTGGTAACGCTTGTTGACGATCATCTTGATCGGCTGGCCTTTGTAACCGGCCTCTTTTAACAGGCGCTGAGCTTGCTCGGGGTCATATTTGTAGCCCTGCTTCGCGGTGGCGTCGTAGAAGGCGCTGGACTGTGGAATGGCCGAGTTGTTCGGCTCCGACAGCCCGTTGGACAAGGCCGTGACCATTTGTCCGTAGTCCAGCGAATGGGCGATAGCCTGGCGAATGCGCACGTCCTTGAGCAACGGATCGTTGGTCTGGAACAGCAGGCCGCAGATCGCCATGATCGGGCTGACCGACACCTGAACCCCCGGCAGCGCCTTGAGCTCCTGGGCATCGCTGGCGGTGACGTCGGGCAGCAGGTCGATGTTGTTCGACAGCAAGGCGGCCTTGGCTGAAGACGCATCGGGAATGATCATGAAGCGCAGCACGTCGACCAGCGCCTGTTTCTTGCCGGTGAAGCCATCCGGACCTGCATCGTCTCTGGCGCTGTAGTCCTTGAAGCGCGCCAGTTCCACCGATTGGCCGGGTTTCCACTCGGCGAGGGTGAATGGCCCGGTTCCGATCGGAGCTTTCCACTTACCGTCGGCCGCCACCGAGTCCGGGTGCAGAATGCCGCCACCCCCGCAATCCGGGCGGGACATGGACGCCAGGAACAGCCCGCTCGGCTGGTCGAGAGTGAACACCACAGTCAGGGGATCGGGTATAGCGATGCCGGTGATTTTTGCCCCGCCGCGACCATCGAACTCCGCCAGGCAGCGCCACTGGGTTTGCGGATTCAGGTAGTGCTCCCATGTCCATTTGACGTCAGCCGCCGTCAGCGTCGCGCCATTATGGAAACGCACCCCGTCGCGCAGTTTGAAGGAGTAGGTACGGCCATCGTCGGAGACCTGGACTTCCCGGGCCAGCAATGGGCCAACCGAGGCATCTTCACGATGGGCCACCAGCCCCTCGACGATGTGCAGCATCACGGTATCGGTGTTTTCGTCACGGTTGACGCCAGGCTCGGTGCTGCGGATATCGGCGTTGAGGCCGACACGCAAGGTGCCTGCGGCCTGGGCCTGCGCAAAGGCTGCGCCTAGTGCAACCACACTGAGGGCTTGCAGGGTGACACAGAGGGATCGGTTCAATAAGCGATGCACGGGAGAGGTTCTCCTTCGCTGAAAAGTCCGGCCAGGGGCAGTGCCGGCTTCAAGCCTGTGTTTATGTCGTTTTTGTTATGGCCTGATCGTGATCAGCGCCGCATGCGATTTTGTTTTTTTAAATTCGCACGGACATATTCACAGCATGCATGCTGCTTGTAAATGTTTTTTTATGCATTTAAAAACATTGCTGATGTTTTTTGGCGCGTTGACAAAACAAGGTCAAAAGATCGCAGGCTGCGCCAGCTCCTACAGATTGGGCGGGTGTTCGCAGAATTGCGCCACGCCACAAACCCGTAGGAGCCCGGCTTGCCGGCGATGGCGATCTTGCGGCCGTCATCGCTGGCAAGCCAGGCTCCTACGCACTGGTCAAAGTCGGAACCTGTCCACCGATTGCGACAACTGCCCCGCCAGGCTCGCCAGTTCATCGGTGGTCGAGGCCGTTTGGCCGATCACCCGGCTGTTGCCCTCCGACATCCCGGCAATCATTTCCACCTGATGGGCGATTTCGTTGCTGGCCAGGCTTTGCTCACCAATGGTGCGAGTGATGTCGTTGACCAGCTGCGTGGTGTTCAACGTGGCGTCGAGAATCTCCCGGATCGCCCGCTCGACCTCGGCGGTTACCGCCATGCCCTTGTCGACCTGCGCCACTCCGGCCTCCATGCTGCTCACCGCTTCCCGAGTGCTTTGCTGGATGCGTGCAACCATGCCGGCGATTTCCTGGGTGGAGGCGCTGGTACGGCCTGCCAGGCTACGGACTTCGTCAGCCACCACGGCAAAACCACGGCCCTGCTCTCCGGCGCGGGCAGCTTCGATCGCGGCATTCAGTGCCAGCAGGTTGGTCTGGTCAGCAATGCCCTTGATGACCTGGATGATGCTGAAGATCCCTTCGGACTCCTTGTCCAGGGTACGGATGACCTGCGCCGACTGCTGCGCGGAACGCGCGATGCCGTCCATGTCGCTGACCACCTGATGGATCACCCGACCGCCTTCCTTGGCCAGGTTTTCCGCCTGATTGGCCATGTTCAACGCGCGCTCGGCATGCCGGGTGATCTCTTCGATGCTCGCCGTCATTTCACTGGCAGCGGCGGCCATGGTGCTGGCGGCGCTGCTCTGCTGCTGACTGCTGTCGGCCACCTCGTGGCAACCACTGCTCAACCGTTCACTCATGCCGCTCACCCCATGGGCGTTGCTGCGCACGACTTCGATCATGCCGCGCAAGTCGCGCTGCATAGTCGCCAGGCTGCGAATCAGGGTGCTGGCTTCATCCTTGCCGGCAGGTTCGGCAATCGGTTCGCTCAGGTGCCCGTGGGCGATGCTGTCGGCGATGCGACTGGCGGTTTGCAGCGGTCCCATGATGCTGCGCAACACCCAGCGCCCCTGCACCAGCAGCAACAGCAGGCTGGCGATCAGGACACCTGCGAGGGCAACGTTGGCGTTGCTGATGGCCTGCTGGGTACCAACGCTAGTCTGCTGGGTATCGCTTTCGATCAGTTCGCTGAGCGCAGCCATCTGGTCTTCGAGCTGGCTGAACGCGGCATTAAAACTGCCCAATTGCTGCTGCGCCGCCTGCGGATCCTCCAGCGCCAACCCGACTATGCGTTCGGCCGCGTTGATATAGGTATCGAGGCTCGGCTTGATCTGGTCCAGGCCAGCTTTGATGGTAGCGTTGACCGGCAGCTTGAGGTTGTTGCCCAGCACCTCACGAAAACGGGTCGCGTGTTCATCGATGGAGCTACGCACCTCGGCCTTGCTGCTGGTGCTCTTGCCAAGCCCCACCAGCATCGCCGACAACACATCGGCGCGCAGGGCGTCATGCATCATGTCGGCTTCGAGGTGGTTGCGCAGCGCAGCCATGCTGACTTCGCTGTCACTCACCGCCCCGGCCATCTGCGTGTTCCCCACATAACTGACCAGGCTCATGACCAAGGCCGTGAGCAGGCCGGTAACAATCAGCAGTATCAAGCGTAATTTTATCGACACTCTGTGCATCCCCGATCAGTTGGGCGCAACCATGCTGCAGATGGCTGTTCTGATCAGGTTATCGACTGCACGAAGCGGTAATTGAAGGCTATTTGCAAACGAGCGTTTTGTTGCCCGCCGGGGCGAGTAACGACTGCAGGGTCAAGGCATTGCCCACGGCAAAACCGCTGGCGGTATTGTCGAAGATGCACCAGGCCTGGTGCCCTGCCTGAGTCGCAATTTGCACCTGCTGCGCCAGCGCCTGCAGGCGTTGGCTGTCGTAGGCACTGTGGTAGATGCGGGGCGAGCCATGCCAGCGCCAATACTGAATCCCCGGCCAGCCACCCGGCACGTCACCCCCCGGAATCGCCGCTGGATCAGCCGCTACCCGACCGACCTGCTCCGCCACCAGCAGGGCCTGCGCGTTTTGCCAACTGGCATGGCGCGGCTCAACTACCACAGCCCCGGTGTAACGCAGGCGCAAGGCGCGGAAAAATGCCGATGCTACGGCTTCGTCGTACGCCAGCGACGGCGGCAACTGCACCAGTAAACAACCCAGGGCATCGCCGAGGGCCGTGCATTGACCGATAAATTCATCCAGCAGCAGCTCGCAATCCTGCAAGCGCTGAACATGGGTGATCAGCTTGGGCAACTTGACCGAGAAGCGAAACCCCGGCGGAACCGATTCGGCCCAGCGCAAATAGGTCTGTGGGCGATGTGGTCGGTAAAACGAACTGTTGATTTCCACTGCCGTCAGCCGTGACGCATAACGCTGCAGGTGAGTGCCCTCGGTGGCAAACATCGGCCACTGGTCCCGGGGCAGATTCCAGCCGGCGCAGCCGATGCACGTTGTTATCATGGTTTGTCCTGGGTTAAACAGCTGGATAAACAATCTTCAACCAGGGCCAGCGCTCCTGATAACTCTGGGCTTTCTGTTCGAACAGATCGAACTGATGGTTCACCGGGTTGATCCGCAGCACGCCGTTCTCGACGTCTTCCAGGCCATAGGGCGCATATAGCTCGCCGCCCGGCACATCCACGCCAATGCAGGTGCCGGCGATCAGGTAACGATCAATGCCCTCCTTCGCCGACTTGAGCTGGGGATACGCCCCGCCAAAGCGCTCGCCGTACCACAGGTGCACGCGTGCCTGGTTCTTGATCTCAATATTCAGTTCAAGGTCTTCGAACAGCGCCTTGGCGGCGAGAATGACCTGGTTCTCGGCTTCCCAGGACAGGTCCTGGTCAAAGTAGAAAACGTCGTAGTCCTTGATGCCCCACGCTGCGGGTTTGTCGTCGTGATGGTTCCACACCGCCTGGAACAGGCAGCCGGCAGTGAGCATGCATTGGTTCAGGCCAAGTGCGGGCAACCGTTCGAGAATCTCGACGTTGGCCGGGTTGGTCCTGGCGATTTCCATCAAACGGTCGTGGGTCAGTGTCATTGCGAACTCCTTGTCAGCCATCAGATCCCTGGAAGCAGGACAATACAGCAAAACAAGCGAGCTTTTTATCGCCAGAAAGGGGGGCCTTGCACCAACCCTCAGACCAAGGGCAACGTGACCACGAACTCGCTGCCCAAGCCATCGCCTTCGCTGTGACCGGTTACGCGACCACCGTGCGCCTCGACCAGCTCTCGCACCACCGTCAAGCCGATGCCCAGGCCAGCACTGTTGAAGCCGACAGCCTGGATGTCCTGCACGAAGGGCTCGAAAACATACGGCAGTGCCTGGGCGGAAATACCGATGCCGTTATCACGAATACGCATGATCAGTTCCCCGCCGTTGACGGTTACCGCCAACGTGACTATACCGCCCTCTGGCGTGTACTTGGCAGCGTTGCCCAGCAGGTTGCCGAGGATTTGCGTGAGGCGCACGGCATCGCCATTGACGGTCAACGGCCCTGGCGGCACATCGGCCGTGAACTGCAGCCTGTGGTCGTTCATCACCGATCGGCACAGTTCAATGGCGTCTTCAATGATCGGGACCATATCGACCTGGCAGCAGTCCAGGCGCAACTTCCCGGTGCTGACGCGGGCGACATCAAGCAAGTCTTCCACCAACCGTGACATGTGCCTGACCTGCCCTTCGATCAACTGCTGCATGCGCGGCAGCTCCGCGCTGGGCACCCGTACCAGGCGCCCGGCGATCAGGCTGATTGGCGTCAGGGGGTGACGCAACTCGTGGGCGACCACCGCCAGGGTGTTGCGTTGCTGCGCCAGCGTTTGTTCGGCTGAGGCTTGCAGTTGTTGCGCGCTGAGGGCGGCAATAACCAGCTGCTCGTTGGCTTCGCGCATCTCCAGGAACAGCCGTTGCTCGCTATCGGTACGCCGGTTTATTTCGGCATCGGACTGCGCCGAAAGAATCCTCAGCACCAGCTGTTGATTGGCCTCGATCAATTGCTCGACCTGCTGATTGTCCAGCCGCTGGGTGTTGGCCTCGCTCAATTCCTGTTGCAGGGCCATCAGCACCGCCCGCGCTTCAACGGTTTTCTGACCCAGCAGGAACAACTCACGAGCGGCAGTCACCCGCGCTTTTTCGTCCCGGTCATCAGCACCGTCCATGATATCCCTCATCCATTGTCGAGGTCGGTGTGGCGCCGGGTCGGGCGCCCGCCGAGCAAACCTTCCTGATCCGGCAAGCGGTCGCCGATCTGCAACCCGTCATTGTCTATGCGGTACAGGCGCAACTCGTCAGAGTGCGCGCTGGAGCGCACCTTGACCACCGCCATGATCCGCAGCAAGCGGCTCTGCACTTCAATGTAGCGCTGCACGATGATCGCGTCGGTGAGGAACGCCGTGCCGTAGGGGCTGAATCGCAGGTCGGTGTAGCGGTCTTCCAGCTCGGAAGTCATCAGCACGCTGACCCCTGCGCCGGTCAATGCGGTGACCATGCGCGACAGCGACTCGCGAAAGTCTTCGCGGAAAGTCGGCGCCAGCGCCAGTTCGAAACCTGACAGTGAGTCGATCACCACCCGGGTGGCTTTCAGGCGGCGGATTTCACTGAGCAGCAAGTGCACGATTTCATCGATGGACAGGTCCGGCGCGCGGCTGTCCACCAGGCCCACCTTGTCGGCCTCGATCAGGGCGGCCAGGGTAGCGTTCTGCGAATGGTTGGGACGCTGTTCGAAGACTGCGATCACGCCGGTTTCGCCATTGCGCGCGCCTTCGGCCAGGAAGGTCGCGGCGAGGATGCTCTTGCCCGAACCCGAAGGCCCGGCGACCAGCAGCGAATAGCCACGAGGCAGGCCGCCGCCGAGCATTTCGTCGAGCTGCGGCACGCCCATTTTCAGGCGCTCGCCGATGGGTGCCCGAGGCGCTTCATAGCGGTCGGTGGCCACCGGTGCAAAGACCTTGATCCCCGACGTGGCGATACGGAAGGTGTGCAACCCCGGCAGCGTCGGTTGGCCGCGCATCTTCATGATTTCCATCTTGCGCACCATGGAGTTGCGCTGCACGCTCTGACGCAGCCAGATCAAGCCGTCGGCCACGGTGAAAATCGGGTTGGTGTCGGTTTCAGTGAAATACTCGCCAATCAGGAAAGTCGTCGCCTGCCAGGTGGTCATCAACATGCCCAACTGCTGGACGAACTGCGGCAGGTTGTTGTTCGGGTTGTTCTGGGTCTGGCTGGCCAATACTACCGAGCGGAACGAGTCGACAAAGACCAGCGCCGGCGCATGGGTTTGCACCTCGCTGACGATGCGCCGCAGCACTTCGTCCAGGTCGCCGGCCAAAGTGTCGTCGGCCAGGTTGATATAGCGTACGGAGTGGTTGATGGCTTCGCTGTCGAAGAAGTCGAACTGCTGCTGGTAGCGCAGCATCTTCAGCGGCGGTTCGCCAAGCACGGTGAGAACAGCGCCGGGCGCTCAGGTGTCGCCAGGGCGAACATCATCTGGTGGGCCAGGGTAGTCTTGCCGCAGCCTGGCGGGCCGGCGATCAGGTTGAACGAAAATTCCGGTAGTCCTCCGCCCAGCACTTCGTCCAGTCCCGGCACGCCCGTGGCCAGACGGTTGATAGTTACTTTGCTGCTCATGGCGAAATTTCCTGCGAAGGGGTGTCGCTCAGGGAAGGTCCCCACACGTCACAAAGCAAACGTGCGGTGAGCGAGGGCCCGATCAGCGTGATCAACAACTCATAAAAGGTGGTCAGCATGACTTCGCTGAAGCGCAAAGCGTCGGCAGCACTCTGCTCGACAAGCAGCGACTCGAGGGCCAGCACATCCTGCGAAGCCTGCACACTGTCGCAGGTGCCGGCCAGATGCGGCTGCTTGCCTATGCAAAGGTGCAGGCTGCGGCGGTAAAGTGCGACGGCCCCCTGCTTGCCAATGATCGGCGTGAGGGCTGCATCCATATCCTGCAAAGTGGTGACCAGCGCCTGGGCAATCCTTGCGGAGCCAGCGTCGGGGCCCACTCGGTGCGCCAGAGAAGCTACGATCTGGCGGCTCTCTTGGCTTTGCGTGGTCATGGCAAACTGATATCTGATGAACAGTCCTTGATGGTACACCCTATGCCGCTCACGAACTCATTTAAACGCGAAGCAGGCGGCTCGTGTCGCAAACGGTGAAATAACCGCCACTTGATCTATAGACGCAAAAAGCCTATAAATTAGTCTATAGATTAGCAGCCGAGGCACATCTGATGGCAATCGCCCTTCCCTCCCAGGCATTTTCCAAGGACCAATGTGTGGCCGGCCTGCGCGCTGCGGTAGGTATCATTGAGAAATGGGCCGCATCCGCCGAGCAGGCGTGTCGGATCCTGCGGATTTCCCGCAGCACCCACACCCGCGCCAAGCAGCGCGACCCGGACTGGTCGGTGACCCTGGATGCCGATCAGATGCAGCGCATCAGCTTTGTGCTGAACATCCACGCGGCGCTGCGGCTGGTGTTTGATAATCCGGAAAACGTCTACGGCTTCCCTGCGATGGCCAATCACAACGAGTTCTTCAACGGACGTTCGCCCCTGGAGATCATGGCCCAGGGAGACATGATCGCGCTGTACGAGACCTTCCGCCGGATCGACGTATTGCGGGGCGCGCAATGGTGACGCTCAGCCGCTTGCCGACCTTGGCTGGCGAGCAGGTGCAGGCTTATCGCCTGGTCAATTCGAAGTTCCCGCCGATCAACCTGTTCGATGACGTAGCCGACGCCCAGGAATTCGAGGCGCTGTACCAGATCCAGGCGTTGACCAATCCTCGGCTCAGGAACGAGCTGGGCCAGATCGAGATGATCCCGCGCTGCGAGATCCCCTTCGGCATTCCCGGCTGCTCCTACGCCACCGCGCCCTTCACCCACGTCAACCCTGCGGGCTCGCGCTTCAGCGATGGCAGCTTTGGCGTGTTGTACCTGGCAGCCTCGATGGAAACTGCCCTGGCCGAAGTGCAACATCACCAGAGCCTGTACTGGTCCAGGGTGCAGGGGCTGAACTATGAACGGTTTGTCTTTCGCGGACTGGCCTGCGCCTTCGTCGATGCAGCGATGAAAGACGCGACGTCCATCGCCATGAAGGATCCGATCTACGCGCCCGACGATTACGCGGCTTCCCATCGCCTCGGCAAGAGTGTCAAGCAGGCTGGGTGTCCCGGCCTGCGTTACCACTCGGTACGCTTGGTGGGCAACCACTGCTGGGCACTGATGACGCCCAGGCCGGTCTCGTCGATCATCCAGACTGCCCATTACGAGATGATCTGGAACGGGCAGATTACCGGGGTCAACCAGATCCACGAAGCCTGATTCCAGCGGTAAACGACAGCGCTGGCGCTATCCGGCCAGTGCTGATCGCTGTCCATATCGTGCAGGTTTTTTGCCCTTGGTAGGGAGCTGCAAACAAATATCAAAAGCCGTGCGATTACCGGTCATTCACCTTTGCTGCCCTGCCTGGGAGCCCATACCCTTGGGCGCGGCAATGTCTGCCGGACTATAAAAAACATAAGAGAGAACCTTACTTTGAAACGCCCGATCCTAGCGCCCTTGTACCTGTCCCTGTTGACTGCACTGGGTGCCACCTCCAGCCACGCAGCCGACCAGGACTGGGTAGACTCCGCAGTCAGCTCGGTCAACCAGCACGTCATTGAACTGCGCCAAACCATTCACCAGCATCCCGAGCTCGGCAACCAAGAGGTCAAGACGGCCGCGTTGGTCGCCGCCCAGCTCAAGGCGTCGAACATCGAAGTGCGCACTCAGGTCGGCAAGACGGGCGTGGTGGGTGTGCTCAAAGGTGGATTGCCCGGCCCAGTGGTGGCCTTGCGGGCCGACATGGACGCGCTGCCGGTGAAGGAGATGACCAACCTGCCCTTCGCCAGCCAGGCCACCGGCATTCGACTGGGCAAGAGCGTGCCGGTAATGCACGCCTGCGGCCACGACACCCACACCGCCATGCTGTTGGGTGCAGCGAAGGTGCTGGCCGAGCATCGCGACCAGCTGCGCGGCACGGTGGTGTTCCTGTTTCAACCTGCTGAAGAAGGCGCCGCCGATGTCGACGAGTTCCAGACTGACACCTTGATCGGCGCGCAGGCGATGATGCGCGACGGCGCCCTGGACTCGCCCAAGGTCGAGGCGATATTCGCCTTGCACGTGATGGCGGGCTACCCGACCGGGCACCTCTACTACAAGGCCGGAACAGTGCTCAACAGCAGCGACTCATTCCGCATCCAGCTCAAGGGGCAACAGACCCATGGCTCGGCGCCCTGGAGTGGCAATGATCCGATAGTCACCAGCCAGGGCATCATTGCCGCGATGCAGACGCTGGTCAGCCGACGCATCGATCTGACCAAGGGCATGGGGGTGATCAGCGTCGGCACGATCAATGCCGGGGCGGCGTCGAACATCATTCCCGAGACATTGGAGATGACCGGGACCATTCGCACCAACAACGCCGACATCCGCGACACCATCCTGCAGAAAATGCCGCCACTGGTCAGCGGCATCGCCAGTGCTTATGGAACCGAAGCCAAGTTGCTGCTGGTCAACAATGCTCCGGTCACCGTCAATGACCCGGCCCTGACCGAAGCCATGGTGCCGGCCCTGGAGCTGGCAGCACCGGGTAAGGTCACGCGGCTTGAGTCATCGCTGTCGCCCAGCGAAGATTTTTCCTACTACGCCCAGAAGGTGCCCGGCCTGTTCGTATTCCTCGGCGCCACCCCGGAAAACCAGGACATGACCACCGCCCCAAACAATCACAGCCCCAACTTCACCGTCGATGAAGCCACCTTTGCGACCGGGGTGAAGGCACATGTGCAGTTTGTGCTGAACTATCCGGAGCACGCCAAGGGCAAATCCTGATTGGTTAACCCGGTGGAATCGGCTGCCTGACAGGGACTCATCGCTGGCAAGCCAGGCTCCTACAATGACCGAGGGTGTACTCGGGATTGGGTTCGGCACAAACCCGTAGGAGCCCGGCTTGCCGGCGATGGCGATTGTGCGGGCGCCATCGCTGGCAAGCCAGGCTCCTACAGAGATCTGTGCCACACGCAGATGATGCATGCACCCCAAATCCCGTGTAGGAGTGAGCCTGCTCGCGATCGCGGTTATGCAGGTATCCCCCAACACCACTCACCCCGGCAGGACGATGTAATCGTTACCCTGAACAATCCCGCCATGTTCACCCTCGACCAAATGAATGTAACGCCCTCCCACCAGGTCAATCGGCAGGCAATCATCCACATCCATCAGCGCATCGGTATGTGACTGGGTCCAGTGCGTCGGCATTTGCCGCTTGCCCTTCGCAGCCGCTTCTTTCCTGTTCCGGGCAACCACCAGCAGATAATGGTGAGCCTCACCAAACACCGCAGGTTCATAGCCTCCCAGATTGATGAAGTACAGGCGCGGCGAGTCCGCTGCGGGGGCCAGCGGGCTCAGTTGTACTTTCCAGCCTTCGACACCATCAACCCGCATCCACGAGTCGATGTGCACGCCGGTGGGACTGCCGAACCAGCCTTGTCGTAACTGCGCATAAGTCTCTTGCAGACTATCGGCAACAGCGAACACCACATCGTGAACCTCAATCCTGGCGCGCGGATGTTTACCCCCCAGCATTACCACAAACAGCATGCTCGTCCTCCCGATTGCACCTGCGATTACTCCTCAAAACGCCCCGAAGTGGGCCGATCACCTGCATAGTGCCGCGCCAGCGCAAACGCCGGCAACCAGGCCTCGCGACGGCAATTCCAGCTTTCGTAGGTAGGCGTCAGTTGGTCTGGCGCATCCAGCGACCCCAGGTTCACCTCGACCTCATCCGCACTGCGGGCGAACACCGACGAACCACAACGCGGACAGAAAAAGCGCCCGGCATAGTCTCGGGTCTCGCCCTCGACGGTCACTGCGTTATCGGGAAATATTGCCGACGCATGAAACAGCGCGCCGTGGTGCTTGCGACAGTCGAGGCAGTGACAGAGGCCCACCCGATAAGGCCGTCCTCGCGCCTCAAGCCGAACGTTGCCACACAGGCAACCACCAGTGAATCGGTCCATGGTGCATCTCCTCTGAATGCGTCCCTGAAAAGCTAGCAGGCCAGTGCAGTGCAGTGCAGGCGGGTTCTTCCCCACGCGCCAGCGGCTGTGTACTATCAGCCCGGGCTGATGCTGCCCGCCGCTCGCTTCCGCAAGGAAAGGTGAAAGCATTGATTCCTCACCCCAATCCTGTCGCAACTCTATGACGGTCGAGGTTGGCAATGCGAGCACCCACATGTCTCGATCAAAGGAGCTGTGATGATTTCTATCGAACAAGCCAAGCAAATGGCCAAGCGGCTGCGGGCCTCGCTGCAAATAAACGATCAGCCGGCGTCCCATTCCATGGCGCTGGAATTGGTCGCCCACCAGCTGGGTTACAAGGACTGGAACACCGCCGCCGCGCTGCTGCCCACCGAAACAGCGCAACCCGCGCAACCCGCGATCAGCTTCAGCAAAGCCATTCCGATCCTGCGAATGTTCGACGAGACCAAGGCGCGTGAGTTCTATCTCGACTTCCTGGGTTTCAGCGTCGAGTTCGAACACCGCTTCGAAGCCGACCTCCCCCTGTACCTGGGGATTGCCCGCGACGGCCTGCAGCTGCATCTGTCGGAACATCACGGTGACGCGAGCCCAGGCTCGACGACGTTCGTGCCCATGCACAATATCGAGCTGTTGCGCGACGAGCTGCAGGCCAAACGCTACGGTTACGGCCGCCCGGATATCGTCGAGCAAGGCTGGGGCAAAGTCCTCGAAGTCTATGACCCTTTTGGCAACCGCATCCGGTTCTGCCAGGACTGACACTACCTCTGCGGACCGCTAACAGCCGGTCCGCTACTTTATTGGTTTGCCGCTTCGAGTCCCGAATCCGGCACCACGTTGAGGAAGGCATTCCAGTGCTCATACGCAGCGTGGTGCCTCTGGGTGGCTTCATCCCAAGCAGGCCCGGACACGCATCTGGAAGACACGAGCAACATCATGCCCATGGTGGCTGCGTCCAGTTCAATCAGCAGCGCGTGGGATTGTATTCTGAAGTCTTCGACCGATGTCATAGAGTGAACCCCGGGCGGATAGCACCGCCATTGCAGAGCAAAGCTCTACGGAACATCGAGTGCGGCCATCGCGGAAGATTCAGCCGGCCTGACCGCCGGTAGCTCCTGCAGGTGGCAGCGCAAACTGGCGGAACCCGTGCATGCGCTCCCTGCCTAACGATTGAATCTGAAAATCAGCGGGGAGCCCCTATGCACATGTCCGAGCCATCTCAAATAATGGAAGCGTTGTCTGCCAATGAAGCAAACCTCAAAATGCAGGAGGGCTGGAAGCTCATCAACGTCGTGGTGACGACTCACCCCAACGGTCACCTCCGTCCCTGCCACATCCTCGGAAAATCCAAAGCAATGAATGAGGAGCAAGTCGCGGACTGATTGATATGCAGGCTGATTGAGATAAAGTCAGCCTTCGCATAACAACAAAAACAGGAGTTGACCCATGTCCGACCTGAAACTGCACCCTAACGCCGCAGCCTCCCTGCAACAATGGCACGCCATGATCAGCAACGCCGACTTGCAGGCCTTGCCCGGGTTACTCGACGCCAATGTGGTCTTCCGATCGCCGATGGCGCACACGCCCTACCCCGGCGCCGCAGTGGTTTCGATGATCCTCAATACGGTGTTCCAGGTATTCGAAGACTTTGAATATCACCGCGAACTGGCGACGGCAGACGGCTTGAATGTAGTGCTGGAGTTCAGCGCCAAAGTCAGTGGCAAAGAGCTCAAGGGCATCGACATGATCCGGTTCAACGAACAAGGCAAGATCGTTGAATTCGAAGTGATGGTGCGCCCCTTGAGCGGCTTGCAGGCGCTGGGGGAACAGATGGGCCAGCGGCTTGGCGCCTATCTGGCGGCCAGCAAGGGTTGAGTTGCCAACCCGGCCATCCCGACCTATGGTCCTTTCCATACCAATCGCGATCAACCGCAGCCCGTTACTGACCCTCCGTTGCAATAAACAAGCGAGGTGATGACATGCCAAGCGACACCCGCCCTGCCGTACTCGAATTGATCGGCAACACGCCCCTGGTGCGTGTCAGCCGTTTTGACACCGGCCCCTGCACCCTGTTTCTCAAGCTCGAATCCCAGAACCCCGGCGGCTCGATCAAGGACCGCATTGGCCTGGCCATGATCGACGCCGCCGAGCGTGACGGGCGCCTCAAGCCCGGCGGCACCATCGTCGAAGCGACTGCCGGCAATACCGGGCTCGGCCTGGCGCTGGTGGGCCGCGCCAAGGGCTACCGGGTGGTGCTGGTGGTGCCGGACAAAATGTCCACCGAAAAAGTCCTGCACCTCAAGGCCATGGGCGCTGAAGTGCACATCACCCGTTCCGATGTCGGCAAGGGTCATCCCGAGTACTACCAGGACGTCGCCGCACGCTTGGCCCAGGACATTCCCGACGCCTTCTTCGCCGATCAATTCAACAACCCGGCTAACCCCCTGGCCCATGAATGCAGCACTGCGCCGGAAATCTGGGCGCAGACCCAGCACGACCTGGACGCCATCGTCGTCGGCGTCGGCTCCGCCGGTACCCTCACGGGGCTGACGCGTTTCTTCAAACGGGTGCAACCGGACCTGGAAATGGTCCTGGCCGATCCAGTCGGCTCGGTCATGGCCGAATACAGCCGCAGCGCCACCCTTGGCACCCCCGGCTCCTGGGCCGTGGAAGGCATCGGCGAAGACTTCATCCCATCGATCTGCGACCTGTCCAGCGTGCGCAAGGCTTATTCGATCAGCGACGAAGAAAGCTTCGATCACGCGCGCCAGCTGTTGCGCGCCGAAGGCATTCTCGGCGGCTCGTCCACCGGCACCCTGCTGGCTGCGGCATTGCGTTACTGCCGCGAGCAAACCGAGCCCAAGCGCGTGGTCAGCTTCGTCTGCGACACCGGCACTCGTTATCTGTCCAAGGTCTACAACGATCAATGGATGAACGACCAGGGCCTGCTGCAGTACAAACGCTACGGCGATTTGCGCGACGTGATCGCACGGCGCTTCGAGGACGGCCGGGTGATCAGCGTTGGCCCGGACGATACTTTGCTCACCGCCTTCCAGCGCATGCGCCTGGCCGATGTCTCGCAACTGCCGGTGCTGGTGAACGGCAAGCAACTGGTCGGCGTGATCGACGAATCCGACATCCTGTTCGGCATGCAGGAAGACCCCGCGCACTTTCGCCTGAGCGTCGCCAGCGCCATGACCGACAAGGTCCAGACCATCGCCCCCGGCGCGAGCCTGGCCGAACTGCAAGCCGAACTCGACCGCGGGCTGGTGGCGATCATCGCTGACGCCTCGGGCTTCCACGGCCTGATCACCCGCTTCGACCTGCTCAACCACCTACGGAGATCCCTTGCATGAGCCAGCATGACCAAAACGCCCCGGCCCAGGCCTTTGCCACTCGCGTGATTCACGCAGGGCAGACGCCGGACCCTTCCACCGGGGCGTTGATGCCGCCGATTTATGCCAATTCCACCTACCTGCAACAGAGCCCCGGCGTGCACAAAGGCCTCGACTACGGCCGCTCCCACAACCCGACGCGCTTTGCCCTGGAACGCTGCGTGGCAAACCTGGAAGGCGGCACCCAGGCCTTCGCCTTCGCCTCGGGTCTGGCGACTATTTCGACCGTGCTCGAACTGCTCGACGCCAACGCCCACATCGTCTCCGGCAATGACCTGTATGGCGGCACCTTCCGCCTGTTCGACAAGGTTCGCCAGCGCAGCGCCGGGCACCGCTTCAGCTACGTGGATCTCACCGACCTGTCCGCCTTCGAAGCGGCACTGCAGGACGACACGCGAATGGTCATGGTCGAGACGCCGACCAACCCGCTGTTGAGCCTCACCGACCTCGCCGCCATCGCGCGCATCTGCCGGGCCCGGGGCATTATCTGCGTGGCCGACAATACCTTCGCCAGCCCATGGATCCAGCGCCCGCTGGAACTGGGTTTTGACATCGTGCTGCACTCGACCACCAAATACCTCAACGGCCACTCGGACGTCATCGGCGGCATCGCCGTGGTCGGTCAGAACCCCGAACTCGCCGAACGCCTGGGCTTCCTGCAAAACGCCGTCGGCGCCATCGCCGGCCCATTCGACGCATTCCTCACCCTGCGCGGCGTGAAAACCCTGGCCCTGCGCATGGAGCGTCACTGCAGCAACGCACTGGAACTGGCCCAATGGCTGGAACGCCAGCCGCAAGTGGCGCGCGTCTACTACCCCGGCCTGCCCTCCCACCCGCAGCACGAACTGGCCAAACGACAAATGCGCGGCTTCGGCGGCATGATCTCCATCGACCTGAACACCGACCTGGCCGGTGCCAGGCGCTTCCTGGAAAACGTCGAGATCTTCGCCCTGGCGGAGAGTTTGGGTGGCGTGGAAAGCTTGATCGAACACCCGGCAATCATGACCCACGCCACAATTCCGGCACAAACCCGGGCACAGCTGGGCATTGGCGATGGGCTGGTGCGTTTGTCGGTAGGCGTTGAGGATGTAGAGGACCTGCGCGCGGATTTGGCTCAGGCGTTGCAGCGAATCTAGGAATTGAAAGCAGAAAATGGCAGGGGCGGCTGGATTCGAACCAACGCATGGCAGGATCAAAACCTGCTGCCTTACCGCTTGGCGACGCCCCTGTATCGATCGCGACGAGTGCTGGGCACTGTCTTTTTGATGGTGTAGCGGGTGAGCAACGGCGGGCGTTGCTGCGTTCGCTGCCAGTCCCGTGAGGGCCTGTGCAGGAATGGGCGCAAATTTACCAACTTCTGCGTCGAGTTGGAAGCAAAAGATTGAAATAATTTTGTTTTAAAACAGCCGCTTATCGCTTGGCTAGGATTGCAGCGGCGACTTGGCCTGCCCCGCCAAGCCGCCGAGGCAGATTTAATCTCAGCCCTTGGCCGCCATTGCAGTGACTTCCACACGCATGCCTTCCACCGCCAGCGCGGCCACGCCGACTGCGGCGCGCACCGGCCATGGCTTGGCGAAGAAGCGTTTGTAGACTTCATTGAAGGCCGCGCGATCAGCCATGTCGGTGAGGTAGATGGTCAGGTGCAGGACGCGATCCATGGAACTGCCGGCGCCCTCAAGCGCCACCTTGAGTGCCTGCAGAGTGCATTCGCTTTGCAGCGTGATGTCGCCAAGTTCCAGGCTGCCATCGGCGTGGGTCGGGATCTGCGTGGAGACCAGCAGACCGCCGAAGCCGGCGACGTCGGAGGAGATTGAATCGGCGTCGTGGTCGGGGATGAAGGTAATGTCTTGGTTGGCCATGGGAGTCTCTTGTCAGGGGGATCGTGAAAGCTTAGGGGCATAGTCTATAGATGTTGCTGCGCCCATTGTAGGAGCTGGCTTGCCGGCGATGGACGTGAACGAAAACGTGTGTTCCCTAGATGAACGCCGCGTTCTTGAGACCATCGCGAGCAAGCTTTGCTCCCACAAGTATCACCATTCACAAGTATCACCATCCACAAATATCACCATCCACAAATATCACCATCCACAAATATCACCATCCACAAATATCACCATCCACAAATATCACCATCCACGAGTATCACAATCTTCAGGTGTTCATTTGTCCAACAACGGATATGTATCCAAGACCTAGACCAGATCAAAAGATCGCAGCCTCGTTCCACTCGACAGCTCCTACAGGGTGGTCTCGATCACAGCGTCCACTTCAAAGAAAACATCACATTACGCGGATCGCCATAAGTGCCGCTGCCGCTCGCCGTAGGAATGCCCTGCCAGTACTTTTCGTCAAACACGTTATTCAAATTGACCCGCGCATCCCAATGCTCATCCAGGCGATACCCCGCCATCAGCCCGAACACCCCATAGGCATCCTGCTCCGCATGCCCGGTCCCGACGCGGCCGTAAGTGGCACTTTGGGCCAGAACATCGGCACCAATGCGCAGCTTTTCCAGGTTGCCGGTCAAGTGGTAAGTGGTCGCCGCCTTGAACAGATGCTTGGGCTGACCCGGCGCGAACAGCTCGCCTTTCTGATAAGTGCGGTCCTTCACATACTGGCTCAACACCAGGGTGTAGGCCGCCGAAGCCTGCCAGTTCTGCGTCAGCGCACCGCTGATCTCGGTGTCGATACCGCGACTGCGCACCTCACCCGCCGCTTCATAGCAGGTGCGATTGGTCGCCCGGCAACTGTCCGGCTGGTCCGGGATCGCATAGGCGCGGTTTTCCTGGGTCATGTCGAACAGGGCCACCGACGCATTCAAGCCGCCGTCGAAGTATTCGCCCTTGATGCCGATTTCGTAGCTTTCGCCGGTCATCGGGTCCAGCACCGCACCGGCCACGTCCTGCTGGGTCTGCGGCTTGAAGATTTCGGTGTAGCTGGCGTAGGCCGAGTAAGTATCGTTCAGGTCATAGATGATCCCGGCGTACGGGGTGACTTCCTGAGTGACCTTGTAATCGCCGGTGCCCGAGCGATTGTCATAGTCATACCAGCTCAGCCGGCTGCCGATGATCACGTGCAGCGGATCGATCGGGTTGAAGCGGGCCGCCGCGTAGACGCCCTCCTCCGTCGCCGTGTTTTGACTCTGGTACGGCGTGCGATCGCCAGCGTTCGGCTTGGGAATCACGCTCGGATCGAAGTTATAGATGTCCACCGGTGTGGCAGCGCTCCAGAAGCCGCCTTTCTGGTCGAACTTTTCCTGGCGACGGCTCGCGCCAACGGTCAATTCGTGCTCACGGCCGAACAGCTGGAACGGGCCCGAGAGGGAGCCGTCGAGGTTGGTCTGCACGTCCGTGGTGTCGTACTGGCCCGACGACTGGGTGAAACCGCCGCCACGGGCTGCGTTGAGGTAGCTGGAAAAGGTGTTGGACTCTGCCCAGATTTTTGCCATGGCCAGCCTGGAGGTCCAGCCGTTGTCGAAATGCGTGGTCAGGTCGGTGAACAGGGTGACGTTGTCCCGATCCCAGTAGGCCCAGTCGTTGCTCAGGAAGGTCGAGCGCGGCAGGTGCAGGTCCTCGCCATTTGGTCCCGACGGCAGGCTACCCCAGTCGGAGGTAGCGTCGTCACGCTGCTTGGACGCGCCGAGGGTCCAGGTGGTCGCGTCGCTGAGGTCGGCTTCCAGCACTCCATAGAAGGTCTGGCGCTGTTTTTCGCGAACGTCGATGTAGCTGTTGTCGTCCTCATAGGCGGCCACCACACGGCCCCGCAGCGTACCGGCCTCGTTCAATTTGTTCGAGGCGTCCACTTCGGTACGGTAGCGATCCCAGCTGCCGGCGCTGGTGGTGATGCTCACCTGCGGGGTGGCAGTAGGACGTTTGCGCACCAGGTTCAAGGTCGCCGATGGGCTGCCGGCGCCGGTCATCAGGCCGGTGGCGCCGCGCACCACTTCAACCCGGTCGTACATCGCCAGGTCGGCACCGCTGATGGTATCCAGGGTAAAGGTGCTGAGGCTGGTCGGCAGGCCGTCATACATCAGGTTGTCGACGGTGAAACCGCGGGCGAGGAACTGCTGCCGGTCGCCGCCGAATTTGCGCAGGGTGAGGCCTGGGGCGTACTTGACCACGTCATTGAGGTCGTTCATGCCCTGGTCGTCCATGCGCTGGCGGGTGATCACACTGACCGATTGCGGGGTCTGCCGAATCGACAGCGGCAGCCCGGTGGCCGTGCTCATGGCCCCGGTGGTGTAGGAGCCGCTGCCCTCGGTGGTGGCGCTTCCAGCCACGCCGCCCACCGCATTGATATTGACCGGGCCCAGGTTCAACGCGCCTGAGGTCGGCTCGGATGCGGTAGCCGGATCACGCTCCACCGGGACGTTTGCTGCCCATACGGCAGTTGAAAGACCCAGGGCCAAGGCGCCGGTCAATGTGGGCATTAAGGGACGAAGCATCTCGAGAATCCTGTTGAGGGAAGGGAGACGTATCGGCTTTGCTGGGCAGCAAGCTCGCATTGAAAGAAGGCGACCGGCATATGGCAAAGAGCTACGACTGGGGGCCGGATATTAGCGAATCGCTCGTATTTGTAAATAGCAATGATTTACAACTAGGTATAAGTCTTGTTACATTTATTTGCTGGAAAACCGCCCACAGCCCCTCGCTGCGCGGCTTGAGCTAGAGCGCGCAACGAGGTCTGCAGAGGAAAAATATTACGGGAAAAGGCAAGTAAATCTGCCAAGGCCAACCCGATCAGCCCTTGAGTGCCGCTTCGATACCGGCGACGTCGATCTTGCCCATCTGCATCATTGCTTCGAACGCGCGCTTGGCAGCTGCGGGGTCCGGGTTGGTGATCGCGGCCGAGAGGATGCGCGGCGTGATCTGCCAGGACAGCCCCCACTTGTCCCGGCACCAGCCGCAGACGCTGGCCTCGCCACCGTTATCGATGATGGCATGCCACAGGCGATCGGTTTCCGCCTGGTCATCGGTGGCCACCTGGAACGAAAACGCCTCGGTGTGCTTGAACGCATCGCCGCCATTCAATCCCAGGCACGGGATGCCCATCACAGTGAACTCGACTGTCAGCACATCGCCCTGCTTGCCCGACGGATAGTCAGCGGGGGCGTGGTTGACGGCGTTCACGGCACTGTCCGGGAAGGTCTGGGCATAAAAGGTGGCGGCGTCCAGCGCGTCGCCGTTGTACCACAGGCAAATCGTATTCTTGCTGATCATCATGGCTCTCCAGAATCAAGGTTCCCCAACAACGGATTAGCCGATTGAGTCTAGCAGCGCAGGCCCATCGCCTATTCTTCAACTCAACCGTCCACTGCGAGTAGCGCCATGACCTCCCCCGAGTCCGACCTCCTGCAAAGTTGGCACCACAACGCACATGCCTGGATCGAAGCGGTCCGCAGCGGCTCCATTGAAAGCCGTCGGCAGGTCACGGACCAAGCCATTTTACTGGCGATCATGGGCCGCCAGCCCGAGCGAGTGCTGGACCTGGGCTGCGGCGAAGGCTGGTTGTTGCGGGTGCTGGCTGAACGCGGCATCAGCGCGGTTGGGGTGGATGGCGATGCGACACTGGTCGAGGCCGCACGGGCGGCGGGCAGCGCCCCAGTATACCTGGCGAGCTACGAAGCCCTGGTGGACTCAACAGCCGACATCGGCCGCGATTACCCGCTGATCTGCGCCAACTTCGCTCTGCTGCAGCAGGACATCATTCCACTGCTCAGCGCCATGAACGCCCTGCTCGCCCCCGGCGGCGCGCTGGTGATCCAGACGCTGCATCCGTGGAGTGCGGCAGCCGGCGACTATCAGGATGGATGGCGGCAAGAGACATTCGCCGGGTTCAGCGGGCAGTGGCAACCGATGCCGTGGTACCTGCGCACCTTGTCCAGCTGGTTCAACGCGCTGGACATGGGCGGTTTTCAACTGGTGGGCCTGCAGGAGCCGCAGCACCCGCAGAGTCCGGTGCCGCAGTCGTTGCTGCTGGTGGCTGAACCGCGTGTGCCGGTGATTGGGCGCAGATCCTCCACCGCGCACTTTGTCCGAACAGGTTAGTTTCCGCCATCCAGCCTCTGCGAAAAATCCGCGCAAACCCTTACAATCGCGCTTTTTCACCGCAGACAGACAGGCAACAAGGCTATGGCGCTCGATCCTCCCACGATGTTGACTCTCTCGATCGCCCTGGCAGCGGCCGCTGCGCTGTACCTGGCGATCGAGTGGCGGAGCATTCGTGAACCTTCGCTGCTGTTCTGGAGCGCAGGCTTTGCCACGATCACCGTTGGCTCGACACTCGCCTTGCTGCGCGGCAGCGGTTTGCTGTTGATCGGCATCTGGTTGGCCAACGGCCTGCTGGTAATTGCGCACTGGTTGTTTCTGGTCGGCGTCGCACGCTTTACCGAGACGCGCCTGTCCCGCGCCTGGTACCTGATTTTCCTCGCTTGGGCGGCGATGCTTCTGCTGCCGGACGACCCGTCGTGGTCCAAGGTCATGCTGGCGGCCAACTCGCTGCTGGTCGCGCTGTCCACCCTCAAGGCCAGCCTGCTCCTGCGCCCCCATGGCAAATCGCTGAGCGTAGGGGCGGTGCAACTGCGGTATGTGCTGCTGATCCACGGGCTGTTTTACCTGGCCAAGGCGATATCGGTGGTGATTCCCGGCACGCTGATCGATCTGGCGGCGTTTCGTGGCGAGATCATCCAGATTTCCCTGGTCGAGGGTGCGATGGCGATCATGCTGATCGCGCTGTCGATGACCGGTACCGAGCGCTACCGGCGCGAGAAGCGCATGGCGCGCCTGGCCGCGCGGGATCCATTGACCGCCCTGTACAACCGCCGCGCCCTCGAAGTGCGCTCGCCGCGCCTGTTGAGGGAAGTGGCGAGCACTCGACCGGGGGCCTTGCTGCTGATCGATATCGATAACTTCAAACTGGTCAACGACCTCTACGGCCACACGGCGGGCGACCGGCTGCTGGTCACGCTCAGCGAGATCATCCGCTCGGTCCTGCCAGACGGCGCACTCGCGGCGCGACTGGGGGGTGACGAGTTCGTCATCGTGCTGAACAACGCGTCCAGCGAACGAATCGTCGGGCTGGGCAGCACGCTACGCGATCAGTTCCAGCAAGTGGCCGCGCAGACATTCACCACGCCTGCGGCGGTGACTTTGAGTATTGGCGCTACCCTGTTCGACCAACCACCTGCGAGTCTGGCGGCGTTGATCGAACAAGGCGATGCGGCGCTGTATGAATCCAAGCGCGGTGGCCGCGACAGCATTCGATTGGTGGACAAGCGAACCAACGCGGCGCTCAATTAACGCCGCGTTTGTTCCTGAACTCGCTGACGAGCAAAACCGCAGCCCCGGCCATGATTGCGATGTCGGCGAGATTAAACACGCCGGTATGCACCGAGCCCAGATTGAGGATCAGGTAGTCAACCACGTGGCCCTCACGGAACACCCGATCAATCAGATTTGAAGCTCCGCCCAAGGCGATGAAGTAGATGGCCGCAGCCTTGCGAGGCGCTTGCGCCCAATGGCTCAAAGCCCACCAGACGGCCCAGCACACTACCGCGCCCACCCCGACGATGAAAATCAGCTGCTTGACGCCCGGCGCCAGCCCCGCACCCAGGCTGAGGAATGCGCCCGGGTTCAGGCTCAGGGCGATATCCAGCCAGGCAAAACTGCTGCCAAACCTGAAGCTGTCGAACTGCAGCGAATGCAACGCTTGCAGCTTGACCAGCTGATCGAAGGCAATGAAGACAATGCCAATCAACACTGCAAACAGCCGGTTTCTCATGACGTGTTCCATGAACGATCCTTTATCCATTACCGCAAATTTAACGCCCGGCCCTGCCTGGCGATAGCGGCGGCAAGATAACGCAGCTGATTTGTGGGGTCCATCGGCGCTGTCATTGATCGTGCAGCGGGTAGGAGCCTGGCATGCCAGCGATGGCGTCCGCAAAATCGCCATCGCCGGCAAGCCGGGCTCCTACGGATTTGTGCCGAGCCGTTATTGCGCGTACATCACGGTCAGTGTGCGAACTCTGATCTGGCGTGCGTCCGTTGGCCCGCCGGCACGACTCAATCGCGATCCTTGGTCGTGCGAATCAAATTATTGCGCAGCTTCACAATGGCCTTCTGCATATTCACAAAATCCTCCGGATCCAGCCCGGTCTGCGGAAAGCCATCTTCCGAAAGCCCTTCGCGCAATTTGCGGCCTTCACTGGTCAGGTTGATCCGCACCTGACGCTCATCCTCGGGGTCACGCTGACGGCGCAGATAACCCATCGCTTCGAGCTTTTTCAGGATCGGGGTCAGTGTATTGGACTCAAGAAACAGCTTCTCGCCCAGGCTGCCAACGGTCTGGTTATCCTCCTCCCACAGTGCAACCAGCGTGATGTATTGCGTATAGGTCAGCCCCAGCCTTTCAAGCATCGGCTTGTAGGCTTTGCCAAACGCGAGGTTGGAGGAATACACCGCAAAACACAGGAAGTCGGAGAGCTTCAGATCAAGGGCAGCAGGCTTTTCGGTGGATTTCATGGGCATTCTCTTGGGCCAGGGACTGAGGGACGCGTGCCTGGACTATACATCGCATGCGATGGTGTCGGTAGTGCTGCGCTCTGCTCCGGCCTCCTCGAAATGCGCCACGACCGGCCCGCCAGAATGTTCCTGGCGGGCCGGCGGTGCGGTGCCTTATTCGGTGCGCACGTTGATAGCGACATCGATGTTGCCGCGGGTTGCCTTGGAGTACGGGCAGATCGCATCGGCGTTATGCGCCAGTTCGGTAGCCACTTCGTTAGTCAAGCCTGGCACCCGCAGGGTCAGCCGCGCTTGCAGGAAGTAGGCTGCGCCGGTCTGGCCCAGGTCGACTTCGAGGTCGACGGCTGTATCGGCTGGCAGTGTCACTTTCAATTGCTGGGCCGCCAGCCCCACTGCCGCGATGTAGCAGGCCGACCAGGCGCCGGCAAACAGTTGCTCGGCTTTCGGGTGTGGCTGCACGCCGCTCAGCACATGCTCGGGCGTGGCGTTGCCGGGGGACGACAGCTCGATGTCGAGGGTGCCGTTGTGCCCGCGCGCGGTCTTGCCAGCACTGCTATGGGTGGTGTGAGTCCTGCCGGTGACCAATACTTTTTCGATCTTGCTCATGATAATTCCCTCAGATTTGACAGCTAGTTACGCATGCGCTTTGATCGCATGCGACTTCATTGATGCAGCCAATATCACGCCGTAATCACACTCAGGACAACGTCAATATTGCCGCGTGTAGCTTTGGAGTATGGGCAGATGGAATCGGCGATGTGCGCCAGCTCGGTCGCAACATCTTGTGCCAGCCCCGGCACGCGCAGGGTCAGTCGAGCCTGAAGGAAATAGGCCGGTCCAGTCTGTCCCAAGTGGACTTCGATGTCGACGGCCAGGTCCGCAGGCAACACGATGTTGCGCTCCTGGGCGACCAAACCAACGGCTGCGGTGTAACAGGCCGACCAGGCGCCGGCGAACAGCTGTTCGGCTCTTGGATGCGGCTGGGTAGCGGCAAATACGTGAGCGTTCTGGGCGGCGCCCGGAGTCGACAATGTGATGTCGAGGTTGCCCTTGTTACCGTTGTAGGTGGTGTGGGTTTTGCCGGTGGCCAGTACTTTTTCAATCTTGCTCATGGGTGATTCCTCAAAGCTTTATAGTTTGTGCGACTTAATCGCATGCGATATGTATCTTGCGACTTAAACGACGGTGATCCAATTGTTGCCGTTGTGACCATGAACAACGGAGCGGTAGGACAGGTTGCAGCTGCTTTCGGTGTTCATGGTTGGATCTCCGTATTGGGTTGTTTTGTATCGCTATCGATTGGATCGCATGCGATGTGAAGATAATCACGCATAGCCCTAATGATGTCAAAGATTATTTCGAACACGGACGACGAGTGGTGCTGCCCTCTGAATTGACTCTGCGCGAGAGCACGGCGCGGGTACGCCAAGCCTGACCCTCAACGCCACTGCATATGAGTGGTTTGCCACTGCGGGTCGGCAGTCCACAGCGATCACCTGGAACTCGCGCTTGGGTCAAGGTGAGCTTCAGAAGTCGACGGCACCTGGAAGGAAAGGATGCGTGTGCAGGTAGATCACCTCGACCCCGGCCTGCACCGCCAATGCCTTCAAAGCATCGCCCCCATGGCGCCGCATGGTGCTGGGCCTGAAGCACCGAGCGCCTTCAACCCAACAGCCAGCGCATCCAGCAACAGCCGAACCTTGGGCAGCGCCTCGCGGCTTTTACTCCACGCGAGGTTGATCTCCATCCCGACGCAGGCCAGTTGCGGCAGCACCTCCACCAGCGTCCCCTCCTGCAGCTGCGGCGTCACCAGCCACGAAGGCAGCTGCGCGATGCCGCAACCGACCAGCGCGGCCATCCTCAGGCCCTCGCCATTGCCCAGGACCAGTTGCGGCTGCAGTGGCGGGCTAGGTGTTTGGCCCTGCTCGCCCGCGTAGCTCCAGGGGCTGATGCTGCCATCCACCCAGCCATAGGCAATGCACTGATGCTGCTCAAGCTCGCGCTGGGACTGCGGGGTACCATGGCGGGCGAGATAGTCCGGGGAGGCACAGAAAATATGCCACTCGCGCCCCAGCAGGCGCTGCCCGACCGTCTCCGGCCAGGCGTTCGCGCCACCGATGCGCA
This sequence comes from Pseudomonas sp. RIT-562, assembly GCF_026241895.1. Taxonomy (GTDB): domain Bacteria; phylum Pseudomonadota; class Gammaproteobacteria; order Pseudomonadales; family Pseudomonadaceae; genus Aquipseudomonas; species Aquipseudomonas mandelii_F. The sequence goes on along the minus strand of NZ_JAPJIV010000009.1, from coordinate 135,320 downwards.
GCACAATGTCCGCGCCTTCCTGCAGTGGATCGATATAGCCGTCGCTGAACGATATGTGCGGAATCAGCAGTGGGTGTTCCTTGGCAAACTGCAGGAGGATCGGCAGCACCTGGGTGCGCCCGAATGCACCCGGCAGGTCAACACGGACACGCCCGCGAGGCTCGGTGCTTTCACTCTGGAGGGACAGTTCAGCCTCCTCGAGATCAGCCAGCACGCCCTTGCACGTCCCCAGGAAAGCAACACCCGCGTCAGTCAGCGCCAACTTCCTCGTAGTGCGGTTGAACAGTTGAGCGCCCAGGCGTTTTTCCAAGCGGGCGATGCTTTTACTGATGGCCGAGGCGGTCAGGCTCATTTTCTCGGCAGCCGCCGTGAAGCTGCCGAACTGCGCGGCACAGACAAACACGTCGATCCCCTTTAAACGTTCCGAGGAAAACATAGACCTCCTGTATTGATGAATTCAATTCACGCGCTTCGATAAAAAGCATCCTAAATCAGAACTCAAGGCAACAGTAGACTGTGTCGAGCGCATCGCGCCGCCTGGTTAAACACACTGATGATGAGGCTCGAATGCTGGTCACGCTTAAACGTTATCCCTTTGCCATTCAGCTGCTGCTGGCCGCGTCACTGGTATTAACCCTGGCCCGTGCGATCACCTTGTCCTATCTGGTCATCTACTTGTCAGGCCACTTTGGCTTGAGCGTTGCCGATATCGGCCTGGTGATCGGCAGCACGCTGATCATCGGTTCGCTGCTGAGCCTGTACGGCGGTTTTCTGGTGGACAGGTGGTCCAGCTACAGGCTGATCCTCATCTTCTGCGGCGTATTCAGCGGCGGGTTTCTCGGGGCCTACCTCGCACCCGGCCTCTGGCTATTCTATCTGTGCCTGGTGTTGATCAACCTGGCGTACGCGGTCATCGACATCGCGGTGAAATCCGGATTTGGCAGCCTGCTCCCGGTCGAGCAGCGCAGCGAAGCGTTTTCCATCAAGTACACGCTGACCAACATCGGCTACGCCGTCGGGCCTTTTCTGGGAGCGGGTGTGGCGACGCTGGACATCAGCCTGCCCTTCTTGCTGTCGACGGGCCTCGGTGCGGGCTTCTTTCTGGTGTACTTGGTGTGGGGCGACAGGCGCCTGGCGAATGTCGGGACAAGCCCTGCGCCGACGCCCTTCCTGGCGGTCGGCAAACTGTTGCTGCGCGACTACCGACTGATATGTTTCACCTTGGGCGGATTACTCAGTGCCGTAGTGTTCGGCCAATTCACTGCGTATCTCTCCCAATACCTGGTCGTCACCACCACGCCGCAGGACACCTACCGGATTATCAGCACAGTGGTGGCGACCAACGCCGTGATGGTGATCAGCTTGCAATACAGCATTGGCCGGCGGATTACCCATCGACACTTGAACCTGTGGCTCGCAGGAGGACTCGGCATGTTCATCCTGGGGTTGGGAGGTTTCGCGCTGTCGACCACGCTGATGCTCTGGGTGTTTTCCATGGCCATTTTCACCGTGGGTGAAATCATCGTGTTCCCGGCGGAGTACATGTTCATCGACAACATTGCACCGAGTCACCTCAGGGGCATGTATTACGCAGCGCAAAACCTCAGCAACGTCGGCGCAGCCCTGGGGCCGGTGCTGTGCGGGATGGTCCTGGCGACGCAACCGGCGCACTACATCTTTTATATGCTGGCGCTGTTCGTGATAGCCGGTGGAATGTTGTACTTGCTGGGGGTCTCGATTTCAGCAGGGGTTACGACTCAAGCTGAGAATTGACTGCCCGACCTGGCGCCACACCGGCTCGAACCTCGAATCACGGTTTGAGTTTCAAATGCGCATTGACCTTGGCGTTTTTGGGATCGACCAACCAGTACTTTCCTTTATTTACCGCTGTAAAGCCCGCACAATCATCGGCTTTTTTTGACGGAGAGTCCCATGCAAAGGATTGTGATTCTGGGTAACGCCGGTAGCGGCAAATCCACCCTGGCCCGTGCTTTAGGCGAACAACTGAGCCTGCCCGTGGTGCACCTGGACAGGTTGTTCTGGGAACCTGGCTGGGTCGAGCCTGATGCCGAGCAGTTTCGCGAACGGGTTCGGGTGGCGATCGCAACGGATGCCTGGGTGTGTGAGGGCAACTATGCGCGGCGCACCTTTGACCTGCGCCTGCCTCATGCCGACCTGATCATCTGGCTCGACACACCGCGCCTCACCTGTTTTACCCGGGTGATACGGCGCAGTGTGATGAACCGTCCTCGGCCCGACATTGCCGTCGGCTGTTCGGAAAAACTCGACCGTGAGTTCCTGACCTTCCTCAAGTTCGTGTGGACCTTCGATCGCGGCTACCGCCCCGGCATCGAAGCCGTACGCCTGGCCGTCGGGCCGCAGGTTCCAGTCGTGCATTTGCGCGGTACCGGGCAGATTGAAGCATTCCTGCGCAACCTGGGCCCCTCCTCCGCCCCTTGCCGCGCCACTACGTCGTAGGCTGGCGCGCTGGCTTCATCACCTTCACCATCGCCATCGCCGGCAAGCCGGGCTCCTACGGATTTGTGCCCAGCCCATTCCCGCATACACCCCCGATCACCTGTAGGAGCCTGGCTTGCCAGCGATGACGTCCGCAAGATCGCCATCGCCGGCAAGTCTAGCCGCTACAGATCGAACCCCTCGCGCCGCCACAGGTCTGCTCTTTATCACTCCTCTGGAATCACATCCCATGTCCGCTCACCAGAGCCTCGTCGCACTTGCACGAGGCGGATACGCCGCTCGAGGCGTCATCTATTTGATCATCGGCATCTTCGCCTTGCTCGCCGCCCAGGACTCGACAAAACCCAAGGACAGCCACCGCAGCCTCGAGGCCTTGTTGAGCCAGCCGTTCGGTTATGTCCTGGTGGGGCTGGTGGTGGCGGGCCTGCTGGCGTTTGCCGCCTGGCGGGTGCTGCAAGCCGTGCGCGACGTTGACCATCACGGCAGCCACCTCAAGGGCCTGGTGATCCGTGCCGGCTTGCTCGCTGGCGGCCTGGTCAACGGCGCCTTGGCGTTCTTTGCCCTGGGCCTGCTGGTCAGCGGCCTGAGAAGTTCGGGCGGTGACGGCGGTTCACAGACCAAGGACCTGCTGGCGCAAATGCTGTCCTGGGAACACTCAAACCTGCTGATTTACCTGATCGCCCTCGTTCCGCTCGGTGTCGGCATTGCGCACCTGATCAAGGGCTGGAAGGCCACGTTCGAGAAGTACTTTGAAGCAGATGAAGAGGTCATGCGCTACGTGCGTCCCGTCTCGCGCTTCGGCCTGATTGCGCGCGGCGTGGTGTTTCTCGAGATTGCCCTGCTGCTGGCGATCAGCGGCTCCAACTACAAGGCCGTGGACCCTCCGGGGCTGAAGGACGCCCTCGATGCCTTGCAGAATCTGCCGGCAGGTGCCGTGCTATTGATGGTGATGGCATTGGGGTTGATCGCGTTCTCGGTCTACAGTTTTTCCGAAGCCGCCTGGCGCAAGATCAACATGGACGTACCTGGAGTCGCCGGCCGCTAGCGTCGGCATTTGCAGGAAGATACTTCGCGCCGGAGCATGAGCATCGCCGCCGTGATCGAAGGCATCAAGGCCAGGGCCCCTGCTGCGATCACCTCCACCACCGAGATGAGCTCGATCGTCCTGACCCGGCCCCGATAATCCCGGCGTGCAATGCGATCAGCTTTGCCGCCGGGTAATGCAACTTCACAGCCTGACATCCCGTGGCGCTCTGGGGTTTTTCGCGAGCAAGCTCGCTCCTACAAGGTGCCGCTCAAAGCTTGCTGGCAATGACGCCGGCAAAGCCCACGGCAAACTCAGTTATTACGCCATATCGAGAAATTCAACGCCCCGGCCACGCACAGCCAGATCAAGTACGGGAACAGGATCAACCCCGTCACTATATCCAGACGCAAGGCCAGCACCACCATCGTCGCGACCACCAGCCACAGCAGCGTGATGATCACCATCCCGGCAAACGTGTGATGGGCGCCAAAGAACACCGGGGTCCACAACGTGTTCAAGGCTATTTGCGCCGCCCACAGTGCCAGCACCACCTGGCTGCCCGGCATCAGGCTCAAGCGGTACCCCGCCCAGGCGAGCAGCAGGTAGATGATGGTCCAGGCGAGGGGAAACAACCATTTGGGTGGCGTGAAGCTGGGCTTCTTGAGCTCTTCGTACCATTGACCGGGTTTGAACAGGATACCGGTGCTCGCCGCAGCACCGCAGGCTATGAGGAAAATCAGGAAGGTCATCGTCTGTCCTTAGCTGAGGCCAGCTATCTGGGTTTGGAAAGCCAAGTTGGCAGTCTCAGGGTTGGACAACCCGGTGGCGCAAAAAAGTCTGCCCAGGCACAGAGTTTTTTGCCGCAGGCGTTCAGGCCAGTAGCTCTGTAATCCATCGCGCCTGCTGGGCCAGCTCTTGCAGCTTGTCCTCCGGGACCGCCTGCCGGGCGTGGGCGAAACTGTCCAGGGTCTTGTGCTTCTGCTGCAGTAAACGCTGCCATTTGGCCAGAAACAATGGACTACGAGCCTGCATCTGCAGCGGGCCGAAGTACAACTGCTCGGCGCAATACACGACGGGGCCATCGCGCTCGGCGACGATGATTTCATAGTAAAAGCGCTTTTCCCGCAGCAATTCTTCGAAGTGGATGCGGTAACCGTTTTCCATCAGCCATTGACGCAGCGGCTGCTCGCCGCCGTTGGGCTGCAGGATCAGGCGTTCTGCACCGCTGAGGTGCGCCTTGCCGCTTTCGAGGATGTCGCGAATCGTCTCGCCGCCCATGCCGCAGATGCTGACTGCGGTGATCGCGTCTTGCGGCTCGATCGCCGCGAGGCCGTTGGCCAGGCGCACGCTGATGTGTTGCTCCAGTTGGTTTTCACGCACGGTGCGTTCGGCAGAGAGGAATGGTGTGATTGCCACCTCACCTGCCACTGCCCTCGCAATGGCGCCACGGCGCATCAGAGCCACCGGCAGGTAGCCGTGGTCCGAGCCGATATCGGCCAAACGGGCGCCAGCAGGCACATGCGCGGCAACGCGCTCAAGGCGCATGGACAGTGTATGTTGGTTCAACGACGATTCCTTTTTACCACGGGCGTTCGGCTGCCAAGGCCGGATCGGGACGCGATTGTGTGGGCTGGTGCCGTGGATTTCAATAAGCGGCGGTCGTCGGAACAGTTGAACCACTGACAGGCTAGAATCATCCCATATGGATACGCAGGCAACGCCACCGGTTTACTCCGTTCCGTTTCAATGATGGTTTCCAGGGAATGACGCGTTGGAAAGAACCCGAGCTGGCATGGCGACCGATAAAAGTGATCGCCCCGTTGATGCCCAACCACGATCGTGGCGCACATTTGCACTACCAGGCAGCATTTTCCTGACCGGAGTCGTCCTTTCCGTAACTCTTGGCACCCTGGATTCACGCGAGGAAGCCCAAGAGGCCCGAGCTCAGGTGATTTCCACGCTGGCCAATATCCGCGCGCATCTGGAGAGCGAAGTGCGCTCGACGTTTGATGTGACCGAAGGCATCGGCCAGCTGCTGAGAGTGGATGGCGAAATTTCATCGGCGCATTTTGATGGGATGGCCCGACAGGCCATTTCATCCCAGCCGCATATTCGCCACATTGCGCTGGCGCCCGATGATGTCGTGCGTAATGTCTTTCCGCTGCAAGGAAATCGAGAAGTCCTGGGGTTGGATTACCACAAGATTCCCGAGCAATACCGGGCGATCGAACGGGCTCGCCAACAGCAAGAAGCCATATTGGCAGGCCCCGTGCAACTGGTTCAGGGCGGCCAGGGATTCATCCATCGTCGCCCGGTTTTCATCAGCAATGCGGCCGGCAAGGAGACTTACTGGGGCAATGCTTCCGTGGTCGCCGATGTGCTGCAACTACTCACCGCCGGCGGTATCGTCGGCGATAAAAACTTGCAGCTGGCCCTTCGCGGCAAAGATGGATCGGGTGCAAGCGGCGCGATGATCTACGGCAACCCTGAAATATTCCAGAATGACGCAGTCACCACAGTCGTTGATATTCCAGGTGGAGTATGGGAACTCGCGGCATTGCCGCGCCAGGGTTGGCCTGCGAGCTCGCTGTTCAACTCGCCGCTGTTTCTGGTCGCCCTCACCTGCACCGGTTTGTTCACCTATTTCGCCGCGCAACTGAGCAAGAGTCACCTGCTGATTCGCCAACGCCATGCCGAGTTAGCCCACGAAGTTGAAGAACGGCAGACACAGAAAGCACTATTGCTCGACATCGTCGATAACGCCCCGTCGCTGATCTATGTCTACGACACCGAGGGCAAACTGCGCCTGTGCAACCGTATGTTCGAACAAGCCGCCGGTCTTACTTTCGAGGAAATGGAGGGCAAGACACGGGAAAGTTATCTGCCGTTTATTCAGGCGAAAATCCTGCGCGACAACGACAAGCACGTGATTTCCAGTGGCGGCAGCTTGCGTTTTGAGGATCAGGTCAACAAACAGGGAACAACGCGCACGTACCTCACGACCAAATGCATCTTGAAAGGCGCAAATGGGCAAGCTTCTGGGGTGCTGGGCATTTCCACTGACATTACCGAGATCAAACAACGCACCGAGCAGTTACGCCTGGCGGGGATCGTCCTGGATAACACCGCTGACGGTGTGATCATCACCAATGCTCGCGGGCACATACTCTCGGTCAACTCCGCCTACGTGAAGATTTCAGGCTTCAGTGCCGAGGAATCCGTAGGATTAAAGCCCAATACGCTCATCACCGACAAACAGGACAACGCGTTTTACCGGCAGATTCTGAAAAGCCTGAAAACCACCGGCCTATGGCGCGGCGAACTATGGAATCGGAGAAAAAATGGTGAGCTTTATCCGGAATGGCTGACCATCAACGCTGTTTACAATGAAGCTGGCAACGTCAGCAATTATGTTGCGGTTTTTTCGGATATTTCCGCCATCAACCAATCACAATCCGATCTGGAGCGGATGTCCCATTACGACCCGGTAACCGCCCTGCCCAATCGAGCCTTGTTCAATGAGCGACTGCAGCATTCCCTCGACCTGTCACTGAGCTACAACCAGTTCCTGGCAGTGGTGGTGCTCGACCTCGATGGTTTTAAAACTGTAAACGACAGCCTGGGCCATTCCCTTGGCGACCTGCTGTTGCAACAGGCATCGTCCAGATTCCTCGCGTGCGTGCGTTCCGAAGATACGGTATCGCGCTTGGGAGGCGATGAGTTTGCGCTGATTTTGAACAACCTTGCCCACCCCACCGACGCCATCATCGTTGCGAAAAAACTCCTGGTAGCCCTTCAGGAACCCTTCGATTTAAAAGGCACTTCCACGTTAGTGACGGCGAGCATCGGCATATCGGTGGCGCCCCATGACGCCGAAACTCCCGAGCAACTGCTGAGGCAGGCTGATACCGCCATGTACGGCGCCAAGGAAGGCGGACGCAACGACTACCGTTTTTACCAGCCTGAAATGACCTTGCGCGCTCAGGAAAGACTCAATGGCGAACGTTTTCTGCGACGCGCGGTGCTCAATCACGAGTTTGAAGTCTGGTATCAGCCGAAGATAAATCTGCTTACCCATGCAATTGCCGGTGCCGAAGCGCTCATCCGTTGGCGCGACCCCGATCAAGGGCTGATTGCTCCAGGGGAATTCATACCGCTGGCGGAAACCACCGGACTGATCATCCAGATCGGCGAGCAAGTCGTCGAGATGGTCTGCCGGGATATCCGGCGCTGGACAGATCTGCAGCTATTGCATGGCGTCATCGCGATCAATGTCGCGCCGCTGCAGATCGACCGAAGCGACTTTGTCGAAACCCTGAGAAGCGCACTGGAAGAGTACGACCTGCCGGCGCACGTACTGGAGGTGGAAGTCACTGAAAGCTTGATGATGGCCAGCCCGGAACACTCTCGAGAAGTCTTGAGTACATTGCAGGGTCTGGGGATAACCACGGCCATTGACGACTTTGGTACAGGCTACTCCTCCCTGGCCTACCTCAAGCTGTTACCCATCAACCATTTGAAAATCGACCGCAGCTTTATCTCGGATTTACCCAATGACCCGCGCGATGTGGCCATCACTAAAACCATCGTGGAACTGGGCCACGCCCTGGGCTTCAAAATAATTGCCGAAGGCGTGGAAACCGAAGAACAAAACAGCTTTCTCAAGGACATAGGCTGCGATCAGGCTCAGGGTTATCTGTATGGCCGCCCGATGCCTGCAGCGGAGTATGAAGCTTGGCTGGATGCGCGTCTGCGCAATGGCCATCCGGTGGGCAAAACCTGAGGAGGTGAATATGTCCAGGCAGCCACTCGGCGTGCACTCCGAAGCCGGCAAACTGCGCAAGGTCATGGTGTGTTCCCCCGGCCTTGCGCACCAGCGGCTGACCCCGGGCAACTGCAACGACTTGCTGTTTGATGACGTGCTCTGGGTAGCCCAGGCCCGGCGCGATCACTTCGACTTCGTGAGCAAGATGCGCGCTCGCAATATCGAGGTGCTGGAGATGCACAACCTGCTCACCGACATAGTCTGCCTGCCAGAGGCGCTCGACTGGATCATGCAGCGCACGATGCGAGCTAACCCACTCGGCTTTGGCCTGGGCAATGAACTGCAATCCTGGCTGCGCGGCCTGGAGCCGCGCAAGATTGCCGAATACCTGATCGGCGGAGTCTCTGCGGACGACCTGCTGGGCAGTTTCAGCCAACACACGGTCGAAGTGCTGCGTGAGTTTCTCGGCCATTCCAGCTTTATCTTGCCGCCACGCCCAACACCCAGTTCACCCGCGACACCAGCTGCTGGATCTATGGCGGAGTGACGCTGAACCCGATGTACTGGCCAGCGCGTCGTCAGGAGACCCAACTGACGAGCGCCATCTACAGATTCCATCCGCAGTTCACCGAGGCCGACTTTCAGATCTGGTACGGCGATCCTGACCAGCAATACGCCAATGCCACCCTGGAGGGCGGTGATGTGATGCCCATTGGCCAGGGCGTGGTGCTGATCGGCATGGGTGAACGATCCTCCAGCCATGCCATTGCTCAGCTGGCGAGCAATCTGTTCAAGCACAACGCGGTGCAGCGGATTATCGTCGCGTGCCTGCCAAAATCTCGTGCGGCCATGCATCTGGATACTGTATTCAGTTTCTGCGATCGCGACGTCGTGACGATCTATCCGGACATAGTGAATCGCATCGTCGCATTTTCCTTGCGACCCGATGACAGTCAGCCAGGAGGCATCGACATACGCCGCGAGAACGGCAGTTTCCTCGACACCGTAGCCAAGGCGCTGGGCCTGGAGCAATTACGCGTGATTGAAACCGGCGGCAACCGCTTCGCGGCTGAACGGGAACAATGGGATGACGGCAACAATGTGCTGGCCCTTGAGCCCGGTGTGGTGATCGGATACGACCGCAATACCTACACCAACACGCTACTGCGCAAAGCCGGGGTGGAAGTCATCACCATCAGCGCAGGCGAACTGGTGCGCGGGCGTGGCGGCAGCCATTGCATGACCTGCCCGATCATTCGCGACCCTGTCGATTATTGAATTAATGATAATCCCCGCCCGCAACCGCCCGTAGATAAGCCTGATCCGCCTCGATCCGCAGATCGCGCCATTCCTCCCAGTTGACGATGCCGAGGCGGTCCATTTCATCCGCCTGGCGCAACAGATCTTCATGGTAAGCATCGGGACACTCCATCCGTAGCGAGCAATTTTGCAACGTCTGGTGCCAGGCATCCAGCGCGAGCAATCGCTGTTCCTGAGCTTGCGTCAGCCTGTTCTTGAATGAATTCATGGTCGTGCTATCCAGAGCTGTTTCTGAATGGAGCAGGACGCCCGGAATTAAATTCAGCGCACCTGACAGGAGGTGCCCGCCGAACTGCGGCGCATCACTGTAGGAGCCTGCTTGCTGGCGATGCTTCACGAAATCCCGACTGGCAACGTATCCAGCAGCGCCTCCAACGCCATCGGCTTGGCGAAATAATAGCCCTGGGCTTGTGTCGCGCCCATCTCGCGCAGCAAGTCCAGCGTCGCCTGGTCCTCGACGCCTTCGGCCACCACGCTCAGGTCCAGTGATTCGGCCATGCGCACGATGGCCCGCACGATCGCTCGACTGCGCGGGCTGGTGGTCAGTTCGAGGATGAATGACTTGTCGATCTTCAAGCCGCTGAAACGGTACTGGTGCACATAGCTCAGGGAGGAGAACCCGGCGCCGAAGTCATCGAGCACCACCGACATGCCGTTGTCAGCCAATTGCTGCATGGTCAGGCGGGCAATCGCCGGTTCCGCCACCAGCGCGCCTTCGGTCAGTTCCAGGCAGATTCGCGAGGGCGCCACCGCATGCCGGGCCAGCAGGGCCAGGACATCGCTGGCGAAATCCGGACGGGTCATGCTGTAGCTGGAACAATTGACGTGCACCGGCGGCCAGTTGGCGTGTTCCGGCTGGGCCAGAATCACCGCGATGCAGTTGAGCATGTACAGGTCCAGTCGGCCGATCAGGCGCAAGCCCTCGACATCCGGCAGAAACTCACCCGGACCGATCACCCTGCCCCCCGGCTGATGCCAGCGGATCAACGCTTCCAGGGCGAGCAATTCGCCGGTGGCGACGCTGACGATCGGCTGGAAATACGGCAGCAGTTCGTCGGTGCGCTTGAGCGCATTGCGTAATGCGCCCTCGCGCTCGACCTGGTCCGAGACTTCCCGGCGAACTTCCTGATTGAACACCGCATAGCTGTCGCGCCCGGCGCTCTTGACCCGGTACATGGCCGCATCGGCATCGCGCAGAAGGTCGGCCGGCTCGTGATGGAACTGGCTGTCGGCGCTGACGATGCCGATACTGCAGGACGAGAACACCTCAAGGCCATTGATGAAGAACGGCAGGTCGAATGCCACCAGGATGCGCTCGGCGATGTCGATCACCGCCTCCAGTGGCGCGTCGGGGGCCAGCACGGAAAACTCGTCGCCACCCAGGCGCGCCAGCAGGTCGGTTTCCCGCAGGCAGCCGCGCAGGCGGTGGGCAGCCTGCATCAACAGCAGGTCGCCGAAGTGATGGCCGAGGCTGTCGTTGACCATCTTGAAGCGGTCGAGGTCGATGAACATCACCGCCAGGTGCCCGCCTTCGCTGCCGAACCGCGACCAGGCCACGCCCAGGCGTTGTTGCAGGCAGGTACGATTGGGCAGGCCGGTCAGTGCATCGTGCAGGTTCTCGTACTGCAGCTTGGCATTGGCGTGATCGAGCTCACGGGTGCGATTTTGCACCCGCGCTTCGAGCTTGAGGTTGGCGGCATGGATCGCCTCGGCGGCCGTACGGCGCGACAACGCCGTGTCGATGTGCCGCGAGACGAACGTCAGCAGTTCCTGATCACGCAGGGTATAACGCACCTGCGAGGTATAGCTTTGCACTGCGAGCACGCCGCGCACCACGTCGCCATCGAACAACGGAATACCCAGCCAGGAGTAGGAGCGGACGTGCTCCTCGGCCAGTTCGGTTTCATGGATGGCGGACAAGCGCTCGGCCTCGGCCGAATCCACCAGGCACGGTCGCCGCTGGCGGATCACATATTCGGTCAGGCCCCGACGCCCGCGCCGCGCCAAGGGGCGCGTGGTCTGGCGCTCATCGACATAATAGGGAAAGGTCACCTCGCCGGTGGCGTCGTCGAACAGCGCGATGTAGAAGTTATGCGCGAACAGCAACTCGCCGACGATGCCATGCAAGGTCTCGAACAACTCGGTCATGTCCCCCGGTCGGCTCGACAGTTCGGCAATCTGGAACAGCGCGCTCTGCAGGTGTTCGGCGCGCTCGCGCTCGGCGACTTCCTGGCGCAACGCGTCGTTGAGGGCTGACAGTTCCAGGGTTCGGCGCAGCACCGTGGCTTCCAGGTCCTCACGGTGCAGGATGCGGTCCAGCGCCATGGCCACGTGCCGGGCGACCACCAGGAACAGCGCGCGGTCTTCGGCGCTGTAGGTCCGCGACACGTCGTAGACCTGCATGGCCAGCATGCCGAAGACTTCATCCGAGGCATTTTTCAGCGGCGCGCCCATCCAGAACTCCGGACGATCCCCCACGCAGTAAAAGCGTCCTTCCGCCTGGGCCGCGAGCATCCCGGCAGCGTCGATCAGCAGCGGTTGGCCACTGGTCAACACCTGCCCGGTCAACGACAGGTGCGCGGGGTCCAGGTACTCGTAGTGTTCGGCTTCCACCGCCTCGACATCGATGATGTCGACGTAGTACGGATAGTCGATCTTGCCCGTATGCGGGTCGTACAGCGCGAGATAGAAGTTCTCGGCGTCGATCAGGCTGGCGAGCAGCCGGTGCACCCCGACCAGGAACACGAAGCGGTCACGGGTGGAACTGGCCAGGTAGGTAATTTCATATAGCACCCGCTGGGTAATCTGCGCGCGCGCCAGGGTGTTGGTCTGCACCTCGATGCCCAGGCGCTGGGCAAAGTCGGCCAGCGCCGGGTCGGCGGCAGCGTCCTGGGGCGCCAGTAACCACCCCAGCACCGTTTCGCCGCGACCGGTTGGCCAGCGGTGCAGGCGCCGGGTCAGGCAGAACGCTTCGAAGTCTTCGTTGGCAACGATGGCCGGCCATTTTTCCTGCGGCTCGCCCTGGCCGACCAGATGCAGTTGCTCACCGGCACGGTAGACCACCCAACGGCGGGTGTAGAGGCCATTGCGCGCCGAATCGAGCAGTTGTTCAATCGCGTCATGTCCGCCAACCGGGGCACTGCCAACCGCAGCCCCTGGGCGTGGCGCAGGAGCGCCGTCGGCCTCGCACTCGCTGGACGGCTGCGGGGAGCCCTGCAATGGATCAAAACTCATCAACGCTCCCTGAGCCAGAAACTGGCGATACCCACTTACTGATTGCGAGCAATGTAACGGCGAGCATCCCGTTTAAGGCTTATAGAGGTTTTTTTCAACAGATTTTTGCTCTAGTGCTCGGCAGGGTCGTAACTGTTCACATTCGGCACTTGCACATGCAGGCGACCGAGCAAGTCGATGAGCGTGTCGACCTCCTCAGGCGAGAGTCCACTGAGCAACCGCGCTTCACGTTCCAGCGCCACCTTGAGCACCCGATCATGCAGCTCCTTGCCACTGGCCGTCAGGCGCACCGTATAGCGTCGGGCGTCCTTGGGGTCGAGCTGACTGCTGATGTGCCCTGCCGTCTCCAGCGTCTGCAGGGAACGACTGACCGCACTCTTGTCGAGGCCGATCGCCTGGCAGATTCGATTGGCGGTGATGTCGGTCTCCACGGCCAGCATGGAAATCATCCGCCATTCAACCACCCCGATGCCGAAATGCTTGCGATAGCACTGGGACGCGCCTGCCGCGAGTTTGTTGGCCAGGAACGTCAACAGCCCGGGAACGTAGCGGGCAAGGTTCAATTGATTATCGGTAGGCATCAAACAAACACCATGGATCGGCGACCCTAAAATTTAGTTGACACCGCAACCAATTCGGCTGAGGATTTCATCAACCGAGCGATGCGGACGATGGCCCGCATGATACGCCGTAGCACAACCTCAAAAAAATAATTATCAGGTCTTGCTCATGAACCTTTGCGCATTCCGCACCCCCGTACTGCGTTCACCTCCCTCCTCTGGCTACGCCTTTTCGCCCGGCTGATCAGCCGCTAGCGAGCCCATTCACCGACATTTTTTCAACAGCCACTTCAATGTGGAGGGATGAGTCATGCTTGAAGTCAGCGTCACCCGCAAGGTCCTGGAAGCCGAAGGCATCTGTAGTGTCGAGCTATGCGCCGTCGACGGCAGCCCACTGCCGCCGTTCCAGGCCGGTGCGCATATCGACGTCCACCTTGCCGACGGTCTTACCCGGCAGTACTCGCTGTGCAACGACTCGAGGGAACGGCATCGTTATGTGATCAGCGTGCTCAAGGACCCGGCCTCGCGCGGCGGCTCCAGCGCCATCCATGAACAAATCGAGCCAGGCCAAACCCTTGCCATTGGCGCCCCGCGCAATCATTTTCCGCTCACTCCTGCAGCGAAACGTCACCTGCTGTTCGGTGGCGGCATCGGTATCACGCCGATGCTCGCGATGGCCCACGAGCTGCACCATCAAGGCGCAGATTTCGAGTTGCATTACAGCTTTCGATCCCGGAAGCGTGCCGCCTTTATCCAACTGCTCGGGCAGGCCCCCTTCGCCAGTCGCGTGCATCTGCATGATGACAGTGGCCCCCAGGCGCAGAAACTCGATGCCGCCACCCTGCTCGCCGCGCCTGCCGCGGGCAGCCATATATATGTCTGCGGCCCGCTCGGGTTCATGAGTTTCATCCTCGACACCGCCCAGGCAGCCCGTTGGCCGGCAGACCAGGTGCACCGGGAGTTCTTCGCCGCCGCTGCAGTCGATCAAAGCGCGGACACGCCCTTCGAAGTGCAGCTAGCCAGCAGTGGGCAGGTCTTCCACATCCCGGCCGACCGTACGGTTTTTGAAGTGCTCGATGCAGCAGGGATCGACATAGAGACTTCTTGCGAGCAAGGGGTCTGCGGCACCTGCGTCACCCGCCTGCTCGACGGCATCGCCGATCACCGCGACCAGTTCCTGACGGCAGCGGAACAGGCCGCCAACGACCGCTTCACACCCTGCTGCTCCCGCGCCAAAACCCCGCGCCTGGTGCTGGACCTCTGACGCCAACCAGAACATTGACCACTGACCGGAGAACACTATGACCACCTCTACCCTGCCCCTTGCCCATGAGCTCGCCGCGCCTGTCGTACCCAGCTTTGCCCTGGACCAATGGTACGTCGCTGCACTCGGCTGGGAACTCAAAGACCAGCCCCTGGGCCGCACGCTGCTCAATCAACCGGTGGTGCTGTTTCGCACTGCCGACGGCCAGGTCGCGGCACTTGAAGACCGCTGCTGCCATCGGGCGCTGCCCCTCTCCAACGGCACCCTTGAACAGCGCGGGTTACGCTGCGGCTACCACGGCCTGCTGTTCAACGAAGGGGGTCGATGCGTCGAAATACCTGGCCAGGACAAGATCCCGAGCAAGGCCAGGGTCCCGGCTTATCACGTACGCGAACAGGACCAGATCATCTGGATCTGGTTTGGCAGCCCCGACCATCCGCAACCGCCATTCGCGCCGCCCACCTACGAGGTGCACAGCAGCGGCGACTACCTGTTCGACGGTGATGTGTATCACTACGACGCGCCCTATCAGCTCATCCACGACAACCTGATGGACCTCAGCCACCTGGGCTATGTCCATTTGCGCACGATTGGCGGCAACGCCAGCATTCACATGAACGCGCAGATGCGCGTGGAGGGGGATGATTCGATGGTCCGCGTGGTCCGCCACATGCCCGATTCCGTGCCGCCGCCGACCTATACCGCCGCTTATCCATTCAAGGGCAATGTCGATCGCTGGCAGGAGATCGAATTCCATATCAATCACCTGCGAATCTGGACCGGTGCGGTGGACACCGGCACCGACGACCTGAATGACCCCAACCGCGCCGGCTTTCACATGCGCGGCTTTCATGGGGTGACCCCGGAAACCGAAACCACCAGCCACTATTTCTGGACCATGGCCACCAACCCGAAAAGTGATCCCGAGGCGGTCAAGGCCAAAGTCCTCGAGCAGACCATCCTGACGTTCGACGAAGACAAACTGGTGATCGAAGCGCAGTACCAGAACATGTGCCGCTTCGGCACTCGCCCGATGATCGATATTCATGTCGATGTCGGCGCCAACCGAGCACGCAGAATCATCGACAAGCTTCGACACTCCAGCGCGACCGAATAGTTGACTCGCGGGCGAATGATTTCGCCCGCTTCCGGCCATGATTTACAAGAGGCTTATCGCGGTGCAAACACCACACCGACCCGCTCGGCATACTGCAACCATGCCGCCTTCAGGCGCGCTACAGTCTGCGGTTGGCTGGTCGCCAGGTCGGTGGTTTCGCCGCGATCCCTGGCCACATCGAACAACTGCCATTGCGGCGGTTGCTGGTTGTCGCCGAAACCTGCCTGGGGCCGAATACCCAACAACTTGAGGTTGCCTTCGCGGTAATAGGCATTGCCAAACAGTTCGCCCGCCAGGCTCTCGTTACCGTGAGGGCTGCCCTTGCCGACGAGCATTGGCATCAGGGATTTGCCAGTGATCGGGTGTTTGCCCGCCGCTGCCTGGTCGGGAGTCGCAATGCCTGCCAGTTGCAAGAAGGTCGGCGCCAGGTCGTCGACCCGCGCCACGCCGCGTTCGAGTCCCTGCCGAGCAAGCCCCTTGGGCAGCTGGACAATCGCCGGAACGCTGATACCGCCTTCAGCCGTGGTGCCCTTGAACAGGTGAAACGGCGCCGCGCTGACTTCCGCCCAGCGCAGCCCATAGTCGATCTGCGAACCTGCTTGCCCCAGGTTGGCATAGCTGTTGTCGGTGTGCGCGCCTGGCGGATAAAACTGCGCGTGATTCTCCGCTGCCGCGCCGTTGTCGGACATGAATACGATCAGCGTGTTGTCGTACTGGCCGCTTTGGCGCAGGTAGTCCAGCAGTCGACCGATGTTGTGGTCGAGGTTATCGACCATGGCGGCGTAGATTTCCATCTTGCGCGCCTCGACCTGCTGTTGTTCCGGGGTCAACTGGTCCCACCCCGCAAGCTTCGGATTGACCGGCAGTGGCTGTGCCGGCTGAGCTTCAACGGCCAGCACACCGAGCTTTTTCATACGTTCCAGACGCGCCAGGCGAACACTGTCGTAGCCTTGGTCAAAACGTCCGCGGTATTTGTCCAGGTACTCTTTGGGCGCCTGCAACGGCCAGTGCGGCGCGGTGTAGGCGGCGTAGGCGAAAAACGGTTTGCCGTCCTTCCGGTTGTTTTGCAGGTAACTGATCAGCTTGTCGGTGTAGAAGTCCGTGGAATAGAAATCCGCCGGCAGCTCCACCGGCTTGCCATTCTCGCGGTAGTGCACCTGTTCAAGTTTTGTGGGGTCGACGGCCGCAGGCTTGAAGTGCGCAGCCCCGCCCTCCAGCAGGGTGAAAGACTGCTCAAATCCCCGTTGGTCCGGCCCCTGGTCGGCTTCCAGGCCCAAGTGCCATTTGCCGACCATCAGCGTGCTGTAGCCCCCCGCCTTGAGCAACTCGGCCACCGAATAGGCGCGCTGGTTCAGGAACCCCTCGTAGCCCGGTTTGCCGCGCTGGAACGGTTGCAGGGCTTCGGCCATGGTCCCGAGCCCGGCCAGGTGGTTGTCAGTGCCGGACATCAACATCGAACGGGTGATCGAACAGGTGGGCGCGGCGTACATGTTGGTGAACTGCACGCCTTGATTGGCCAGCTGGTCCAGCGTTGGGGTGTGGATGTCGCCGCCATAACTGCCCAGGTCGGAATAACCCAGGTCGTCGGCCAGAATCAGCAGGATATTGGGTTGCCTGGCATCGGAACTGGCCGCCATGCTCAGGCTGCTGCCGAATGTCAGCGCGCAAAAAAGTGCCGTCAGCGGCATCCGCGAAAGACCCATAAGTGCTCTCTTATAGTGATTGTGTTGAGACTGCTGTTTACTCTTGGAAAATCGCCACCGCCCGCACGAAGCCTGCCGAGGCGTGGCGGATCTTGTAGGGAAAGCACGACACGGTGAAGCCGCTGGCCGGCAGCGCTTCCAGGTTGGCGAGCTTTTCCATTTGCCCGTAGCCGATGTCGCGCCCGGCCTTGTGCCCTTCCCAGATAATCGCCGCATCGCCGTCGGCGGCAAAACGCTCGCGAGTGTATTTGAACGGCGCGTCCCAGCTCCAGGCATCGGTGCCGACCACCCGCACGCCACGCTCAAGCAGATACAAGGTGGCTTCGCGGCCCATGCCGACGCCGGCATCCAGATAGCCCGGCTGGCCGAACAGCGCGCCGGCGCGGGTATTGACCAGCACGATGTCCAGCGGCTGCAGCACGTGTTCGATGCGCGCCAGTTCGGCTTCGACCTCAGCGGCCGTCACCACATGCCCATCCTCCATGTGCCGAAAGTCCAGCTTCACGCCCGGCTGCAGGCACCAGTCCAGGGGCAATTCGTCGATGCCGAACGCCGGCTGCCCGCCATCGGTGGTGGACGCGTAATGCCAGGGCGCGTCCATGTGGGTGCCGCTGTGGGTGGTGATCTGCAAGCGCTCGGCGGCCCAGGACTCATTGCCGGGCATCTGCTCCAATTGCAGGCCCGGGAACATCGCGGCCATCTCTGGCCAGCCTTGCTGATGGTCCATGTAGTCGATCTTCGGCAACAGCGGTGGCGGATCGGTATAAGGGTTGTTGTCGAGGGTGACTGACAGGTCGACGAGACGACGTTTAGCCTTCATGCGGGGAATCTCCGTTAAGCGGTAGGTGCCTGGGGGGCGCAGGGTTCAGGGAGTTACGGATCAGTGCCGTTGCATTACCGTCATGGTTGAAACCGGCAGCACGGGCCAGCGGGGTTTTCAGCGGTGGCAAGCGCCCGAACAACGCTTCGAGTGGCTCGTCGGCGGCGTAGGAAATCAGCTCGCGGCGTTCCTCCCCGTAGCTCGCCGCCAGGGCGTCGACCACCTGGGCAATCGACAGGTGCAATACCGGCAACTGCCACACCCGCTGGCCGCGCAATTCACCCTCGATTTCGGCTGCATGGATCAGGTTATTCACGCAGCAACGGGCCGACATCCACCAGGCTGTGGCCTCGGCGGACACCGGGCACTCATAGGCTGCGCCTTCGGCAAATGACCGCAGCAGATCGCTCATGAACGCCGAGCGTAAGCCGTTGGGCTGCCGCGGGCGCGCCACGATGCCGGGCAGACGCAGGGCGCGGCCGTCCACTTCGCCGCGCCGGCCGAGGTCGGTTATCACCTGTTCGACCATCCCTTTGTGCGTGCCATACGACAGCTGTGGGCGCAGCTCGGCGTGCTCATTCATCTTCGCCGGCAGATCAGCGCCGTACACCGCGACGCTGCTGGCGTACACCAGCACCGGCGGCATGCTTTTATTGCGCAGCTGGTTGAGCAATTCCAGGCTCGCCAGCAGGTTGACCTGATAGCCCAGCTCATATTGATGTTCCGCCGCGCCGCCCGGGATGCTCACCAGGTGGAACACCACATCGATGCCATCGGCCAATACCCGGCGGATCAAGGCGGCCTCGGTGATGCTGCCGACGTGACGACGCAGCCGCGAATCGTCCGGCAAGCCCTGCAGATCGGTGTCCAGCACCAGCAGGGAGCGGATGGTCCGGCCCCGCAGGCTGCCCCGCGCCAACAGACAGCGCACCAGCTCGCGGCCGACGAAGCCGTTGGCTCCGGTAATCAACACACGCATATGCCGCTCCTCAGCCACGGGCTTCGACGACGCGCTGGTCGATCGCACCGAACAACGACTGGCCCTCGCTCCCCAGCACGTCCATGCGCACCCGATCACCGAAGCGCATGAAGCCGGTTTGCGCGGCGCCGTGCTCGATCATCTCAATCGCCCGGCGCTCGGCAATGCACGCTGAACCGGCACTGCGCTCGGCGTTCGATACCGTGCCGGAGCCGATCAGCGTGCCCGCGCGCAGGCGCCGAGTCAGTGCGGCATGGGCGATCAGCTCGCCGAAGTTGAAGTTCATCTGCCCGCCATGGGGATGACCAAACCATTGGCCGTTCCACTCCACGTGCAACGGCAGCTGCACGCGACCATCGCGCCAGGCATCGCCCAATTCGTCCGGGGTAATGGCCAACGGCGCAAAGCTGGAAGACGGCTTGGCCTGTAGAAAACCGAAGCCGCTGCGCATTTCCCGAGGGGCCAGGGCGCGCAAGCTGACATCGTTGACCTGCAGGATCAGCTTGATGTGTTGCAGCGCCTGCCCTGCCCCGCAGCCCATCGGCACCTCGTCCACCAGCACCACGAACTCACCTTCGAAATCGATGCCCTGGTTCTCGCTTGGCAATGGAATATCGTCGCGCCCGCCAATGAAATCGTCGCCAGCGCCCTGGTACATCAGCGGCGTGCGGTCGGCGCCTTCGATGGGCTCGAGGTTGAAGGCTTTCTGCATCAGCGCGCCGTGGCTGAGGAATGCCGAGCCGTCGCACCACTGGTAGGCACGGGGCAGCGGCGCCATCGCCTGCGCAGGGTCGAAGGCCATCGCGCTGCTGCGATCGCCGAGCTCCAGCTGCCGGGCCAGCGCCTGCAAGCGTGGCTCGGCGCTGTCCCAGTGTTCAATCGCTTGCTGCAAAGTACGCGCTACGGGGCTGGCGTCCAGGGACCATTGATGGTCCCGCGAGACCACCACCAATTGCCCGTCGCGGCTGCCGTTTTTCAGGGTTGCGAGTTTCATGCACAAGCCTCCGGGCCATGGCGCAGTTCAGCGGCAAAGCGCCCGTCGAGAAGAATGAAGACCATGCGGGCCATGGCCTCGGTGCGGTTGCTCCACGCGTGATTGGTGCCGCGTTGCACCACCACATCGCCGCGCTTGAGGTGCACTTCTTCCTCGTCCAGCACCAGCCACACCTCACCCTCGGTGACGATGCCGTAGTCGAGGGTTTCGGTGCGGTGCATCAGTTTGTGCCGGGCATTGGCCTGGCCGGTGCCGGCATGGGATTCGCCGATTTCGGCAAACACGGCGGCGGCGTTTTCATCGCTGACCTGGTTCTGCACGCTGTCGGGCGGGATATCCACCACGCGGATCACGCTGCCCTGAGGGCCGGGACTGAGCTGCAGGGGTTTGATCGTGGGGTCGCCGGCGTTGTCCAGCAAGGCCGGGCTGGCGCTGCTGTTCCACAGTTCATGGAACACCGTGCCGGGCACGGCCAGCAACGGGAACACATTCGGCGTTGCTGCACTGCTGGTGACAACGGCCTGGCCGTTGGCGTTGTGGCCAGTGACCACGCGTTTGAAGGGGGGAAGCGCTTGCATGGAAAATCCTCGTTCAATGGCCATTGCCGATGGTGTTACGCACGTCCGTATTGGCGCTGGCCAATAGGCCCGCCACCCTGGGCACAGCCAGGCAAAACACGGCAATCAGGATCTGCAGCCAACCGATGATCGCCAGTGCCACGGGCAGCGCCGAGCTGGCACCTGCGGTGATACCGAGTACCGCCAGCGGACTGATGAATTCACCGGCAAAAATCGCTGCGGTAAAACAGCCGGCCGCCCGGCCACGTTGATGGAAGCCAACCTGGGCCATGATCCAGGTGATCAAGGTGGGCAACATCAATCCGATCCCCAGGCCGTTGACCAACACCGCGACCACCACCTGCGCATGACTGTCGGCGCTGGCCATCAACAAGCCGCCGCCACCCGCCAGCGCATAGGCAATCAGCAGCAGGTGCTGACTGCGCACTGCGCTGAACAAGCGAAAGCTCAGGGCGCCGACCAGCACTCCCAGTTGATTGGCGCCCATGGTCATGCCGATCTGCTGCGGAGCGTCCACGTGCAGCAGGTTGAGCAGGTAACCGGCCTGGACCGGCACGATGAACAAACTCAGGCCGGCCAACAGTGCCAGCGCGTACATCGGCGTGAGAGCGCGCCAGGGAAACTTGCTGGTGGCGTTGCTCACCTGGACCTGCTCGCTGCGGGCGCGAGGTTGCGGCTCCCAGAGTTTCCAGGCCATCAGCGGCAGAAAGATCAGCCCCACGGCATACAGGGCAAATGGCGTGCGCCAGTCGTTCTGGCCGAGAAAACCACCCAGGGCGATAAAGACTGCAGCGGACAGTGAGGTGGCGACCATCTGCAGGGCAAACAGGCGCTCGCGCCTCGCGCCGCTGTAGTAGTCGCCCATCAGCGTAGTGCAGCAGGTCATGATCCCCGCCTCGGCCAGGCCGATCCCGGCGCGGCTGGCGACGATGGCGACCAGCGAATCGAGCCACAGCGGCAGCACGCCACAGACCACGTACAACGCCATGCTCACCAACAGCAGTGGCTTGCGCCCCAGGCGGTCGGCCAGCAGGCCGGCGAACGGCGCCAGCAGCGCGATGACCAGCGCCGGCAAGGTCAGCACGATCGGCACCAGTACGGCGCTGCCCGCCACGTCGGCGAAATGCGCCTGCATGCGCGGCAATACCGGGGCCAGCAACACCGCGCCCAACACCGGCAGGCAGCTGCCCAGCAGCAGGAGCAAGGACTGCGGCAAGCCAGCCTGTCTAGCGCCGTTTTCAACCAGCTTTTCAACAGTGTTTTCAACGGCCATGGCAAGGTTCCTCAGAGCGCAAATGGTTGACGTCAGCCACTGGCTGCTTCGCCGCGCTACCGCTCACGGGCACCGCAGCACTCGCCGCGGCGCTGCGCACGGGCAGCAGGAAGTAGGCCAGCGCCGGCAACAGCACCAGGGCGCCCACCATGTTCCAGACGAACATGAAGGCCAGCAGCACGCCCATGTCGGCCTGGAATTTGATGGGCGAGAAAATCCAGGTGGCCACGCCAATGGCCAGGGTGATGCCGGTCAGCATCACCACTTTGCCGGTGGACACCAGTGCCCGGTAATAGGCTTCGGACAGGCTCGCACCCTGGCGCAGATGACCGAGCAGAATGCTCATCACATACAGCGCATAGTCGACTCCGATGCCGACCCCGAGGGCGATGACCGGCAAGGTCGCGACCTTCACGCCGATGTTCAGCCAGACCATCAGCGCCTCGCAGAGGATCGAGGTGACCATCAGAGGAATCACCGCGCATACCGTCGCGCGCCAGGAGCGGAAGGTGATCAGGCACAACACAATCACCGCGCCGTACACCCAGAACAGCATCTCGCGGTTGGCCTGCTTGACCACGATATTGGTCGCCGCCTCGATGCCGGCATTGCCGGCGGCCAACAGGAACTGCACGTCTTCGCTGTTATTGGCGGCGGCAAACGCCTCCACGTGCTCGACCAGCCGAGTCAGCGTTTCGGCCTTGTGGTCGGTGAGGTAGGCGTACAACGTCAGCAAGCTGCAATCTTCGTTGTACAGGCCACGGGGCGCGCTGGCGGTGATCATGTTGAGCATCGCCTGGTTGTTCTGCAGCTCGTACCACTTCGGACTGCCTTCACTCAGGCCTACCAGCATGCGGCGGTTGAGCAGCGCCAGCGAGTTGGTCGAATCCACCCCGGGGAGCGCGCGCAATTGCCAATCCAGCGCATCAACCTTGGCCAGGATGTCGTAGCGGGCACATTGGCCAGCGGGGGTTTTCACCATCACCGCAAACAGGTCACTGCTGGCGCCGTAATGCCGGGTGAGGAAGGCGTCGTCCTGGTTGTATTGCGAGTCGGCCCGCAGCTCTGGCGCACCGGCATCCAGGTCGCCGATCTTCAGTTGCAGGCTGACCAGGAAGCCGACCGCAGCCAGGGCCAGGCTGATGGCGATGCACAGGCTGGCCCAGCGGCGCTGGGTGAACAGATCGAGAAAACGCCAGAACGCATGCCGACGCTGGCCGGCCTGTTCGGTCTGTTCGCTCTTGAGGCTCAGTTGCGCCGCCCGAGGCGTGACGCCGACGTAGGACAGCAACACCGGCAGCAGAATCAGGTTGGTGAAGATCAACACGGCCACGCCAATACTGGCGATCACTGCCAGGTCCTGGATGACCTGGATCTTGATCAGCATCAACACGGCGAAGCCCACGGCGTCACACAGCAGCGCCGTCAGCCCGGCCAGGAACAGCCGGCGAAAAGTGAACCGCGCAGCGACCACCCGATGCATGCCGCGGCCAATGTCCTGCATGATCCCGTTCATTTTTTGCGCGCCGTGGCTCATGCCGATGGCGAACACCAGGAACGGCACCAGCACCGAATACGGGTCCAGCTGGTAGTTCAACAGCGGCAGCAAACCGAGTTGCCAGACCACCGCCACCAGCGAGCAAAACACCACCAGCAAAGTGCTGCGCAGGCAGCGGGTGTACCAGTACAGCACGGCGGTGGTGATCAGGATCGCGACGGCAAAGAACAGCAGGATCTGCTTCAGGCCGGCTATAAGGTCGCCGACTTTTTTCGCAAAACCGGTGATGTGGATGTCGATGCCAGCGCTTTGATAAGTGCTGCGCAGCGACTCCAGTTGATCGGACAAGGTCGAGTAATTGAGCGGCTGACCGTCTGCAGTGGTGGCCAGCAAGGGTACATAAATGATGCTCGAGGTCTGATCCAGCGCCACCAGTTGCCCGAGTTCATTGGAGCGCTGCACGTTGCGCCGCAGGGCTTCGAGATTGGCTTGGGTGCCGCTGTAATCGTCGGGAATCACCGGCCCGCCGTCCAGGCCATCTTCGGTGACGGCCACCCAACGAGTGGCCGGCGTCCACAGCGACTTCATGTACGCACGATCGACACCCGGCAGCAGGTAGAGCTTGTCGCTCAAGGCCTGCAGGGTTTTCAGATAGTCGGCGTCGTAGATATCGCCCTTGCGGTTGGCCACGACGATGCGCAGCGCGTTGCCCAGGCCACTGAGCTGCTTCTGGTGCTCAAGGTAGTTGGCGATGTACGGCTGCTGCGTTGGGATCATCTTCTCGAAGCTGGCGTTCAACTCGATACGCGTCGCCTGATAACCGAGGAACAGCGTGGTGATCACGCACACCAGCAGCACCCACAACCGGTGGTTGAACAAGGTGCGCTCCACCACCGAGCCGGAGCGTGGATCGAAATTCGCCAGGCTGGCCGTGGCGTTGTCGAAAGACTTCATATCCTCACTCCGAAGCATTAGCAGTTGGCGGCGCGACGCGGGTCAAACCGGTGAAACCTGCCAGCACCAGGCTGCCGTCAGCGGCCTGGATCACACTGGCGACGGGTTTGCCCAGGGGTTTGCCATAGGGCTCCAGCGCACCCGGCCGGGCACCAGTGCGAAACAGCGCGCCGCCCTGATTGACCAGCAGCAACTGACCGTCATCGGTGCGAATGGCATCGCTGAAGGACACCGGCATCGGCACCGGCGCAGGCTGGAAGCTGTCACCGAAGTCGGTCGAGATAAACGCGTTACCCTTCAAGCCGGCCGCCAGCAAGGTGCCGTCGTCGCGGATCTGCAGGGCAAAAAAACTTCCCGGGTAAGGGCTCTCCAGGGCGGCAAATGTTTTTGCGTCATCGTCCGAGCGCGCCAGGTAACCCTGCTCGCCGGCGATAAACCATCGTTCACCCTGGCGTGCGATGGCGTAGAGGTGTGCGCCCATCGGGTTGTCGATGTGCCCGACCAGGGACTGCCAGCTGCGCCCGCCGTCACGAGTGGCGAAGGCCAGGCCATACGCGCCGACGATCAGGGCGTGCTGCTGGTCGACGACATTGAGGGCGAGGAATGGTTTGTCCGGGCCGTCACTGACCAGGCGTTCGGCCGTTTGCACTCGTGCGGCGGCGGCATCCTGGTCGATTGCAGCGGGCAGCTCGTCGCGCGCCGCCTGCAGTTCAAGCTGGGCAGCGCGCCGGCCATCCAGCTGCACCGCCCAGTGCTCGCCACCGTCATGGGACACCAGCACCACGCCGGCATGCCCGACCGCCCAGCCGTTGTTGGCATCGGCGAACTGCACCGCCGTGAGGCTGACCGATACCGGCACCTCGGCCTGACGCCAGCTGCCGCCGTTGTCGTCGGAGAGCAGCACGATGCCCCGCTCGCCCACCGCCACCAGACGCTGGCCCGCGCGCGCCAGGTCGAGCAAAACCGCGTGCTGGGCCTGGGGCGATCGCATCGCCGCAGTGCTCAATGTATCGCCGACCGTGGCGGCCTGCGCCTGGCTCAAAGGCCACACCCACGGCAGTGCCAGAAGGCATATCAACCTACCGATTGTATTCATCAGCAACCTCGAAAACCCTGTGACACCGGATCACCCAAAGACTGGGTGATCCGGTCCGACTCAGCGAACCCCGGCACCCGCCATTGCCGCTGGCGAAAACTCCGAAGCCTTGTAGCGATCCACCACGCCGTACTGCTCAGGCAAGCCGGTGTAGACGTTCTGGATGAACCAGGCGCCGGAGGTCAGGTCGTAGAAGCCCGAGGATAGTTGCGCCTGCGCCGGCAAGTCCGGGAGCACCGCTGGCAACGACCACAGGGTCTTGGCCAGTTGGCCATTGGCGTCCCAGCGGTCGCCGAGCATGGCTTGCCAAGTGTCTTCGTCGAGGTAGTAGCGGCCCTTCGGCAACTGGTGGCGTTTGCCTGGAGCCAGGTCGGCTTCCACGACCCAAACGCGGTGCAGTTCCCAGCGCACGTAGTCGGGGTTCATGTGATGGGCGAGGAACAGATCCTCCGGCTTGGCTGCGGTTTGCACCTTGTTGGTGTTGTAGGGGATGTACATTTCCTGCTTGCCGATCAGCTTCCAGTCGAAGCGGTCCATGCGGCCCTGGAACACACTCAATTCGTCGAATGACATGACCCCGGCAGTCGCTGGAGTGGGTGTGTCGCAGCAGGCATTCGGCAGCTTGCGCACCCGCCGCTGGCCGGTCAGGTAAACGTGCGCCTGGGACTTGTCGCCATTGATGTTGGTGCGGCCCATGATCTGCTCGCCGGCACGCAATGGCGGCCCGACGTTGAGCAGGCGGAACAGCCAATAGTCGCCGGTGAAGGATTCAGGGGAGCCGTCCTGGTAGTAGTAGGGCATTTCCTGGATCGCCTGGCCGTCAGTGGTCATCACCTGCTTGCCATCGGCGGTCATCAGGTAGTGACGGAAATGCATCGACAACGAGGTGCCGCGCCAGTTGAGCACGTGGTTCCACATCGCTTCCGCACCGTTGTGCGGCACGGGGAACGGGATACCCCCAAAGGCGCCTTCGGGTACCGGCCCGGCGCTGCTCTCCACGAGTTTGGCGCGGGTCGCGTTTTTCAGGGTGTTGTCATACACCCACTGCGGCGCCGCTGCGGAGCGACGAGTCGGGTAGACGTCGATGCGATAGGTGTCGGGGAAACGCTTGAACATTTCCTTGGTGCCGTCGGTGAGTTTGCTGCTGTATTGCGCGAGGTTCTTCGAGGTGATGCTGAACAGCGGCTTGTCCGCTGCGAACGGATCGCTGCGTTTGCCACCCTGTTTGAACGAAGGGTCGACCTTGGTGTAACCGCCATCCCAGGCAGGAATGCTGCCGTCGGCATTGCCCGCACGCTCGGCGCCCATCGGCGTGAGGCTCTTGGACAATTTGGCCGCTTCTTCAGCCGTAGCCGCCACCGCCCACTGGCTGCAGACGGCCAGGGTTGCGAGCAGCGCGAAACACAGTGCCTTGAGCTTGAATGCCGGATTATTCTTGTTGGAGGTCATGCGCAAGTCCTCTTAGAACGTGGTCTTGACGGAAAAGGCCAGGTAATCCCGATCCTTCAGCGATTGCTTGTAATTGAACTGGCTGAGCGCGTTGAGGTTGGTGTCCTCGGCGCCGTAGTAATGCGTGTAGGTCAGCCCCGCAGTGACACGGTCCAGGTAGGTGGCGGTGATGCCGATGTTGATGTCGCCGCCGTTGTCCGGGCCGAACGAACTGACCACAGCCGACTTGCCCAGGGGGAAATAGCTGACACCCAGCGGAATGCTGATATCGATGCCGGAGAACAGCTGGCGATAGGTCGGGGTGTAGACCATCTTGAAGCCGAGCCCGTCATCCGTGGCATTGGGGTCCAGGGCCGCGCGGTTTTTCGTGACATTGAGCAGGCGGTTCCAGGCGATCTCGCCAACGAATCCGGACTCCCTGGCCAGGAAGTTCGGTCCGAACGAGGCCAGGACGTTGAGGTTGACGTGAGCAGTGCGTCCGACCGCGTACAGTGCGTCGTCATCGTTGTCGGCCACCACGCCCGGCAGAACGGTTTGCCCATTGGATACAAGCGGCATGTTCCAGCGCATCGACGCTTCACCGGCGAAGCTGTACTCATCCATGGTGGTGGAAAAGCTCGCACCCAGGGCGCGAATGTCTTCGGGGTAGACCCAGTAGTACTCACCGATTTGCCCGGTGGCGAAGTTCGGTGCGCCGCTGGATGGCTTGAGATAAAGCTTCGGTGTCTTGTCGTGGTACTGGATTGCATAGAGGCCGTACTCGACGGTTTCGGCGCTGTACTTCAACTGCAGGCCGCCCTGCCCCGAACTGCGCGCCTCCTTGTCATTGCCGTGGAAGAACGCCGCCGGACTGGCGGGGTTGCCACCCAGAAATGCCGGGAACGGCGCGCCGACGATCAGGCGTTCGTTGCCTTCACCGATGGTGTCACTGGTGGAGAAGTAGCTGCCGGCACCGGGCAGGCGAGTCTCCTCCCATTCGAGCTGGTAGTAGGCGCCCAGCGAGACGTCGTCGGTCAGCTGGAAAGTGCCTGACAGCTGATTGACTGGCCGGGTGATTTCCTTGAATTGGGTGTTGGGCACCGACTGGGCTTTCACCACGTCCACCGGGGCCATGCCACCGGCAATGCCGTTGGCGCCGAAGAACAGGCTCTCGCCCCAGATCAGGCCATGCCGCCCGGCGCGTACGGAGGTAGCGCGATCGGCGACTGAGCCGTTCCAGTACACAAAGGCGTCGAGCAATTCGCCGTCGCCGCCATGCAGGTGGCGAGTGTCGTCGGTGAACTCGTCATAGGCCACCGAGCGTTGGTTGGCACGCGCCGGGTCATCGTTGTCGTTGTCCTGCTGGTATTCGGTGTCGTACCACGCCGCGCCACTCAAGCGTGCGCCGAAGTCCTGGAAGGACATGTCCAGCTCGGAAAGAATATCGGTGCGGTTGGAGATCAGGCCTTTCTTGAACGCCCGGTCGCCATCGTCCTGGTTGAGCGCCACCTGGCCTTGAGTCAGTTTGCTGCTGGGGTCCTGCGTGCGCCAGGCGGCGCTGTACTTGACCGTGTTGTCCCAGCGCAATTTGAAATCCGGGTTACCGGTATCGATCTGAAAAGCCTGCGCCGACTGGGTGCACAGCACCAAGGCCGCAGCCAAACTGAAACCAAAGGGTGCAGACGAGCTGACCTGGCGGCGCGCGAGCGTCGCAGTCTTGGAACTAACCATCGCGTTAACCTCTTGTTTTTATAGTGGTAACTGCTGAGGAAGAACTGCCGGGCGAAATCAGATCGGCTCGGCCGTCCGGGACAGCATCTGCTTGACCAAGCCGATGCGATCGAAGTCGCGGTCGTGCTGCATCTCTTTGTCGCCGGCCAATATCGAGCTTTCGCTGATGTATTTGCAGCGGTCGAACCGACGTTGCATGAAGCGCTGCAGTTGCTGCTCGACGCCTGCATCGGTGGTCAGTTCTTCACTCAGTACGATGGCGTCCTCGATGGCCATGCCAGCGCCCTGGCCCAGGTGCGGCGTGGTGGCGTGGGCGGCGTCGCCGATCAACAGCACGCGCCCGCGATACCAGGGTTCGTTGACGAAGATCACTTCCATGGGCTTGTAGACCACCTGGCTGCTGTCGGTGATTTGCTCGCGCAGTTCGCCGATCAGCCCGGTAAAACCCTTGAGCCGCTCACGCATCTGCTCGGCCATGGTGGCGGGCGCCATCCACGGATTGGTGGGTTCGTGGGAGGTCAGGAACATGTACATCAGGTTGCCCGCCAGCGGCACCAAACCGGCATTGCCAGCGGCACTCTGGTAGTTGGCGAGGTGATCGATCTGCGGGTCGCGCGGGAAGTTGTAGCGCCACACCGCCTGGCCGGTGAAGCGCGGCGTGTAGGTGTCGCCGAACAGCAACTGGCGCACCTTGGAGAACAGGCCATCGGCGCCGATCACCAGGTCGTAACGCCCGCGGCTGTCGTCGGTAAACAGCACGTCGACGCTGTCCCCCTGGTCTTCCAGGGATTCCACGCTGAGGCCCAGGCGCACGTTGGCACCCAGTTCCAGGGCGGTTTCACTGAGGACTTTATGCAAGGCCAGGCGCGAGATGCCGACGTTGGCCGGGTACTGCGGCCCTGCCAGGCGCTGCCCCGGGATGCGCGCCAATTGCTGCCCGGCCGGGCCGTAGATGGCCACGTCTTCGAAGGCAAAGGCCGCATCGAGATAGCCGTCGAGCACGCCCAGCTTGGCCATCTCGCGGACCACGTTGCTCTGCTGGATAATCCCGACGCCGTAAACCGTCCACTCGGATTTGAGTTCGATCAAATCCACGGCAATCCCTTTGCGTCGCAGCGCGATGGCTGCACACAAACCACCAATCCCACCGCCCACGATCAGAACGTTGTTCACTGCACTCATGGCATTCTCACTTCTTATTCTTGTGATTCGATGCAGCGTCGGGCACTGCGTCGTTGGGTCCAGCTTCCCGGCAAACCAGGGATTTGACTAATCGCGAGTAAGGATGCGATGTATCGCCGTACGCGATACCTCGATCTGTGCCGGCGACGCAGCGCGGCCCGGTGTTTGCAACACCAGCCAGCCCTCCTCCAGGCGCCATGGCAACGCCTCCAGCTTCTGGCCCAGACACGGGCCGTAGACGCATTCGCCAGTGCTCGGGAGAAACTGCGCACCGTGGGCGTAACACACGATCAACTGGCCGTCGGCACTCAGAAATCGGTCTTTGCGGTACTCCATGCGCACCTCCAGATGCGGGCAACTGTTTCGATAAACCCGCAGCTGCCCCTGATGCCGCACGGCGAACACACTGTCCTTGCCGCACTGCCAGGGATCAAATCCGCGCGCCTGCCCGTCCTCCAGTTCCTGCGCCCTGCACAGCCAGGCTTCGCTGTGACTCATGGCTCAACCAAGCTTGGGCGGCGGACCACCGGGGGCCCATTTTTCTTTCGAGTTGAACAGGAACAACTGCGAGTTATCCGCCGACAGCGGCGCGCGGCGTGCCTCCCAGGCGTCATCGTGCTTGTCCATGTCGGCGTCGTATTCGATGTGGCAACCCAACGGGCTGTTGAAGTACCAGAACCAGTTGGAGCCAAACAGGTGACGGCCCGGCCCCCAGAAACTGGTCCAGCCCTTCTGCTCGAAGCGGGTACCGGCCAGCAGCACTTCGGTGCCGCTGCCCATGTGGAAGGTGAAGTGTTCGCAGCCCTTCATGTGCGGCGGGGTCTGGATCATGAACAGGCAATGGTGATCATCGGAGCCCGCCGGGCGCATGAACGGCCCGGCGCCGATGAAGGTGTCGGTGGTCTTGAATCCCAGGCGCTCGGCATAGAACGACTCGGCCTTGGCGGCGTCCGGCACGAAATACACCACATGCGACAAGGTGCGCGGCGCGGCGCTCATGTCCAGGGTGATGCCCGGCTGGTTGAGCGGTCGCTGCGGCGCGTGGCCGGCGGCGTTGGTCAGGTCGTCCGGGGCGGTGTACGCCCGGCGCACTGTGACCTGGAAGGCGATGGCAAAGCCCATGTCATCGACGCTGTGCAGCACGTTGTCCTGGTCGCGGGTGACCTGGCGATCGCGGGCCAGTTCGTCTTCGATGGCGTCAAGGTCCGCCTTGCTGGCGACGCCGTACACGGTTTCGCGGATGGACGGCGCCGGGCCAATGGCCGCCGGCAGACCGGGGTCGTCCGCTCGGCGAATGATCACGGCGGTACCGTCCAGTGCTTCAAAACGCCCGCCCTCGCTGCCCACGGCAACCGGCGCAAGGCCGTAGTCACGCAGGCAATCGGTACAGGCTTGGATGTCATCGACGCCAAAAATCAGGGCATCAAGGCCAATGATGTTCATGCCTACCACTCCATTGAAATTATGATCCGGGAACGGCTGGCTGAACGCTCGAGATCAGGATCAGCCTGGCAACGCCCCCGGTGGTGGTGTCGGCTCAAGGTCCGACTGCGGCGAAGATTGACCTGAGGATGGGCAGCTGACTAATCGCGTGTGGGGATGCGACCTATCGGCAAACGCGATACCTGATGGCGGCGCAGATTGCCTTTCGGGCAGGCTTGACGCGGCACTGTATTCGTCCGAATGTATCGCGAAAATAAATACAACAATGGACGTGCCTGATGCGTTTCAATCACCTCGACCTGAACCTCCTGGTAGCGCTCGATGTGTTGCTCGAAGAGCAGAACATCACCCGCGCCGCCGAACGCCTGCACATGACCCAGTCGGCTACCAGCGGGGTGCTGGGGCGCCTGCGAACCTATTTCGAAGACGAGTTGCTGGTCCAGGTGGGGCGCAAGATGCAGCCCACCAATTACGCCCTGGAACTGGCCAAGCCGGTGCGTGAAGTGCTACTGACGATCCAGTCGTCGATCACCGCCAAACCGGTGTTCGACCCCACCACCAGCAAGCGCCACTTCCGCCTGGTGACCTCCGATTACCTGATCAGCGTGCTGTTCGCCCAGGTGATCCAGAAGATCCACCAGGAAGCACCCAACATCACTTTCGAGATGCTCGGCCCCAGCGATAATTCCGGTGAGCTGCTGGTGCGTGGCGAAGTCGACCTGATGATCGTGCCCGAGCGCTACACCATCGAAGGCCACCCCTCCAAGCTGCTGTTCGAGGAAGACCACGTGTGCGTGGTGTGGCAGGGCAACACCCTGGTGGGCGACAGCCTGACCCTTGAGCAATACATGGAAATGGGCCACGTCTCGGTCGGCTTCGGGCGCACCCGGCACATGAGTATCGAAGAGTGGTTCATGACCCAGTACGGCTTCAATCGACGCCTTGAGGTGATCACCAACGACTTCAACACCCTGCCGCAGCTGGTCGTCGGCACCCAGCGCATCGCGACCATGCACCAGCGCCTGGCGCGCCTGTATGCCGAGCATCTGCCGCTGCGAATCCTGCAGCCGCCGGTGAAAATACCGGTGATGCGCGAGGTGATGCTCTGGCACCGCAGCGTCGACGGCGACCCCATGCATCGCTGGCTGCGTGAGCGCATCAGCGAATTCATCCAGCACTTGGAGGAGCATCCTATCGCCGCTCGCGATACCTCCCATCCCGAGTCACGATTGGCCAAATAGTCGGGTGGTCCTTAACGTGCGCCTGGAACGCCAAGGCAACCACAAGGACAACAATAATCATGTTCCGCTATTTCCCGACCAACTACGTGTGGAATCTTTCAGTCAACCTGGCCATCGAGATGGGCGCCCGCATGGGCGAGATCGAAGAGATGTGCGCGCCGCTGCAGGAAGCCGCCAAACAACCCGACGCTGCCGGGACCAAGGCCTTCCGCGAGACCTGGGCGAAGATGGCCGACAAACTCTGCGGCCTGGCCGAGGAAGACGAAGCCCAGGGCCGGCTGTTATCCGCCGGCGAAAAATACAACCGCGCCGCCACTTACTACCTCACCTGCGAACGCCTGCAGGCCCATGGGGCAGCAGGTCGTGTCGAGCTGTACCAGCGCTTCCTGCAGACCTTCAAGCGCGGCATCGAGCTGTCGCGGGAGAACTGCGAACGAGTAGAGATCCCCTACGAGGGCAAACACATTTCCGGCCTGCTGGTACGCGCCGAAGGCGTGAGCGGCCCGGCGCCGATCCTGGTGCAGGTCAACGGCCTGGACTCGACCAAGGAAATGAAATACCGCGTCGGCCTCCCCGCCTGGCTGGCCAAACGCGGAGTGTCTTCGCTGATCATCGACCAGCCGGGCACCGGTGAAGCGCTGCGCCTGCATAACCTGATCGCCCGCTACGACAGCGAGCACTGGGCCAGCCGCGTAGTCGACTGGCTGGAGACCCGCAGCGAAGTGGACCCGCGGCGTATTGGCCTGGAAGGCGTTTCACTCGGCGGTTACTACTGCCCGCGCGCGGTGGCGTTCGAGCCGCGCTTTGCCTGCGGCGTGGTGTGGGGCGCGAACCACGACTGGCGCGATGTGCAAAAACGTCGCCTGGAAAAAGAAGGCAGCTTCCCGGTCCCGCATTACTGGTCGCACGTGTGCTGGGTATGGGGCGCAAACGATGTCGACGAGTTCATGGCCATCGCCGAGAACGTCCACCTGGACGGCGTGCTGGACCGGATCAAAGTGCCATTCCTGGTGACCCACGGTGAAAAGGATTCACAAATCCCCCTCAAATGGGCCCACCGCACCTACGAGCAACTGGTCAACAGCCCCAAGCGCGAGCTGAAAATCTTCACTGAACGTGAAGGTGGAGTGCAGCATTCGAGCTTTGATAACAGCATCAATGCCGGCCAGTACATTGCCGACTGGGTGGCTGAAAACCTGGGTGGGCACACGGGTTGATTGCACCCCTGTAGGAGCGAGCCTGCTCGCGAAAAACGTCAACGATGACGCGTGAAGCCTGAAAAAACGCGGTGCCTGTGAGTTCTTCGCGAGCAGGCTCGCTCCTACAAAAAGCCTCAGACTCTCACACCGATGGCTTATTGAGTCGCCCGTCGAGGCCAAATGCCTCTTGCAACACCACCTCGTACAGCCCATCAGCCAACAGCGGGTTCATCAACATGTTCCAGCTGTGTGGCGACACGCTCGAGGGCACCACCACAAACGGATACTGGTTCAGCAACTCAGCGCCAAACTGTTGCTGGCTGCGACTAGGAGTGCCGGGCACCAACCAATTAGGATTCGCGATCCGATCGGGCTGCACGACATAAATGCTCGAAGGGTCCAGCACGCGCGCCTGAGTCAAGCGATGAGGTTTGCAGTCCAGCGCCTCGAAACCTTTATGTACCGCGACCTCCAGGGTTGCGGTGGATGCATCCAGACTGGCATATACAGTCGCCATACCTTTAGGGTTCCAACGCCCACCGACCTTTTCAGCTCCCACCCCCAAGTGCCAGGTGGGTGCAAATTCCGCAGCGTCCAGCCGCCAGAAATGAACCTCGTTGCTCAGTGGGTCTTTAGCCATCAATAGACCCCATATTCCATGCGGATCAGAAAATCGTTCACCAATTCATACCCCACCGAATTAGCAATGAGATCGATGGGTATCTCTCCATCCAGACCTCGCGCAGGTTTAACCATCCACTGTTCCGCGAGTTCACGAGAGCCCAGCACCTGAGTCGCCTTTTCAAAAACCTCGGCGTAGTTCAGTGCCCGTGTGCTTTGCTCTGGAGTCAGCACTTCATTCGGTGTTTTCAGCCGCCGCGCCAGGGTTCGATCGGACGCCCCCACGATTTTCGACAGCACGCCACGCTGCTTGTACACCTCGCTGCTATCGATCATGTCGAGCACCGATTGCAGCGGAAATCCATTCTTAACTGCCCTGTATATAGCCATTCGGTCGTCTCCAGCTCTATCGGCGAGCAAGATCGAAACCATGCGTGGCCGTCCATTCGTGACTTCCAATGTCACGGGCGACGCTTGGATCAAACGATCGAGCGCAGCTTCCAAATCGCGTACTTTCGCTCTGCTCAGGTCAATCTTCTTCGGTACCGCCTCGTCAGCTGGGGCAGTTTTCTTTCTTGCACTCATGGCAACCTCCGCCAATCTGACATTTGGCATTAACTATAATGCCAAATGCCGAAAAGACCAATCCTGGATCTTAATCAGGCGGACTGATCTGATCCAAAACCCGGTTTGCCGTAATCTCCGCCAACATGATGCTGTTGGAGATGCCCAACAGTGCGTTTCGCGAACCATCGTCTAGGTGATCTACCAAGTGGTGGACCATCACATCCACTGAAGCCAGGGTTTCGACCAGATAGACCACCAAGGTTTCAGTAGTGGCCTGGGGGTCAACTGAGAACAGTTTGTTTGGTGTTCGCGGGGCGGATCTGATGTCGGCGATCGACGGGGATTGGTAATCGAGGTTGTTCAGGGAAGCCGGATCTGCGTCCGGAGGATTCGGTGTAACCTTGAACATTCGCTGATACTCCGCAACGGGCCGCGCATGCTTCTCTACTAAAAGAAGGGTGGCGGCTGTGTGCAGGTTAGTAGACCGGGGAGTACCAGCAATTACCGGCGCGCCGAAGCGCCCTGCGCACAGCCACCATCAAGTGAGGTAAGAAACTACCTGCCTGACAGAGCTCATGCACCTTACTGATAACACCTCGGGCTACTAAACCCGACCACTGAAGGGCAGTGGTCAGGAAACGATAAGCTCCGAGGCCAAGGTGGACAAGCCGGCGGATTCTGGCGTAGCCGTAGGCAATGGCGCAAGATCTTGTAGCTTTCAAGAGGTAAAACTGACGGCTTTTAAACAAGCGCTGTTGAGGTATGTTCAATCAGCGAAAACAAAGCCATACGCTGCGGTTGTGGAGGTTGATCGGCACCGCACAAGCAGCTGGTTGAACACCATCCCTGTGGGAGCTGGCTTGCCTGCGAAAGCGGTGTGTCAGCCAACAGATTCGTCAAATGAAAGACCTTCGCGAGCAAGCCGCGCTCCCACAGGGATCTGCTGCGCGCACATTATCTGTGTATGGCGCAGGTCAGCTGTAGGAGTGAGCCTGCTCGCGATTCGTTGTGTCAGTCAGCGTAAGTAGTGAATGTTCGGCCGTCATCGCGAGCAGGCTCACTCCTACAACCGAGTAGCGCGACTCGCGCGTAGTCCTCCTCGACCAGTGCCCGGCGAAGGTCATTCGCATGGCAGCAATAGCGTTTCGCGCACCATAAACGCCGTAGCAGCGGTGTAAAAATCGTCGATCACGATGCCTGTCATCGTAACTCGCGATGCCCTCCTCCCTAGGTGATATCTCGTCGCAAAGCCTTTAAAACAGCGGCTCCCAGGACCTATTGAGCCAATCAATACCCGGCCATCGACGCAATCTGTTGGTGCAGTACCTGCCAGTCCCCCTAGGCTCTTTTCGCATAACAATCAGCCAAGCGAAGACGCCATGCATAGCCTGCACCTGAAATGCCAAACGCTGTTCGACGGCACCGGCCTCGACACCCGTCAGCAGCAAACCCTGGTGGTTGAAAACGGTCTGCTGAGTTACGTCGGCCCCACTGCATCCGCGCCTGCACCTCGACCCGGCGACACCTGTGTGGATACCGGCGATAGCTTTGTCATGCCGGGCCTGGTGGATGTGCACACCCACCTGGCGTTCGGCAATGCGCAGAGCGAAGAAGACATCGATATCTGGACCAGCGACGAGTTTCGCGCCCTGCGCGGCACGTTCTTCGCCCAGCATGTGCTGGCGGCCGGCGTCACCAGCATGGTCTGCCCGGGCGACAGCGGGCAGCTCAGCATCGCCGTGCGCAATGCCATCGGCGCCGGGTTGTTCGAAGGGCCGCGAATTGCTGCCAGCAGCCGGGTCATCACCAATCGGCAGAGTCTCAACGACTGGTTTCCGAGCCGCATGGGCGCCCCGGAATTTTTCACCGCCTGCCTGGTGACCAGCCGCAGCGATGCCCTGGCGGAAATCCGCAAGCAGGCCAAGGACGGCGTCGACCTGATTAAAATTGCCATGGACGGCACCCACCGTCGCCCCAACGGTGAAATCGTCGCCGCGTTCACCGCCGAAGAAACTCACGAAATGGTGGCCGAGGCCCATCGCCTGGGCTGCAAGGTCGCCACCCACGCCTACGGGCGCGAGGCGGTGATGTACGCTGCGCGCGCGGGCGTCGACCTGGTCTTCCACGCGTTCTACATGGACGACGCGTGCATCGAAGCCTTGCTCGAAGCCGGCAGCATCCTGGCCCCGACCATGACTTTCCCGCAGAACACCGTGGACTTCTGCCAGCCCCACGACCCCGCCATCACCACCGGTTACGCTGGCTACTGCGCTCGGACCCTGGAGGTCGGCTCGGCCGTACTCAAGCGCGCCAAGGCCGCCGGCGTGCCGTTCGCCTGCGGCAGTGACAGCGGCTTTGCGGTGACGCCTTACGGCGAATGGCACGCCCGCGAGCTGGAACTGCTGGTGACTCGCCTGGGCTTCACTCCGGCCGAAGCCCTGTACGCCGCCACCAACGTCGGCGCGCGCTGCATGCCGCGCGGCGAGACCCTGGGCACCCTGGAGGTGGGCAAACAGGCCGACTTCCTGCTGCTCGACGGCTCGCCATTGCACGACATCCGCCTGTTGCAGGATCGCTCGCGCCTCAAGGCCGTGTACAAGGGTGGTCAGCCGGTCAACATGCAACGCAGCCCCTACAACCCCAAACAGGTCTCGGACTTCAACTCATTGAAATGGACCGATCTGTATACGCGCGACCGCGTTGCCCAATTGGGCAAGTGGGCCTTATGAGGACTGCCGACATGCACCCGCTCGATTTACTCATGGCCACCGATCTGGCGAGCCGCGCTATCCACATTGCCCGCCAGGCTGGCTTCAAGCCCATGGCCGTTGCAGTACTGGACGCCGCCGGCAATCCGCTGGCGGTCCTGCGCGATGAACACGCCAGTTTCCTGCGCCCGCAAATCGCCACCGGCAAGGCTCGCGGCTGCCTGGGGATGGGCTTCGGTGGACGGGAACTGGCACGTCGCGCGCAAGCGATGCCAGCGTTTTTTGACGCGATCAACAGCTTGACCGGTGGCGAAGTCATTCCCGTGGCCGGTGGAGTGCTGATCCGCAATGGCGAGGGGCAGCTCATCGGCGCCATCGGCATCAGCGGCGACACCTCGGACAATGACGAACGCTGCGCTCTGCTGGCCATCGAGCAGTGCGGATGGGTGGCGGATACCGGAGATCAACCCGCAGGCTGATCAAGCAACGCGGCCTGCTGCACCAGCAGGCTGCGCAACCAGCGCATCGCCGGGTCGTGCTCTTGATAAGGGTGCCACTGCAGCACCTGGGCCGCCTCGGGAAACTCCAGCGGTGCGGGGTGAATGTGCAGCGGGTAACGCTGGGCAAACCGCTGCGCCTGCCGGCGAAATACCGTGGCAATCCGCGTCGTGCCGATGACGAACTCCGGTATCAGCGCAAAGCTTTCCACGGCCACCGCCACCCGGCGTTGCACGCCCAGCTCCTGCAGGTGCACGGCGTCCATCGCCAGGTTTCGCCCGTCGGAGAACTCGCGCACCACGTGTTCCGCCGCGCAATAGCTGGCCAGGTTCAGGCCATCGGCATACTGCGCCTGAGCGGCGCAGACGATGCAACACAGCTCATCATTGAGCAACGGCACATGGGGAAAGGCCGGATTCAGGCGCCGCTGCGGCACGATCACCACATCACTGCGCCGATAGTCCAGCGCCTCGCTGACGACATCGCCGTCGCGTGGCGTAGGCATGTCGCGCAGGCTCAAGCGCACGCCGGGAGCAACTCGCGCCAGTTCCAGACTCACTGCAGGCAGCAATACACCAGCGACATAATCCGACGCCACCACCGTGAATTGGCGAGTGCAGGTCGCCGGCTCGAACCCGAGCGGCGAATCGACAATGTCGCGCGTCAGCGCCAGGGCCGCGCGCACCTTCGGCAGCAACTCCAGCCCCAGCGCCGTAGGCTCCAGGCGCCGGCCAACCGGCAGCAGCAACGGGTCATTGAAGTGTTCGCGCAGGCGCCCCAGTGCCGAACTCGTCGCCGACTGGCCCAGGCACAAGCGCTGCGCCGCCCGACTCACGCTGCACTCGCTGAGCAAGGCATCCAGGGCAACCAGAAGGTTCAGGTCAAGACGTCGATAACGCATGCGGTTCCGCTACAGGTGGATGTTCCTGCAGGCACCTTAACCAGCGGCTGTGCGCACGACCAATCGCGTGGCCCGCTACAAGCTATCGCGAAATACACTACATCGGTTGCAAAAATGCGCCTGTCACCCGGCCATGCTTGGCACTGCGAGCCCAACCTTCACCCGGTCGAGTGCCACGATGGTCTTGAACCAGGTCACGTTGGCATTTTCGGCAAACAACCGCCGCGCCAGGGCCTGGTATTCCTGCATGCTGGCGACCGTCACTACCAGCACGAAATCCACCTCGCCGGTGACGTAGTAGCACTGCTGCACCTCGGGCACGGCGAAATGTGCCTTCATCGCCTCCAGCGCGTCGATGCTGGTGCGCTCGGCCATCACTTCGACAATGATGGTGATCGGCCGGCCGACAGCAGTGGGATCGACGATGGCCACGTTGCCGATGATCACGCCCTTCTCTTGCATCCGCTTGATGCGGCGCTGCACGGCGGCAGTGGAGAGATTGACCTGCTCGGCCATCAGCCGCAGCGGCGTCGTGTTGTCGCGCTGGACGAGGTCGAGGATTGCACGGTCGAATTTATCCAGTGATTCAAATGCAGCGTCCTTGTCAGCCATGCGCGCCTCGCGAGAAAATTTCCCGAAAACTAGCAGAAAACCGCGACCCTTTATCTAGCCACGAGAAATATTATCTTGCGTGCAGCCTGCCTCCGCAGCCTGATCGGCCACTCTCACAGGATATTCGGCATGCTCGCACTGTTTCATCTTTCCCCTGTCCTGCTGGTCACCGCGATGCTGGTGGTACTGCGCCGCCCCCCCGTGCACGCCGCCCTCGCCGGCACGCTGCTGGTGGTGGTGCTGTGGCTGGCCGGGGCTGCCGACGCGTGGCGCCTGGGCAGCATGCTCGCCGCCGCTGAAGACACCGCCGTACTGTTTGCCAGCACCGCCTTCGTGATAGTGCCGGGGCTGGCGTTCGTGATTTTCATCGAGCGCCTGGGCGTCAACCTGGCCCTCAGCCAATGGGTGCAATCCCTGGGCCTGCGTCGCGGCGATCAACTGGTGTTTATCGTCCTTGGCCTGGCACCGTTACTGGAAGCGATGACCGGCTTCGGCGTGTCACTGATCGCCACGGTGCCGCTGCTGCTCAGCCTGTTCGAACGCCAGGTCGCACTGCGCATCGCCTTGGCCGGCATGGCGATCATGCCGTGGGGCACCCTGGGCCTGGCCTCGGTGATTGGCGCCTCGCTGGGTCATGTCGACGCGCCGGCGCTTGCCGCAACGTCGGCCTTGACCAGCGCCCCGGTATTTCTCGCCCTCAGTGCCATGGCGTTGTACCTGGCAGGCGTTCGCGAGGCGCGGGAATGGCGCGCCCTGGGGATTTTCTGGCTGCTGTTCGTGGCAGTGCTGTACGCCGCCAGCCGCTGGCTCGGTGCGGAAGTGGCCGGGGTTGCCGCCGGCCTGGTGACCGCCGGCGCTGTGTTGGCCGTCGGGCTATGGCGCCTGCGCCGCAGCGCTGCCGAGCGCGGCCCGGTGCAATGGCCACGCCAGGCCTGGCCATATCTGCTGCTGATCGTGTACATCGTCGGCTTGAAAACGCTGTGGAGCATCACCGGCTGGCAGGACCTGTGGATTGTCCAGGGTGCCCAGGTCACCTGGAAACCCTTGGCTTCACCCGGCGTGGCGCTGCTCCTGGTGCTGATCGGCCTGGGCTTCTACACGCGCAACATACCGCGTGAGGCAAGCCCAAACGTCAGCGTGCTGGCGGCATTGGCAGCGCGGGCGAAACGCCCCCTGCTGACGATTTTCTTCTTCCTGGCGATGTCGCAGATGATGGTCAAAGCCGGTTTCCTCGCGGGCTTGATGCAACTGCTCGCTGGCCTGTCACCCACTGCTGCAACTTCGCTGGTAGCGCTGCTTGGCGGGCTGTCCGGCTACATGACCGGCTCGAACGTGGGCGGCAACGCGATCTTCATGCCGGCCATCGCAATGCTGCCCGAATCCTCGCGCCTGCTGCTGGCCGCGGTGCAGAACAGCGCGGCAGGCCATGCCGCGCTGGGCTCGCTATCGATTGTCATGCTGATCCTGGGCCTGGCGAAGACCCAGGCCCGGGAGGAAAGCGCGCTGGTGAGGTTCGGCTTCGGGCTGGTGTGCCTGAATACGGCGTTGGTGGCGTTGAGCGCGATGCTGTTGGTGGGGTGGCTTGGGTAACCGCAATCGATAACCTCAAACCACCCTGTCACCCATTTTCCTCAAGAGAAAATGCGAAAGCGCAGGAATCAGGATCAACGCCCCGACCATGTTCCAGATGAACATGAAGGTCAGCAGGATGCCCATATCGGCCTGGAACTTGATCGGTGACCAGGCCCAGGTGATCACGCCGGCGGCCAGGGTAATGCCGACCAGCGCCACCACCTTGCCGGTAAACGCCACGGCGTTGCGGTAGGCCTCGGTCAGCGACAGGCCGGCACGCTGCTGCGCCAGTTGCACGCTCAGCAGGTACAGCGCGTAATCCACGCCGATCCCGACTCCCAGGGCGATGACCGGCAAGGTCGCGACTTTTACCCCCATGCCCAGCCAGACCATCAGGGCTTCGCAGAGAATCGAGGTCAGCATCAGCGGCACGACAGCCACCACCACCGCTCGCCAGCTGCGGAAGGTGATGAAGCACAGCACAATCACTGCGCCGTAGACGTAGAGCAACATGGTGCGGTTGGCCTCGCGCACCACGATGTTGGTCGCCGCCTCAATGCCGGCACTGCCAGCGGCCAGCATGAACTGGCGCTCGCCATTGCTGTGCTCGCGGGCAAAGGTTTCGGCCACCTGCACCACGCGGTCGAGAGTCTCGGCCTTGTGATCCGTCAGATACGCCACAATTGGCATCATCGAACAGTCATTATTGAACAGGTCCGGGCTGCTCACGGAGGCCTGCTGCGCGCCGTAGTTGAGGACATTCTGATTGCGCGCGATGGTGAGCATTTTCGGGTTGCCTTCGTAGGAACCCGCCGTGATCTGCCGCACCGCATTGACCAGCGACACGGTGGTTTGCACCCCGGGTTGCTGCTGCAGCAGCCAGCCCAGGCGATCGGCCTCCACCAGGCTTTCGTATTTGAGACAGCCTTCCGTGGGCGTCTTGAGCATGATTGCGAACTGGTCGCTGGACAGCGAATAGTTGGCCGTGATGTAGGCATTGTCGCGGTTGTAGCGCGAGTCCGAGCGCAGCTCAGGTGCGCCGGGATCGAGGTCGCCGATTTTCAGGTGCTGGCTGACGGCAATCCCGCCCACCGCCAGCAAGCCCGATACCACAAGGGCGCCGGTCGCCCAGCGACGCTCGGTGAACCGGTCGAGAAAACTCCACAGCGCGCCCATGCCTTTGCCACGCAGCTCCTTGTTCTCTGCGCGCAAACTGCGTTCGGCGGCTTTGCGACTCACCCCCCAGTAAGACAGCAACACCGGCAGCAGCACCAGGTTGGTGAAAATCAACACTGCAACGCCCAGGCTGGCGGTAATCGCGAGGTCCTGGATGACCGGGATGTCGATCAGCATCAACACGGCAAAACCCACGGCATCGGCCAGCAACGCGGTCAGGCCGGCGAGGAACAAACGGCGGAAGGTATAACGGGCGGCGATCAGCTGATGGGTGCCGCGCCCGACGTCCTGCATGATGCCGTTCATCTTCTGCGCGCCGTGGGACACGCCGATGGCGAACACCAGGAACGGCACCAGAATCGAAAACGGGTCAAGGGCATAGCCGCACAACGCGACCAGGCCCAACTGCCAGACCACCGCAATCACCGAGCACATGATCACCAGCGCGGTGCTGCGCACGCAGCGGGTGAAGTAGAAAATAATCAGGGTGGCGATCAGCGCCGCCACACCGAAGTACAGCATCACCTGCACAAGACCATCGATCAGGTCGCCGACCAGTTTGGCGAAGCCGATCACGCGGATCTTCAGCGGGCCGTTGCCCTCTTCCCCCGCCACTCGCACGCTGCCGGCAAATTCGTACTTGTCGCGCAGTTTCTCTTCGAGGATTTTCGAGAACTGGTGGTAGTCGATGGCTTGCCCGGTCACCGGGTCTTTCTCCAGCAGCGGCACGAAAATCATGCTGGATTTGAAGTTGTTGCCGATCAGGCTGCCGACAATCCCCGAGCGGGCGATGTTCTGCCGCAGTTGCTGCACGCTCTGCGCGGATCCGTCATAGGAGTCAGGCATCACCGGGCCGCCCTGAAAGCCTTCCTCGGTGACTTCGGTCCAGCGCACGGCCGGGGTCCACAAGGACTTCATCCACGCCCGGTCGACGCCAGGAGTGACGAACAGTTCGTCGTTGATTTCCTTGAGCGCCTCCAGATAGTGCGGGTCGAAAATATCGCCGTCGCTGCTCTCCACCACCCGCACCGCATTGCCCAGGACCCGCAGCGCCTGGCGGTTGTGCAGATAATTCTGGATGAAGGGCTGGC
This sequence comes from Pseudomonas sp. RIT-562, assembly GCF_026241895.1. Classification (GTDB taxonomy): domain Bacteria; phylum Pseudomonadota; class Gammaproteobacteria; order Pseudomonadales; family Pseudomonadaceae; genus Aquipseudomonas; species Aquipseudomonas mandelii_F. The sequence goes on along the minus strand of NZ_JAPJIV010000009.1, from coordinate 91,690 downwards.
TCTGCGGCAGCATTTTTTCAAAGCTGGCGTTGAGCGTCAGCCGTGTGGCCGCGAAGTAACCCAGCACCACAGTGACCAGCAGGCAGGCCAGCACCACCCACAGGCGGTTGTTGAAAATCAGCCGTTCCAGCAGGTTGCCGGAGCGCGGATCAAAGCCCTTGAGCTCGCGCACCACGGGCATTGTTTCGAGTTCGAAGTGACTCATCATGTTGTTCTCTTTGTGGTGCCAGGCTTATTCGAGGTGCAGTTGACGCAGGCCACGAGTACCCGCCAGAACCAGCTTGCCGCCGCTGTCCACATGCGCGGCGGCAACGGGGGCCAGTACGGTATTGGCCTGCAGTTGGAAACTGCGCCCCTCGTCAGCGCTCACCAGCACGTGGCCGGCCTGGCTGACCAGCACGATGCGGCCATCGCGGGTAACGCTGCTGGCAGTAATACTCAGGGGCAGGCCGAGCTCGATCCGGGTCCAGTTCGCCCCGCCGTCGGTGCTGCGAAAAACGTTGCCGCGCAGGCCGTACACCAGCGTCATAGCCGGTGTACCGGTGACACCGAACAGGCTGCCGTTGTACGGCGTGGGCGTTGCCACGAAACGCCCGCTGGCGCGATCCAGCTTCAGCACCAGGCCTTGCTCGCCGACGATGAACACGTCAGCGCCAGCCGGGCGCACGGCGTAGAGATTCAAGGCGCCGGGGTTGTCGGTACGGTCGAGCAGCGGTGTCCAGTGCTGGCCGCCATCGTCGGTACGGAAGATCAGGTTGAACGCACCGACGATGTAACCCACCTGCTCGCTGGCGAACCACACATCCAGGAACGGCTTGTCGGCGCCCTCCTCGACCATGCGCTGTGCTTCGGCGACCCTTGCCTGCAGGTCGGCGTCATCCGGTTGGTCGGCGAGTTGCTGTCGGTAGTAATCGAGCATGATCGGACCGACCTGACGTCCGTCCAGTTGGCGACTCCAGGTTTGGCCGGCATCGCTGCTGTGCAGGACCACGCCGTCATGCCCCACCGCCCAGCCTTGCTGCGGGACGGGAAAGTGCACGGCCACCAGGTCGGAACTGACCGGCACTGCGGCCTGCTGCCAATGCTGGCCGCCGTCATCGGAATACACAATGTGCCCACGCTGGCCCACGGCAACCAGGCGCTCGCCGGCCCGAGTCAGCCCGGTCATCAGCGCATTTGCCGCCAGGTCGCTACGCAGCGCTGGCGTATCGAGGACATCGGCAAATTGACCGGCAATCACCGGACGGGTAAACGGCATGGCCATTGCCGCTGCCAGTGCGGTCAGCAGAAACCACTTGATCATCGTCATTATTATTATCTCGGGTGCACGTACGCGGACTACAAACCGCCACTGCCCACCTGTAGGAGCGAGCCTGCTCGCGATGACGCAGGCACATCCAAATCAGATGTCGACTGCCAGTCCGCCATCGCGAGCAGGCTCACTCCTACAGTGGTTCGCCAATGTGCTGGGTTTAGCGGATACCAGTTCCCGCAAGCGACTCGGAGGACCACTGCGCCTTGGACAGCGGCGCGATGTACTTCAGGCCACCGTAAGGCCCGTAGAAACCGTTGACGTTGTAGGCACCGGAGATCAGGTCGTAGAGCATGTGATTGATCGTGTCCGGGGCCTGTACGTCGTAGCTGTAGGTCAGGTGCGAGAAACCACCGCGGTAGAGCTGGCCACGGCCGTCGTATTCATCGGAAGCCAGGACGATCCAGCTGTCTTCGTCGAGGTAGAAGGTGCGTTTGCTGTAGATGTGGCGTTTGCCTGGCTTGAGCGTGGCTTCCACCACCCACACCCGATGCAACTCCCAGCGCAGCAGGTCGGGATTGACGTGATTGGCTTTCATCACGTCGGCAGCTTCCTTGTGATAGCTCAGCTTGTAGGTGTTGTACGGCACGTAGAGTTCTTTTTTGCCGGCCAGCTTGAAGTCGTAGCGGTCCATCGCACCGTTGAACAGGAAGGCATCGTCGTAGGTTGCGGCGCCCACCGTGCCCGGGTTCGGCGTGTCATACGCCAGGTCCGGCGCCAGCTTCACCCGACGCTGCCCCGGCAGGTATTGCCAGGCACGGCGAGGCTGTTTCAGCGGGTTGACCGAGTCCAACAGCAGCAGCGCTTCACCGGCACGGCGCGCCGGCCCGGTGTAGGTCAGCTTGATCTTGTAGAAGGTCTCGTCGGCTGCAACCGGACCTGCCGGACGCTCAGGCGCGTAGAGCGGATATTCGATGTTGAACACCCCCGTGGAGCTCAACGACGCCGCGCCGGCGGAATCGACGTTCCAGGAGTCGTACTTGTTCGTCATCGCCTGCCCTTGGTAGCGCAGCAGGTGGTTCCACATGGCCTCGTTGCCATCGGCAGGTATCGGAAACGGCACGCCGGGCAAGGCGTTTTCCAGGCCCAGGCCACCGTCGGTGGTCTTGGCGGTTACGGCGTTTTTCGCGGTGTTGTCCAGCACTGCTTGCGGCAGGGCAACGGTGCGATGGGTCGGGTACACGTCGAGTCGATAGCTCGGGTAGCGAGTGAGCAACGCCTGGGAGGTGGCGGTGAGTTTGTCTTTCTGCTGGGCGAGGTTTTGCGCGGTAATCACCAGGCGCGGTTTTTCTGCTTCGAAGGGGTCGGGACGGAACGAATCGCCGGCTTTAAATCCGCCGGGAATGCTGCTCAGGCCACCGGTGTAGGCCGGAATGCTGCCATCGGCGTTGGCCGCCTTGTCAGCGCCGACTGCAGTCAGGCTGGTGCCAAGTTTGGCGGCTTGGTCGGCGCTGACCGCTGCATGGGCGGAGCTTGCGACCGCCAGCGCGAGGGCGCTGGCCAATACGGATTGAACGAAATTCATGGGTGTCTCCTGTTAACGCACGGCTCGAGGATCAGAGGGTGGTTTTGAAAGTGAAAGTGACCATGCCGCGATCCTTGAGCTGGGCCACGGTACCGGCAAACGCAGTGGTCTGGCCGGGAACGCAGTTGTACTGACCGTTGGCACCCGGTGCGGCACCATCGCCTGCTGCACCGGCGCTGCCGGCGGAGTCACAGGTGTCGAAATCGCCGAAGTTATCGACATACTTGAGGTCAAAGCGATACTGGCTGCGCACGTCCATGCCGACGCCGACCGAATAGCTGCCAGTGCCCTTGTTGCCGCCCAGCTGCACCGAGGACTGGCCTGCCAGGCCGACGTTGTAGCTGACCGGCATGAACATATCGATGCCAGGGAACACCTGGTACCAGGTCGGGTTGAAGTTCACCCCGACGATGTAGTTGTCCTTGGAAACCTTGTCGACGCCGTTGTACCAGTCCTCCCCCTTGAACAGTTGCTTGTTCTCGGTGACGTCGAGCCAGCGGCTGTAGCCAAGTTCGACCAGCAACGAGGAGGAATCCCACAGCGGCGTGTCGCCAAAAGTGGTCAGGCCATTGAGCACCGCGTGCACGGTGTTGCCGCGGGCCACACCATTTTCGCCATTGAAGCTGGAGATAAACCCGGGGGCCTTCGCTGCGCCCAGTGTCGGGTTGACGGTGGCCGGGACACTGGCCAATGGCATGTTGTGGCGATAGTTGAGGTCAAAACCGACGCTCACGCCTGCGACGTTTTTCGACAGGCTGAAGCCGTAGACGTCAATGTCATCCACGTAGAACTGGTTGTAGCTGCCGACGTTGCCCGAGATCAGCTGGGGCAGTCCGACCGCCACCGGTTGCAGCACCAGGTTGGGCAGGATGTCCGAGGTTTTGCGGTAGTACACACCCAAGGTGCCATCGAGCCAGGCCGGGCTCCACTTCGCCATGAGCCCGAAGTCGCCACTGTGATCCGGGGTGTAGGTGTGGCCGTTGGACAGGCGCAGGAACTCATTGCTACCCGCCGGGCCCGGTACTCCGAACAGCGGATTGCGCGCAGCGATCAACGACAGGTTGTGCCCGCCATTCTGGATACCGTCGTTGAAGCCAAGATAGGTACCGGACTCGGGCAGGCGCGCCGCGTCCCAGTCGAGGAAATACTGCGCCGCCAGGGTCAGCTCCTGGTTGACCGTGAAGCTGGTGGACGACTGGTTGCGCGGAATGAACAGCTCCTTGGCTTCGGTGCCAGGAACCGCGAGCGCCTTGGACAAGTCCAGCCCCGACTGGCCGTAGCTGTTGCGGTGGGCGAACGCCAATACGCTTTCACCCCAATAAAGGGTGTGCTTGCCGGCCTTGCCGCTCAACAGCGATTCATCGCCGATTTCGACACTGCCGAACACGAAGGCATCAAGGATCTCCGACGACGGACCGTTGTAGTAACGGTCGGCATAACCACTGATGTGACGGGAATCTGGCTGGCCGTTGTTCAGCTGATTGGTGGCGGCGTTATCGCTGCCGACGTCGTCGTAGGCGTGGTCGTACCAACTGTTGGCACTGACGCGAAAACCCATCTGTTTACGGTACACCACGTCCAGCTCGGACATCACGTCCAGGCGTTGGGCAACCGGGCTGCCCGAGGAAAAATTGCGGTTACCGTCGTTGTTGTTCCACGAGTTCGCCAGTTTGCTGTTGGGTGCTTCGACGCGCTGGGCGTCCAACGAAGGTATGAAATGGTACGAAGTGGTGCCGATTGCGGCCGTGGTCGGCGCGACACAAGCGGCGACCGGCCATCGCGACCAGGACACCAACCTGTTCATCGAAGCCGAGTTCATCGACCCGAGCAACAACCAGACGGTGGCCAAAGTGGTGCGCAAGGTGTTTGGCACGCAGCTCTCAAACGAGAGCCAGCAGATCACCGCCAAGGACTTCAAGGCGGCGATCGATAAAGTCAGCGCCGATCTGTGGGCTTTCATCCGCAGCTAAGCAGCGCGCAATCGCCGACCCGGGTCGGCGATTGAATACCCATCAATCAGAGGACATTCGCCATGCGGCCTCCATCACCAGGACTCTCACGTTTTCAGCGCCCACTGCTGGGCGCAGCATTGTTCGCCTGCGCGCTCGCACTCACGGCCTGCGCCACCGTCGATGCGCAGACCACCGCCTATGTCGGCGTGGAACACCCTGCACCGACCCTGGCCAGCGAAGTTCAGGTACTGCGCACCGAACCCACCCGGCCGCATGTACGCCTGGGGGAAATCCTGATCGATGCCAGCGTCGACCCTGCCCCGCCCATCACCCAGGTCGAACAGAAACTGCGTGAGCAGGCCGCGACCCTCGGCGCGAACGCGGTAGTGGTCGTGTACGACAATATCCAGCCCGTCGCTGCGTACGTGTCTGGCCCGTTGTGGAGCCGCGACATTGAAACCATCCAGGGCCGCAAGCTCAAAGGCATTGCCATCCGCTATCAATAACGAGGTGCACGCACATGAAAGCAATCCAGTCCTGGCTGACGCTGACGTTAGTGGCGGTGCTGATCAGCGCCTGCTCCGCCGTGAGCTCGACCGATGGTGGCGCCGGTGAGGTCGAGATTCGCTCGGGCACCATCGAGCAGATTTCCTTGACGCAGATGCAGACCAACCACGACAGCGGAGTCGGCGCCGTACTTGGCGGCCTTGGCGGTCTGGGCATAGGCAGCCTGATCGGCCGCGGTACCGGCCGCGATGTCGCCATGGTCGCCGGCGCCTTAGCCGGTGCGGTCGGCGGCAACTACGCAGAGAAGAAAAAATACGACCAGCCGGTAGAGGCGCAACAGATCATCGTGCGGGTCACCAGTGGGGTGCTGGTGTCGGTGACTCAGCCGATCAATTCGTCCCTGGGTAAAGGCATGAAGGTTTATATCCAGGGGTCGGGGAATGAAGCGCGGGTGGTACCGCAAGGCGGTTGAGGGGCTGGCGCGATAAGGCACTGCAGGAGTTGCCGAGTGCAACGAGGCTGCGATCTTTTGATTCGACATCAATTCACGGTGATCTGCGCCCGCATCACGCTGTCGGAAATCCCCGGCAGCGAGTTGCGGTCTCCCCCTTTATGGATTTCCTTCTGCGTCTGCGTTGTATACCCGCAGAACCCGAGTCGTTTGTTCAGTGAGGTTGCCGTAACGGCAACTGTGCCTCAACGTGCAGATTTAACTGGCGGGTAATTTGTGTCGTGCGGCATATAGGCAGACCATTTCCATAGCGATGGTCGCGCCAGCAAGCGCCGTCACTTCCGCGTGGTCGTAAGGCGGCGAGACTTCCACCACATCCATTCCGACCAGGTTGATACCGCGCAACGCTCGCAGGATTTCCAATGCCTGATGGGTACTCAATCCGCCGCAGACCGGAGTACCCGTGCCGGGAGCGAAGGCCGGGTCGAGACAGTCAATGTCGAATGTCAGGTAAACAGGATTATCGCCCACCCGCGCGCGAATCAACTCGGCAATCGCCTTCGGTGAGCTGCTGAGAACTTGCCGGGCATCGAGTACCTGGAAGCCCATCGTGTCGTCATTGGTCGTGCGCAGGCCGATCTGCACTGAACGGCCCGGATCGACCAGGCCCTGTCGGGCGGCGTGATAGAACATGGTGCCGTGATGAATTCCCTGCTCACTGTCCTCGGCATCCGGCCAGGTATCACTGTGAGCGTCAAAGTGCACGAGCGACAAAGCGCCGTGTTTCTTCGCATGGGCCTTGAGCAATGGGTAGCTGATGAAGTGATCACCCCCCAACGTCAACATCCCGCACCCCGCCTCCAAAATGTGATCGGCATGCGCTTCGATGGCGGCAGGCGTCTTCTGCGGCTGTCCATGATCGAAGTTGCAATCGCCGTAGTCGATCACAGCCAAATGATCGAATGGATCAAACTCCCATGGGGAAGGGCGCTCCCAGGCCGACTGGACAGAGGCAGCACGGATCCCCCTTGGTCCGAAACGGGTTCCTGGGCGATTGCTGGTAGCGGTATCGAACGGTATGCCACTGACGACCAGATCGACGCCATTCAAATCACGCGTGTAACGCCGGCGCATGAAACTGGTGATGCCGCCGTAGGTCGGTTCAGATTGAGTGCCGTACAGACCATCACGGGTGATGGCTAGGTCATTGCCCTGAAATACTTCCATGGTGAAATCCTCAAATTTTGGTGCGGAACGTGGTCCACAGACGAGTTCGGTCACGCTGGGCGTGTAGTGGCAACAGCTGCTCGCTGAACAGGCGTCCGCGAACTTCCTCGGACGGGTAGATATCGGGATCATTCGTCACGGCCGGATCGATCAACGGCGTGGCCGCCATGTTGGCGTTGGCAAAGGGAACACCACATCGTAGCCACTGTGTCCGGTCAGCAACTTGCTGTCCTGCTCCTCGGCGCTGGAGAAGACGTCGAGTTTGACCTTAATGCCAGTCTCGGCTTTGAAGCGCTGCAGCACCTGTTCAGGGATGTACTCGGCCCAGGTATAAATACTCAATTGCGTATCGGTGGCGTGCGCCCCCAAACACCAACACAAGCACAACCACCCTATCAAGGCACGCATGTCATAACTCCGCGGTTAGCAACGATGCGCGAATCCTATGCCGTGGCATATCTTCAATAAATACGAAGTATGCTACCTTGGCATTCACCACCATCAATGTTTGGAGCCACATGCTCAACCAAGTGCACGATGTCGATCTGCAATTGCTGCGCTTGTTTGTGAGCGTGGTGGAATGCGGCGGTTTCAGCGCCGCCCAGGGTGAGTTGGGAATCGGCCAGTCGACCATCAGCACGCAAATGGCCAAGCTTGAAACCCGCCTAGGCTACCGTCTGTGTGAACGCGGTAAGGCAGGTTTTCGCCTGACACCCAAGGGAGACCTGGTGCTGCAAGCCACACGCAAGTTGTTCTCTTCCATAGAGGCATTCAAGTGTGAAGCCCAGGGCATGGCCGACAAACTGCTAGGCGAATTGTCAATCGGCCTGTCCGAAGCCCTCGACTCACAGGTAACCGAGCGTATCTCGCACGCAATGGGGCGTTTTCGCAAACGTAACCAGGATGTGCAGATCAAGGTGCTCAGTGCCATGCCGGCAGAACTGGAGCGGCGGTTGTTGCAGAACCAGTTGCACCTGGCCATCAGCTACTTTTCCGGCCAGCAAAGTGCACTGAATTATCATCCGCTGTTCGAGGAGCAGCAACGGCTTTACTGCGGTAAAAGTCATCCGCTATTCGGTATCCCACACCCCGGCGACACACAGCTGCGTGCCTGTGACGGGGTGCTCCACCCCTACCGTTTTACTGGTTCAGCGCAAGCATTCAAGTTCAATTACAGCAGTGTGAGCACCGAGCAGGTCGAAGGAAGTCTGGCCTTTATCCTTTCTGGCGCACACATCGGCTACTTACCTCGCCACGTAGCTGCGCCTTGGGAAGCCCGAGGCTTGCTGCAGGCACTAAGCCCTGAAACATTAGAATTCAGCGTGCAATTCCACTTGGCCAACCATAGTGCCCGCCAGCCAAGCGAGGCACAGCAAGCTTTGGTTGAAGATTTGCTGATTGCGTTCGCCGCACCCCGGTGATATTTGACCGGATTCCAGCGCCGCGACGAGGGATTTGTTTTAGGACGGTAGGAGCTGTCGAGTGCAACGAGGCTGCGATCTTTTGATTCTTATAAACCCGATCAAAAGATCGTCCGACCGCGGCCCGAGCCTTCGGCAGCTCCTACGGAGATTGAATCTTCGAAAGGGGACGTTCTTGACCAGTTGTTATGCCCGTTTTATTAGCCGCTTCTTCAAATGATACAAGTTAGTCCCGATTGGTCGATCCTCAAGAACACCATAAACCTGATATCCGTGCCGCTCATAAAACTGTTTAGCATCAACGGTTTTTAAGAAGGCGATGACTGCCCCATTGTTGGCGCCAATCGTTTCTGCTTTTTCCAACAGCATAGAACCAACTTTTTTACCGCGATGAGATTCCTTGACCCAAAAGGTATCAATTTCCAAACCATCCCAATAACAATTACAGCCTATTGCGCCGATGTAGTCGCCAACTTCATCGTGTGCAACCACCATAAATTTTTTATCTTCCGATTCTGGCGGCAGATCCGGATATTGAATTCGAAGATATTCTGAAAACCTATCATTCAAAACTGCTTGATCCTTTTCTGTTGGAGAATCCAATAAACCAATCTTGATTTCCATTTTATTGTTCCGACCATTCAACGTTGAGCTGCCGTGCGGCTTTCGGCAGCCTGAATCAGCCGTCGCCCGGTAGCATGAAATGAGTAGCATGCACATCCGCTGTTCGCATAAAACCGGAAAGCAGGTAAAAAAACATCTTTTTCAGGCGTATTAATCTTCGAAAGGGGACAGATGTATTTTGCGCTCGTTACTCTACGCCTCGGGGCACCACATACAGTTCGCCTGGGCCGACATAGACGCTGCCATGGGGCAGATCAATGCGCAGCGTTCCTTCCAACACGAGAAATGCCTCGTCGGTTTCCGGATGGGAATGCCAAATGAACTCGCCCTCGATGCGTACGACCTTGAACTGGTAGTCGTTCATCTCGGCAACCACCCGTGGGCTCCGCACACCAGACAAGCGCAGCGCGCCGGCTTGCTGCCTTGGTCGGCCCGAAGGCCGCCACGGCCCGGTTGTTGATCGCGGACGCCCATTAACCACGCTGGCCGAACGCAGGTATTGCGTAGCGGGGAAACCGGCAAGGATGCCGGTTTAGCCGCGCTGGGCCAGGGACGGCCCATCGCGGCGACCCGCGGAGCAATGCCTGGGTTCGGGCACACCGAGCCTAAGCGAGGTGCCGAGTGGTGGGGCAAAAAGCGTTTGGTTACTTTGCGCCGGGGCGCGCAGCCTTTCAAAGTAACCCGCTGTAAAAGCGGAACCAATAGCAGCCGTGACCGCAGCAACGGATATGTACACAAGACAAGATCAAAAGATCGCAGCCTCGTTTCACTCGACAGCTCCTACAGGACAATCGGTGCTACCCGCCGTGAGGGCGGAACCAATAGCAGCCATCACTGCAGCAACGGATATGTACACTTCAAGCCGCCCTTTCCCCGAAGGTTTCAACAGTCGATCAAACCCCGCTGATCTCTTCGCCCAACATACCCCCGCTGCAAACACGCCCGACAATGCTGCATCCCCTTGGCAATCTGCTTCTCCACCGTACTTTCCTTGATATCCAGTTGCGCAGCGATCTGACGCTGGGTGAACCCCTCGCAACGCGACAGCAAAAACACCACACGGTACTTCTCCGGCAAAGCCCCCACCGCCTCAGCCAGCAACTCCAACTCCTGCCGAGTCCCGGCAGCCTCTTCCGGCGGAGCCAACGGGCACTCGGCCTCCTCGCCCCATTCGCTGTCGCCGAAGTAACGACCGTGGGTCATGTCCTGGCGCTGCTTGTCCAGCAGCAGATTGGTCGCCGTGCGATAGAGGTAAGCCAGCGGCTTGTCCGGCTGTCGGGCCGAATGCCTGGCAGCACGCAGCCAGGTCTCCTGGACAACGTCCGAAGCAATGGCTGCCGAGCCGGCTTTGCGCTGGATATAACCCTTGATGTCCTCGTAATGGACCTCAACCAATTGGGTCAGGGTAAGGCGTTCATGCAGGGCCATAAATCAGCAAACGGTCAGGTCGGAAAGGCAAGACGCTATCACAAGTGATAAATGTTCCCAAATAAGTAAAAACCTCATTTCACATATAATTACATTTGCGTATGATAAGGATTCTCAATAACAGCAAACCGAATGAGAATTCGCATGATCGCCCCTATCTCCCTGCGTTCACCAAGCTCCGCCATGCTGCGCTCGCCCTCCCAAGTGCGCCCGCTTGCCCTTGCAGTGCATATGCTTGCCGCCGGTATCGCGTTCACCGCGCCTTCCCTGCAAGCGGCGGAACAGACTGAACAAAAAGAGAATGGAAGCTCTCTGACCCTGGCACCGATCGCCATCACCGAGACCGCCGCCCGCGAACGCAGTGCCGTGACCGAGGACACCAACTCCTACACGACCGAGGCGGCACGCACGGCAACGCCGTTGAGCATGTCCCTGCGCGAGACTCCGCAGTCGGTCAGCGTGGTGACCCAGCAGCGCATCCAGGACCAGGATCTGCACACCATCCTCGACGTGGTCAACAACACCACCGGGGTGTCGGTCAACCGCTACGAGACCAGCCGCGCGCAGTTCAACGCCCGTGGCTTTGAGCTCAACTCGCTGATGATCGATGGCGTGCCGACCATCTACGAGCAGCCGTGGAGTTCGGGGGAGGTTTTCAGCAGCCTGGCCATGTATGACCGGGTGGAAGTAGTGCGCGGTGCCAACGGATTGATGACGGGCGCGGGCGATCCTTCGGCGTCGATCAACATGGTGCGCAAGCGCGCCAACAGCACTGCCCTCAAGGGTTCGGTAGAACTCAGCGCCGGCACCTGGGACACCTATGGCGTCGAGGCCGACGTGTCCACCGCGTTGAACGAGGAAGGCACGATTCGGGCGCGTCTGGTTGGCGAGACCAACGAGGGCGACACCTGGATCGACATGAACTCGACCAAACGCCAGACCCTGTACGGCACCATGGACATCGACCTGACGCCGGACACCACCCTGTGGTTTGGCTTGAGCCATCAGGAAAACAAGGAAGACTCGCCGATGTGGGGTGGCCTGCCGGTCTGGTACGCAGACGGCGGTCGGACCAACTGGAGCCGTTCGAAGACTACCTCGGCAAAATGGAGCAAGTGGGACACCACTTACGACACCTACTTCGTTAACCTCGACCACAAATTTGCCAACGACTGGCAGATGAACCTGAGCTACAACCGTGGCGAGCGCACCGGCGATTCGTCCTTGCTGTACCTCTCGGGCAACCCGGGTCGCAACGGTAGCGCACCCATGTCGTCATTCCCGGCGACCTACAAGACCGAGACCAACCAGGACGACTACGCCATCCGCTTCAACGGGCCGTTCTCGCTGTTGGGCCGTGAGCACGAGCTGGCCTTCGGTTACGTGGACAGCAAGCAGAAATTCGACGCCGACTCGCTGGATGCGCAAACCGGCTTTGAAGGGGTCGCCGATTTTGATGCCTACGGCGGCAACTTCGCTGAGCCGGTGTGGGGCCCACGGACCGACTACGGGTACAGCGAAACTCGCCAGAAAGGCCTGTATGCCGCCACTCGCCTCAACGTGACCGACGACTTGAAAGTGATTCTTGGCGCGCGTGAAAGCTGGTACGAGAAGACCAGTGATGACGTGTTCTCGGAAGTCAGCAAGGTCGATGTCGATCATGAACTGACGCCCTATGCCGGCGTGGTCTATGACCTCAACGACAACATCTCGGCCTACGCCAGCTACACCGAAATCTTCCTGCCGCAGTCGGTGCGCGACAGCAGCGGCCAGACCCTGGACCCGATCGTTGGCGAGAGCACCGAGCTCGGTCTGAAGGGTGAGTTCTACGGCGGCCGCTTGAATACCTCGGCGGCGATCTTCCAGATCAAACAGGACAACCTCGGCCAGAGCACCGGGGCGCTGATCGATCCTTCGAACCCGATCAGCGGTTTTGCCTATGAGGCCAGCGAAGGCGCAACCAGCAAGGGCTTCGAGCTGGAAGTGTCCGGCGAACTGGCCACCGACTGGAATGCCTCGATAGGCTACACCCAGTTCACTGCCGAAGATGCCAATGGCGACGACGTCAACACGCTGTACCCAACCAAGTTGCTGCGTACCTTCACCACCTACCGCCTGCCGGGGGCGTTCAACAAGCTGACCATCGGCGGCGGCGTCAACTGGCAGGACTCGATCTACACCTACGCCACCAACCCGGCCGGCAACCCCGAAAAAATCGAGCAGGATGCTTATGCGCTGGTCAACCTGATGGCGCGCTACGAGATCACCGAGAACCTCTCGGCGCAGGTCAATGCGAACAACGTTACCGACGAGAAGTACTTCGACGTCTTTGATGCCTATGGCGCGCTGACCTACGGTGCACCGCGCAGCATTACTGCTTCGGCGAAGTACCGGTTCTAACCACCGCGGCTTACTCTCTCCCCCGTGGGAGCAAAGCTTGCTCGCGATAGCGGTGTGCCTGGCACATCGCAGTGCTGCGATCGCCAGCAAGCAGGCTCCTACAGGTCAATGCCGTGTGCCGATTTGTGTGGGAGCAAAGCTTGCTCGCGATAGCGGTGTGCCTGGCACACCGTAGTGCTGCTATCGCCAGCAAGCAGGCTCCTACAGGTCAATGCCGTGTGCCGATTTGTGTGGGAGCAAAGCTTGCTCGCGATGGCGGTGTGCCTGGCACATCGCAGTGCTGCGATCGCCAGCAAGCAGGCTCCTACAGGTCAATGCCGTGTGCCGATTTGTGTGGGAGCAAAGCTTGCTCGCGATGGCGGTGTGCCTGGCACACCGCAGGGCTGCGATCGCCAGCAAGCAGGCTCCTACAACCGTAGCGCAACCGCAGGCCAATTGTTATAGAATAACGTTACTATTCTATCCCTGCCTGCGACTTGCCCATGACCATCCCCGTTCCGCTCCCCCCCGCCACTCGCATCAGCCAACGCCTGCTATCGATCGACGCCCTCAGGGGCCTGGTCATTCTGTTCATGCTCCTGGATCACGTGCGCGAGACATTTCTCCTGCACCGTCAAGTCGCCGACCCGATGGGCATCGAGTCCACCGAACCGGCCCTATTCTTCAGCCGCACCCTCGCCCATCTGTGCGCGCCCGTATTCGTCCTGTTGACTGGACTCTCTGCCTATCTCTACGGCGAAAAGCACCAGGGCAAAAGCGACGTATCCGCCTTCCTGTTCAAACGCGGCCTGTTCCTGGTGGTGCTGGAGTTCACCCTGGTGAATTTCGCCTGGACTTTCCAGTTCCCGCCCAGCGTGATTTACATGCAAGTGATCTGGGCCATCGGCGTCAGCATGATTGCCCTCGCCATCATGGTCTGGCTGCCAAGACCACTGCTGTTCATGCTGGGCGTGATGATCGTCGCCGGGCACAACCTGCTCGACGGCCTGCACTTCCCGGTCGGCTCAGGCCTGCACGTGCCTTGGGCGATTCTGCATGATCGTGGTTGGATCGAAGTGGCCGAAGGGCTGAGGCTGCGCACCTCCTACCCGGTTCTACCGTGGCTCGGCGTGATCGCCCTGGGTTACTGCGTCGGCCCCTGGTTTGGCGGATCGGCCAGCGCCAGCGTGCGTCAACGCAAGCTGCTGGTGGCAGGCGCCGGAGTGTTGCTGGGGTTTTTCGTATTGCGCCTGTTGAATGGGTACGGCGAAGCGCAGTGGGTCGACTATGAAAGCACCACGCAAACCTTGATGAGCTTTTTCAACATCACCAAGTACCCGCCTTCCCTGCTGTTCCTTTCCCTGACGCTAGGCGTGGGCCTGTTGCTGCTCCTGGGTTTCGAGCGCGCCCAGCAACGCAAGTGGATCAGCACCCTGGCGGTGTTCGGTGCGGCACCGATGTTTTTCTACCTGCTGCACCTGTATGTGTTGAAGGTGCTGTATGTGATCAGCGTTGCGGTTTTTGGTTTGAACCAGGGGAGCCATTTCGGTTTCGACAGCGTTTGGGCCGTGTGGCTGACAGCGCTGCTTCTGGCCACCTCGCTTTATTTACCGGTGCGCTGGTTTGCGGCGCTGAAAGCTCGGCGGCGGGATATTGGTTGGCTGAAGTATTTTTGAATAAACGTCACCTGTGACAGCTGCCGACCTGGGGTATGTATGGTCGGCCCTGTCACCCTGACAAGCTCACTGGACCACTAAAAAATCGCAGCAAACCCCTCAACACCATCCGGCCAAGCCGACAACACCTCAAACCCCTCCGCAGTCACCGCCACCATATGCTCCCACTGCGCCGAAAGGGATTGATCCTTGGTCACCACGGTCCAGCCATCGGCCAGCGTTTTCACATGCCGTTTACCCGCATTGAGCATCGGCTCGATGGTGAAGATCATCCCGGCCTTGAGCTTGAGTCCCTGCCCCGGATAACCGTAGTGCAGGATCTGCGGCTCATCGTGATAGACCTTGCCGATGCCGTGACCGCAGTACTCGCGCACCACGCTGAAGCCGTCGCGCTCGGCGACGGTCTGGATGGCGTAACCAATATCGCCCAGGGTTGCGCCGGGGCGCACGGCGCGGATTCCTGCGCACATGGCTTCGTAGGTGGTCTTGACCAGGCGCAGCGCCTCAGGGGCCGGCTCGCCGACGAAGTACATGCGGCTGGTGTCGCCGTACCAGCCATCCTTGATCACGGCGATGTCGATGTTGAGGATGTCGCCGTCTTTTAGTGGTTCATCGGTAGGAATGCCATGGCAGACCACCTGATTGACCGAGGTGCACACGGTTTTCGGGAAGCCGTGATAGCCGATGTTGCCGGCAATGGCTTTCTGCACGTTGACGATATGGTGGTGGCAGAGTCGATCGAGCTCATTGGTGGTCACCCCTGCCTTCACATAGGGAGTGATCATCGCCAGCACTTCGGCAGCCAGTTGTGCCGCAACGCGTGACTGAGCGATTTGCGCCGGGGTGTTGATCGGGACATTCGCCTTCATTTGCCGGCTCCACTGGCTGCTGCGAGTTGCAGGCTCGGCGAGTCTGGCGTGAGGTTGCACAGCTGATGCAAATCCAGGCCGCCAGCCAGTTCGGCGCGCACCAGCAAGCGGCAGAGGTCGCTGTGGTCGAGGTTCGGGTGGAGTTCGGCGAGCATGCCGATGCGCATCCAGTGCTCGGCCTGCGCATTGATCGAGCGACTCAGCGCGTCACTGGCGACTCGCAGATGTTCGTGCATGCCTTCGGAAATTTTAACGATGCCCATGATTTCAACCATACGTAATATATATGAATCGTATATTAACCACTTCGCAGGTGAAATCATAGGCAGGCGCTGCAGCTCCCTCAGTCCAGACCGAGTTCAACCATGCCGCTGTTTAACCGCACAGGCCAAACCCGCAAGCGCTGCTGCGGCGATTCCAGGCAATGGCCATCCTCCAGGCGAAAATGCTGCTTATAGATCGGTGCTGCCACCACCATTTCGCCTTTGATACTGCCGATCAAGCCGCGACCAATCACGTTCGCCCCGGATTGCGGGTCGTGATTGTCGATTGCATACAGCGATCGACCTTCGGCGTGAGGCAGGTAGAAGAGCGCCACTTGCGCCCCCTCAAACCACACCACAACCCCGGAATTGCTCACCAGGTCTTGTTCACTGCAGACCGTTTTCCAGGTCGCAAGGCTGCGCTGAGTGTTGGACTGGCTCATCAGACAATCTCCTCAATGACGGGAATAAGGTTGAGTTCGGCGGCCATGATCGGCCGGCGCTGGCCGCGCTCCTGGACAAAATGGATGTCCGGGTCCGGGCGCTTATCGTTGACGAAGGTACGGAAGCGCTTGAGTTTTTCCGGGTCCTTGAGGGCGTTGGCCCACTCGCACTCATAGCGGTTGACCACCAGTTGCATCTGCGCTTCGAGTTCGGCACCGAGGCCAAGGCTGTCGTCGATGACCACCTCCTTGAGGTAATCCAGGCCGCCTTCCAGGCTTTCGCGCCACACCGAGGTACGCTGCAATTTGTCGGCCATGCGGATGTACAACATCAGGAATCGGTCGATGTAGCGAATCAGGGTTTCATCGTCGAGGTCGGTGGCGAACAGTTCGGCGTGGCGCGGGCGCATGCCGCCGTTGCCGGCAATGTAGAGGTTCCAGCCTTTCTCGGTGGCGATCACCCCGACGTCTTTGCTCTGGGCTTCCGCGCACTCCCGAGTGCAGCCGGACACCGCAAACTTGAGCTTGTGCGGCGAGCGCAGGCCCTTGTAGCGGTCCTCGATCAGCAGGGCCATTTTCACGCTGTCCTGCACGCCATATCGGCACCAGGTGCTGCCAACACACGACTTCACGGTGCGCGTCGATTTGCCGTAGGCATGCCCGGTTTCAAAACCGGCCTCGATCAACTCCGACCAGATGTCCGGCAACTCATGCAACTGTGCGCCGAACAGGTCGATGCGCTGACCGCCAGTGATCTTGGTGTAGAGATCGTATTTCTTCGCGACCACCCCAATCGCGATCAGCTTGTCGGCAGTAATTTCGCCGCCGGGTATGCGCGGCACCACTGAGTAGGTGCCGTTTTTCTGCATATTGGCCATGAACGTATCGTTGGTGTCCTGCAGCGGCACCAGCGAAGCGTCCATGATCGGCTGGTTCCAGCACGACGCGAGGATCGAGCCCACGGCCGGTTTGCAGATATCACAACCGGTGTGACCGCGGCCGTGTTTGGCCAGCAGTTCTTCGAAGGTGATCACCCCCTCCACCCGCACCAGGGCATAGAGTTCCTGGCGGGTATAGGCGAAGTGTTCACACAGGCTTTTGTCGACACTGACCCCACGGGCGATCAACTCATGCTCGAACACCTGCTTGAGTAGACCGGCGCATCCCCCGCAGCCGGTACCGGCCTTGCTTTGCGACTTGAGGATGCCGAGGTCGGTGCAGCCGCCGTCGATCGCCGAGCAGATGGCGCCCTTGGTGACGTTGTGGCACGAGCACACGGTGGCCGATTGCGGCAACGCGCCAGGGCCTAGCACAGGCGCGCCGGCGGACGACGGCAAGATCAGGCTGGCAGGTTCCTGCGGCAGCGCAATGCTGTTTTGCATGTATTGCAGCAGGGTGTCGTAGTAGCTGTTGTCGCCCACCAGCACCGCGCCCAGGACATGCTTGCCCGCCGCGTCCACCACCAGGCGTCGATAGCTGGCCGTCGCTTCGTCGATGAACTGATAGCTGCGCGAGCCCGGAGTGTGGGCGTGGGCGTCGCCGATGGAGCCTACGTCGACCCCCAGCAGCTTGAGTTTGGTCGACATGTCGGCGCCAATGAACGGCTCGGCGGCCTGATTGCACAACAGTGCGGCGACGCCCCGGGCCATTTGGTAGCCCGGCGCGACCAGGCCGAACAGGCTGCCATTCCAGGACGCGCACTCGCCGATCGCGTAGATGTTCGGGTCGCAGCTCAGGCATTCGTCATTGATCACCACTCCGCCGCGCGGCCCGATCTCCAGGTTCGACTGGCGGGCCAAGGCGTCCTGGGCGCGGATCCCGGCGGAGAAGACGATCAGGTCGGTTTCGAGGAATTCGTCATTGGCAAAATTCATCCGGTAACGGTATTCCTCACCCGCGCTGATCGACTGAGTGGCACGCGACAAGTGCACGCCAACGCCAAGCCGTTCGATCTGCGACTTGAGTGCCAGGCCACCGAGGTCGTCCAGCTGCACCGGCATCAGGCGCGGGGCAAACTCCACCACGTGTGCTTCAAGGCCCAGGCTTTTCAGCGCGTTGGCGGCTTCGAGCCCGAGCAGGCCACCGCCCACCACCACGCCACGTCGGGCGTTGACTGCAGCGGCGCGAATGGCGTCGAGGTCTTGAAGGGTGCGGTACACCAGCCGCGAGTCGCCCTCGGCGCCCTCGATCGGCGGCACGAATGGATAAGATCCGGTGGCCAGCACCAACTTGTCGTAGGCGATGCAGCCTTGTGCGGTGACCACCTGACAACGCTCGCGGTCGATTTCCAGCACCGGTACCCCGAGGTGCAGCGTGACGCCTGGCGTCTGGTACAGCGCGGCATCCGACAGTGCCAGGGATTCAGCATCCCGGCCGGTGAAGTACTCGGAAAGGTGCACTCGATCGTAGGCACGCATCGGTTCCTCGCTGAACACGTGCAGCTGGTAGTGTTCCAGGGCACCGCGTTCGATCAGTTGCTCGACGCAATGATGACCGACCATGCCGTTACCGACCACGATCAGGGTTTTCAACTCGTTCAACGCGGCAACATTGGAATTCATATAAAGCACCCGACAAAGCCCATCACGGTTAAAAAAGCAAAAAAAAACGCCTGAAACCTTGCGGTTCCAGGCGTCTTTGCCTGTTCTTATGCGGGATCAATCGGGCGACTTCGCCTGATCCTCCGCTGTTGCCCATGACCTGTCTGGCCGATCGATCGTCGTTGATCGAGGGGGCAGCCTGACCGGATGTTTTCCGGTAGACCTGATGGGGGACCTGCAGGCTTTGTGCCAGAGTTGGCAGGCGTTGGAAAATGACGTTTAGAGACTATGCAGGCAGCAGCAGGAGGCGAAACGACTTCAGGAGAACGGGTGGTTTTCGCTTCCAACTGGTGCGCGCGAGCCGGCGTCGCGCTTTATAAAAGTGCATTTAACGATGGATTTCCCGCAGGCGCTGGCCTTTGAATCGGCAATACTCGCTCACGGGCGATACCTGTAAGCTCAGCACCTTGATCCGATGAACACTTCGCGACCACGACCGGCTCACACCTCTTAGTTATCGATAAATCCTGAGGCTTATCCGATGAGTAAAGCACCCTACGTCCCGCCACGAGTCTGGGTGAACAACGCCCCGTCCGGTGGCCAGTTCGCCAACATCAACCGCCCCACCGCTGGCCCGACTCACGAGAAAACCCTGCCGGTGGGCAAGCACCCGTTGCAGCTGTATTCACTGGCGACGCCCAATGGCGTCAAAGTCACGATTCTGCTTGAAGAGCTGCTGGCGCTGGGGCACACCGACGCCGAGTACGATGCGTGGTTGATCCGCATCGGCGAGGGTGACCAGTTCTCCAGTGGTTTTGTCGAGATCAATCCAAACTCGAAGATTCCCGCGTTGCTGGATCGCAGTGCGCAGCCGCCTATTCGCGTGTTCGAGTCCGGCGCCATCCTGCTGTACCTGGCCGAGAAGTTTGGCGAGTTCCTGCCCACCGACCTCGCGGGACGGACCGAAACCCTGAACTGGCTGTTCTGGCAGATGGGCGCGGCGCCGTATCTGGGCGGCGGCTTCGGGCATTTTTATGCGTATGCGCCGGAGAAATTCGAGTACCCGATCAATCGCTTTACCATGGAGGCCAAGCGTCAGCTGGATGTGCTCGATCGTCGCCTGGCGGAGAGCCCGTACCTCGCTGGCGACAGCTACTCGATTGCCGATATCGCGGTCTGGCCCTGGTATGGCGAGTTGGTGCGCAACAACGTTTATTCGGCTTCGGAGTTTCTTTCGGCGGAGCAATACACTCATCTGCAACGCTGGGCGGAGAAGATCGCCAAGCGGCCTGCGGTGATCCGTGGCCAGCGGGTCAACCGGACCTGGGGCGATGAAGCGACCCAGGTTGCGCAGCGGCATCAGGCGCAGGATCTGGATTGAGCTGCCAGGCGGATGCTGTACGACTTGCAACCAAACCGTAGGAGCCTGGCTTGCCAGCGATGGCGCTCACCAAATCGCCATCGCCGGCAAGCCGGGCTCCTACGGATGTGCGCCGAATCCAAATCCCCCATACACCCGAATAACCGTAGGAGCCTGGCTTGCCAGCGATGGCGCCCGCAAGACCGCCATCGCCGGAAAGCCGGGCTCCTACGGATTTGTGTCGAACCCAATTCCGCGTACACCCCGATCAACCGTAGGAGCCTGGCTTGCCAGCGATGACATCCACAAGATCGCCATCGCCGGCAAGCCGGGCTCCTACGGATTTGTGCCCAGCCCAATCCCCGCGTACACCCGCATCAACCGTAGGAGCCTGGCTTGCCAGCGATAGCGCCCGCACGATCGCCATCGCCGGCAAGCCGGGCTCCTACGGATTTGTGTCGAACCCAAATCCCCCATACACCCGGATCAACCGTAGGAGCCTGGCTTGCCAGCGATGACATTCACAAGATCGCCATCGCCGGCAAGCCGGGCTCCTACGGATTTGTGTCGAACCCAATTCCGCGTACACCCCGATCAACCGTAGGAGCCTGGCTTGCCAGCGATGGCGCCCGCAAGACCGCCATCGCCGGCAAGCCGGGCTCCTACGGATTTGTGTCGAACCCAATTCCGCATACACCCGAATCAACCGTAGGAGCCTGGCTTGCCAGCGATGGCGCCCGCAAGACCGCCATCGCCGGCAAGCCGGGCTCCTACGGATGTGTGCCAGCCCAATCCCGCATACACCCGCATCAACCGTAGGAGCCTGGCTTGCCAGCGATGGCGCCCGCAAGACCGCCATCGCCGGCAAGCCGGGCTCCTACGGATATGCGCCAAGCCCAATTCCCGCATACACCCGGATCAACCGTAGGAGCCTGGCTTGCCAGCGATAGCGCCCGCAAGATCGCCATCGCCGGCAAGCCGGGCTCCTACGGATATGCGCCAAGCCCAATTCCCGCGTACACCCCAATCCCTGTAGGAGCCTGGCTTGCCAGCGATAGCGCCCGCAAGATCGCCATCGCCGGCAAGCCGGGCTCCTACGGATATGCGCCAAGCCCAATTCCCGCGTACACCCCAATCCCCCGTAGGAGCCTGGCTTGCCAGCGATGGCGCCCGCAAGACCGCCATCGCCGGCAAGCCGGGCTCCTACGGATTTGTGTCGAACCCAAATCCCCCATACACCCCGATCAACCGTAGGAGCCTGGCTTGCCAGCGATGACATTCACAAGATCGCCATCGCCGGCAAGCCGGGCTCCTACGGATATGCGCCAAGCCCAATTCCCGCATACACCCGAATCAACCGTAGGAGCCTGGCTTGCCAGCGATGACGCCCGCAAGATCGCCATCGCCGGCAAGCCGGGCTCCTACGGATTTGTGTCGAACCCAAATCCGCGTACACCCCGATCAACCGTAGGAGCCTGGCTTGCCAGCGATGACATCCACAAGATCGCCATCGCCGGCAAGCCGGGCTCCTACGGATTTGTGCCCAGCCCAATCCCCGCGTACACCCGCATCAACCGTAGGAGCCTGGCTTGCCAGCGATGACATCCACAAGATCGCCATCGCCGGCAAGCCGGGCTCCTACGGATTTGTGTCGAACCCAATTCCCCCATACACCCGGATCAACCGTAGGAGCCTGGCTTGCCAGCGATGACGCCCGCAAAACCGCCATCGCCGGCAAGCCGGGCTCCTACACGTCCGGTGCAACCACTCTTACCCGACGGCAATCAGCAGGTCCAAGCGGCTGGCCACTTGCCGAGCGAACCTCGATCGGCATCAAGGGCTCCCCTGATGCCTTGTCCAATAACACCGACCGCGTCTCCCCCGCCTCAAACAAAAACCGCTCCCCCCACTGCCTCATGCTGACGACCACCGGAAAAATCTGCCGGCCCTTGTCCGTCAGCACGTACTCCTTGTACGCGCTGCCATCCGACGCCGGGCACACGTCGAACACCCCAACCTCAACCAGCGTCTTCAAGCGCGATGCGAGGATATTTTTCGCCACGCCCAGGCTCTTCTGAAATTCGCTGAACCTTCGAATATCGTCGAAAGCGTCGCGAATGATCATCAGCGACCAGCGATCGCCAATGGCTTCCAGTGTCCTCGCGACCGGGCACTCGCTGCCTGGCGGTGAATTGTTATCAAGCATCGTCCTGCCTCGCGCTATGTGGTTGCAATTTAAAACTAGATACCGCAACAATTGAACTAGTTTCTAATTGCAACCAGCTTACCGCCACGGAGGCGCCCATGCCAGCAGATGCCCAATCAATCACTCTAGCGTCAACCAAGGAGACACCGGGCCTTTCCCCGGCGCTAACCTTGCTGTTCTCGGTGACCTGCGCCCTGGCCGTCGCCAACGTCTACTTCGCGCAACCGCTGCTCGATTCAATGGCGCAGAGCCTGGGCGTCGCCTCATCGATGATCGGCATCGTGGTCACGGCGACTCAGGTGGGCTATGCCCTGGGGCTGCTGTTCATCGTGCCACTGGGGGACCTGGTCAATCGCAAACGGTTGATCCTGACCCAGCTCCTGCTGTCGGCAGTCGCCCTCGCAGCAGTCGGCGCCGCTCAGCAATGGCTGGCCCTGTTGGGCGCGATGATCGCAGTAGGCGTGCTGGCGGTGGTGGTGCAAATACTCGTGGCTTACGCCGCCGTGCTCGCCACCCCGTCACAACGGGGCCAGGCCGTAGGGACGGTCACCAGCGGCATAGTGCTGGGCATCCTGCTGGCGCGCTTCACCTCGGGCCTGATCGCTGACTTTGCGGGCTGGCGCGCGGTTTACTTCGTGTCCTCGGGCTTGATGCTGACCATCGCGGCAGTGCTGTGCAAGTTGGTGCCCGTCACAGCGACGCCTGCGCAGCGGGAGTCGTACCTGGCGCTGATCGGTTCGCTGTTCAAGCTATTCATCAGCGAGCCGACGCTGCGAGCCAAGGGTTTGCTGGCGTTGCTGATCTTCGCGGCATTTTCGGTGCTGTGGACTGCCATGGTGTTGCCCCTGAGCGCCCCGCCACTTTCGCTATCGCACACTGCCATCGGTCTGTTTGGCCTGGCCGGGGTCGCTGGCGCACTGGCTGCCCGCAGGTCCGGGCGCTGGGCCGATCGGGGACTGGGGCAACGGGTGACCGGTATTTCCCTCGGGCTGCTGACGCTGTCCTGGCTGCCCATCAGCTTCGCCGAGACGTCCCTTTTTGCGCTGGTCTGCGGCGTGATCCTGCTTGATTTTGCGGTGCAGGCCGTGCACGTCACCAACCAGAGCATCATCTTCGCCGCACGTCCCGACGCCCAAAGCCGCATGGTCGGCGCCTACATGTGTTTCTACTCGGTGGGCAGCGCGCTGGGGGCAGCGGCCGCGACCCAGGTCTATGCACTGTGGGGCTGGTCAGCCGTCAGCCTGCTGGGCGCCCTGATCAGCGCTTCGGCACTGGTGGTCTGGTTGCTCAACGCTCGTTCAATGCCTCAGCAAGGAAGGTCCTCATGACAGCCAGGCATCTGCTACTCGCCATCACGATCACTGCCATATGGGGCGTGAATTTTTCGGTAATCAAACTGGGCCTGACCACCGTCGATCCATTCATTCTGGCCGGCATCCGCTTCACGCTGTGCGCGATCCCGGCGATTTTCTTCGTTGCGAAACCTGATGTGCAGTGGCGCTATATCGTCGGTTACGGCCTGGTATTCGGTATCGGACTCTGGGGAGTGGTCAACCTCGGCATCCAGTGCGGCCTCTCGGCGGGTATTGCTTCGCTGGTGCTTCAATTAAGCGCTTTTTTCACCATCGTGCTGGGCTCGTGGATCTTCGAGGAATCGATTTCACGCTTCCAGTACGCCGGCATGGGTCTGGCCCTGTGCGGTTTGTTGAGCATCATCGGCATCGCTGACGGAACCGTCACCACCGCAGGCCTGCTGTTGGTCCTGCTGGGAGCGCTGGCCTGGAGTGCCGCCAACGTCATCAACAAGAAAGCCAGGACTCCCCAGGTTTTCGCCTTCCTGGTGTGGTCCAGTGCGTTTTCGCCAATCCCGCTGTTTGCCCTGGATTATTTGGTCCACGGCTCAACGGGTTACCACGCGTTGATCAGCCAGCTGGACTACCGCGCAGTCTTGTCGATCCTGTTCCAGGTCTACCCCAATACGCTGTTGGGCTACTGGGTGTGGAACTCATTGATGAAACGATATCCGGTGTCCACGGTCGCACCTTTATCGTTGCTGGTGCCGGTATTCGGCCTGCTCGGTTCGGCGCTGATTTTCAATGAGAACCTGTCGCTCAACAAAATCGTGGCGGTGGTTCTTATCGTGTCCGGCCTCGGCGTGGGCTTGTACGGGCAACGGATAATGCATGCGCTTCTCAAGAGCTCCATGCGATCAGCGCGTTGATCCGCTAGGAGCCTGCGAAGACTTCCATCCCCTGAGCCGAGAGTGCACATGGAATTTGCCAAATGTGACCCCGCTGAATTGGCGCAGATGCGCCAGTTCAACAAAAAACTCGCGTGGATGCCGCGATTCAAAATCCGTAATCGAGTAACGCCACGGGTGATCCAGGCACTCTTGCGCATCAGCCAGCTGCGCGGTGACCAGCAGTTGGCCAGGCATGGGCTGACCGCTGAAACTCGGAAAATTGCCGTGGATGGAGTAGCCGTGCCCCTGCGGATAATACGCCCCGAAGGCAAAGTCCAAGGGGTGGTGCTGGACTTCCACGGTGGCGGCTGGGTGATTGGCAATGCGCAGATGGATGACGCTTTTAACCTGGCGATGGTCAAGGCCTGCAATGTTGCCACCGTCTCGGTCGATTACCGGCTGGCGGTGTCGACGCCGATTGCCGAGCTGATGAATGATTGCCTGGGCGCCGCTCGCTGGTTGCTCGGCAGTGAGTGTGAAGAGTTTGCCGGACTGCCGGTGATCGTCGTCGGCGAATCCGCTGGCGCGCATCTCGCGGCGGCGACCCTGCTGAGTTTGAAAGCCTGGCCGCAGTTGCTCAAGCGAGTGCGCGGCGCGATGCTCTATTACGGAGTCTACGACCTTACCGGCACGCCAAGCGTACGCACCGCAGGTCCCGATACGCTGTTACTGGACGGCCCGGGGATGGTCGAGGCGCTGCGCATGCTCACCCCTGAATTGAGCGATGCACAACGCCGCCAGCCTCCCCTGTCGCCGCTGTACGGCGACTTCAGCGGCCTGCCACCGGCGCTGATGTTTGTCGGTGAGCTGGACCCACTGCGCGACGACACGCTTGATATCGCAGAACGCTGGGGCAAAGTTGCGCAGGTTGAGGTACATCAGTTGCCGGAGTGCGCACATGGGTTCATTCATTTTCCGACGGCGCTGGCGGACAGGGTGCTGCGTTATAGCCGGGAGTGGATCAATGCTCACAAGACTGGACAGGGGATTTTTCTCCCGGCGGGCGTCACGCAAGGCTAGATCAACCCGGCCTGTCGTCTATGTTGGCCATCGCCACGCCCCTGCATATTTTTTGTCCGTTAACGATTGCCGCCCCGCTCCCTCGGGGCCCTAACCTGGAGGCTGGTCTAACCATAACGATAAAAATCGGAGACACCATGCCCCGCTTTCCTATGAGCCCTCGCGGCCTGCTGACCTGTCTGATCACGGCGTGCCTGGCACACGACCATCATCGAAGGCGACGATGGCCTGATCATCATCGACCCCCTGACCATGGCCGAGACAGCCAAGGCCGCGCTGGACCTGTACTACCACAATCGACCGCACAAACCGGTGGTGGCGGTGATCTACAGCCACACCCACGTTGACCATTTTGGCGGCGTGCGCGGGGTCATCGACGAGGCCGACGTGCGCGCTGGCAAGGTCAAGGTGTTCGCGCCCTCCGGGTTCATGGAACACGTGATGAGCGAAAACGTCTACGCCAGTAACGCGATGAGCCGGCGCGCGCAGTACCAGTTCGGCAGCCTGTTGCCGCAGGGCGAAAAAGGCCAGGTGGATTCGGGGATGGGCAAGAGCCTGCCCACCGGCGGCACCATCACGCTGATCGAGCCCACCGACCTGATTGCCAAGGAACTGGAGCAGGTGAGTGATTACCTGATCGCGGACATAGCCAATGCCCACTGGCAGCAGTTCTGCACCGAGCAGCACAAGCTCGAGCGTACGGCGGCGCGGCGGCTGAAAGCGCTGGGATGGAGTTTCTCCGAGCTGCTGGAAGAGTATCGACGCTACAAAGCCGAGGACTTGTTGCAGGACGCGGAACTGGAGCTGGTGGAAATTTCCGATCGACTGGGATACGGCGATGTGCAGAGCTTCAATCGAGCGTGCTTGAGGTGGTTGGGGTGTCCACCGGGAGTTTATCGGGGGCGCTGGACGGCTGCGGCTGGCGAGTGATTGAGGCCCGCGAAGGCCAAAGGTGGGTGCCATGCTGGATGAGCGTCAGTCCAGCAAAGGCCGTTGACGGCTGCGGGCGTCGAACACTTATGCGCTGATATCGGTTGCTCCAGAGAGCCTGTCGCTATTGATCTCCAGTCTGTATTTGCGCCTTCGTATCATCGTCAGCAAATTGCTCGGATGCTACTGGCGCACTGGGGTGCATCGAGTGTGAACCGGTTCTTCCAACTGCCTGGATGTGTCCGGATGAGCCGTCTGCGGAATAGCCGTCTTCCGAAGCCGTCGGAGCAGAGGTCTGGAAGGCTGCAGGTTCATCCACGTTGGTTGTCCGGTTGTGCTTTTTCGGTGGGTCGGCAAGCGCGGTGAGGCAGGTTGCGGTGAGCAGCGCTGCGGTCATGGCGCTCAGTAAGGTAGTGCTCATTTTCGTACGCCTCCGTTTAGAGTCGCACGTTCAAGTTTGGCCCTCGAGGCGAAAAACAGCGCTGGAGGTGACCGACGGTTGATCAGTGGGCGACAGCCATTGGCGTCTTCTCTGGCACGATAAAACTCACGGTCGTACTGGTGAGGATCTTGTGTGTCGGATCGGCCACTTCAAGCAAAACCTTGTGCGCACCAGGCGTCAGGCCGACCAGGATGATGGGGTCTTCACTGGTATGCGCCCAGGTGCCCTTCCAGTCGTCGACGGTCACGTGCAGGTGACTGAGACGCGGTGATACCTCAACGGCCGCCTTGCCAAATACCGGCATGATTCGCGCGTGCTCGGTTCGATACTGGATGATCACCACACCACGGGCTAGCGGCTCGGCCAGGGGTGGATAGGCGACGAGTGCTGGGGCTGTTTCGGATTCGAGTGGGAGTATCGCTGGGGGGTGTTGGGGGTCTGCTGCGCCTTGGGCGGATGCGGTTGTGCAATACAAAATACCCAAAGTTAAGGCACATAGATGACTGACTGGGGTGGGCATGATTTTTCTCCCGAGTGAGATCATCTAAGGCTAGATCAAAGTGCTCGCCCTAGCTCATCACCATTGCCCCCCTGTAGGAGCGAGCTCGCCCGCGATGGACGTGAACGATGACGCGGGCGTGTGAATCAATGCGTGGCACTGAAATGAGTTCGCGAGTTAGCAACTTAAACGTAAAAATGGAAAAAAAGGGGAAAGATTTATTTATCGAAAACGAAGACAAATAAATGAACACGTCCCGTTATTACTCTTCCATACAAGGCCACCTTGTAAAAAACAGATCTGTCCCCTTTTCTCCTTTTGTGCAGTTCCATGCCCTTTTGTGCCCCTCTATCTCTAGTCCGCTTTTCGTGAGAATCCAATAACGTACAAGCTATAGAATTCACTCAGCTTACTAATCAAAGCTTAAACAGTAAGACCATAAATGCAGCCCAAACTATTGAAACAGCCACCATAACCACATAAATTATGAGCAGACGCTTAAGATGGCGAGGAAAATCTCTTATCTCGATAGCGTCCACCTCCCCGTAGCGTATATGTACAGTGGGCATTACAAAAATTCCAGCGACTTTCGTAATCAGTATTATTCCTCCAACCCAGCCTTGCCGACCCCAACCGGCACCCCAGACAATTAAAAAACGGCTAGTTATTAGTGCCTCCATGATGGCATCCAAATGACGGCGACTTAGATAGATACTGAATATAAAACTGGCAATACTCAGCACCATTGGGGTGATCAAAAGCCCAATCGCTAGCGAAGATTTCGAAAACTCATCAATTATCACTGTAAATTTCTCTGACAACAATCTCCCCCGCTTCCTCACCGGTCATTCCCTCGAAAAAAGGGGACCGAAAAAGGGGACGGATTTATTCATTAAAAAAGAGGAAGAAAAATGCATCCATTCCCAGTATTTATGCTGTTTTTATTTTTCCCAGCAGTCCATTCAAGTCCGTTTTCCTTAACTCTACATTACTAAGACGTACCCCAGCGCCATCCAGATAACAATAACGATCGTCAGAACCAGCTTTACTTGGAGCAATCTCTTTAAATCAGGAGGAAAATTCTTTAAATCCCCTGCATCCATCTCACCCGCGCGAACGCAAGGTCCTGACCAAAGAACTACCCCTCCAAGTTTAGCGACCAGCATTAGACGTGCGAACGATCCTTGATAGCGTAGACCCGCTCCCCAAATAAGAACGTGACGACTATTTGGTAAAGCTTCCAACATTGCATCCAAGTGACGTTGACTAATGTAAAAGCTGAATCCAATACTTACGATCACCAGAAAATACGGCCCAGCAATAACAACCACCGCGATCCATGGAGACCACTGGTCAATCATTGACGCAAGCTTCCATAGAGCTTATCCCCCATAATCTCTCCTGCATTAGCACCAACTTTCGTACCAGCCCACGCACCAACGCCAACCAAGGTCGCTACGCAGATCACACCTCCAACTCCCGTAGAAACCGTAAGAGCAACGCAAATAGGAGCGCTAACGGAGAAGCCTATTTCTCCGCCCAAATATCCGCCAGCGGTTGATAGTGCGAATTTTCCGCCTTCCCTCAATCTGACCTTCTCGCAAGCTGTTTCAGATCCGCCATTACAGACTTCCTGCACAGCCAGCAACGACGAAACTCCACCAATGGCAATACCGATGTAGCCACCTGCCTTCATGTATTTAGCCGCCCGACTGGTCGAGTCAACATGCGTCGCATACCCCGGTATCTGCCCCGGCGCGCCGGCCTTGTCCCAATGATGCACCAAGCTGCGAGTCGAAATCCCTAAGGCCTTTTTTAACTTTGGGTGATCACCCAAAGTTGTCTGGCCACGCACCCGAGTGGAATTTAGCAAATGCGCATCAAGCTGACCGAGAAGACGCTGACGATCGGCGTGGAACTGAGGCGATTTCAAATGTCCGTGCTGGCGATAACTGTCTTGATGCAAGCGCTCCATGGCTTGAAGGGTATCGCGCAGGTTGGTCAGATGCTTCTCCATCACTACCGCGCTAACGCCAAGCCAGGTGGAAGTCTGGCCCATAAAACTGGCGATCTCGGCGCCGTGACGCAGCAGGAATTCGGCTTCCTGATCTGTGAGCGGATCAAGTGCTGCACTCACCTCTTGAGCCGCCTGCATCAGCTGAGCTTCCTGATAAGTGCAGGACGAGTTGTTCGGATCGCTCAGCACAATCAAAGACCCGGCTTTGAAATTGCCATGCCCCGGGTTGAGTGCCCGGAATTTTCTGACTACGGCCGGATCGGGGGCGGGGAAAAGTGAAGCTTCCAAGGCTTCGCGGGTCATGCTCTTGGGCACAACATAAAAGCCGGGTTCCTGTGGCTCAACCCTGTTGAAGGGTGGTGGTATAGGGCTGGCAGAAGGGGCGAAAGCAGACTGCTGCGGCGCTGCCGGATTGGAAGTGGCCGCTGGAGCGATCGGTTGAGCCACGCTGCTCGCGGCCTGACGCGCAGGCTTCGACGCATTGACGTAGGTGGCAGTGAATACCGAGGGGATAAGACGGGCTTCACAGGGACAGCTGCTGTAGCTGTCCAGCGTGCCGGCGACGTGTTTTCCGTGGCTGATCATGTGCGAGATGCCACCGACGATCTTATAAGTTTCCCCGTCCTCTCCACACGTGACCCGGTCGCCTTCGCGCGCATGTGCCAGTCCGTACATCATGAGCCTGTTGTCACCATCCAGGACTTTTCCGCCACAGGTGGTCTTGTCGTTCAGACCAATGAAATATCCCACGCTCATCGATTACCTCTCCACTTTAATACGGTCGGTTTCAGGCAGATTCCGACTGTAAATTGCGATTTATTTATTTTCGGCTGATTGGTGTTGCGCGGCGCCGGAAAGTAACTGATCAGCGCCACGTATTCATCGCTTAACCATTGACAGATGGAAGGAAATCATCAGGCATTGGGAGCCCCTTGTACTGCACACAAACGCAGGCGCCTTGCGGAGAATTAATAATTTCGTCGCCGTTGCTGAGCAAGCTCCCGACCAGCGCGTCATCACCGTAGGCTCGTCCGGCCCCCGTGATGATTTGTGCCTTACTGCCATCGGGATATATGACGTAGTCGCCTTTTCGCGCCCCCTGCACAGTCTGACCGTCTTCGAGGTGGTAGTTGGACGTTGCTGTCCCGTCCTGGACAACGCCACCATCGCGGGTTTGGCTTCCCTCGAGTGCGAACAGGAATACGGCGATGGCCGGATGTTTCTCGGTTGTAATTTGCCGTTGACGTTCAGCCGCCAAGAAATGCTCATTAAATCGTGCTAGCTCTTCCTCGGTGAAAGGTGGCTTGTTTAGCTTGTCGAGATACTCCTGGGAGACTTCGTTGGTGTAGACAGGGCGCACAGTTGCATTCACGGTGATTTCCTCCTGGAAACTATGAGTTTTCATCCCGTCCTCCGGGCAAGCGCAGCAGACCGGGTGAGTATCAGGGCGGCGCAAATCATAAGGCGGACGCTAACTGCGTCGCGCCCCCTTGGCAGGCCAAAAACAACGATTAGGAAATTTCGCTACAACAAAGAAGACTTTTCCTACAAGAGCAGTGAAAAGAATTTATCTACCGACTCCAACAATTCAGCCTATGCTCGAAAATTTGTGCCAAGTATTGCGTAAAACCAATTTTCAACACTGATGGAGCCGGATAATGACAAGGATAAAGTCTGTCACCCTCGCCCTTGCGATGTTCTTCCTCCCCCCGAACGCATCGTCCGCTGAAACCCGATCACATCGGGATGCTCAGGCGTTTGTCAGCCAGGCACAAATTGGTCGAAACCTTCCTGGCATCGCGCTTTCAGTTGCGCAGCAAACCGTAACTTTCGCGGTGATCGCGAAAAAACTGGGCCGTGCAGGCGCATCTACGGCAGTATCAAAAGAGATCAATGCGCTTTACCTAAATACCAGCCGATGTGGGATCAGAATATTGTCCTCGCATATGAAAAATTCTTTTCTCCAGAGGAGTTGGCATCGCTGGCAAAGGAATTTCGGTCGTCCAGGTACGTGCCGAAAGTCATGGCGCAACAGTCCGACATAGGAAGGGAGATGGATTCGACCTCCAAACCAATTCTAAAAGATCTGGTCACCGAAGCGCTCAATGCGACGTTTTCCAACTATCCGCCTGACAAGCTCTGACCCCATAGCAAACCTTATAAGGACTAGACCTTCTGGAAACAGGGCCGACTCATCAGAGACGCCACGAACGCAGCCTTCGGCAGCTGCTACAAGCACACCAACCAGCCGCACCTAATCGACATTGTGTGAAGTCGCCAGACCACGGCATGATTTGCGCTTTAATGCGCGTGCTGCATCCACTCAAGGACGATAAAAACAATGAAAACCGCTATCGGTACCCTTCTGCTCCTCTGCCTGGCCACCAGTGCAGTCGCTGACACTCCCCCTATCGGGTTCCACACCACCACGCTGCCCGACCCGCAAAACGAGCGCCCGCTGGAAATGGTCGTCTGGTACCCCAGTACCACCACGGCCACTGCGCAATTGATCGCCGACAATCCGGTCTTTGTCGGAGCCCTTGCCGTGCGCGACGCGCCAGTGGCCGCCGGCGAGCATCCGCTGGTGGTGATTTCCCACGGCTTTCGCGGCAACTGGGGCAATCAGGTGTGGCTGGCCAGTGCATTGGCGCATAAGGGTTACATCGTGGCTGCGGTCAATCACCCTGGTACCACCAGCAAGGACACCAACCCCCAAGCCGCTGCACAGTTATGGCAGCGCCCTGCCGACTTGAGCCGGGCCATCGACGCGGTCCTGGCTCAGCCGCAGCAGTTTGGCGCGGTTGCCAAGGGTCAGATTGCCGTAGTGGGTCATTCGCTTGGCGGCTGGACCGCGTTGGAAATCGCCGGGGCACGTTTTGACCCCGAGCGCTTCGACCAGGACTGCAAAGTTCACACGAAGCTGGCCAGCTGCTCGGTCTATCAACAGATCAACCCCGCCAGCACCCCGGCCGCGAAAGCCCGGCTGGCTGCCGATTTGCGCGACGAACGTGTCACCTCCATCGTCAGCCTGGACTTGGGCCAATCACGCGGAATGACCGATGCCAGCCTTGCGGCATTTCCAGTGCCGACACTGGTGATCGCTGCGGGCGTGCCTTCTGCAGACCTTCCCGCCGAGCTGGAATCGGCTGATCTCGCCAGGCGCCTGCCCAAGGCGTCGAATCGTTACGTCGAGATCAGCGACGCCAGTCATTTCAGCTTCATGGCGGTGTGCAAACCTGGCGCGGTGGCGTTGATCGAGGAGGCGTCGCCGGGAGATGGCATGATTTGCGCGGATGGCGACGGCGGGCGGTCTCGAGAGTTGATCCAGCAGCAGGTGACCACACTGATCAGCGAATTCCTGGGCCCGCCATTGATCACAACCCAGCGTTGAGCTGAAGGTTATAGCGAGTCAGCGGCAACGGCTCGCCGTTCTCCTCGAAAGTGCGCTGGCTGGCCGCCTCTGCCGTGAAGCCGAGTTTGCGGTAGAAGTGACTGGCGCGTTCGTTGCCGTCCAGCACCCAGGCGCTGACTCGCAAAAACCCTTGCCGAGCAACACCTCGCGCGACACAGCCCAGGAAGGTCGCAGGAGGTTATGTCCATATGGGAATCTGTCTCAATTTGTAAGCTGATATCATTGCTGAACTTACAAGTTGGGCAGAGAAAAATGAACCGTCAGAAAAAAATAAAGCAGTTGTTGAAGGCCCACGCGAAAAAGGCCAGTGCCAAACTGGCGCCGGCCAAGGAGAAATACATCAGCAAGGCTGACCGACTGAAAATGCAAGCTGAGGCTGCTCAGGATCCGAACACGGCAACTGATAGCTGATACGGTCGGACGCGCCTACCGTGCGTGCACAGTCCACGCCACAAGCCTGGCAACCATCGGCCTGACCACCAGCACGCACACAAACGCCGACGGCATCGCTACCCGATAAGCATTCATCACATTTCCCAGGTAATGCTCATCTAGTCCGAATTCGGCTAAGGTGATCACCAAACACATCAGGAACGCCATTATTGTCGCCATGTAAAGGGCGAATACGTAAGGCGAAGCACGGTTCGGCAAGCGCAGTCTGGAGGTGTATGTCGTGGACTCGGCAGTCATCTGTGGCTCTCGGATAATCAATAAGCGCCAACGTTAACAATCCTCACAGTCAACCAGTACCTGGCCTGCCATTGAATCAATACTAAAAATTATCAACGAATCGAGCAGACTGGCAGTTAATGGATACTCTGGGTTTGATCAACACTTTCATTCGGGTCGTGGAAACCGGCAGCATTGCCGCCGCAGCCCGCGCCCAGGGCCAGAGTGCGGCGGCCGTCAGCCAGAGCCTGTCGCGGCTGGAGGCGCACCTGGGTGTACGCCTGCTGTCGCGGACCACTCGCAGCATGGCGCTGACTGAAAGCGGTGCGCGCTACTTCGAGAAAGTCCGGCACATTCCGCGCGACATCGACCTCGCCGCGCAATCGGCCACCATGACCAGCGAGCCGCAAGGTGCTCTGCGCGCGGCGACCACGGCGGCATTCGGTCGCCATGTGCTGGCACCCTTGATGCCCGCTTTCAAGACCGCCTACCCGCGTATCGACATCGAGCTGATCAGCACTGACCGGCGCGTCGATCACCGCCTGGAGGGCATCGACGTCAGCATCCGGATCAAGGCGCAGTTGAGCGAAAGCCTGGTCGCCCGCCAGATTGCCTCGCGCCCCTTTATGTTCTGCGCCTCCCCTGCCTATCTGCAGCGTGCCGGTGTACCTGCGGCCCCCGAGGATTTGCACAAACATGCGTGCCTGGTGTTTCGCTATCCCACTGATGGGCGCTACCTGCCGTGGAATTTCGTGCGCAACGGCCATTCGTTCGAGGTCAAAACCAACCCTGAATTTGTCTGCGATGACATCGACATGCTCGCGCAAATTGCCGTGAATGGCGGCGGTATCGCGCGCCTCGCAGACTTCGTCGCTCAGCCGCTGATCGAACTCGGACGCTTGGTGCCGTTGTTCGAATCGCATCATCCAGACGCTGCCACGGCGCAGCCTGAGCCGATGGACATCTATGCATGTGTCCCCGAGCGTTCTGCGCTGAATTCCAAAGTGCGCGCATTCATCGACTTCCTGGAGCACGCGCTGCGCGCAGACTCGCGGCGCCACCTCGGATAAGCGCGGCTGGAAATTCCGACTTGCTTAACACATATGGATATCCGTATATTTGGCTATCCATATGTTAAGAGCGCTTGCGATGATCACCCCCCTTGAACTGTTCAAGAGCCTCGCCGACGAGACCCGAGTCCGCGCCACTCTGCTGATTGCCCAACAGGGCGAGCTGTGTGTCTGCGAATTGATGTGTGCGCTCGACGACAGCCAACCGAAAATCAGCCGCCACCTTGCGCAACTGCGCAGCAATGGGTTGCTGCTGGATCGGCGGCAGGGCCAGTGGGTCTATTACCGCCTCAATCCGAAACTGCCGGGCTGGGTTCGCGACATCCTGCAAGCAACGGCGACCGCCAACGCCGACTGGCTCACGGACAACACCTCCCGCCTGCAGAACATGGATGGACGGCCCGTGCGTGAAGCCACCTGCTGCTGAAACCCCTTCTTTTATGGCCGCCGAGGCGGCAGGAGCACCTCATGCGAGTCCTGTTCATGTGCACGGCCAACAGCTGCCGCAGCATCCTGTCCGAAGCCGTGTTTAATCATCTGGCACCGCCCGGTTTCGTAGCGCTGAGCTCCGGGAGTTTCCCCAAGGGCCAGGTGTTGCCGCGCAGCCTGTCCACTTTGCAACAGGCCGGGATCTCGATTGACGGCTTGCACAGCAAGGGCAACGACGCTTTCGAAGGCAGCCCGCCAGACATCGTCATCACTGTCTGCGACAAAGCTGCCGGTGAAACCTGCCCAGTCTATTTCGGCCCGGCGCTGAAGGCCCATTGGGGGCTGGAAGACCCATCCGACGTCAGCGGTGATGAAGCGCTGATCGACACTGCATTCCGCGCCACGCTGGGGCACATCGAGCGACGCTGCAAGGCCTTCATCGAACTGCCCTTCCAACGCCTGAGCCGCGATGAACTCAAACACGAACTCGATCGCATCGGCACACTTTAAGGAGGACTCATCATGTCAGACCACCTGCCCAACCTTGACCCGAGCCTGTTCGAAAGCCTGCAACCATCCACCTCGGGCAGGGCCAAACCGCGCATCCTGCTGCTGTACGGATCAACACGGCAACGCTCCTTTAGCCGACTGCTGGTGGAAGAAGCCGCGCGGCTGCTCGAGCACTTTGGCGCCGAGGTACGCATCTTCAACCCAAGCGGACTGCCGCTGCCCGACGATGTTCCGGTCGAACACCCCAAGGTGCAGGAGTTGCGCGATCTGGTGTTGTGGTCGGAGGGCCAGGTCTGGTGCTCGCCGGAACGCCATGGCGCGATGTCGGCGGTGTTCAAGGCGCAGATTGACTGGATCCCCCTGGAACTCGGCGCGGTTCGTCCTACCCAGGGCAAAACCCTGGCAGTGATGCAAGTCTGCGGCGGCTCGCAGTCGTTCAATGTGGTCAACCAGCTGCGCGTACTGGGACGCTGGATGCGCATGTTCACCATCCCCAATCAGTCGTCGGTACCGAAGGCCTACATGGAGTTCGACGAAGCCGGGCGGATGAAACCTTCGCCATTTTACGACCGGGTCGTCGACGTGATGGAAGAGCTGGTGAAATTCACCTTACTGCTGCGCGACCACCAGGACGTTCTGGTGGATCGTTACTCGGAACGCAAGGAGACCGCCGAGCAACTGATGGAGCGGGTTAACCAGCGCTCGATTTGAGGTCTGGATAGTCATCCGTACATTAACCGTATGCGATTGACGCCTATAGCTTACCCGGCTATTGTACGTACCTAACTAAAATCGATCGATT
Organism: Pseudomonas sp. RIT-562; assembly: GCF_026241895.1. Taxonomy (GTDB): domain Bacteria; phylum Pseudomonadota; class Gammaproteobacteria; order Pseudomonadales; family Pseudomonadaceae; genus Aquipseudomonas; species Aquipseudomonas mandelii_F. Next base: position 55,465 of record NZ_JAPJIV010000009.1, on the reverse strand, counting down.
CTGCAGGCTACCTCGATAGCAACATGACAGGAGCGAAATGAAAAATCGAAAGGCATCAAAGGTGCGCAGGCGCCCTTGGAGCTTATAACCAACGCAGGGAAGAAACATTACCTAAAACGAACCGCAGGTGACGTTATGTCCACACTAATTGAAAACCTGAACGCGGCGAAAACTGCGCGACTTGATCTCAAGACGACTGAATTCGCTAAGGATTTCATTCGCAAAGCAGCGACCATTTCAGGCCTTGATATGACCTCTTTCATCATGGCTTCTGCCTTTAAAGAAGCCGAAGCCGTTATGGAAAACTACAACCGCCTGGAGCTTTCAGAGAAAGCTTTTTCCCGGCTACACGAAATTCTTAGCGATAACGACGAGGAAGCAACACCACCCCAAGCCCTGGTAAAACTCATGAGGAAGAAAAATGAGCGTGCAAGAGATCGTCAGTTACGAAGTAGATAAAAACCTGCGTCGAAACTATTCCTCCTACACGTTCCTCAAGTCCTTCAGCTGCGGGGAGCCCATGCTGGACGACTACTTCAAGACCAAGCTGAAAAGGGCCTTGAAGAGCGAGAATCTCACCGGTATCGGGGCCATAAACGACAAAGGAGAACTGTTCGCGTTCTGCACTTTGACTTTTCTTATTTTGGACAAAGCCCGGGTACAGGCTTATCTGGAACAAGGGAATCAACCCTCCCAAGTTCCGGCGGTCAAGCTCAGCATGCTTGCCGTTGACGCGCCGTACCAACGCCAGGGCATTGGAGCTGAACTGCTGATGATCGCATTCGATCAGGCTATGACTGTGCACAAGACCATTCCTGTTAAAGGTATGTATCTTGATGCGGCACCCAAGGCGATCAACTTTTACCAAACTATCGGGTTCGAGATCTTGGACGAGACAGGTCCTCACGGGACAACGCCGATGTTCATTCCGATCAAAACGATCATCGCGGCCGCTTCCGCTGGCGAAAACGATCGTTAATAGGCAAACCCATGGCTGATCAATCTGACCAGCACCTCCCCCGCCTCGCTCAACTCCCCCGGCGCCAGCGCCAGGCGTAGCTCGTGCACGGGCAGCTCAGGAAACCCTTCAGCAATCGTCAGCACTCGCATGCCTTGGCCCACTCGAGCGCGGTCGACGATGCCGATGGCCAACCCGGCCTCGATGGCCGCCTCCAGGGCGATCACCCCGGCGCTCATGATCACTGCTCGCCAGCGCCGACCTTGTTGCGTCAACGCGTCGACTGCCGCGTTTCGATACGGGCAACCCTTGCCGTGCAATGCCAGAGGGACCGGTTTTCCGAGGTCCTGAATGTAGTCGTGGGCGGCCACCCAGACCGGCTGGGTGATGCCGAACGTTTTTATGCAGCGAAATTGTGGCGCAGCCACCTCAGCCGGCGCCACTAGCAGCGCCATATCCAGTTGCCCGCGCTGAAGACGGTTACTCAGGCGGCCACTGGCACCGGTCTCCACCTCCAGTTCAATGTGTGGAAAATCCGCCGTCAGGTGCGGCAGCGTACAACCCAGCACCGCGCCGGCGTACTCCTCGGAAATACCCAGCCTGACTCGACCACTGGCCACCGGCGCGGTGAAGCTGGCGAGCAGCCCGTCGTGCACACGCAACAATTCGGCGCTTTGCAGCGCAAAGCGTCGGCCCAGGGGTGTCAGGTTGACGGTCTGGTTATCGCGCTCCAGCAAACGGCCGCCGGCCACGGCTTCGAGGCGACGAACATGCAGGCTGACCGCTGAAGGGCTTTTGTTCAGATAACTGGCAGCCGCCAGGAATTGGCCAAAACGCAAGATCGCATGGAAAGTCCGCAGCAGTTCTATATCAAGCGCTTCAGCCATGGTTGAGAAATCCTGCATCAGTGGTGCCGATCGTATCGTTTGATTGCATCATCCAATCATTCATACCATCGAACTCAGCCCCCCTGTCAGGTGCCATTCGATGAACGTCATACGCAGTCGCTTATCACTTTTGACTGGCAGCGCATTGCTGTTGGCCATGGTCGTCAGCTGGAGCTCGGGTTTCATCGGGTATCGCTACGTCGCCGATCAGGGCAGCGTCTACCTGGCTTCCCTGTGGCGCTTTGTCCTGGCAGCCGCCGTTTTACTCCCGCTTGCCTGGGCAGGATTGCGCGCATTGCGCGGCACGGACGTAGCTCATCAAGGCCTGCTGGGGCTGTTCGCGATTGGCGGTTACATCGGACCGATCGCCGCCTCCATTCAACTGGGTGTCGAGCCGGGCACTGCCTCACTCATCGCCAATCTGTTGCCGCTGACGATGGTGGTGTTGGCCGGGAGCGTGCCCGGGCAACGCACCCGCGGCTGGCAGTGGTTGGGCCTGGCGCTGTGCCTGACCGGCATGCTGGTGGCCAGCGCCGCCAGCGTCAAATGGGATGCCGCAGACCTCTGGGCCTACAGCCTGCCACTGCTGGGAGTGCTCTCGCTTGCAGCGGCCACGCTTTTCCAGAAAGCGTCACCCGGTACATCGATGCCGGCGTCGACGGCGCTGTTCATTCAGGTGTGTGCAGTGATTCCGGTGTTTGCGCTGCTGGCCTGGCTCGAAGGAGAAATGCGCCCACCGCCCAGCGCAGGTTTTACTGCGGGCGTGGTTTGGCTGGTGGTGTTCGCGACTTTGGGTGGTTACGGTTTTTATTGGCTGTGCCTGCAACGCTTCAGTATCCAACGCATCAGTGGCGCACTTTTCCTGGCTCCCCCGGTGACCATGATTTGGGCTTGGCTGCAGTTCGGCGACCCGTTGACCGTCAGTGCGATAGCAGGCGTCGGCTTGACCCTGCTGGGCCTGCCATTGCTGGGCATGAGCGCTATGGATAGGCTTGGTTCCAGCAACGCCCGGCGCAGCAAGAGTTGTACTTGATACAACTATCAACCACTAACTTTTGAAGTAAAAAATCAGAGCTTTTTTGACGCCATATTTGAGTCATTAGTCCATTCGTCATAACGCAAGAAACCGCCTTGCTCTTTTAAACAGCGCTGCTAACGTCACTTCACGCCGAGCGATTTAGTTGATAGAAGTTTTGTTATAGCGCGGTCTTTTTGCGTGTGACTGCTGCGCCTATAGATGTCAGGTATTTCTCTATTATCAGTCTGCGGCAGGTGTATCGCTTTCGCCTTTACTTTGACGCCACCTTCGAGCCTGACTGATAAGGATCTCGCCATGAATTCGTCGCTACAGGCCCCGGCTGACAAGCTGGAGAGTGTCCAGATGCTGCGCGCCATCGCGGCGCTCGCGGTGGTCTTTTTCCATATCCCCTTGTTCCGCAATGGCGACTGGGGCGTGGATATCTTCTTTGTCATCAGCGGCTTCATCATGGCCATGGTGACCGCTCAATCAGGGAGCCACTTTTTTACCAAACGAGTGATACGTGTCGTGCCGTTATATTGGCTTGGCACCTTCGGCGTTTTCGCCGTTGCCCTGTTACTGCCCAGCCTGCTGGACAACACGACGGCGGATGTACCTGGGCTGCTTAAATCGCTGTTCTTCATTCCGTACCAGAAAGGTGTCTATGTTCAGCCCTTGCTGTATCTGGGCTGGACGCTGAACTATGAAATGTTCTTCTATGCACTGTTCGCCCTCTCCATGGCCATCAGTCACCGCTATCGCCTGCTGATTTGCTCAAGCCTGCTGCTGGCGCTGGTGGTGGTGGGTCACCTGGCGAAGTTCGAAACACTGTTGGCCAACTTCTACACCCAGCAGATTCTCGCCGAGTTCGCCCTCGGCATGGGCTGCTACGCCGTGTACGCCCGCACGGCTGAGTGGCGCAGCGTCGGCCCCGGCAACGCTGCGCGCGCGGTCCTGATACTGATTGGCCTGGCGGCGCTGGTGTACATGCCGTTGTCCTATCACCTGGCAGAGTCCCTCGGCCGTGGGTTGGCCTGGGGTATACCGGCCGCCATTGTATTCCTCGCATTGGTGCATGGGCTGACCGCGGTCGATTTGCCTGGGTGGGTGGTGTTGATCGGCGATGCCAGTTATTCCCTCTACCTGTTTCACCCGTATGTGTTGAAGGTGTTCAACAAGGTGTTTCATGTCTTCGACGCACCCGGCCCCCTGGCCTACCTGATGACTCCCGTGAGCATCATTCTGTGCTGCATCGTGGCAATCGTTATCTACCGCCTGGTGGAACTGCCCATGACCCGTTGGCTACGCGCCATGTTCATTGACCGCCGGAAACTGGCCAACCGGCCGCAAGTCGTGCCGACGGCAGGAGCCGAGTAAGGGCCAACTAACGCTTGCGCTCACTGGCCCGACACCACCTGGCAATCATCGTCCACCGCGCATTGGCGCTTTTTGATCTGGTACATATCGCCATCGGCATGGCTCAGCAAGGTATCTGCATCCTCGCCGTCCGCGGGGTGGAACGCCACGCCGATACTGCAAGAAGGCATCTGCAGCCAGCCGAACTCCGGGCCCAGCGGCTCGGCCAGCGCTGCGAGTATCTGCTCGACCTTGGCATAGACTGCCGCCTGGGATTGGATGTCGGTCAACAGCACCGTGAACTCATCGCCGCCCATCCGCGCCACCAGCCCCGCCTTACCTACACAGGCTTCCAGCCGCCGCGCAACCTTGCACAGCACTCGATCACCTGCCGCGTGCCCATGCACATCGTTGATGCCCTTGAAGTCATTAAGGTCCAGGAACATCAGGGCCAGGCTCGTCTCATCGCGGCGTGCCGCTTGCAGGGCTGAGTCCAGCCGAACATTGAACAGCGAACGATTGGTCAACGCGGTCAACGGGTCATGATGGGCGAGGAAGCGTAATTCCTCTTCGGCCTGAGTTAGTGCAGTTACGTCGCGCGCCACACCGATTCGCGCCCCGACTTCCTCGGACCAGAAAGCGGCCCAGAGGATGTGCACGATGCTGCCATCCTTGCGCAGGTAGCGGTTGCGGAAATCAAAGTGCGGCTGGCCACTCATCACCCGGACGATGGAAGCCCGGGTGATCGCCAAGTCGTCAGGATGCATATAGTTAGTGATCGGCGTGCCTGTCAGTTCGTCGGCACGGTACCCGAGCAGCGCCTTGCACCCATCGCTCACGAAGACGATGCGGTTTTCACTGTCGACCACGAACACAGTGTCCAGCATCAGATGGATGAGTTTCGGGTACAGCGCTTCCAGGTCAACGGGCATAGGTCTGAAGAGTCCGGTTTTTGTGGATTAGGCACCGAAACGGAGCAAGTGTGGATACTGCAGGTTTGCAGACGAAAAGGGCAAGCGCCGCGCTCAACCAGCCATCGGTAGCCGTCAGGGGCGATTCGGGCGATTGAGTCCTTATGCGTGGCGTCCATGACCTCTCAGGTCATTGAGCGCCAGCAAACCTGTCACTACTGTGCCAGGAAACCGATCAAAGGACAGGGCTATGGTACTTCGCCTCACTGCGCTGGCATCGCTGGTGCTCTTTTCGATATATACCGGCTGGACGATGCTGAATGCCGAGCAATCGCTGCTGGCCTTCGGGCATGAGCTGATGACCCGACCTGACACTGCCCAGGTGGTCATCGACCTGTACCTCATGGCAGCGCTGGCCTGCATCTGGATGGCCAAAGACCACCGGTCGCGCGGCGGCTCCCTCATTGGCCTGCTTCCCTACCTGATACTGACTGCCGTATTCGTTTCCGTGGGGCCGCTGCTGTACCTGGTGGTCAAAGGCGCGGTTTGGCAGCGCGAAGCATGACCAGAACTTTGACCGCATAGCCACTTGTCGTGAGGGAGTGCAGTCGACCGATAGCAGACACTCACCAGCACTTCTCATCAGGCATCACTACATTCGACTCGATCTTCTTCCCCATGCTGATGCGGGGTTCGGTCGAATAACCCAGCGATTCATAAAAGGTTTTGACACGCTCGGCGATGGTGTTCATTTGAGTAGTCGGCAATAACATCCATGGTGCAGCCCTCGATTGAAGGAGCTGACGCTAGCGCCTTGGCGTGGGGAATGTCCACTGGCTCGGCACTCAGATCCAAAGTCATACGATCTCTAATCAGAACAACTTTGAACAGACACTGCGCTAAATCCAGATATCAAAGCCTCACAACCAAAGACCCACTTGCCCAGCCTAAGCGAATACGGTACAAAAAGACCTAGTTGTACGACAACATAATAAAAACCACACGCCATCACGATTGGCCTGTCACTCTTCGAGATCTGCCATGTCCCGCCCTACCGTTGCCGTTGCGCAAACCGTACCGCCGCCCTTCCCCCGCCATCTCGCCGTGATCATTCTGTTGTGCATGGGCTGCGCTTTCGCTGGCAACCATGTGGCAGCACGGGTGGCTTTTGATGACGGCGCGGGCGTGTTGCTGGCGATATTGATGCGTTCTGGCGCGACCTTGCTGGTGCTCGCCATCATGGTGCTATGGCAAAGACAAAGCCTGCGACTACCGGCCGGTGCCTGGCGCTGGCAACTGCTGCTGGGCTTGCTGATTGCCGCGCAGAGCCTGTGCCTGTACTCCGCCGTCGCTCGGATTCCGGTGGCCCTGGCGCTTCTGGTGGCCAACGTGTTTCCCATCCTGCTGGCGTTGCTCACCTGGGCAGTGGGTGGGCCGCGGCCAACTGCCCGCACCACTGCGCTGATGGGTTTGATTTTGTTGGGGTTGGTGTTTGTGCTGGATGTGCCCGGGCGTCTTTCTGCCTCTACCAACGTCGGCCCGGAATGGCTGGAGGGCGTCGCCCTGGCGTTCTGCGCCGCCAGTGTGTTCGCCTGCGCGCTGTGGGTTACCGACCACAAATTGTCTCAGGTGCGCGGTTCGGTGCGCAGTCTGCTGACCATTTTTATCGTCTTCAGCAGCGTCAATCTGGCGGGCCTGACGGGCGCGCTCCCAGGCGGCCTGAACATGCCCGCGACCTCCACTGGCTGGCTGGCCCTCACCACGTTGGTGGTGTTGTACGGCACGGCTTTTATCGTGCTGTTCATTTCGGTGCCTCGGCTGGACATGCCACGCAATGCGCCGGTCATGAACATCGAGCCGCTGGCGACGTTGTTGATGGGCTGGCTGGTGCTGGATCAGATGCTGAGCGCGGGCCAGGTGCTGGGCGGGGTGATAGTTGTCACTGGCATCGTTTTGCTGACCTATCGTAAATCAGCGGTCAAGGCTGGCGCCAAAGCGGTTGTGTGAGCGACAAGGGGAAAACCTTGGTGCGCTGAATATCCAACTGATAAGGAAAGACCTATTGGCCATGGAACAGCAATTCTTCCGATTGACGGTGCATGGTGAGCGCATGTCTGAAATGCATATGCAGCAAATCGACCGCAGCTGAGCGGTAGGTAATTTGCAAGAAGATCCGGTTGCCCTGTGAATGGGGATTAAACTGATATACGTCCGCTTTAGGTCGTTTTTGCGGCCCGTCGCGAGAGGCAGAAATCGGCCAATAGCGGCCGTTCTGGAATGGTAGGAAACGACCGATAACTGTCTTCGATACGCAACTTTCGCCCGGAAGCGGCTCGATTGTAAGAATATGGCGGAGAGCTGCAAAACCGCCTACGCTTATAGAATGATTCCTCGAACGCCTTGCCCATCTGATGGTATAGAGCCGAGAGATCTGACTTCCTTTGACCGTCCGCTTAACACCCACCCGGACCAACCCTCGCCTATCGCCAGCAACTGGCCCCTGAGTCCGGTCCACACGACCAGCAGTACGGCGCAACGGGTAAAAGCCAGACCCAGTCCCCCCACCTGCCGTTCAAAAGCGACCGATGTCGCAGCACCTCTGGAAACGGGGGCGCTGTTCACGTTCTGCCATGAGGTCAATCCGTATGTATCGGCCGAGCACGATTCCTTACCAGCAGCATCGAGGGTTCAGCCGAACCTTCACTCAGGGGCATTTGAGCCTTGGATTGTTCTTTCCCATGGAGGCCTTCGACGGGGACACTCCGAGCATGCTCAACCAGGTCACACTGGCTAAACAAGCCGAGGCGCTGGGCTTCTGCGCGCTCTGGTTTCGCGACGTGCCGCTTCGCGACCCTGGCTTCGGGGATGTCGGCCAAGTCTTCGACCCCTGGGTTTACCTGGGTTATATGGCCGCCCATACCTCGGAGATTGCACTTGGCACCGCCTCCATCGCCATCCCGCTGCACCATCCCCTGCACACGGCCAAGGCGTCAGCCAGCGTCGATCAGTTGAGCACTGGTCGCTTGATTCTGGGGGTTGCTTCGGGAGATCGGCCAGTGGAGTTTTCGGCGTTTGGCGTCGATCCCGAAAGGCGTGGAGAGATCTTTCGAGAACACTACGAAGTGATTCGCCGTGCCCATAGCACCAATTTTGAGCCCATCCACTGGAGCACTGGTGAAATGCAAGGCGCAGACCTGATTCCGAAACCTACCACCCAATTCATTCCAATGCTCGTGACCGGCAACAGTCGCCAGTCACTGGATTGGATCGCGCGTGAGAGCAACGGATGGATCAACTATCCACGCATTCCGAACATGCAGCGGCTGGTCGTGGAAGATTGGCGACTGGAGGTCACGAAACAATGTGGTTCTGTGTATAAGCCCTTTACTCAGTCGCTGTACATCGATCTCGATGAGAATCCGTCAACGCCACCCACACGTATCCATTTGGGGTTCAGACTTGGACGTTACCATCTACGATTTTTGCTGGAGTCGCTTGAGGAAATCGGCGTGGACCACGTCATTCTCAATCTCAAATACGGCAAGCGCCCTGCGGTGGAAGTTATTGAGGAATTGGGTACACACATCGTTGCGCAGTTCGGAGTGCAGCCGCGTCAGGCAGCTCATTGAACATCGGTCACTGCTACGCCGACGAATGCTCACTTGACGAAACCATTAGGTGTCACGGCGCGGATGACCTACGGTTCTATATCAATGATGGAGATCTTCGCGCCATGAGCGACCGGTGCCCGGCAAACAATCTACCCTACCCATCCTAAACACGTGATGAGCACATTGCCTTGCAGATTCTGTGCGGCTTCCACGCCGTCCATGGACACGATTTGCGCGCATATCCTTTCACTTATACCGAACGCGCAAGCATGGCATGAATCCTGGACACAGCACTTTAGCCATGACATCTATCTTCAATACAAGTGTTTTAATTGATCACCGCCCGGGACAGCGGCAGGCCCAGGCGATCCTGATTTTCATACAAGACATCGTGAGCCTCCCCGAACTGAATGAAACTTCCTGTTGGATTTGCTTAACCGGGCAGCTTGGCTGCAAGGACGTCAACCTTCTCGATTGATGGCGGTTCGGCAAACAGCTCGGCAGCGTTTGCCATAAGCGCCGCCGCGACCTTGCCCGAAAGATGCGCCTGCCGGCCCGCTTCATCCGGGAATGCGTCAAAGATGCCAAAGGTGGACGGCCCCAAGCGGATTCCAAACCAGGCTGTAGTGGCTGGCTCCTCCTCCACTAACGGAAGGCCGCCCAAAAGAAAGCTTTCTACATCCTTTTCTTTCCCGGGTTTTGCTTCCAGGCGAACGAACAACGCTACTTTGACCATGATGTGACTCCTGTTGTTACGATGCGACTGGCGCTATCAGATCGCGATAGCTAAGAGGGGTATCCGAGACTCTTAACTATGGTCGACGATACCAGGATTACAACCCCAAATAGACCAAGGGTAGCGGCGAGTAGCGCACGGGCAGTGAGAACGACGTAGTGGGCAGCATATAACCGCAAGTCAGCCGCTTGCTCACTTGGTACCACCCTCTGGTCTGATAATAATGATTCAACGATATCTGAAATTTAGAAAAACATAAGAGATCATGGTTGCTGTCAGGCCGACCAATATGTACTCGACGCGGGGTAAAAACACGACTAACCCGCCCAAAGAAAACACTATCAACGTGTTTTGTAGTATGTATTTCCTTATTCTACTCACGGCTATGAAATAGCCATATTGCTTACCTAGGAAAAACAAGGCCATGCCGGTGATCGACATAATCTGAAAATCGCGTATCGCAATGTCGTTCAGGATCGCATGCCTAATCAAATTTGCCAGAAGTGCCAGCCCCATAAAAAGAAAAAGGTGCGAGTAGATTAAGGCGTGCCCACTCATACTGCTTTGATGCTTGTTCAATAAGTAAAAACTATCAAAATAGATCCACCAGATACTGCAAATCATGATAAATCCGGTGATGGCCGCCATCACATTATAATAACCCCATTGAATGTTAGACAAGCCTCCGGAAAGGCTAATAATTGACTCCCCCAATAAGATTAGGGTGAGTAGGCCTATGCGCTCAACCAAATGTTCCGTGTGTGCTGGCAACGGTTTTAGTTTAGTCCAGAAAAATACAGGAAACAGAATATCAAGAACAATCCCAATATAAGCAACAAGGTAACGCAAGGGCGGGTCAAAAATAACGGATGAAAGACTAATAACTGCGCTAACTAATAGGGCGAAACCAAGCCTTGAGGAAAGTTCGCCGCGAGAATCGAGTTTACTAATGGATGAAATGTACATAACACTGATGATCGCTCGTATACCAAAATAGCAGGCAATAATAAGCGGGTAGTTCACTTCCAGGTCTTCCCCAATCCGTGCCGATAGCACAATGAGCAGGAGCATTATGAATAATGTTGCCAAACGGTGAAGATTACTGTCTGTATCGAACCTGTTGGAGTAAATCGTGTGACTGGACCAGATCCACCACAACGGTACAAAAAGCAGTAAGAATATCCATAATTGCTTATGTTCAAAGTGGCCGTCATGAACATGTCCGAGAGTGTGCGTAACCTGGCCTATCGTAACAACGAAAGTCAGGTCAAAAAACAACTCCAACCATGTGGCGTGTCGATTTTCTTCATAATACTTCAAAGATTTCATTAGTTGCCGGCTCCGTGTCCACCTCTTTAATGTAAAAGGAAGCTAACGTTGGTTTTTCCTCGGCTCCGATGTGGGTGATGCCAAGCCGATTTGGCTCTCTAGCGATTTCGTCCACGCACTAACAAAAGCTCAATCATCTGACTCATCCCGATGAACTCTGGAACTCCGTCATAGCGAAGCCCGTCAATGTAAAACGCTGGGGTGCCATTCACGCCACTGCGTACACCGCCATTGAAATCGGCTTGTATTTTGGGAATGTAAGTATCCTCTTGCATTGCAAGATCGAATTCCTCCTTGGGAAGGCCGTGTTTGAGAACGATGGCGCGATACAGCGGCAGGCCCAATCGATCCTGATTTTCGTACAATTCGTCGTGGGCCTCCCAGAAGAATCCTCGACTCCCGGCATACTCAGCGGTGACCGCTGCACCCAATGCATGGGGGTGAGCGGTGGTCAGAGGGAAGTTACGGAACACAAACAGCAAGTCATCGCGAAAATGCTGTTGCAGATTCTTGACCATCCAATAAGCTTCACCGCAATAGGGACATTCATAGTCGCCAAATTCCACCAAGGTGACCTTGGCATGCGCACTTCCCTGGCGATGGTCGTTGGCACTTACCGGGACTTTGAGAGTGGCCATGTAATCACCTGTTAATTTTTGGTTGGCGTGCTTTGTGGCGAATTCACCAGAGCATCCAGCGCATCCAGAATGCCGTCCGCCCCAGGGTTGATTGCCATTGGTGAGACGTAGCTCCAGGCGACCACCCCCTCCTTGTCAATCACGAACAGTGCCCTCTTACAAACTCCGAGCTGGGACTCGTACGCTCCATACTGTCGTGCCACCGCCCCTTTGGGCTCGAAATCGGCCAGCAGGCTGAAGTGGAAATTTCGATCTTTGGCAAAGGCCTGATGACACCAGGCGCTGTCAACCGAGATACCCAATAGCACCGCACCATATTCTCTGAAGGTGGGTAACAACTGGTTGTACAAGGTCAGTTGGTCACCACACACCGAAGTCCAGTCAGCGGGATAAAACGCCAGTATCACGGGATTTCCCTTTAGCTCACGCAGCGACAACTGTTGATCAGGGGTTGCGTGAAGAGTGAAGTCGGGCGCGACAGTGCCGGCCGGCAGCGGACCCTGAACCAGGTCGCCATTGGTTTTTTGTGCATCATCTAACTCTGAAGTATTCATTGCTTGAACCTTGATAGATGGGTGGTTGGGACGTGCTCAGTGGGATACGACGTGCCCGGCGGGATAACTCCATCCACCATCAAGGGGAAAAAAAAGACAACGCTGCCTCGATCTCAGCCTGAGCCTGAGTAATTTCGGCAGCGAAACGTTTACGTTCCGCATCAAGGAACACAAGAAGATCCGCCGTGTAATCGCGGAATTGGATTAGGCCAGGTTGGCAGGGGAATGGTCGGATTCGCTCTGGCTCACCAATGACTATAGTCGTTGATGACGCTTACCGTAGTAACTGAACGAATTTTCGGTACCCTCCAGTGCCAACAACAGTCACGCGCTTAATGCGTCCACGGCCAGGCGTGTTGAGCAGAGCTTGGGTCTAAAGCGCTCAGTTTCCCAAACGCTTCTGGACCCGGCAAAAGATCTGAAGCGCTCAACAGGAACGCTCCAGGACCGAAGTGGCAACTGAAGTGTGGTTCAGGGCAACCGGACTCGTTTAAATCTGCGAATTCGCCTGTTCAAACCTGCGAACAGACAAGACCGGGCGTCAGGGACCGGGATTCGCGTAGGCTAATGAAGGCCTCAAGGTCTGCACTGGGCATCGGTTTGGCAAAGTAATACCCCTGAAAAATATCGCAGCGACTGCCCTTCAGGAAATCGATTTGAGATGTGGTTTCCACACCTTCGGCGACCACCCTCAGGCTGAGGTGATGGGCCATGGAAATAATGCCTTGGGTGATCGCTGCATCGTGATGGTCGGTAGCGATATCTCTGATGAAAGAACGGTCAATCTTGATCTTGTCGATGGGTAAGCGTTTGAGGTAGCTGAGGCTGGAATAACCGGTGCCGAAATCATCGAGCGCAATGCGTACACCTAGAGCCTTGAGCTGGTGCAACGTGTCGATCGCCTGCTCAACGTTATGCAATAAGAGCGACTCGGTAATCTCCAGTTCCAACTGCCCTGCGCTAAGTTCGTACCTGTTCAGCACTGCCTGGATACACTCGACGAACTGCCCACGCTGGAAATGTATCGGCGAAATATTCACGGCCATCGAGATGCCTGTGATGCCCTGCTCGCCCAGCTGCCGCAACTGCGCGCAGGCGGTATCGAGTACCCAAAGGCTCAGCGGGATGATCTGACCACTGTCCTCTGCCACCGGCACAAACACCGCCGGTGAGATAAATCCTTTTTCCAGATGATTCCAGCGCAGCAGTGCTTCGATCCCGACCACCCGGCCCGTGCGTGCGTCTATCTGCGGTTGGTAATGCAACTGGAACGATTGAGTTTCGATAGCCTTTTGCAGGTCATTGCGCAGGCTCGCGTGCTCGCAAACACGTTGATTGAGGTCGCTGGTGTACCACTGAAAGTTGTTGCGCCCTTTCTGCTTGGCTTTGTACATGGCCATGTCCGCCTGCTGGATCAGTTGCATCGGCTGCTCGATGTGGCCATCGCTCAGGGTGATGCCGACGCTTGCACTCACATGCAGGTCAATACCCTGGATGCAGTAGGGTCTGGCAATGCTGGCCATCATGCGCTCGGCTACCCGCAGGATCGACTCCGAGGTCTTGCCATGGCCGATATTGTTCCGCGGTACGTATCAAAGCTTCCGTGCTTTCACAACTTTCGAGCAGCTGTCGCCGCAGGCAAGTCCATCACTGACGAGTACAGGTACCTGCATGCTGACGGTTCATTGGTGTGGCTTCATGCACATTGGCAGCCTATAACGGATGCGACTGGACGGTTGAGTCATATCACGTGCTATGCGACGAACATTACCTCTCGCGTGGAAAAAGCATCGGAAAACGCCTCCTTCATTGACGCATTGCTTCGTTCGACGGCGGTGATCGAGTTCGATCTCACTGGCCACGTTATCATGGCTAATGACCAATTTTTAAAAGCGATGGGCTACAGTTTGGGCCAAGCTAAAGGTAGTCACCATCGTATTTTCTGCAAGCCAGAGGAAGCCTCATCCCAACAATACAAAGACTTTTGGTTAACTTTGAACAAGGGAGAGTTTGTTGCAGGTCGATTTGAACGTATTGACAGTCGTGGTCAAACCGTATGGCTGGAAGCGACGTACAATCCGGTTTATGACACCGAAGGAGCACTCTGCAAAGTCGTTAAATTTGCAGCGGTAGTCACCGATCAAGTGGCCCGTGAGCAAGAGGTCAGTAAAGCCGCGCAAACTGCATTTGAAATTTCCCAGCAGACGGATGTTATTGCTCAGCGCGGAGCACTCGTAGTCAACGACACTATGCATACCATGCGTAAAATTGCTGTTGATATGCAGACTGCCTCTCGCGGGGTCGAAGCGCTCGGTAAGCAGTCATTGTTAATCAGCTCCATCATTCAGACGATAAGTAGTATTGCCCAACAAACCAACTTGTTGGCATTGAATGCTGCGATTGAAGCTGCACGCGCAGGTGAGCAGGGTCGAGGCTTTGCGGTGGTGGCTGATGAGGTTCGACAATTGGCTGGGCGTACCAGCACTGCTACTGAAGAAATTGCATCGGTTGTCTTGCAGAACAAGAAGCTAGTGGATGAGACCATAGCTGAGATGGCAAACAGCAAGTTCCAAGCAGAGCAAGGCCTTGAACTTGCCACACAGGCTGGCCTGGTAATTGTTGAGATTCAGGATGGCGCCAAGAGTGTAGTCGACGCAGTGGGCGCATTTGCGACTCATGTGACTTAGAACGCGCAGTCACGCTGCGGTAGCGTTTCCGATAGCCAAAATGATCGCTTTGAGCAAAAGTATAGTGGTTCTCTAAGGAGAGCCTCTACATCGACTTGACCGAAACTACTTCCACATACTTGTACTTCTTCCTGGCAGCCTTCACGGCCTCTTGCTCGGCAAGCAACGAGCTCAACGTATAAGCCTCGTGAATCAACTCGTGCATCTTCCCCTCAAAGTCATTGCCAACCCGGAGCGTGACCCTAAGCCTAGGGGTAAACGCATTCTTTACTGCTTTCTTGACGGTGGGAGCTACAGCCGGCTTGGTAAGGACAACCTCGGGCGCAGATTCCTGCACCGGAGTGGTTGAAACCTGCACTTCGGGCTCATCCGTACCGAACAGAGCACGACGCATTTCTTCTTCAGTTAATTCAGAGTTCATAGGGCATCTCAAAGGAGTGATAATTAGCTAAACAAAGTTTACTAGGATTGTTACTGACCGTTGTCGTCGGGGACTGCTAGGCGTCACATCCCCAGTTCGATTTCGATCCGAGAGCCCCTCAAAGCGCGCGAAAGCTTTTCCTTCGGCAGTCGTGTGATAAGCCCGTCAGCTAAATCACTTGCATGACGTGCGTATAGCGTTACCTTGTCATGAATGGGCCTTCTATCCGATACGAAAGTGTCCAATATCTCTTGGGCAATTTTCAGTATATTCAGGACTTCCTGGCTCATCCTATCGGTGGACATGTGTTCAACGACTGATCTAGACGGCGCGGCTGCGCTACCCCACATCTCTACTACCACTTGGAGCAGCCCGTCTGAGCCAAAATGCTCAAGGGCCATCTCCCATAGCAGAGCTTCCTGCGACATATCGAGCCGGAACCTAGTCATTGCGGAGTTCTAACAGCATGAGGCTCTTTCTTGATTGCGAGTTTACCCAGCGCTCGGCGGCAGCAAAAGCTTATTTCGCTGGCGTTGGTGGCCGAGGATGGACGCGAATTCTACGCGGAATTGATCGACACATGGCGAGAAGCTGACTGCAGCGACTTCGCAATCAAGATCGTCCTTCCGCAGCTCTGGGGCGGAAGCTATGCACTACCCATCATTGGCGCAAGGTCAGCACTGTTCGACTTCCTCACGTCGTTCGACGAAGCCCTGGAGATTGTCACAGACGCCCCGCAGTACGACTGGGAGCTTTTCTGTGAACTAGCGTATGACGATGGGAAATGGCCAAGAAATGTCCGAAATCACCCTATTGATGCTAACACTCTGAAGGTTATGAACGATGGGGTACCGCTTCCACATCACGCCCTCTTGGATGCCCGTATCATCGCCGGCATGTTCGCGGCGAGGAGTCCAAATCAAGGGCTACCCTGATCGACCATATCGATCAGCAGTGTGTGTTAATTATCGAGTGGAGTGAAAGGCCGCTTCTTAGTCATTGCAATCCCCATCCGACCCAGTTGTTTAACGTCATACATCGCCTGATCCGCTGCTTTTAGCAACGTATCCAAGCTCTGCCCGTGGAGAGGACAGATCGAAACTCCGATGCTGCACGAGAGTAGTACCTCGCCTATGGTCGTGACGACCGGCTGCGCGATAGCTTCTAGTATCCTCGTGGCCTTCATTTCTGCGCTTTCTGGGCTCCTAAGATCTGCGATCAAAGCCACGAACTCGTCTCCGCCGTAGCGTGCGACCGTGTCACACGAGCGCTTGGACGCGAGCATGCGGTCTGCAACCACTCGAAGAATCTCGTCGCCGACCTCATGGCCGTGCTTATCGTTAATTTCCTTGAAGTAATCCAAGTCGATTAATAGCACTGCAAACGGAACACCCTTCACTTGCCAGTCGGCATAAACCTGATGAAAGCGTTCGGCGAAAAGGTAGCGATTCGGCAATTGAGTAAGCACGTCATGGGTTGCGAGATAGGCCGAGCGCTCATGCTCGACCTCAGCCCTTTCAATCGCCTGGAAATGCCGAATTAAAACAAGCGGCATCATTACGAGTGCACCTCCCAGAACCGCGAGGATAATCAATGTCTCCGCCGTTAAAAAATCCTCTACACGCAACTGACGCTCAAACAGCAGTGTCATCGGTTGTGAAGTGGTTCTGATCTCAACTCGGCTGGCCAGGCGCGGCAATAGCAGGCGATCCAGTAAACTTGCTTGCTGAGTCTGCGTGGAAAACACATCACTTTCAGACCCGGCTGCAGTTTTCAGGATAGCTCTTATGTGAACCAAGAAGTCTACGTTCGCGTTGTTCACGGCATCGAGCAGCGAGTTCGTCTTGACCAACAGCAAAGTCACCATCGTACTGCCGAAGAAATTGGGACGGGTGTCCTGTCTTACCTGCTTTGGCCGACTGACTGACTGCATCAGTATGTAAGCATTGCCTCCCTCGTACATGGAGAATACCGGTGAAACCACAGGTTTCTGGCTGCTGTGGGTTCGTGCCAATGCGTAGGACAGGTAGGCCACGGTTTCCAGCCTTACTCCGTAGATTGAGCTGGATTCAGGGAGTAGCGGGTACATAAACAACACCGGCCACGTCTCATTGAGAAATGCCTGAGGTTGGCTAGGCTGCTGAGTGAGGCTCGGGAACTCTTTCAGCTCGAAGTCATGCCGCCATGTTCGCCGCAACAGTTCTTCAAAGGCGGCTTGCTCAGCTAGGGGAACAGCCCGCGCGGCCTCAAGCATGTAGATATGTGGGTATGCTGATAGGACGGCTGCCGCATAACGGGCCGCAGCATCCGTGTCGCTCTGATCCACGGCCTGGAGGAATGCTGAAAAACCCGCAAGAACAGCTTCATTGGTATCAAGCTGATTTCGCACGATGCCGGAAATATTTTGCACGTATTCGGAGAATCGCTGTTCTCTGCGTTGAGTCTCGGACTTCAACAGCAGCCAAGCAGAAAAAGTAACCAGGCCAACAGCAAAAAAAATAAAACCAACCATAGAGCTGCGGCGCTTAGTCAACATCATCCTGATTTCCCACTGCGCAGAGCGTTAATCATCATCGTTCCGACTTTGTCAGCTTTCCTAGGGTCACTGAATTTGGGCTCTCAGCTGGACGTACGCACCAGTAGCCAGAACCCATCTGCGGCAGGCTAAGGGCCCCCAGGTCGAGTTCTTTGGACTCCATTCGCAAGCTTGTATCAATTTCGTTGAACTGGCTTGGATTGTTGTTGAGCAAGGACGCTGTTTACCAGCTCTAGGTTGAGACGTTGGCATTCGCCATCAGCTTCTGACCGCGTCTGATATGCAGCCTTGGAACGCGACTTCTCGTCATTATCGTAGATGTTGAAACCTATAGGCGCCGTTTCGCAGTAGAAGCGTGTTCCGTTGCGCACAGATCCCGTTTCGATAGGGATCGCAGGAATTACAACAAATCTCGCATTCATCTTCATGCCCTCGTGAATCACCCCATACCTATTAGCGGCTATAGGCCAGTACAGCAAGTAATCGTCGCCAGTTTCCGATGAAGAACACTGAGGGATTTGGCGTCTAAGCGCTTCGAATGCTCGATTTCACGAGTTTTTTGAGCCTAGCCAGGCTGCCTGAAATCGTCCTCGTATTCGCCTCCTACTCATAGGTTTCCCAAATTTTCGAGGGCCTTCGAAGACCTTTGAAAGAAAACGCAAAATCTAGCCGCGCCTTCGTCGCGAAGAAGCGAGTTCTACATGACTTACAGACAGCTAGGGCTGACACCCTTCCTGAGATAGTCGTCCTTTCAAAATTTTTAAGCAGAGACAAAAAAGAGGCAAAGAGGTAGAAGCAATCGATCCGATTCCCCTAACAAGTCATACCTCCGGGAAAAATGGCCAGGTAGATCTCTGCTGTTTTTTGATTTCAAATATAAGAACTCCGTCGCGATTTTTTGAATTCAAGGGGGGCTCCTGAACTATATTTTCACGACACACGTTCGCCTGCAGGTGAAAGCAGCCTTCGGCCCGCCGCCCCTGACCTTCAAAAATGAGTTCGCGAGCCAAGATGAGATGGCTCAATCACCAATGTCTGATGGAGTAATTGAGGCCAATTAACTCGTGAAGGTGGTTTTTAGCGAGCCAGTGCTACCACGTTTTCCTAGCCAATCGAGCTGGTTCTGCCCTTCACGTCTGAATCCGAAGCTCAGGCCGTAGGATATCGAAAGGCAGGGAACTACAAATAGCCGCTGTTTTTTGAGTATCGGTCTCGCGAAACCGAGGCCGATGCATAACATTAGCTAAGATCTGCATCCTATTTTCTATTTCATTCACACCGCCTTACACCGCAGGCAGTGGGAATTAGGTTCCCTACCCTTCTTATGAGCCCACCGCAGATTGACAGCAGTGGTTAAAAATGCTCATGCGACTCCCTCTTTCACCAAATGCCGCAAGGTGGCAATTTTGGGTAGGATGGGGTATTGATTGGTCACCGGCATACGGGCCGGATGAGGAAGCGAAAATGACGACTGATCGTGAAATTGCGTTGGAAGTTGTAATTGCAGCGCTTCTTAAGGCCGCGAGGCACGATAAGAACGAAATTCTAGAGCGCGCTAAGGGGCTGGTTGTGGACGGTGCAATTGGTGATTTTCACAGCAAATCAGCAGCCAATGCTGCTCTCAGAGAAATTTCCGGGCATTTAAACCCATCTTTATTCAACGCTCAATATGACGAACGAGCGAAATCCATCTCACACTAAGTGAGGCCGGAGAGGGCCCTGCCTCCTTTATTCCGGCTAAAGGCACCTCCTCTGCAGGTGCCTTTTTTATGAGATCAATTTCTTAGTAGGGTTCTGAATCGACGCTGTTTTGCTCGACTGGCTGCTCAACACGGAAGGTCGTGTCACTAGGCACAGGGGTCATGAATCAGACCTCCGTCCTATTATGGAGCGATATCCGCCACGGACTCGTGCCCGTTGAGATAGATGGCTGGCACTCACACTCTTCAACGACTGTGACCCTTGGACTACTGCGAATACCGCAGCTAGCGAGATGGCTGCGCAGGGTTAGAAACCTTGCCACGCTATGGCACCGACCCAGTCGAGCTGCTTAGTACTTGGGGACGTCAGAGGCTCGAAGTTTTACTCGCTGCGCTGTGAGCCTGCATCCAAAGCTCTGCATTTTGATGGCACGTGAGTTCGACTTGCAGTTTGTGCGTTGCGTACCCCTTTTAGGGGACGGCTGTCGTGAACCAAGCCTTCGCGTAAACGCCAGCGTCTCGGCCCTTACGGGCTTCCATCCTTACGCCTCCGGCTTTCGCCTGCGCGTTCCGCTTGCTTCAATCATTCGGCTCTAGTGCCCCATCTACTGCTTCGGCTCTTGCGTGTGGGCTTTATGTTGCTGGCATCGATTCAGTGTTTGTACTCCGCCCGCTCTAAACCGCCTTGACCGACCTGCCCTCGGCCTAAGACGCGCATCCAAGCCATGAACGAGCCAACAGCGGAGCGCAACTGGTCGGAGTATTGGAATGGAAACGCAGCCAGCTACGTGCGAGCTGGACGTCGCCATTGGCGTGCGCTGAACAGCCAACTACGGTTGCTCTCCTACGCTTAGGGGACGAATGTAAGCGTCTGGCAAGCACACCTATGAATGTGATGAACCGAAGATAAGGGCATCAGCATTTGTCCATAGGCTTGGCCCATGACTTACCAAGTTCTCGCGTTGGCAGGACTCAGATGCTCAAAAACGCAGCGACTCCATCGTAATGTTGAGAGGCATGCCAGATATTGTAAAAGTAGATATGAATTTCAGCTCCCCTGTGCCTTGAGTCGAGCCGCGTCAGTACCAGCGGAGGCAGTTCGTTTGTCAACGTGGAAGTCTGTTGGGGCGTGGGGAGGCTTTTTAAGAAGCGTAGCAAGTTCCAGGTTGAAATCTGAACGTCTTGACCACGTCCGCCTGCGTCTATACTCGCGCCGTTGCGAGCAGGTGATAGGTGCACTTCATGTGGTTAACGCTTCCAGTAATGGTTGGTTGCAACGGTTCCGGTCGAACCATGCTCGCGCAACTAGCAGGCACATTTGTTGCAAGACATATCCGCGAAGTTTCCGCTTGTCACATTAAGTCAATAAAAACACCCTCGCTCGAGATGAGAAATCCCACATACTCGGCATAGTTTTGAGCTGCTTCGTCTGTAAAAAACTGTTAATGGCAAGATCATAGGAGAAACTGTGGATACCCCTGAGACCACCCAAGGTTTATACTTTTGGTCTAGAAGATTACCCGCCACAGCTATATCGATTGTTTTTATGATTCTGGTAGCCATTTCGATTGTGAGCATTTACTGGTTCCAGTCAATTCAAAACAAAGCGTATGAAATCTCCCAAGCAAATATAGTATCAGAAAATTTGACACAATCTATCGCGCAGCAAGCGACAGATACTTTCGACGAAGCCAACATAATTTTAGACGAACTAATTGAAAGAGTTTCAAACGATCATTTTCTTACTAATATCGAAGCCGCCCAAAAATTGCTCACAAAGAGAGTTTTCACAACAGAGCAGCTTCACGGTCTATTTTTCTATGATAAACATGGGCGTTGGCTACTATCTTCGTTCGAAACAACACCAGACGCAGCAAACAATTCAGATCGGGATTACTTCATATTCCATGCAAACAATGTCACGCTCACACCACGGATAGGCAGAGCAATAATAAGCCGAACGACCGGTGAGTGGATCATCCCATTCACAAGACGAGTGAACGACGGGGATGGCCAGTTTAAAGGCGTAGTACTGGCCACAATAAAAATGACCTACTTTGATCAATTTTTTTCGAAATTTTCGATCGATGATAACGGAGCAATTTTCTTAGCACTTAATGACGGCACTATAATAGCTAGAAGACCTTTCACCGAAAATTTGATCGGCACTTCGCTCGCAAAAAGTGAAATTTTTTCAATTTATTTGCCACTGTCGCCAGCGGACACAGTGATGATCAAATCTATTATCGATGGTGTAGATCGACTATTCGGATATAGACTACTCCAGAAATACCCTTTAGTTGTAGCGGCTGCAAACTCCAAAGACGCTATTCTAAATTCCTGGCGAATTGGAACAGCTAAAATGGGAGCTATGATCGGCACAGTACTCTTAGTAAATACTTTCGTAGGGTTTCTTTTAATTAAACAAGTACGTCATGGCGCTAGAATTGAAACCGATTTGACCAAATCGCAAGCAACATTGGAAAAACTGGTACTGCAGGATCCTCTTACAGGACTTGCAAATCGACGTCATATGGAGAAGAGCCTGCAGCTTGAGTGGCTTCGTGCTACTCGGAATACATCACCCTTAAGCTTGATAATGCTTGATATTGACTTTTTCAAAAGCTATAACGATCATTACGGCCACATCGCTGGTGATCAATGTATCACTACGGTTGGACAAACCGCTGCGCGGTTGATACGCAGGCCATCGGACTTAGCGGTACGATATGGCGGTGAAGAATTTGCATTACTGCTTCCTGATACAGATTCAACCGGTGCTTATATTATCGCCGAGAAAATCCGATGCGGGGTAATGGATTTAGCAATTCCGCATCAAGAAAATCCTGCCGGTGTGGTCACTGTTAGTTTAGGTGTCCATACGTGTATTCCAGATTCTGTCGACTATCAACTTTTACTAGCGAAGGCTGACTCGGCGCTTTACTCTGCCAAACGTACCGGTCGCAATCGAACCGCGCACACATGACCACAACAAGAACCGGCGGCACAGAACATTTTTACCTGATGTCTGAGCGATGAAGTACCGGACACTACGATTTTTCGTCGTACTGATGAAGCGCCAGAACTTATCCCTTCAGTAGAAGGATCAAATTTATATACAAAAACTTTGTTTTTTGAAATTATTGTAATACAGATTACCGAAAATCTTGTAGCGTCATCCGTCCGCATATATTTTTATGAATAATTATCACACGTAGAACACCAGAAAACTTGCTGTTAGTTGGAAACTCACCCTACATGCCGTATCAAAAAACGCTTTTTCTAGCCATCATTTCGTATGTAGTAACCTATAAGAATTTAACATGACCGGCTGGTTGTCTACAGGTTTTCCCAGATTCCAGCGACGTATAATTCATCAAGTTATGAATAGATTTGAGCACCGTCATTAACAACTCCAGTTACTAAAACTTTTTCGAACGTTTCTGCTCGTACATCTGCTTATCGGCCAAGGTCATAGCGGAGCTTATGCTGGTGCCAGCGTTAGCCATCGCCAATCCCACAGATGCACTAACGCCTAATTGTTGAAGTAAAATATTAACTCTTCCACAGAGTGCTTCGCCAGCAGCTATATCGCAGTTATCCCCGATGATTCCAAACTCATCGCCGCCCAACCTGGCTACTATATCGTCCGCTCGAGAAGCTTGTTTCAAGGCACTGGCGGCCCTCATAATAATGTCATCTCCGGCAGCGTGGCCAGAGCGATCATTGACAAGCTTCAGATCGTCTAGATCAATTATTAAAATTGCCGTAGAGTTGCCATACCGACGATTTCGACTATCCCGAGAACTCGCCAATTGATCCCACCCTGCACGGTTTAGAAGCCCGGTGAGGCCGTCGGTAAGCGCTTGGGCTTTGAAACGCTCTGCTCTGCTTGCTTCTTCATCAGCCTTCAATTCCATTTGCAAAATCTTGCTAAGCACCTTGCCGACCATCTCGATTAGCTCTTGATCTTCCTTGATTTTTTCAGGTTGAGGTGCAGGATCAATCGCGCAAAGCGTACCAAACAGGGAACCGTCTGACAGTAATAGAGGAACACCAATATATGAGTGGATCGCTATTTGCCGTCCGATCGGTGCAGCCGCGTAACAGGGCACCAATTTGCAATCTGGCGCGATACCTGGCCCCTTCCCGCGTACCATCTCACTGCAAAAAGAGTCGCTCCACTTAAGAACAGTACCAGGGGGGATGTTGTAGCCATGGTCTTCCGAATGCAAAACAGTCCAGTTATTACCGTCTGTGCGGGTAACCATCCACAGATCGAAGCCTAGCCGGCGTCTCAAAAATGAAAGCACTTCTTGGGACGTATCTGCGAAATCATTCATGTGGTGTTTCGACTCATAGGTTTGGTATGACTAAACCAGGCGCGACCATCGCCAAAAGCGCCGAATGCTGAAAAGGCACGCGATTGTAGCTGCGCAGCACATCCCGAAGCATAGCCTCCGATCGAGAAAATAAGAACTTTTGATCAGCAACTCACACCTTCCCGCCTGCTCAGGGACGTGCAGCTTTGCCAGGTGCGCCACAGCGGAGTCGAATGCTTGGACGACTTGAACAGGCCGCGATTCCAACTAAAGAGGCCGCCCTAGCGTCAACGGCAGTTCGCGCCAAAGCACAATTTTACGCTTACACTTGGAACATCTGCACTGAATTCAGGCGTATTTGTCCAGCTCAGGAGGGCATGTGTGAACGTCAATTGGGAAGGGATATTGCCGATTCGAGGGAAAGTCATTGTTATTGAGGATGACCCGACCCTACAAATGCTGCTGACCGACATCATGAAAGAGATAGGTGCTGAAACTGTCGCTTTTGATACGGCTGACGATGCTTTGACCTACCTGCTCCAAGCGAACGGCGAGTGTCCCCTCGTAATTGCAGATCATGGCGTACCTGGGCAGGTTCAGGGCACCGAATTTATACAAATGATCAAAGGTAGATGGCCTCACATCGCCGCGATTCTTACCTCTGGATATCTGATTGGCCCAGAGACTGTACCGGCAGACACGATCTACTTGCACAAACCCTGGTCTTTGGACGATATGGTTGTAGCCGTCGCTGCACTTATTCAGCCGGGTCTACCCATCACCAAACTATGAGTCGCTCGATCACCGACGATTGAATCCGACGGGAGCTTGCTAAGCAGCAGCACCAATGCTTCGTCAATTTCGTCCGCAGCGCCGTGCTTGAAATCTAGATTTGCCCACTGCTAGTAACGATCCGACATCAATCTACCAACGGCTTGCGAGCAGACCTGATCAACGCTCTATCCCCGTTGCATAACAGCGGCGAGGACGGCCAAGAGGGCTTGTTCTAAATGATGTAAGCGTTGACTAGATATGGTGGTAAAAATAGCTGCTGCTGAATTGAGCGAGCTATCTTAAAGTGATATCCGCCTGCCATCAAAACATACGAGCAACGGTCTAATACCAGCTGAAAAGCCATGCTGTTTTCTAATGAATAGATGTTTGCCATTCTATAAGTGGCGTACGATTGCCACTTCCCAACCTTACAATGAGCCCAACATGCTTCCACTGCAGAGCTCAATCAAACTGCACATTCCAGCCGGCTAGTCCATCGCCAACCAGCTGAACCACGAGTTGATCGAACACCTTCCGGTCGGTGTTTATCTCTGTGACGAGCAGGGAATCTTGGTTGCCTATTACCGAAAGACAGCAGAAATCTGAGGCGAGACCACCCCGGAGGGCGTGTACGCCCTCATGACCAGCCCACCTGGCGCGGATTCTTATCACTCAACAACCTATTACTAACTTTCGTGTGATCGTCGAAAGGCAGGATGGAAGCCGAGTACCTGTCCTTGCGAACGTAATTCCTTTGCTGGAGGCTCGGACGCTGCTCGCTCAGCAGCGATTGGCACGTCGGGAATTAGCCATTGGCTGTATGCCCTCGATTTTCCAACGAAAGAACGATATCGAACCGATGAGCGCTCATGCGCTATCGATGATACTCATTCTTGGGGATGAACCGGGATTTGTTCGATCGCCCAAGAATCAATGCGTCGGCGTTCCGGGCACGGTACAGCGCAAGCTTTGCGTCCTGTGAATTCTTGAGCGAGACGTAATTCATCAATCCGCCATCCTCGGTGCTCGAGCTCCTGTACGCGTTTCCTGAACGAAATTTGAAGCGCATCGGATTTTAATGAGACTTCCTGCTGCCATGAGTCCGGTACCCGTTCGGGACGGACGTTTTTTAGCACCGCATGATCTTGTTTAAAAATTCGGATGTTGCTAACGATAAACTTGCGGTCAAGGAGCGGAGACCTGAGGAAAGTTCGTCCCATCATCCACCAAGTGCGCGTTCTGTTCGCATCGAGCGGTACATGTGCGGAGACAATGTAGATCCTCCAACCCCTAGGCAATTCAAGCTCCAGAGTCGTGCACGGGCCAGACAGATGAAAACCAGGAACAGTGACTACTTCCACAGACTCTGATAGTGATTTACGTCTGAGCAAGCCCTTACGTGCCGGTCTTCGCATGATCATGCGAGCCGAACCGCTCCATTCCTTGCTATCGACATCAAAGGATTCTATCTCAGGGTGGTTGACATCTCCGAAGGTAGAACCGTGGACGAAAGGAGCGTGGGCGAAGTCAAGACCGTTCTCAATAACGCGATCCCAACTGGATTCCCAATCAAAATGACCGGATACAGTTCTCACGGCGTCATCGCTGAGCCAGTCTAAAATCGGGAGCGGTGGTCGCTCATCTTCTGGCAGATCACCAAGGAAAGCCCAAATCCAACCATAACGCTCTATCGTTGGATAAGCGTCGATTCGAGCCTTGATAGGGATTTTCAGATTTGGCTGAGCGGGTATGTGGGTGCATCTGCCATCAGCACCAAAACGCCATCCATGATAAGGACACTGAACGCTCCCTCCAACCTTTTTGCCAGCGGAGAGCGATCCACCTCGATGCACGCACACGTCGGAAAGCAGACACGCCTTACCATGTTCATCGCGGAATGCCACGAACGATTGTCCAACGATCCGAATGGCTGTCAGATCGTTGGTCAACTGAGATGAAGGTAAAATGACATACCAGAGGTTTTTTAGCATAGATCTATCGCCCGGCGCACCGTACGTCTGAGTTAGCAAGGTTGGATCCTTGAACAGTCGGATTCGTTCGCTCCTACTGACTGACAAGGCAATAAAATGAAAGTGTCGCTACGGTCTACGAGCATAGTCGGCTTTGTAGACGCTGTGAGGGCTTGGTGGCACCGAATTTTTGCCGATCACTTAAATTCTCAATCTACGCTCTTCTACAACCGCAAGCGATCAACAGTTAACAACTGTTTTTTTGAAAATCATGCAACAGGTGATCAATTTGACTGAACCTGGCAGAGGGTGGCCTGTCGACTGTCAATAGGTATAAGCAGCGACGCAGGCGAAAATCTACCAAAGTTCAATAGCGTACTACGTCTCATAATGTTGTAGTCACAAGAGGAGCGGACGCATGTCTTTCTTGCGAGACCATTTTTCCAACTGCGCTTACTCATCTTCGTCATCCACAATGAGACGCATTCATTGGGTCGGTGCCTCCTCATGATCCGCCCATCCCTTCGAATAAACAAAAGGGCTGCCGCTTTGGACAAATCGACTGCAGCACATACGAACGAACAGGCCCGCACAAAAACGATCTCGAATTCGTGGACGATCTTTGCTCTCCCCGCTAGCATTTTTCTGTCTGGTATCGTGCTATCGCTGGCGCTAGGCTCATTGGAGCAGCAGGAGAATTTGTATCTAGCCAAAACCCAAGTGAGCTCGACACTAGGTAATATACAGACGCGCCTGGAAAGTGCGATAAGGTCTACTTTTGACGTTACCGAGGGTATTGCTCAGCTCGTTAGGTTGGATGGCGACATTACCGCTGCGCATTTTCAGGGGATAGCAAGAGAAGCAATATCCTTACAGCCTCAAATAAAACACGTTGTCCTCGCACCAAATGACATCGTAGATAACGTCTTTCCAATCCAGGCAAACGAAAAGCTCATCGGCGTAGATTATCGGAACTTGGCCGATCAATATGGCGCATTACTGCGATCTAGAGAAAATAGAACTTCACTATTGGCTGGGCCGGTTCAATTAATTCAAGGGGGCAAGGCATTTGTTAATCGTCGGCCAGTGTTCGTCACCGATGCCACAGGAAAAGATCAATATTGGGGCAGTGTCTCGGTGGTGGCGGATTATCAGAAATTACTGCTCGTAGGGGGCATATCTAGCATAAATGATTTACAGGTCGCGCTGCGTGGCCAGGATGGGCTGGGCTCGGCAGGAGGTATTATATTCGGTGATCCGACGCTATTCAAGGAAGATGCGGTAATCACTACAGTTGAAGTACCGGGTGGGACTTGGCAGCTCGCTGCTCTGCCAAAGGAAGGCTGGATTACCAATTCTTTTTATGAATCACCTATGCTTCTTTTCGCGCTCTTCTGCACGGGATTCTTTACTTACTTTTCGGCCAAACTTATTATAAGCCATCAATTAATAGAGAAGCGACAGCAAGATTTGACCGAAGAGACAACTAGCCGAAAAATTATACAATTGTCATTGCAGCAAAGTGAATCTCGTTTTCGAGCTTTGTTTGAACGCTCACCAGATCCCATCTGGATAGTGAGTCTAGAAAGTATTTGTGTTGACGCAAACGCCGCAGCAATCGAAACATTTGGTTTACGAAATCACCAAAAGTCATATCGAGTCAACCCAGCGGACATATCTCCAAAATATCAATCTGACGGACAATTGTCTTCGGTAAAGTCTAAAGAGATGCTAGACATTGCTCT
Organism: Pseudomonas sp. RIT-562; assembly: GCF_026241895.1. GTDB lineage: Bacteria > Pseudomonadota > Gammaproteobacteria > Pseudomonadales > Pseudomonadaceae > Aquipseudomonas > Aquipseudomonas mandelii_F. Next base: position 27,312 of record NZ_JAPJIV010000009.1, on the reverse strand, counting down.
CGCAAAGGGTGCTCATCGCTTTGAGTGGCTACATACCCGAGCTGACGGCTCAACGTTTCCGTCTGAAGTGACGTTGTGCTCAGTGATTCTGTCCGGCCAACCAATGGTTTACGCCGTTGTACGCGACGTTACCGTTCGTAAGACAGCTGAGGAAGCTTTATTCACCCAGAAATCTTTGCTCCTGAACATCGTCAATAACGCACCTTCCTTGATATATGTGTACGATACGAAAGGAAATTTAGCACTTTGCAATCGTATGTTCGAAAAAGCAACAGGTTTCACATTTGCAGAACTCGAAGGAAAGCCGCGAGCTAGCCACATGCCCGAAATCCAAGCAAGGATATTTCAAGGGAATGACAATGAAGTCCTTTCAGCCGGGGCTATTCTTAGATTTGAAGAAAACATTACCCATAATGGCGCCACCCATACATACTTAACTACGAAATGCGTTTTGAAAGACGGAGGTGGATTCGCGACAGGTGTATTAGGCATATCGACTGACATCACTAAAATCAAAAAAAATACAGAGCAGCTTCGACTCGCGGGCGTAGTTATAGACCATACAGCTGACGGCGTGATTATCACCAATGAGCGCGGCCATATTTTATCCGTAAACAATGCCTATACTACTATTTCCGGATTTAGTGCTAAAGAATCTATCGGCTTAAGACCAAACATACTGGTTTCCGAGAATCAAGATAACTCCTTCTATCGAGAAATTATTCGATACTTGAAAGAGCGTGGATTTTGGCAAGGTGAGCTCTGGAGCAGGAGAAAAAACGGTGAGATGTATCCACAATGGATGACCATCAACACCGTTTATAACGACAGTGGCAAAATCACAAACTATGTCGCGGTATTCTCTGACTTTTCGGTAATTAATAAAACTAAATCAGACCTTGAACGAATCTCTCATTATGATCCAGTTACCGGATTACCCAACAGGTCGCTTTTCCAGAAACGACTTCAGCGCGCAATCGAACAAACGCAGGGCGGCGATTTGATATTGGCCGTCATCGTATTAGATCTAGATGATTTCAAAACAGTCAACGACAGCTTGGGGCATGCACAGGGCGATATGCTTCTGCAAATAGCTGCAGCCCGATTTCAAACTTGCATTCGACCGAGTGACACAGTATCACGCCTGGGTGGTGATGAGTTTGCATTCATACTTGGCAATCTGGCAACCACAGACGAAGTAAATTTAGTTGCTGAAAAACTTCTTTCTTCACTAGAGCAACCCTTTGATTTAAAGGGAGCGTCGACCCTGATAACCGCCAGCTTGGGGATCGCGATCGCATCGAACGAATCTGCAAGCCCTGAGCAATTGCTGAGACAAGCTGATACAGCGATGAACGGAAAGAAAGAAAATGGTCGTAACGGTTACCGATTCTATCAAGCCGAGATGACCTTGCGAGCGCAAGAAAGAATGGACGGTGAAAGATTTTTACGAAGAGCAGTGCTGGGCCAAGAGTTTGAAGTCTGGTACCAGCCCAAAATCGACATTAAAACGAATGAGTTCGTTGGTGCGGAAGCCTTGGTTCGATGGCGAGACCCAATCAATGGCTTAATCCCGCCCGCAGATTTCATACCGTTAGCAGAAAGTACCGGGTTGATCATTCAAATTGGCGAGCAAGTAATCGATATAGTTTGCCAAGACATCAAGCGATGGTGTGAAAATGGGATATCGCCAGGTGTAATAGCGGTTAATGTTGCGGCTCTTCAAATTGAACGAAGCGACTACGTTGAACTCATGAATAGTACGCTACAAAAATACAATATCTCCGCGAACACACTTGAGGTGGAAGTAACAGAAAGCTTGATGCTGGCAAGCCCTGAGCATTCCAAAGCCGTACTTCATAATCTGCAAGGTATGGGGATATCTACCGCAATTGACGACTTCGGGACAGGCTACTCGTCGCTAGCCTACTTGAAATTATTACCCATAAACAGCTTGAAGATTGATCGAAATTTCATATCCGATCTTCCTCATGACGAAAAAGATGTAGCTATTACAAAGGCAATTATAAGCCTTGGCCAAGCGTTGGGCTTTAAAATCGTTGCTGAAGGCGTCGAAAACGAAGAGCAGCATATATTTTTGAAAGAGCAAGGATGCGATCTGGGACAGGGATATTTTTACAGTCGCCCCATGTCTGGGGCTGCGCTTGAGCTCTGGCTGACTCAACGCGCAATGACTTTGTAATAGAACCTCCTAATTACGAAGGGGCCTACTTCTGGCCCAGCCATTGATTGCACATGTGGTGTATTCCACCATTGGATGGGTGAGTGCACGCCTTATCTTTTATTCGTCTCACGCCTGCACTCTGCTGTGCTAGCGAACAATGGCCCCGCTTGCTGAGCGAGCCTGCGCCATTCTTGGCTGCTGATCAGTTGCTCCCTTCCTGCTCCATAGAGTCGGCTGACGTCAAGAGCTCGTCATACCTTTGCTGAGCTTCGATACTGTCCTCAGGCATCGCGATAAGTTTGTTCCAGGTTTCTATAGCGGCTCGCCGCTGTATTTCTTTCATCTTGCCTAGACTATATCAGTGTCAGTAAATACCTTTAGAACTTGTGAGTTCAAATTATATGCTCCCAACAACGGCTTTGCATTATGCGAGAGGCCTCAACTGCCCTTGAATAACTGGCGATTGATTCCGAGAGCGCCTCGTTGTCAGATGGGGCTAGGAATTCCCGTCAAACCGCAGAATTAGACCTGTTTCCTTTGTGTGAACGCATCGTCGATGAAATTCGTCTATCTCATCCTGAAGCGAATGTGGTGGTTACAGCGAAAGCGTCAATCGTAGGCAGGTTCGATGGGGCACATATGGGACAAGTCTTTTCAAACACATCAGCAATGCCGTGCATCACGGGGAAATCCAAACTCCAATATTGGTGGAGCTGGTGGCGACAGAGGTTTCCGCGATTTTTAGCGTCAATAATGGCGGCGAGCCTATACCAAAGGATGTTTTGCCATTCATCTTCAATCCCATGGGCCGGTTCTCGCAGCATTCGGTTATCGACCATCCGCCTACAGAGGGGTTGGGTTTAGGACTTTTCATTGCTTCAGAGATTGTCGCCTCACATAAAGGATCTATCGATGTTATTTCTGACCGGGAGCAAGGCAACACTTTTATTGTGAAGGTGCGGATCTCAAAAGCTAATGTCAGAGACCAGACAGCCTCGTGAGCTTTAGTAACGATGAAGTGGGTCATTCCGTAAATGGCCCGTACTGACCTGTCGCTCTCCCATCGAGAACAGGCATGGGGTCAGTAGCTGGTGGACGAAGAAATGCCGCCCACGTTTCATACGCCAGCTTGTGGCGCTCTACTGCTCCGCACCACCGAGGGCCTTCTGTCTGACGTCCCGAAACTAGCATCATCAACGCAGTAGTAGCTGCATCAAGCTCAAGCAGAATATGGTGAGATTGGAACCGATAATCATCGTAATTAGTCATAGACCAGCACACCAATTAGGGGGACGTATGTGACGGCAATCACAACTGTTAACGGCAAGCTTCGGAAATTCATGCTGTCGTTATTCACTGTTTTTTTTGAACGGCCCGCTTGTTTTTTTCCAAATATTGAATAAGCAAGTAGGCTCTGACGCCGAGCGCAACCAAACACAATATCATGCCTGCAATAAATTGAAATGTGGTCATAGTACACCCTCCAGAACAATCAACAGACAATTATCTCATTGATGACGGTATCAAAGAAGTATCGGTTTGTAACTTGTTGTTGCAATTTATAATTTGAATTAATAAAATATTTTTCCTTCTGCAATTTCGGGGACGTCTGAGTATATTCAATGCGAATTAATTATCTCTATCCCAAGGTTCGTCTTTAGGGATTTATGGTTGCATCTTAGTAAGTCTGCCAAGCCTTGGCGGCACCCGCTTTTGATGAAAAGGCGGCGTAGCTATAATCTTGGAAGCGGCGTTAAAGAGGTCTGACATAAGATCCCAACCTCCCATTTTCCAAGGAGGCTCAATGTACCGCGAACACACGATCCATCTGTTCACGCTCTCAGCCACACAATAGGTCGAAAGGATCCACTCCGTCGCGCTACCAGAGTTCAAGTGTCCCGACTCGACCGCCAGGCGATGTTTAGTATTCGCAATAGTCCGAGGTTTCACAGTCATTGAATAGCGTGAGTCGCCAACCATCAAACTTAACGGGAATGAGGCAGTGATAGTCTCACTCCATGATTGCATGGAGCTGCGCATTAGAGGGTGGTTACCCAGCGCGACGCCCCTCATCATCTGGCAGACATCGCGAGCGGTGAGATGAAAGGTTGGGCGCAAGTTGTTCCGCATTCGAGCCGCCGCTAGCCAACAGCTGAGCTGTGCTGTGGATTGACATAACGGAGAAGGTCGCAGCTTCGGGCCAAGCGGGGCCCAGCTAGCAGCCTAACCATAGACCTTCCACTCAGGCGTCATGAGCACCGCAAGAGTCATATTGATGAACTCTTCTTTTTTGTGGATCGTATGCAACGCTCCGCGCACGTTGCCTCCAACCACATCGGAACCACGCTGCTCGACCGAAAGGGTGGGTTCCATAATGGCGGCCTCAAGGGCGAGTTGGTTTTGATTCATCTTGAACAGTAGGGGAAGGGAGCAGGTCTGAATTTGGCATCGCGACTTCTCCTTGCAAGAGTTCAGCTTAGCAGGAGGCGCTTTAGGAATAGATGCCTTTCTAGGAAGTAGAGCTGAGGAAGCGAATCAGTTAAGCCTTTTTACGATGCGACCAATCTCCATAGGCCGCGCGTGCTTCTCATCGGAAACTGCGGAAATGTGCTTGCTGTGGTGGCCAATAGCCGCTGATAGTGAGCGGATCTGGGAGAGGACGCGAAAATGATTTCGAGATTTGTTGTGGTACCTGCAGCCCCCTCGGAAACGGGATCGATGCGTAACGGATTTCGCTTTTATTGTCAGACCGCACCTTTAGGCTTCAACCTCTATGACAATCAGGAAAAGCTGCGCTTGAAGACTGTTTATCAGACGCGTGCTGAAGCTGAACGTGCTTGCCAGGAGTTTAATCAGGATAGTCTGCTAGGTATGCTGTCACGCCAGGAGGGTTGACACTTTTCTTCGAGCCCAAACGTGCGATTTCGTAAAGTCGTATATTGCTTGGTACTGAAAATCGTATGCTTTTCAAATTTTATCGCTCAGCAAATACAGGTGCTAGAATTGATCCCATTACTTAACTTGTGAACTATGCGAGACATTCATTGGCTCGCATAGCTCGCCATTCGATTTTAATAGGAGTTACATATAGTTCGCGTACCGATTTTATCACAGTAAGTAGTTTTAATTTGATCTTGGTAGTTCTGTTGACTTTGCCATGCTTGAGTTTCTCGGGTAACTCGCTCATTATGAGCATTGGGTTGATTTCTAGTTTGAATAACATTCATGGCCAACGTATTACAGCCGCATTGCGACGGATTAACCGAATCTACAACCTGTTTGGCTCGACTCATAAAATGGTTTTTGATCGAAATGCCAAGAGTTAAGGTTTGCCATCGAGTATTGCTGGCCGCGAGCCCCAATATCTCGTGTCATGTATCCAAGTTTGACGCATTTCATAAACTGATCAACTGTGTATCGAGCGCGGTGTATTGATTATCTGCAAGCGGTGGGCACTGGTCAGGCTTCTTCCAGCGATCCGTCCCGAGCCGTCATCTGCGTTAAAGCACGTGCCAAGCGTATTGAAGTTCCCAAACGTGCAGCTTGGTCTAGTGGCCGTGGCGCTGATTTTTACTGGGCAGTTCTGTGCTTACAACTATCACCGCCTATATGAGCAACAGGGAGCTGAGAAAACTGCGAAACCAGTACAGCGTTATGGGTGACGCTGGCGAGTTCAGTGTTGATGCTACCAGCGACGTTGCCGTTCCTAAATGAATCCCGCATGCCATGAAGAGGCAGCCGTCCTTATTGATTTGAACGCTAGCTTCCAAGCGCTTTCTATCTAGGTATATGGGCATTGGTAACCAAGACGATTGTCGTTCGTCATCGATGCCTGGAAGCTAACGGGACGGAGGATCAGCAATGATAGGAGGTAATACCCAGCGGATGTTTTTCACCGGATTCAGACCATCTTTGATTCTGGCATTCCTCGGCTTGCTGACTGCATGCGCCTTTAACAATACCCCCTCCAATGTCGTTGCACCGGGTGAGGAAAAGACAGCCACTACCCGCACATTGGATGCCGGCGCCGCTCTGCTCCAATCACGTCCGCCCATCGATGCTCTCAATGCCTACCTCGATGGATTCCATTTTTACAATGGCCGTCCCGACGTTCAAATGGAGGCTCACCACAATTGCTCCACCCTCAATGAACAAGTGATCCAGTGCGTGATCTACGATGGCAATCGCAAGGACGCGAAGCTTATGGGGGTGGAGTACATCATCAATGAGCAGCTGTTCGCCAAATTGCCCATCACTGAAAAGGCGCTCTGGCACAGCCATGCTCATGAAGTGAAGTCGGGCCAATTGATTGCTCCCGGTATTCCAGACATTGCAGAACATGCGCTGATGGAAAAGCTGATCAATACCTATGGCAAGACTTGGCATACGTGGCACACCGACCTCAACAAAGAGCTACCGCTAGGCGTTCCGCAACTGATGATGGGATTCACAGCAGATGGTCAGATCGACCCGCAACTGGTGATCGAACGGGACAAAAGATTTGATGTCGATAGCACACGGAAAAAGAAAGACCGGGCCGACATCCCTGCCCCACATATTGATCCAGGTGCTGATGCCTGGCGCAATGGAAATGTCTTTCAAATCGAAGATCCGACTGGGGGTGAGCATCGTCACTGATTCATCAAAACCACTTGCTAGCTTTTGGACTTTCGTGGGTCTGCGCTACGAGGAAAAGCTCATTCTTCCTGAATAGTCCCGTCCTCTTTGTGAATCTTCAGCGACGCAGTTTCGCCCTGAAGAAACTCACCCGCCCGCGCAATGATTTCATTGCCTTGGTTGAGGCGGTATTGGACGCCCTTTGCGCGTCTTCCATTGTGAGCGCCCAGAACTTGTCAGTCTTGGTGATGAGATAGTTGTGCATCTGATCTCCCAACGCGCTTTGGTGAACAGCTGACCTCCACACTTTCAATAAGCATAAAAAATTCGTACTCAGGCAGCTACCGGGAATCCTATCAAGCATGTAGTCATGCTCATGAGCCATCGTCTTGATAGTAAATAGTTTGAACAAACGCTCGCTACGGGGCCCGGCAAACACCGTTGGGCATTGGCATTGAACTCAATCGTCACAGCCTCCGTCTAGCGTATAGGTGGGGCTGATGCTGATCCTTCGTCCCGTGTATGTTCAAGGAGATTGCCATGGCGACCACTGCCGCACGCTTAAACTACTTCCACGACACCCTTTTGGGCCCGATAGCAAAAAGTGTTGATTGCGATCTAATCATCACGCCTATCACCCCCGGCGCTTTTCAGGTGCAGGTACTTTCTCCAGTACCAGATGACCTACATAAGGCTCAGTCGTTAGCCATAATCCTTTCCCCTAGGGAACGTCTGACAGGCTCGGTGGTTCAGGCACGCAAATTGGAGGACGGAGGTCTGGAATTCCAGATCGATGTTGAACGTCGCTGGACGTAGTTGAATTTCAGCGATCCTTCAGCGAGCAAGTCGCAAGCTATTGCAGGTGCCGTGCAAACTCTACGGTTTGAACGCAACGAATGGATACCCAATAATCCTCGTTTGCCGGTACTCGTTTACTCTCAAGCCATTCCCGTGCAGGACAGCGACACAGCAGCAGCGTTCTAGAAAGTCTTCAGCGCTAATGGCTGGCCGCCACAGTGGCGCTACGGGATTTACAGTTATCACCACTATCATGCCGAAGCTCATGAAGTGCTTGGCATCGCCTGCGGCAAGGCCCGGTTGATGCTCGGCTGCCCCGATGGCCATGTATTGGAGGTCAGTTCAGGAGACGTACTGCTACTTCCCGACTGGTACCGGCCACTGCAATTGGGAATCAAGCAAAGACTTCCTGGTCGTAGGTGCTTAGCCGGGTGGTTCCCATCCGTGAATAAAGATAGCGATTGCTCGCGACGTTTAATCTGGGAAACCCGAAGATTTGAGGGTTAGGTAGGCGGCTGATAATGGAGATTTAGCTAAGCTCGAAATAGGTTTATGAAGCCAGGTTGGTCAGGGAAGACAGGCTGTTTAGTGGCTGCTGGGAGGCAATGAAAATGCGCAAGAAATCTCAGTCATGGTTTGTCCCACTCCCGATTGTTTTCGCTGTCCTTTGGGCGATAGGCAAAAAAGACTCGCCTCCCGCTCAGGTACAACCGAGCCCCCCCTCCCACTCCGAATACTCTGGTCTCATCTACCTCGGATCCGTCACCAACACCTGCCCCCTCAGTTGATCAATACGTAAACGCGAACCAGCTCAATATCCGGGATCAGCCCGGCGGAAAAGTCATTTCCAAGCTGAGCCGAGGGGCTAAAGTTCAGGTCTTCGAAAAACGGGATGATTGGGTGCGTATCAGCATCGATGGCCAACCTGCGAAATGGCTTTCTTCGAACAGCCTTTGTAGCGGATCGAACTGCTACATCGCCTCTAAACCGAAACCCTGGCGTTCGCCAGTACACCCAACCCGGAGGCAGATGCCAAAATACGGTACTTCGTGCCCTTGTTCATCTGGAAATTTGCATCGGGCCATGAGGCGGTCGGTACTGCATTACTTCTGGCGGGAACAAGCGTTATGGCGTGTAATTTTTCCTCAATGACGATCCGCTAGAACTTTGGTGCATCGCCTGTGGCTTCCGCAATGGTGGCCAAAGCCTCCTCCATATCGGCGATGTTGTTTTGAAGCTTTTGAAAAACCAATAGAAAAGAGCCGTCCACATCCACGGTCTGGTGGCCACGAAGGGTACCCACTCTTTCATTCTCCATCTGCTGGAGACTGTTAACGCTCTCTCGCAGAGACAACAGCTGATCAAAGATGGTGCCAATTTGAGCTTGGCTCTGTGCACTCATTGATCCCACCCAAGCCTTGAGTAGATCTCCCTTCGATAGGACGTATCGATCTGAGCCGGCACCTGCCTAACGTAGTCCCGTGCGTGCTCCTGCGCATCTGTACTCAAACCAGCTAGATATGAAACAGCGTCATCAACGGTTGGGATCAAACCTTCAATGTCTTCGAATCTAGGCGGCAGTGCAGTCCAAATGACTGCGTCCAATTGGTGAAAGAGTGCCCATTCGGCGATTACTCCCACTGGGGAGCTACTGGTGGTAAAAACACCGATTCCATCCTCCCTGTCCTCTGGAATTTGCTCTCGGACACGCAAGGCCACGCATGCCTCTTCGAGGTTTTTTACATTCAACTCAGCCCAGAGAACGCTGCATGGATGCGCATTCGCGCAGATCGCCGTCGCGAGCTCTCCACCATCACCGACTCGCGCAAATTCGATGGGCAAACTGGGCCCATCCAAAAACCATTTGCTTGCGAGCGGTAATGCCCCAGGTTTCCATATCAGGGATCCCCATCCTAGACATGCAATTACCATTGAAAAGTTCCTGTGGTTAGACATGCGAAGGCGGGAACGGAAAGCGAATTCCTGATAAAACTGACTTCTCGAATAAGGATCGAAAGTCATCTTTGTAGCCGCCCATTATTTTGGATTCGACTCAGCCTTTTGTTTTCCTAGGGTCGGCGGCTCGAGGAAAAGTACGTTCCTCTTGAATCGTCCCATCCTCTTTGTGAATTTTCAGAGAGGCTGTTTTACCCTGCAGAAATTCGCTGGCCATTTCAGTAATTTCAGCTTTAGTAGAAGCTGATTTGGAAGCACGTTGCGCACCCTCTTTGACAAGCTCCCAAGCATTTTCTTTTTTTGTGATGTGATAGTTATCCATGGGTCACCTCGACATGATTAATCAACAACAGCTACAAGGTTGACCATTGTCGATCCGGAGAGTTTGGAAGAATTTGCGATGAAATTGATGCTGCCTACGACTGTGTGTGGCTCCCCTTCACAACGACGTCAACGGGCGGATTAACTAATCTAGGTGCGCTCCATGCTCGCCTTAACGTTTCGCTCTGCGATCCTCGGTGCCATCTCTTCATCGTCATATTGCCGGCTAAGAAATTCGCGGATCAAGACGGCAGTTCGTTTAGCGCTGGTCACCACAAAGAAGTGCCCCTCGCCCTTCAGAATGCGGAGTTCTGAACGTCGAATTGTGCGGCGCAGGACATAGGCGTTGTACGCCTGTATTAAAGGATCGCGGTCGCCGGTAAGAACCAGCGTGCGTTGAGGCAGCCGGGACAACCGGAGCAGGCTTGTCCATCCAATCAAGGCTGCGAGCTGGAAATAGTACGTTCGCGGATTAACAGAGAGCATGCCTTTCATCACACCGAACCGCAGCAGCGTGTGAATTGAATTGCGTGAGCTATCTTGCTTGCGCATTTTGGCGTTTTTATTCTTGCGGAAAAAATCCATAACGTCAGCAGGCTTCATCAATAGCACTGGGCCGGGAGAGGTCGCCGCGAGAATCAGCCTGCGTACCATGCTCGGGTAACGAAGAGCGAATTCTTGAGCTAATGCACCTCCCCAACTCACCCCGAACACATCCACTTGGTCGATTCCCAATTGCTGGAGCATCTCGGCAATCACGTCGGCATGACTTGGCAGGCGAATGGGCCAACGGGGCATTTGCGACTTGCCGACTCCTGGCACATCCGGCGTGATGGTCATGAAGTCGTCGAGTTCATCGCGCAGCGGATCGAAGGTACGAATCAACCCACCCAAACCATTGAGTAAAAGCAACGGAGAGCCTTGACCGCAGATCGAAACATTCAACTGCAAGCCCTTCGCTATTAGCCTGTGCGTTGTCATGATTTCTCCTTGCTGCTCGCAATTGGGAGGCAGTAGTGGTGAGAGTTAGGGGGAAGTTCCGAAGAGCACCGCACCCGCTTCCCTCATAAAAATCTCGATGGTTTTCGGCCCTATTCCTCCAAATTCAGATAGCCGTTTTTCGAAGGCCTTACGATCTGCGCTTGCCGCGACGATGTTGCTGACCTTGCCGTGATATTCAGCATTCATCTTGTTAGCCAATGCCAATAACCGCGACGCGGTGGTCTCGTCGTAACGCACGTAGTGAGCCTCACCAAGCATCATGACCAATTGGCGGTGAGTGCAGCTTGCCAATTTGTGCGGCGTATCCCGATGGTGTTTCTCGACGATCACTTGATAGGCGTTGGCGGCAATCGGCCCCTGGATTCGCTTACCCATCAGGAAACTGGCAAGCAGCCACTTGAACAACCCGGCTTCGTTCGCACCTTGAAGGTCGATTTGTAAGTCATGTGCGCTGATGATTTTGCTCACTGGTTCACCCTTCAAGCGATGGTCTCAATGTAGACCAGGCGCTATCGCGAATGATCCAGCTTAGCGAGGCAGCGACAAAGGAACCCTTATTCATGCTCGACGCCTAATGATTGAACCTTACGATTTGAGAAAGACGAAATGCATATTTCCGACACAATCCAAGTCATGGAAGCGCTGTCAGCCAACGAAGCAAACCTTAAGTTTCAAGAGGGCTGGTCATTGATATCTGTGGTCGTCACAACACACCCCAATGGGAACCTTCATCCTTGCTACATTCTCGGCAAATCGAAAACCTCATCCAACCATCAGAAGCCCGATTGACTAGGGTGGCATCGACCTAGCGATTTACTTCGCTGAACTGTACCGGGGGGGGATAACTTGGCTTATCTGGATTGGATTCAATGGCCAGCGATGGTTGTTACCGTTCTCGCCGCATGGCTAATCGGATCGCAGCGGCCAGGCCGGCGGATGATCGGGTTTATATGCTTCAGTGTGAGCAACGTGTTGTGGGTGATCTGGGGACTCTACGTAGACGCGTATGCATTGATCGTATTACAGGTTTGTCTTTTCCTGATGAACCTTCGAGGGCTCAAGAAAAACTCAAGCCCCCATGAGACATAGTCAGCTAGCAGGGTCATTGCTAATCGAAGAGCAGTGGAAACCGCCAAGGACATTGAAATGTTCGATAACTTTTCGCTCGATATCGTAAAACTCCCAGAGGCAACCCTCAGAGTCAGGCATGGTGGGAGCGGCTCTCCCGTCTTATTACTCCATGGGCATCCTAGGACTCATGCGACTTGGCATCGCGTTGCTCCACTCTTGGCAAAAAATCATTATGTTGTCTGTCCTGACCTTAGAGGCTTTGGCCAGTCATCAAAGCCTGAGGACACAGCCGATCACGCAGGCTCCTCCAAACGCGCCAAGGCACGGGATTGCATCGCCCTAATGCACCATCTGGGTTATCAGCGGTTCGCCGTGATTGGCCATGATCGAGGTAGTTACACCGCCTTTCGCACGGCTATGGATCATCCCGAGGCCGTCACACATCTAGGCATATTGGACGGTGTACCGATACTTGAAGCTCTCGAGCGCTGTAACGCCCAGTTCGCGACAAAATAGTGGCATTGGTTCTTCTTCGGGCAACTCGAAAAACCGGAGCAGGCAATCCTGGCCGACCCTGATCGATGGTATGGCGGCACCGCCGAGGCGATGGGTGCAGACGCCTACAGAGACTATCAAGCAGCCATCCATGACCCAGCGACCGTTCATGGCATGGTCGAAGATTATCGAGCAGGCCTTGGAATCGACCGTACCCACGATGAGGTCGACCGCCGCGAGAGTCGCAGGGTTGAGTGCCCGACAATGATTTTATGGTCGCTACGTGACGATCTTGAGCTTCTGTACGGCGATGTTTTAGGCGTGTGGGAACCATGGACAACACAACAACGTGGTCGTGGGCTCGACTGTGGGCATCATATGGCGGAGGAAGTGCCCGACGAACTCGCGAGAGAGATAATCGAGTTCCTGCGTGAATAATCATCTGTCAGTACACTAATCCGTAATCGCTTGGGGCTCCGTAGGGTGAAAGTTATTCGAGCTACATGTCTCAGGTTGATGACTCGGAGGCATTGAGGTTCTTCCTGAAGCCTCGGGCATTCATCCCCAAAAGTATGCATTCGAGCAGGATCAGCGCGTAGGCGTCGGCGTGAAGCCCCCAGATCACCCAAAGCGCATTACTGGTGATAAATCCCCAAAAGGCGATCATCCGCCGGTGCGCTCGTTGCGAACCGATGAACCATGCTGAGGCTACCGTTACCACCATGGCCGGCCATTGCAGGTAATCGATGTACTCCAACTTTCCACCTCCTGGTCACAACGCGTTTCAAAGAGAGACGCCGGCGCTTACCTGTGGATCGAGCGCAGGCAATCCCAATGACGCACCCAAATTGGCCAGATACTCCCCAAACCCTCCACGACATTTGTAATCCTTGCGAGCGCTGGGGATGACCGGATTCGTTGCTGTCCATACGATATGAGCACCAACCCTTTTGAGGTCAGCAACCAAATGGACGTCTTCGTGTGCAGTGAGATGCTGGAACCCACCAGCGTTCCGGTAGGCCTCGGCACTCAGGCCAAGATTGGCTCCGTGGATGTGCGGGTGATTCTCGATGAACTGATACAGCTCCATGTACTTTGAGCGAACCAAATCTCCATGGATATTCCAGCTATCCACCCCACCTCGACTGTTTCATAGACTGCATCAGCTTGAACTCAATCTGACGCGCCAACCAATCATGTGGCACGGCGGTGTCGGCATCGGTGAAGGCAAGCCACTCCGCGCCAGCGGCCAGAAGATGATCTGCATCGGTTGCTCTCGCCTTGCCCACGCTCTGAAAGGAAGCCTCGATCCCGGTAACACCGTTTGCTGAAACGATCTGCCCGGTCTGATCAGAGCAATCGTATAAAACGACGACTACGGAGACCGGCTGGCCTGCCAATGCAGGATGTGCAGCGGCGAACAGAACAGATGTTAGACACGCAGCGATGTGGTGCTCTTCATTGTGGGCAGGTATGACAATACCGATCATTAACGTCACCTCCGGCTACCAAAGCTACAGACTCCAGCAGTCGACCTACTTCGACTCCATAAGGTTTAAAAAATTACGAGCGTGCCGACATACGCGACCGCTAGTCATTTGCGTCTATATCACTCTGAACTTACTTTCTTCGATCCTCCTCTCCCACTTACCATCCAGCTGAAGTAGGTAAGACGTCATGAGAGCACTCACCTATCACGGCGCGCACAGCGTCAAAGTCGACACGGTTCCCGATCCGATAATCGAGGAAAGTGATGACATCATTCTTCGGGTTACCGCAACGGCGATATGCGGATCTGACCTCCATCTCTATCGGGGAAAGATTCCAACTGTCGAGCATGGCGATATCTTCGGCCATGAGTTCATGGGGATAGTTGAAGAGGCAGGCTCAGCGGTGACCGCCGTGCAACCCGGCGACCGCGTGGTAATTCCCTTTGTAATCGCCTGCGGCAGCTGTTTCTTCTGCGCAATGGATCTGTTCGCGGCCTGCGAAACAACAAATACAGGGCGCGGAGCGATCATAAATAAAAAGGCAATACCACCAGGAGCCGCGCTGTTCGGCTTCAGTCACATGTACGGCGGTGTGCCTGGCGGGCAGGCCGAATACGTGCGCGTACCGAAAGCCAACACCGGGCCGTTTAAAGTGCCGGGGACGCTGTCGGATGAAAAGGTTCTTTTCCTGTCAGACATCCTTCCAACTGCTTATCAGGCTGTAACGAACGCGGGGATTGGTAATGGCTCCAGCATCGCCATTTATGGTGCAGGCCCCGTTGGGTTGTTGAGCGCGGCCTGTGCAAGGATGCTCGGTGCCGACCAAATTTTCATGGTCGATCACCATCCTTACCGCTTGGCATACGCGCAGAAAACATACGGTGTAATTCCGATCAACTTCGATGAAGACGACGATCCCGCAGATACGATCATTCGACAAACCAAAGGAATGCGCGGAGTTGATGGCGTCGTGGATGCGGTCGGGTTTGAAGCAAAGGGTAGTACCACGGAAACAGTTCTCGCGACACTCAAGCTTGAGGGCAGCAGCGGCAAGGCTTTACGTCAGTGCATCGCCGCCGTTCGACGCGGCGGCATCGTCAGTGTTCCTGGCGTTTATTCAGGGTTCATTCATGGCTTCCTGTTCGGAGACGCATTCGACAAGGGGCTGACCTTCAAAATGGGCCAGACCCATGTGCACCGTTTCCTACCTGAGCTCCTCGAACACATCGAGACTGGTCGTCTTTCACCGGAAGTCATCATCAGCCATCGCATGTCACTGGAACAGGCCGCTGAGGGATATAAAATCTTTGATAAAAAAGAAGAGGACTGCCGAAAAGTCATTCTGACACCCGGCGATAGCCACATGGACATTCCGGAAATCGATAGCAGCGCAACACTGTTGACTACCTAAGGTCTACCGGTAAGTGAAAAGGACGAGATGGTTCGGTTTTTTACCGAAAACTCTCGTCCTTTTTTCATTTGGGGGGGCGATCCGAAAATGTTAACGGTTTTCCACCCTGGTCGGCCTCCCCTATTCAGTTCGTTCAGGTGCTCAAGTCTAGATGTGATCTGTGTCATCAAACCAATCGGAAGAATGGTCACAAAATACCGAAATGCGAATAAACTCAGAAACTGACTCATCAGACGCCGGCAAGTGCGCTCGGCTAAGGGATCTTTGATTGATCGTCCAGTGGGAAGGTTTTTTGCCTATTGAGGGATCGGTGATCGTCATCGAAGACGATCCGACCTTGCGAGCATTGATGGAAAAAATCGTATCGGAGGTCGGAGGGAAGGCAATCCCCTTTGCGACTGCAGATGATGCGTTAACCTATCTGCTTCAAACTCATGAACAGTGTCGTTTGGTGATCGCAGACCACGGCGTACCTGGCCAGATCCAGGGGATCGAGTTCATCGAGATGGTAAGTAGTCGATGGCCATCAATTGCAGCAATCCTGACCTCTGGATATTTGATAGATCCTCAAGCTGTTCCAGCCTCTAACATCTATCTCCACAAGCCGTGGTCACTGGATGATTTCGTTATCGCTATGGCGACTTTACTGCAGCCTGGCGTTGCGATTCACAAAGCCTGAATCACGGGATCGGAGATCCGAGGTAGGCCGGGCTCGACTTCGTTACTCCCATCATCAGAAGCTTGGTGAGCGCTTCCTCTATCTCATCAGCAGCGCCGTGTTTATGTTCCGTGAGCGACCACTTCCAGTAACGATCTGCCATCAGGCCGCCAACCGCTTCTGCACATAGTGCATCACAGCTCAAACCGATCTTTGTGGCTGCCGCTATAACGGCTAGAAGTGCTTGCTCAAGTTGCTGTGTTCTATCGGAGGACACGGGGCGGGCTCCATGAAAATGAAGCCATAGTATGGCCGATATCAGTTTGACATCAAAGGCAGCGTTTGACAGCTATCCTTGTGCATCAATCTGCTCAACGTTCTTGCGCTCTGCGCTCACTCGACTCGAAACTGGTTTTGCGTGCTGCCATCTCACTGCGTAGCTCGCCAATTAAACCGGCAATAGCTCTGCTAGACGTGAGCGCCGCAGTCGAAACCCCCGTCACCAAAAGCTCCACACTGCCTGTTGAAGGATCGGTAACCTTAATCATCAACGAGCCATCCGCATTTGTCGTGCATGAGCAGGACAATGGTAGGAAGCCACACTCAATGATATGTCGGAGCTCAAGAGCAGAGATCATCGTATTCGTCCTAGGAGCAGTGTTCATTTAGTGTTGTTCAAATGTGGAAGTAGTCAACGATTCGCCAAAGCATTATTCGACAAGGCATTTCAGGACTAATAGCTGAAACGGTGCACCCGCCTGAGCACGCTGCTGAGCGGTGTTGAAAAACATACGCCTCGCTCTGACCGTTCTAGGGCGCTGCTGTTCAGGGAGACGTATCAAACAATAGGGCGATTTCGACCTCAGGACGGCATGAGGAGAAAAGGGCTCAAAGTAACGCTGAAAAACGTTGGAATTTTTTCGGTGAGCACCACTCTTTTGCCTATGAGCGTACGGAGGAACTCATGAGCCAAACAGATATTTTTGTAATCGATTACAAGCTTTATGGGCAGCCAAAGTCGTTCGTCATTCGCGCTAAGGCGATGCGTAATGTGGACGCATGGCACTGGGCGAGTTGCGACGCCGGTTTAGCTCCCATTCCTAAACCTGGTAAACCGCCTTTGAAGGTCATGTCGAAACCTCAGGCTGAAAGATTTGGGGTGACGGATGTCAAATGGCGCGAAACAAACGCCTTGGTATGGACTGAGGCGTAGCCATGAGCGAGGACTTCGATCAAACGGAAGATGAAGGCGAACTCGCGAGAATTAATGCGCTTCTTTACGAAGCGAATAGGCTCGATGATATCGCCTACGGTCTGTTTGCTGACGGCTGTCGCGACGCCGTGCTTTGGCGTCGCTTCAACGAAATCAAGTTCTCTGCCGACGCCCTACGAACGCAGGCTTATCAAGCTTGGATGCGGTTGCATCGAAAAGGCTTGAGGTCATCGGATTTTCCTACGAACTAACAGTATTAGCAGAGACGGAGAATTGATAACGGACGACATTCTTCATTGCACTATCGAATCTTCTGTCCAATCGAACGCCATCGGTTAACGGCGGCTGATTAGCAGTCTTTCGGCCTGGCTACACGCGATGATACTTCCGATAGCGGGTTTAACCGGCAATTGTTCTACCACTGGCTGATGACAAAAGGAGCTATGATGCGAAAGCACTGGCAGTTTATTGCCGCTGCTAGAAAAGGCCCTTATTTATGACGTCCTCCATCAAACGATCGTCCAGCGTTCCACAGCGCAACGAACTGATTCCAAGCACGTTGCCGTTTCCTGTGGTCGGTATCGGCGCCTCTGCTGGGGGACTTCAAGCGGTCAAATCATTCTTCGAACACATGCCCAGTGATAATGGCATGGCGTTTGTCGTCATTCTTCACCTCTCACCCGACCATCAGAGCTTGGCTGACCAGATCATTCAGCAAGCGACTAAGATGCCCGTGCTTCAGGTAAGCAGCACGACACCCATCGAAAAAAATACAGTGTATGTCATCTCGCCAGCGCACCATTTGATGATGAATGATGGCTATATCTCGGCGACCGCTCTGGAGCGGCCGCGAGGCATGCACATTGCCATAGATCTGTTTTTCCGGGATCTGGCAGACGTGCACAAGGAACGCGCTTTTTGCCTCGTCCTATCGGGCACCGGTTCGGATGGCGCTGTGGGATTATCGCGGATTAAGGAGCAAGGCGGGATTACTCTCGTCCAGACGCCGGAAGATGCCGAATATGACGGCATGCCCCGCGCAGCTATCGAAACGCAGATGGTCGATATCGTTTTGCCCGTGGTGGAAATGCCACAAAAGTTGCTGGAGCTATGGCGCAACTCCCGATCGATTATCCTGCCCACCGCCAATGATCCTGAAATCAGAACAACCCCTCCTGCCACCGAGCGCGAAGCGGTCGTCGCTGAACAGCGATTGCAAGACATCTTGCATCAGTTGCGCGCAGGGACTGGGCACGATTTCAAACATTATAAACGTGCCACTGTCCTGCGCCGTATCGAACGACGGATGCAAGTCACGGCACAGTCCGATCTGAGCGCTTATTACGACTACTTGGAAACGCACCCCGAAGAAACGAGAGCGTTGCTGGGCGACATGCTGATTGGCGTTACCAACTTCTTTCGCGACCGGGAAGCTTTTGAGGCCTTGGAGCGGCATGTCATTCCCAGTCTCTTGCAGTCACTTCAAGAGACCCTCCCGCATCGCGAAGAGGTACGTGTCTGGTCAGCGGGCTGTTCGACTGGCGAAGAGGCGTACAGCCTTGCCATTTTGTTGTCTGAATACATGGCCCAGGAACCCAGCTCCGCCAATTTACAGGTGTTCGCCACGGACATTGATGATCGCGCGATCACGACTGCGCGCACTGGGCTGTATCCCGAAGCGATCTTGACGGACGTCCCCCCTAATCGGCTGCGGCAAAATTTCACTAAGGAAAACCAGCAGTTTCGGATCCGCAAGGATTTACGCGAAAGGGTGCTATTCGCTCAGCACAGCTTGCTGTTGGATCCGCCGTTCTCGCAGATCGACTTGGTTGTGTGCAGAAACTTGCTGATTTATCTGGATCGCAAAGTCCAACGGGAAATCATGCAAATGTTTCATTTTGCATTGCGACCAGGTGGATACCTCTTTCTGGGTAGCAGCGAGTCGATTGACGATTGCCTGGATCTTTTCACACCGGTCGACAAACGCAACCGTATCTTCCGTGCCAAAAGCGCCGTTAACAGTGCCCGACGAGCGCCCACCATTCCCCGAGGGGGTTATGGGCGAACTATCGCTGCGGCTTCCGTATCTCTCCCCCTGAAACCGTCCGCCACACACAAGGTGGCATTGGCAGATATTCATTTGCGGGCACTCGGTAAAACCGCGCCACCGAGTGTGATCGTCGATAGCGATGCCAATATCTTGCATATGAGCGAAGGCGCTGGACGCTTCCTCCGGTATGTCGCTGGCGAGATGTCGCGAAATTTGCTCGCTATTTCCCATCCGGACTTGCGGCTAGAAATCCGAACCACGCTGTTTCAAGTGCAGCAGTCTGGGGCTGCTTTCACTTCGCGCAGGGTTCGTATCGAACGTGAGCAGCGCAGTTATCTCATCAATTTGACCGCCCATCCGTACAAGGACGAGGAAACCGAAAATGACTTTGTACTGGTACTTTTTGAGGAGCAGGAAGTCGACTCGCAAGATCCTTTAGCTCAAACCCAGACTGAAAATCAGGTACTCATTAGCCTAGAGGAAGAGCTACAGCGCACCAAGCTGCATTTACAGGAAACCATCGAGCAATCAGAGGTTTCAAGCGAAGAACTCAAAGCTTCCAACGAAGAAATGCAAGCCGTCAACGAAGAGCTGCGGTCGGCCACTGAAGAGTTGGAAACCAGCAAGGAAGAGTTGCAATCAATCAATGAAGAATTGCTGACGGTCAATCACGAACTGAAGATAAAGGTCGAGGAAACTGACAAGGTCAATGACTACCTTACCAACCTGATCAGCTCATCCGATATTGCTACGGTGTTTATCGACCGCCACATGCGCATTCGCTGGTTTACACCAAAATCAGCCGAAATCTTTAGCATGTTGCCTGTCGATACGGGGCGCTCGTTATTGGACATCACCCATAGGCTGGACTACCCCGAGATGGCCGAAGACGCTGCAACCGTCTTCGAATCACTCAATATGATCGAGCGTGAGGTCAGCAGCAATGACCATCGCTGGTACATTGTCCGCTTATTGCCTTACCGTTCCAGCGAAGATCATATTGACGGGACGATACTCACATTTATCGATATCACTAAACGCCGTGCTGCAGAGGAAGATTTGCGCGTGGGCGAAGAACGGATGCGACTCGTGGCTGAAAGCACGCACGATTTTGCCATCATTATTCTCGATGAGCAGGGTGTGATCACCGGTTGGAACACGGGCGCCGAGTTTATTTTCGGTTTTACCAAAGAGGAGGTTATGGGCGCTTACTACGACCTGATCTTCTTACCTGAAGATCGTGCCACAGGCGTGCCCGAGACTGAGTTGCGTGCGGCGCGCGAACAAGGGCGTGGGGAGGACGAACGGTGGCATCAGCGTAAGGACGGCAGCCGTTTTTATTGCAGCGGAGAAGTAACGCGCCTTCAGGGGGAAAGCTTGAAAGGGTACGTCAAAATCGCGCGCGATTTGACTGGTCACAAGCGCAAACAGGATGAACAGAGCCAGCATCTGCAAGCGACTCAAAACAGCAGTCATCTCAAAGACGAATTCTTCGCGGTTATGTCACACGAGCTTAAACATCCGCTGAATCTCATCCAACTTAATGCAGAGTTGCTGCGTCGCTTACCAATGGCCAAGACTGCTGGCCCGGCAATGAAGGCTGTGAATACCATCTGTGATGCGGTGACTAGCCAGGCCCGGATTATTGATGATCTGCTGGATGTGGCTCGGGTACGCACCGGCAAGCTCAAACTGAAAAAGCAGGCCGTCGATCTGGGTCGAGTCCTTCAAGATATTCACACCGTGGTGAGCAATGATCAGCATCTTTGCGAAATCCATTTGCAGTTGCCGCAATCAACGGAGCGACCCTTGGTGATCGAGGCGGATACCACTCGTCTCGAACAAATCATTTGGAATCTGGTGTACAACGCACTGAAGTTTACGCCTAAAGGAGGTCGCGTCCGGTTGATTGCCTCGCGCCACGAGGATATGGCGCAGCTGGAAGTCATAGACAGCGGCATCGGCCTCGATCAAGACAGTATCCACAAGGTGTTTGATTTGTTCAGCCAGGCCGAAAACCAACATGCGAACCATCAACGGGAAGGACTCGGCATTGGCCTTTCCCTAGTGCGACAGCTGGTAGAGGCGCATAGCGGCTCGGTTATAGCTTTCTCTGAAGGCATTGGTCGTGGGTGTACTTTCACCGTTCGTTTGCCCTTGTCCCAGCCTGATCGACTTCCTGATGACCCACATCCAGCATCAGATAACTCGGGGCGTCTGGTTGGTCAAAAAGTGCTTTTGGTAGATGATTCTCAAGACGTGCTGGAAATCCTCCAGATGTTGCTTGAGATGGAAGATGCCTTTGTCGAAGCGTTCACCGACCCGTTGAAGGCGTTAACGGTCTCGAAAGATAGCAACTACGATGTGATCATTTCGGACATCGGCATGCCCATCATGGACGGGCATCAATTCATTCAGGCAATTCGTCAAATCCCCCATTTGAAGTACACCCCAGCCATTGCGTTAAGTGGCTATAACACATCGGCTGATCAGAAAAAAACCAAATCAGCAGGATTCAATTACCACGTAGGCAAGCCGATTTCCCATGATGAATTCATCGATGTCATTGAGGAGGCATGCAAGCGAGAGTCTTCGTGAATGAGGCCACGTAGCTGTTGAGCGCAGGGTTCCAATACCTGATGACCGAGTGCTTGCTCTACGCAAAAGAGAAACTGATTTTACTACGTAGGTAGAAAGTCGTCCAAAAGCGATATTTCTATTCAGTCGGTTAGCGACGCGAAAAAGTGGGATTAGTCTTGGTCAGACAGTGCGAAACGGGGCAGCCTGATCTGCCTATCCCTTGTCGTTTTGCGTTCACCGATATCAGCTGACCGTGCCTTTACGTGCCACTTCCCACTCCATCGACAGCTCGGGCATAACGCCGAGCCGCTTCCGTGACCAGGCGCTTTCTCTCGTCGCGATCAATGAAGCCTTGATTCAAATACTCCTCCGCGAGTCGGAGTAGCTCCTCATACTGCTCTTGGGCGGTCATTCGAATTTCTGGCCTTTCCAAAAGCTTGTGCCAAGTCGTTAATGCTTGGTCTTTTCGATCTTCGTACATGGCAATGACTCCCTAGTGGGTATCCGATAGAGAGTCATAATCAGCATTGTGTTCCTAAAATTGCGTATGAAGTTTTGCCGCACCCAATTTACAGCTTGTAGGTGAAACATGGCCTATACCGTTTATCAGCATTTCCCGTATTCGCAAAAAATGAAGCGAACTCCAGTCCCCTGCCAAGAATCATAATGTTACGCCTGAGCAAGTTTGCCAGGCTGCCTGTGTACCTCCTGACTTGCCCGCATCTATTTGCGGGCATTTTTTTAGTGTCGCACTGCAAATCACGGGGAGTCGAGGTAGGGATGCCTATAAATTGGAAGGCCGCCGTTTCAATCTGAGCCTTTCCATCGGCACGTAAGGGACATCGCCATAGCACATGGTGGTCAAAGCGAGACGCGGAAAATCGTTCTCAAGCTGTATCTCGCTTCCGGAAACGTAGTTTTATTTCATCTGCGGTTGCGGTGACTTTACTAACAAAGAGACTTCTCCCTTCGCACGCGGCCTTCTCGACGGAACTCCGTTTAAGCGCAGTCTCTAGCTGTTCGCGTGCGAGAAACCAATAGAAAAGATCAGCGTCCTCCGGGCACGCATCCTTTTCCCAGAGTGCATACGCTCTTTCGCGAATTATCGATTCATCGATCATCGTCTTCTCCTCCAAGACTGCTCCAGAAATGCGTGCGAGGAAAATTCAGCATCATGGCTCATGCGCACCAGACTCGCGTGAGATTAATTCGGATCGGATCTGATCGGATCGATCATGATTTTCCTTTAGAATCTGGTCGGCGAACCTGTCTTCGTCGACCAGAATACTTGCTACGCCTGTTTATTTAGCTTCCATGGTCGCCGCTTGATTGCCGCCTTGCTCCGCGATCTTGCTCAGCTTCTCATCAGCCCCTTTTTCTTCAGCAAGGGTTGCGGCTAATAAAGCCGCTGCATCGTCTAGTTTGAGATGCTTGGCCATCGCTATCAGCGTGCCATAGGCGGCAATTTCGTAGTGCTCCACCTTTTGCGCCGCACCGATTAGTGCGGCGTCGAGGACAGCCCCTTTGTCAATTTCTTCCAGCAGCTCTTTCGACTCTTCGACAAGTCCCTCCATGGCCGCGCACTTCATGCGCTTCAGCTTGATACCGGTCAGCTCGACCAGTTGATCAATGCGTTCAATCTGCCCATGGGTCTCCTCCAAGTGGGACGTAAACGCGTCTGCCAACAGTGGATTAGTCGCTGCTTTCGCCAAGCGCGGCAATGCTTTGGTGATTTGTTTTTCCGCACTGTAAACATCAGAGAGTTCATGGATAAACAAGTCTTCTACAGTTTTTCTAGCCATTTCCAAACTTCCTTCTGGTCAGTATTGGCGACGCCTGATGGGCGTCCGCATGGGATCAACAAGCATGCAAAACTTGCCGTGCATGAAGACTGACCAGTCGCAGTCAAGCGGTGTTCCGAAAATTTTTAGAGCGACGGATAAAAGGTTGGTAGCTAACCCAAAGCAGTATCGAGAAACGTCATTACCCCAAAACCGAGCATCAGTCCTAAGGTAGCGGGGGTCTCATGACCGTTGCGGTGAGTCTCGGGAATGACCTCATGGGAAACCACAAAAATCATGGCGCCCGCTGCCAAACCGAGTGCAATTGGGTAGCCCAATGCAAAGCTGCTGGAAATACCCAAGCCGACGACTGCGCCAATCGGCTCCATCAACCCAGAACCCACTGCAATCAGCGCCGCGCGCAGTGCGGATATACCGGTCACGCGTAACGCCAAGGCGACTGCCAGACCTTCAGGAATGTCTTGAATGGCGATGGCAGTGGTGAGTGGCAGTCCGACCTTCATATCGCCATTGGCGAAGCTCACTCCAATAGCCATGCCTTCCGGCAGGTTATGTAGAGTGATTGCCAGGACGAACAACCAAACACGATTGATACGCTGCGCGTCCGGCCCCCGGCGTCCGCTTTTCTCATGTTCGTGAGGGACGAAACGATCAAGGCCAACCATCAACGCTACGCCCAGTCCCAATCCCGCAACAACTACGCAAGCTGCGAGCGACTGGTTTTCGCACAGGGCCTGAGCTGCTTCAATACCAGGGAGAATGAGCGAGAAGGAACTGGCGGCCAGCATCATGCCGGCGGCGAAGCCCAACATGATGTCTTGTGTGCGGGCGGCGATGTCTCGTAACGCAATCGCTACGACAGCTCCCATTGCCGTCGCAGCGAAACCTGACATGCCACCGAGAAAAGCGAAGTGCAGATTTTGTTTGTTGGCGCCGACAAAGGCGCCATACCCGCATATGAGTAAGAACAATGTTACGCCAATCAAAATTGACCAGAAGGCGCGCCCGCCCCACCCAGTTCCTGAGAACCGGGCGAACCAGGAGCGAGGCGGTGCGCCTGATGAGGTCAACGGATCGGGCACGGATACCTCCTATTTTTTTGAATCGTACTTTTCAGTAGATACGGAAAGCGACCGTAGGAACTGCCTGGATACGCGTTGCGCGTCACGTTCGTAAGCGACGCTGGTGGCAAAAAGCATCTCAGGGCCAGTTAAATTCTGACGCGCTGATTTTTTGTTAACCATGATGTGATTCCCCTCTGAATAAGATGGAAGACCGCACGCCAGAGGGCGTGCGGCTGCTCTTCAAGGTTGAGGTTCGCCTTGTACCCCCGCCCCTAAATCCGCCCCTGTGATCGGATTGCTGTCTGGGTCGGACATCGTCCTTGCTTTCATATCCATGAGCAGCGCCTCGTCCTCAGCGCTCAATTGCACAGAGGCGGTGCCGTCCCCACCATCCACTGCAGGCGCCGGATCTTCCACGAAGTCCCAATCGTCCCCTTCGTTCCAAGGGCCGCGAGTGCTGCCTTCGCCCTGTGACATGTTGAAGTAGACGTTGGTGAACTCTGGCATGCCCGGCAGTTTGCCCTGAGGGAAATTTGGCTGGATGGCATGCAGTGCTTTTTCGAAAGATAACTGGTGGGCGATTTCACGCGTCATCAGAAATCCTAGGGCCTCTTTCACACCCGGATCATCGGTAACATTCATCAACCGTTCATAGACAATTTTCGCTCTCGCCTCAGCGGCGATATTTGAGCGCATGTCTGCTGTGGGTTCGCCGATGGTGTCGACGTAAGCTGCCGACCAAGGTACGCCCGCCGAGTTAGTCAACGGAGCACCCGCGCCGTACAACAAACTGGTGATGTGAGAGTCGTTGCCGGCACCATTAATGGCGCGATACAGCTCTCCTTCTTCCTCCACACCTTCAGCCATTTGTCCTTTGGCACCCTTGTTTAACATCACGATGATCGACCCGACGATCTCAAGGTGACTGAGCTCCTCGGTGGCGATATCCATAAGCAGATCTTTTCTGCCTGGATCATCTTCTGCCAAGGCTTGGGTGAAGTAGCGTGAGGCGGCTGCAAGCTCGCCCTGAGCTCCCCCAAACTGCTCCAATAATAAATTTGCTAACCCAGGATTTGGCTGGGCAACCCGCACGGTGTATTGAAGTCGTTTGTTATGTAGAAACATGACATTCTCCTCAGGCGAATACGGGCTGCGATTCACTCGGTAAGAGACCGAATGCCAACCCACAATCATCTGAAGCAAATGCATCTGGGTAAATTTCAAAAACCTTCTGCGCTAGCGACAGACGGATGCTGACTACCCCTTACTGTGTTCTGGCGACGAAGGGCCTTCTTTGATCCCACGAGGCCCCGCAACACCCCAAACGATTAAACCAATGACTGGGAAGATGATGAGCCCGATAGCCCAACCGGCTTTTATCCCAACCGTTTTGTCGCTGCGAAACACGCTGACAATTGCCCAAAGATCGACGAGCAGAATGATCACAGCAATAGCAATCACGAAATAGCTGGTAGCTTCAGACATGATGTAACCCTCCTCAGATTGTTAATTCTTAGGCCTCAGACCAATCAGGGTGTTCCAAGAAAATCTCGAAAACGCAGGCGAGCGTCAGAAATTAATCCTCACGGGCAATGATGGAAATCTTGCCATTGCGCTCAATGATCGCGAACTTGATTTCTTCCAGCGTCTCGATGCCCTGACTGGATCGTGCTGCCTCCATGATGTCGGCCTCCACCAACCGGGCGTGGCGCAACCGCTGGCGCAAAAGCTTGCCATTCTCGACGATGATCGTTGGTTCGCCATCGATCAGCCGTGATACCCAGCCGGAACGCTGTTTGAGCAGGGATAGGCCGACGTCGATCGCGATCAGCGTTACGATGACCAGTATCCCGTTGGTCACGGAAAAGTCGTCGCCCAGCAGCGCTTGCTGAGTGGCCTCACCAATCATCATCAACAAGACGAAATCGAAGGTCGTCAGCTCGGCCAATGACCGTCGGCCGGCAATCTTGAATAGCACCATGAGCGCCAAGTACATCGCTGCTGCACGCAATACCGAATCCATAAGTCACCTAGGGGAATATGAACTGAGCGAGTTTTACATCGTTCGAACCCGGCAGAACGACGCGGCTGTGGAACAACCCAAGTCCATCGCCTCTCAGCGTAACGAACAACTCGGCCTGGCCTTGGGTATCGGTCTGAACCCATAACCTAATGCCTTGAGCAGAACTGCGGGCCCGCGCCGGTTCAGGTTGCAATGTCTCGATGCTGAACCCCTCCAGTATCTCTCCGGCCAGTTCCAGTTCAACCGTGGACTCTGGAGCGCCATTCACGCTGATTTTCATCGAGTTGGTTGAGCCGTTGCGATGAAACATCTCGTATTGCACTCTGATCCTGCCATCATCGCTGCGTACATCCCTGGTACTGAGCAGCCCACGGGAAAACAGCCCCGCCAGCCCTAACACAACCAGTAAAACCAACAGGTACCAACCACAGCGTTCAAAGCGCCAGACCTTTAGCTGGTAAGCCATGTCTTCGCGGACAGGGAATCTACGACTGTGCAAATCGGGATGTTCGTCATCGTCATTCATCAGGCTCTGTCTCCTACGTTGACTGTACGACGATGAAAATCAGGAAGCCG
>NZ_JAPJIV010000089.1 GCF_026241895.1 Pseudomonas sp. RIT-562 | reverse complement strand
GGCGGTGATAGTCGCCTGGCCGGTAACGCTGTTAGCCGGGACTTTGATCAACGTACCGTCGGTGAGCTTGAAAGTGAGCTCCGGATGGTTGGTCAGTGGCAAGCCGGTGCTGGTGGTCAGGGTCACGGTGTAAGTCACCGAACCGCCTTCAGCTACGGTGGTTTTATCCGCCGTCAGGGTCGCAAACACTTCACTGGTGGTGTCGCCGATGGTTACCGATGCTGGGCCACCAATGGTTGGGTTTTCCAGCG
>NZ_JAPJIV010000088.1 GCF_026241895.1 Pseudomonas sp. RIT-562 | reverse complement strand
CATTCACCATCATCACGATGGAATGCTCATTTCTAAGCTTTATACCGACAGAAGCAGTAGTGGTGGAGCCAAACGGGATCGAACCGTTGACCTCCTGCGTGCAAGGCAGGCGCTCTCCCAGCTGAGCTATGGCCCCGTATTTCTACAGGCGTTTCCCACACAAAATTGGTGGGTCTGGGCAGATTCGAACTGCCGACCTCACCCTTATCAGGGGTGCGCTCTAACCAACTGAGCTACAGACCCAATTTCGGGCTGCTTCTT
>NZ_JAPJIV010000087.1 GCF_026241895.1 Pseudomonas sp. RIT-562 | reverse complement strand
TATTCACACTGGAATATTCATTTCTAAACTCTAACAGCAGAAGCAGTTAATGGTGGAGCCAAACGGGATCGAACCGTTGACCTCCTGCGTGCAAGGCAGGCGCTCTCCCAGCTGAGCTATGGCCCCATACAAAATTGGTGGGTCTGGGCAGATTCGAACTGCCGACCTCACCCTTATCAGGGGTGCGCTCTAACCAACTGAGCTACAGACCCAATTTCGAGCGCGTAACTGTTAGCGTTGAGCTATCAGCTTGGAGCTTAAAGCTGCTTCTA
>NZ_JAPJIV010000086.1 GCF_026241895.1 Pseudomonas sp. RIT-562 | reverse complement strand
ATGGTGTTCCTGATTCAGAATACTCAAAACCGTGACAACGACATTCTGCATTTGAAAATTGACGAGCTGATACGAGCCACCAAGGATGCGCAAAATGCCACCTTGAGCCTTGAAAAAATGGGTTCGAGCGACCTTAGAAAACTGCGGGAGCAATACAGCTCCTTGGGCGAATCGGATCAGATAAATTTTGAACCGATTCAGAGCGACCACACCCAGGTGACAATTTCACCAATCCAAGCGAGCCCGGATCAAGTCAACCATCCAAAACAGTAAAT
>NZ_JAPJIV010000085.1 GCF_026241895.1 Pseudomonas sp. RIT-562 | reverse complement strand
CGTCTTCAATATTCCATGGCGTTGTGGACAATCGTCATGCTCACACCTGTCCAGATCGTGGTGGGAGACCTGCATGGCCAGCACAGTCTCAAAGTTCAGCCGCAGAAGGTCGCTGCCATCGAAGGCTCCTGGACTCGCCCGCCCGAAGGTGCAGGTGAGCCTTTACGCTTGTTCGCACTGCCAGACATGGCCGAGCGGCGCAATCATTGGGAAGTGGCGATTCCGCGCATCGGTTCGCTGTACTTGACGCATGACCTGAGTGGCACCATCGCCGCGTTGGA
>NZ_JAPJIV010000084.1 GCF_026241895.1 Pseudomonas sp. RIT-562 | reverse complement strand
TACACCCCGGCCCCTGTAGGAGCCTGGCTTGCCAGCGATGACGCCCGCAAGATCGCCATCGCCGGCAAGCCGGGCTCCTACGGATTCGAGCCAATCCCAAATCCCCCATACACCCCGGCCCCTGTAGGAGCCTGGCTTGCCAGCGATGACGTCCACCAGATCGCCATCGCCGGCAAGCCGGGCTCCTACGGATTCGAGCCAATCCCAAATCCCCCATACACCCCGGCCCCTGTAGGAGACTGGCTTGCCAGCGATGACGTCCACCAGATCGCCATCGCCGGCA
>NZ_JAPJIV010000083.1 GCF_026241895.1 Pseudomonas sp. RIT-562 | reverse complement strand
TTGACCACCAGCACTGGTCTGCCACTGACTAACCATCCGGAGCTGACCTTTAAGCTCACCGATGGCACCACCATTACTGTTCCTGCCAACAGCGTTACCGGCCAGGCGACCATCACGGCTGCTGACGACATCGCAGTGGGCGGCCAACCGACCATCGTGAACAAGCTGGAAACGGTCGAAGGCGCTGGCACCTACGAGAAACTGACCCTGGGTCAGAACGCGCTGGAAACTACCGTTACTGACGAACCTACCGGTCAAGGCGATGCCGTCGGCATCACCATCACTGGCAACGGTCCCGTT
>NZ_JAPJIV010000082.1 GCF_026241895.1 Pseudomonas sp. RIT-562 | reverse complement strand
TCAGGGTCAGTTTTTCGTAGGTGCCAGCGCCTTCGACCGTTTCCAGCTTGTTCACGATGGTCGGTTGTCCGCCCACTGCGATGTCGTCAGCAGCCGTGATGGTCGCTTGGCCGGTGACGCTGTTGGCCGGGACTTTGATCAACGTACCGTCGGTGAGCTTGAAAGTCAGCTCAGGATGGTTGGTCAATGGCAGACCGGTGCTGGTGGTCAGGGTCACGGTGTAAGTCACCGAACCGCCTTCAGCCACGGTGGTTTTATCCGCCGTCAGGGTCGCAAACACTTCACTGGTGGTGTCGCCAATGGTC
>NZ_JAPJIV010000081.1 GCF_026241895.1 Pseudomonas sp. RIT-562 | reverse complement strand
AACGGGGAAAACCGGTGGATCGCTCTCAGTTACTCAACAGTGCTCGCACAAACATTGCCGATTTAAGTCGGGGCAATCTGGGCGTGCCGTTGTTGCTGCTGGTCATGCTGGCGATGATGATGTTGCCGATGCCACCGTTCCTGCTGGACGTGTTTTTCACGTTCAACATTGCGTTGTCCATCGTCGTGCTGCTGGTGTGCGTCTACGCCCTGCGTCCGCTGGATTTTGCGGTGTTCCCGACCATTCTGCTGGTGGCGACGCTGCTGCGGCTGGCGTTGAACGTGGCCTCGACGCGGGTGGTGATGCTGCACGG
>NZ_JAPJIV010000080.1 GCF_026241895.1 Pseudomonas sp. RIT-562 | reverse complement strand
CACCAGCAGTCACCACCATTACCGATTCGATCGATGCCACTGCTGTCACGTTGACTGCAGGCTCGACTGTTGTTGAAGGCGGCGCGATTACCTACACCGCTACTTTGACCAACCCTGCTGGTACTCCGGTAACCGTGACCTTGAGCAATGGCTCGGTCATTACTATTGGTGCGGGCCAGACCACTGGCAGCGTTGTGGTCGATACCCCGGCTAATGACGTTTATGTAAATGGCAGTACGGTTAGCACCACGATTACTGGCGCTACTGGCGGTAACTTTGAAAATCTGGTGCCTTCGACTACACCAGCAGTCACCACCA
>NZ_JAPJIV010000008.1 GCF_026241895.1 Pseudomonas sp. RIT-562 | reverse complement strand
GTTTCCGCATCAACACCAAGCCTCTCCCGGCTGCCACAGCCTGCCGACAATGCTAAGGTTCGCCCTGGCATTTGTATTTTTCCAAGGAAGCCTTTATGCCGGACGCGACGTCCCTCAGTGCTGGTTTTATGGTGGTTCACGGCAACCGCCTGGACGAGTTGCGCAGCCTGGTGGTGAGCTGGATGCGGCGTTATCCGCTGGCTCCCTTGGAAAACGAAATAGCCCTGGTCCAGAGCAATGGCATTGCCCAGTGGCTCAAGCTGGCACTGGCGCAAGACCCTGAAGACGACGACATGGGCGGGTGTGGAATTGCCGCCGCCATCGACGTGCAGCTGCCTGGCAGTTTCATGTGGCAGCTTTATCGCATGGTCTTGGGTCGCGATGAAATTCCGCTCAAGTCCCTGCTCGATAAAGCGCCGTTGACCTGGCGCCTGATGCGCCTGCTGCCGCAGGTGATCGATCAGCCGCACTTCGAACCACTGCAACGCTTCCTCACCAACGACAGCGACTTGCGCAAGCGCTACCAGCTGTCCGAACGCCTGGCTGACCTGTTCGACCAGTATCAGGTTTACCGGGCCGATTGGCTTGAAGACTGGGCCGAAGGTCGACATCAATTGCGCAACGGACGTGGCGAAGCCAAGCCGCTGACCCCGGCCAACGCCTGGCAAGCGGAGTTGTGGCGTGCACTGTTGCTGGATGTGGGTGAACAGGGCATGGCGCAGAGCCGTGCGGGCGTCCATCAACGGTTCATCGAACGTATCAATAGCCTGGACGAAGCGCCTGCCGGATTGCCTTCAAGGGTGATCGTATTCGGCATTTCCTCGCTGCCTGCCCAAGCCCTGGAAGCACTGGCCGGGCTGGCCCGGTTCAGCCAGGTTTTGCTGTGCGTGCACAACCCATGTCGTCACCATTGGGCAGACATCGTCGCCGATAAAGACCTGTTGCGGCACCAATACAAGCGCCAGGCACGCAAGCATGGCATGCCCGTTGTACTCGACCCGCAAACCCTCCATCAGCATGCGCATCCATTGCTGGCGGCATGGGGTAAGCAAGGTCGCGACTACATCAACCTGCTCGACAGCTACGACGATCCCAACAGCTATCGCTCGGCATTTCGCGACGGTCGTATCGACCTGTTCAGCGATAGCGAGCCGCTGAACATGCTCAATCAACTGCAGGACGACATCCTCGAATTGCGCCCATTGGGTGAAACCCGCGAGCGTTGGCCGGCCGTCGATCTGCAGCATGACCAGTCAATTCGTTTTCAGATCGCCCACAGTGCCCAGCGGGAAGTCGAAATCCTCCACGACCAACTGCTCGCGCGCTTCAGTGCAAATCCTGATCTACGGCCTCGCGACGTCATCGTCATGGTGCCGGACATCGACAGCTATGCTCCGCATATCCGCGCGGTATTCGGTCAGCTGGAACATCGGGATCAGCGCTTCATTCCGTTCACCCTCGCCGATCAGGGCCAACGCGGTCGCGATCCATTGCTGATCGCCGTAGAGCATTTGCTGAAACTGCCGGACAGTCGGTTCCCCGTCAGTGAAATTCTCGATCTGCTGGACGTGCCTGCGCTGCGTGCGCGATTTGGTGTCGAGGAGCGTGACCTGCCGACCCTGCATCGCTGGATCGAAGGCGCCGGCATCCGCTGGGGCATGAACGCCGAGCAGCGCGCCAGTCTCGGCCTGCCGTCAGAGCTTGAGCAAAACAGCTGGCGATTCGGCTTGCGCAGGATGTTGCTCGGTTACGCGGTGGGTAGCTCAAGTGCCTATGGCGGCATCGAACCCTATGACGAGATAGGTGGGCTGGATGCCGCGTTGATCGGCCCGCTGGTCGCGCTGCTGGATGCACTGGAAATCGCCCACAGGGAACTGGCGTCTCCTGCCGCTCCGGGGCAATGGGGCCTACGCCTGCAAGCGTTGATCCAGCTGTTTTTCCAGGCCAGCAACGAGCACGACGACTACCTGCTCGCCCAGTTGGAAGAGTTGCGCGAAACCTGGTTGGAGACGTGTGAGTCGGTCGCACTGCATGATCCGTTGCCGCTCACCGTAGTTCGCGAAGCCTGGCTTGCGGGCCTGGATCAGGGGCGCTTGTCCCAGCGGTTCCTGGCGGGGGCGGTCAACTTCTGCACCTTGATGCCCATGCGTGCGATCCCGTTCAAGCTGGTATGTCTGCTGGGTATGAATGACGGCGACTACCCGCGCGCACAGCCGCCGCTGGACTTCGACCTGATGGGCAGCGACTACCGCCCCGGCGATCGGTCCCGGCGCGAAGATGACCGTTACCTCTTGCTGGAAGCACTGCTGTCGGCCCGTGATCAGCTGTACATCAGCTGGGTGGGCCGCAGCATTCGCGACAACAGCGAACGTCCGGCTTCGGTGCTGATCGGCCAGCTTCGCGATCACCTCGCCAACGGTTGGCATTTGGCGAATGAGGCTCAGGACCTGCTTGCAGCCATGACCCAGGAGCATCCGCTACAGCCTTTCAGTGCCCGCTACTTCCATGAGGGCGATGAGCTGTTCAGCTATGCCAGCGAATGGCAGACCCTCCACCAAGCCACTGCTGCGGTCGCAGATTTCCAGACCCTCGAACCCTACACCCAGGAAGAGCCGCTGAGCCTGGGGCAACTTCAGGATTTCCTGCGTAACCCGGTGCGGCACTTCTTCAGCCAGCGCTTGAAGATCTTCTTCGAAGCGGCCGAAGCGCCCTTGGCCAATGAAGAGCCCTTTGTCCTCGATGCCTTGCAACGCTACAGCCTCAGCGACAGCTTGCTGGAAGCGGCGCTGGGCCAACCCGAACTCGCCGATCAGACCCTGGCTGCGCACGCCATCCGCCTGCAGAACAGTGGCCTGCTGCCCATGGCCGGGTTTGGCGAATACCTGCAACGGGAGTTGATCGAGCCGCTACCGGACTTGCTGCTGCGCTACCAGCAGCTGCTAACGTTGTGGCCGACTCCGCTCGCCAGTGCGTTGCCGATCAATCTCGAATCGCAAGGCCTGCGCCTGGAAGGCTGGCTAAGCGGCCTGCATCAGCGTGCAGACGGCGGCTTGCTGGCGGTGACGACCATCCCCAATAGCATTGGTGGAATCAAGGCGCGCAAATGGCATCTGCTCACGCGGCCCTGGGTCAACCATTTGGTGGCCTGCGCGAGCGGCTGGCCCATGACCACCGCTCTGGTGGCCAGCGACGACAGTCTGCTGTTGGCTCCAATCGAGCAGTCACAGGCGATGGGTATTCTCGGCGACTTGCTGCTGGCCTGGAAAACCGGGATGCGCCAGCCACTGCCGATTGCGGTAAAAACGGCGTTTGCCTGGCTCGGCCAAACCGATCCGGTAAAGGCCGAAGCCGCCGCTCGCAAAGCCTACGAAGGTGATGGCCTGACCACTGATGGCGAGCGACGCGAAAGTGCGGCGCTGGCCCGGCAGTTCAAGGATTACGACGCGCTCATGGCCGATGAATCATTTCCCGGATGGTGCGATGCGTTATACCGACCGCTGCTGCAAGCCCCATGGCGCTCCTTGAATAGCGAGGACTCGCGCGCATGACCGACAAGACTCCCCTGGCCCTGGCCTTTCCGCTTCGCGGCAGCCAACTGATCGAAGCCAGCGCCGGGACCGGCAAGACCTTCACCATCTCCGCATTGTACGTGCGCCTGGTCCTTGGCCACGGTGGCGAGTCCGCCGGCTTCGGGCGTGAGCTGCTGCCGCCGCAGATCCTGGTAGTGACGTTCACCGACGCGGCGACCAAGGAGCTGCGCGAACGCATCCGCACGCGCCTGGCCGAAGCTGCGCGTTTTTTCCGCGATGAAATCACTGCGCCAGACTCCCTGATAGGCGACCTGCGTGAAGACTATCCGCAGGAGCAGTGGGCCGGCTGTGCCAACCGCCTGGACATCGCCGCGCAGTGGATGGACGAAGCCGCTGTCTCGACCATCCACAGCTGGTGCCAGCGCATGTTGCGCGAGCACGCGTTCGACAGTGGCAGCCTGTTTACCCAGAGCTTGGAAACCGACCACAGCGATTTGCTCGGTGAGGTCCTGCGCGACTACTGGCGACTGTTCTGCTACCCCATGCAAGGCGACGCGCTGAGCTGGGTACGCGGAAACTGGGGCGGCCCGGCAGCGTTGTTGCCACGCGTGCGCGGGTTGTTCTCCAGCGAACGCGATAATACGGCCGGCAAGGAGCCCGCAGAACTGATTGCCGAATGCCTGCAGGAGCGGCGGGCGGCGTTGCTTGAGCTGAAAATGCCCTGGGCTCAATGGGCTCAGGAGCTGCTTGCCATCTGTCACCAAGGCGTCGCGAGCAAGAGCGTCGATGGGCGCAAGATGCAGGCCCGTTACTTCGAACCCTGGTTTGAAAAGATCCAGGCCTGGGCCGCCGACGAATCCTTGGAGCAACTCGACATCGGCACCGGCTTCACGCGCCTGACCCCGGACGGCATGGCCGAAGCCTGGAAAGGCCAAGTGCCAAGTCATCCGGGGCTGGACGCGATGCCTAAGCTCAAAGCCAGTCTGGATGGCCTGCCCACGCCCGATGCTGCAGTCCTGCAACATGCTGCCCAGTGGGTCGGCGCACGGTTCGAAGAAGAGAAACGCCGGCGTGCGGAGATGGGCTTCGATGACATGCTGCTGCGCCTCGATGCCGCCTTGCAAGCCGAAGGAGGCGAGCGCCTCGCCACGCTGATTCGCGAGCAGTTTCCGGTGGCATTGATCGACGAGTTCCAGGATACCGATCCGGTGCAGTACCGGATCTTCGAGACCATCTATCGAATTGAAGACAACAACCCCGAGTGCGGCCTGTTCCTGATCGGCGACCCCAAGCAGGCGATCTACGCCTTCCGAGGCGCCGATATCCATACTTACCTGCGTGCGCGCCAAGCCACCACCGGGCGGCTGCATACTTTGGGCACCAACTTCCGCTCCAGCCACGGCATGGTCGACGCGGTCAATCATGTGTTCGAACGCGCCGAGTCTCGGGAGCTGGGACGCGGGGCGTTCCTGTTCCGAGAAAACAATGGCGATAACCCCGTGCCATTTCTGCCGGTGCAATCCCAGGGCCGCAAGGAAGTGCTGCAGATAGATGGCCGCCTCGTGCCGGCTCTGAACGTCTGGCATCTGCCTTCCGAGCAACCGCTGTCCGGCGCGGTCTACCGCAAGCAATTGGCCGCAGCCTGCGCCACTGAAATCACTGCGCTGCTCAACAGCGGTCAGCAGCAACAGTCGGGATTCAAGCAGGAGGGCAAGGATTTCAGAGGCCTGCTGCCAGCGGATATCGCCATTCTGGTCCGCGACGGCAAAGAAGCCCAAGCCGTCCGAGCCGAGCTGGCGGCCCGTGGCGTACGCAGCGTCTACCTCTCGGACAAGGACTCGGTGTTCGCCGCCCAGGAAGCCCATGACCTGTTGTCCTGGCTCAAGGCGTGCGCCGAGCCGGACGTCGAGCGCCCACTACGCGCCGCATTGGCCTGCATCACGTTGAACCTGTCACTGGCTGAACTGGAGCGGCTCAACCAGGACGAGCTGGCGTGGGAAGCGCGGGTCATGCAGTTCCGTGGTTATCGCGAGCTCTGGCGCAAACAGGGGGTGTTGCCGATGCTGCGACGCCTGCTACACGACTTCAAGTTGCCGCAGACATTGATCGCGCGCAGCGACGGCGAACGGATCCTGACCAATCTGTTGCACCTGTCCGAATTGCTGCAACAGGCTGCCGCCGAACTCGATGGCGAGCAGGCGCTGATTCGACACCTGTCTGAACACCTGGCGTTATCCGGCCAGGCGGGGGAAGAGCAGATACTGCGCCTGGAAAGTGACGAGCAACTGGTCAAGGTGGTGACCATCCACAAATCCAAGGGCCTTGAATATCCCCTGGTGTTCCTGCCGTTCATTTGCTCGGCCAAACCGGTGGATGGCAGTCGCCTGCCGTTGCATTACCACGACTCCACCGGCAAGGCGCAGGTGACGCTCAAACCGACTGCCGAGCTGAT
The DNA here is from genome assembly GCF_026241895.1 of Pseudomonas sp. RIT-562. Classification (GTDB taxonomy): domain Bacteria; phylum Pseudomonadota; class Gammaproteobacteria; order Pseudomonadales; family Pseudomonadaceae; genus Aquipseudomonas; species Aquipseudomonas mandelii_F. The sequence goes on along the minus strand of NZ_JAPJIV010000008.1, from coordinate 235,468 downwards.
TGCGCTGGCCGATACCGAGCGCCTGGCCGAGGACCTGCGCTTGCTGTATGTCGCCCTGACTCGGGCGCAGCACGCCTGTTGGCTCGGCGTTACCGATCTCAAGCGGGGCAATAACAACAGCTCGGTGCTGCACCTCTCGGCACTGGGTTACCTGCTGGGCGGGGGGGCCATGCTGGCGGAGTCTGCCGGCTTGCAACGCTGGCTGGAGGACCTGCAGCAGGATTGCCCGGCCGTGCATTACGGCGCGGTACCGCCTGCGACCGCCGAGCACTACCAGGCGCCGCACAACGACGCGCGACTGCTCGCAGCGCTGATGCCCACACGGCGTGCCAGCGAAAACTGGTGGATCGCTTCCTACAGCGCTTTACGTATCGGCGACAGCCTGAGCATCGGTAGCGACGAGGCCCCGGAAAACCCGCAGGCGCAAAAACTGTTCGACGACGAGCGTCTCGATCCCAATGCGCCGCGTGAAGTCGCGGCCGGTGGCGCCGACATCCATCGTTTCCCTCGCGGCCCAGGCCCCGGCACCTTCCTCCACGGCCTGCTGGAATGGGCCGGAGGCGAAGGTTTTTCCGCAGCCCCGCAAGCGGTTGAGGACGCCATCGCGCGGCGCTGCAACCGGCGTGGTTGGGAAGGCTGGATTAGCACCTTGAGTGACTGGCTGCAGCACCTGCTGAAGTCGCCATTGCACCTGGGCAACGGACAGGCGCCGGTGGTGTTCGAGCACCTGACCCAGTACCGGGTCGAGATGGAGTTCTGGTTCGCCAGCCATAAGGTCGACGTGCTGAAGCTCGACGAGCTGGTACGCCAATACACTCACAACGGAGTCGCGCGGGTAGCGGCCGAACCCGTGATGCTCAACGGCATGTTCAAGGGCTTCATCGACCTGACGTTCGAACACGAGGGGCGGTATTACGTGGCCGACTACAAATCCAACTGGCTGGGCGTCGATGATTCGGCCTATACCGGGCAAGCGATGGAACAGTCGATCCTCGACAATCGTTATGACCTGCAGTACGTGCTGTACCTGCTGGCCTTGCATCGCCAATTGAAAGCGCGTCTGGCCGATTATGACTACGACCGGCACGTTGGCGGCGCCCTGTACCTGTTCCTGCGCGGCACTCGTGCAGCCAGCCAGGGGGTCTACTTCGCCCGTCCGCCACGGGAGTTGATCGAGCGCCTTGACCGCCTGTTCCAGGGCAAGCCAGAGCCCAAGGCCGAACCCGCCTGGGAACAGGGAGAATTGCTATGAGTCGCACCTTCGCCGATTTGCTGCCCACTGCGCTGGCGGCTGAAAGCCTGGCCGACCTCGCCCCGTTGAGCCGCGCCGACGACCTGCTGCTGTTGCTCACGCGCTGGGTCGAGCGGGGCTGGTTGCGTGCACTGGACAAGGCGTTCGTGGCTTTCCTGCATGAGCTGGCACCCGAAGACGATCCACTGGTCTTGCTGGCGGCCGCGTTGACCAGCCACCAGCTGGGCCATGGGCACGTGTGCCTGGACCTGTACGAGACGCTCAAAGAGCCGGACTTCGCCCTGTCCCTGCCACCCGAGGGCGATGTGCAAGGCGGCTCGATGCTGTTGCCGTCGCAATTGCTCGAGGCGCTCGACGGTGCTCACTGGTGCAAGGTGCTGGCTGGCAGTCCCCTGGTCGCGTTGGCAGCCGATGGGCGCGAGGATGCGCAACACAGGCCCTTGGTATTGTCGGGTAAACGCCTTTATCTGCGGCGCTACTGGACCTATGAGCGACGCATCGACCTGTCCCTGCGCCAGCGCCTGGCTCATCAGGAAGAGGCCCCGGCGGACCTGAGCCAGCGTCTCACCGGCCTGTTCGGCCCGGCCCGGCCTGGTGAAGTAATCGACTGGCAGAAGCTCGCCTGCGCCCTGGCAATCCGCAGCGCATTCAGCATCGTCACCGGTGGGCCCGGTACCGGCAAGACCACCACTGTCGTACGTTTGCTGGCGTTGCTCCAGGCTCCCGCAGTGGAAGCGGGCCAGCCGCTGCGCATCCGTCTTGCCGCTCCTACCGGCAAAGCCGCGGCGCGCTTGACGGAGTCCATCAGCCAGCAGGTCAGGACGCTGCAAGTCAGCGAAGCGGTCAGGGAGAAAATCCCCTCGGACGTCACCACGGTGCACCGCCTGCTTGGCAGCCGGCCCGGTACTCGGCACTTCCGTCATCACGCCGGCAACCGCCTGCCACTGGATGTGCTGGTGGTGGATGAAGCGTCGATGATTGACTTGGAGATGATGGCCAACCTGCTCGATGCCATGCCGGCGCATGCCCGCCTGGTGCTGCTGGGCGACAAGGATCAACTGGCGTCGGTAGAGGCTGGCGCCGTGCTGGGCGATCTGTGCCGCGACGCGGAGGCCGGCTGGTACAGCCCGCAGACTCGCCAGTGGCTGGAACAGATCAGTGGCGAAAGCCTGGCCAACAGCGACCTGCATGAGGACACCCTGGGCGTTCATCCGCTGGCGCAGCAAGTCGTGATGTTGCGTCATTCTCGTCGGTTCGGTGAGGGCAGCGGCATCGGCCAGCTGGCTCGCTGGGTTAATCAGCAGCAGCCCGAACAGGCGCGCAACCTGTTGGCCGCCCGCCGTCATGACGACGTATTCGGCCTGTCACTCAAAGGCGAACAGGACCGGGCGCTGGAACGCTTGCTGCTCGAAGGTCACGGCGATGGGCCGCAAGGTTATCGGCATTACCTGAGCCTGCTGCGCCAGCAGCGCCCGACGCTGGGTCGCCCCCTCGATGATCCGTGCTGGACCGAGTGGGCTCGCCAGGTGCTGCAGGCGTTCGATGCCTTCCAGCTGCTCTGCGCCGTGCGCAAGGGGCCCTGGGGCGTGGAAGGCCTGAACCAGCGAGTGACCGCCGCACTGCTCAAGGCCCGATTGATCGATAACGATCAGCAGTGGTACGAAGGTCGGCCAGTGCTGATGACGCGCAACGACTACGGCTTGGGGTTGATGAACGGCGACATCGGCATCGCGCTCAAGCTGCCCGAACGCGAGGGGCCGGAAGCCGGAAAGCAGGTGCTGCGCGTGGCATTCCCGCGCAACGATGGTCAGGGCGGCGTGCGATTTGTGTTGCCGAGCCGGCTCAATGACGTCGAAACCGTGTACGCCATGACGGTGCACAAATCCCAGGGTTCGGAGTTTGCCCACACCGCGCTGATCCTCCCGGACGCCCTCAATCCGGTCCTCACCAAGGAGCTGATTTATACCGGGATCACCCGGGCAAAGAATTGGTTCACGCTGATCGAACCACGTTCCGGCGTGTTCGAAGAGGCGGTGCGGCGCAAGGTCAAGCGTCTCAGTGGCTTGATGCTCGAACTGGATGAAGCCCCCGGCCCGTAACGGAAACTGGCCGACTTGCCGTAGGGGCCGGTCTCGCTGGCGATAAGGCGCTGTGCTATCGTTGCGGCATCATTTCGCTTCGATCAAGAGAATCCCTGAATGAAGGTGGCCGTCCGGACGACAGGGCGCGTGTTTGTCTGCAAGCGAATACTGCTGGCCGGGATTCTCTGTTTGTTGTCCTCCTTCGTATGCGCTCAGGCGCAGGGTCCGCAGAGCATGGCCGAGCAACGGGCCAAAGCAGTGACCCAGGTCGTTCTCGGCATTCTCAGTTACGCCCGCTGGCCAGTCGAACCGGCGCAATTGCGCCTGTGCATCGTCGGCCCCACCGAATACACCGACGACTTGGTCAAAGGCACCACCCAGGCCACTGGCCGACCGGTGACGGTGCGCCGCTTCCTCGCCCAGAACCCGTCCATCCCCAGTGAGTGTGATGCGGTGTATATCGGCAAGCTGAGCGGCAATGAACGCAGCCAGCTATTTGCCGCGTTGGCGGGGCGTCCGATATTGAGCATCAGCGAAGCCGACGATCAATGCACAGTCGGCAGCCTGTTCTGCCTGCAGGTCAGCGACGATCAGGTGTCCTTCGAGGTCAACCTCGACTCGGTCGCCCGCAGTGGAGTGCGCATCCATCCAAGCGTGCTGCAACTGTCGCGCCGCAAGCCGGCGGCGTCATGAGCCTGTTCAAGCCTGGCACCCGTCCGACGCTGCGCTCGGTGCTTGGCCGTGGTCATTTGATCGTCGCGCTGGTGGGCGTGTCCATGGCCAGTGTTTCCCTGACACTGCTGGGAGTCCTGGCGCTGCGAGTGTATGCCGACCACAACCTGCACCTGATCGCCCGGTCGATCAACTACACCGTCGAAGCCGCAGTGGTGTTCAACGACAAGTCCGCCGCCACCGAAGCGCTGGCCTTGATCGCGTCCACCGAAGAAGTGGCAGATGCGCAGGTACTGGATCATCAGGGGCGCCTGCTGGCGCGCTGGCAGCGACCGGAAACCGGATTGTTTTCCGACCTGGAAATGCAGATCGCCAAGACCTTCCTGGAGAAGCCGATCAGCATGCCGATCGTCCATCAGGGCCGCGAAATCGGCAGCATCGAGCTTACCGGTCACGGTGGCAGCCTGTTACGTTTCCTGCTCAGCGGCTTGATGGGGATTATCCTGTGTACGGCCATCAGTGCCTGGGTCGCGCTGTACCTGGCGCGCCGGCAACTGCGCGGCATTACCGGGCCCTTGCGCAGCCTGGCCCGCGTGGCGCACGCCGCCCGCAGCGAACGAGCGTTCGACCGCCGAGTGCCGCCGGCGCAGATTGCCGAACTGGATAACCTGGGCAACGACTTCAATGCCCTGCTCGACGAGCTCGAGTCCTGGCAGACCCATCTGCAAACCGAAAACGAAACCCTCGCTCACCTGGCCAATCATGACAGCCTCACCGGGTTGCCCAACCGAGCGTTCTTCGAAGGCCGGCTGCTGCGCGCGCTACGCAATGCCAGCAAGCTCAATGAGCGCGTCGCGGTGCTGTTTCTCGACAGCGACCGGTTCAAGGAAATCAACGACAGCTTCGGCCACGCTTCCGGCGATGCCGTGCTGGTCGCCGTTGCCGACCGGGTTCGCGCGCAGTTGCGCGAAGAGGACCTGGTGGCGCGCCTGGGTGGCGACGAGTTTGCCGTGTTGCTGACACCACTGCACAAGACCGCCGACGCCGAGCGTATCGCCGAAAAAATCCTCGCCAGCATGGAAGTGCCAATCCCTTTGCCCGGCGACAGCCAGGTGTTGACCTCCCTCAGCATCGGCGTCGCCGTCTTCCCCGATCATGGCAACACCCCCGGCGCGCTGCTGGATGCCGCCGATGCCGCCATGTACCAAGCCAAGCGCCTCGCCCGAGGCGCGCAACACACTGCCGGGTCGGAGCACCCGACAGCCGACGTTCAAACCAGGAGCTGATGTCCGTGTTCACATTTACCCACCGAACCCTGCGATTCCTCACCGCTGCACTGTGCATGGCGCTACTGGCCCTGACCGGGTGCCAGACAGCCCCGCAACAAGGCCTGACACCTGCGCAAATTGCCGTGCTGAAGCAACAAGGGTTCGAGTTGACCGACGAAGGCTGGGCGTTTGGCCTGTCCGGCAAAGTACTGTTCGGCAGTGACGACGACAGCCTCAATCGCCCCAGCAGCGAGATCGTCCAGCGCATCGGCAAGGCGTTGCAAGGCGTGGGCATAGATCGACTACGAGTCGACGGCCACACCGACGCATCCGGCAAGGAAGCCTACAACCAGCAGCTGTCCCTGCGCCGTGCCAAGAGCGTGGCAATGGTCCTGAACACCGTCGGCTTCAAGGAAGAAAACATCCAGCTGCGTGGCCTCGGCAGCAGCGTACCCGTGGCGAGCAACTCCACCGCCGGCGGCCGCACCGAGAACCGCCGGGTGTCGATCGTGGTCTCCGCCAACTAATCGGCGAACAACATCGCGCGACTCTCACCCATCAACAGGGCCTGATTCTGCTCGGTCACCGCGCGGATGTAATCCCACAGCAAGGTGATCCGCTTGAGCTTCCTCAGGTCCTCCCGGCAGTACATCCAGAACTGCCGGGTGATGTTGATCTCTTCCGGCAGTACCGGCAGCAGCCGCGCATCCTGGGCCGCCAGGAAGCACGGCAGGATCGCCAGCGAGCGGCCCTGCTGCGCGGCGACAAACTGCGCGATCACGCTGGTGCTGCGCAGGTTGGCGCTGGCGCCGGGCAGCACGTTGGCCAGGTACAACAGCTCCGAGCTGAAGGCCAGGTCATCCACATAACTGATGAACGCATGCTTGGCCAGGTCGCTCGGGCGGCGGATGGGTGCGTGTTGGTCGAGGTAGTCCTGGGTCGCGTACAGCTGCAATCGGTAGTCACACAGTTTGCAGCACACGTACGGGCCGTGCTCCGGGCGCTCCAGGGCGATGACGATGTCGGCCTCGCGCTTGGACAGGCTGATGAAGTGCGGCAGCGGCAGGATATCCACCGAGATCGCGGGATAGGCATCGACGAAATGGCTCAACTGCGGGGTGATGAAAAAGCTGCCGAAGCCTTCGGTACAGCCCATGCGCACATGCCCGGATAACGCCACGCCCGAACCGGACACCTGCTCGCAGGCCATGTGCAGCGTGCTTTCGATCGACTCGGCATAACCCAACAGTCGTTGACCTTCGGCTGTCAGGACAAAGCCGCTGGTCCGGGATTTTTCGAACAGCAGGGTGCCCAGCGCCGTTTCCAGCGAGCTGATGCGTCTCGACACCGTGGTGTAGTCGACCGCCAGGCGTTTGGCGGCGGTGCTGGCCTTGCGGGTGCGGGCGACTTCAAGGAAAAACTTGAGGTCATCCCAATTCAGCGAACCTAGAGACGTGATGTTTTTTTGCATGTTGGACCGGCTTTTATGTGCGTTCTTATTAGAAGTTTGCACATCTATACTCCAAAAACCGTCCGACAACCAATTCGCGACACACGCCTCATCTCAAGGCGACTTTCTCGCCTTGGCTCCCTGATAACAACAAGTCCAGGAGACCCAACATGAACGCATCGCTCACGCCCAACGAAACCACCGTGCAGAAGGTCAAGCTGTTGATCAACGGCGAGTGGGTCGAGTCGCAGTCCACCGAGTGGCACGACATCGTCAATCCGGCGACCCAGCAAGTGCTCGCGAAGGTTCCGTTTGCCACGGCGGCGGAAGTCGACGCGGCCATCGACGCAGCCCATCGCGCATTCCAGACCTGGAAGCTGACGCCGATCGGCGCGCGCATGCGCATCATGCTCAAGCTCCAGGCATTGATCCGCGAGCACTCCAAGCGCATTGCCGTGGTACTGAGCAACGAGCAAGGCAAAACCATTGCCGACGCTGAAGGCGATATTTTCCGTGGCCTGGAAGTGGTCGAGCATGCCTGCTCCATCGGTACCCTGCAGATGGGCGAGTTCGCCGAGAACGTCGCCAGCGGCGTCGACACCTACACCCTGCGCCAGCCAATCGGCGTGTGCGCTGGCATCACCCCGTTCAACTTCCCGGCGATGATTCCGCTGTGGATGTTCCCGATGGCCATTGCCTGCGGCAACACCTTCGTACTGAAACCTTCGGAACAGGATCCGCTGTCGACCATGCTGCTGGTGGAACTGGCGATTGAGGCGGGCGTTCCAGCGGGTGTGCTCAACGTGGTGCACGGCGGCAAGGATGTGGTGGACGCGCTCTGCACCCACAAGGACATCAAGGCGGTGTCCTTCGTTGGTTCGACTGCAGTGGGCACTCACGTCTACGACCTGGCGGGCAAACACGGCAAGCGTGTGCAGTCGATGATGGGCGCGAAGAACCACGCCGTGGTGCTGCCGGACGCTAACCGCGAACAGGCGCTGAATGCACTGGTTGGCGCCGGTTTTGGCGCGGCGGGCCAGCGTTGCATGGCCACTTCGGTGGTGGTGCTGGTAGGCGCGGCCAAGCAATGGCTGCCGGACCTGAAAGCACTGGCGCAGAAACTCAAGGTCAATGCCGGCAGCGAGCCGGGCACCGACGTCGGGCCGGTGATTTCCAAGCGGGCCAAGGCGCGCATCATCGAGCTGATCGAAAGCGGCATCAAGGAAGGTGCCAAGCTGGAATTGGACGGGCGCGACATCAGTGTCGCCGGCTATGAGCAAGGCAACTTCGTTGGCCCAACCCTGTTTTCCGGGGTGACCACCGACATGCAGATCTACACCCAGGAAATCTTCGGCCCGGTACTGGTGGTGCTGGAGGTCAATACGCTCGACGAGGCCATCGCCCTGGTCAACGCCAACCCCTTTGGTAACGGCACTGGCCTGTTCACCCAAAGCGGCGCGGCGGCGCGTAAATTCCAGAACGAAATCGACGTCGGCCAGGTCGGCATCAACATTCCGATTCCGGTACCTGTGCCGTTCTTCAGCTTCACCGGTTCACGCGGTTCGAAACTCGGCGACCTCGGCCCGTATGGCAAGCAAGTGGTGCAGTTCTACACTCAGACCAAGACTGTCACCAGTCGCTGGTTCGATGACAACAGCGTCAACGACGGTGTGAACACCACCATCAACTTGCGCTAAGGAGCGGTACATGAAAATCGCATTTATCGGTCTGGGTAACATGGGCGCGCCAATGGCGCGCAACCTGATCAAGGCCGGTCATGACCTGAAGCTGGTCGACCTCAATACCACCGTGCTCGCGGAGCTTGAGCAGCTGGGCGGCAGTATCAGCCCGACCGCCCGTGAGGCGGCGCAAGGTGCCGAGCTGGTGATTACGATGCTGCCGGCCGCCGTGCATGTGCGCAGTGTCTGGTTGGGTGAAGACGGTGTGCTCGCCGGTATTGGCAAAGGCGTCCCGGCAGTGGATTGCAGCACCATCGATCCACAAACCGCGCGTGAAGTAGCCAGCGCTGCGGCCAAACAGGGCGTGGCCATGGCCGACGCGCCAGTGTCCGGCGGCACCGGTGGCGCGGCTGCAGGCACCCTGACCTTCATGGTCGGTGCCACTCCCGAGCTGTTCGCCACACTGCAGCCGGTACTGGCGCAAATGGGCCGCAATATCGTGCATTGCGGCGAAGTCGGCACCGGGCAGATCGCCAAGATCTGCAACAACCTGCTACTGGGGATTTCCATGGTCGGCGTCAGCGAAGCCATGGCTTTGGGCGATGCCCTGGGTATCGACACCGGCGTGCTGGCCGGGATCATCAACAGTTCGACCGGGCGCTGCTGGAGTTCGGAGATGTACAACCCGTGGCCGGGCATCGTCGAGACCGCCCCGGCCTCGCGTGGATATACCGGCGGCTTCGGCGCCGAACTGATGCTCAAGGATCTGGGACTGGCGACTGAAGCGGCCCGTCAGGCGCACCAGCCGGTGGTACTGGGCGCAGTGGCGCAGCAGTTGTATCAGGCGATGAGCCTGCGCGGGGAGGGTGGCAAGGACTTCTCGGCGATCATCAACAGCTATCGCAAACCCCAGTAATAGGGCAGGAAATCTGTAGGAGTGAGCCTGCTCGCGATGAAGTCGTTACAGTCGACTTGATGGCGATTGACCCACCGCAATCGCGAGCAGGCTCGCTCCTACAGGCAACGTAAGTAACGGGAGATCATGTCGGGTGATCTCCCGTTTTTTCGTATCAGGCAAACACAAAATACTTGCGCACGGTCTCGACCACTTCCCACGTACCTTTCATCCCCGGCTCTACGACAAAGATGTCACCCGCACGCAGATGGATCGGCGCCATGCCTTCCGGGGTGATCACGCAGTAGCCTTCCTGGAAATGGCAGTACTCCCACTTCACGTATTCCACATACCATTTGCCCGGCGTGCAGATCCATGTGCCCATGATCTTGCTGCCGTCTTCACTGGTGTAGGCGTTGAGGTTGACGGTGTGTGGATCGCCTTCGAGCTTTTCCCATTTGCAGGCGTCGAGTACCGGCAGGGGATGGGTGTCGCGAAGAACGGTAATAGGTGCGGTCATGTGGACTCCAGGCAATGGATGCAAGAACGAAGTCGCACCCTATAGCGCCCGCGATGCGGCGAGTTGTCTGTGCTCGACATCGGAGTGTCCAGAAACGCGCAGGCGCCTATAGAGTTGCAAGCGGGCAAGCGCGCTGGGCCTGTTCGATGCTCTGCTCGAATTCGACCAGCTGCGCGTGTTGTCGCGCCAGCACAGCCATGCGGTCGCTGATCTCCTGCTTTTTCGTCGCAATGGCCTGATGGGCCAACTCCCACGGTACCTGGCTGCCCTGATGACCGGCGAAAATTGCCTGCAGCTCCTTGAGGCGAAAACCCAGCTGCTGGGCGCATTTGATAAAGATCAGCAGTTCGACGCTTTGCTGGTCATATACGCGATATTTGCCTAGGCGCTCGGCGATCGGCAGCAAGCCGATCGCCTCGTAATGGCGGATGCTTTTAATCGTGGTTCCGGAGCGTTGCGCAGCCTGGCCGATGTACATCAATAATTCCCTTTAATGAGCTTTGGGCATTATCGGCACACTCAGTGGCTGGCGATAGCCTCGGCTTGCTGCAACCATCGCTCGCGCTGTGTATCACTGGAGTCGAGGATGGGGCCGAAGGTCAGGGTCCTGGTGGGTTTGATGCCGCAGAATTCCAGGGTGGTCTTGCGCATTTGATGCAAGCCGGGCATGCGGTAGAACCAGCGGTAATACCAGGGCGGTGTATCCATGGTCACCAGCAGATGCGCGCTGCGACCGTGCAGAAGTTTGTCGGGGAACGCTTTGCCTTTGCGGTACTTGAAGGCGAAACCGGGGAGAAATACCCGGTCGAAAAAGCCCTTGAGCAAGGCTGGAATCCCACCCCACCAGATCGGGAACACCAGCGTCAGTTGCTCGGCCCACAAGACATCCGCCTGGGCTTGGATCAGGTCGACTTCCAGCGGCTGCACCTGTTGGTAGCCTTCACGCAATACCGGATCGAACGCCAGCTGGCCCAGAAACAGTTGGCGCACTTCATGCCCGGCGCGAAGAGCAGACTGAGTGTAGCGCTCGACCAAAGCGGCGCAAAAACTGCTGCTCGAAGGATGGCCGAGAATCACCAGAATTCTTTTACCCATGTTGGCTGTCCTTGAGGAGGAAAGCCCAAGGGTAAAGTCTGCCCTTCAGGGGAGAGTCAAGGCATGCAGCAATGCCCTCGCATAGCTGGGCAGTTGCGCGAAATCGCGGGCACACAGGAGCAATTTGCGCTGCGCCCAAGGTTCGGCCAGGGCGATGCTGTGGAACGCGCGATTACCGGCCCAGCGCTCCACTGCCGCCTGCGGCACGATGGCCAGGCCGGCTCCACGAGCGACCATGCGCAGGGCTGCATCAAAGCCATCGGCGCGAATGCGAATCTGCAGGCGGGCGCCGATATGCAAGGCCTGTTCTTCCAGGTAAATCGCCAGTGCGCTGTTGCTGTTCAAGCCAACAAAGTCGTGAACCAGAGTGTCGCTGAAACTCAGCGAACCGCGATTCGCCAGTGGGTGCTCGCGGGGCATGACCAAGACCAGTGGATCGTCGCGAAAGGGCCGGGTTTGCAGCTCGGTGCTGTCCACCGCATCCGAGACAATCCCCAGATCTGCTGCGCCCTGGCGAAGCGCGTGGGTGATGCGTGAACTCGGCAGTTCCTGCAGGTCGATGTCCAGGTTGGGATGGTGCAGCAGAAAGTCTGCGAGCAACTCCGGCAGGTACTCACTCATGGCCGTGGTGTTGCAGAGCAGCCGGACCTGCCCCTTGACGCCCTTGGCGTAGTCAGCCATGTCCTGTTGCAGGCGCTCGGCCTGTTGCAGCAGAAGCCGGGCGTGTTGCGCCAAGGCTTTGCCGGCAGCGGTGGGAGTGACCCCGCGGCGGCCGCGCAGCAGGAAATCCACTCCCAGGGATGCCTCCATCGCCCGAATCCGCGCACTCGCCGCCGCCAGGGACAAATGGCTGCGGGCAGCGCCGGCGGTGATGTTGCCGCTGTCGAGGATGTTCAGGTAGAGGCGCAGGTCGGTGAGGTCGAAGTGCATGGTGTTTGCCTCGAAAAATGTATGGTCATCTCTGACGCCATCGCGAGCAGGCTCACTCCTACAGGGGTGAGCATCGCACCAGTTCCTGTAGGAGTGAGCCTGCTCGCGATAGCGTCGCTAGCCACTACCCAGTATTAAGCCTCAGTCAAAACAAGAGGCACCATCAGTATAAGCCAGCTTTCCAAACCCCCAGCACAGCCCCACGATACCCCCATGAATACCCTGACTGCGTTCTATCAAAATCTGGGCCTTGCCCTGTCAATCCTGGTCATCGCCACCTTCCTGCTGGCCGGGATGATCAAGGGGATAATCGGCTTGGGCCTCCCAACCATCGCCATGGGCTTGCTCGGCCTGGCTATGGCTCCAGCGCAGGCTGCTGCGCTTCTGATCATCCCTGCGACATTGACCAACCTCTGGCAGCTGGCATTTGGCGGGCATCTGCGGGAGCTCGCCAGGCGCTTGTGGCCCATGCTCCTGGCGATTTTCCTCGGCACAGCAGCGGGCACACTGTGGCTCGGCATGGCGGGTGGACATTGGGTGGTACGAGGACTGGGCGCCGCATTGCTGCTGTACGCGTTGAGCGGCTTGTTCCTGCCCACCCTGCAGATTGGCAGCCGCGCTGAACGCTGGCTCGGCCCGCTGTGCGGCGTGTTGACGGGAGTGATCACCTCGGCCACGGGCGTGTTCGTGATTCCGGCGGTGCCCTATCTGCAGGCGCTGGACCTGAGCAAAGATCAGTTGGTGCAGGCGCTGGGCCTGTCATTCACGGTCTCGACCCTGGCCCTGGCCGCCGGCCTGTTCTGGCGAGGCGCCCTGGGGGGCGGCGAACTGGGCGCATCGCTGCTGGCGCTGATCCCGGCGGTGGCCGGTATGCTGCTGGGGCAATGGCTACGCCAGCGCATCAGCGCCACAGTTTTCAAGCGCGTGTTTTTCGTCGGCCTCGGCCTGCTGGGCGGCCACTTGCTGATCAGCGGCTAGCGGTTACTCATCAGCAGATGTCCTCACATACGTTGTCGCTGACCTGAAATGCCCCGCAGCTGACGCAACCGACTTCTTTGAGGGCATGAGGCTCGGCTACTATCGATACTCCAGTCGTAGGAGCCCGGCTTGCCGGCGATGGCGTCCTCAGGCGCGCAATCGCCGGCAAGCCGCGCTCCTACAGAAAGCTGTGCCATCGATAAGGGACACCCGTGAAAGCCAGATCCGATGAACTGCAGATTTTCGTCTGCGTGATTGAATGCGGATCGATCTCCGCTGCCGCCGAGCAGGTCGGGCAAACGCCGTCGGCAGTCAGTCGCACGTTGTCACGACTGGAGGCCAAGCTCGAGACCACTCTGATCAATCGCACCACTCGACGCATGGACCTGACGGAAGAGGGCAAGTATTTCTTCGATCAGGCCAAGCTGATTCTCGACCAGATGGATCAACTCGAAGAACGCCTCACCTCCCGCCAGCAAACGCCATCGGGGCGCTTGCGGATCAATGCGGCAGCGCCCTTCATGCTGCACGCTATCGTGCCGTACATCGACGAGTTCCGTCGGCTCTATCCGGAGATCCAGCTCGAACTCAACAGCAACGACCTGATCATTGACCTGCTGGAACAAAGCACCGACATCGCCATCCGCATCGGCACTCTCGCCGACTCGACGCTGCACGCACGCTCCCTGGGTTGCAGCCCGCTGCACATAGTCGCCAGCCCGGCGTATCTGGAGCAGCACGGTGCACCCGCGGCAGTGGCGGACCTGAGTACGCACACCTTGCTCGGCTTCACCCATAACGAGGGCCTCAACCAGTGGCCGTTGCGCCACGTCCATGGCGACCGCTGGCCAATCCAGGCGAGCATCGGCGCCTCCAGCGGTGAGACGATTCGCCATCTGGCGCTGGAGGGCCAGGGCATCGCTTGCCTGTCGCACTTCATGACCATCGAAGACATTCGCGCCGGTCGCCTGCAGGTGTTGCTGGAGGACTTCAACAGCGGATATCGCCAGCCGATCAACGCGGTGTACTACCGCAACTCGCAGCTCGCCCTGCGCATTCAATGCTTTCTCGACTTCATCCAGAAGAAACTGGCGGCCTACGCTGATGCGCAGTTCAACGGTTGATTCGTGACTCCAGCGCAAGAGTGATTTGGGCGGCGACGCCTGTTTCCCGAGGGCCAGGTGCTCAATACTGGGCCCATCACTTATTCACGCAGGGAGTTTCTCCATGAACGTATTCATTACCGGCGCTGCAGGTTTTATCGGCGGTTCGATCGCCACCGGCCTGGTTCGGGCCGGCCACCGGGTGACCGGATTGGTGCGCAGTGCCGAACAGGCCAATGAGCTGAGCGCGCTGGGCATCACCCCGGTCATCGGAACGCTTGACGACAGCGGCTTGCTGGCCGTTCAGGCCAAGGCTGCCGACGCCGTCATCAACGCCGCCAGCAGCGACCATCGCGGGGCGGTCGAGGCTTTGCTTGATGCACTGCGCGGGTCGAACAAGGTGTTCTTGCACACTAGCGGGTCGAGCATCGTCGGCGATGCCTCCGGCGGCAAAGCCAGCGAGGTGATCTACTTCGAAGACAGCCTGCCGGAGCCGACCGTGGACAAGGCGGCCCGGGTGGCCATCGATAACCTGATCCTGGCAGCGGCGCAGGATGGCGTGAACTCGGCGGTGATCTGCAACACCCTGATCTACGGCCACAGCCTGGGCGTCAACCGTGACAGCGTGCAATTGCCGCGCTTGCTCAAGCAGGCGCGCAAGAGTGGGGTGGTGCGCCATGTCGGCAGCGGCCGGAACATCTGGTCCAACGTGCACATCGAGGACGTGGTTGCCCTGTACCTGTCGGCGTTGACTCGCAACGTCCCAGGCACCTTCTACTTCGTCGAAAGTGGCGAGGCGTCGTTCATCGACATGACCACGGCCATGGCTGCAGCCTTGCAGCTGGGTGAACCGCAGGACTGGCCGCTCAAGGAAGCCGAGGCGGAGTGGGGTTATGAAATGGCCAACTATGGTCTGGGCTCCAACAGCCGGGTCCGCGGCAAGCATGCTCGGGAGTTGCTGGGCTGGGCGCCGAAGCGTACTTCGGTGGTTGAGTGGATTAGGGACGAGATGGTCTGAGTTCGCCTTAGACCGAGTTATCGTTCATCGCGGGCAAGCCTTGCTCCCACAGAGGAATCGCGGGCAAGCCTTGCTCCCACAAAGGCATCGCGAGCAGGCTCACTCCTACAGGGATCTTCATAAAACACATATTTGTGTGCGCCGAAGATCCTCTGTAGGAGTGAGCCTGCTCGCGATAGCGTTTCCGCACTCCCCAAAGTAGCCTGATCCCCCCCAATTCCGTAACATCCTCACCCTATTTCCCGGCCACGCCCCAGCGGCCCGTATTTTTGGGTAACCCATGAAACCACAACGTCTGCGCGCCGATGTCCTGGCCGGACTCACCACCTCGTTCGCCCTGCTCCCCGAATGCATCGCCTTTGCCCTGGTCGCCCACCTCAACCCGCTGATGGGTTTATACGGGGCGTTCATCATCTGCACCCTCACCGCGCTGTTCGGCGGTCGGCCGGGCATGGTGTCGGGGGCCGCAGGCTCGATGGCGGTGGTGATTGTCGCGCTGGTGGTGCAACACGGCGTGCAGTATCTGCTGGCCACCGTCCTGCTGGGTGGCCTGATCATGCTGGCGTTCGGGCTGCTCAAGCTGGGCAAACTGGTGCGCATGGTGCCGCACCCGGTGATGCTCGGTTTCGTCAACGGCCTGGCGATCATCATTGCCCTGGCACAGCTCGAACACTTCAAGAGCGGTGACACCTGGCTCAGTGGCGAGCCGCTGTACATCATGATCGGGCTGGTCGCCGTGACCATGGCCATCGTCTACCTGCTGCCGCGCCTGACCCGCACAGTGCCGCCTGCGCTGGTGGCGATTCTCGGCGTGGGGTTGGCGGTGTTCCTGCTGGGCCTGCCGACCCGCACACTCGGCGACATGGCGCACATCGCCGGTGGCCTGCCGACTTTGGCCTGGCCCCAGATCCCCTGGGACCTGGAGACCCTGCGCATCATCGCCCCCTATGCGATCCTGATGGCGCTGGTCGGGCTGCTGGAAACTCTGCTGACCCTCAACCTCACCGACGAAATCACCGAGAGCCGCGGCTACCCGGATCGCGAGTGCGTGGCGTTGGGGGCGGCCAACATGGTCTCCGGCGTTTTCGGTGGCATGGGTGGCTGCGCGATGATCGGCCAGACCGTGATCAACCTCAGCTCCGGTGGTCGTGGTCGCCTGTCTGGCGTGGTGGCCGGGGTGATGATTCTGCTGTTCGTGCTGTTCCTGTCGCCATTGATCGAGCGCATTCCGCTGGCGGCGCTGGTCGGGGTGATGTTCGTGGTGTCACAGCAGACATTCGCCTGGGCTTCCCTGCGAGTGCTGAACAAGGTGCCGCTGAACGATGTGCTGGTGATCGTCGCGGTCACCGTGATTACAGTCTTCACCGACCTGGCGACGGCCGTGCTCTGCGGCATCATCATCGCGGCGCTCAACTTCGCCTGGCAACAGGCGCGCGAGTTGTATGCCGATGCGCATATCGAACCCGACGGCAGCAAGCTCTATCACCTGCACGGCACGCTGTTCTTCGCCTCGACCACGCCTTTTCTCAACCAGTTCGATCCCGCTGGCGACCCCGGCGTAGTGACGATCGACTGCCGCCACCTGAGCTTCGTCGACTACTCGGCCATTGCCGCACTCATGACCCTGCGCGAGCGCTACGCCAAGGCCGGCAAACACCTGCGCGTGTTGCACCTGTCGGAACGCTGCAAGAAGCTGTTGAAGCGTGCCCGGGTGAATCACGACTGACCGCAGGCTCCTACAGGTTCGCGTTGCCCAAATCCGCACTCCGATTAAGCTGCCGAAACTCCCCGGGGGGTATTCCCCGGCGGCTTTTGAATGAGCGATGAAATGAGCGGGCCTCGGTGAACCCCAGGTACTGCGCGATATCCTGAATCGGCAGGGTACTGTTGAGCAGATAATGCTCAGCCAGCTCCTGGCGCAGGTCATCGAGAATCTGTTGATACGAGGTGCCCGCCTGATGCAGCTGGCGCTGCAGTGTGCGCACGGACACGGCGAACTGTTCGGCCACCTGTTCCTTGCGCGGCAACCCCTCCTTGAGCAGTTGGCGCAAGATGCCCTTGACCCGCTGCTGCAGCGACGCATCCTCCAGTGTGGCCATCAACCCCAGCGCATGTTCTTCGAGGGTGCGCAGCAGTTGCGCATCGGCCTGGCGCAACGGCAATTGCAGGTAGGGCAGCGGCACAATCAGCGCCGAGTAGGGCTGTTCAAACAGCACCGGGCAGTCAAAAAACTCCTCGTACTGCGCCAGTGTGGTTGCGTCCGGGTGGGCGTGCTGCAGCCACACGGCCGCCGGCGACAGCTGGGTGTCGGCAATCCAGCGCGCGTATTGCAGCCAGGACCCGAGCACGTTTTCTACCAGGTGCCGGCGAATGCGCGGGGTTTGGTGGCGGCAGGTCCAGATCAGGTGCACGTGCGCGCCCTGCACCTCGGCACGGCTGACGCCCATGTCGCCGACCAGTTTTTCGAAGGGCATGATGCGGCTCATGGCATCGCCCAGAGTCGCGCAATTCATGGTGATATAACCCAGCACGCTCCAGGAGTTGGGCAAAACAAATCGCGCCGAGTTGAGGCCGAACAGCGGGTCACCGGAATGTTCGCAGAAGTAGTCGAGCAAGCGCTCATGGGCCTCGCCCGGCACTCGCAGGCTGTTGTCGCTCAGCTGTTGCGCCTGCAAGCCGGCAGCCGCCAGCGCCGGCTCGGTGGCGACGCCCAGCTGTTCGGCATAACGCAGGTATTTGAGCAGCGGCGGAACCGAAGTGAAGCCCAGGGATTGCATGATCGTGTTCCTTTGATCAAGGTCCGCATCTGCGGGTGAATACCTTGAAAGGTAGTGTGAAACCACCGCTAAAGTAAATGGCTGGTCCTTGTGTGATGTTTGACTCAATTGGCTACTCGAAGTGGCCGGATGCGACCGTGACACTTTTGCCGGGCTGGCTAGTATGGGTGTCTGAAATATCACTTATAAGAACCGCAGAAGGACACACGCATGCGACGCTGGAACGGCTGGGGAGAGGCAACCACGGTGGTCGAGTTACCGGCCCAGGGCGCGGGATTTCTCGCCGCACGGCTGGGTGCCGGGCGTGTATTGCCTGATGCAACCCTCGACGAGGCACTGGCTCGGGTGCCGGCCTCGCGACTGGCGGCGCACGGGCTGTACAGCGTCGAGCCGCATGATCGCCTGCTGCATGCCCGCGGCCAGAGCTTGCCAGACTGGCTGGCCCTGCGCGAAGGTGCACCTGGGCTCTATCCCGACGCCGTGGCTTTTCCCGACAGTGCCGGGCAGATCCGCCAGTTGCTGGCGCTCGCCCAGACCCAGGACCTGTGCCTGATTCCCTACGGCGGCGGCACTTCGGTGGCCGGGCATATCAATCCGCCGAGCTCGACGCGACCGGTGGTGACGGTGTCCCTGGCCCGGATGAATCGCTTGCTGGAGCTGGACGAGCAAAGCCTGCTGGCCACCTTCGGCCCCGGTGCCAGCGGCCCTCAGGTGGAGAGTCAGTTGCGCGCCCGTGGTTACACCCTCGGGCATTTCCCGCAGTCGTGGGAGTTGTCGACCCTGGGCGGCTGGGTTGCCAGCCGTTCCAGTGGCCAGCAGTCGCTGCGCTACGGGCGAATCGAGCAGTTGTTCGCCGGTGGCACCCTGGAAACGTTTGCCGGGCCTTTGGAAATCGCCACCTTTCCGGCCTCGGCCGCCGGCCCCGATCTACGCGAAGTGGTGCTGGGTTGTGAAGGTCGCTTCGGGATCATTTCCGAGGTCAAGGTGCGAGTCAGTGCGCTGCCGGCCGATGAGCGTTTCTACGGAGTGTTCCTGCCCGACTGGGCGCAGGCATTGCAAGCGATCAGGCAGCTGGCCCAGGCGCGGGTGCCGTTGTCGATGCTGCGCCTGTCCAATGCGCTGGAAACCGAAACCCAGCTGGCGCTGGCCGGGCATCCGCAACAGATCGCCTGGCTGGAAAAATACCTGGCGCTGCGAGGGGCGGGTGTCGGCAAATGCATGCTCACCTTCGGGGTCACCGGCAATCGTCGGCAGAACGCGCTGTCCCTCAGTCAGGCTCGCCAGCACCTGAAGGCCTTCGGTGGCGTGTTCACCGGCACCCTGCTCGGCAAGAAATGGGCGCAGAACCGCTTTCGTTTTCCCTACCTGCGCGAGAATCTGTGGAACGCCGGTTATGTGGTCGACACTTTGGAAACCGCCACTGACTGGAGCAATGTCGACAACCTGCTCGAACGCATCGAGAACAGTCTGCGTGCGGCCCTGGCAGCCGAGGGTGAACAGGTGCACGTGTTCACCCACCTGTCCCATGTGTATGGCGAAGGTTCGAGTATCTACACCACCTACGTATTTCGCCCGGCAGCGGATTACCCGGCCACCCTGGCGCGCTGGCAGGCACTCAAGCAGGCGGCCAGCCAGACCATCGTCGACAACGGCGGCACCATCAGTCACCAGCATGGCGTGGGCAAGGATCACGCGCCGTATCTGCTGCGGGAAAAAGGCGCCCTGGCGATGGACGCCTTGCAGGCGCTGAGTCGGCATTTCGATCCAGCCGGGCGGCTCAACCCTGGCACGTTGCTGCAGGAGTGACGGCGATGAGCCTGGACTGGAACGGCGCGTGGCGCGAGGCCGTGTTGCCGACGCTGGCGAATGAGACCTGGGACCTGATCGTCATCGGTGGCGGCATCAGCGGCGCTGGCATCGTGCGTGAGGCCGCCCGCCGTGGCTGGCGGTGCCTGTTGCTGGAGCAGCGCGACTTCGCCTGGGGCACGTCCAGCCGTTCTTCGAAAATGGTCCACGGCGGCTTGCGCTACATCGCCAAGGGCCAGTGGCGCCTGACCCGCGACTCGGTGCGCGAGCGCCAGCGCCTGCTGGATGAGGCGCCAGGGTTGGTGGAGCCTATGAGTTTCATGATGCCGCATTACCGTGGCGGCTTCCCCGGGCCGCGAGTGATGGGCGGCTTGTTGAGCGTGTATGACGCGCTGGCCGGGCGCCGAGATCATCGTTTCCATGACGCGCAGCAGCTGCGTTTTATGGCGCCGGGTGTGCAGGAAGAAGGCTTGCTCGGCGGCACGCGTTTTGTCGATGCGCTGACCGATGACGCCCGCCTGGTGATGCGTGTGCTGGCCGAGGCGCGGGCTGACGGCGCGGTCGTGGTCAACGGCGTGCGAGTCGAGCATTTGCTGCGCGAAGATGGGCGGGTGTGTGGAGTCGAGGTCGTGGACTGCGAAGGCGGGGGACGGCTCCAACTGCAGTGTCGTGCCCTGGCGGTGGCGACCGGTGCCTGGGCCGAGCGTCTGCGCCCGCCGGAGCATCCACACCAGTTGCGGCCGCTGCGTGGTAGTCACCTGCTGCTGCCGGGGTGGCGTTTGCCGGTGGCCCAGGCCTTCACTTTCCTGCACCACAGCGACCGGCGCCCGGTGTTTGTGTTTCCGTGGGAAGGCGCCACCGTAGTGGGCACCACGGACCTGGATCATCACGACGACCTGGACCTGAGCGCAAGTATCAGTGCCGAGGAACTCGACTACCTGTTGGCGGCCTGTGCCCAGCAGTTTCCCCAGGCCGGGGTGGTAGCGGCCGATGTGCTGTCGACCTGGTCCGGCGTGCGTCCGGTGGTCGGCAGCGCAACAGGCGAGCAGGGCAAGCCATCGAACGAAACCCGCGAGCATGTGCTGTGGCAAGAGCCCGGTTGCGTGACGCTGGCGGGAGGCAAGTTGACCACTTTTCGCCCGCAGGCCATTGAAGTGCTCAAGGCCTGCGCGCTGATGCTCGGGCGTGAGTTCAACGATGACGGCGCGCCGGTATTTGCCACCGTGCCCTCCCTGGCGATTGCCGGGCTCAGCAGTCAGCAGTGGCGGCGCTTGGCCGGGCGTCACGGCCGGGCTTTGCCACAGCTTGCGCAACTGCTCGAACAGTTGGGCCACGACAGCGTTGGTGCCACAGATACCCTGTGGGCAGAACTGGCGATGGCCTGCGACACCGAAATGGTCCTGCACCTGGATGACCTGTTGCTGCGCCGCACCCGCCTGGGTCTGTTATTGCCCGGTGGCGCCGAGGACTATCTGCCTGCCATCCGCCAGCTGTGCCAGCCTCGCCTGGGCTGGGATGACGCACGCTGGCAGCAGGAGCAGCAGCTGTACCTGGCCTTGTGGCAGCGGCATCACGGTTTGCCGTGAAACAACAGCCTTCCCGATTTGCGCAATTTCACCGATACGCAGGTCCACATGCCCATTGAAGAGAGCTCCATGGACAACCACCCGAACAAGCGTTACCTGCTGGCCATCGACAATGGAACCCAAAGCGTGCGGGCGCTGCTGTTCGATCTTCAAGGCAATCTGCTGGGCAAGGGCAAGGTCGAACTGCAAGCCTACTACTCGACCCAGCCCGGTTGGGCCGAACAGGATCCGGATTATTACTGGGCGAAACTGGGTGAAGCCTGCCAGCTGCTGTGGACGCAGACCGGTATCGATCGAGCACAGATTGCCGGCGTCTCCCTGACCACCCAGCGCGGTACCTTGATCAACGTCGACGCCGAGGGCAAACCGCTGCGCCCGGCCATCCTGTGGCTCGATCAGCGCCAGACGGAAGTCGAAGGCGGTATCAAGGGGCCTTGGGGATGGTTGTTCAAATTAGTCGGCGCCCAGGCCACCGTGGATTATTTTCGCGCCCAGGCCGAGGCTAACTGGATCGCCCGCCACCAGCCCGAAGTGTGGGCGGCGACCGACAAGTTTTTACTGCTCTCGGGATTCCTCACCCATCGCCTGTGCGGACGCTTTGTCGATTCCATCGGCGGCTGCGTCGGTTATCTGCCGTTCGACTTCAAGCGCCTGCGCTGGGCCGCTCCCTCCGACTGGAAATGGCAGGCCCTGGCCGTGCGCCCCGAGCAACTGCCAAGCCTGCTTAAACCCGGCGAAACCCTGGGCTATATCAGCGCCAGCGCCAGCCGTCACACCGGCATTCCCGAAGGCCTGCCGTTGATAGCCGCCGGTGCCGACAAGGCCTGCGAAGTAGTGGGCGCCGGCGTGGTCGATTCAGGCACGGTATGCCTGTCCTATGGCACCACGGCGACCATCACCAGCACCCGTTCGCGCTACCTGGAAATTGTCCCGCTGATCCCGCCGTATCCGGCAGCCGTGCCGGATCACTACAACTGCGAAGTGATGATCTACCGCGGTTACTGGATGGTCAGCTGGTTCAAGAACGAGTTCGGCCTGCGGGAAATGCAGCAGGCCAGGGAGCAGGGAGTAGAGCCGGAGCAATTGTTCGATGCGCTGGTCAACGCCGTACCCGCCGGGTCCATGGGACTGATGCTGCAACCGTACTGGTCGCCTGGTATCCGCGAGCCGGGAGTCGAAGCCAAAGGCGCGATGATCGGCTTCGGCGATGTGCATACTCGCGCGCATATCTATCGGGCGATCCTTGAAGGCCTGGCGTACGCCTTGCGCCAGGGCATGGAGAGTATCGAGAAGCGCTCGAAAGTCTCCATCAAGCGCTTGCGCATCGCCGGTGGTGGCTCCCAGAGCGATGCGGCGATGCAGCTGACGGCGGACATTTTCGGCCTGCCCGCCGAGCGTCCGCATGTGTATGAAGCGTCCGGGCTGGGGGCTGCCATCTGCTGCGCCGTAGGGCTTGGACTGCATGCGGACTTTGCCACGGCGACGGCGGCGATGACCCGGGTCGGCGCGGTGTTCATGCCACAGGCCGAGGCGCATCAGACCTACGAGCGCCTATACAACGAGGTGTACCTGCGCATGTATCGCCAGTTGAAACCTCTGTACCAAAGTATCCGCGAGATCACCGGTTATCCGGCTTGATGGGTTGAGCACCTGTGGCGCTATCGGAGAACTTTTTTGGCTAGATCGGACAGTGTCACGTCCCAGTGCGGTTGTTAGGCTCCCCCTCACTGTTCAGCCAATAAGAAACCCGAGCAATGAAGCTGCCAATTCTCCTGCTGGTGCTCTGTGTTACAGCCCCATCAGCCTGGGGCTGGTCCAATCACACAGTGGGCAGCTACCTGGCGTTGCAGGAGTTGCCAGCCCTGCGCGACGCGCCTCTGGTGGCAGTCGAACCCCTGGAGCAATTCCTCGCCGAGCAATATCACGCAGTGGCGCAATTGCTCGATGAACAGGAGCAGTTCGCCCGGCAGCACTTCGCCCAATACCCGCCACGTCCCGACAGCCTGAAGCTGCCAGCCGAGCCCGGGGACAATCTGCAAAAGGCTTTCCTCCACGCGTTGCGCATCAACCCGCGGATTCAGCTGGCGATGGTCATCCAGCCGCTGCCGGGACGCGACCTGCCCGGTCGCGAGTACCTGAAGGCTGACCAGGTGATGGTTGAACAAACCCTCTCGCCCTGGAATCGCCAGCGCTTCATCCTCGTGAAGCCCGCAGAACAGCTGCCGCCCCTGGCGGTGCTGGCCAGCGCCGCCGACGAACCGGATTATGGCCACGACATCAATCTGTTCAGCGACAACCCGGGCGAGGTCGGCGGGCTGTACGGTTTCGGCCCGCAGCCTTTCGGCGACTCGCGCTTCCAATACAGCTCCCAGGCCCCCTTCCACATGGGCTTCTTCCATGAGAGCCCGGTGGTGTACGCCGCTGCCGGTTTCTTGCAGCGCAGCTGGCCGGACTGGCGCGCCTATCAATACCTGGGCTTGGCTCGCCTGGCCTTCGCGACGGGGCATCCGTATTGGGGTTATCGCTTCCTGGGATGGGGCCTGCACCACATTCAGGACCTGACCCAGCCCTATCACGCCAAGCCGCTGCCCGGCGCCGGGCTGGCCAGCTTGCTGCTGATGGAAGGCAAGGCACTGGCGGGTTTCGACAGTGAAAAACACACCGCCATCCAGCGCGTCGCAACCCGGCACATGGAGGTGGAGAAGTATCAATCCGCCTGGCTGCGTCGGTTGCTCAAAGCCGGACAGCCACACCCGATGATCCAGGCTTATTCCGACCTCAGCGAAGACGCCAGCTACCCGCCGTACTCGGTGGACTATCTGCGTGAAGTGGTCAGTGCCCAGTCCGTTGCCGAGTCCGCAGCCTTTGATGAAGCCATCGAACAGTGGCTGGCGACGACCCCGCAGACCAGTGATTTCAGCACCAGTAATCAGGTCTGGCGCGAGAACTACGACCACCCGCAACTCAACCGGCAGCTGTTGCAGTTGCTGGGGCATTTCGGTGCCCACAGCCGGATTTATGTCAGGGCGGGACTGACGCCTTAACCATCGCCACCTTAACCATCGCGGCCAAGTTGCCCGCACCCAAAACAACAAAATCAGGGAAGGAGAATCTGACCATGAGGATGCGCTTACAACTGTCTGGCGCGGGCATCACCGGCGCAGGCGTAGCGGGGCTGCTGCAGTTGTGCACAGTGGGCTCGGTGCAGGCGGTGGAATTCAGTGTGCTCGACCAACAGGTCACCGGCTCGTTCGACAGTACCCTGTCCTATGGTCGTATGTGGCGGGTCCAGGGACGGGACAAGAGCAACGACGACGTCAACACCAACGACGGCAACCGCAACTTCGATACCGGGCTGGTTTCCGAGGTGTACAAGATCACTTCGGAGCTTGAGGCCAATTATCAGAACTACGGGTTGTTCATGCGCGGCACCGCGTTCTATGACACCCAGTTGATGGACAAGCGCAACGATTACTATCGCAACAACAGTCCATCGCAGCCGAGCCAGAGTTATCCCCAGGACGACCACTTCACCGACCAGACCCGCGATATTGCTGGCAACCGGGTGGAGATGCTCGACGCCTACGTGTACGGCAATTGGGACGTGGCCTCGATGCCGGTGACCGGGCGGCTGGGGCGCCAGGTGTTCAACTGGGGCGAGGGCATTTTCTATCGGGGCGGGATCAACACCACCAATCCGGTGGACGCCGCCAAGTATCGCCTGCCCGGCGCCGAGGTCAAGGAAGTGCTGATCCCGGTAGAGGCCATCAGCTTCAACATCGGCTTGACCGACACCCTGACCATGGAGAGTTTCTACCAGACCAACTGGAAAGAAACCCGCATCGATCCGGTCGGTACCTTCTATTCCCAGACCGACCTGTTCGCCGATGGCGGCAACACCGCCTACAACAATTTCACCGGCACCGCACTGGATACTCCGGTGCCAGGTTTTGGCAACGTGATCGACCTGTACACCGCGCTGGGCAACAACCCGCTGCTCAACCAGGCCCTGGGCACCACTGGCCTGTACGCCAACGGCGTGACCCCGGCGTTTGGCAATACCCTCAAGGTGGCGTCGGTCGGCAAGGACTACAACGCCCGCAACGACGGGCAGTTCGGCTTCGCCTTTCGCTACATCGCCGAGCAGCTCAACAGCACCGAGTTCGGTCTGTACATGGTCAACTACCACGCCAAGGAGCCGACCATCTCCGCCAACCTCGGTGGTTACCAGGGCATCGACATGGACGCCCTGACCAATCTGCTCGCAGGGGTCGCCGGCAGTCAGGCCGGGCAACTGGCCAACGGCCTGGCGACCGCCGACGTGCTGGGTAACATCCAGGCGCATCGGCGCTATGCCGAAGACATTCGCATGTATGGCTTCAGCTTCAACACCACCCTGGGCCAGGCGTCGGTTTTCGGTGAAGTGGCCTATCGACCGAACCTGCCCATCGGGGTCGCCGCGACCAACGACCTGATCGGCGACCTGGCCAACGGCGCGGCAGCGGCGGCAGCCGGGCAGACGATCAACATTGGCGGGCAGATGGTCCAGCTCGACAGCCAGATCAACAACGGCGAGCGGGTCGAAGCGTTCAACACCTCCCTGGGAACGATCTACAACTTCGGCCCGAGCCTGTCGTTCGACTCGATGTTCGGCGTGTTCGAACTGGCGTCCGAGCACTTGCGTGGCAGCAACCTGCAATACACCGCGTATGACGGCAGCACCCGTTACTACGCGGGCACCGGCAATTATTCCTACGTGTCCGGCGGCGATCGAGGCGACCAGGTCAACCGCAACTCCTACAGCTACACCGCGATGTTCAACGGCACCTGGAACGATGTGTATGCCGGGGTCAACGTCTCGCCCTATGTCGTCTACAAGGACGATTTCAAGGGCAACAGCTACCAGGCCGGCAACACCATTGAAGGACGCAAGGCCTACACCCTGGGGATCAAGGCCAACTACCAGAACCGGCTCGAGGCCGAGCTGCAGTACACCGAGTTCTACGGCGGCGGCCAGAACAACGGCATTCGCGACCGCGACAACGTCGGCTTCAACCTCAAGTACTTCTTGTGATTGCCTGGTTCAAGTAAGCGCACTCAATGGTGGGCGCGAGCCTCGGTGGGAGCAAAGGATTTCTATTTTGGAGAATGTCCATGTTTGATGCATCAAGACTGATCAAGACCACGCTGGCAGTGGTACTAAGCCTGGCCGCCGGCAACGCCCTTGCGGCCATCACACCCCAGGAAGCGCAGCAGCTCAAATCTACCCTGACCCCTCTCGGTGCGGAGCGTGCCGGTAACTCGGCCGGGACCATCCCTGCCTGGGATGGCGGAATCACCCAGCCGCCGGCGGGCTACAAACCCGGTCAGCATCACCCCGACCCGTACGCATCGGACAAGCCGCTGTTCACCATCACCAAGGCCAACCTTGAACAGTACAAGGCGCACCTCAGCGCCGGTCAGATCGCGCTGTTCAACAGCTATCCGGACACCTTCCAGATGCCGGTGTACACCAGTCGCCGCTCGGGCTCGGCGCCGCAATGGCTGTACGAAAACACCTTCAAGAACGCCACCAGCGCGAAGCTGCTCGATGGCGGCAGCGGTTTTACCGATGCCTACGGTGGCGTGCCGTTTCCGGTGCCCAAGGATGGCGTCGAGGCGTTGTGGAACCACATCACCCGCTATCGCGGCATCTACGTAGTACGGCGCGCCTCCGAAGCGCCAGTGCAGCGTAACGGCAGCTTCGCGCTGGTGACTTCGCAGCAGGAAGGCCTGTTCAACTACTACCGCCCGGGCGGGCAGTTCGCCGACCTGAAAAACATCCTGTTCTACTACCTGGCCTTCGTAAAAAGCCCGGCCAGGCTGGCGGGTGGAGCGGCACTGATCCACGAGACCCTGGACCAGCTCAAGGACCCGCGTCAGGCCTGGATCTACGACGCCGGCCAGCGCCGTGTGCGCCGGGCTCCCAACCTGGCTTACGACACGCCGATCGCCTCGTCCGACGGCCTGCGCACTGCGGACGACACGGACCTGTTCAACGGCTCGCCGGACCGCTACGACTGGAAGCTCAAGGGCAAGCAGGAGATCTACATTCCCTACAACAGTTACAAAGTCGGCAGCCCGCAGGTTAAGTACGCCGACCTGCTTACCCCCGGCCACCTCAACCCGCAGTACACCCGTTACGAACTGCACCGGGTGTGGGTAGTGGAAGGCACGCTCAAACCTGGCTCGCGCCACATCTATTCCAAGCGAGTGCTGTTCCTTGATGAAGACAGCTGGGGCGCCGCGCTGGTGGATCAGTACGACGGGCGCGGGGAGTTGTGGCGGGTATCGATGGGCTACCTGAAGAACTTCTACGACCTGCCCACCACCTGGAGTGCGCTGGACGTGTTCCACGACCTGCAGGCGCGCCGTTACTACGTGCAGAACCTGGACAACGAAGAACCACAGACCGTGGACTTCTCCCAGCCAGTGCCCGAAGACGCGTATTTCATGCCATCAGCGCTGCGCCAGCGGGGGACGCGGTGACTGTCTTGCAGTCACCGCAACTGCTTGATCAAACGCGGAAGTGGCTCACCATCATCTGCAACTGACCACCCAGCCGCGCCAGCTCAACACTCGACTTGGCCGTCTCGTCGCTCGCCGCAGCGGTCTGTTCCGACACGTCGCGTACGTTGATGATGCTGCGGCTGATCTCCTCGGCTACGGCGCTTTGCTGTTCGGCAGCGGCGGCGATCTGCTGGTTCATTGACTGGATGTTCGACACCGTACGGGTGATGTTTTCCAGGGACAGGCCAGCCTTGCGGGTCAGTGCGACGCTGCTGTCGGTCAGCGTGCGGCTGTTGTTCATCACCGTTGAAACCTGCTGGGTGCCGTTCTGCAGACCGGCCACCAGGCCTTCGATTTCCTCGGTGGATTTCTGCGTGCGCTGGGCCAGCCCGCGGACTTCATCGGCGACCACGGCAAAGCCGCGACCGGCTTCACCGGCGCGAGCGGCTTCAATGGCGGCGTTGAGGGCGAGCAGGTTGGTCTGCTCGGCGACGGCCTTGATCACATCCATGACGCTGCCGATCTTGTCGCTTTCCTGTTGCAGCACACTCATGGCTTCGGTGGAGCGCGCCACTTCGCTGGCCAGGCGTTCGATCTGCGCAATGGCTTCGTTCACCACCTTGTCACCTGCGCGGGCTTCGCCGTCAGCTGCGGCGGCGGCTTGCGAGGCCTGCTCGGCGTTGCGCGCGACTTCCTGCACGGTCGCGGTCATCTCGTGCATGGCGGTGGCCACCTGATCGGTCTCAACCTTCTGGCTGTTGACGCCTGCGCTGGTTTGCTCGGTCACGGCGGACAGCTCCTCAGCGGCGCTGGCGATCTGGGCGACGCCGTCGCGGATGCCGCTGATCAGGTCACGCAGGGTCACGCCCATGCGCGCGATGCCCTGTTGCAACACGCCCAGTTCATCGCGGCGAGTAACCTTGATGTCCTGGGACAGGTCGCCACCGGCGATGCGCTCGACCACGGCCAGGGTTTCACGTAGCGGGCCGGTGATCTGGCGGGTGATGAGCACGGCGGCAATGATGCCCACCAGCAACGCCAGCAAGGTGCTGATCATTTGCAGGGTGCGCGCTTGAGCGCTTTCGACGTCGCGGCGGTCGAGCTGAATCTGGTACAGCTGATCGCTCAGGGAGACAATGGCCGCGCCTTGATCGGTCATTTCCTTGCGCGCCTGAACTGCTTCATTGCTGGCGTTCTTGTAAGCCTGCAAAGCGCTGCGATAGTTGCCCAGCGCAGTTTCCAGCTGACGCAATGCGTCGAGCTGAGTGTCGGCAAAGTGCACGTTAAGCGTATTCAAACTGGCAATCGCTGCGTCCAGTTGGCCGACAGCTTTTTGCTCCGTCTCGGCATTGGTGGTGGCGGTGTAGCCACGTACTTCGTAGCGAGCCAGCAGGAAGGCTTCCTTGGCCGCGGTAATGGCCTGGAACTGCTCAAAGCGCTGATCGCTGAGCGGCATTTGCTGCACGCGGGCGTTGATCGAGTTGATCAGCGAATTGGCGTTTTCGGCGTTGGCGCCCATGGCGTCGCGGGCGCTATTGCCGGAGCGGTAGGCGCTGCGCATCTTGTTCAGGGATGCCTTATAGGCGTCGATTTGAGCACCTTGCTCGCGAAGCAGCTTGAGGTTGTCCGGGCTTTTAAATTTCGCCAGCAGCGCTTGTTGCTGGGCGGAGAATGCATCAAGGGTGGTTTGCACATTCTGTGCGGCGGCTTCGTCGCCGTTGGTTAGCATGTACTGCAGGCGCACCACTCGCAGCTTGGTCAGGCCAGCGTTGAGCTGGGTGATGTCGCTCATCCAATTGCTGCGGTCAATCAGCCCACCCAGGCTCGTCCAGCCGGTCAGGGCGAGGACGCAGGTCAGTGCCAGGACCAGGCCGAATCCCAAGCCCAGTTTCAGGTTCACGCTGATGTTGCCAAACCAGCTATTCATCACAATTCCTCCAGGAACGTTGTGTTTCTTGATCGTCGTTAGGCTGGAAGATTGTTGTTTTTGAGAGCCAGCGAAAAATGGGTAGCAGGTGGGTATCGGCAGCTGGCCTGTTAACTGAAGATCAAAAGATCGCAGCCTCGTTTCACTCGGCAGCTCCTACAGAGAGCGGGGTATAAACGGGATTTTGAGTCGACGCAAAAACGATCGGGGTTTATGCGGAATTTGGGTCCGACACAAATCCGTAGGAGTCCGGCTTGCCGGCGATGGCGATGCCACGTCCGCCATCTCTGGCAAGCCCTGCTGCAAACCTTTTGCTGGATCTTTTCGCAGACAAAAAAAAGCCCGCGGGAGGGCGGGCAAACCGTAGTTTCTTGAATGAGCGAGGGCAATGTACCGGTTGCCGCAGCGCAGTGGGGTGAAGAAAAATTCATCCGCAATGCGCACTGCTCATCACAGTCAGAAGTCGTACTTGAAACTGGTCATCACATTGCGCGGCGCGCCGTAGTTCGCCGACAGCGCAGGGGAGCTGTAGTACGCCCGATCGAATACGTTATTGAAGTTCACCGAAGCCGTCAGGTTGCGGCTGATTTCATAACGCGCGAGCAGGTTGGTGACCGCGTAGCTGCCCTGGGTAAAGGTGTGCAGGTCGTTGCCGGTTTTGCTCTGCCAGTTCACGCCGCCACCAACGGTGAGCTTCTCCAGGGCGCCCGGCAGGCGATAACTGGTGAAAGTCTTGACGCTGTTGCGCGGCATCATCGTGCTGATGCGGCTGTCGTCCGCATCGGTCGTCACCGAGTAGGCGTAACCCGCCGACGCCTGCCAACCTTCAGCCAGTTCGCCATTGAGTTCCAGCTCGATACCCTTGGACGTGGTGTCCTGTTCGGCGGAGTAAACGTTGTCGTGTTGCCAGATCGCCAGGTTGTCCTGTTCCAGCTTGAACAGCGCCACGCTGGAGTTCAGCTTGCCATCCAGGTGCGTGCCCTTGAGGCCGATCTCGTAGCCCTTGCCTTCCATCGGGTCCAGCGGTTTGTTGTCTTCGTTGGTCACCCATGAGGCTTGCGGGCTGAAGATACTGGTGTAGCTGGCGTACACCGACCACGTATCGCTGAGGTCGTAGACCACCCCGGCGTATGGGATGAACACGCCATTTTCTTCGCGATTGACTTCGGTTTCCGGCGCGCCATACGGGCGGTCCGAGGTATCGCGTTTCCAGTCGATCAGGCGGCTGCCGAGGATCAGGCTCAGGTCATCGGTCACGCTGAAACGTGAAGTCAGGTAGGCCGCGTATTGCGTCTCGTCGATGGACGATTTGCCGCTTTCGACGAAGTCCGGTTTGGCGGAATTACCGTCCCAGGAATATAGGTTGTCGATGGCGCCTGCCGCAGAGGAGGCATAGTCGTATTGCCAGCCGCCCCAGCCCGGAACGTTCTCTTTGTATTTCGACAGGGTCATGCCGCCGATCAATTCATGCTCGCGCCCGAACAATCCAAACGGGCCGGTGACGTACAGGTCGAGGTTGTCCTGCCGCGGCGTGCCGGAGAACTTCACCGGGAGTTGCGTGGTGCCGCTGCCGTCCTTGTTGAGATCGCCCATCACGTAGTTGAAGGCTTCGTCGAATTTATTCTCAGCGTAGGTGTACTCGATCTTGCCGCTCCAACCGTTGGCGAATTGCTGTTCGATGGAGGTGAAGAAAGTGGTCTGTTCGTGATCGTTATAGGACCAGTCCGGCGCGCCGTTGATCGAGCGCTTGAGGTCGGTGCGTTCACCGGTGCTGAAACGCGATGGCAGGCCCGTACGCAATGGCGAGTCGACGTCGGTGCGCTGGTAGCTGAAGCCCATGGTCAGCAACGTGTCTTCGCTCAGGTCGAATTCGCTGATGCCGTAGAGCAGTTGCGATTGCAGATTGAAGCGATCGATCCACGCATCCTGGGTCTTGTAGTCCGCCACCAGGCGGCCGCGCACGTTGCCGCTTTCGGTCAGCGGGCCGGCCACGTCGAAGCCGCTGCCATAGCGATCCCAGGTCCCGGCCTCACCGGTGATGCTGGCCTGGGCCTCGGCAGTGGGGCGCTTGCGGATCAGGTTGATCGTCGCCGAGGGGTTACCCATGCCGCTGATCAAACCGGTGGCACCGCGAATGATCTCGATGCGATCGTACATGGCCATGCTCTGGGTGTAGTTGTCCAGACGCGTGTTGGTGGGGACGCCGTCGATCTCGTAGTTCTGGATGACGAAGCCGCGGGAGTAGTAGGTGTCTGTTTCCGCACCGACACCGTCACGAATGACAGTGATGCCAGGTGTGGCATCCATCGCATCGGTCAGGGTTGTCAGGTTCTGGTCGTCCAGGCGTTGGCGCGTCATCACCGTGAGCGACTGCGGGGTTTCCCGCGGGGTCAGGTTGAGCCGGGTCGAACTGCTGGACGAGTAGGTGGTGTACAACCCAGTGCCTTCGGTGGTCGAACCCGGTGCCTTGCCGGAAATCGACACCGCACCCAGTTGCAACGCATCGCCCGAACTGGCCACCAGCGAGTAGTTGCCGCTGGCGTTGCGGCTGGCTTCCAGGCCCGAACCGGCGAGCAACATGGCCAGGCCTTGATCTACATCGTAGCGACCGTGCAGCCCTGAGGTGGTCTGGCCTTCGGTCAATGGCGAGGAGTACGACAACAGGATGTGTGCGGTCTGGCCGAACCGAGCAAGGGCCGGAGCCAATGGGCCGGCAGGAATATCAAAATCCTGCTGCGTCTGTTCGGCCGCCTGGGCCCAGCTCGGAGCCATCAGTAATGGCGCAGTTGCTGCCATGCAGGCGACGCCCTGAACCACGGCGCAGGCCAGTTTGTGCTTGAGAGAAAAGTGCCAGACCCGGCCGTTGCGTACAGTGAAATCCACGAGTGATACCCCAATGAAAATAAGTGTCTGGGGTTTAAGTCTCGCGAGATTCGAAAACAGACCACCCAAGCGCAAAAAAAATGTCTCAGGCCTGTCGGGGCTGCAAGGTGACCCAATAACGGGTGAATTGTCGGACGTCGAGCTGCAGCGTTTCGGCGACGGCGAAAATGACTCGCTCGGTGTCCGCCAGGGGAAAGGTGCCTGATACTGGAACTTTGGCCAGGCGTGGGTCACACGCCAGGTGCCCGCGACGGTAGCGGCTCAGCTCCGCGAGGAATTCCTGCAGCGGCTGCGCTTGGGCGACCAGCATGCCCTGGGTCCAGGCCGGTGCAGTCAACGCAACGGCGCGTCGGGTAATCAGCCCCTGTTCGTTGAAGCTCAGTTGCTCTCCTGCCTGCAACGTCATCGCCAGTTGGCGCTGGGCCATGGGGTTGATCACCAGCGAGCCTTGATAAACGCTGACCTGTGTCACCCCCGCACGCTGCCTGACGCTGAAGCGCGCCTGGGACACGTCGATACGTCCTTCAGCGGTTGCCACTGACAACGGGCGGCCGTCGGCAATCTTGTCCCGGGTGATCAACATTTCCCCGCGCAACAGCTTGATGCGCCGCGCCTCGCGCTCGAACACCACATTGATGGCGCTGTCGGTGTTGAGTTCGACCTGGGTATTGTCCGCGAGCACGTGACGTTGTTGTTCGCCGACCTGGCTGTGGTAATCCGCAGTCAAGTCTTGCAGCAGCGCAGTGTCCCTCATACTCCAGGCTCCCGCGCCTGCCGCCAAGACCAGGCCAAGCTGCTTGAGCGCGGTACGTCGCGACATTGTGGGTCGAAGGGCTGCATGGGCCAGCGGGCGCTGGTTCGGCGAGCGCATCTCGCTCATACGCTGGGCCAGGGCTTCGGCACGTTGCCAGGCGCGCTCGTGAACCGGATGGGCCTGGCGCCAGCGCATGCAGGCCGCCTGGGTTTCCGCGCTGGCGCCAGGCTCCTGCAGTTCCAGCTGCCAGTGCATGGCCTGCTCGGCGATATCGCCGCTGATGGGCGGGCTCACTGCGGGTCCATGCTGTCGTCGAGCATGATGCACAGCGCCCCGGCCTTGACGATGTAACGTTTGACCGTGGTGATGGACACCGCAAGCCGCTGGGCGATTTCGGCGTGACTCAAGCCATCCACCTGCGACCACAGAAACGCCTCGCGCACCGGTCGCTCCAGGCATTCAAGGGCGGCGTCGAGGGCAATCAGGGTCTCCAGCAAAAATGCCTGTGTCTCAAGACTTGGCGCAGTCAACTCAGGCATCGCCGCCAGTGCTTCCAGGTAAGCACGCTCGAGCTTTTGCCGACGGTAGTGATTGGATAAAACACTCTGCGCCACCTTCGCCAGGAACGTGCGCGGGGCATGCAGCTCGGGCACCTGCTCCTTGGCCAGAAGGCGCATGAACGTGTCCTGCGCCAGGTCCGCGGCGCTCTGCGAACAATTGAGTCGGCGCCGCAGCCAGTTCTGCAGCCAGCTGTGCTGTTGTTGGTACAGCATGGCCACGTCGCAGAAGGTGGTTTGAGGGGGTGAGGACATGAGGTGGAGGCGCCGGATGAGTAATTATCACAAATGATAATACTTATCATATAGATCGGCTGGGTGTGGTGGCAAGGGGCGGTGGAGGGCTGGGCTCGCCTCAGATTTATAGACATGAGTAAATGGCGTAAAAGTTATGTATACGCTACATTGAAAGACAAATGTCTCGGATACTGAACATGGACTATGCACTAATCATTGACCGTCTGGGCAAACAAATACGCGAAAAACGTACAAATCGTGGGCTCACTCAGGCGGATCTGGCGAATCTTGCTGGTTTGACGCGGCAGAAAGTCATCGCTGTCGAGAAGGGGACGTCGTCTGTGAGCATGATTGCGTATGCGCGGGTGCTCGGGGCGTTGGATTGCGAGTTTTCGGTGATTCCGGCGCGAATGCCGACTCTGGATGAACTGGGGGATCTGTTTTGAAGAGCTTGGCCTCACTCAGTGTCAGCACGCCGGAAGGTAACAGCGGCCGTATTTTGACCAGCGCCGCAGACTTCATCTTCCGCTATGACGAGCAAGCGCAACCTGGCGCGGCGATCAGCCTGTCGATGCCCGTACGCGCCGAGGAGTTTCGTCGGCGAGACCTTCATCCTGTTTTCCAGATGAACTTGCCGGAAGGGTTCGTCCTTGAGTACTTGCGCAATAGACTGGCGAAGACGGTAAATCTAGATCCGATGTTGCTGCTCGCATTGTCGGGCAGCAGTTCGCCGATAGGCCGAGTCAGAGTGCAGTCGCAAGCTTTGGATGCATTGCTTGGCGAGCAGAAATTTACCGGGGAAAAGCTGGAAGAGATCCTGACATGGGACGGTACTGCGGACATTTTTGCTGACCTGCTGGATCGGTATGTCCTGCGTGCGGGTATTTCGGGGGTTCAGCCCAAAGTGCTGGTCCCTGAAAAGCAGGAGGCTGGATTGCCGCGAGTGACTTCAAAAACTGCCGACTTGATCATCAAGAGTGGTAGGGATGAGTTCCCAGGTCTGGCGATCAACGAATTTCTTTGCATGTCGATCGCCAAAGACGCAGGTATCACGGTTCCACCGTTTTATCTCTCCGATAACGCCAGGCTATTTGTAATGCGCCGATTTGATCGGGATTCGCAGCTCAATCCGATTGGGTTCGAGGATATGGCTTCGCTGATGGGGCTGTCGGCTGATAAGAAATACAGTAAGAGCTATGCAGCAGTCGCGAAGGCAATCCGCTTGTTTTGCCCGACCGCGAACGTAGGACCTTCCCTTGGGCAGCTGTTCGACATCGTCGCTTTGAGCTGTATCGTCGGTAATGGTGATGCGCACTTGAAGAACTTTGGCTTGCTCTATTCTGACCCAACTCAGCGGGACGCCCGGCTGGCACCTGCGTATGACATCGTCAATACGACCGCGTATATCCCTGAAGACGTGTTGGCGCTGGATTTGGCGGGCAACAAATCTATGTTTGCTTCACGCCAAGGACTGTTGGAATTTGCGCTAGTTTGCGAAGTCGAACGACCAAGAGAGCGGATCGAGCGGCTACTTGCTTCGGTGGAAGGCGTGCTTGGGCGGTATCCGCAGCATCGGGAGCGTGCGCCGCATGTGGTGCAGGCGATTGAGAGAGCCGCGGTGCCTTTTGCGCGGACTTTTGGGTAGAACGCTGGCGAGGCTCAATGCTTACTCAGCATTTTTTCTTATAGCCTGAGTATCAGACTCAAACCCCGGATGCAGCAAAGCCCGCACGGGGCGGGCTAATGGGTGTTCTCTTTTTACAGCTCCCCTGTGTCGCTTTTCTCCCTACACTCCCGCCGGGATTACCGACAGCACCAGACGCGAGGCGAAACCCTCATGCATATGCACTGTGTTGGTGGCTATCCGCTTGTGACGGGCCTGGCCTTCAGGTTCGCCGCTATTAGGGTTGACGTCGAAATGCGGGAAGTTGCTGCTGGCAATGTCCAGTCGCAACCGGTGCCCGCGCTTGAACAGGTTGCAAGTCGCGAACGGCTCGATGACCACCTTGACCCGTTCCCCCGGTGTCAGAGGGTGCGGGGTTTCCCACGAGTCACGATAACGGCAGCGGCGAATACCGTCGGTGATGTTCATCGCGTAGCCCTGCGGGTAGTCGGCGCTTGGCGGATAGACGTCTACCAGTTTGGCGGTGAAGTCCGTGTCGAGCGCGTCGCTTTCGATCCACAATTCTATTAGCAGAGGGCCTGCGACAATCAGGTCATCGGTCAATGGCAGGGTTTGAAAACTCAGCACGTCCGGCCGTTCTGCCAGGGGTCGATTATCACCACGGGTGCCGAAAAAATCCGGCCGTTCGCGCTGATCAAAAGCGCCACCGACAAACACCGGCGCGCCCGAAGTGAGCGCGCCGCCGACGGTGGGGACAGGGTTGTCAGGATCGCTGCGATAACTCAGTGTTGCGTCGCGCACGCTCGGGCGCTCGAGCTTCAAGAGTCGGTCGTGGTGCAGATACAGGCTTATCTCCTCGCTGCCAGGCAGCGGCCATTGCTGACTGTGCAGCCAGCGTCCGCCATGTTGCAGGCGGCCGTTAGCATCAGCAGTACCAGCGCCGCCGCCCATCAGGAATACCTTCACCGGCGCCGATTCCGGCGCTACCTGTGAAGTGCCTTTGAGCGAGCGCTCGAACCATTGCAGCCGGCAGCTCAGCCAGTCCTCGGCCACTTGCCCGTCGAAGTTTGCCGCCTCACCGAACTCCACATCGCCGCTGTGACTGATGTTTCGATCGCCGTGCAGCCAGGGCCCCATGATCAGGTGCTGCGGTGCGCTGTTGCTGCGTTTGAAGGCGCTGTAGTTGGCGAGCGTCGAACTGACATAGGCGTCATACCAACTGGACATGAACAGCACTGGAATATCCGGCAACTCAGCGTAATGACCCTCGGCATAAATCCCCGGCTTGCGCCAATAATCACTGAAACTGCCCTGGGCCCATTGTTCGAGCAGATACGCTTCGTATTCCGGCACATGGCGGATAGGCGAACGGCCCGGCTGCCACGGCATCTGCGAGAACCATTGATGGATATCTTCCTGCTCCAGCGCTTCGCGGACCAGCGGATCAGCCAGCGCGGCCGGGCTCTCCTTGGCTTGGCGCCAGGCCCAGGTGGCCTGCTTGAGTTCGAACGCACCACCCTGGCGGATGCCGCACTGAAAGGCGTTGGAAAAACCACCCGAGTCCAGGACCATGCTGCTCAGCCCGGGCGGATGCAGGCAGGCCATCGCCAACTGCGTGTGGGCCGCATAGGACAACCCCATGCTGCCTATTTTTCCGTTGCACCAGGGTTGCTTGATGATCCAGGCGAGTGTGTCGAAACCGTCTTCGCCTTCTGCCGTGTACTTGGTGAACACCCCTTCGGAGGCGTAGCGCCCGCGACAATCCTGAAAGATCGCCACGAACCCCTGCTCGGTAAACCGTGCCGCCATGGCTTCGCGGGAAATGTGCTGGCCGTCGAGCTGCTTCTCCGAGCGCGAGGGTTTGCGCTTGTCATAGGGTGTGCGTTCGATGACCACCGGCAATGGCCCTGCAGCGTTTATCGGCAGATAGATGTCGGTGGCCAGATGTACGCCATCGCGCATGGGGACTGGCTGGTCGCGCAGGATGTGCATGGCCGGGAGGGCGTTTTCAGAAAGAGAATTCATATCAGAACCTTGTCGACGCTGGCGCCTGCGGGCATCCCCGCAAGCGCCGTTGCACAGTCAGTAACCGGTGGTCACCGCGATGGCCAGGAGCACCATCGCCAGCGCCATGTAGATGAGGAACAGCGGCAGGATGTAGCGCGCCCATTGGCCCCAGCCGACTTGCGCGGTGGCCAGCAAAACCAGCAGGCCACTGGAGGTCGGGGTGATCATATTGGTCAGGCCATTGCCCAGCAGGAACGCATACACCGTAGTTTGCGGACTGACACCGGAGAGCTGGCCGAGAGGGCCGAAAATCGGCATGGTCACCGCAGCCTGGCCGGACGTTGAAGGGATCAATACATCCAGCCCCAGTTGCGAGAAGAACATGGCATAGGCCGAGATGACCGGGCCATGATCACTCACGACACTCGCCAGGCCATTGACGATGGTGTCCAGCACCTGGCCGGTGGTGAGAATGATTTCAACCGCAGTTGCCAGGCCGATCAGCACACCGGCAATTAACACCTTCTTCATGCCATCGACGAACGCGCTGGCCGTGGCACTCGCGCCCATCCCGGCGATTGCTGCAAAGGCGATGCTCAGTGCCAGACAGAACGCCGACAGTTCGTGGTATTTCCAACTCCAGCGGGTGGAGGCAAAGACCATGAAGGCGATGCCGCTGCCCAACACCAGCAGGTTCAGCAGATGTCGCATCGGCAGCGGTTTATGTTCGAAGCTGATCTTCGCACTGGCGTCGAAGCCCTGCTTGTGGATGCTCCACAACACGAACGCGATGCCGACGCTGAGGAACAAGGCATAGGCAGCGATCCGCATGCTCATACCACTAAAGATCGGCAGACCGACCATCGGCTGGGCGACCGAGAGCGCTACAGGGTTGGTGATGGAGGCCAGGTAACCGATCTTCACCGAGATGCAGACGATCGCCAGCCCGATCAGGTTCGACAGGCCGAGCCGGTTCGCCATCGCGACCATCAGCGGCACGATCAGGATAAATTCCTTGGCCAACCCCATGAAGGTACTGCCAGCCGAGAACACCAGCATCAGCATCGGTACCAGCACGTAGATGTTGCCCCGGGTCATTCCAAGCAAGCGCTCGAGCCCGGCGTCGATCACGCCGGCCTTGTTCAGCACACCGAACATGCCGCCGATGAACAGCACCATGAAAATCAGCGCTGCACGCTTTTCGATGCCCTGCGGGATTGCCATGAAGCCCTCGACCAGCGAAACCGGCCGGGCCACGCTGTCGTTAGCTTTGCGCGGTTCGACGGAGAACAACTGAGTCAGCGAGTGGCTCTTCTCCATCACCTGGTAGGAGCCCGGCACCACCAGTGCGTTCTGGCGCTGGAAGGTCCCGGAGTTGACGACATAGGTGAAGGCGACCGCCAGCAACACGATGCTCAGGAGGATGATTGCCGGGTTGATGGGTTTGCGCTGGCCGGCATGACCGCTGGCCACTTTCGTGGCGGCGGTGGTCGGCTGGGTAATGGTGATTTGTGGTTCGCTCATGATTCTTGCCCTGGCTGGCAGGGACGCCCTCGCGGTTATTTTTGTTGGTGTCGGCTGTTGGTGAGGCGGACACTAGGCCAAAGATCAGAGGCCCACAATCTTATGCGTGGAGCGGGTTGGGCTATGCGTTTTGTCACTATTTGCCAGCGACAGATGACTCGCTCAGGCGCTGCTTGAGGTGTTCCGCGAAGGCGCTGACAACGCTCGAGCGTGGCTCGTCGCGACGGAAGGCCAGCCCGAACGCGTAGGGCAGGGCAGGGCGAAACGGTCGGGTGACGATCGGCAAATGGGCGAAGTGACTGGCCAGCAGCCCGTTGACGATCGATACCCCCAGGCCTTCGGCGACGAAGCTGCATGCGGCCCCGACGGAGTGCACTTCGATTCGTACCTGGGGCGTCAGGTTGACCGCGCGGAATACCTGGTTGAGCTCTGCACGCAACGCCCGTTGGCGGCCCAGCATGACCAATGGCACGTCGCGTAAATGCTGGACCTCGACCACTGCGTGACGGGTCAACGGGTGGTCTGCCGGCATTACGCACACGCCTTCGGTTTCCAGTACAGGCTCGATGTCAAAATCCGCCAGCTCGGTAGGCAGGCGGACGAATCCAAGATCTGCCGAACGATCAAGCACTGCCCGTTCGATCATGTCGTAGGAGCCGGTCAGCAGCTCGACCACGATGTCTTCGTGCCCCTTCAGGAACTCGGCAACAATCTTCGGCAGCAGCTCCTGAGTCATGCTGGTTGGCACGCCGACCTTGAGCAGGCTCTTGCGAGAATGCCCGACCCGAAGTTCGTCGGCCAACCGATGAATGCGCTGCATGCCATCCACCAGCCCGGCCACTTCTGCCAGCAACTCCTCGGCCTCGGGGGTGGCCATCAAACGACCCTTTTTGCGCAGGAACAAGGCAAACCCCAAGGTCTCTTCCAGCTGGGTCAGCAGGCGACTGACCGCCGATTGGGACAAGCCCATCCGCGTCGCGGCACCGATGGTCGAGCCGGTGGACATGATGGCCTTGAAGGCTTCGAGCTGCTTGAGATTCACGCAGGGATCCCCTTGGTTTTAACCGGCGCCAGGTAGCGAATTTCGAGCTTGCGCATAGCCTGATGCGCTTCTCGCATAACGTTGTGCAGGTGCGGATGAGTCGTTAGTGTCCGCCCCAATGCGCCGCTGAGTCCAGCGCGACACCACAAGATTATCGACACATATCCCGTTCGCGGGACCTTTGCTACTGCCCATAAAATCGACAATACGGCACCGAGGAAATGGTTATGCGTGAGCTGTTCACGAGAGGCGCAATTGTGCCCGTCGCACTACTGACGAGCTGGTCACCGCAGCTGCTGGCCCAGGGATTTGTGGAGGATGCACAAGGGAAACTGTCCCTGCGCAATTACTACTTCAACGATGACTACCGTGACGGTGGCAACGACCGTCGGGAATGGGCCCAGGGCTTTCTGCTCAACCTGCAATCAGGCTTCACCGAGGGCGTGGTGGGCTTTGGCCTGGACGCGCTGGGCCTGGCCGGCCTCAAACTCGACTCGAGCCCGACCCATGCCGGTACCGGTCTGTTGCCGGTGCACGATGACGGGCATGCGGCGGACGGATTTTCCAGCCTGGGCGTGACGGCGAAGATGCGCATCGGCGATGCGTTGGTGAAAACCGGCAACTTGCAGCCGAAGATTCCGGTGCTCGTCTACAACGACGGCCGTTTGCTGCCACAAACCTTTCGTGGCACACAGGTTGAATACACCGGCCTGCGCGATCTGTATCTGCATGCCGGGCACCTGGATAAATTCAAGCAGCGCAACTCGACGGACAGTGTCGATATTTATCCCCAGGGTTACACGGGTGATAAAGGCACGGATTTCGATTTTGCCGGTGCGAGCTACAAATTCACGCCAAACCTCAGTGGCACCTGGTACTACGGCGAAATGCGCGAGTTCTATCGCCAGCAGTTCGTCGGCCTGGTGCACAAGCTGCCAGTGGGCAGTGGCAGCCTGACCAGCGACCTCCGTTACTTCATCAGCAACGATGCGGGCGAGGCACGCAACGGTGTGGTCGATGCCGACATGTTCAGCGGTCTGTTTACCTACAAGGTGGGCGCTCAATCGATTGGCGTGGGCTACCAAAAGGTCACCGGTGACACCGCGTTACCGTACACCAGCGTCTCGACGGTCTACTCATTCAGCAATGCCGGTGTAGGAAAGTTCATCCAGGCCGGTGAGCAAACCTGGATGCTGCGCTACGACTATGACTTCGCCGCTGTGCTTCCGGGCTTGAGTTTCATGACCCGCTACTACAAGGGCGAGAACGGCGATTACCGGGGCCGCGAAGCCCGTGAATGGGAGTCGGACACCAACCTGCGTTATGTCATCCAGGACAGCGCGTTCAAAGGTGTGGGGATGGAAGTGCGCAAGGCAACTTACCGCTCCACGTACGCCAGCGATCGCGATAACTGGCGGCTGTACCTGACCTATGACATCGCGTTGTGGTGATGCAATCGCCCCGTCGCAAGCGTTCCGCTGGGAGTAGATGAGCTCACACAAGGGCACTCACACTAGGACTCTGGGCCGTCCACCGGGTAAGCTGGGTTTTCGCGAATTTGTGGCTTTATGCTAGCATCCGGGCGCGCAGCGAAATGTCGGCTCGCCCAGATACCCGGTTAAGGAAGACCATGTTGAGACCCATCAGAACCCTGCGAACAGTGGGCCGCCTAGTTTCTCGCGGCTTGTTGCTAGTACTGCTGTGCAGCGCGTTCGGGGTGCAGGCCGACCAGGTGATCGGTCGTTTCAATTCGGTGGCCGGGCCTTTCAGTCACATGGAAACCCCGGCGGGCAAAGCCTACTTGAGCCTGCATGAGCGCAAGATGCAGGTGCAACTGCCGGACGACTGGCGTGAAAGCACCGTTGAAACCACCATGGAGCTGGACGGCGACACGGCGGTGGTCATGAGCTATCGCACCGCCCAGTGCGACTCGCAAACCGCCTTGGTGGTGATCTCCGGGAAGACCGTCTGGGGCCCTTATCGACTGGGTCGCTGTGGCGACATGCTGGCCTTCCAACGTAGTGAGGACGGCAAGAGTTTCGTCGCCATGCAGATGAATGACCGACGCTCCGAAGCCTGGACCTATTCCTCGAAGGATAAGAATTTCCGTGGGCCGATGAAGGTCGACCTGCCGGGGCTGCTGCAAGGCCTAGCCAAGGCCCGGCCGGTGGTGGTTGCCACCGCACCGGCACCCAAGCCGCCAGTGGTCACCAAGCCTGCGCCGGTGCCCAATACCGCAACGACTCCCGAGGCCCCTGCGCGCGTTCCGCCTGCCGCGCCGCCGACGCCCAAACCTGCGCCGAAACCGCCGGCCAAGGTGTCGATTCCTTCCCAGCTGCCGCAACCGGTGGCTGACGCGGTCGTCAAACATGCCCAGGCCACTACGCCACCCAGGCGCCGAGTAGAGATCAACCTGATCTCCAGGGTGGAGACCGAGTCGTGACCAGCCTGACACCGCTCCAGCAATTTGCTCCCCGGGCGCGGCGCCGCTCGCTGGCCAGTGCGTTGCTGCACTGGCTACGGGAAGACAAGAACCCCCTGCCACGGCGCCAGGAACGTGTGCTGGTCCTGGTGATGCTGACCCTGACGCTGCTGTACCTGATGGTCGAAATGGGCTTCAACGCCCGCTTGCTGGACGTAGTCGGCGGCCTGGCCAGTCAGCATCAAGTGGAGTCCATCGAAGTCTACGGGCGCTTGATCGCCGGCACGGCGGTGGCCCTGTTGGGATTGGGTTCGGTGCTGAAAAAGAGTTTGCGTCTGGGCTGGAGCCGTCTTCGCACGACGATCTGGGCGGCCCTGGTGATTGTCGGCTGCGTGGCTACTACTTATTTTGCGCAGTTGGCGCTGGTCAATCATCTGGTCGATCGCTCGACGCCCGATGAGCGTGCGCGCGCGGCCTTGGGCGTGCCGATGACGTACTTGATGGTGCACCGCGATTTCGGCCTGACTGGCCTGGACCTCACAACCGAGGATTTGCAGCGCCCCGAGGGCAAGACTCTGCTGGCGACGCTTCCCATCATGCTGCTGTCGAAGGATCACCTGACGGAGAGCATCAAGCCGCAGGCGCAGCCGTTTTTCGAGTTGTTCGCCGAAACCGTGCGCGGCGATGCCGAGGTTAATTATCGCCACTACCAGGACTCCCTCGCCGAGCTGGATGACAGCTATCGCCAGTACCAGCAGGGCAGCAAGCGTTACCTGGAGGCAATCAGCGCGGCCTCCATCGCCCGACACCAGCAGCAGGCCTGGAACGATTACGTGCAGAGCCTCAAGCAACGCAACCGCCGCCTGACCCCCAACAATGTGCCGAACCGCCATGCCAACACGGTCCGTCAGTCGCTGCGCGAGAAGGGCATCGCGGTGGCCGACGATTGGCGCCCCAACGACCGTGCGGGCTTCAATCGCGCCGTCGCCCGACGTGTACAAATGGATGCCCGCAGTGCCTATGCATCGGGGTTAGAGTCGGTCGGCCGATGGATCGATCCGGGCTTGCCACGCGGGCAGTTTTTTGCGCAGCTGCCGATCCAGAACAAGTGGCGTGACGCGTTGCACTTGCCGTACTTGATCACCTTGCAACCCGACCTGTCGCCCAGCGCCTTCGAGCAAACCGTATACCGGCCGACCATCAGCTTCGATGCCAAGCAGCTGATCGAAGATCGCTTGGTCGACCCGCAAAACTACCGCGACAGAGGCGAAAAGGCGCAGATCGGCCGTGACAGCTACCGAGCGCTGATTGTGCCGATGATTGCCCTGCTGTTTTCCCTGCTCGGCGCCTTCACCCACATCTTCAAGTGCCTGGGCTTTTTCACCCGGGCGCTGTGTTATGTGCCACCGAGGCTCTACGTGGCCGCCTTCGTCGGCTACGCGCTGGTGGTGCTGACGGTGCCGATGCTCTGGACCAACAAGGTCACCGAGCAGCCGCTGTTTCTCGACCTCAAGCAACAGAGCGGCTCTACGCTTGGGCTCATGGGCTGGATCATTGCCCATAGCGTGCAGTGGACGGCGCAGGTCCAGCCGGTGTTCTACCCGCTCAACGAACGGGTGCGCCTGCACC
This sequence comes from Pseudomonas sp. RIT-562, assembly GCF_026241895.1. GTDB lineage: Bacteria > Pseudomonadota > Gammaproteobacteria > Pseudomonadales > Pseudomonadaceae > Aquipseudomonas > Aquipseudomonas mandelii_F. Next base: position 191,203 of record NZ_JAPJIV010000008.1, on the reverse strand, counting down.
TGCTCGGGGGCTTGACCTACGGTTACCAGCCTCAATGAATGCTCAAATTCAGTCTCGAAAGGAATCGCCCTTGTCGCGCGCACTTGCTGTATCGACCGTATTGCTCGCCTGCACCGGTTTGTTGTTGAGTGGTTGCCAGAACTCGCCCATAGCCAGCACGGCGGTCGGTGGTGTGCTCGGTTGCATCGGCGGTGCGGCGATTGCCGCCGGGACGGGTGGCAACCCTGGCACCGGTTGCGCCATCGGCGCGGCCCTGGGCGCGCCGACCGGTTACTACGTGGGTCGTCAGAAAGACCTGGAAAACGCCCGCCAGGCCAAGGCCGCCATCGAGCGCCAGTCGGGTGATGTCGCGGTCGTGCAACTGACGACCCGCCAAGAAGCGGTGCCGGCGGATAAGCGCAACGACGTCGGAGCCGCGAGTGTAGAAAGCATGGACTCGATGCAGGTCAACGTCCCGCAGACCCTGGTGAAAAAGCGCGACAAACGCCTCAAGCAGCCGCTCTCGCAAGTGGGCAGCTACGTGTCCAGCGCCAGCAGCAAGGCCAACATCGTCGTCACCACCCACAGCAAGAGTGACTTCAACTACATCGTCGCCAACATCAAGAAGGGTTACACCGGCAAGGTCGCGCCTGAAAAGGTGACGTACGAGTACCGCGAGCTGACGCGGGGTACGCAGTCGGCGATTCAGGTGGTGCCGAGTGGGCAGGGTTAGGGGTGTTTCGGGGCTGGGTAGGGGTGAGTCGGTAAGCGTACCGGGTGGGTGTGGCGGTTGATTCCACTGGATTTGAGGCACAAAAAAAGACGTCCGTGGACGTCTTTTTTTGTTGAGTTGGTGGAGCCGGGGTAATTTGAAACGGTAATTTATCCTATTGATTATTATCATTAATATTAGTTTTGTATTTTGATTGGAATACCAATTGGAATACCTCACGAAATAGCATTCCATTGACCCTCGCTTGTATTCGATCTGAAAACCTTGCTTCGCATCCATGATAAGCAGTGATCTTCTTACAGCGGTCGGGACAACAGGTAGCAATCGATCCGAGTCGGAAGGTGGCGACAGGCAGAAACCGGCCGATTCTGTTGAAAAAGTCGGCCATGGTTTGCGCATCAGAAAAGTACGCGTCCGAGATTGAAATCTTTACTTTTGGCAGGGGCTTCCGGATTCGGACTTCACGTAGCCGCGTGCAAAAAAGGCGTTTTCACCAGTCAATGATCAGGCAGTTTGGGCAGACCGACTTTTCCAACAGAATCGGCCAAAAGCTGTCAGTCAGAGGTGCAAGATTTGGGTTCTAGCCCACCTATTTTTTGACAGGCAAGCCACCGTTAGCTGCGCGGGTTTGTGTCAGCCAAAAAAACTTGGACGGAGCGACATCATATTGCTATCTTTCGTCAAGATTTAAGTTCAGAGTAAAAACGTAATGTTGGAATTGGTCTCATCGGCAGAACACGTCAGCATGCAATTAGCTCTTTGGAATGGAGCCAATGTATAAAGCAAATCAATGGAATGTTGCCCGTGACGAATATCAATCTCATCTATCCTGAGTCATCTCCGGCCAAGCTTTGGGTAGATATCAACCGTCCTTTATCGCTTGCTCTTCAAGCTGAATTGATTCATAGAGGGTACGAGTTGCGGCAGGTGGACGCGGGCCTTCAGGCGCTTTGTTCAGAAAAATCGAACATTCCTACGTTCAATGAGCTTTTGACGCAACTGTTGGATGACGAAGTTACTCGTAGGAAAATTCCACTAAATACATTAGTGCGGCTGGATATGTTTATGGAGGCCTCTGAATGAACGCTAACTTCGTTGTGGGAAGCCTGCTGCCATTCGGTTTTCATCGGCTCGACGATCAGTCCGTTGTAGCCGTTAGTGCTGCAGGTGACCATGCCTTTTTGACGCAACAGGAATTGTCGGCTCTAGTCCAAGCACCTGAAAAATTAGAGTTCAAAAAGCGCGCGGAACTACAATCTAAGTATTTTTTGACCGGAAAAAGTTCTTTCGGAACTCTAGAGCTATTACGATCACGAATAGCGGCCCGGAAAGAAACTGTATTGGCAGGTCAGTCTTTGCACATAATTGTGCCTACCCTTCAATGCGAACATTCTTGTCAATACTGCCAAGTCAGCAGACGTCTTGAAGATGTGGGTCATTCAATGACCCCAATTCAGATTGATGCTGCTTGCGCGACTATTTTTCAAAGTCAGGCCAATGCTCTGACAATTGAGTTTCAAGGTGGCGACCCGCTGCTCCGTTTCGATCTTATTCAACGAGCAATTGATCTTATTCAAAAGATGAATCTGGAACACAAGCGCCGTATTCGTTTCGTGGTTGCATCAACGTTGCACCAATTAACCTCTGGAATGTGTGAGTACTTTAGAAATAATCAGGTCTACCTCTCAACGAGCCTTGACGGCCCGGCGACGTTGCACAATAAAAACCGCCCATTACCATCGCGTGATTCGCATGCCCGGACTTTGGCAGGAATCGAACTGGCACGGCGTATCATGGGGCCACACGCGGTTGCAGCATTGATGACCACAACTAAAGCCTCTCTTGCGTACCCTGAGGCCATTGTGGATGAGTATGTAAAAAATGGATTCACCGAAATTTTCATACGACCGTTAAGCTTGTATGGATTTGCCAAACGCAACATCAAGCATTTGGGATACACCCTTCCAGAGTTCACAAACTTCTATCAGAAAGCTTTGCATCGTGTCTTAGAATGGAACGCCAGAGGTACTGAGTTGCGTGAAGGTACCGCCGCACTAATTTTTAACAAACTTTTATCACCCTTCGATGCGGGTTACGTCGATTTGCAAAGCCCGACAGGGTCTGGCCTTGCTGTTCTGGTCTACAACTACGATGGTTATGTCTATCCAAGCGACGAGGCACGGATGCTCGCCGAAACGGGAGATTGTTCTTTGCGTTTAGGTTCTATTGGTGAGTCCCTTGCACAGTTAATGACTTCTCCTGTCATGAGGCAGCTGATAGAAACAAGTATTTCTACTCAAGCAGTGGGCTGTGAAATTTGCGCGTTCAATAGTTTTTGCGGGCCTGATCCAGTGGGGGCGCAAGCTGAGTTTGGTGACATGAGGACTGTTGCTTTGCTTACTGAACACTGCAAACGATATAAATGGCTCTTCGAATACTTTTTTCGTAAGTTACGAACTGCCGACGACGATTTTCTCGATATTGCCTATCGCTGGGCTCACCCCGCTGGATATTCTGATGCGTAAGGTCCGTGTACGAACGCATGGCGTTGGATATCGAACAGTAGCTAGAGTCATTTCGCTCGAGAATTTGAGCGCGCAGTGGCGACCCGAATTGAGATTTTTAGTGAGGGCCGCAGATGCGGAGGGGATCACCAAAGTTGCGCAACTGCGTAGTGCTGGGCTAACCAACCTAATTTTACTGACACCTAATCTCCATGCCGCAGGCCAATGGCAGGCAGAGACTGTGGTTGAAACCGGCGGCATTCTGATGGACGAAGACGTAGTAGCCGTCGCCGACCACATGAATCACGCGCATGTCCTATTTCGGTATACAGACCAGCACCACACTGTTTTCCTCACCAATCGGTGCAATAGCTATTGCCTAATGTGCTCGCAGCCCCCGACAAAACATGACGATAGCTGGTTGGTGAACGAGGCGGTAGAAGTCGCCAATCATATAGCTAGCTCTCCGCATACATTGGGATTTTCCGGAGGAGAGCCTTTGTTGCTGGGTGAGCATCTACGTCTAGTGCTTGATACCTTTGCTCATCAACATCCTAGCACTCGGTACGACGTGTTGAGCAACGGCAGGCTGTTAGCTGATCCGATCTATGCTGAGCACATGTTAAAGGGGTTGAGTGAGCGCGTGACATGGATGGTGCCGCTCTATGGGCATGCTGACTTTCTACATGACTTTGTCGTGCAGAGTCCGGGGGCATTTGAGGAGACACTGGCTGGTCTATTGAATCTTCGTCGATTTGGGCAAGCCGTTCAGTTGAGAATCGTGCTGATTCGCCCTGTTTTGGAAAACCTTGCAGCGCTTTGCGAATTCATTGGTCGTAATTTGCCTTTCGTCCGTGAGGTCGCATTAATGGCATGTGAACCCATTGGCTTTGCTTTGGCAAACCCTGAACTGACCGACATTGACCTTCGAGACTGGAGCACGGAGCTCAGTCACGGCTTCAGGACACTGAAGCGAGCGAAGGTACCTGCCATTTTGATGAATGCCCCACTCTGCGCTCTGCCACAAACTCTGTGGCCGTATGCACACAAAAGCATCTCCGATTGGAAACGTACGTTTGCTGAGGACTGTGCTACGTGCAGAGTGAAAACAGAGTGTGCAGGCCTTTTCTCATGGCATCACCCAGGTAAACATTCGATGAAAATCCAAAAAATTGAAGGGATTATCAATGTCTAAATTCATCACGTCGCTGTCAGCATTCATTGCCGGAACTTCTTTGGTGAACACGGATGTGCAAGCCCTGGAGCAGGGGCTGAAGAACCCTTTCGGCAGCAGACTCGATCCGGTCAGCTTGCGTCCGCTTAACATGCCCGGCGATAACCTATACGCAGCCCATCGATCCCACTCGTCACATTCCTCGCATTCATCTCACAGTTCAGGAAGCGGTTCCTACTCTGCTCCAAGCCGGACTTACACGGCTCCAAGTAAGACTTATTCCCCCCCTAGTCCTGCCTATTCAGCACCAAAAACACCTTACTCGAGCAACTTTGGAACGAGCGGTTCGAACAGTCTTGGTGGTTCCACCGGTAGCCGCAATCCTGTAGACGCAGGAAGGCCTTCGACAGTCAGCCCCATCAGCTCAGATTTCGATCCTAATAATAAAAAACTCATGGAGCTAATTCGGCGCGTACAGATGGGTTTGATTATCAAAGGTTATGAACCTGGCACCATAGACGGCGTGATGGGCGAGCAAACTCGTTTGGCACTGAAATTATTCCAGTCTCATAACAGCTTGCCTGCAGATGGCATGATGGGTACGCAAACACTGAACGCCTTAGGCGTGATTGTTCCCAAATGAATCATAAGGTCTATAGATATATTCGATTTTGGGCTCCTGTGATATCCGTGATCGGACTGGGCTTCATTGTCTTCCATGATTATGTTCGACCGCTTATTGCCGAATATAGTCACGGTGATGAGTACAAGCGACTCGCTTTAGAGTGCGACCTGGCAATGCATGAGGAAGCTGCGCTACGGGGATTGATCGGAAATGATCCACAGTCCGAACGTCTCAGGTTAAGTGCAGACGTTGGGATGATGGTCTGTCACGACTACGACATACTTCGTAAACAGCTATTAATTCAGGGTCTATCAGAAGACCAACTGGCGATGTTAGGCCTGGAGGTACTTGAAGTAGAACAAATCACGGTACAGCAGATGGTCGATGCTCATCGCATGGATAGATTTTAATATGAGGAAGTCGATTCTTACGTATTTTATTTTCCTCTCCTGGATTAGCCATCTGCAGGCGTCGCAACTTAACCATGAAGATCAACTTCTGAGGAAAGTGCTCACTGCCTATCGTGTTGAGCCCATGACTACCAGGCCGTTGTTCATGGGGCCGAAGGAAAAGTTAGGGCAGATGCTGTTTTTTGATCCCGTCATGGGGGGGCCAAACAACACGACTTGCGCGACTTGTCACGTCCGTAGCAAAGGCAGTGTTGACGGGTTGCCTATGGCTGTGGGTATCGGCTCAAGCGGAGTGGGAGAGCAAAGGCTTCAATCTCCAGAAGCTTTTGTCATACCCAGAAATGTGCTCCCGTTTTTTAATCGTGGAGAAAGCGATTTTACCGCTCTATTTTGGGATGGACGAGTACAGATGGGTGAAAATGGGAATTTTGAATCGCCTATGGGTAATAAACTGCCAAAGGGATTCGAAAATCTACTTGCCGTCGCAGCAAGCTTTCCCCAAGTTGAACCTGATGAGATGCTGGGCCGATCTGTACGCCGCGGAGGTGAGAACCAAGCCACCTACCATGCGGATCTAGTCGATATGACAGTCGACCCTGACAACTTTCAAGAGCGGACATTGAATGTTTATAGTAATTTGGTTAAACGCTTGTTAGGCACTTCGGCCGCCTCGACCCCTATGCAATCAGAATATAGAAAACTCTTCCAATCAGCTTATCCGGCTACAAGCGAGTTTGATATTACTCATATTGGCAATGCCTTGGCAGCTTACATTTCCTTGGCGTTTCAGCTTAAGCCAGCAGCTTGGGATAGCTATGTAAGAGGAGAAATCTCCGCTTTATCCCAGCAGCAAAAAAAAGGAGCGATGATTTTCTTCGGGAAAGGGCGCTGTGCGGTTTGTCATACAGGTGAGGAGTTCTCGGATTTTAAATATCACGGACTTGCCGTGCCGCAACTCGACGTTGGCAAACACGGAGGTTATTTAGATTATGGAAGGGCAAAAGCGACGGGGTTGGCCATAGATCGCTTTCAATTTCGCACTCCACCGCTACGTAATGTTACGCGCACTGGGCCATGGGGGCACAACGGTGTATTCACATCCTTGGAAGAAGTCATTAGTCATCACTTCAACCCCATTCCATTAATGTTTGCCGCGCAGAAAGGCCGACCTCGCGAAGCGGAACTCGCGGGGCGGCTGCTGAGGTACCGCTCCCCCATCCTTGCCGAGATCTACCCGATGGCGCCAAACGACGTGGGGGCAGTCGTCGCGTTTCTAGAGGCACTGCAATCAGATCCTATTTTGTCAACTGATGAAGCTCTGCCTAAATCAGTCCCCTCAGGGATGAATCAGTTCATTGTTGAATGAATCGCACTGCGCAGAACCGAAAACGTCATCCTCCAGGGGACTTTCAGGAAGCGTTTGAGGCCGGTTTTCTGCTGCGTTTGCAGCAGACGCTGCTCAACCTTCGTGAAGCTGCTGTATCCCGATCAACAAGTTTCGATGCTTGAGACTTTGCTTTTCCCGCCAAACCCTCTGATCAAGCGATCTTTGATCGCGCCGATCGGAGGGTTCACTCGCTTTTTGTCGAAGGCACTTCGTTCCATCCTTCCATTTCAAATTTGATTAGCGTCACTCCTCTTTTACCCATCAGTAATTGCCCTCAATCTCTGTCAAGTGCAACGCAGTTTCAGCATTAGAACCGAGCTTGTCGTAGAACTATGTCTAGAGATGTGGCGACTCCGGCGACAGCGGCGACAACCCATGCAGCACGGGGCCTGGAGCGTGGCGACAAAAGTGGCGACAGTCGCCACTTTTTGCACGCTTTGGCCGTGACGCTTGACCGTCTTTTCGAGTGGGTATAAAAATTGGTGCACGGACCGCTGTTGTTGACAGCACCAGCCCAGGTAGCCAGAACCTTTAAGGCTACGCCACTTGCGTGGTGGTTCTCCCGAAGTGCGATTAGCGTCCGGCGGCTCGCACGGTCACTCCCCAAGAGTGATGGATGCCCACTCGACTGATCTGCCCTCTGCGGCAGACGATGAACCTTCCTCGCTGCGCTGCAGCAACCTCACCTTTCGGCACACTTCGTTGCGCCAGACTGCGCCCGTCTCTTTCTGCTGGAAAGAGACGGGCGCTCGTACCACTGCTGCAAACCACGCCGTACAAGGCATTGCCGCAACTCTCCTCGTGACAATCGGCCTGACAAATCTGATTCGTCGCCATCCGCATCGATACAGGCACCGGTGCCGCAGCCTTTGGAAGGGCTGCACCTGACTGACAGTCAGGCATGCCCCAGGTGTCCATGTCGTTGCCTTCTCCTGCTCAGGATCTCCAGGTGCCGAACTCGTCAGTGTCGGCACAGCCTCCACCCGCCCGCATCTTCGGATGCGACTAAGGAGGCCAGATTCATGGGTTCATGCCCTCGCTCCCGGTCGTAAGGAGCCGTGTGTTCCGCGTCAGTGAACACCTCACAGGCCGCAGGGGCCTTGATCCCTGATAACACTCAACAGCCGTGGCGGGACTACGTGAGGACAACCAGCAATTACCGAGGAGAGGGCCCATGCAGCAGTTAGATCCGAAGCTTGAACTACCACGACCGCCTCGACCGCTGATTGAGTCAAACCCCGTGGCCGAGCCTTATCCGGTCCAGGCACTGGGTGGAATTCTTGGGCCTGCGGTTGAGCGCATGGCCGAGGTCATCGGCGTGCCCCAGGCACTGGCCGCACAATCGGTCTTGGCTGCCTCGGCGCTAGCCACTCAAGGTCATGCGGGCTTGCAACTCGATGGACGAAATTACCCCCTGTCGCTGTTCCTGATTACAGTGGCCGCGTCAGGTGATCGCAAGACCGCGGCAGATCGTTTTGCATTGCTGCCAGCACGGCAATGGGAGCGTGAGCAGTGGCAGCGCTACCGTGAACAACTCGCCCGGTACCGTGTCGCGCAGCGGCAGGCGCAGCGTATCAACCCTGGCTATCCCGACCCCACAAACGGCGTACCGCTTGAAGCGGAGCCCTCTGCACCTAGGCTGATCACCACGGATCCGACTATCGAGGCCCTGATCAAGGGACTCTGCCATGACTTGCCGAGCATGGGCCTGTTCTGTGACGAGGGGGGACAATTCCTCGGTAGCAGCACCATGAGTCGAGATAACCGTTTGAAAGCGGTTACGACCTTGTCGTCACTCTGGGACGGCAGTCCGATAGATCGCGCGCGGTCCATGGTGGGTGAAAGCTTGCGAGCTTACGATCGACGCTTAAGCCTGCACCTGATGCTGCAACCGTATCTAGCCATGCAGTTACTCAGTGACCCGTTGCTGCTGGGGCAAGGCATTCTCGGTCGCTGCCTCATGACCTGGCCCACCAGCCTGGCCGGACAACGCAGTTACCAGGCTGTCGACTTGTCCAAAGACCCCGCCCTAAAGCGATATCACCACCGTCTTTCGGCCCTGTTTCATCAGCCTTGGTCGCTTTCCGCTGACGGTGCCTTGCGGCTGTCACCGCTGAGCCTCAGTCCACTGGCTCGTCGTCGCTGGATTGATCTGCATGATGCCATCGAGGCCCAGTTGGGTGAGTTTGGCGAGTTGGCCAGCGTACGGCCTAGCGGATCGAAGGCCGCCGACAACCTGCTGCGCGTCGCCGGCAATCTGGCAGTCGTGGAGGAGAGCAGCGTCGTGGAGGTCGATCATATCCAACGGGCCTCGGCCTTAGTCGGCTATTACCTCTCCGAGATCCAGCGCCTGACCGAACAGGAACCGGTGTGCCGGGTAAAAGAGGAGGCAGACCGGCTGCTGCGCTGGCTGCAGGTCAAAGATTGGAAGCGCTTCAGTATTCGGGAGCTGAATCGCAATGGTCCCCGATTTGCCCGTAAGAGCAGTCGTCATGCCGCCAAGCTGTTGGTCGAGTTGATTGATCATCAGTGGCTGAGCACCGACGGTTGTACCTTCGAGGTGCGCCATGTTCAATCTTGATGAAGCGCTGCGCAACCACCTGGCTCAGCGCCAAAAGGAGCCGAAAGCGCGGTTTGTCGCCGCGACTGTCGCCACTTTGTCGCCACGCTCAAAGCCAGGCAGGACAAGGGTTGTCGCCGGTGTCGCCGGTGTCGCCACCACCCATAAAGCTATCACCTCGCCGACAGCCATCATCCAATGGTTGAAAGAGGAGGGCGCGCATCTCTACGTCTCCGATAACAGGCTGTGTTTTCGTCCGACGGATTGGGCCCAGCTCGCCATCGTGAGTGCGTACTGGCAAGCCCTTTTGCATGATCTCGCTGCAGTCGATCAGGAACAGAAAAATGGCTCGGGTCGGTAAGCGAGCGGGACGTAATTTTGGCTTCGGTCGCCAGCTCAGCTATGCCGGACCGCAAGCACTGAGAGATCTGTTTGGCGACGGCCATTTTGCTACCGTCAAAGCCCATAGCGATCGCTGGCAGGCATTCGTGCGTTGGTGTCGATCCGAGGAAGGGCCAAGGCTCAATGACGCGCGACAGATCGACCGCGAGATCCTTATGCGGTACGCCTTCCATTTGCGCGAGCAGGTTGATCAGGGCAACGTCGGCATCGCCACCGCACAGAACCGCCTGTCCAGCGTGAACCGAACGATGGCCGCGCTGCGCGGTGATCAGTACGTCAAAATCCCCAGTCCGAGCAAGGCGCTTGGCTTGCAGCGCTCAGGTGTGCGTAGTGAGGCCCCGCAAGGCCAAGACCGTGTCCAGGTCGAGTTGATCACACAGGCGTTGTCAGAGCGAGGCCAGCAATCGAGGGTGAGTGCCATTGTGCTCCTTGCTCGGGAGACCGGCATGCGCCTGCGTGAAGCGATCTTGGCGGACTTGCCCCGGCTGCAACGTGAGGCTCGGCAACTGGGCAAGATCAATATCCAGGACGGCACCAAAGGCGGTCGATCAGGCGCATCTGCACCGCGTTGGATTGCGGTCACGGATCAAGTTCGTGGCGCCCTCGACAGGGCCAGCGAGGCTTCACCCAAGGGCAGTCGGAATCTGTTAACACCTGATGAAAGCTACAAAGATTTCTTACAGACAATCGTGCGACCGGCACGGGACATCCTGCATGAGCATGGATTGAAAGGCTTTCATGAACTGCGGGCGGCTTACGCCTGTGAGCGCTATGAGCAACTGACCGGCTTCTCCGCGCCCATCAATGGCGGTCGTGGTCATCGAGACGATCGAGCACTCGATCAGCGTGCACGCCAGCAGATCAGCCACGAGTTGGGGCATAACCGCATCGACGTGGTGAGTGCCTACATCGGAGGTCGTTGATGAAGTCCGAGTTCGATATGGCGTTGTTTCTGAGTCCCGTGCTCAAAGGTGCGCATGCCACGCGGCAGCGGCATATCAGGCAGGCAGAAAGGATGCACAAGGCGATTCGTGAGCGCTGGAGTTGTGCGACCCCCTGGTCCTGGAAGGAAAAGCACACCAGATGGTTTTTAGAGCACTATCTGCGTTGCTCAGCACCAGCGACCGTCTATTACTATGAGTTAACAGCAGGGCTGATCCGCCGCAGAAAGGCGCAACTCGTGGTTGTCTGATAGACGCTTTTAAGCGTGAGCCCCTGAGTATGGGAATGCGGAGCCTTCCCATACTCAGGGGCTTGGCCGAAGAAGCGCAGGCATGCGGCAGATTTAGCGACAGTCGCCACTTCAGTCGCCCTGCTGCACGACACGGATTGTCGCCGGCTCAGCGTATCGGCACGACGTTACGGTCCCTGGTTTGATTGATGGCGGATGCCGACAGGCTGCCGGTGGCTGCCTTCTGGATATGTTCACTCCACCAGGCCATCATCGGACGCCGGCGTTCGATGTAATCCGCCCGGTTGTAGGCGCTTCGAACTTCGTCTTTATCGACATGCGCCAGCGCGACTTCGATCAGCTCCGGATCCCATCCATGTTCGTTCAGGATTGTGCTGGCCATGGAGCGCATTCCGTGGCTGACCAAGCGGTCCTGAAAACCCATTCGTTTCAACGCCATGTTGGCTGTTTGGCTATTCGCGTGGGTGCGCGGGTTTCTATCTGACGGGAACACATATTCCCTGTGGGCGCTATGGGGCTTAAGCGTCTCCAATAACGAGAGTGCATGTTCGGTCAGCGGGATTGTGTGCGGACGACGCTTTTTCATTCGCTCCGGAGGGATGGTCCAGAGGCGTTTGTCGAAGTCGATATCTGCCCATCGGGTGGTCGCCGCTTCGGAGGGGCGGGTCATGGTGTGCAGCTGCCATTCGATCAGGCAGCGGGTCGTCCGCTTGATGCTGGCGTTCGCGATTTCCATCATGAGCTCGGGAAGCTCATCAGCTGGTAGCGCGGCCATGTTCTCTTTTTTGGGTTTCTTGAAGACCGCTCGAATGCCGCTGAGAGGGTTGGCAAAGATCATTCCGGAATTGACCCCGTAGGTCATGATCTCGTTAAGGCGCTGGCTTACCCGCTTCACGGTCTCGAGGCTACCTTTGGCCTCAATCGGCCGAAGGAGCTTGATGACCATCGGGGCATTCACTTCTGATAGCGGCGTTGATTTCATGCTCGGAAATACATGCAGCGTGAGTGAGCGCCAGATGTCTTCGGCATACGCCGGGGTGACGGAATCCTTCTTCAATTCGAACCACGCGGTGGCTACGTTCTCGAACGTATGTTCCGTTTCCGCTCGTTTGGCTTCCTGCAGTTCATTACGCTGAGCTTTGGGGTCGATGCCCTGTGCAAGCAGCTCTCTAGCCTCAACGGTTTTCTTCCTGGCTTGCGCAAGAGAAACCTCGGGATAAGAGCCGAGTGCCATGTTGATTCGATTCTTGGTGACGGGATGCCGGTAGTTGAAATTCCACTGCATCGAGCGATTGACTCTGACACGGAGCTGAAGCCCGTCGCCATCGGTGAGGACGTAATCCTTGTCTCTCGGTTTGATCGCCTTGAGCTGGCGGTCGGAGAGGCGGGTGGTTTGAGCGCACATGAGAAGTACTCCATGACACTTTTTGGTATTCCCAAGATTAGCCCTGGGTAGCCGGGAATACCATTGGGAATACCAAATCGCCTGGAACTCTAAAAACCTCGAAAGCCCCCAATAGCCCTGAAACCCCAGTATTCACTGGATTTCAGGCACAAAAAAAGACGTCCGTGGACGTCTTTAGATGATGAAGTGGTGGAGCCGGGGGGATTTGAACCCCCGTCCGCCAGTACTCCGCTGTCGGTACTACATGCGTAGCCGTTTCTATTAAGTTAACCCTCAGCGACCCGAAGGGCAGGGTGCTTTGGGCGAGTTGTGTAAGTTTTAGCCGCTTCGTCCACAACGTACTGCACGGCGATTCTGTTCTATATGACAATCACTTCGGGTTTACAGACATCCCCTAGTGATTGCTGGGCCCGAAGGCACCAGAAGCTCAGGGCTAAGGCTGCTTACGCAGCGAGAGCGAATTCCTGGCCGTAGTTTTCGTCATTGGCAACTATAAGTAGTTGCAACAGTGGATTTACGAGTTCTGTTACCAACTCGGCATGCACCTAAAGTTTCGCGACCGGCGTCGAATCCTAAACGGCCCCTTACTCATTGCTCGTGAATCTGGTGAGCAACAAGCCTGTACAGTGTACGGCAAAGCGGCCCAGAAGGCCAACCCGGAGATTGGCCAGCTGGGTGGGGATCATTTATTGGTGCCGCTGGTAGCCTTCCGGATGTCCTGGATGGTCTGGGTAGTCTCAGCAATGCACTTCTCGGTGCCTTCCTTGGTGTTCATAGCCTGGTGCGCCTTGGCTTGCTGGACACTGGCGTCGACACGGGTCTGGATTTCCGGTGCCTGTATCTGCGACTTGCTATTGGCGATGGTCTGCAGATTCACTTCGCAAAGGTCGTCAGTGGCCGCGAAAGAAGTGGAGGCCATCATGGAAGCAGTAACGAACAGACCTAACAGTACAGAACGTTTCATGTGTATCTCCTTGAACTGAGGCGCCAGGCTTGGCTGGCGTCAGGACGGGCTGCCGAGTTTGGGTAAAACCCGGCAGGGCCGGGTTACCCGGTTGACTACAGCCGAGCGCAAGGGTTCTATTTTTTCTTCAGTTGGCTCGCGCGCGGGTGACTCGATCCACCAGGTAGACCAGGCCGTGGTAATCGATTCCGCCGTGTTGGCTCAGGCCGATTTCGCAGGTGCGACTGGTGGATATCCCTTCGCTGCAGTGCTGCACGGCATCCTTGAGCGAGCGCAGCGAATGCGCGTTCAGTTCAGGGGTGGTGAAGCCTTTGTCGCCGGCGAAACCGCAGCAGTGGATGCCTTCCGGAATGACCACGTTGGTGCTGCATTTGCGCGCCAGGTCAATCAGCGCCTGACTTTCGCCCAGATGCTGAGTGCTGCAGGTGAAGTGTACGGCGATGGGGGCTTGCTGCGGGGTGAAGTCGAGGCGATCCATCAGGTGGGTGCGGATGAATCGTACCGGGTCGTAAAGGTCCAGGCGTACCTCGCCGAGGTCCTGCACCAGGCGCAAGGTGCACGGGCTGGTGTCGCAGTAGATCGGGTCGAGGCCGCCACGGCTGGCGTGCAGTAGCGCGCCGATCAGTTCCTGGCGCTTGTGTTCGGCCTGCTCGGCATAACCCTTGGACGCGAAGGGTTGACCGCAGCAGAGGCTGTCCAGGTTTTCCGGAAAGACTACCTGGTAGCCGGCCTTTTCCAGAAGGCCACGGGTTTTGTCGTACAGCGACATCTGCTCGCTGTCGCCGGCTGCGGGGCCCATGACCCGTGACACGCAGGCCGCCAGGTACACCACCCGAGGGCGTTGGTCCGAGAGGGTCGGGCTGAAGCGAATGGCTTTTTCCGGCTGCGGCATGGCATTGGTCCATTGCGGGACCTGGCCTTTGGACAATTTTGTCAGGGTCGCCGACAACTTCGCCAGGCGCGGGGCTCCCAGGAGCATTCGTGCGCCGTTGGCCACATGCAGGGTGAAGCGGGCGCCTTGCAGCGCGGTGGCGAAATTTCCTTCCAGCCAGTCGGCGGCTTTCTTGCTGGTTGCCTTGCGGCTACGGAGTTTTTTCACCAGCTCGCCGGTATTTATTCCTACGGGGCAGCGTTGCGCGCACAAACCGGTCGCGGCGCAGGTGTCGATGCCTTGGTATTCGTAGGCGGCTTCGAGCTCTGCGGTGTCGACGCCAGCGCGTTTCTTCGCCTGGATATCACGCCAGATCACGATGCGCTGGCGCGGGCTCAGAGTCAGTCCCTTGGAAGGGCAGACCGGTTCACAGAAGCCACACTCGATGCACTTGTCGACTATCTCGTCGGCGGCGGGCAAGGGCTTGAGATGCTTGAGATGGATCTGCGGGTCCTGGCTGAGCACCACATCCGGGTTGAGGATGCCGGCGGGATCGAGCAGGCGCTTGAGCTGCCACATCAGCTGGTAGGCATCGCTGCCCCATTCCAGTTCCACGAAGGGCGCCATGTTGCGGCCGGTACCGTGTTCGGCCTTCAGCGAACCGCCGAACTCCACCGCGACTAGCTGCGCGACATCGTCCATGAACGCCTGGTAGCGCGCGACTTCTTCGGGGTTGTTGAAGCCTTGGGTGAAGACGAAGTGCAGGTTGCCCTCCAGGGCGTGGCCGAACAGGATCGCTTCGTCGTAGTGATGTTTGTCGAACAGTTCGATCAGGCGGTTTACCCCGATCGCCAGCTGTTCCACCGGAAAGGTGACGTCTTCGATGATCACCGTAGTGCCGGTTTTACGCACGGCACCGACGGCGGGGAAGGTGTCTTTGCGGATCGCCCAGAGTCGGGCGTTCTCCACCGGGTCTTCAGTGAAGTCGACTTGTTTTTCCACTGGGAACGAGGTCAGCGACGCCATGATTCGCGCCAGTTGTTCCTGCAGCAAAGTGGACGACGCGGCGCGGGATTCGATCAACAGCGCGCAGGCATTGTTCGACAGTTGCTGTACGAAAGCCGGCATGCCGGGTTTGTCCTGCACCGAGCGCAGGCTGCGGCGGTCGAGCAGTTCCACGGCGGACACCGGCTGGCTCTTCAGTACACTCACCGCGTTGCAGCAGGTTTCGACATCCGGGAAGACGATCAGCGCCGAGGCTTTGTTGGGGTGATCAATCACCGTGTCGTAGGTCACTGCGCTGATAAAGCCCAGCGTACCTTCGGAGCCCACCAGCAGGTGGCTCAAGATATCCACAGGCTCGTCGAAATCCACCAGGGCGTTGAGTGACAGGCCGGTGGTATTTTTCAGACGGTACTTGTGGCGAATTCTCGCAGCCAGTTCGGTATTGTCGCGGGTTTCGCGACCCAGTTCCGCCAGGCGCTCCAGCAGCGTTGCGTGACTCTGGCGGAATGCCGCGACACTGGCCGGGTCTTCGGTGTCGAGGCGGCTTCCGTCAGCCAGTACCAGGCGGATGCCGGCCAGGGTGTGATAGGTATTTTGCGCGGTGCCGCAGCACATGCCGCTGGCGTTGTTGGCAACGATGCCGCCGATTTTGCAGGCATTGATCGACGCCGGGTCCGGGCCGATCTTGCGCCCGAACGGCGCCAGCCATGCGTTGGCCTGGGCGCCGATCACGCCCGGTTGCAGGCGGATTTGCGTGCCCTGACCGCGGATCTCGCGGCCGTTCCAGTTATCCCCAAGCACGATCAGCACCGAGTCGCTGATGGCCTGGCCGGACAGGCTGGTGCCCGCGGCGCGGAACGTCACCGCAACCTGGTCCCGTTGCGCCAGCTTGAGCAGCGCCACCACTTCGTCTTCGGACTCGACCCGAATCACCAGCTTGGGAATCAGCCGGTAAAAGCTGGCGTCGGTTCCGAACGCCAGCGTCGACAGCGGGTCGTCGAAGCGCCGCTGCGGGGGGATCAGTTGCTGCGCGTCGCGCAGGAAAGCCGCCGGTAAAGTCATTGGTCCTCCAGAATCAAAACCACCAGGTCTTTCGGACCGTGGGCGCCGTAGGCCAGCACCTGTTCGATGTCAGCGGTCTTCGACGGGCCGGACACCAGCAAGGCATTGGTAGGCATGCCTTGCGCCCATTCGAATTCCTGCTGCACCTGATAAAGGTTGTCGCGGATTTCGCTCGCCTTGAGCAGGGCGAAATGCACCGGCGGTACCAGGCTCATCAGGCGCGGTTCTTCGCGAGTCGGCCAGAGGATCAGGCTGCCGGTAGCGGCGATCGCACCCAGGGTGGTGGTCAGGCTGGCCGGGGTATCGTGGAACAACTCGGCTTTCCATTCCTCGATCGGTCGATTGTAGGCTTTGAGTGTCGGCAACTGAGGATTGTTCGCCCAGTGCTGAGTGACGCGTTGACCGTGAGCTGTAGTCGGTGCAATCAGCAAGCTGGGCAGCTGACGATCCTTGACCAGTTGCGCAAGCAGTTCCGGCCACTGTTCGTCGCAGGTCAGGTGAATCTCGGTGTGCACCGCTTCCATCAGTTTGCGCAGTTGCGGGATGCGTTGTTCGGGCGTGTAGGTGTAGGGCGCTGTCAGCAGTCCGACGTCGAAGTTGTCGGCCACCGGCGTGGTGCCCGTCAGGCTGTTGCGCAATTTTGCGAGGATGTTTTGCTTGGCGCTCATCAACGATCTCCCTGTTTGGCCAGATGCTCGCGGGCCATGTCATGCAGTGAGCGGGCAGCGGGTTTTGGTGCGCTGTGGTTCTCCGTCCACGGGCCAACATTACTCGGTGCCAGAGCGCGCAGTCGTGTGGCGAAAAAGCCGAATAGACGATACAGCGTCGGCGAACTGTTGAGCCTGGCCCAGGCGTTCCAGATGAACCGTTCCTTGCGCGAATATTTGCTGCCCTGGCCGCGCATCACCTGGTGCGGGCTGTCTGGGGCCTTGACGTTCTCTTCCCGCAGGCGCCGCAGCAACGCGGGGATAGGAATTTTTACCGGGCACACTTCACCGCATGCACCGCACAGGGAAGACGCGCTGGGATGGTCCGGAACCTTTGCCAGGCCAACCATGTGCGGGGTGATGATTTTGCCGATCGGCCCGGGGTACACCTCGCCGTAGGCGTGGCCGCCGATTCGGGTGTAGACCGGGCAATGATTCATGCAGGCGCCGCAGCGGATGCAATTGAGGGTCTGGCGCAATTCGCTGTCGGCGAAAGCCTGGCTGCGACCGTTATCGAGCAACACCAGGTGCACTTCCTGCGGGCCGTCGAGTTCATGCTCCTTGCGTGGGCCGGAGATCATGTTGACGTAGGTGGTGATCGGCTGGCCGAGGGCTGAACGGGTCAGCAATGACAGCAGCGGCACCACGTCGCGCAGGTTTTCCACGACTTTTTCGATGCCAGTGACGGCGATGTGCACCGGCGGTACCGTGGTGGTCATGCGCCCGTTGCCTTCGTTTTCCACCAGCAGCAGGGTGCCGGTTTCGGCCACGGCGAAGTTGACACCGGAGACTCCAATGTCCGCTTCGAAGAATTTCTGCCGCAGGACTTTGCGACCGATCTGAATGAGTTGGTCTACGTCCTTGGTGTACTCCACGCCAAGTTTGTCGTGGAACAAGGACGCGACCTGACCGGCATTCTTGTGGATTGCCGGCATAATGATGTGTGAAGGCTTCTCGTGGTCGAGCTGGACGATGTACTCGCCCATGTCCGATTCCAGGCATTCAATGCCCCGATCAGCAAGGAAATGATTCATTTCCATTTCTTCGCTGACCATCGATTTGCCCTTGATCACTTGCCGCCCCTCGTGAGCGCGGATGATCGAGAGGACGATGCCATTGGCCTCGTCCACCGTTTCCGCCCAGTGCACTGTCACACCGTTGCGGGTCAGGTTCTGTTCAAGTTGCTCGAGCAGGTCGGGCAACTTGGATAAAGCACGGGCGCGGACGGCATTGCCGAGCGCTCGCAGATGTTCTCTTTCGTGGGCATCGCTGAAAGACGCGGCCCTCTTTGTCATCAATGAATCCATTGCAGTGCGAAAGTTGTTTCGCAGCTGCTGGTCACCCAATGCCGTGTGGGCCCGGGTGCGAAAATCTTCTTCCACGGCAACCGTAGGAATTATCGCGGAAGCGTTCATTGAACACCTCCGGTGCGCTGCCAGAGGAAACTCGCCAGGTGCTGACCGCGCAACGCCGCCTTCTGTTTCTCCAGCGAGCCGTTGATGTTCATCAGGCAGCCGCAATCGGCACTGAGCACCTGATGCGCGCCGGACTCCTGCAACGACCGCGTCTTGTCCGCAACCATCGCCCCGGAAATGTCTGGCATACGGACGCTGAACGTTCCGCCAAAGCCACAACATTCACTCTCGTGGCTGTGTTCCACTCGCTCCACGTTGCGCAGCTGCGCCAACAACTCGCGGCCATGCAGGTGGGTATTCATCTCCCGACGTGCCGAGCACGAAGTGTGCAACGCCACTTTCACCGGTGCGCCGCTGTCCTTGAATTGCGCCTTGCAGACGAACAAAAGGAACTCGGCCAACTCGTAGGTGCGGGCTGCCAGGGCCTGCACCTGTCGCAACGTATGCGGCTCGTCCTTGAACAGGTCGGCATAATGCTCGCGCAACATGCCCGCACATGAGCCCGAAGGCACCACCACCGGATAATCCTCGGCGAACAGCGCCAGCTGGGCTCGCGCTACAGTCCGGGCCTGCTCGGTGTAGCCCGAGGTATAGGCCGGTTGCCCGCAGCAGCTTTGCCCTTGCGGGTACTCGACTCGAATGCCTTCACGTTCCAGCAGGTGGATCGCATCCATGCCGGCCTCGGGGTAGAACAAGTCCACCACACAAGTTCCGAACAGATACACCCGTCCTGGTTTTTCGCTGGGGTATTGCCGAGGTTTCGGCAGTGGCGGTGCAACTCGGGTCGCATTCGGCACTGCGTTGTAAAAAAGCTCGCTCATCAGGCGTGTTCTCCGGGTGGTCCCGGTTATCCGTCTGCTGCGGCTGCTGAATATAAAGAGGGAAGCTTTCAGCAGCCTTACAGACCGGGTGGTGAATAGCTGACGCCGGAATCGTGGTCCTGCGTCGGTTTAATGCCTATTGCGTGTAGTCCTTAGTGCACCAGCATGCCGGTGAGCCAGTAGGCCTGCGCCAAGGTGATCAGGCCGACGATCGTGGCGAAGAACAGGCTGTGCTTGAGGGTGAAGCGGAACAGGTCCGATTCCTTGCCCACCAAGCCGGTTGCGGCGCATGCCACGGCGATCGATTGCGGCGAAATCATTTTTCCGGTCACGCCGCCGCTGGTATTGGCCGCCACCAGCAGGGTGTCGTTCACGCCGATCTGATGCGCGGTGGTTGCCTGCAGGGAGCTGAACAAGGCGTTGGACGAGGTATCGGAACCGGTGAGGAACACGCCCAGCCAGCCAAGGAACGGCGAGAAGAACGGGAACGCTGCGCCAGTGCCGGCCAGGACCAGAGCCATGGTCGAAGACATGCCCGAGTAGTTGGTGACGAAGGCGAAAGCCAGCACCATGCCGATCGACAGAATCGGCCAGCGCAGCTCGTAGAACGTCTCGCGCAAAGTGGTAAGACCAGTTTTGAAGTTGATCTTCAACACCAGCATCGAAATCAGTGCGGAGAAGAAAATCGCCGTGCCGGTGGCGGAAATCGGATCAAGCTTGAACACCGCTGGAATTGCGGTAGGCGCAGTCACGATTGGCGCTACCTTGATGACCATCTGGTCCAGGTGCGGGATCGCGAAGTTGAACACCCAGCTGTACATCGAGCCGCCAGCGGCGAACATTGCCTTGAACGGTTTCAGGGTCCAGATGGTGACCAGTACGGTGAGAATCAGGAACGGCGACCAGGCTTTGAAAATCTCGCCGAGGCTGTACGGAGAGGCCACGGTGCTGCGCGGCAGGCCAAAGCCGCCAGCGCTGGCGGTAACCACGGAGGCCGACACGGCGCCTGCGATGTGTTGGCCGGCGGCGCGTTTTGGCTGCCAGACTTTCAGGAACAAAGTCAGGGAGATCAGGCTGGCCAGGGCCGAGGTGATGTCCGGCAATTCCGGGCCGATGAAGTTCGAAGTGAAGTACTGGGTGATGGCAAAGCTCAGGCCCGCCACCAGTGCTGCTGGCCAGGTTTCACGAACGCCGCGCATCCCGTCCATCATGAACACCAGCCAGAAGGGCACGAACAGCGACAGCAACGGCAGTTGGCGACCGGTCATGGCGCCAATCTTGAACGCGTCGATCCCGGTGACTTGCCCGGCAACGATGATCGGGATGCCCAGTGCGCCGAAAGCCACGGGAGCCGTGTTAGCGATCAGGCACAGCCCGGCGGCATACAGTGGGTTGAAACCCAGGCCCACCAGCAGCGCGGCAGTAATGGCGACCGGGGCTCCGAAGCCGGCCGCACCTTCCAGGAATGCACCGAAGCAGAAGCCGATCAGCAGCACTTGCAGGCGCTGGTCGTCGGTAATCGACAGCACCGAGCTGCGGATCACTTCGAACTGGCCGCTCTTGACCGTCAGTTTGTAGAGAAACACCGCTGCCACGATGATCCACGCAATCGGCCACAGGCCGTAAGCGAAGCCGTAACCAGCGGCAGCGAATGCCATGTCCACCGGCATCTGGAAAGCGAAGATCGCGACCGCGATCGACAATGCCAGTGTAATGCTGCCGGCCACGTGGCCCTTGAGGCGGAACACCGCCAGCGCGAGGAAGAAAAATACGATGGGTATGACGGCCGCGAGTGCGGACAGACCAAGGCTGCCGAGCGGACTGTAGAGCTGTTGCCAGGTTTGCATATGGGGTGGCCCCTAATTGTTGTTGGTCAGGCACTGATCAGCGTGCTTGGATAATTGGTAATACCAATTTACAATCGCTGTTGGCTAGGGTAAAAGCCTTCTGGTGGGTGTGTCAATTTGCCGCCCTGAAACTTTTGTCGTAGGTGCGCCTGGCGGGTCGATTTTTTAGCTCGACTTAGCCGCGTCTGGCAGGTGCCTGCGCAGTGCCGATAGGCCAGAATAGAGAGCCCGGCGAGTGGTCGGGATCGTGGAGAAATGAGTCATGGGGTTTGATCAGATTCGGCAGCGCCGTTTGTCTGACGATATTGTCGAGCAGCTCGAAGGGATGATCCTGGAGGGCACGCTGAAGGCGGGTGAGCGATTGCCGGCCGAACGTGCGTTGGCGGAGCAGTTCGGCGTGTCGCGGCCGTCGTTGCGCGAAGCCATCCAGAAACTGGCGGCCAAGGGCTTGCTGGTCAGTCGTCAGGGTGGTGGCAACTATGTGGTGGAATCCCTGGGGACGACGTTCAGTGATCCGTTGCTGCATCTGCTGGAAAGCAATCCCGAGGCTCAGCGCGATCTGCTGGAGTTTCGTCACACCCTGGAAGCTTCATGCGCCTACTACGCGGCGCTGCGCGCGACCGACGTTGATCGCGAGCGATTGACGGCGGCCTTCAATCAGCTGCAGGACTGCTACACGCGACACGATGAAGTCAGTCGCGCGGAGGAGGGCGCCGCCGATGCGAAATTCCACCTGGCGATTGCCGAAGCCAGTCACAACGCGGTGTTGTTGCACACGATTCGTGGGCTGTTCGATCTGCTCAAGCGCAATGTCGTGACCAACATCGGCGGGATGTACAAGCAGCGCACCGAGACTCGCGACATGCTGATCACTCAGCACCGGGAGTTGTACCTGGCGATTATCGAGGGGCGTGCCGAGCAGGCGCGAGAGGTATCCAGCAGGCATATCCTGTATGTGCAGGAAGTACTGGAGGAGGTGCGTCAGGAAGTGCAGCGCGTGGCTCGGGCGGAGCGGCGCAAGGGGATGTAGTCAGTGAGATTTGTGGTGGATGTGCGATCGCCATCGCGAGCAGGCTCACTCCTACACGGGTTATGTAAACGATACAAAACCCTGTAGGAGTGAACCCTGCTCGCGATAGCGGTCTCAGGCTGAAAGAAGATTAATCTTCCTTGCCCTTGTTCCGCACCGCGCGCTGTAGCTCTCGCCCGGCGTCGCGTTCGCGCTCGGTATCACGCTTGTCGTATTCCTTCTTGCCCTTGCCCAGAGCGATCTCGCACTTGACCATGTGCTTGCTCCAGTACCAGGACAGGCATACGCAGGCGTAACCCTTCTGCTGCACGGCCGCGGCCAACTTTTCCAGCTCGCGCCGGTTGAGCAGCAGCTTGCGCGTGCGGGTCGGGTCAGCAATGACGTGGGTGCTTGCGGTCATCAGCGGCGTGATATGACTGCCGAGCAGCCAGGCTTCGCCATCCTTGAGCAGTACATAACTGTCAACCAGTTGTAGCTTGCTCGCCCGCAAACTCTTTACTTCCCAGCCGGCCAGGACCAGACCAGCCTCGAACCGATGTTCGATGAAGTAATCGTGTCGCGCCTTTTTATTTTGCGCGATGGTCCCTGTGGGGTGTTTCTTCTGTTTAGCCATAGGGCCGGCATTATAGGGAGTTGCAAGCAAGTCGGCTACGGTATCGCTACGTGCTTGAGCAGGTTGATTGAATCCCGGACAATGCGCGCTCTTTTTTGAACGCTTGGGCGTGATAACGATGTCGACAGACAAGGTTTCTGTCCACGGCAGTTGGGCTAGCCGCTGGGTCTTCATACTCGCCGCGACCGGTTCGGCCGTGGGCCTGGGTAGTATCTGGAAATTCCCCTACATGGTCGGCGTCTATGGCGGCGGTGCCTTTGTGCTGATGTTCCTGGCCTGCATCGCGCTGATCGGGGTGCCGGTCATGCTGGCCGAAACCCTGATCGGCCGTCGCGCCCGGCAAAGCCCGGCGAACGCCTTGAAGGTGCTGGCCATTGAGGCGGGGCATTCGGGCAAGTGGTCCTGGGGCGCATTCGCCGGCATGATCACGGCGTTGCTGATCCTGTCTTTCTATAGCGTGGTGGGCGGCTGGTCGCTGGATTACATCATCGACATGGGGCGCGGCGATTTCCAGGGCGTTACGCCTGATCAGGTCGGCGCCTATTTCGGTAATGTGATTGCCGACCCTTGGCGCCTGACACTTTGGCACACAATATTCATGCTGCTGTCGGCTGTGGTGATCGCCAAAGGCGTGGTCGCCGGGCTTGAACGCAGTCTGCGGATCATGATGCCCCTGCTGTTCGTGATGATCCTGGTGTTGCTGGGTTACAGCATGACCACTGGCCACTTTATGGAAGGCGTGCATTTCATGTTCGACTTCCATCCGGAAAAAGTCCTCGATGGCCTGCTGCCAGCGATGGGCCACGCGTTCTTCTCCCTGAGTGTCGGCGTTGGTTCGATCATGATCTACGGCGCGTACATGCCGAAGGACTCGTCGATATCCGGTACGGTGGTGGGTGTGGCGCTGCTGGATACCTTCGTGTCCCTGGTTGCCGGGTTGGCCCTGTTCCCCATCGTGTTCGCTGCTGGCTTGAACCCGAGCGAGGGCCCCGGGCTGATGTTCGTCAGCCTGCCGTTCGCCTTTGGCAACGTAGCGTTCGGCCAATTGATGGGCGTAGTGTTTTTCGTGCTGGTGGCCGTTGCAGCCTGGAGCTCGGCGATTTCTCTGCTGGAGCCGATGGTGGCGTACCTGGTGGAGCGAACCAAAGTCAGCCGCGCCTGGGTTACGTTCTGGCTGGCTTTCACCTGCTGGTTTGTCGGGCTGGGCACGGTGTTTTCCTTCAATATCTGGAAGGAAGCCAAGTTTTTCGTGAACGAAGGCGGGATGTTTCACCTCTATCAATGGGGTGCGGCGGGCGGTCTGGACTTCTTCGGCGTGATCGATTTCTTCACCTCGCGAATCATGCTTCCCCTTGGCGGGCTATGTTTCGTGATGTTTGCAGGCTGGGTGATGGGCCGTGAGGCGGTGCGTGACGAATTGTCGATCCGCAGCCCGGCACTGTTCGCCCTGTCCCTGTTTTTGATGCGCTATGTGGCGCCCATCGGCATTCTTGTAGTGTTTGCCGCCCAGCTGTGGAAGTGACGCTGACATGACGACTCACATTCAACGTTCCGCCCTGCTGCCGTATCCGGCACAAGCGCTGTACGACCTGGTCAACGACGTGGTGCGATATCCGGAGTTCTTGCCCTGGTGCTCGTCTGCCGAGGTTCTGGAGAGCTCTGCCGAACACATGCGCGCCAGTGTTGGCGTGGCGAAGGGCGGGCTCAGGCAGCATTTCGTGACGCGCAATACGCTGGTGCCCGGGCAGTCCATCGAGATGAACCTGGAAGAAGGTCCGTTCAATCAGCTGCACGGCGTCTGGGTTTTCAAGCCGTTGGGCGAAAAGGCCTGCAAGATCAGCCTTGATCTGTCGTTTGATTATGCGGGGCCGATCGTTCGCGCGACGTTGGGGCCGCTGTTCAATCAGGCCGCCAATACCCTGGTGGACGCGTTCTGCCAGCGTGCCAAGCAAATGCATGGTTGAGGCCTTGATCGACGTCGAAGTGGTATATGCCGCCATTGATCGGCAGCTGTTGCTGGCCGTGAGCGTGTCGCCGGGGCTGACTGTGCGCGAAGTTGTGCGGCGCTCCGGGGTTGGCCAGGCGTTTCCCGAGCTGAATCTTGAGGAGTACCCCGTAGGAATCTTCGGCAAGGTGATCGCCGACCCGAATAGCCGGCTCGTTGTGGCGGGTGACCGGATCGAGATCTACCGGCCGTTGCTGGCGGATCCGAAAGAAGTCCGGCGACTGCGTGCAGCGAAAGCGGCAGAGGCCAAGGCGCGTAACCTCTAACCGACGAACAGCAGGCAATAAAAAACCCGGCATGCCGGGTTTTTTAATGCGTCGCAAATTATTGCGGCGAGGTGTCCAGAGGCTCTGGAGTCGGGACCGGAACGGTTTCTACACCATCCACGTCCTTCTGGATCTGATCCAGCAACGAACCTGGCTTCACCGGTTTTTCCGGTTTCGGCTGCTCGACGTTCTCCGCAGGAGCGGTCACGTTAGTGCCACTATCCTGGCCGAGAATAGCTTCGTCTCGGCTGACACCCGGCATGAAATCACCGGAAAGGCTGACAAGTTGGTCATTTGGGTTGAAGATAACGCTAATGCGTTCCTGTTGGCGTTCACCGCCACCGGGTTGCAGGCTGTACAGATAATCCCAGCGATCGGCATGGAACGTGTCAGTCAGCAGAGGGTTGCCCATGATAAACCGTACTTGCCGACGGGTCATTCCCGGGCGTAACTGGTCTATCATGTCCTGCGTGACGACATTGCCCTGCTGGATGTCGATTTTGTAAACCCCGGGGAATGAACAACCGGCGAGTGCGAGCAGTCCCACAAAGGTGAAACTGGTTAGCAAGAGCTTGGTGTTTTGCATCGGTGGGCGACTTCCACTATCTTGGCTGGGACAACGTAAACGCCGATCATACCCGCATTAAGAGAAGCTGCGAAGCAGCATCGCGAGAAAGCTGACCATGGTTGAAAATAGCGAACTACGCAAAGCCGGCCTCAAAGTGACCCTTCCACGGGTCAAGATTCTGCAAATGCTCGATTCCGCCGAGCAACGCCACATGAGTGCCGAGGACGTCTACAAGGCGCTGATGGAGGCTGGTGAGGACGTCGGTCTGGCCACGGTTTACCGTGTACTGACCCAGTTCGAGGCAGCTGGCCTTGTGGTGCGGCACAACTTCGACGGAGGCCATGCGGTCTTCGAGCTGGACGACGGCAAGCATCACGACCATATGGTCAACGTCGAAACCAGCGAAGTGATCGAATTCTTCGACGAAGAGATCGAGCGCCTGCAGAAAGCCATCGTCGACAAGTATGGCTTTGAGATGGTTGATCACAATCTTGTGCTGTACGTACGCAAGAAAAAGTAAGCATGTCGCGTGAACCTACGGTTCGCGAAACGAGCGAAGGCGACCCCAGGGTCGCCTTCGTGCTTTGTGCTGCTTGTATGGGTTTGCAAACGGTTCCTGGCGGAGCGGCCGCAGGGTTCGCTTTAATTTTTTGCGGTAACCACCATCTTTTTCGCGTGAGCGAGAGATTCCTTGGTGAGATCGATGCCTCCGAGCATCCGCGCCACTTCTTCCACTCGATCATTCTTGCTCAGCTTGGACACGGCCGTACGGGTTGCGTCCTCCCCGCGGACCTTGTGCACAAATAGATGTTGATGACCCTGTGCGGCTACCTGCGGCAAGTGAGTTACCGTCAGCACCTGACCACGCTCGCCGAGACGGCGCAGCAACTGGCCGACGATTTCTGCGGTGGGGCCGCCGATGCCAACGTCCACTTCGTCGAACACCAGGGTAGGCACTCGTGAGGTCTGGGCGGTGATGACCTGAATGGCCAGGCTTATGCGCGACAACTCACCGCCGGACGCGACTTTCGCCAAGGCCTTGAGCGGTTGGCCGGGGTTGGCGCTGACCAGTAGTTCGACCTGCTCCAGCCCGTTAGGCAGCAGTTCATCGCTGCTGTTGGGCCGCAGTTCGATGCTGAAGCGCCCGCCAGGCATGCCCAGGCGCTGGATTTCCTGCTCCACCGCACTGGCCAGGCTGCCAGCCGCCTGACGGCGCAGGTCACTCAGGTCGCGGGCCTTCTCGTGATAATGCCGCGCGTACGACGCAAGCTCATCACTCAAGCGCTCGATGGATTCATCGTTGGCGTTCAACGTCTCGATTTCATCCAGCAGTCTCTGCTGCATTTCCGCAACTTCGGTCGGCTGGATCCGGTGCTTGCGTGCCATGGTGTAGATCGCATCCAGGCGCTCTTCCAGGTATTGCAGGCGCGCCGGGTCGGCATCGAAGTTGTCGAGAAAGCGGTTCAATTCGCCCACGGCCTCTTCGACTTGAATCTGCGCACTGGTCAACAAGCTGCTGGCTTCGCCCAGGGCGCCGATGGAGTTATTCACGCTCGATAGTCGATTGAGGCTGGCAGTCAGCGCGTTCAAGACATTTCCTGAATCGCTTTCGCTGCATTGCTCAACGACCTGGCGGCAGATGCCCAGGAGTGTCTCGGCGTTGGTCAGGTTCTTGTGCTCCTGCTCCAGCTGCTCCAGCTCGTTTTCACCAAGGCCAAGGTTTTCCAGCTCTTCCAATTGGTAGCTGAGCAATTGATGGCGGGCGCGCTGTTCGTCCCCGGAGTTGGAGAGGCGGTCCAGCTCGTGGCGGGTCTGGCGCCAGCGCTGGGCGGCCAGCTGAACGTGGCGGGACAGGTCGGTTGCGCCAGCATATTCGTCGAGTAGGCGGCGATGAGTATCGGTCTTGAGCAGGGACTGGTGTTCGTGCTGGCTGTGGATATCTATCAGCAGTTCGCCAAGGGACTTGAGGTCGCCAAGGGGGCAGGGCGTGCCATTGATATAGCCACGGGAGCGACCCTCGGCGGTAATCACCCGGCGCAGGATGCACGGCCCGTCGCTTTCGAGGTCGCGCTCGGCCAGCCAGGCGCTGGCTTCCGGAATGTCGACCAGATCAAAGGTGGCCAGGATATCGGCCTTGTCTGCGCCGGGGCGCACCACTCCGCTGTCAGCGCGATCGCCCAGGGTCAGGCCCAGGGCGTCGAGCATGATCGACTTGCCGGCGCCGGTTTCCCCTGTGATAACGCTCATCCCGCGATCGAGTTCCAGATCGAGATGTTCAACGATGGCGTAGTTGTGTACAGACAGGTGCACCAGCATAAGGGCCGCTCCCAGGTGTTAGGTCTGGTTATTTATACAGTGTTTTCATTCTGGCTGACAATGCCCTCGCTTAGCTCGTTTTGCTTGATCCGACGAAACCCTTAGTCCTGTCGGAATCAAAATGCAGCTGTTTTTTGTAGGGTTAATTCGCTTCGCCCCTTGAAGCCTGTTTCTGCGGCCCCATATAGCTGGGCAGAAGCGCGAGTTGAGCTCGCGGACGTAATTGAAAGGAGAAATCTATGGCTGACGAACAGACAGTGGATACGCAAAATCCAGACGCCAATCAGGCGCCCGAGACTTCGGGCGATGACCTGGCGACCCGTGTACAAGTGCTCGAAGAGCAACTGGCAGGCGCGCAGGATCAGGCTTTGCGTGTAGCCGCCGATCTGCAGAACGTCCGCCGTCGCGCCGAGCAGGATGTAGAAAAGGCTCATAAATTCGCCCTGGAAAAATTCGCCAGCGACCTGCTGCCGATTATCGACAGCCTGGAGCGTGGCCTGGAGTTGTCCAGCCCGGACGACGAAAGCATCCGTCCAATGCGCGAAGGCATCGAGCTAACCCTGAAAATGTTCCAGGACACCCTGAAGCGTTATCAGCTGGAAGCGATCGACCCGCATGGCGAACCGTTCAACGCCGTTCATCATCAGGCGATGGCCATGCAGGAAAGCGCCGATGTAGAGCCGAACAGCGTGCTCAAGGTGTTTCAGAAGGGCTACCAGCTCAACGGTCGTCTGCTGCGCCCGGCCATGGTCGTGGTCAGCAAGGCACCTGCGCCAGTTTCGCCTTCTATTGATGAGCAGGCTTGAAATTAGCCGCAAGGCCCCCATTTAGAAGTCAAGCGTTTAAGTGCTACCGCAGTTAGCCACCACTGCTGCGGCAACCAAATCCAAAGTTTCGGGAGAGTTAACATGGGCAAAATTATCGGTATCGACCTGGGGACTACCAACTCCTGCGTCTCCGTGCTTGAAAACGGCGTAGCCAAAGTTATTGAAAATGCTGAAGGCGCGCGCACCACGCCGTCGATCATCGCTTACGCCAACGATGGCGAGATCCTGGTTGGCCAGTCCGCCAAGCGCCAGGCAGTGACCAATCCGCACAACACCCTGTATGCGGTGAAGCGTCTGATCGGTCGCAAGTTCGACGAAGAAGTCGTTCAGAAAGACATCAAGATGGTCCCTTACAAAATCGCCAAGGCTGACAACGGCGATGCGTGGGTAGAAGTGAACGGCCAGAAAATGTCGCCGCCACAAATCTCGGCTGAAATTCTGAAGAAAATGAAGAAGACCGCCGAAGACTACCTCGGCGAGCCAGTGACTGAAGCGGTGATCACCGTTCCGGCCTACTTCAACGACAGCCAGCGTCAGGCCACCAAAGACGCCGGCCGCATCGCGGGCCTGGACGTTAAACGTATCATCAACGAACCAACCGCAGCCGCTCTGGCTTACGGTATGGACAAGGCCAAGGGCGATCACACCGTGATCGTTTACGACTTGGGCGGCGGTACTTTCGACGTTTCCGTGATCGAGATCGCTGAAGTTGATGGCGAGCATCAGTTCGAAGTACTGGCCACCAACGGTGACACGTTCCTGGGCGGTGAAGACTTTGACATTCGTCTGATCGACTACCTCGTTGACGAATTCAAGAAAGAAAGCGGCATGAACCTCAAGGGTGACCCGCTGGCCATGCAGCGCCTGAAAGAAGCCGCTGAGAAAGCCAAGATCGAACTGTCTTCGAGCAATTCGACCGACGTCAACCTGCCGTACATCACTGCAGACGCTACCGGTCCTAAGCACTTGAACGTGAAAATCTCCCGCGCCAAGCTGGAAGCGCTGGTAGAAGACCTGGTTCAACGCACTATCGAGCCATGCCGCATCGCTCTGAAAGACTCCGGTATCGACGTTGGCGCGATCAACGACGTGATCCTGGTTGGCGGTCAGACCCGTATGCCACTGGTTCAGAAGCTGGTTACCGAATTCTTCGGTAAAGAAGCTCGTAAAGACGTGAACCCGGACGAAGCCGTTGCCATGGGTGCTGCTATCCAGGGCGCAGTATTGGCCGGTGATGTGAAAGACGTTCTGCTGCTCGACGTCAGCCCGCTGACCCTCGGTATCGAAACCATGGGTGGCGTGATGACTGCGCTGATCGAGAAAAACACCACGATTCCTACCAAGAAATCGCAAGTGTTCTCGACTGCCGACGACAACCAGGGCGCAGTGACCATTCACGTGCTGCAAGGTGAGCGTAAGCAGGCCGCACAGAACAAGTCCCTGGGCAAGTTCGACCTGGCCGAGATTCCACCAGCACCACGTGGCGTGCCACAAATTGAAGTGACCTTCGACATCGACGCCAACGGCATCCTGCACGTAGGCGCCAAGGACAAGGCCACTGGCAAGACTCAGTCGATCGTGATCAAGGCTAACTCGGGTCTGTCCGAGGAAGAGATTCAGCAGATGATTCGCGATGCTGAAACCAATGCCGACGCAGATCGTCAGTTCGAAGAATTGGCCGCTGCCCGCAACCAAGGTGATGCACTGGTGCACTCGACTCGCAAAATGGTCGCTGATGCTGGCGACAAAGTGAGCGCTGAAGAGAAGACTGCAATCGAAGCTGCTGTGGTAGCCCTGGAAGCCGCTGTCAAAGGCGACGACAAGGCTGCTATCGAAGCCAAGGTTGAAGAGCTGTCGAAAGTCTCCGCTCCAGTGGCGCAGAAGATGTACGCCGAACAGGCCCAGCCTGCTGAAGGCGCTGCACCGCAGGACGAAAAGGCTGAGAAGGCTGATGACGTCGTCGACGCCGAGTTCGAAGAAGTCAAAGACAACAAGTAAGTTGTTGGTCGCCCGGTTGACTGCCTTAAGGCGGTGACTGGTAGGATGTCGCCGCGCGGGAGCCTGCTCCCGCGTTGGCGTGTCTGGAGTACGAGAATTTTTACAGCATGCGACAGCGTTCGCGTGTTGGTGGTATGGCCGAGGATGCTCCTGCTTTTCGTGCCGAAAGTACCGCAATGAATCAAAGACCAGGATCGTTGAATTGACGTGAGTTGGGTCCGGGCCTGTATTGGGGCTCAACGAGTTTGGCAAGGCTCAGGAGAGGTTTGCCGGACGTCCTCAAGAGTGCAAAGACTTATGGCAAAGCGTGACTATTACGAAGTGTTGGGTGTTGAGCGTGGCTCAAGCGAAGCAGACCTGAAGAAGGCCTACCGCCGCCTGGCAATGAAGCATCACCCGGACCGTAATCCCGATGACAAAGCATCGGAAGAGATGTTCAAGGAGGCCAACGAGGCCTACGAAGTGCTGTCCGATTCCAGCAAGCGCGCGGCTTACGACCAGTACGGTCATGCCGGAGTCGATCCGAGCATGGGTGGCGGTGGCGCCGGTTTCGGTGGCCAGAATTTCTCCGATATCTTTGGTGACGTGTTCAGTGACTTCTTCGGTGGCGGTCGCGGCGGTGCTCGTGGCGGCGCCCAGCGCGGCAGCGACTTGCGCTACACGCTGGAGCTGAACCTGGAAGAAGCGGTGCGCGGTACCACCGTGAATATCCGCGTTCCGACGTTGGTCAACTGCAAGCCGTGCGATGGCTCGGGTGCCAAGAAGGGTTCGGCGCCTGTTACCTGCCCGACCTGTGGCGGCATTGGCCAAGTGCGTATGCAGCAAGGCTTCTTCTCGGTGCAGCAGACCTGCCCGCGTTGCCATGGCCAGGGCAAGATCATTTCCGACCCGTGCGATTCCTGCCACGGCGAAGGCCGTATCGAAGAGTACAAGACCCTGTCGGTCAAAGTGCCAGCTGGGGTTGATACCGGTGACCGCATTCGCCTGTCCGGCGAAGGCGAGGCGGGTGCCCAGGGCGGCCCGACCGGCGATCTGTATGTGGTGATCAACGTGCGCGAGCACGCGATCTTCCAGCGCGACGGCAAGCACCTGTTCTGTGAAGTGCCAATCAGTTTCGTTGACGCGGCACTGGGCGGCGAGCTGGAGATTCCGACCCTTGATGGTCGGGTCAAGCTGAAGATTCCCGAGGGTACCCAGACCGGCAAGCAATTCCGTGTTCGCGGCAAAGGCGTTGCGCCGGTGCGCGGCGGCGGTGCGGGTGACCTGATGTGTCGCGTGGCGGTAGAAACCCCGGTGAACCTGGGTCGTCGTCAGCGCGAGTTACTGGAAGAGTTCCGCAGTTCGCTGGCGGACGACAACAGCCATTCGCCGAAAACCACCGGCTGGTTCGAAGGCGTGAAGCGCTTCTTCGGCGATTTGTAAGGAGACAGGCATGCGACGTATTGCAGTGATGGGCGCCGCCGGGCGCATGGGCAAAACCCTGATAGAAGCCGTGCAGCAAACTCCGGGCGCAGGCCTGACTGCGGCGGTGGATCGTCCCGACAGCACGCTGGTCGGTGCCGATGCCGGTGAACTGGCAGCGCTGGGTCGGATTGGCGTGCCGTTGTCCGGTGACCTCGCGCGGGTTGCCGACGAGTTCGACGTGCTGATCGATTTCACTCATCCGACAGTGACCCTGAAGAATCTCGCCTTCTGCCGCAAACACGGCAAGGCGATGATCATTGGTACGACGGGTTTCAGTGTTGAAGAAAAGCAGCTGCTGGCCGAGGCTGGCAAGGACATCCCGATTGTCTTCGCCGCCAACTTCAGCGTCGGCGTCAACCTGTGCCTGAAGCTGCTCGACACGGCTGCCCGGGTACTGGGTGATGATGTCGATATCGAAATCACCGAAGCTCATCACCGGCACAAGGTCGACGCGCCGTCAGGCACTGCCGTGCGCATGGGCGAAGTGATTGCCGATGCCCTCGGTCGTGATCTGAAGAAGGTCGCGGTTTATGGTCGTGAAGGTCAGACCGGCGCTCGCGAGCGCGAGACCATCGGTTTCGCCACTGTTCGCGCCGGTGACATCGTCGGTGATCACACCGTGCTGTTCGCCGCTGACGGTGAGCGAGTCGAGATCACCCACAAGGCGTCCAGTCGCATGACCTTCGCCAAGGGAGCGGTACGTGCCGCATTGTGGCTGGACGGGCGTGAGCCTGGTCTCTACGACATGCAAGACGTGCTCGACCTGCGTTAAGATGCACCCGAAACCGGGCTCGCGCGCAGCGTTTGAGCCCGGTTTTACTCCGCCAAGCGACGTCCTGTCGCATTCTCCGGCCTTTAAGGCTCATTGGCGGTAGACCAAAAATGCCTTTTTCTGTAAGCTACAGCTTTAGTGTGTTCACTAAAAGCGCGCAGAATAATTCAGTGAATGAGCGGGGTGACGTGTCCATACGTCACTCCGCTTTTTTACACCTGCGATCGCCCTTTCAGGCTTTATTTACGGGAGGTCTTCTTGACTAAGCCAGCCATACTCGCCCTTGCTGATGGCAGCATTTTTCGCGGCGAAGCAATTGGAGCCGACGGTCAAACCGTTGGTGAGGTGGTGTTCAATACCGCCATGACCGGCTATCAGGAAATCCTTACCGATCCTTCCTACGCCCAACAGATCGTTACCCTGACCTACCCGCACATCGGCAACACCGGCACCACGCCGGAAGATGCCGAGTCCGACCGCGTCTGGTCCGCTGGCCTGGTCATCCGTGACTTGCCACTGGTTGCGAGCAACTGGCGCAACACGATGTCCCTGGCCGATTACCTGAAAGCCAACAATGTCGTGGCCATCGCCGGTATCGACACCCGTCGCCTGACCCGTATCCTGCGTGAGAAAGGTGCACAGAACGGCTGCATCATGGCCGGCGACAACATCTCCGAAGAAGCCGCCATTGCCGCTGCCCAGGGCTTCCCTGGCCTGAAGGGCATGGACCTGGCGAAAGTCGTCAGCACCAAAGAGCAGTACGAATGGCGCTCGACTGTCTGGGACCTGAAAACCGACAGCCACGCCACCATCGACGCTTCCGAGCTGCCATACCACGTGGTTGCCTACGACTACGGCGTGAAGCTGAACATCCTGCGCATGCTGGTCGAGCGCGGTTGCCGCGTGACCGTGGTGCCGGCCCAGACCCCTGCTGCCGATGTACTGGCGCTGAAGCCGGATGGCGTGTTCCTGTCCAACGGCCCGGGCGATCCGGAGCCATGCGACTACGCGATCCAGGCGATCAAGGACGTGCTGGAAACCGAGATTCCGGTATTCGGTATCTGCCTCGGTCACCAGCTGCTGGCCCTGGCCTCCGGCGCCA
The DNA here is from genome assembly GCF_026241895.1 of Pseudomonas sp. RIT-562. Lineage (GTDB taxonomy): Bacteria > Pseudomonadota > Gammaproteobacteria > Pseudomonadales > Pseudomonadaceae > Aquipseudomonas > Aquipseudomonas mandelii_F. The sequence goes on along the minus strand of NZ_JAPJIV010000008.1, from coordinate 157,179 downwards.
AGACCCTGAAAATGGGCCACGGCCACCACGGTGCCAACCACCCGGTGCAGGACCTGGATAGCGGCGTAGTGATGATCACCAGCCAGAACCACGGTTTTGCGGTAGACGAAGCGACCCTGCCAGCCAACGTGCGCGCGATCCACAAATCGCTGTTCGACGGCACCCTGCAAGGCATCGAGCGTACCGACAAGAGCGCCTTCAGCTTCCAGGGTCACCCGGAAGCCAGCCCTGGCCCGAACGACGTAGCGCCATTGTTCGATCGCTTCATCAACGAGATGGCCAAGCGACGTTAATCGCTGGCACTGATGCAGCAAAGCTTGAGGGTGGTCCCGACACCGGCGACCCCCTCAAGGCTTCACAGATTGAACAAGACGGCTTGCCGACTGACCTGCGGATTTGAGTGACAAACCCATGCCAAAACGTACAGACATAAAAAGCATCCTGATTCTCGGCGCTGGCCCGATCGTTATCGGCCAGGCTTGCGAATTCGACTACTCCGGCGCCCAGGCCTGCAAAGCCCTGCGCGAGGAGGGCTACCGCGTCATCCTGGTGAACTCCAACCCGGCGACCATCATGACCGACCCGGACATGGCCGACGCCACGTACATCGAGCCGATCAAGTGGCAGACCGTTGCCAAGATCATCGAGAAAGAGCGTCCAGACGCGCTGCTGCCAACCATGGGTGGCCAGACCGCCCTGAACTGCGCCCTGGACCTGGAGCGCGAAGGCGTCCTGGAGAAGTTCGGCGTAGAGATGATCGGTGCCAACGCTGACACCATCGACAAGGCCGAAGACCGTTCGCGCTTTGACAAGGCGATGAAATCCATCGGCCTGGACTGCCCGCGCTCGGGTATCGCCCACAGCATGGAAGAAGCCAACGCAGTGCTCGAGAAGCTCGGCTTCCCGTGCATCATCCGTCCGTCCTTCACCATGGGCGGCACGGGTGGCGGTATCGCTTACAACCGTGAAGAGTTCGAAGAAATCTGCGCCCGTGGCCTGGACCTGTCGCCGACCAAAGAGCTGCTGATCGACGAATCCCTGATCGGCTGGAAAGAGTACGAGATGGAGGTTGTCCGCGATAAGAAGGACAACTGCATCATCGTCTGCTCCATCGAAAACTTCGACCCGATGGGCGTGCACACCGGTGACTCGATCACCGTTGCTCCGGCACAGACCCTGACGGACAAGGAATACCAGATCATGCGTAACGCCTCCCTGGCGGTACTGCGTGAGATCGGCGTGGAAACCGGCGGTTCCAACGTCCAGTTCGGCATCTGCCCGGACACTGGTCGCATGGTCGTCATCGAGATGAACCCGCGCGTATCCCGTTCCTCGGCCCTGGCCTCGAAAGCCACTGGTTTCCCGATTGCGCGTATCGCTGCCAAGCTGGCGATCGGCTACACCCTGGACGAATTGCAGAACGAAATCACCGGCGGCGCCACCCCGGCGTCCTTCGAGCCGTCGATCGACTACGTCGTCACCAAGCTGCCACGCTTCGCCTTCGAGAAATTCCCGAAAGCCGACGCACGCCTGACCACTCAAATGAAGTCGGTGGGTGAAGTCATGGCCATTGGCCGGACTTTCCAGGAGTCCCTGCAGAAAGCCTTGCGCGGTCTGGAAGTGGGCGTTTGCGGCCTGGACGAGAAGCTCGACCTGAGCAATCCGGAAAGCATGAGCATCCTCAAGCGCGAGCTGACCGTGCCGGGTGCCGAGCGCATCTGGTACGTGGCTGACGCCTTCCGTGCCGGCCTGTCGGTCGAAGACATCTTCGGCATGAACATGATCGACCCGTGGTTCCTGGTGCAGATCGAAGACCTGATCAAGGACGAAGAGAAGGTCAAGACCCTGGGTCTGGCCAGCATCGACCGCGACCTGATGTACAAGCTCAAGCGCAAAGGCTTCTCCGACATGCGTCTGGCCAAGCTGCTGGGCGTCACCGAAAAAGCTCTGCGCCGTCACCGTCACAAGCTCGAAATCTTCCCGGTCTACAAGCGCGTTGACACCTGCGCGGCCGAGTTCGCCACCGACACCGCCTACATGTACTCGACTTACGAGGAAGAGTGCGAAGCTGCACCGTCGGGCCGCGACAAGATCATGATCCTCGGCGGCGGTCCTAACCGTATCGGCCAGGGCATCGAGTTCGACTACTGCTGCGTACACGCGGCACTGGCCCTGCGCGAAGACGGTTACGAGACCATCATGGTCAACTGCAACCCGGAAACCGTTTCCACCGACTACGACACCTCCGATCGCCTGTACTTCGAACCAGTGACCCTGGAAGACGTGCTGGAAATCTGCCGGGTCGAGAAACCAAAAGGCGTGATCGTCCAGTACGGCGGCCAGACCCCGCTGAAACTCGCGCGTGCCCTGGAAGAAGCTGGCGTGCCGATCATCGGCACCAGCCCTGATGCCATCGACCGTGCCGAAGACCGCGAGCGCTTCCAGCAGATGGTCGAGCGCCTGAACCTGCGTCAGCCGCCAAACGCCACTGTGCGCAGCGAAGACGAAGCAATTCGTGCCGCAGCCAAGATCGGTTACCCGCTGGTGGTTCGTCCGTCCTACGTACTGGGCGGCCGCGCGATGGAAATCGTCTACGAAGAAGAAGAGCTCAAGCGCTACCTGCGTGACGCGGTGAAAGTGTCCAACGACAGCCCGGTGCTGCTCGACCACTTCCTCAACTGCGCCATCGAGATGGACGTGGATGCGGTTTGCGACGGCACCGACGTAGTAATCGGCGCGATCATGCAGCACATCGAGCAGGCCGGCGTTCACTCCGGTGACTCCGCGTGCTCCTTGCCGCCGTACTCGCTGCCTGCGCACATCCAGGACGAGATGCGCGAACAGGTCAAGAAAATGGCCCTGGAGCTCGGCGTTGTCGGCCTGATGAACGTGCAGTTGGCGCTGCAAGGCGAAGACATCTACGTCATCGAAGTCAACCCGCGTGCTTCCCGTACCGTACCGTTCGTGTCCAAGTGCATCGGTGTTTCCCTGGCCATGATCGCGGCTCGCGTGATGGCCGGTAAGACACTGAAGGAAATTGGCTTCACCAAGGAAATCATTCCTAACTTCTACAGCGTGAAAGAGGCGGTGTTCCCATTCGCCAAATTCCCTGGCGTGGACCCGATCCTGGGCCCAGAGATGAAGTCCACCGGTGAAGTGATGGGCGTGGGCGACACCTTCGGCGAAGCGTTTGCCAAGGCCCAGATGGGCGCCAGCGAAGTGCTGCCGACCGGCGGTACCGCGTTCATCAGCGTGCGTGATGACGATAAGCCACTGGTTGCAGGCGTGGCTCGTGATCTGATCAACTTGGGCTTCGAAGTGGTCGCCACTGCCGGTACTGCCAAGCTGATCGAAGCCGCAGGCCTGAAAGTGCGTCGTGTGAACAAGGTGACCGAAGGTCGTCCGCACGTGGTCGACATGATCAAGAATGACGAAGTCACGCTGATCATCAACACCACCGAAGGCCGTCAGTCGATCGCCGACTCGTACTCCATTCGTCGTAATGCCTTGCAGCACAAGATCTACTGCACCACCACCATTGCTGCTGGCGAAGCCATCTGCGAAGCGCTGAAGTTCGGTCCCGAGAAGACTGTGCGCCGCTTGCAGGATCTACACGCAGGATTGAAGGCATGATCAAGTACCCAATGACTGTCCAGGGCGCGAAAGCCCTGGAAGAAGAACACACTCACCTGACCAAGGTCGTTCGTCCGAAGCTCAGCCAGGACATCGGGACGGCCCGCGAATTGGGTGACCTGAAGGAAAACGCCGAGTACCACGCTGCCCGCGAGCAGCAGGGCATGGTCGAGGCGCGGATTCGTGACATCGAAGGCCGGATTCAGAATCAGGTTATCATCGACGTCACCTCCATTCCTCATACTGGCAAAGTGATCTTCGGCACCACCGTTGAAATCGCCAACGTCGAGACGGATGAGCGCGTCACTTACCACATCGTTGGTGAAGACGAAGCTGACTTCAAGCTCGGCAAGATTTCGGTCGGTTCGCCACTGGCCCGCGCCTTGATTGCCAAGGAAGAGGGTGACGTGGTTGCCGTGAAGACGCCGGGTGGCGTTATCGAGTATGAGATTGTCGAAGTTCGCCACATCTGATGAGCCAAGGCGCCCGCTTCGTGCGGGCGCCATGCTTTGGCAGCTGACCCAGATGTTATGGGTGGGCGGCCTGTGGCTGTTACATATCGGTCTGCTGCCGGTGCTGGGCGGGATTGGCTTGGCGCCGCTGCTGATCGACGAAATTGCAGGCATGCTCAATGCGCTGATGGTGGCATTTGCCGCAGCGTGTTTAATTTTTCAGGCTTTGGTGCTGGTTCAGGCCGAGGGCCTTGCCAGTCTATGGCGCGATATTCGCGGGCAACTGCTGTTGATGGCGTTGTATGCGTGCGGGATGTTCGTCGTAGCGCGTTTCGGTTGGCCGGATGCCGTGCGCTGGCAGGTGTTCAGCTATCTGGTCCTGGGGTTTTCGGGGCTGGTGTTGGTCCTGCAGCCGGTGCCAGGATGGAGTGGCAGGGTGCGCGAAGCACACCCTTGACCCTTGTCATCACGCGAAGCGATGGACGTTCGACAGCTGCTTGTTGACGCTGAAGTTCTTGCGGTAAATCAGTGCCATCTTGCCGATGACCTGAACCAGGTCCGCTTTGCCGGCCTTGCAAATTTCTGCAACGGTGGCCAGGCGGGATTCGCGATCGAGGATGTTGAGCTTGATTTTAATCAGCTCGTGATCCGCCAGCGCGCGTTCAAGTTCGGCTAACACACCTTCAGTCAAACCGTTGTCAGCCACAGTCAAAACTGGTTTCAGATGGTGGCCAATGGATTTGTATTGTTTCTTCTGCTCTGGTTTGAGCGGCATAATCTGACCCCTGCGTCTGATCTTGTAAAAAGCGGCGGCCAGTTTACCCGAGCGAGTCCGGGACCGCCCAGTTAATCACGACCCGTTTTATTTTAGAGGTGGCCCGTGGCCCGTTCCAAGACAAGCCTTAAGTGGCTGCAAAGACATGTCAATGATCCCTATGTGAAGCAGGCGCAGAAGGATGGCTACCGCTCGCGTGCGAGTTACAAGCTCCTGGAGGTCCAGGAGAAATATAAACTGATCCGTCCGGGGATGAGCGTTGTCGACCTGGGTGCGGCGCCCGGCGGCTGGTCGCAGGTCACCAGCCGGTTGATCGGCGGCCAGGGCCGTCTGATCGCCTCGGACATCCTGGAAATGGACAGCATCCCGGATGTGACTTTCATCCAGGGTGACTTCACCGAGGACAAGGTGCTCGCTGAGATTCTCGAAGCCGTGGGTAATTCGCAGGTGGACCTTGTGATTTCCGATATGGCCCCCAATATGAGTGGTACGCCCGAAGTGGATATGCCAAAAGCCATGTTCCTGTGTGAGCTGGCTCTTGATCTAGCGGCTCGGATACTCAAGCCGGGTGGTAATTTCGTGATCAAGGTGTTCCAGGGCGAAGGGTTTGATGCTTACGTGAAGGATGCTCGTCAGAAATTCGACAAGGTCCAGATGATCAAGCCGGACTCGTCCCGTGGCAGTTCCCGCGAGCAATATATGCTGGCTTGGGGCTATCGCGGCCGTAGCGAGTAAATCGACGTTTTTATGCGGGTCGATAGGATTTTCGTATTTCGCCCCGTGGGCAATAGCGAATATTGTGTAGAAAGTGTTTCACAAAGGGTTACAGACGGCGCCTGCCAGAGCCGTACGTAATGTAGTAAGTTAGGCCGGTGAATATCATGCGAAGCGCGCGCCATTAGCGGAGCTTGCTTCAGAGGGTAGTTAATTGAACGATATGGCAAAGAATCTGATCCTGTGGTTGATCATCGCGGCAGTCCTGGTGACGGTGATGAACAACTTCTCCAGCCCTAACGAGCCGCAGACCCTCAACTATTCCGACTTCATCCAGCAGGTCAAGGATGGCAAGGTCGAGCGCGTAGCCGTTGATGGTTATGTCATCACCGGCAAGCGCAGCGATGGCGACAGCTTCAAGACCATTCGTCCGGCAATCCAGGACAACGGTCTGATCGGTGACCTCGTGGACAACCACGTCGTAGTCGAAGGCAAGCAGCCTGAGCAGCAAAGCATCTGGACTCAACTCCTCGTGGCCAGCTTCCCGATCCTGGTGATCATCGCCGTGTTCATGTTCTTCATGCGCCAGATGCAGGGCGGCGCTGGGGGCAAGGGCGGGCCGATGAGCTTCGGCAAGAGCAAGGCTCGCCTGCTGTCCGAGGATCAGGTCAAGACCACGTTGGCTGACGTTGCCGGTTGTGACGAAGCCAAGGAAGAAGTCGGCGAACTGGTCGAATTCCTCCGTGATCCGGGCAAGTTCCAGCGCCTGGGTGGCCGCATTCCTCGCGGTGTGCTGATGGTCGGTCCTCCAGGTACCGGTAAAACCTTGCTGGCCAAGGCGATTGCCGGCGAAGCCAAGGTGCCGTTCTTTACCATTTCCGGCTCCGACTTCGTCGAGATGTTCGTCGGCGTGGGTGCGAGCCGTGTTCGTGACATGTTCGAGCAGGCCAAGAAGCATGCGCCTTGCATCATCTTCATCGATGAAATCGACGCCGTCGGTCGCCATCGTGGCGCCGGCATGGGTGGTGGTCACGACGAGCGCGAGCAGACTCTCAACCAGTTGCTGGTAGAGATGGACGGCTTCGAAATGAATGACGGCATCATCGTGATTGCCGCAACCAACCGTCCGGACGTACTGGACCCTGCGTTGTTGCGTCCGGGTCGTTTTGACCGTCAGGTGGTGGTAGGCCTGCCGGACATTCGTGGTCGCGAGCAGATTCTCAAAGTGCACATGCGCAAAGTGCCAATGGGTGACGACGTCGCTCCTGCGGTCATTGCCCGTGGTACTCCTGGTTTCTCCGGTGCCGACCTGGCCAACCTGGTGAACGAAGCGTCGTTGTTCGCTGCCCGTACCGGCAAGCGCATCGTCGAAATGAAAGAATTCGAGCTGGCCAAGGACAAGATCATGATGGGCGCCGAGCGCAAATCCATGGTCATGTCCGAGAAAGAGAAACAAAACACCGCTTATCACGAAGCTGGCCACGCCATTGTCGGCCGTGTAGTGCCTGAGCACGATCCGGTCTACAAGGTCTCCATCATCCCGCGCGGTCGTGCGCTGGGTGTGACCATGTTCCTGCCGGAAGAAGATCGCTACAGCCTCTCCAAGCGTGCGTTGATCAGCCAGATCTGCTCACTGTACGGCGGTCGTATCGCTGAAGAAATGACCTTGGGCTTCGACGGAGTGACCACCGGCGCTTCCAACGACATCATGCGTGCCAGCCAAATTGCGCGAAACATGGTGACCAAGTGGGGCCTTTCGGAAAAACTCGGTCCGTTGATGTATGCCGAAGAAGAGGGTGAAGTGTTCCTCGGTCGCGGCGGTGGCGGTCAGAGTGCTAGCTTCTCTGGTGAAACGGCCAAGCTGATCGACTCCGAAGTTCGCAGCATCATTGACCAGTGCTACGGCACCGCCAAGCAGATCCTCACGGATAACCGTGACAAGCTCGACGCGATGGCTGATGCCCTGATGAAGTACGAGACGATCGATGCTGATCAGATTGACGACATCATGGCGGGTCGTACGCCTCGCGAGCCTCGCGACTGGTCGGGTGGTACAGGCACTTCCGGTACTCCTCCGGCAGTGCAGGATCCGCGCCCGGAAACACCGATCGGCGGTCCTGCTGCTGACGTTTAAGGTTTGAAATGACTTCTGTTCAGTCCTCGACCCGGTTGCCTTGCGGCAACCGGGTTCTTGATTTGGCCCATACGCATGTCATGGGCATTCTCAATGTTACTCCCGACTCCTTTTCCGACGGTGGCCGATACAGCCAGCTCGATGCGGCCTTGCGCCACGCTGAGGCGATGGTGGTGGCCGGCGCGACGCTGATCGATGTCGGTGGTGAATCCACCCGGCCGGGTGCCAGGGCGGTTTCTCCTCTCGAGGAGATCGAGCGCGTAGCGCCTATCGTCGAGCGCATCAACAGCGAGCTCGATGTCATCATCTCGGTGGATACTTCCACTCCGGCAGTCATGCGCGAAACTGCGCGACTGGGGGCGGGGTTGATCAATGATGTGCGCTCGCTGCGCCGTGAAGGTGCCCTGGATGCTGCTGCTGCTACCGGCCTGCCCGTGTGCCTGATGCATATGCTGGGTGAGCCTGGCGACATGCAGGATGATCCGCATTACCAGGATGTCACCCGGGAGGTCGGCGAGTTTCTTGCCGAACGGATGGCCCAGTGTGCACTGGTTGGAATTCCAGCTGAGCGGGTCATCCTGGATCCGGGATTCGGTTTCGCCAAAACCCTGCAGCACAATCTAAGCTTGTTCAAGCACATGGAAGCTTTGCATGCCTTGGGGCGCCCACTGTTGGTAGGGGTTTCGCGCAAGAGCATGATCGGTCACGCCTTGAATCGTCCGGTCGGGGAGCGCCTTTATGGCGGTCTTGCGCTTGCGGCCCTGGCGTGCGCCAAGGGAGCGCGTATATTGCGCGTCCATGATGTAGCCGAAACAATTGATGTCGTGCGGATGATTGCCGCCGTTGAAACAGCCGAATAAGAGTGATGGAGCAACTTATGACTAAGAAATACTTTGGTACCGACGGCATTCGCGGTCGAGTCGGCGAATACCCTATTACCCCCGATTTCATGCTCAAGCTCGGCTGGGCGGCGGGCATGGCGTTCCGCAAGATGGGCGCCTGCAAGGTGCTGGTGGGCAAGGACACGCGCATTTCCGGGTACATGTTTGAATCGGCGCTGGAGGCTGGCCTGACGTCGGCCGGAGCCGATGTGATGCTGCTGGGGCCGATGCCAACGCCCGCCATTGCCTATCTGACGCGTACGTTCCATGCGGAAGCCGGGATCGTGATCAGTGCCTCGCACAACCCTCACGATGACAACGGCATCAAATTTTTCTCCGGCAAGGGCACCAAGCTCCCGGATGAAGTCGAGCTGATGATCGAAGAGCTGCTCGACACCCCGATGACTGTGGTTGAATCGAGCAAGATCGGCAAGGTTTCGCGTATCAACGATGCCTCGGGTCGTTATATCGAATTTTGCAAAAGCAGCGTGCCGACCGGTACCAGCTTCACTGGGCTGAAGATCGTGCTCGACTGCGCCCACGGCGCGACCTACAAAGTGGCTCCGAGCGTATTCCGTGAGCTGGGCGCCGAAGTCGTGGTGCTTTCCGCTCAGCCCAACGGTCTGAACATCAACGACAATTGCGGCTCGACCCATATGGGCCAGCTGCAGGCCGCAGTGCTGGCCGAGCACGCCGACCTGGGTATCGCCTTTGATGGCGATGGCGACCGGGTGCTGATGGTTGATCACACCGGTGCCATTGTTGACGGTGACGAGCTGCTCTATATCATTGCTCGCGACCTGCATGAGCGCGACAAGCTGCAGGGCGGCGTAGTCGGCACCTTGATGAGTAACCTGGGGCTGGAACTGGCCCTGGCCGACTTGTCCATTCCTTTTGTGCGGGCCAACGTCGGCGATCGGTACGTCATCGCTGACCTGTTGGAGCGCAACTGGCTGGTGGGTGGCGAAAATTCCGGGCATATCGTCTGCTTCAGCCACACCACTACCGGTGACGCAATCATTGCCGCGTTGCAGGTGCTGATGGCGCTCAAGACTCGCTCCGAAGGTCTCGCCCAAGCACGTCAAGCGTTGCGCAAGTGCCCTCAGGTGCTGATCAATGTGCGTTTTGGCGGCGGTGCCAACCCGCTTGAGCATCCGGCTGTCAAAGAGGCCAGTCAGCGTGTAACTGATGCCATGGCGGGTCGTGGGCGTGTGCTGTTGCGCAAGTCCGGTACCGAGCCGCTAGTGCGTGTAATGGTCGAAGGCGAGGACGAAACCCAGGTTCGCGGCTATGCGGAAGAGCTGGCAAAGCTGGTTACTGAAGTTTCTGCCTGAATTCGGCTTGCCAGCCTTGATTGTGTTGGGTAACATCTGCGCCCACTTTGACCGACGAGGTACAGCATGCGTCGCCCTATGGTAGCTGGTAACTGGAAGATGCACGGTACCCGCGCCAGCGTCGCTGAGCTGATCAAAGGCTTGGGTAATCTGGCCTTGCCGAGCGGTGTTGATGTTGCGGTATTCCCGTCTTTCCTGCATATCAATCAAGTGATTGATGGTCTGGAAAGCAAGTCGATCAAGGTCGGCGCGCAGAACGCTGCGGTGGAATCCAAGCAAGGTGCGTTGACCGGTGAGATTGCACCGAGTCAGCTGGCTGATGAAGGTTGCTCCCTGGTGCTCGTCGGGCATTCCGAGCGGCGCCAGATCATCGGCGAGAGTGATGAAACACTCATTCGCAAGTTTGCAGCGGCACAGGCATGTGGCTTGATTCCGGTGTTGTGTATAGGGGAAACCCTTGAGCAGCGCGAGGCCGGTAAAACGCTTGAGGTTGTCGGGCATCAGCTGGGCAGCGTCATAGCGAAGCTGGGTGTCGAAGTATTTGCAAAGGCAGTAATCGCTTACGAGCCGGTCTGGGCCATTGGCACCGGGCTGACTGCTTCGCCGCAACAGGCGCAGGATGTGCACGCAGCCATCCGCGCGCAGTTGGCGGCAGAAAATTCTGAAGTCGCACAAGGTGTGCGGCTTCTATACGGCGGCAGCGTGAAGGCGGCCAATGCGGTCGAACTGTTCGGCATGCCGGATATCGATGGGGGGCTCATTGGTGGAGCTTCCCTGAATGCAGATGAGTTCGGTGCGATCATTCGCGCCGCGGGAAACTGAAAAAATGCTGGAAACAGTCGTAGTCGTTTTTCATCTGCTGGGTGCATTGGGCGTAGTTGCTCTGGTTTTGCTGCAGCAGGGTAAAGGTGCGGATGCTGGCGCGTCTTTCGGAGCAGGTGCTTCAAATACTGTGTTCGGAAGCCAAGGTTCCTCTACCTTTCTTAGTAAGTTTACTGCTATACTTGCCGCAGGTTTCTTCATAACCAGCTTAGGGTTAGGTTACTTTGCTAAAGAGAAAGCTCACCAGCTGACTCAAGTAGGTTTGCCAAATCCAGCAGTGTTGGAAGTGCCAAAGCAACAACCGGCTTCTGATGATGTACCGGTGCTTCAAGAGCAAAAGTCGGCTACTCCAGCGACTGACGTGCCTCCAGCTCAAGAGCAGAAGTAAGAAGGGTTTCAAACGTAGTATTGCCGAGGTGGTGGAATTGGTAGACACGCAACCTTGAGGTGGTTGTGCCCATAGGGTGTAGGGGTTCGAGTCCCCTTCTCGGTACCAATTATCAGGAGAGCCCGCTGTTGCGGGCTTTCTTGTAGGTGGAAGGTTACATTGACCCTGCAAGGGATCGGTCGTATACTTCCGCCCCAGCTTTGTCGCGGGGTGGAGCAGTCTGGTAGCTCGTCGGGCTCATAACCCGAAGGTCGTCGGTTCAAATCCGGCCCCCGCAACCAGTTTAAGGAGCCCCTTTTAAGGGGCTTTTTGTTAGCTGGACACTTTCAACGCCGCTGTTCGACGGCGTTTCAAGGATGGGCGTTTCGCCCATTTTTTTATTTTGCACAGCATGCACATACATGCACGAGGGGGTTCAGGTGTCGAGCAAGCTAGAAGAGTTGCAGGCCTTGCTGGCCCCGGTGGTCGTGGCCCTAGGCTATGAATGCTGGGGTATTGAGTTTTCGGCTCAAGGTCGCCACTCAATGTTGCGCGTTTATATCGATAAAGAGGGCGGTGTGCTGGTGGACGACTGTGCCATTGTCAGCCGTCAGATCAGTGGTGTCCTGGACGTTGAAGATCCAATCGCCGTTGAGTACACCCTCGAAGTTTCCTCGCCTGGCATGGAACGCCCGCTGTTCACTCTTGAGCAGTTTGCAAAATTTGCCGGTGAACAAGTGAAGATCAAGCTGCGCTCGCCTTTTGAAGGCCGACGCAACTTTCAGGGCCTTCTGCGCGGTGCAGAAGAGCAGGACGTCGTGGTGCAGGTAGAAGACCATGAGTTCCTGTTGCCGATCGATATGATCGACAAGGCCAACATTATTCCCAGTTTTGACTGAGACGCGGATCCCGCGGATCCAAGGGCTTGCGAAAGGCGAGGCGTACGATGAGCAAAGAAGTACTGCTGGTTGTTGAGTCGGTATCCAATGAAAAGGGCGTACCGGCAAACGTAATTTTTGAAGCGCTGGAGCTGGCCCTGGCCACTGCTACCAAGAAGCGTTTCGAGGACGAAGTCGATCTGCGTGTGGAAATCAATCGCCACACGGGTGCCTACGAGACTTTCCGTCGCTGGACGGTAGTCGAGGAAGCGGACCTGGACGATCCGGCTATCGAAACCTGGCCGAGCAAGGTTGCTGAAACGCATCCTGGTGCTCAGGTCGGTGACGTAGTCGAAGAAAAGATCGAGTCCATCGAGTTCGGCCGTATTGCTGCACAGACTGCGAAGCAGGTCATTGTGCAGAAAGTTCGCGAAGCCGAGCGCGCTCAAGTCGTTGATGCTTATCGCGAGCGCCTGGGGGAAATCATCTCCGGCACCGTGAAGAAAGTCACCCGCGATAACGTGATCGTCGACCTGGGCAACAACGCAGAAGCGTTGCTCGCTCGTGAAGACATCATCTCCCGCGAAACTTTCCGGGTTGGCGTGCGCCTGCGTGCGCTGCTCAAGGAAATCCGCACCGAGAACCGCGGCCCGCAGCTGATCCTGTCGCGTACCGCGCCGGAAATGCTGATCGAGTTGTTCCGCATCGAAGTGCCGGAAATCGCCGAAGGCCTGATCGAAGTCATGGCTGCGTCCCGCGACCCGGGTTCGCGCGCCAAGATCGCGGTCCGTTCCAAGGACAAACGCATCGACCCGCAGGGCGCTTGCATCGGTATGCGCGGTTCGCGCGTCCAGGCAGTGTCGGGCGAGTTGGGCGGTGAGCGTGTGGATATCGTCCTATGGGATGACAACCCGGCTCAGTTCGTGATCAACGCCATGTCCCCGGCTGAGGTTGCGGCAATTATCGTTGACGAAGATGCCCATGCAATGGACATCGCCGTTGGCGCAGACAATCTGGCTCAGGCCATCGGTCGCGGAGGTCAGAACGTGCGTCTGGCCAGCCAGTTGACTGGCTGGACCCTGAACGTGATGACCGAATCGGACATCCAGGCTAAGCAGCAAGCAGAAACCGGCGACATCCTGCGCAACTTCATCGACGAGCTGGAAGTCGACGAAGACCTGGCACAGGTGCTGGTAGATGAAGGTTTCACCAGCCTGGAAGAGATTGCCTACGTACCGTTGGAAGAAATGCTCAACATCGACGGCTTTGACGAAGAAACCGTCAACGAGCTTCGCGCTCGTGCCAAGGATCGTTTGTTGACCAAAGCCATCGCTACTGAGGAAAAGCTGGCAGACGCCCATCCGGCCGAAGACCTGCTCTCGCTTGAGGGTATGGACAAGGATTTGGCGATGGAACTGGCGGTGCGCGGCGTAATTACCCGCGAAGACCTGGCCGAGCAGTCTATTGACGATCTGCTCGACATCGACGGCATTGACGATGATCGTGCCGGCAAGTTGATCATGGCCGCCCGAGCCCATTGGTTCGAGTAATTAGGCGCGGCCTGAGGAGAGAAGTGCATGACGCAAGTCACGGTGAAACAACTGGCCGATGAGGTCAAAACACCGGTAGAGCGCCTGTTGCAGCAGATGCGTGAGGCAGGTCTGCCGCACACCGCCGCCGAAGAACATGTGACTGACAGTGAGAAGCAATCTTTGCTGACTCACTTGAAGAGCAGCCACAAGGCGAAAGTGGAAGAACCACGCAAGATCACGCTGCAGCGTAAAACCACCAGCACCCTGCGTGTTGCTGGCAGCAAAAGCATCAGCGTTGAAGTACGCAAGAAGAAAGTTTTCGTACAGCGCAGCCCGGAAGAAATCGAAGCCGAGCGCAAACGCGAACTGGACGAACGTCGCGCAGTAGAAAATGCTGCTCGTCAGAAGGCTGAAGAAGAAGCCAAGCGTCGCGCCGAAGAAGAAGCGCGTCGCCAGCCTGCTGCTGCGCAAAACGCTACCAACGACGCAGTCGCGGCTCCTGCTGCGGCCGCCGAGCCTGTGCGTGAAAGCGCTCCGGTTGTGGCTGCTGCTCCGGCTCCTTCTGCAGACGTTCGTAACAAGCAGAACGAACAGCGCCGTCCTGACAAACCACGTGCAGACGATAACAATCGTCGCAGCGGTGGTGGCGATGGCGAGCGCAAAAACGCTCCGCATCGTGCTTCGGTTAAAGAGAAAGCGCCTGCTCCACGCGTTGCCCCACGTACTACCGACGAAGAAAGCGATGGCTTCCGTCGTGGTGGTCGCGGCAAGGCCAAGCTGAAAAAGCGCAACGCCCACGGTTTCCAGAGCCCAACCGGCCCTGTCGTGCGTGATGTGCAGATCGGCGAGACCATCACTGTTGGCGATCTCGCTAATCAGATGTCGGTCAAGGCTGCTGAAATCATCAAGTTCATGTTCAAACTGGGTACCCCAGCGACCATCAACCAGGTGCTTGATCAGGAAACTGCTCAGCTGGTAGCCGAAGAACTGGGCCACAAAGTGACCCTGGTCAGCGACACCGCCCTGGAAGATTCCCTGGCCGAGTCCCTGAAGTTTGAAGGTGAGACGTTCTCCCGTGCGCCAGTCGTGACCGTAATGGGCCACGTTGACCATGGTAAGACGTCGCTGCTCGACTACATCCGTCGTGCCAAGGTAGCTGCTGGCGAAGCCGGTGGTATCACCCAGCACATCGGTGCGTACCACGTTGAAACCGAACGCGGCATGGTCACCTTCCTCGACACCCCTGGTCACGCCGCGTTTACCGCAATGCGTGCCCGTGGTGCCAAGGCGACCGACATCGTGATCCTGGTAGTTGCAGCGGACGACGGCGTGATGCCGCAGACCATTGAAGCTGTCCAGCACGCCAAGGCTGCCGGTGTTCCGCTGGTCGTTGCAGTGAACAAGATCGACAAGCCGGGCGCTGATCTCGATCGCATCCGTAGCGAACTGTCGGTTCACGGCGTGACTTCGGAAGAGTGGGGCGGCGACACCCCGTTCGTATCGGTTTCGGCGAAAGTCGGTACCGGCGTGGACGAGTTGCTCGAAGCTGTCCTGCTGCAAGCTGAAGTTCTCGAACTGAAAGCGACCCCTTCGGCTCCTGGCCGTGGTGTCGTGGTTGAATCGCGTCTCGACAAAGGTCGTGGCCCGGTTGCAACCGTTCTGGTTCAAGACGGTACCCTGCGCCAAGGCGACATGGTTCTGGTCGGTTCGAACTATGGCCGTGTACGTGCCATGCTCGACGAGAACGGCAAGCCAATCAAGGAAGCCGGGCCTTCCATCCCTGTCGAGATCCTCGGCCTGGACGGTACCCCGGACGCTGGCGACGAGATGAGCGTGCTGTCGGACGAGAAGAAAGCCCGTGAAGTGGCTCTGTTCCGTCAAGGCAAGTTCCGCGAAGTCAAACTGGCTCGCGCTCACGCTGGCAAGCTGGAAAACATCTTCGAAAACATGGGTCAGGCAGAGAAGAAGACGCTCAACATCGTCCTCAAATCTGACGTCCGTGGTTCGCTGGAAGCGTTGAACGGCGCCTTGAACGGCCTGGGTAACGACGAAGTGCAAGTGCGTGTAGTCGGTGGCGGTGTCGGTGGTATCACCGAGTCCGACGCCAACTTGGCACTGGCCTCCAACGCTGTACTGTTTGGCTTCAACGTGCGTGCCGATGCTGGCGCTCGCAAGATCGTCGAGCAGGAAGGCCTGGATATGCGTTACTACAACGTGATCTACGACATCATCGAAGACGTCAAGAAAGCCCTCACCGGTATGCTGGGCAGCGATGTTCGCGAGAACATCCTGGGTATCGCTGAAGTGCGTGACGTGTTCCGTTCGCCGAAGTTCGGCGCGATCGCCGGTTGCATGGTGCTCGAAGGTGTTGTTCACCGTAACCGTCCAATCCGTGTACTGCGTGAAGACATCGTTATCTTCGAAGGCGAGCTGGAATCCCTGCGCCGCTTCAAGGATGACGCTTCCGAAGTACGTGCCGGCATGGAATGCGGTATCGGCGTGAAGAGCTACAACGACGTCAAAGTCGGTGACAAGATCGAAGTCTTCGAGAAGGTTCAGGTTGCTCGCAGCCTCTAACTCGCGCACTTCAAGGGCCACGCCAGGCCGCCGCATGCAGATGCGCGGCCAGGTGTCAGGACTCTAAACGCAACGCCCGGTCTGGCTTCCGTCAGGCCGGGCGTTTGCCGCTTTCAGACCACACGGGTTTCACCGTGGGGCAGTAACAGGTAACAAGACATGGCAAAAGAATACAGCCGTACCCAACGTATCGGCGATCAGATGCAGCGTGAGCTGGCACAGCTGATCCGTCGTGAAGTCAAAGACCCGCGCGTCGGCCTGGTCACCATTACCGCTGTTGAAGTCAGCCGTGACGTCGGTCACGCCAAGATCTTCATCACCGTGATGGGTCAGGACAACGCCGAAGACATCGCGCAAAGCATCAAGGTGCTCAACTCTGCCGCTGGTTTCCTGCGCATGCAGCTGGCCCGTGAGATGAAGTTGCGCAGCGTTCCACAGTTGCACTTCCACTACGACGAAAGCGTCGTGCGTGGCGCGCACCTGTCGGCCCTGATCGAACGTGCGGTGGCAGAAGACAGTCAGCGCCCGGTAGCGACTGAACCCGAAGACGCCAAGGAGTAATCGGTGGCTCAGGTCAAACGTATCCGTCGTAACGTCAGCGGCATCATCCTGCTCGACAAACCGCTGGGGTTCACCTCCAACGCGGCGTTGCAGAAGGTTCGCTGGTTGCTGAACGCCGAGAAGGCCGGTCACACCGGCAGTCTCGATCCGCTGGCCACCGGCGTGTTGCCGTTGTGCTTCGGTGAGGCGACCAAGTTTTCGCAATACCTGCTCGATTCCGACAAGGCCTATGAAACCTTGGCGCAACTGGGCAAGACCACCACCACGGCCGATGCCGAAGGTGAGGTTTTGCAGGAGCGTCCGGTGACCGTTGGTCGCGCCGATATCGAAGCGGCCCTGCCGAAATTCCGTGGGCAAATCAGTCAGATACCGCCTATGTACTCGGCACTCAAGCGTGATGGCCAGCCGCTGTACAAGCTGGCCCGTGCAGGCGAAGTAGTGGAGCGCGAACCGCGTTCTGTTACTATTGCGCGCTTGGAATTGCTGGCCTTCGAAGGCGATACTGCGCGGCTGGCGGTGGACTGCAGCAAAGGCACCTATATTCGCACCCTGGTGGAGGATATCGGTGAGCAACTCGGTTGTGGCGCTTACGTTGCAGAATTGCGACGTACCCAGGCCGGGCCCTTCACGCTGGCGCAGACTGTCACGCTTGAAGAGCTGGAAGCGGTACATGCCGAGGGCGGTAACGAAGCGGTCGATCGCTTCCTGATGCCATCGGACAGCGGCTTGCTGGATTGGCCACTGCTGCAGTTCTCGGAGCACAGCTCGTTCTACTGGCTTAACGGCCAGCCGGTACGAGCTCCGGACGCGCCGAAGTTCGGCATGGTACGGGTACAGGATCACAATGGTCGCTTCATCGGAATCGGTGAAGTGAGCGAAGACGGGCGCATCGCGCCGCGTCGACTGATTCGGTCAGAATGACCGGAACCAGTCTGTGTCAAAGCAGGCTGGCGAGGGTGGCTGTTAACAGGCACGGTCACTACTCATTTTTAGATACAGGGATTTGTCCCTGGCCTGTTGAAGCTGTTTTTCTGAAACAGTTTCCTGATAAAAGGATTGCCTCATGGCTCTCGACGTTCAAGAAAAAGCTCAAATCGTTGCCGACTACCAGCAAGCTGTTGGTGATACTGGTTCTCCAGAAGTGCAAGTTGCACTGCTGACCCACAACATCAACAAACTGCAAGGTCACTTCAAGGCCAACGGTAAAGATCACCACTCCCGTCGTGGTCTGATCCGCATGGTAAACCAGCGTCGTAAGCTGCTGGACTACCTGAAAGGCAAAGACGTGAGCCGTTACAGCGCTCTGATCGGTCGCCTGGGTCTGCGTCGCTAATAAGCGATTGCGCTATGAGGTTGGTTGTTTGCTGTGCGTCAGCGGGTTTCCCGCTGGCGCATGGCAGGCTCCCAGCCTCAAGTTTTATCTGGATACACGTTTTACCCTGGACAGGCGTTGGGCCGATTCCCGACATTGCCCAAGAATTTCGCAAGAAGACAAGTTCCCCAAGAGCCACAAAAGAAGGTAGGACACCGTGAACCCGGTAATCAAAAAATTCCAGTTCGGTCAGTCGACCGTTACCCTCGAGACTGGCCGTATCGCCCGTCAGGCCTCCGGCGCAGTATTGGTCACCGTTGACGACGACGTCAGCGTGTTGGTGACTGTTGTCGGTGCCAAGCAAGCCGATCCAGGCAAGGGCTTCTTCCCTCTGTCCGTTCACTACCAGGAAAAGACTTACGCTGCCGGTAAGATCCCTGGCGGTTTCTTCAAGCGCGAAGGCCGTCCTTCCGAGAAAGAAACCCTGACTTCCCGACTGATCGACCGTCCGATCCGTCCACTGTTCCCAGAAGGCTTCATGAACGAAGTGCAGGTTGTCTGCACCGTCGTTTCCACCAGCAAGAAGACCGATCCGGACATCGCTGCGATGATCGGTACCTCGGCTGCCCTGGCTATCTCCGGTATTCCTTTCGATGGCCCGATCGGCGCTGCCCGCGTTGCGTTCCACGAAAGCACTGGCTACCTGCTGAACCCGACTTACGAGCAACAGAAAGCTTCGAGCCTGGACATGGTCGTTGCCGGTACCTCGGAAGCCGTACTGATGGTTGAATCGGAAGCCAAAGAGCTGACCGAAGACCAGATGCTGGGCGCTGTACTGTTTGCTCACGACGAATTCCAGGTTGTGATCAACGCTGTTAAAGAACTGGCTGCCGAAGCCGCCAAGCCAACCTGGACCTGGGCTCCTCAGCCAGAAGCCACCGCTTTGCTGGGCGCTATCCGTGCCGAGTTCGGCGACGCGATCTCCCAGGCCTACACCATCACCATCAAGGCCGACCGTTATGCTCGCCTGGGTGAGCTCAAAGACCAGGTCGTTGCCAAGCTGTCCGGCGAAGAAGGCCAACCGACTTCCGCTGAAGTCAAAGCGGCTTTCGGCGAAATCGAATACCGCACCGTTCGCGAAAACATCGTAAACGGCAAGCCACGTATCGACGGTCGCGACACCAAGACCGTACGTCCGCTGAACATCGAAGTTGGCGTTTTGCCGAAGACCCACGGTTCGGCTCTGTTCACCCGTGGCGAAACCCAGGCACTGGTTGTTGCAACGCTGGGTACTGCCCGCGACGCGCAGCTGCTGGACACCCTGGAAGGCGAGAAAAAAGACCCGTTCATGCTGCACTACAACTTCCCTCCGTTCTCGGTAGGTGAGTGTGGTCGCATGGGTGGCGCTGGTCGTCGCGAAATCGGTCACGGCCGTCTGGCCCGTCGTTCGGTTCAGGCCATGCTGCCGGCTGCCGACGTGTTCCCGTACACCATCCGTGTGGTATCGGAAATCACCGAGTCCAACGGTTCGAGCTCGATGGCTTCGGTCTGCGGCGCTTCCCTGGCCCTGATGGACGCTGGCGTGCCGATGAAGGCGCCGGTTGCCGGTATCGCCATGGGTCTGGTTAAAGAAGGCGAGAAATTCGCCATCCTGACCGACATCCTGGGTGACGAAGACCACCTCGGCGACATGGACTTCAAAGTAGCGGGTACCGCCAAAGGTGTTACCGCGCTGCAGATGGACATCAAGATCAAAGGCATCACCGAAGAAATCATGGAGATCGCTCTGGGCCAAGCCCTCGAAGCGCGCCTGAACATCCTCGGTCAGATGAACCAGATCATTGGCCAGTCGCGTACCGAACTGTCGGAAAACGCTCCGACCATGATCGCGATGAAAATCGACACCGACAAAATCCGTGATGTCATCGGTAAAGGCGGCGCGACCATTCGTGCGATCTGTGAAGAGACCAAGGCTTCGATCGACATCGAAGACGACGGCTCGATCAAGATCTTCGGCGAAACCAAGGAAGCTGCTGAAGCTGCACGTCAGCGTGTTCTGGGTATCACCGCAGAAGCTGAAATCGGCAAGATCTACGTTGGTAAGGTTGAGCGCATCGTCGACTTCGGCGCATTCGTCAACATCCTGCCTGGCAAGGACGGTCTGGTTCACATCTCGATGCTGAGCGACGCTCGTGTTGAGAAAGTGACCGACATCCTGAAAGAAGGCCAGGAAGTGGAAGTATTGGTACTGGACGTGGACAACCGCGGCCGTATCAAGCTGTCCATCAAGGACGTAGCAGCTGCCAAGGCTTCGGGCGTTTAATTACGCGCATGGCCTGACCGCTTCAACGTTATAAAAAATGCCCCGCCGTGAAAACGGCGGGGCATTTTTTTGTGTCCGGAAAAGATTTGCTTTTAAAGGTAAGTGAAGTTGCCTGACTCCATGGTCAGTGCTAGGTTTAGCCCACCGCCCGTGTAGCTCAGCCGGTAGAGCAGCGCACTCGTAACGCGAAGGTCGCAGGTTCGATTCCTGTCTCGGGCACCAGCGACACGTTGTTTTCAGATGATCCCCGAATGGTTCTGAAGGCCAGATAAGCCGGGTAACAAGCGGCTTTTTGCGTCAGAGAGATCCTTGATGATCCAGATCCATCTTCCATTCCTCAGATCAAAGAGAACGCCATGACCGTTAAAGAATTGACCCAAGAAGCCAGACACGAAGAAGCGCTGAAGAAGTACTTGCTGGATACGCCGCAGCTGGCTGACGAGATCAAAGACCTGCCCGCCGATGATCAGAAAGACCAGATCCAGTGGGCGTTCGAGGACGAGGCAGAATCCCAGGGCCTACAGCCGTGGGAGCTGACGCTCAAGTACACCTCGACCCCGGAAGAGTTCGAGGCAGCGCGCCTGGTGTTGCACAAGGAGGCGGCCGAAGTGCTGGGCGTCGAGTGGGAAGAGTACTGCGAGATGAATAATCTGGTGGTGTGACAAAAAACCTGTGGGAGCGGGCTTGCTCGCGAATGCGGTGTGCCAGTCGACACATTTGTCGTATGACACACCGCATTCGCGAGCAAGCCCGCTCCCACATGTGTGATGCGATGTTGACTCAGATACTAAGGCGCATCGACAGATCGACAGCCTTGACGTCCTTGGTCATCGCACCAATAGAAATGTAATCCACGCCGGTTTGCGCAATCGGCAGCAGCGTACTTTCGTTGATCCCGCCGCTAGCCTCCAGCTTGGCCTTGCCGCCGTTCAGGCGCACCGCTTCGCGCATGTCATCGAGGCTCAACTCGTCGAGCATGATGATATCGGCACCCGCTGCCAGCGCTTCCTTCAGCTCGCTCAAGTTCTCCACCTCGATCTCCACCAGCTTGCCCGGGGCAATCTTGTGGGCGGCGTTGATGGCTTCTGGAATGCCGCCACAGGCCGCGATGTGGTTCTCCTTAATCAGGAACGCGTCATACAGGCCGATGCGATGATTGTGGCACCCGCCGCAAGTTACGGCATATTTCTGCGCCAGGCGCAGGCCCGGTAGGGTTTTGCGGGTGTCGAGCAGCTTGACGTCGGTTTGCGCAACGAAATCTGCCAGGTAGCGGGCACGTGTCGCCACGCCCGAGAGCAGCTGCAGAAAATTCAGAGCGCAGCGCTCGCCCGTCAGCAGCGAACGCGCAGGGCCTTCGAGGTGAAACAATGCCTGATTGGGTTGCACCCGGTCACCGTCGCTGACCTGCCAGTGCACGGCAACTCGCGGGTCCAGTTGCCGGAACACGGCATCGACCCAGGCGGTGCCTGCGATAACGGCGGCGTCACGGGTAATGATGGTGGCTTTGGCCAGGCGTTCTGCCGGGATCAACTGCGCGGTGATGTCGCCGCTGCCGATATCTTCGAGCAACGCACGGCGCACGTTGGCTTCGATTTCGGCAGTCAAATCGGCGAGACGTAGATTCGGCATAAAGGGCTCCACAAACAAAGTCGTCCGATTATAGGGCCTTGGCGCACGGCAACCCAAGGCATCAGAAGACCTGAGCGGTGGTGAAACCTGCATTTGGTCGCCTTGCCCGCGACATCAATCGTGGCAAGTGATCGCGCGCGGAGGGTCTATCGCGGCATACTGGGGGCCAATACAGTCGACGCTGAAGGAACCGGTATGCAGTTGGACCCCGCGAGCGGTTGGTGTGAAGGCGCCCAGGTCTGTCCTTCGCCCAACTTCAATGCGCGCCCTACCGAAGAAATTTCCCTGCTGGTGATCCATAACATCAGCCTGCCGCCGGCGCAATTCGCCACCGGCAAGGTGCAGGAGTTCTTCCAGAATCGCCTGGATGTCACGGAGCATCCCTATTTTGCAGGGATTGCCGAGCTGCGAGTGTCCGCACATTTCCTGATCGAGCGAGACGGCACTGTGACGCAGTTTGTTTCCTGTCTTGAGCGTGCCTGGCACGCCGGGGTCTCGGTTTTCGAAGGACGGGAAACCTGTAACGATTTTTCCGTGGGCATTGAACTCGAAGGCACGGATGATCAACCCTTCACCGACGCTCAGTATCAGGCGCTGACGGAGTTGACTCGACAGCTGCAGAGGGCGTTTCCGGCGATTACCCCACAGCGCATTTGTGGACATAGTGATATTGCACCCGGTCGCAAGACCGATCCGGGGCCAGCGTTCGATTGGGCACGCTATCGCGCAGCCCTGGTAAAAGAGGAACAACAATGAGTTTTCTGGTGTTGCTGTTGGCGGTCTGGATCGAGAAGTTCTCGGCCTTGCGTCATCGGGTCCAGCGCGACGGCGGATGGTTGCGCGAACTGTACAAACTTGAAGCCAGCCCTCGTCTGGCGAGCCACCCGTGGCTGGTCCTGGTGATTCTGGTGTTGCTGCCGGTTGCACTGCTGGGCCTGCTGTTGATCGTCCTGGACCCGGTGGCCTACGGCCTGCTGGCGCTGCCCGTGCATTTGCTGGTGGTGATCTACAGCCTGGGCCGTGGCGACCTGCTCGCTGGCCTTGGCCCCTTCCGCGACGCCTGGCGCCGGGAAGACCTGCAAGCGGCAGCGCATGTGGCGAACCGCGACCTGGCTATCTGCGCGGACAATGGCGAGCAATTGCTGGAACGCGTGCAGGCTCACATGCTGTGGGAGGCCTATCAGAGCTTCTTCGCGGTGATCTTCTGGTACTTCCTGCTGGGTCCGGTCGCGGCGCTCAGCTATCGCTTGCTGGCACTGGCCGAAGTCCATTCGCAGAACCCGGCGGTAGCCGAGCGCGCCGGCCAACTGCGGCATGCTTTCGACTGGATACCGGTACGCCTGCTGGCGGCCAGTTTCGCCCTGGTCGGCAACTTTGTTGCGGTCAGCCGGGTGATGCTTCATGAACTGCTGAACTGGGATATCAGCGCTGCCCAGCTGATCGAAAAAGTCGGCTTGGTGGCCGGCGAAATCCCCGCCCCGGTAGTCGGCCCGGACGGCATCAACAGCCTCGACCGCATCTGGGAATTGCTGCTGCGCGCAGCCGTGCTCTGGTATGCCGGCTTCGCCCTGTGGACAGTCTTGCCGTGAGGCGGTGAACCTGAAGCGCCGCATTGTAATATTTAACGACGGCTTCGCCCTCGAACGCAGGCTTCGCCAGCTGCTACAGGGTTGGCGTCGGATGTTCGTTTACCTTAAGTTACAAAAACTCCTGCCGATTTAAGCTATACAGAGACAGCGCCCAATAGTGGCTATCTGCTGTCTCTGTGCGCCTGCCAATAACAATAAAAAATCCAAGGGAGACTTCACAGTGAAGAGCTTGCTCTATCCCGCCGTCGCGCTAATGAATCGCCTGAGTTTCGGCATGAAGTTCAGCCTGATCAGCGTACTGTTCCTCATACCGATGCTGGTGACCAACTTCTATCTGGTACGCGATTCCTATCGTGAATTCCAGGGCACGCGGATCGAACTGCAAAGCATCGACCTGTTGGGTAGCAGCCTGACCCTGCGCCGGGACCTGGAAACGCTCAACAACCTGGTGCAGATCAACGTCACGCTGGGGCAGTCGGGCAAGGCCGGCAACGTCGAGTCGACAATCAGCGCACTGGAGCAAAGCCTGCTGGCGCGCCTGCAGGATTTGCACGCCATGTCGTCTGATCCTGAGCAGGTGGCGGTATTCGAGGCCAAGCGCGATGAACTGATCGCCGCCTTCAAGGCCCAGCAGGCCGAGAGCTCCCTGCAAAGTAAAAGTGGCATGATCGCCAAGCTGCTGGGCAGCGCCCAGGTTTTCAGCCAGATCGTCGCCAGTCAGGCCGGCCTCAGTCGCGATACCCAAAGCGATATACGCCAGCTGACCGAACTGATTACCACGGTCACGTCCCCCGTCACCCAACTGCTGGGCGAGGGGCGGGCCATGGGCGCGTTTTCCCTGGGGCAAGGGTTCCTCAACTCGGCGTCGAGCACCCGTTTTGATGAGTTGATGGCGCAAATCGAAAAGCTCCAGGGTGAATACGCGCTGAAGCTGCAGGACTCGCTCGGTTCAAGCCGGGCGGCCAGGGAAAGCCTGGCGGCTCAAGCTGATATCAGCCTCTCAACCCTGAAAAAAGCCAGCGAGCTGTTTGAAGAGCAGGTCGTGATGGCTGATACGCTGGACACTCCATGGCAAGGTTTCTACGACCAGGTCACCGGTCTGATGGACCAGACCTACCAGCTCAACGAAGCCACCCTGAAATTCCTCGGGACCCAGCTGCAGCAACGCCTGGAGCAAAACCGCACGCACATGGTGCTGCAGGCGGTAGCGTTATCGGTGGTGTTCATCCTGATTTTCTACCTGTATGGCGGTTTCTACGCTTCTACCCGCACCACCCTCAAGAACCTCGGCGCGATGATGGACAAAGTCGCGGCGGGCGACATGACGGTAACGTTTAACGCCAATAGTCGCGACGAACTAGGGGAGTTGGGCGAGGTATTCAACGGCACCGTGAAAAAGATCCACGACCTGATCGAGCGTGTCGGCCACACCGTGGGTGAGGTCGAGCGTCAGGCCGGTCAGGTGGAAAACGTCTCCGCCCGCAGCAACCAGGCCGTCGCGGGGCAACGCTCGCAAATCGAGCAGGTGGCGACGGCCATGAACCAGATGTCGGCGACTTCCCTGGAAGTGGCGCGCAGTGCCGCCGCGGCGGTCAGCAGCGCGCATAGCGTCAATGACGAAACGCTCAGCGGGCGCGGCCTGGTGCAATCGCAACAGGGCAGCATTGCCGCACTGGCTGGCGAGATCGATCAGTCAGTGCTGGTGATCAATCAACTGGCCACTGACAGCCAGGCCATCAGCCGCGTGCTGGAAGTGATCAAGAGCATTGCCGAGCAGACCAATCTGCTGGCCCTCAATGCGGCAATTGAAGCTGCGCGGGCTGGTGAGCAGGGGCGTGGATTTGCCGTAGTGGCCGACGAGGTCAGGACCCTGGCCAAGCGCACCCAGCAATCGACCGAAGAAATCGAGCAGATGATCAGCAAGCTGCACAGTGGTGTTGGCGCTGCGGTGAAAGCCATGGGCAGCAGTCATCAGATGGCCAGCGGGACAGTGGGCCAGTCGGAGAAAGTCCAGCAGGCACTGGAAAACATCCTCGGCGCAGTTGGCATGATCGTCGACCAGAACCAGCAGATCGCTGCTGCGGTGGAGCAGCAGACGGCTGTGGCCCATGACATCGACCAGAACATCGTCGAAATCAACCGTGCGGGCGAACGCACTGCCGAAGGGGCGCACCAGACCGAAGACGCGAGTCGGGCATTGTCGGCCCAAGTGGTGGAGTTGAAGCAGCTCATCAGCGCGTTCCGGGTCTGAACTAAACCCTGTAGGAGTGAGCCGTTACCAGTTAAAGACTTCGCACGCATTCACCGTGCTGACGGCCGCCAATCGCTCAGCACTAATCCCCATGATCCCCGCCAACGCCCCACAGATGTCCGGCAAATGCGCCGGACTATTACGCTCGCCGGGATACATCGCCGGAGCCATGTCCGGTGAGTCGGTTTCCAGCACCACGGCGTCCAGTGGCAATTCGGCGAGCACCCGGTGCATACGCAACGCCTGCGGCCAGGTCGCTGCGCCGCCCAGGCCGAGCTTGAACCCCAGCTTGATGTACTCGCGAGCCTCTTCCTTGCTGCCGGCAAACGCATGGATGATGCCCGCGCGTTTCAGGCGCAGGCGCTTGAGCGTGGCGATGACTGCGGCATGGCTGCGTCGGACATGGATCAGCGCCGGCAGATCGAACTCCATCGCCAATTGCAGCTGCGCTTCGAACAACGCCTGCTGGCGTTCGCGGTCCAGGGTTTCAATGAAGTAATCGAGGCCGATCTCGCCCACCGCACACAGTTGGCGATGCCCGGCCAAGCGCTCAAGCCAGGCACGCAGTTCATGCAGATGGTCAGGCTGATGCTGGTCCAGATAAACCGGGTGCAGGCCGAACGCTGCATACAGGTCGGGGTCGCTTTGCACCAGCTCCCAGACCCGCTGCCAGTTATCCTGGTAAACCCCCAGCACCACCATGCGCCGCACCCCCAGCGCGCGGCTTTGTGCCAGCAGCGCCGAGCGATCGGCGTCGAAGTCGGCAAAGTCCAGGTGGGTGTGCGTATCGATCAGCTCCACGATTCAGTCCTGGCGAATACGCTGCTTGAAGGTCCGTGCGATGGCTTGCACGCCAGGTTGGTAGTCCGACTGCTCGATGGCCGCCAGGGCCAATTCCAGCGCCTTGTCGGCGATCAGTTGATGTTGCTGGGCCATGGCGTTCACCGGCAATGGCAGGAAATCCAGCAACTGAGTGTCGCCAAATGTGCCGAGGCGCAATGGGCGGGACTTCAGCGGGAAGTCGTGCAAGGCATCGAACACACCCTGCAACAAGACGTAGGATGTCGTGACCAGCGCGTCCGGCAGATGCCCAAGGCGTTGCAGCATCTGCTCCATCAACTGCTTGCCACATTCGCGGCTGAACGAGTCGCCGTGCTCAATCAGCACCTCGCCATCAAACCCGGCCAAGGCTTCCTTGAAGCCGGCCGCGCGTTCCTGGCTGATGCTCAATTCAGGGCGCGCGCCGATCAGGGCGATCTGCCTGGGCAACGGCTGCAGGAGGCTGCGGGTCAATTGCAGGCTGGCTTCGCGGTCGTCACTGATCACCGAACAGAAATGTTCCGGCTCCATGACCCGGTCGATCGCGATAATCGGAATGCCCTTGGCTTGCAGCTGGCGATAACTGTCATCGCCACTGGGCAGGCAGCTGGCGACGATCAGTGCGTCGCAGCGCCGGGCGCGAAACAGCTGCAACAGCTGGCGCTCGCTGTCCGGTGCGTCGTCCGAACTGGCGATCAGCAGCTGATAGCCACGGGCCCGCGCGCCCTGTTCGAGCAGTTTGGCGATTCGCGCGTAACTGGGGTTTTCCAGATCCGGCAGAATGAACCCCAGGGTGCGGGTGTGCCGACTGCGCAGGCCTGCCGCTTGTGGATTAGGGGTAAAGCCATGCTGCTCGACCACGGCACGCACGCGCTCGACCGTGGCAGTGCTGATCCGCTGCTGTTCGGCCTTGCCATTGATGACATAACTGGCGGTGGTCACGGAGACCCCGGCCAACTGGGCGATATCACTGAGTTTCAACTCGGGTTTCCTTGTTTTTTCGAGCTTGCCCGATATTTTCGCCAATCCTACCCGATTCAGGCAGGCGACCATTGTCCTGGCGCATCCGACAATCTGGACTTCAAGGATGGGACATTATCGAGTAACGTGCCAATCTTTCTAGATTAAACGTTTCAGCAGGCGTATTTTCTACGTTTAAGGCGCCTTGGCCAGTTCTGCCGTGAAACTGCCAAATATGCTGAACAAGCGCCTAAGCTGAACTATCCAAAACAATACCTGGCACCTTTCGGGCGCCAAAAAGGAGAAAGCATGCTCGAGCTCACTATTGAGCAGATATCCATGGGCCAATCGGCCGTGGATAAATCCGCAGCGTTGCATTTGCTGGCCCAGCACCTGGTTGCCGATGGACTGGTCGCTGACGGTTATCTCGCCGGCTTGCAAGCCCGGGAGGCCCAGGGCTCGACTTTTCTCGGTCAAGGTATTGCCATTCCCCACGGAACGCCGGACACCCGCGACCAGGTATTTTCCACCGGCGTGCGCCTGATGCAGTTCCCCGACGGGGTGGACTGGGGCGACGGGCAGATCGTCTACCTGGCGATCGGCATCGCGGCCAAATCCGACGAACACCTGCGCCTGCTGCAGCTGCTGACCCGCGCCCTGGGCGAGACCGACCTGGGCCAAGCCCTGCGACGTGCCTCCAGCGCCGAAGCCTTGCTCAAACTCCTGCAGGGCGCTCCTCAGGAACTGGCACTGGATGCGCAGATGATTGGCCTGGGAGTGTCCGCCGATGATTTCGAAGAACTGGTGTGGCGCGGTGCGCGTTTGCTGCGCCAGGCGGATTGTGTGAGTAACGGTTTCGCCGCAGTGTTGCAGCAGGTCGAAGCGCTGCCGCTGGGCGATGGTTTGTGGTGGCTGCACAGCGAACAGACGGTGAAGCGTCCGGGCCTGGCGTTTGTTACCCCGGACAAGCCAATGCGTTATCTGGGCCAGCCACTGAGCGGCCTGTTCTGCCTGGCGAGCCTCGGGGAGGCGCATCAGGCTCTGCTCGAGCGCCTGTGCGCATTGCTGATCGAAGGGCGTGGCCATGAACTGGGCCGTGCCACCAGCAGCCGTAAAGTCCTCGAAGTGCTGGGCGGAGAATTGCCCGCGGACTGGCCGAGTGCGCGGATCGCCCTGGCCAACGCCCATGGCTTGCACGCCCGCCCGGCGAAGATCCTCGCCCAACTGGCAAAGAGTTTTGAAGGTGAGATTCGGGTGCGTATCGTCGATGGCCAAGACAGCGCGGTCTCGGTGAAAAGCCTGAGCAAGCTGCTGAGCCTTGGCGCCCGGCGTGGTCAGGTACTGGAATTTGTTGCCGAACCGGCAATTGCCGCTGACGCTTTGCCGGCTTTGTTGGCCGCCATCGAAGAGGGCCTCGGCGAAGAAGTCGAACCATTGCCCGCCGTGAGCGAGCAGCGCGAAGTGCTCACCGATATCGCCGAGGTGCTTCTGGCACCGGCCTCCGGCAGCCTGATTCAGGCAATCGCCGCCGCTCCGGGAATCGCCATCGGCCCGGCACATATCCAGGTGCTGCAAACCATCGAATACCCATTGCGTGGAGAGTCCGCCGCGATCGAACGCGAGCGTCTCAAACTGGCGTTGACTCAGGTGCGGCAGGACATCCAAGGTCTGATCGAACGCAGCAAAGCCAAGGCCATCCGCGAGATTTTCATCACCCACCAGGAGATGCTCGACGACCCGGAACTCACCGACGAAGTCGACACCCGCCTCAAGCAGGGCGAAAGCGCCGAAGCGGCGTGGATGGCCGTCATCGAAGCGGCGGCCCGGCAACAAGAGTCATTGCAGGACGCCTTGCTCGCCGAGCGTGCCGCCGACCTGCGGGACATCGGGCGGCGGGTCTTGGCGCAACTCTGTGGCGTCGAAACGCCGAGCGAGCCAGACCAGCCCTACATCCTGGTGATGGACGAAGTCGGTCCTTCCGATGTGGCCCGCCTTGACCCGGCGCGTGTCGCCGGCATCCTCACCGCCCGCGGTGGCGCTACGGCGCACAGTGCGATTGTCGCCCGGGCCTTGGGCATCCCGGCACTGGTGGGTGCGGGCGCGGCGGTGTTGCTGCTGGCTCCGGGCACGCCGCTGCTGCTGGATGGCCAGCGCGGACGACTGCACGTGGACGCCGATACCGCCACTTTGCAGCGCGCTACCGAAGAGCGAGATACCCGCGAGCAGCGGCTCCAGGCTGCCGCCGAACAACGTCATCAACCGGCGCTGACCAGCGATGGCCACGCTGTCGAGGTCTTCGCCAACATCGGCGAGAGCGCGGGTGTGACCAGTGCCGTGGAGCAGGGGGCCGAAGGTATTGGCCTGCTGCGCACCGAACTGATTTTCATGGCCCACCCGCAACTGCCGGACGAGGCCACGCAAGAAACGGAATATCGCAAGGTGCTCGATGGCCTGGCCGGTCGTCCGCTGGTGGTGCGCACCCTGGATGTCGGCGGCGACAAACCGCTGCCGTATTGGCCAATCGCCAAGGAAGAAAACCCTTTCCTCGGAGTACGTGGCATCCGCCTGACACTGCAACGCCCGAAAGTCATGGAAGCGCAATTGCGCGCATTGCTGCGGGCCGCCGACAACCGGCCATTGCGCATCATGTTTCCCATGGTCGGAAGTGTCGACGAGTGGCGTCAGGCGCGGGACATGACCGAGCGCCTGCGCCTGGAAATTCCCGTGGCGGACCTGCAGCTGGGGATCATGATCGAGGTGCCGTCGGCGGCATTGCTCGCGCCAGTACTGGCCAGGGAAGTCGACTTTTTCAGCGTCGGCACCAACGACCTGACCCAATACACCCTGGCCATCGACCGCGGTCATCCGACCCTGTCGGCGCAGGCGGACGGCTTGCACCCGGCGGTGCTGCAACTGATCGACATCACCGTGCGTGCCGCCCATGCCCATGGCAAATGGGTCGGCGTGTGCGGCGAGCTGGCGGCGGATCCTCTGGCGGTGCCGGTACTGATCGGCCTGGGAGTCGATGAGTTGAGCGTTTCCGGGCGCAGCATCGCCGAGGTCAAGGCGCGCATCCGCGAGCTCAGCCTCACCCAGGCCCAAACCGTTGCCCGCCAGGCCCTGGCCGTTGGCAGCGCGAATGAAGTACGCGCATTAGTGGAGGCCCTGTAATGGCCAAGATCCTCACCCTGACCCTCAATCCGGCACTGGACCTGACCGTTCAGCTGGCCCGCCTTGAGCCCGGCCAGGTCAACCGCAGTGACGAGATGCACACCCATGCCGCTGGCAAGGGCGTAAACGTGGCGCAGGTCCTGGCAGACCTCGGGCATCAATTGACCGTCAGCGGATTCCTCGGCGCAGACAATCCCCAGGCGTTCGATGCGCTGTTCGCCAAGCGCGGGTTTGTCGATGAGTTCATCCGTGTCCCAGGCGAAACTCGCAGTAACCTCAAGCTCGCCGAAAGTGATGGCCGGATCACTGACGTCAATGGTCCCGGACCTCTGGTCAGTGACGCGGCCCAGCAGGCGTTGCTCGATCGGCTCGAACAGATCGCCCCCGGTCACGACGCGGTCGTCGTCGCCGGCAGCCTGCCCCAGGGCGTCAGCCCGGCGTGGTTGCAGGCGCTGATTGAGCGTTTGAAGCATCTTGGTTTGAATGTCGCCCTCGACACCAGTGGCGCAGCCCTGCGTGCAGCGCTCAAGGCCGGCCCCTGGCTGATCAAGCCCAACGCCGAGGAACTGGCCGAGGTATTTGATTGCGCAGTGGAGTCGGTGACTGCCCAGGCAGAAGTGGCGAGCCGCTTGCACGCGCAAGGCATCGAGCACGTGGTGATTTCCCACGGCGCCCAAGGTGTGAACTGGTTCAGCGTCGGCTCGGCGATGCACGCCACGCCGCCCAAGGTCAGCGTCGCCAGCACGGTAGGCGCAGGTGATTCGTTGCTGGCGGGCATGCTCCACGGTTTGCTCAGCGCCGACACGCCTGAACAGACTTTGCGCACCGCCACGGCGATTGCCGCGATGGCCGTCACCCAGATCGGCTTCGGCATTGGCGACACCGCGCAGTTGGCGCAGCTCGAACAGGGTGTGCGTGTACGCCCCCTGACAGAACAATAAGAGGGTTTGTCATGAAGTTAGCCATTGTAACGGCCTGCCCGAACGGCATGGTCACCAGTGTGCTGTGCGCCCGTTTGCTGGATGCAGCAGCGCAGCGCCAGGGCTGGAGCACCAGCGTCGAAGTCACCGATGCGGCGCACCCTGAACGGCAGTTGTCGGCTACCACCCTCGAGGCAGCCGAGTGGGTGTTGCTGGTGACCAGTGCGCCTGTGGACATGTCGAGATTCGTCGGCAAGCGCGTGTTCCAGAGTACTCCGGCCCAGGCCCTGCAGGATGTTGAAGCAGTGTTGCGCAAGGGCGCCGAAGAGGCGCAGGTTTACGTGGCGCCAGAAGCTGTCGCCGAGCCGATCGCAGCTGGTCAGAAGGCACCGAAGCTGGTAGCCATTACCGCCTGCCCGACCGGGGTCGCCCACACGTTCATGGCCGCCGAGGCTTTGCAGCAAGCGGCCAAGCGACTGGGTTACGACCTGCAAGTCGAAACCCAGGGTTCGGTGGGTGCACGCAATCCGCTGAGCGCCGAGGCCATTGCCGAGGCCGATGTGGTGCTGTTGGCCTGCGACATCGAGGTTGCGACCGAGCGCTTCGCCGGAAAGAAAATCTACCGTTGCGGCACCGGTATCGCCTTGAAGCAGGCAGAAGCAACACTCAACAAAGCCCTGGCCGAAGGCTCGCAGGAAAGCGCTGCGAGTGGCGCCAAAGGCCCCGCCAAGCAGGAGAAGACTGGCGTCTACAAGCACTTGCTGACCGGCGTGTCGTTCATGCTGCCGATGGTAGTGGCAGGCGGCTTGATGATCGCCTTGTCATTCGTATTCGGCATCACCGCATTCAAGGAAGAAGGCTCCCTGGCGGCCGCCCTGATGCAGATTGGCGGCGACACTGCCTTCAAGCTGATGGTGCCACTGTTGGCGGGATACATCGCCTACTCGATCGCTGACCGCCCGGGCCTGGCGCCGGGGATGATCGGCGGCATGCTGGCGAGCACCCTGGGAGCCGGTTTCATCGGCGGGATTATTGCCGGTTTCATCGCCGGCTACGCGGCCCAGGCGATCAATCGCTATGCCCGCTTGCCGCAGAGCCTCGAAGCGCTGAAACCGATCCTGATCATCCCGTTGCTGGCCAGCCTGTTCACCGGCCTGGTGATGATCTACGTGGTCGGCAAGCCCGTAGCCGGGATGCTCGAAGGGCTCACGCACTTCCTCGACAGCATGGGCACCACCAATGCGATCCTCCTGGGTGTGTTGCTCGGGGGGATGATGTGCGTAGACCTGGGTGGTCCGATCAATAAGGCCGCCTATGCGTTCTCGGTGGGTCTGCTGGCGTCGCAAAGTTACGCTCCGATGGCCGCGACCATGGCCGCCGGCATGGTGCCGCCGATTGGCCTGGGCATCGCCACGTTCATCGCCCGACGCAAGTTCGCCCAGACCGAGCGTGAGGCAGGCAAAGCGGCATTGGTGTTAGGCCTGTGCTTCATTTCCGAAGGCGCAATTCCGTTTGCCGCGAAGGATCCGCTGCGGGTGATCCCGGCCAGCATTGCCGGTGGCGCGCTGACCGGCGCGCTTTCGATGTACTTCGGCTGCAAGCTGATGGCGCCGCACGGTGGGTTGTTTGTGTTGGCGATTCCGAATGCGATCAATCATGCGTTGCTGTATCTGTTGGCGATTGTCGCGGGGAGCCTGGTGACGGCGGTGGCGTATGCGCTGCTCAAACGGCCGGAAACAGTCGAGCTGGCACTCGAACCCGCCAAAGCCTGACACCAGCCATTGCAAGAGCCCGGCTTGTACGCAAGATTCGGGCTCGGCGCAAATCCGTAGGAGCCCGGCTTGCCGGCGATGGCGATCGTGCTGACGTCATCGCTGGCAAGCCAGGCTCCTACAAGTTGTTGTTCAAGCCCAGACCTTTGGATCTCAGTAAACGTCGCGTCGATAGCGACCTTGCTCGATCAGCTTGTCGACCTCTGCGATTCCCAGCACTTCGTTGAGCACGTGATCCACACCCGACGCCATGCCCTGCAGGCTGCCGCAGATATAGATCACCGCACCATCGGCGAGCCACTGCTTCAGCAAGTCCGCCGATTCCCGCAGCCGATCCTGCACATAAATCTTTTCGGCCTGATCACGCGAGAACGCCAGGTCCAGCCGCTCCAGGTCGCCCGACACCAGCCATTCCTGCAGCTCATCGCGACAGAGAAAGTCATGCTCGCGATTGCGTTCGCCAAACAGCAGCCAATGGCGCTGTTGACCATCGGCAATCCGCGCTTTGAGCAAGCTGCGCAGCCCGGCAAGGCCGGTGCCATTGCCCAGCAGAATCATCGGCAGCGGCTCGGTGGGCAGGTGGAAACTGCTGTTGCGCCGCACCCGCAGGTTGATGCTGCCGCCCACCGGTGCGTGCTCGGTCAACCAGCCGGAGCCCACGCCCAGGCTGCCGTCGGCATGCACTTCCTGGCGCACGATCAGTTCCAGAATGCCGTCGGCAGCGATCGAGGCGATGGAGTATTCGCGCATGGCCAGCGGCACCAGCGCATCCGCCACCGCCTGGGCGTGCAGGCCGACCAGGTGAGCGCGGTTTTCCGGCAGTTGGCGACTGGCGAGGGCTTGTTCCAGGGTTTGCGCCAGGCCATCGAGCGTCACGCTGGCGCGACCGTCGATTCCCAGGCCATCGAGGAAATGCTCGATCGCCCATGGGCAATTACGCGGCAGGACTTCCACCAGATCGCCCGCCAACCAGCCGCTGGCAGTAGGGGCAGTCAGGCCCAGCAGGTAAACCGGTGAACCGCTGCTGTCAGGGTTCATCAGTTCACGACGGGTCAGCGTCCAGTTGTCGTAGCTGGGTGCTTGCCAGGTGTCCACGGGCGCTTGTCCGGTCAGCAGGCCGAGTTGCTGCTGCCAGTGACGCAAGGCGTAAGGATCGCCGCTGTCGACTTCCACCGGCGCGAACAGTGTCTTGCCACCATGCTCGCCCAGCCAGCTGTGCAAGCGTCGGGCAAACCCGCAGAAGTGTTGATACTGTCGATCACCCAGGCCCAGCACTGCGTAGTTCAGGCTGTCCAGGCTCACGGCGCGACCGAGGACCTTGCGCTCGAAACTGCGGGCGCTGTCCGGTGCTTCGCCGTCGCCAAAAGTACTGACCACGAACAATGCGTTGCTCGAATCCTGCAGGTCCTGCTCGCTGACACTGGCCAGCGGCTGCACTTTCACTGGCAAGCCGGCGGCTTGCAACTGCCCGGCGGTCTGCCAGGCCAGTTGTTCGGCGAAGCCGCTCTGGCTGGCGAAACCGATCAGCCAGGCCGGGGTATCAACCAGCGGTTGGGCCAGGCCGTTGCGAGCGTCGCGGATCTGTTTTTTCTTGCGTCGACGATCCAGGTACAGCAACCAGCCGGTGACGAAGAACAGCGGCATGGTCAATGCGCTGAGGGTCAGGATCACCCGTCCAACAATCCCGAAGTAGCTGCCGACGTGCAGTGCATAAATGCTGGTCAGCAGCTGGGCCTTGAGGCTCTTGTCACTGTAGCGGTCATGCCGCTTGACGATGCCGGTGGCCGGGTCGAGGGTGATCTGGTTCAGCGCGCGGTCGTGTGGCGAGGTGTTCAGCAGGTAGAACACGGTCGCCGGCTGGCCCGCCACAGGCGGCATACGGATGTTGTAGGCGCTCAGTGCCGGACCCGCCGCGCTGTAGATGCTGCTCCACATGGCTGCGTAGTCGGCCGTTGGCGCCGGACCGCTAGGCGCCGGGCCACGCCCGCCGCGCACCCGCTCGTTTTGTGGCGAGTCGGACAGCAAGCGGGTCAGGCCTTTGTTGTACCACTCATAAGACCAGGACAAGCCGGTAAGGGCCGCCAGGAGATAAAACAGCAGGCACCAGGTGCCAGCCACCGAGTGCAAGTCCCAGTTGAAGCTGCGGCCTTTTTTCTTCCAGTCCAGGGTCAGCCAGGCGCGCCAGCTTTTCCACTGTCGCGGCCAGCGCAGGTACAGGCCGGACAGGCAGAAGAACACCAGGATCAGCGTGCAGGCCCCGGTGATCTGCCGGCCGGTATCGCCCATTGCGAGGAAGCGGTGCAGTTGCAGCATCAGGCCAAAAAAGCCCTGGCCGCTGGCGTCGCCCATGAACTCGGCGGTGTACGGGTCGAAGTAGCGCATCTCGCCGCGGCGTTCGCCAGGCTTGGGCGTGAAGAACACTTTGGCCGCCGCGCCGCTGTCGGTCTCGACGCTGAGCATCGAGACTTTCTTGCCGGACGCCGCTTCAATGCGTTCCACCAGCTCGGCAGGCGGCAGGACGCCGGCGACCTGCTTTTCGACCTGCAGTACCGACGGGTTCAGCGCGCTCAGGATCTCGTCCTGAAACGACACCGTCGCCCCGGTGATGCCCATCAGAGCCAGGACCAGCCCGGCGCTGATGCCGAAAAACCAGTGCAGCTGGAACAGGGTTTTCTTCAACACGTCGCTCGCCTTCGTTCGAAAATAATCATCACGGCGCGCATTATGCCGTGGGTTGACGGGATGCCTTGTCTATTACGCACAAAAGCCCCGTTCATCTGGATGAACGGGGCCGGTCCCTTCACCGACATTCCCTGTGGGAGCGGGCTTGCTCGCGAATGCGGTGGGTCAATCACAGTTATGCTGAATGACACACCGCATTCGCGAGCAAGCCCGCTCCCACAGTGGCGATTGCGGTGTGACAGCAATCAGAAATGGAAGTTGGTGCTCAACAATGCCGTACGGCCCGCCGCCTGATTGGCGAAGTGGGTCGAGAAGGCTTTGTCGTAGTAGGTTTCGTCGGTCAGGTTCTGCACGTTCAGCTGCAGGTCGACGTTTTTGGTCAGCTTGTAGGCGACCATGGCGTCGTAGCGTACGTAGTCATCCACCATCGTGGTGTTGGCCACGCTACCGAACACGTCGTCGACGTAGAACGCACCGCCACCGACAGTCAGCTTCGGCGTGACCTGGTAGGTCGTCCATAGGCTGGCGCTGTTTTTCGGCGTGTTAGGCAGTTCGTTGCCGTCGTTGGCCGCGCCCAGCGGGCCGCCGTCGACTTGCTCGCTGTCCATGTAGGCGTAACCGGCGAACACCTGCCACTTGTCGGTGATCTTGCCGCTTGCCGACAGTTCGATACCTTGCACGCGAGTCTTGCCGGCGTTTTCGTAGGACGTGGTGTCCACCTGAACGCGAGCGTTGTCTTTTTCGGTGCGGAAGATATCGGCGGTCAGGGACAGGCGATCGTTCAGCAGGTCCCACTTGGTACCGATTTCGTAGTTCTTGGTGGTTTCCGGCTCCATGTCGCTGCTCAGCAGGTTGCCGGCACGGTCGGTCGAGCCACCCAGCGGGTTGCCTTCCTGACCTTCACCCAGGGTGTTGCCCGGTGGCGTGGCGGAAGTCGCATACGAGGCGTAGATGCTGCCGTTTTCAGCTGGCTTGTAGACCACACCGAACTGACCGGTGATGAACTCGCTGGTGTCCTTGCCCTTCGACGCAACACCATTGGTCACGACCGTGGCGCCAGCAGCGTTGTAGGTCTTGTACTTGGTGTCGAAGTGGTCGTAGCGCAGCCCCATGTTCACCAGCCACTGTTCGGACAATTCCAGGGTGTCGAACACGTACAGTGCGCGAGTGGTGCTGGAGGTGTCGGTGCCCGCGTAGTTGCGCGCGATCGAGCCGTCCCACGGATCGCTCGGGTTCGGGTTGGCCAGAGAGGTGCAGTTGTAACCGCTTGGCGCGCCGATCAGCGCAGGGCTGCAGTTGGTAGTCGCCGCGGCAGTGCCTGGAGTTGTATCGGTGTTGACGGTGTAAGAGGATTTCTCGCTCTTCTCGTGGCTCAGCTCGATACCCGTGGCGAAGCTGTTCTTGAACCCGCCGATGTACACGTCACCAAACAGGTCGGTTTGGTTGGTGGTGGTGTCGGTGTTGCTGACACGGGTGTTGGCCCGGCGCCACACGCTGCCGTTGTTGACGTTGCCTTTGGAGTCATCCGGCTGGGTCAGGATGTAATCCTGCATGCTGCTGCCGTGGCGCAGGGTGTTCTTCACGGTCAGTGCATCGTTCAGGTCGTGCTCGATGGCGATGGTCGCGGTATCGGTGCGGCCCTTGCGGAAATCGCGACCGTCCAGGCCGTAGAAGTTGCTGCTGCGGCCACCGTCATCCGGCGTGTCCGGGTTGGACTTGGTGCGCGCCGCAGACCCGGCTACCGGAATGCTGTACGGAATTCCCGAGTCCGGGGTGTCGTTGCTTTCCAGATGGTAATAATCGAGGTTGACGCGGGTGTCGGTGCCCAGGCCGAACGCCACGGACGGCGCGATGCCCCAGCGGTCGTAGTCGACGCTGTCACGGCCGGCGACGTTGCTCTCGTGGCTCATCAGGTTCAGACGGCCAGCGGCGGTGTCAGTGAACTGGTAGTTACCGTCGAAGGTGTAGCGCTGGGTCTGGTCCGAGCCCCAGGTGAAGCCGCCATCGAGCGAATCGCCCAAGTGGGCCTTTTTGCTCACCATGTTGATGCTGCCACCGGCAGCGCCACGGCCGCCAATGGCCGAGTTCGGGCCTTTGCTGACTTCGATCGACTCGACCGCGAAGATCTCGCGGCTTTGCGAACCGGTGTCGCGCACGCCGTCCAGGTACGTATCGCCCTGGGCGTCAAAGCCACGGATGAATGGACGGTCGCCCTGAGGGTTGCCGCCTTCGCCGGCACCAAAGGTGATGCCTGGAACAGTGCGCAGCGCGTCCTGCATGTTCAGGGCGCCGGTGTCCTTGAGGACCTGTTGCGGAATTACCGTCACGGAGCGCGGAGTGTCCACCAGAGGTGCGGTGTACTTGGGCGAGGAGGCTTTTTCGACGTTGTAGGTCGTTGCGTCCTGGGCTTCGCCGGTAATGGCAGTGGCGTCCAGGGAAATCGCGCTGCCTGACGATTTGGCATCGGTCTTCTCTGCGGCGAAAACCATGTGTCCAGCGGAACCGGCAGTGATTGCCACGCCAATTGCAGACGCGAGCAAACGCGGTGAACTGACAGGTAATTGTGGTTGTTGGCGTGACATTAAAATTCCCCTCCCCAAGGATTTGAGGTCGCGGAATATAGGGTAAACAGGTATTCGTATCAATTGCGAAACATTACTATTCGCACTGAATTTACATTCTTTACAATTTACCCTTACGGTTTTTGCTGATTCATTCGTCGCAAGGGTTTTACACAGTCAATAAGAATCAATACCATTGGCATCCCTTTGCCTTCAGGTAGTGTCTCCATGTTGCTGCACATTCCCGGCGTGTTCGCGAAAGAAGAAGTGCAGCGCATCTGTGAAGCCTTGCAGCAGGCAGATTGGGCCGATGGCAAAATCACTGCGGGCTATCAATCGGCCAAGGCCAAGCACAATCTGCAGCTGCCGGAAGGCCATCCCCTGGCCAAGGAAATCGGCGCGGCGATGCTGGAGCGGCTGTGGAAAAATCCGCTGTTCATGTCTGCAGCCCTGCCGCACAAGGTCTTTCCGCCGCTGCTGAATTGCTACACGGCTGGCGGCAGTTTCGACTTCCACATCGACAACGCCGTGCGCCAGCCGCAGAACAGCATCGAGCGTGTGCGCACCGACTTGTCGGCCACCCTGTTCTTCAGCGAGCCCGACGACTATGACGGCGGCGAGCTGGAGATCCATGACACCTTCGGGACCCAGCGGGTGAAGTTGCCGGCTGGCGACATGGTCCTGTATCCCGGCACCAGCCTGCATAAGGTCAACGCAGTCACTCGCGGCGCGCGTTTTGCCTCGTTCTTCTGGACCCAGAGCCTGGTGCGCGAGGACAGCCAGCGCGCGCTGCTGTTCGAGATGGACGAGGCGATTCGCCAGTTGACCCAGGATGTGCCAGATCATCCTTCGCTGATCCGTCTGACCGGCACCTATCACAATCTGTTGCGGCGCTGGGTCGAGGTATGACCTTTCAACTGCGCCGCGAGGAAGTTCTCGACGGTGAACGGCTCACCGCCATGCTCGACGAAAGCCCGGCGCGCGCGGCCCAGGCAATCCTGATCGCCGCCCGGGAAAACCTCCTTGATGCCCAGGCATTGCTGGGGCAGATCCTGCTCGACGGGCAGGGCATCGCACAGGATCAGCCACTGGCCTTGCGCTGGTTCGAGATCGCCGCCCGGCGCGGACATCTGATGGCGCGCAACATGCTCGGCCGTTGCCATGAACACGGGTGGGGCTGCACTGCAGATGCTGCAGTGGCGGCCGGGCATTATCGGATCGCCGCGTCCGCAGGCCTCGATTGGGCGATGTACAACTACGCCAACCTGCTGGCAACCGGGCGTGGAGTGATGGAGGATCAAGCGCAGGCGCTGGAGCTGTATCGCCGCGCCGCCGGGCTTGGACACGCGAAATCGATGAACCTGTTGGGGCGTTATCTGGAGGAAGGGCAGCATTGCCCGGTTGATCTGCAGGCGGCGCGTGATTGGTATCGACGTTCGGCTGTTGGCGGGGATTTTCGCGGGCAGTTCAGTTATGCCGCCGTGTTGGCGGATGAGGGCAATGTAGCCGAAGCGCTGGACTGGTTGCGCAAGGCCCTGGCGGGCGGGAATCTGAATTTCCTGCGGGTGGCGAGCAAGGCGTTATCAAACGCCACTGATCCGCAAATCCGCGCATTGGCCACTGACTACGCTCAACGCCAGTCTGAACTGGAACTTAAACCCCTTTAATTTCCGGCGTCTGCACAATTCCCCTGTAGGAGCTGCCGCAGGCTGCGATCTTTTGATCTTGTTTTTCAAGGTCAAGGTCAAAAGATCGCAGCCTTCGGCAGCTCCTACCGGATCATATTTCAAGGAACAAAAAAGCCCATGACACGTCATGGGCTTTTTGTTTTTCAGCTAGCGCTTACACGTAATACGATTTCAGCGGCGGGAAGCCATTGAACTCAACGGCGCTGTAGCTGGTGGTGTAGGCACCGGTCGACAGCCAGTACATGCGATCACCGATCGCCAGGTTCAGCGGCAGGCCGTACTTGTAGTTTTCGTACATGATGTCGGCGCTGTCGCAGGTTGGGCCGGCGATGACCACTTCTTCCATCTCGCCTTTCTTTTCGGTCCAGATCGGGAACTTGATGGCTTCGTCCATGGTTTCGATCAGGCCGGAGAACTTGCCCACATCCGTGTACACCCAACGCTCGACGGCAGTGCGGGATTTGCGCGCAACCAGCACTACTTCGCTGACCAGGATGCCAGCGTTGGCGATCAGCGAACGGCCTGGTTCGAGGATGATTTCCGGCAGGTCGTCACCGAAGTCTTCCTTGAGGAAGCGGATGATTTCCTCGGCATAGGTTTCCAGGCTGTTGGTGCGGGTGATGTAGTTGGCCGGGAAGCCACCGCCCATGTTGATCAGCTTGAGCACGATGCCGTCTTCTTCTTTCAGACGCTCGAAGATCACTTTGACCTTGGCAATCGCCGCATCCCATACGCTGATGTCGCGCTGTTGCGAACCGA
Source organism: Pseudomonas sp. RIT-562 (assembly GCF_026241895.1). Taxonomy (GTDB): domain Bacteria; phylum Pseudomonadota; class Gammaproteobacteria; order Pseudomonadales; family Pseudomonadaceae; genus Aquipseudomonas; species Aquipseudomonas mandelii_F. The sequence continues at coordinate 116,083 of NZ_JAPJIV010000008.1, read as the reverse complement.
CGTGGAAGGAAATGCCGTAAGGCACCAGGCCGAGGTCGCGGGCCAGGATCAGCAGGTCCATGGCCATGTCGGTCTGGCAGCCGAATTTGCGCGACAAAGGCCAGTCAGCCGTGGTCGAGCCTTCGGTGAGAATGCGCACGTAGACTTTCGAGCCCGGTGCAGCCTTGGCGATGTTGCGCAGGTCGGCTTCGGAGTCGGTGGAGAACAGGCGCACGCCTTTCTCGTAGAAGTAACGAATGTCCTTGGATTTCTTGATGGTGTTGCCGTAGCTGATACGGTCGGCGCTGACGCCGCGGTCCATCACCTTGTCCAGCTCGTAGATCGAGGCGATGTCGAAGCTCGAACCCTTGTCTTTCAACAGGTCGATGATTTCGACGGCCGGGTTGGCTTTTACCGCGTAATAGACTTTGGCGAATTCGAAACCGGCGCGCAGGTCGTCATAGGCCTGGCTGATCATCGCGGTGTCGATCACCACGAACGGGGTTTCTTGCTTGTCGGCGAACGCCTTCATTTTGTCAAAGGTGGCGCGCTCGAAATAATCTTCGACGTTGATCGACATGCTGGAGACTCCTAAAGGCAAACTGAAATTAACAATGGGTGCGAGGGTGTGTCATCAATGAATTCGCAAGTGCGTTGCGCCTGAGCGCGTGCCAGGCAAGGCGCAGGCCGCCGCTCATGGCCACTCCCTTCGCAAGGCCTGCAACGCAGCATGGCGCGCGCTCAGGCACAACCCGAAGGGCCGGGCCTGCTTTTGCGCAGGGCTGCGTTACTCGGACCTCATTTGGAACAACCAAACCTCGGTCCTCGCGCCTTGCCCTGCGCAAAAGCAGGCTCCGGCGCACTCGTGAATTCATTGATGACACACCCTCCTGAACGTCCTCCGTATCCCCACTTTGGTTCGCCTACTTCCCAAGGCATGTCGCCGAAAGCAAAAAGGCCACGGGAGGCGGTGCTTCCCTTGGCCTTGCTGTCTCGTCGTCAGTACTTGAGCCGGATGGATCGTTTCCAGCATGGACGTTCGGCGCGAACTTTAGGGCGTGAGGGGCTTGAGATCAACAAAAAATGTCGCGTTTTTGCACGCTTCCGTCGTGCGGTCCTGAACAGTTACTGATGTAACCGACCTGCATGACAGTGTGATGTTCCCCTGGCAGGGGAATTTGAGGTGTTTCAGGGGGATTTGTGGTGCTGCCATTCGCGAGCAAGCCCGCTCCCACAGGAGATTTGTGTGATGCACAGATTGCATGCACACCACAGATCCAATGTGGGAGCGGGCTTGCTCGCGAAGGCGTCGGGTCAGGCGACGGCTGTCTCAGCAGGTGAAACAATGCTGGTCTTGCCGCCACGGGACTTACCGGAGCTCAGGTATTCGGCGATCGATTCCTGGGTCACTTCCCCCAGGAACACCCGCTCGGCATCCATCACCGGCAGCCACGAACGGTTGAACTCGTACATGCGCGACAACAGGATGCGCAGGTGCTCGTCGTACGCTGCCGTGGCATTGAACTCGCGCAGGTATTGCGCGCAGGTACCGGTCTGACGGTGCAGGTCGCGACGGCGTACGTAGCCCAGGGCTTTGTTCTGACCATCGGTGACGACCACATAACGACGGTCATGCTCGTCCATCAGCTCCAGCGCATCGGCTACCGGAGTTTCCGGGCTGACCGACGGCGCGTTGTCCGCCGCGTCCTCGGCCTTCACCAGCAACAGGCGCTTGAGGGTGCTGTCCTGGCCGACGAAGTTGCTGACAAAGTCATCCGCCGGGTGCGCCAGCAGGGTATCCGGGTGATCGATCTGCAGCAGCTTGCCCGCACGGAAGATCGCAATCTTGTCGCCCAGCTTGATCGCTTCGTCGATGTCGTGGCTGACCATGATCACGGTCTTGTTCAGCGCGCGTTGCATCTCGAAGAACTCGTTCTGGATCATTTCGCGGTTGATCGGGTCGACCGCGCCGAACGGTTCATCCATCAACAGCAACGGCGCATCTGCGGCCAAAGCGCGAATCACGCCGATCCGCTGCTGCTGGCCGCCGGACAGTTCACGCGGGTAGCGATTCAGGTACTGCTTGGGTTCCAGCTTGATCATGCTCATCAACTCGCGGGCACGGTCGTGGCATTTCTGTTTGTCCCAGCCCAGCAGGCGCGGCACGATGGTGATGTTTTCCTCGATGGTCATGTTCGGGAACAGACCGATCTGCTGGATCACATAACCGATGTTGCGGCGCAGGGTCACGGCGTCAAGGTCGGTGGTGTCTTCGCCGTTGATCAGGATCTTGCCCGAGGTCGGCTTGATCAGGCGGTTGATCATCTTCAGCGTGGTGCTTTTGCCGCAGCCCGATGGCCCGAGGAACACGCAGATTTCGCCTTCATTGACGGTCAGGCTGACGGAGTCCACGGCTTTGACATCTTTGCCGTTGCTTTGGAAGGTCTTGCTGAGGTTTTGAAGTTCGATCATTTGAGCAGTCCTTTTGGAGTCAGCGTGCGTTGCAGCCATTGCAGAAGCAGGTCGGCGAAGATGGCCAGGAGACTGACCAGCACGGCGCCGACGATCAGCATCGACATATCGCTGCGGCTGATTGAAGCGAGAATAAGTACACCCAGGCCACCGGCGCCGATGGTGGCGGCGATGGTCATGACACCAATGTTCATGACTACCGCAGTGCGTACGCCGGCGAGGATCACTGGCACCGCGATCGGCAGCTCGACCATGCGCAGGCGCTGGCCAAAGGTCATGCCGATGCCGCGGGCGGCTTCGCGGATGCCGGGTTCGACACCGGTCAGCGCGAGGTAGGTGTTACGCATGATCGGCAGCAGCGAGTACAGGAATACAGCGGTAATCGCCGGCATTGGGCCCAGGCCCTGGCCGAATTTCGAGTAGAACGGCAGCAGCAGGCCGAACAGCGCAATCGACGGCACGGTCAGCAGCACCGTAGCGCTGGCCTGCAGGGGGCCGGCGAGCGTCGGGAAGCGGGTCATCAGGATGCCCAGCGGCACGCCGACCAGGATCGCCAGGGTCACGGCAATGCCGACCAGGGTGATGTGCTGCCAGGTCAGATGCGCGACCTGCGCCCAGTCGAGATGGGAAAAGGCGTTCAAAAATTCCATGTCTTCTCCTCCTCAGTTGATCGGGTGCTGGCGCAGGAAATCTGCGGCAACGGACGAAGGGCTTTCGTGATCGACGTCGACCCTGGCGTTCAGCGCACGCATGGTCTCGTCATCGAACAGCTCGGCCAGTGGCTTCATGTCTTCGGCGAGTTTTGGATGAGCGTCGAGGTAAACCTGACGCACTACCGGCGCGGCGGTGTAGTCCGGGAAGTAGTGCTTGTCGTCTTCCAGCAGCTTCAGTTTGAAGGCGTTCAGGCGACCGTCGGTGGTGTAGACCAGGCCGGCAAACACCTGGCCATTGCGCAGGGCCGTGTAGACCAGCCCGGCATCCATCTGGCGCGTGTTTTTACGGGTCAGGTTCATGTCGTAGAGCTCGACCATGCCGGCCATGCCGTCGGAGCGGTTGGCAAACTCGGTGTCGAGCGCGACGAGGTGGTTGGTCTTCGCCTCCGCCTGCATCACCGTGTTCAATTCGCTGATGGTGTTGATCTGGGGATAAGCCTTCGCGGTGGTTTCCGGCAATGCCAGGGCGTAGGTGTTGCTGAACTTCGACGGGGTGAGCCAGACCAGGCCTTTCTTCGAGTCGAGCTCTTTCACCTTGGCGTAGGACTGGGCGCTGTCGAGTTTTTCCGTGATGTGGTTGTAAGCCACCAGCGACACACCGGTGTATTCCCAGATCAAGTCCAGTTGGCCGCTTTCCTGGGCGCTGCGAGCGAGGTTGCTGCCCAGACCGCCCGTGACCTGGGCGTCGTAGCCCTTGGTGCGCAGGTATTGGGAGGTAATTTCAGCGAGCAGGGTTTGTTCGGTGAACACCCGTGCGCCGATGCGGATTACCGGTTTTTCAGCGGCTTGGGCCAATCCTGCGAGCAGCAGGGAGCAGCCTAAAAATAAGCATAGTTTTTTCATGATAATTCCTTTGCCGAGGCTTAAGACGGGCGCAAGCCGCGTTCGAGCCAGAGGCGGCTGGCCAGAGTCACCAGGCCGTCGAGCAGCAAGGCCAGCAGGGCGGTACACGCCGCGCCGAGCAGCAGTTGCGGCTGATTGTTCAGGGCGATGCCAGGGAAAATCAGGCTGCCCAGGCTGTTGGCGCCGATCAGGAATGCCAGCGGTGCGGTACCGACGTTGATCGCCAGGGCCACACGCACGCCACCGATGATGATCGGTACGGCGTTGGGCAGTTCCACGCGCCACAGCACCTGAGTCGGTGTCATGCCGATGCCGACGGCGGCTTCCTTGAGCGAACCCTGGACGTTTTTCAGGCCTTCATAGGTGTTGCGCACGATCGGCAACAACGAGGCAAGGAACAGGGCGAAGATCGCGGGGCCGCTGCCGATGCCGAGGATCCCCAGGGCGATGGCCAGTACGGCGAGAGGCGGCACGGTGTTGCCGATGTTGAAGATCTGCATGAAGCGTTCAGCGCGACCAACCATGGTCGGGCGACTGAGGACGATGCCGGCAGGTATGCCCACAACAAGGGCGGCCAGCATGGAGACGAGTACAAGAATCAGATGAGCTTGCAGGTAAAACAACAAATCGTCGCGGTAATGTTCGATCGTGTTGATGCCAATCCAGTGGACCAGCAGGGCCAGGAGAGCGACGACAACCGCACCTCCTATCAGCCCTTTGCCATAGCGAATAGCCACAGGCGGACTCCTTTTTTTCTTTGTCGGCGAACGCAGTCCCGTGTGGCATGCCATTCCTGGCTGCCGGGAAAAACAACGTTCGCGAGAAGCAGCTCTTCATGCTGGTGCAACCGCATGAGATCGAGCCATAAGCGCAGCCTCGTCAGGCTAACTTGCTGATTTTTCACACCCTGACGACAGTTGTAACAGGGGAGTGGACGCCTCCACTGTTTAAAAGGTTCCCACGTTCGACACTATTTGGCCACCCTGTGGCAGCTGCCGAAGGCTGCGTCGGGTTGCGAAGCGGCCCCGGCATTTCAACCTGCAAGAAGGTCCTTCGGCCCTTAACGCAGCCTTCGGCAGCTGCTACACGGTGGTCTGTAGATCACTTTTTAAGCTATACTCGCCGCCCTTTTTTGAATCACCTGCCAGGCGATTTCCCATGACCAAACAGGCCGCCGAAGTCGCGAAACGCCGCACTTTCGCCATTATTTCCCACCCCGATGCCGGTAAGACCACCATCACCGAGAAGCTCCTGCTGATGGGCAAGGCGATCGCGGTTGCCGGTACGGTGAAGTCGCGCAAGTCCGACCGCCATGCCACCTCCGACTGGATGGAAATGGAAAAACAACGGGGTATTTCCATTACCACGTCGGTCATGCAGTTCCCGTACCGCGATCACATGGTCAACCTGCTCGACACCCCGGGCCACGAAGACTTCTCCGAAGATACCTACCGCACGTTGACGGCGGTTGACTCGGCATTGATGGTCCTCGACGGCGGTAAGGGTGTAGAGCCGCGGACCATCGCGCTGATGGACGTCTGCCGCCTGCGTGATACGCCGATTGTCAGCTTCATCAACAAACTCGACCGTGACATCCGCGACCCGATCGAACTGCTCGACGAAATCGAAGCAGTCCTGAAGATCAAGGCCGCGCCGATCACCTGGCCGATTGGCTGCTACCGCGATTTCAAGGGTGTGTATCACCTGGCCGACGACTACATCATCGTCTACACCGCCGGTCACGGACACGAACGTACCGATGTGAAAATCATCGAGAAGCTCGACTCCGACGAAGCCCGCGCGCACTTGGGCGACGAGTACGATCGCTTCGTCGATCAGCTGGAGCTGGTGCAGGGTGCCTGTCACGAATTCAACCAGCAGGAATTCCTCGACGGCCAGCTGACGCCGGTGTTCTTCGGTACTGCATTGGGCAACTTCGGTGTCGACCATGTGCTCGACGCGGTAGTCAACTGGGCGCCGAAACCGCTGGCACGGGTCGCCAACGAGCGCACCGTGGAACCGATCGAAGAGAAATTCACCGGATTTGTGTTCAAGATCCAGGCGAACATGGACCCCAAGCACCGCGACCGTATCGCCTTCATGCGTATCTGCTCCGGCAAATACGAAAAGGGCATGAAGATGCGTCACGTGCGTACTGGCAAGGACGTGCGGATCGGCGACGCGCTGACGTTCTTCTCCTCCGAACGTGAGCAGCTGGAAGAAGCCTTCGCCGGCGATATCATCGGCCTGCACAACCACGGCACTATCCAGATCGGCGACACCTTCACCGAAGGCGAAGTGCTCGGCTTCACCGGCATCCCGCACTTCGCGCCGGAGCTGTTCCGTCGAGTGCGCCTGCGCGATCCGCTGAAATCCAAGCAACTGCGCCAGGGCCTGCAGCAATTGGCGGAAGAGGGCGCGACCCAGGTGTTCTTCCCCGAGCGCAGCAACGACATCATCCTCGGTGCCGTCGGTGTGCTGCAGTTCGACGTGGTCGCCAGCCGCTTGAAAGAGGAATACAAGGTCGAGTGCTCCTATGAGCCGATCACCGTGTACTCGGCGCGCTGGATTGATTGCGACGATAAGAAGAAACTCGAGGAATTCCGAGTCAAGGCTGTGGAAAACCTCGCGGTCGACGGCGGCGGTCACCTGACCTACCTGGCCCCGACCCGGGTCAACCTGGCGTTGATGGAAGAGCGCTGGCCGGATGTGAAATTCCGTGCGACGCGCGAGCATCACTAAGCAGCTAAAGCTGCAAACAAAACCCCGGTCGCGAAAGCACCGGGGTTTTTTTACGTGCGCCAACTGTAGGAGTGAGCCTGCTCGCGATGGCGGAGTGTCAGCAGTTAAATTACAGACTGACACTCCGCCATCGCGAGCAGGCTCAATCCCACAGGTTTAGTGTGGTTCGCGAATAAAAGTGTCACTTCGTGTGGCTTGTGCCAACAGGCGTTGTTCCAGTTCGTACAGTGTCTGCAGTAGCGCCATCGTCCCCTCCTGTGCCCGAGAGCTGCGCTCATATCGATTCAGCATAATGATTATGCAAAACCAGTCTGCTGTTCAAAGGCATTCTGTTCTTTCACAAGCGTCCTATCTGGAGAACCGACTCAATCGGGACTAGATTTCATTCACCGCCCAACAGGCACCCCAGGCTTCACTCAAACAGGATGGATTCGGCTATGAGCATTTTTCAACGCATTCTGCTGTTGTTTAAGGTTTTAGTGATCATGTCCGTCGGCATGTCAGCGGCGCGGGCGGAATGCCCGGATCATGGCGAGCAGGCTTCGAGCGGCCAGGTGGCGCACGCTGGGCTAATGATCGCCAAGTCGGAATCAGAGCCCGGTGACCAGGGACAGGGCGGTAGCGCGGGTGACGATGATTCAACCACCGATGAGCCGGACTCCGATGATCCGGACGAAGGCGACAGCCAGACGTAAGGCAAAAGAAAACCTCTTCACTTCGGCTGACGCGCAGTCGAAGTAGAAGAGGTCAGTAAGACGGTCGCATATCCTGTAGGAGTGAGCCTGCTCGCGATGGCGGAGTGTCAGTCGGTGTTTCTGATACTGACACTCCGCCATCGCGAACAGGCTCACTCCTACAGGGATTTCATTTCAAATTGCTGTCACGCTGCGCCATCCAGAAACTGCTCGGCGTAGTGGCAAGCCACCTGCCGATTGTCCAGCAAGCGCAACGCCGGCTCTTCCGTACTGCATCGCTCGGTCGCATACGGGCAGCGCTTGTGGAAAGCGCAGCCGGACGGCGGGTTGAGCGGGTTGGGCAGTTCGCCGACGATCTTGATCTTCGGTTTGTTCGGGTCCGGGTGAATGGTCGGGGTGGCCGACAGCAGCGCCTGGGTGTAAGGATGTAGCGGACGGGCGTAGATGTCGTTTTTCGGGCCGATTTCCACCGGGCGGCCGAGGTACATCACCATCACGTCATCGGCGACGTGTTGCACCACCGCCAGGTTGTGCGAGATGAACACATAGGCAGTGTTGAACTCCTGCTGCAGATCCATGAACAGATTTAGCACCTGGGCCTGGATCGACACGTCGAGCGCCGAGGTCGGTTCGTCTGCCACCAGCACCTTTGGCTGCAACATCATTGCGCGAGCGAGGGCGATCCGCTGGCGTTGGCCGCCGGAGAACATGTGCGGGTAGCGCTGGTAATGCTCAGGGCGCAAACCCACCTGCTTCATCATCGCCTGCACTTTCTCGCGCCGTTCGGCAGCGCTCAGGTTGGTGTTGATCAGCAGTGGCTCGCCAAGTTGATCACCGACTTTCTGCCGCGGGTTCAACGACGCGTACGGGCTCTGGAAGACCATCTGCACGTCTTTACGCAGCTGCTTGCGCTGGGCCTTGTCGGCACCGGCGACTTCCTGCCCGGCGATTTTCAGGGAGCCGGAGGACGGTTCCTCGATGAGGGTCAGGGCCCGGGCCAGGGTGGATTTGCCGCAGCCCGATTCGCCTACTACGGCGAGAGTCTTGCCGGCTTCGAGTTCGAACGACACACCGTTCAGGGCGCGCACGGTCGCATGCCCCTTGAACAGGCCACGGGACACTTCGTAGTGACGGGTCAGGTCGCGGGCGGTAAGTACGACGGCCATTACGCCACCTCCTGGTTCAGCGGGTAGAAGCAGCGGGCGAGGCTGTTGCTTTTCGGATCAAGGGCCGGCCGCTGGGTGCGGCAGTTTTCTTGCACATACGGGCAGCGCGGCGACAGCAGGCAGCCCTGCGGACGGTCGTAACGACCGGGAACGATACCCGGCAGGGTAGACAGGCGCGAGGCGCCCAGGCTGTGTTCCGGAATCGCCTTGAGCAGTGCTTCGCTGTAGGGGTGCGCAGGGATGTCGAACAGTTGCGGCACCTGGCCAACTTCCACTGCTTGACCGGCGTACATCACACACACGCGCTGGGCGGTTTCGGCCACGACCGCGAGGTCGTGGGTGATCAGCACCAGGCCCATGTTCTGCTCTTTCTGCAAGGCCAACAGCAGGTCCATGATCTGCGCCTGAATCGTCACGTCCAGCGCGGTGGTCGGTTCATCGGCGATCAGCAGTTTCGGCTCGCCGGCAATCGCCATGGCGATCGCAACGCGCTGGCTCATGCCGCCGGACAGTTGGTGCGGGTAGGCGTCCATACGACTGGCAGCGCCCGGGATTTCAACTTTTTCCAGCAGTTCGATGGCGCGTTTGCGCGCTTGCTTGCCGGACATTTTCAGGTGCAGGCGCAGCACTTCTTCGATCTGGAAACCCACGGTGTAGCTTGGGTTCAGCGCGGTCATCGGGTCTTGGAAGACCATGGCCAGGTCTTTGCCGACGATTTGCCGACGCTGACGGTTGCTGAGCTTGAGCATGTTCTTGCCGTCGAAATTCAGCGCGTCGGCGGTGACGATGCCGGGATGCTCGATCAGGCCCATCAGCGCCATCATGGTCACGGATTTGCCGGAACCCGACTCGCCTACGATGGCCAGGACTTCGCCCTTGTCCACCTTGAGGTCGAGGCCGTCGACCACTGGCACGGCATTCTTGTCGCCAAAGCGAACGTTGAGATTCTTGATTTCTAACAGTGACATTTGAATCTCCTCAGGCGGCGTTCTTGAGTTTCGGGTCCAGCGCATCGCGCAGGCCGTCGCCCATCAAGTTGATTGCCAGCACGCTGAGCAAAATGGTCAAACCAGGCAGGCTGACTACCCACCAGGCGCGTTCGATGTAGTCGCGAGCCGAAGCCAGCATGGTGCCCCACTCAGGGGTTGGCGGTTGTACGCCAAGGCCGAGGAAGCCCAGTGCCGCAGCATCGAGAATCGCCGAGGAAAAGCTCAAGGTCGCTTGAACGATCAGCGGTGCCATGCAGTTGGGCAGCACGGTGATGAACATCAAGCGTGGCAGGCCGGCACCCGCCAGGCGTGCGGCGGTCACGTAGTCGCGGTTCAATTCGCCCATCACCGCCGCGCGGGTCAGGCGCACATAGGACGGCAGGGACACCACGGCAATGGCGATCACGGTGTTGATCAGGCCAGGGCCAAGGATGGCGACAATCGCCACGGCCAGCAGCAGCGACGGCAGTGCCAGCATGATGTCCATCAGACGCATGATGGTCGGCCCGAGCAGGCGCGGGAAGAACCCGGCGAACAGACCCAGGAGAATCCCTGGAATCAGCGACATCACTACCGATGACAAGCCGATCAGCAGCGACAAACGCGAGCCCTGGATCAGGCGCGACAGCAGGTCCCGGCCCAGTTCGTCGGTACCGAGCAGGAATTGCATCTGCCCACCTTCCAGCCAGGCTGGCGGGGTCAACAGGAAATCGCGGTACTGCTCGCTCGGGTTGTGCGGTGCTACCCAAGGGGCGAACAGCGCGCAGAAAATCACCAGCAACATGAACATCAGGCCGGCTACCGCACCTTTGTTCTTGGAGAAGGCTTGCCAGAATTCTTTGTACGGGGACGGGTACAGCAGGCTTTGATCGACTGCTACCGCTGGAATTGGTGTGGTCATGGTCATGATCTCAGCGCTGGTGACGGATGCGTGGGTTGGCGAAGCCGTAGAGGATATCCACCACGAAGTTCACCAGGATCACCAGGCAGGCGATTAACAGGATGCCGTTCTGCACCACGGGATAGTCCCGCGCGCCAATGGCTTCGATCAGCCACTTGCCGATGCCGGGCCAGGAGAAGATGGTTTCGGTCAGGACCGCACCGGCCAGTAGCGTACCGACTTGCAGGCCAACCACGGTCAGCACCGGAATCAGTGCGTTGCGCAGACCGTGCACGAACACCACGCGCGATGGCGACAGGCCTTTGGCGCGGGCAGTACGGATGTAGTCTTCACGCAGGACTTCGAGCATAGAGGAACGGGTCATCCGCGCGATAACCGCCAGCGGGATGGTGCCGAGCACAATGGCCGGCAGGATCAGGTGGTGCAGCGCATCGAGGAACGCACCGACGTCATCGGCCAGCAGCGTGTCGATCAGCATGAAGCCGGTACGCGGCTCGATGTCGTAGAGCAGGTCGATCCGCCCGGACACCGGGGTCCAGCCCAGGGACACCGAGAAGAACATGATCAGGATCAGGCCCCACCAGAAGATCGGCATCGAGTATCCCGCCAGGGAGATGCCCATCACCCCATGGTCGAACAGGGATCCTCGCTTGAGTGCCGCGATCACCCCGGCCAGGAGGCCCAGGATGCCGGCGAACAGCAGGGCGGCCATGGACAGTTCCAGGGTCGCGGGGAACAGCGAAGTGAATTCACTCCAGACGCTTTCACGGGTTCGCAGGGATTCGCCGAGATCGCCGTGAGCCAGTTTGCCAATGTAATCCAGGTATTGGGCATACAGGGGTTTGTTCAGACCTAGGCGTTCCATTGCCTGAGCATGCATTTCCGGGTCGACTCTGCGTTCGCCCATCATCACTTCCACGGGATCGCCTGGGATCATGCGAATCAACGCGAAAGTCAGCAAGGTGATGCCGAAGAACGTGGGGATCAATAACCCCAATCGGCGGGCAATAAAACTAAACATCTTGTGGTGTACCTCATCAGCCGGTTAGGCGTGCCTGGTGTCCCTGGAGTCAGGGACACCGGGAGTTTTCTTATCTACTTCACCTGGGTGGTGGCGAAGTTATTCGTGGTGAGAGGGCTGATGTGATAGCCCTCTACGTTCTTGCGCATTGCGGTGAACATGCGGGTGTGGGCCAGGGCGATCCAGGGTTGATCCTGGTTGAAGATCTCCTGTGCCTGCTCATAGAGCGCCGCACGTTCATCGGGGTTCACTTTGACCCGGGCATCGTCGAGCAGGGCCTGAAACTTCTCGTTGCACCAGCGCGCGTAGTTTTCGCCGTTTTTGGCCGCCTCGCAACTGAGCATAGGCGTCAGGAAGTTATCCGGGTCGCCGTTATCGCCCGCCCATCCGGCTGCCACCATGTCGTGCTCGCCATTTTTGGCGCGCTTGAGCATTTCGCCCCACTCCATGACGCGGATATCGATCTTGAGACCAATCTTGGCCAGGTCAGCCTGCATCATCTGCGCGGCGAGCATCGGGTTGGGGTTGGTCGCGCCACCACCATTGCGGGTAAACAGGGTAAACACGGTGCCATCCGGAACGCCCGCTTCCTTCAGCAGGGCACGCGCCTTGTCCAGGTCCCGGGGCGGGTTGCTCAGCTTGTGGTTGTAGCCCAGCAGGGTGTCCGGGTACGGGTTGACCGCCACGGTAGCATTGCCCTTGCCAAACAACGCGTTGACCGCAGCCTCCTTGTCGAAGGCGATGTCGATGGCTTTGCGCACCCGCACGTCGCTCATGTATTTGTGCGAAGTGTTCATGGCGATATACGAAACGGTCATCGCGTTGAGCTCATCAACCTTGAGGTTGGTGTCTTTCTTGATGCTCGGGATGTCGTCCGGTTTCGGATACAGCGCCACCTGGCATTCGTTGGCCTTGAGCTTTTGCAGGCGCACGTTGTTGTCGGTGGCGATCGCCAGAATCAGTGCGTCAGCCGGTGGCTTGCCACGGAAATAGTCCGGGTTGGCCTTGAAGCGGACCTGGGCATCCTTGTTGTAACGCTGGAACACGAACGGGCCGGTGCCCACCGGCTTGTTGTTTAGGTCGCCGAGCTTGTTGGCCTTGAGCAATTGGTCGGCGTATTCGGCGGAGTAGATCGAGGCGAACGCCATGGCGATGTCGGCCAGGAACGGCGCTTCGCGACGGGTCAGGGTGAACTTGACCGTGTTGTCGTCAATCTTCTCGACGCTTTTGAGCAGTTCCTTGAAGCCCATGCTTTCAAAGTACGGGAAGCCTACGCTCGACTGTTTGTGCCATGGATGGTTCGGGTCCAGCTGGCGCTGGAAGCTCCAAAGCACGTCGTCGGCGTTCATGTCGCGGGTCGGCTTGAAATATTCGGTGGTGTGAAACTTGACGCCTTTGCGCAGATGGAAGGTGTAGCTCAGGCCGTCTTCACTGATGTCCCAGGACTCGGCGAGCGCCGGAATCACCTCGGTGGTGCCAGGCTTGAAGTCGGCCAGACGATTGAAGATGGTCTCGGCTGCGGCGTCGGCGGTGACTGCAGTCGTATACAGCGCGGTGTCGAAGCCTTCTGGACTGTTTTCGGTACAAACCACCAGGGGCTTGGCCGAGGCGCCAACCGCGACACTCAGCAACGCGGCCGCGATGGCCGCACGTAGGGGAAGCATTTTCATCAAGAACCCTCTGCAATCGGTTGAAAGACGAAAGCCCAGCCGCCGATTCATCACTGAATCAGCGGTTGGGCCAGTGCATTACAGAATGTTGAACGGGATGGTGGTCACGAGGCGGAACTCGTTGATGCTGCCATCAGCCTGGTTTTCGCTGGCACGGTGCGCGGTGTAGGTCGCGCGAATCGCCGTGGCTTTGAGCGGGCCGCTCTGCACTGCGTAGGCCGCACCAATGCCGTATTCGTAATGGTGTTCGCCGTCCATCGACTGCACGCCGTCGTAGCCGCCACCCTTGTAGTGAGTGCCGTCGATGCCCCAGCCGCGAGCCTGGTAGATGTTGAACTTCAGGCCTGGAACGCCGTATTCGGCCATGTTCAGGCCATAGGCGATCTGGAAGGATTTCTCGTTCGGGCCGTTGAAGTCCGACAGCAGGGAGTTGGCCAGGTAGATGCCGTTGGTTTCGTGCAGGTAGTCGAAGTACTCGTTACCGTTCACTTCCTGGTACGAGAAGGTCAGGCTGTGGGCCTGGTGGGTCAGGCCGAGCGACAGGGAGTAGGTGTCGTTGTCGATTTCGCCCAGCAGTTTTTTGCCTTCGTCGACGGTCTTGTAGTAGTTCAGGCCGGTGGTCAGGCTCAGTACCGAGCTGTCGCCCAGAACGTGGCTGGCGCCGAAGTAGTACTGGTTCCACAGGTCTTCGGCTTGCGTGCCCCAGAGGCTGGTGGTCAGGCTGGCGAATGGCGTGTAGGTGATACCTGCGGTGTTGACGTGATCGGCTTCAGCGCTGGAGTCGCCGTATTCGGAGCGGAACTTGCTCAGGCTTTCTTCGGTACGCGGTGAGTTGCGATCAAAGGTGGCCAGGTCGAAGGAAAGGTTGTTCAGTTCTTCGCTGTGGATCGCGATCCCTTCGAAGCTCGAAGGCAGGGCACGGTTACCGATGACGTCGACCTGCGGGCTGCTGAAGTTCATGCGGCCGGCGGTCAGGGTAGTGTTGGAAACGCGAGCCTTGACGTTGGCCAGGCCGAGTTTGCTCCACTGGCCTTGGGCTTCGCCGCCTTCGCGGGTCAGGGTGCGGTTGTTGCCCGCGCCTGGACGAGTGCCCGGTGCGCCACCGTTGTTGGACGCCAGGTTCTCGCGATCACGCTCCAGCGCGATGGCGTTGTAGGCGGCGACTTCAGTGCTGAAGCCTACGGTGCCTTCAGTGAAGCCGGAGTTGTACTTGATGATGGTGCCCTGGACCCAGTTGATCCGGCGATCGGTCGGGGTCGAGACGCCGTCTTTGCGGTAGGCGAACTTGCCACCACGTTTCAGCTGTTCGTTGGCGTACCAGTTGCGGGTAGTGCCGCTGATGGATTGGCCTTCGACGAAGCCTGTGGCTTCAGCTTGAGCGCTCTTGGTGTTGACCGTTACCGGGGTGAACTCCTGGCTCTGAGTCTCGGCGTATGCCGTGGCGGTGATGCTACTGATGGCCAGGGCCAATAACGCGGTGCTGCTCAGTTTCATGGGTGAAGCTCCTTGGTTTCTTTTTTTATACCGGCCTTTTTTTGTGGTCCGGCTATTTGGTTTGGAACTCATTCGCGCTTAGCAAACGTTTGCATTGCGCCAGATCGACGAATAAAGGCAATACGCATGCGTGAGGGCGGAATCCCGCCCCCTGGTTTTTTTGGCTAATCGGTTATTTTTCTATGCTGACACCCGAGAACACATTGCGACCGAAAGGACTGACCTTGAACCCTTCGATTTTGGCGCTCAACGGCTGGTTGACCGTGGAGTGGGCGACTGGCGTGATCGGCACCTGCTGCTTGAGCAATTGCTGCGCCTGTTTGTAGAGCACGGTGCGCTGGTCGCGATCGGTGACGATCTTGGCCTGCTTGATCAGCTTGTCGTAAGCCGGATCACACCACATGGAGTAGTTGTTGCCACCAATGGCATCGCAGCTGTAAAGCGTGCCAAGCCAGTTGTCCGGGTCCCCATTGTCACCGGTCCAGCCGATCAGGCTGATGTCATGCTCGCCATTCTTGGTGCGCTTGATGTACTCGCCCCATTCGTAGCTGACGATCTTTACCTTGAGGCCGATTTTCGCCCAGTCTGCCTGAAGCATTTCGGCCATCAACTTGGCATTCGGGTTATACGGGCGCTGGACCGGCATGGCCCAGAGGGTAATTTCAGTGCCTTCCTTGACGCCGGCAGCCTTGAGCAATTCCCTGGCTTTTTCCGGGTTGTAGGCGGCGTCCTTGATGGTCTCGTCGTAGGACCATTGGGTCGGTGGCATGGCGTTAACCGCCAGTTGACCGGCGCCCTGGTACACGGCGTTGAGAATGCCCTGCTTGTTCACTGCCATGTCCAGCGCCTGGCGCACTTCAAGCTGGTCGAACGGCTTGTGCCGCACGTTGTAGGCGATGTAGCCGAGGTTGAAGCCGGGCTTCTCGATGAGCTTGAGTTTCGGGTCGTTCTTCAGCGCGGTGACGTCGGCAGGGCGGGGATGCAGGGTAATCTGGCACTCGTTGGCCTTGAGCTTCTGGACCCGCACCGAGGCGTCGGTGTTGATGGCAAAAATCAGGTTGTCGAGTTTGACCCGGCTCGGGTCCCAGTACTGCTTGTTGCCGGTGTAGCGGATGTTGGAGTCTTTCTGGTAACTCTTGAATACGAACGGCCCGGTACCGATCGGCTTCTGATTGATATCGCTCGGCTTGCCCTCGGCCAGCAGCTTGTCGGCGTACTCGGCGGACAAAATCGCGGCGAAACTCATGGCGATGTTCTGGATAAACGCGGCGTCGACGCTGTTGAGCGTCATGACCACGGTCAGCGGCCCGGTCTTTTCGACCTTGGCGATGTTCTTGTTCAGGCTCATCCCGTTGAAATACGGAAATTCGGTTGGATAAGCCTTACGGAATGGCTGCTGCGGGTCGAGCATGCGGTTGAACGTGAACAGCACGTCATCGGCGTTGAAGTCACGGCTAGGGGTGAAATACTTGGTGGTATGAAATTTCACTCCTTCGCGCAGGTGGAAGGTGTACTGCAAGCCGTCTTCGGAAATATCCCAGCTGGTGGCCAGGCCCGGTACGACATTGGTCGCGCCTTTTTCGAACTCCGCCAAGCGGTTGTACAGCGGTTCGGCGGCGTCGTTGTCGGTCGCGGTGGTGTACTGCGCGGTGTCGAAGCCAGCGGGGCTGCCCTCGGAGCAGAACACCAGGCTGTCAGAGGCAGCCTGGCTGATGGAAGTGGCGGCCAGCAGGCCGGTGCCCAGCAATGCGGATAAAACCAAGGTATGGCGCATGACGCTCCCTCTGTTCTCTAAGTATTTTCGACAAGCCGCCTTCCCGTCCTGGGACGCGAGGGGTTGTCGAGCGCAATCCATTAACGTTCAACAAAACCGAAAGCCCACGCATGAACTGGTCGGACCCCGACGGTAAGAGCCATCGGGCCGGCAGTAAATGCGTAGAGTCCTAAATGCTCGTAGGAAAAGGCGACGCGTCCTACTCCGATGCTGTAGTCAGCTTCGGATTTGGTTGTAGGCTCTTTCCTACATGCTCGGCAGTTGCAACAACGGCGAGGTCATGGACCTCGCCGTTGTGGAACCTTATTTGCTGACGCTGACGCCGTAGAAGGAATTCAAGCCGAATGGGCTGATCTTGAAGTCCTGCACGTTGGCGCGCATGGGTTGGTACACCGTCGAGTGGGCGATAGGTGTCATTGGAACAGCGTCTTTGAGGACGTGTTGCGCCTGTTTGTACAGTTCGGTGCGCTTGCCTTGGTCGGTGGTGCGCTTGGCTTCCTTGACGAGGCCGTCGAATTTCTTGTCACACCATTTCGAGAAGTTGTTGCCGCTCAGCGAGTCGCAACCAAACAACACGTTGAGCCAGTTGTCCGG
Source organism: Pseudomonas sp. RIT-562 (assembly GCF_026241895.1). Taxonomy (GTDB): domain Bacteria; phylum Pseudomonadota; class Gammaproteobacteria; order Pseudomonadales; family Pseudomonadaceae; genus Aquipseudomonas; species Aquipseudomonas mandelii_F. Next base: position 99,030 of record NZ_JAPJIV010000008.1, on the reverse strand, counting down.
ATCACCATTGTCACCGCTCCAGCCGATGATCATCGCCTGGTTCTCGCCACCCTTGGAGCGCTTGATGTACTCGCCCCATTCGTAGCTGGTGATCTTCACGTTGAGACCGATTTTCTTCCAGTCGGACTGGAGCATTTCGGCCATCAGCTTGGCGTTCGGGTTATACGGACGCTGCACCGGCATCGCCCACAGGACGATTTCGGTACCTTCCTTGACGCCGGCTTCCTTGAGCAGCTGCTTGGCTTTCTCAGGGTCGTACTTGGCGTCCTTGATGGTGGTGTCGTAGGACCATTGGGTCGGCGGCATGGCGTTGACGGCCAGTTGGCCCGCGCCCTGATAAACCGAGTCGATGATCTGCGGTTTGTTGACGGCCATGTCCAGCGCCTGACGAACTCGCAGGTCAGCCAGCGGGTTTGCCTCGTTGCTGCCCTTGACCTTGTCCATCACGTTATAAGCGATGTAGCCCAGGTTGAAACCAGCCTGGTCAGGCATCTTCAGCGCCTTGTCTTCCTTCAGCGCTTTCAGGTCAGCCGGACGGGGGAACAGAGTGACTTGGCACTCGTTCTTCTTCAGCTTCTGGATACGTACCGATGGGTCGGTGGTGATGGCGAAGATCAGGTTGTCGATCTTGACGTCATCCGGCTTCCAGTAGTCCTTGTTCCCGGTGTAGCGGATGTTGGAGTCTTTCTGGTAGCTCTTGAACACGAACGGGCCAGTGCCGATAGGCTTCTGGTTGATATCGGCAGGCTTGCCGTCCTTGAGCAGCTGGGCAGCGTACTCGGCGGATTGCAGGGAGGCGAAGCTCATGGCCATGTTCTGGATGAACGCAGCGTCAACTTCCTTCAGAGTGAATTTGACGGTGTGATCGTCGACTTTATCGATCTTGGTGATGTTGGTATCCATCCCCATGTCGGTGAAGTACGGGAATTCGGTTGGGTACGCTTTGCGGAACGGGTCGTCCTTGTTAATCATGCGATTAAAAGTGAACAGCACGTCGTCGGCGTTGAACTCACGAGTGGGCTTGAAGTACGGGGTGGTGTGGAACTTCACGCCTTCACGCAGGTGAAAGGTGTAAGTCAGGCCATCATCGGAGATGTCCCAGCTGGTCGCCAGGCCAGGAATCACGGCGGTGCCGCCGCGCTCGAACTGGGTCAGGCGGTTGAACATGGTTTCTGCAGAGGCGTCGAAGTCGGTTCCGGTGGTGTACTGACCAGGATCAAAACCGGCCGGGCTCCCTTCGGAGCAGAACACCAGGTTAGTCGCCGCTTGGGCGAAAGGTGCGGCAGCTAACAAGCTGGCGCCGACTAAAAACGGAATGACCGCGTGTTTGAGCATGGTGGCCTCATGATTTGTTGTCATTTTTGGAATTAGAGGACGACCTCGTGAGTCGTGCCTGCGGATACTTATGCAGGGGCCATACCCATTGCAAGATGCAGGTTGGCTACAAGCATTAAACAGTGGCACGAACGTACCTTAATGTCGCATATGTGTAAATTCGCGCGCATTTGACCGTTTGCGCAGGTTTTTTTCGGTGCAACTCGCGCGCCAGCATGGTGCAACCGGGGTGCATTGCGCACCCGGTTGGCGCGCGGTGTTACTTATCTAAACCCGTAGGAGCTGCCGAAGGCTGCGATCTTTTGATTTTAATTTTTTAAGATCAACAGATCGCAGCCTGCGGCAGCTCCTACACTCAATCAAGGCATCAACACTTCAATCGAGCCGTCTGCCGTCATGCTGACCTGGCTGGTTCCTGCTTCAACTTCTGGAGTCACCGGAGCGGCATCCATGCTGGCGGCTTTCATCATCATCGGTCCGCGCATATACGGCTGTGGATAACCGTTGCTGTTGAGATTCAGGTTCACGATCTTGTAGCCCTTGCCGCCCAACGCATCGGTCGCCAGTTGTGCGCGTGCCTTGAAGGCGCTGACGGCATCCTTGAGCAGCGCATCTTCGCTGGCCTTGCGGGTCGGGGTGGCGATGGCGAAGTCCATGCCGGCCATTTTCAGGTCGGTCAGCAGTTCACCGGTCAGTTTTGACAGGGCGGCGAAATCGGAGCTTTCCAGACGCAGCTCGGCACGCTCACGCCAGCCAGTGATTTTCTGGCCCTTGGTGTCGTAGATCGGATAGCTGTTACGGCTGCCCTGACGCAGGGTGATGTCCTTGACCTGCTTGGCCTGGGCCAGTGCCTTGTTCATGGTGGTGCTGACATCGGCGGCGAGTTTGGCCGGGTCGGTGTTCTGCTCTTCGGTGTAGAGGGTCACGATCATCAGGTCGCGAGCCACCTCCTGGCTGACTTCGGCGCGCAGGGCAATCTGGTTGTAATGCAGCTCGTCGGCGGCCAGGGCCGGGAGGCTGGCAACGGCGCCAGCGCTGAGGGCAAGAAGGGCGGCGCTGCGGCGGAAAGTGTGCATGAAATCTCCTTGGACGGTGCGCAGGGGTTAAGGTCCGAGCCTGCGTGAAACCATCAGACTCTAGCTTCAATGATCCGGTTCGCACAGTTACAACTTCTATACAGGTGATTGCCGGTGGCCGCTACGCGACCAATCGCGGGCAAGCCTTGCTCCCACAGGTCAGGAGTGTGCAAGCAAGTTGTGCATGACGTAATACTGTGGGAGCAAGGCTTGCCCGCGATGGCGGTCTTATAGACGCCACAATCCATTCTGGCGTGTGGCCGTTTGCCGCACTTTTGCCTGCCAGCCTCCGCGCTTGGTTATACTCCCGGCGATCCGCCTGGAGCGCTCATCAGGAGAGCTCATGCTCGCCCCCGTTCAAATCACTTCCGCGACTCGCCAGAACCTCTGGCGGCTGACGTTCATCCGTACTTTGGTGCTCGCCGCCCAGGCTGGCTCCGTGGGCCTGGCCTACTGGCTCGAGTTGCTGCCGTTGCCTTGGTTTCAGCTGGCCGCCACGCTCGGCTGTTCGATGTTGCTGTGCGCGTTCACGGCGATTCGCCTGCGCACCTCCTGGCCGGTCACCGAACTCGAATACGCCGTGCAACTGGCCTGCGACCTGTTTATCCACAGTGCGTTGCTGTATTTCTCCGGCGGTTCGACCAACCCCTTCGTTTCGTACTATCTGGTGCCGCTGACCATCGCCGCAGTTACGTTGCCATGGCGCTATTCGGTGATCCTGTCCGGCATCGCCCTGACCATGTATACCTTGCTGCTGGCGCGTTTCTACCCCTTGCAGACCTTCCCCATCGCCCGGGAGAACCTGCAGGTCTACGGGATGTGGTTGAGCTTCGCCCTGGCCGCAGCAGTGATCACCTTTTTCGCCGCGCGCATGGCCGAGGAGCTGCGACGTCAGGAAGAGTTGCGCGCCATACGTCGTGAAGAAGGCCTGCGTGACCAGCAATTGCTGGCTGTTGCCACCCAGGCTGCAGGCGCCGCCCACGAGCTGGGTACCCCATTGGCGACCATGAGCGTGCTGCTGAAAGAGATGCAGCAGGATCATCCAGACCCGATGTTGCAGGATGATCTGAAGGTTCTGCAGGATCAGGTCAAGCTCTGCAAGGAAACCTTGCAGCAACTGGTGCGCGCCGCCGAAGCCAATCGCCGCCTGGCCGTGGAGATGCAGGACGTCACCGACTGGCTCGACGAAGCCTTGAATCGCTGGCACCTGATGCGTCCCGAAGCCAGCTATCGCTTCCAGCGTCTTGGCCAGGGAGCCGTACCGCGCATGGCGCCGCCCCCGGACCTGACCCAGGCCCTGCTGAATCTGCTGAACAACGCGGCGGACGCCTGCCCCGAAGGCTTGCAGGTGACGCTGGACTGGAATGCCGAGGACCTGACCATCAGTATCCGCGACCACGGCGCCGGCGTGCCGCTGGCCATCGCCGAACAGATCGGCAAACCGTTTTTTACCACCAAGGGCAAAGGTTTCGGCCTGGGCCTGTTTTTGAGCAAGGCCAGCGTGACACGCGCCGGCGGCTCAGTGAAACTCTATAGTCATGAGGAAGGCGGCACGCTCACCGAGCTGCGCCTGCCCCGTGTCGCCCGAGGAGACGAACATGAGTGACGATATTCAAGTCGAAGGCGAAGGCGAAGAACTCCCGCATTTGCTGCTGGTAGACGACGACGCAACCTTTACCCGGGTGATGGCCCGTGCCATGGCCCGCCGTGGCTTTCGCGTCAGCACTGCCGGCTCGGCCGAGGAAGGCCTGACCATCGCCCAGGCCGACCTGCCGGATTACGCCGCGCTGGACCTGAAAATGGACGGCGATTCCGGCCTGGTCCTGCTACCCAAGCTGCTGGAGCTGGACCCGGAAATGCGCGTAGTGATCCTCACCGGTTACTCGAGCATTGCCACCGCAGTCGAGGCGATCAAGCGTGGTGCCTGCAATTACCTGTGCAAACCGGCGGATGCCGACGACGTACTGGCGGCCCTGCTGTCCGAACACGCCGACCTCGACACCCTGGTGCCGGAAAACCCGATGTCGGTGGACCGCCTGCAATGGGAACACATCCAGCGAGTGTTGACCGAACACGAAGGCAACATCTCCGCCACTGCCCGCGCGCTGGGCATGCATCGGCGCACCTTGCAGCGCAAATTGCAGAAGCGTCCGGTCCGTCGCTGAACCGGTGCTGAACAATTGTTGTCACACCGCGTTGCAACACGAGCTGATCATCTATGATCGGTTCGTGTGCTGTTCTTTTTTCCAATGAGCCTTTTACATGAATCAGAACGCTGAGTATTCCGCGGTCAATGATGCTGTGCGCGGGCAGTTTTTTTCCAAAGTATGGGCGATGATCACGCCTTACTGGCGCAGTGAAGAAAAGGTCAAGGCCTGGACGCTGCTGATCGCGGTGATCGTGTTGTCGCTGGTCAGCGTGGGCATTTCGGTGTGGTTCAACACCTGGTACAAGGATTTTTACAATGCCCTGCAGCAGAAGGATGAGGCGGCTTTCTGGCGGTTGATTCTGTACTTCTGCGGTATTGCCGCGGTCGCGATCGTCGGCGCGGTCTACAGGCTGTACCTGACCCAGATGCTGACCATCCGCTGGCGTGCCTGGCTGACTGAAAAGCACTTCTCCCGCTGGCTCGGTCACAAGAACTACTACCACCTTGAGCAAGGCGGCTACACGGATAACCCGGATCAGCGGATTTCCGAGGACCTCAACAGTTTCACCAGCAACACCCTGGAGCTGGGGATCGGCCTGCTGCGCAACATCGTCAGCCTGGTATCGTTTTCGATCATCCTTTGGGGTGTGTCGGGCAGCATTGAAGTCTACGGTTTTACCATTCCCGGTTATATGTTCTGGTGCGTGCTGGTGTACGCGGTGATCGGCAGCTGGCTGACGCATTTGATCGGTCGTCGCCTGATCGGCCTGAACAACCAGCAGCAACGCTTCGAAGCTGACCTGCGTTTCTCCATGGTGCGCATTCGCGAAAATGCCGAAAGCATCGCGCTGTACAACGGCGAGCCGAATGAAAACCGTCGCCTGAGCAGTCGCTTCAGCCTGGTCTGGCACAATTTCTGGGACATCATGAAGGTGTCCAAGCGCCTGACCTTCTTCACTGCCGGCTACGGCCAGGCTGCCATTATCTTTCCATTCATGGTCGCCGCGCCGCGCTACTTCGCCGGCAAGATCGAGCTTGGGGAGCTGATGCAGATCAGCTCGGCGTTCGGCAATGTGCAAGAGAGTTTCAGCTGGTTTATCAGCGCCTACCAAAGCCTGGCCGCCTGGCGCGCCACCTGTGACCGGCTGCTGAGTTTCCGCCAGGCCATGACCGAAAACGAACAACGTCCCGCTACCATCGATGTGCAGAATGCCGGTGCAGCGTTGCAAGTGCGTAACTTGGGGCTCGATCTCGCCGATGGTCGACACTTGCTGAGCAATGCCGATATGACGGTGGAGGAGGGCGAGCGGGTGATGGTCAGCGGTCGCTCCGGCAGTGGCAAATCGACGATGCTGCGGGCGATGGGCCATTTGTGGCCAGCGGGCCACGGCAGTATTCGTCTGCCAGCCGCGCGCTACCTGTTCCTGCCCCAGAAACCATACCTGCCGATTGGCACGTTGCGCGAGGCGCTGAGTTATCCACAGGTCGCCGAAACCTATTCGGAGGAGCGTTACGCCCACGTGCTGGAGGTGTGCCGTTTGCCGCATCTGCTATCGCGCCTGGACGAACCCAATCACTGGCAGCGCATGCTGTCTCCCGGGGAGCAACAACGCCTAGCGTTTGCTCGCGCGCTGCTTTTTGCCCCGCAATGGCTGTACATGGACGAAGCCACTTCGGCGATGGACGAGGAGGATGAGGCCACGCTGTATCAGGCGCTGATCGACGAGATCCCAGGCTTGAGTATCGTCAGCGTCGGCCACCGCAGCAGCCTCAAACGTTTCCACCCACGGCATGTGCGTATCGACAATGGCCATCTGGTGGAGCAACCGGTAACCGCCTAGACACCGCTAACCCTGTGGGAGCAAAGCTTGCTCCCACAGGGGTGGAGGTGATCGTACAACCGCGTTGAGCTATGATGCAGTTTCAGCCGAATTTTTCGAGACCGATGTTCACCATGGAAAACCAGATCGCCACACCACGTCTCCCTCGCAAGCGCCGCAGCCTCGCTCAGGAACTGGTGACGGTGCTGTCCGAGCAGATCCGCGACGGCCACCTCAAGCGCGGCGACAAATTGCCGACCGAGTCGGCGATCATGGATGCCCATGGCGTCAGTCGCACCGTGGTACGCGAAGCGATTTCCCGGCTCCAGGCGGCCGGGCAGGTGGAAACCCGGCATGGCATCGGTACCTTCGTGCTCGATACCCCAAGCCCTAGCGGCTTTCGCATCGACCCCGCCACCGTGGTCACCCTGCGAGATGTGCTGGCCATCCTGGAATTGCGCATCAGCCTTGAAGTGGAATCCGCCGGTCTGGCCGCGCAGCGCCGCAGCGCCGAACAGTTGGCATTGATGCGCGCCGCGCTCGATGCCCTCAACGAAAGTGCAGCCCATGCCAGTGACGCCGTAGCCTCGGACTTCCAGTTCCACCTGCAGATCGCGCTGTCGACCGGCAACCGCTACTTCACCGACATCATGACGCACCTGGGCACCAGCATCATTCCGCGCACCCGCCTCAACTCGGCGCGCCTGGCCCACGACGATCAGCAGCACTACATGAGCCGCCTGAGCCGTGAGCACGAGGAAATCTACGACGCCATCGCCCGCCAGGATTCCGATGCAGCGCGGGCAGCCATGCGCCTGCACCTGACCAACAGCCGCGAACGGCTGCGCCATGCTCATGAAGAGGCAGAAGCTCAGCGGGGGTAAAGCCCTGTGGCACCGGGCTTGCTCGCGATGGCGGCGGCACATTCAATTTCGATGTGACAGGAACACTGCGACCGCGAGCAGGCTCACTCCTACAAGTGAAATCCAGTTGTGCGGCCGTGGGTGATCCCTGTGGGAGCAAGGCTTGCCCGCGATGGCTGCGGCACATCCGAAATCTCTGTTGGCCGGAACACTGCGACCGCGAGCAGGCTCACTCCTACAAGTGAAATCCAGTTGTGCGGCCGTGGGTGATCCCTGTGGGGGCAAGGCTTGCCCGCGATGGCTGCGGCACATCCGAAATCTCTGTTGGCCGGAAGACTGCGATCGCGAGCAGGCTCACTTCTACAAGTGAAATCCAGTTGTGCGGCCGTGGGTGATCCCTGTGGGAGCAAGGCTTGCCCGCGATGGCGGCGGCACATCCGAAATGTCTGTTGGCCGGAAGACTGCGATCGCGAGCAGGCTCACTCCTACAGCGATGGTGAGTGCTCATGCGATCCAGTGTAGGAGTGAGCCTGCTCGCGATGAGGCCAGCAGCCACCCCGAGCCAGCATCGAAAGGCCGCATCTTCCGACAACCTACCTCTTACCTATAACTCTCCATCACCCATCCTGCCGCGAGTTTCCGCACTTATTCCCACCCCAACGATGAAATGCAGTTGACGATTATATTTTAAGTTGTACGATGACCTACAACTCGGCGAAAGCTGAACGGTTTTCTCAACAACACATACGTCGCTACCCAGGGTGTTCGAATAATGAATCCACAAGAACTGAAGTCCATCCTCTCTTCCGGCCTGCTGTCTTTCCCGGTCACCGATTTTAATGCCCAGGGCGATTTCAATCGCGCCGGGTACATCAAGCGCCTTGAATGGCTGGCCCCGTACGGCGCCTCGGCGTTGTTCGCCGCAGGCGGCACCGGTGAGTTCTTCTCCCTGGCGGCCAGCGAATACTCGGAAATCATCAAGACCGCCGTCGACACCTGCGAAACCAGCGTGCCGATTCTGGCTGGTGTTGGCGGTTCCACCCGTCAGGCCATCGAATACGCGCAAGAAGCCGAGCGCCTGGGCGCCAAAGGCCTGTTGCTGCTGCCGCACTACCTGACCGAAGCCAGCCAGGACGGCGTGGCTGACCACGTTGAAGCCGTATGCAAATCGGTCAAGATCGGTGTGGTGGTCTACAACCGTAACGTCTGCCGCCTGACCGCTCCGCTGCTGGAGCGCCTGGCTGAGCGCTGCCCGAACCTGATTGGCTACAAGGACGGTCTGGGTGATATCGAACTGATGGTGTCGATCCGTCGTCGCCTCGGCGATCGCTTCAGCTACCTGGGTGGTTTGCCGACCGCCGAAGTCTACGCCGCTGCCTATAAGGCGTTGGGCGTACCGGTTTACTCCTCGGCGGTGTTCAACTTCATCCCGAAAACCGCGATGGATTTCTACCACGCCATTGCCCGCGAAGATCACGCCACTGTTGGCAAGATCATCGACGACTTCTTCCTGCCGTACCTGGACATCCGTAATCGCAAAGCCGGTTACGCCGTGAGCATCGTCAAGGCCGGAGCAAAAATTGCCGGCTATGACGCAGGTCCGGTACGTGCGCCGCTGACTGATCTGCTGCCAGAAGAGTATGAAGCTCTGGCCGCGCTGATCGACAAGCAGGGCGCGCAATAACAATCGATTGAGCAAGGCCGCTGAGCAATCAGCGGCCTTTTGCGTGAGGAGATAGATCCGTGGCAGATTCAAAGCGTTACGACAATTACATCAATGGCGAATGGGTTGCTGGCAGTGAGTACTGCGCCAACATCAACCCGTCCGAACTGACCGATACCATCGGCGAGTACGCCAAGGCCGACCTGGCCCAGGTTCACGCCGCCATCGACGCCGCGCGCGCTGCGTTTGCGGCCTGGTCCACCTCGGGAATCCAGGCCCGTCACGACTCGCTGGACAAGGTGGGCACTGAGATCCTCGCACGCCGCGAAGAACTCGGCACGCTGCTGGCGCGGGAAGAGGGCAAGACCCTGCCTGAAGCCATCGGTGAAGTGACCCGCGCTGGCAACATCTTCAAGTTTTTCGCCGGTGAAACCCTGCGTCTCTCTGGCGACTACCTGCCGTCGGTGCGTCCTGGCGTCAACGTCGAAGTGACCCGTGAAGCCCTGGGCGTGGTCGGTCTGATCACCCCGTGGAACTTCCCGATCGCGATTCCTGCCTGGAAAATCGCCCCGGCCTTGGCGTATGGCAACTGCGTGGTGCTCAAACCCGCTGACCTGGTACCGGGCTGCGCCTGGGCGCTGGCGGAAATCATCTCCCGCGCGGGCTTCCCGGCTGGCGTGTTCAACCTGGTAATGGGCAGCGGTCGAGTGGTTGGCGATGCGCTGGTGCAAAGCCCGAAAGTCGACGGCATCAGCTTCACCGGCTCCGTTGGAGTGGGTCGTCAGATCGCTGTGAGCTGTGTGTCGCGCCAGGCCAAAGTCCAACTGGAAATGGGTGGCAAGAACCCGCAGATCATTCTCGACGACGCCGATCTCAAGCAAGCGGTCGAGCTGTCGGTACAGAGCGCGTTCTACTCCACTGGCCAGCGTTGCACCGCTTCGAGCCGCTTCATCGTCACCGCCGGGATCCACGACAAGTTCGTCGAAGCCATGGCCGAGCGCATGAAGTCGATCAAGGTTGGGCACGCGCTGCAGACTGGCACTGATATCGGTCCGGTGGTCTCGCAAGCCCAGCTTGAACAGGACATGAAGTACATCGACATCGGCCAATCCGAAGGTGCGCGCCTGGTCAGCGGCGGTGGTCTGGTGACTTGTGATACCGAAGGCTATTACCTTGCGCCAACGCTGTTTGCCGACAGCGAAGCCGCGATGCGCATCAGCCGCGAAGAGATCTTTGGCCCGGTGGCCAACATTGTTCGAGTCGCGGATTACGACGCCGCTCTCGCCATGGCCAACGACACCGAATTCGGTCTGTCGGCGGGCATCGCCACCACTTCGCTGAAATATGCCAACCACTTCAAGCGCCACTCCCAGGCCGGGATGGTGATGGTCAACCTGCCGACGGCTGGCGTGGATTACCACGTTCCATTCGGCGGGCGCAAAGGTTCATCCTATGGATCCCGCGAGCAAGGTCGCTACGCGCAAGAGTTCTACACGGTCGTGAAAACCAGCTACATCGGCTCCTGATAGGAACCACTGCGGTATCAGCGACGATACCGCCCCCCTGTAGGAGCGAGCCTGCTCGCGATGGTCTCGAGGTCGCGAAGTTCAGCCTGATGACAAGCGTCATCGTTGACGTCCATCGCGAGCAGGCTCGCTCCCACAGGAGATCAACACCGTTATTACCCGCATAAAAATAATCAGTGGGAGTACATCTACATGCAAGCGACCAAGCCGACCCACGTCCGCTATTTGATATTGCTCATGCTTTTCCTCGTGACCACCATCAACTATGCCGACCGGGCAACCATTGCCATCGCGGGCTCCAGCCTGCAAAAAGACCTGGGCATCGACGCTGTCACCCTCGGCTATATCTTCTCCGCATTCGGTTGGGCCTACGTGGCCGGGCAAATCCCCGGTGGCTGGCTGCTGGACCGTTTCGGCTCGAAAAAAATCTATGCACTGAGCATCTTCACCTGGTCGCTGTTTACCGTGCTGCAGGGTTATGTCGGCGAGTTCGGCATGTCCACAGCAGTGGTGGCGTTGTTCATGCTGCGCTTCCTCGTGGGCCTGGCCGAAGCGCCATCCTTCCCCGGCAATGCGCGCATTGTCGCGGCCTGGTTCCCGACCGCTGAGCGCGGTACGGCGTCAGCGATCTTCAACTCGGCGCAGTACTTCGCCACTGTTCTGTTCGCGCCGCTGATGGGCTGGATCGTCTACAGCTTCGGCTGGCAGCACGTGTTCATCGTGATGGGCGTGATCGGCATCATTTTCTCGGGCGTCTGGCTGAAAGTGATCTACAGCCCGCGTCAACACCCGATGATCAACGAAGCCGAGTTCAAGCACATCGCCGACAACGGCGGCATGGTCGACATGGACCAGGACAAAGGCAAAGGCGCCAAGGCTGACGGGCCGAAGTGGGACTACATCCGCCAGTTGCTGACTAACCGCATGATGCTCGGCGTCTACCTGGGCCAGTACTGCATCAACGGCATCACCTACTTCTTCCTGACCTGGTTTCCGGTGTACCTGGTCCAGGAACGCGGCATGACCATCCTCAAGGCCGGTTTCATTGCCTCGCTGCCGGCCATCTGTGGCTTCATTGGCGGTGTGCTTGGCGGGGTGATTTCCGACTACCTGTTGCGCAAAGGACATTCCCTGACTTTCGCCCGCAAGGCGCCGATCATTGCCGGCTTGCTGGTCTCCAGCAGTATCGTGGCGTGTAACTATGTCGACGTGGAATGGATGGTCGTCGGCTTCATGGCCCTGGCTTTCTTTGGCAAAGGCGTGGGTGCGTTGGGCTGGGCGGTGGTGTCCGACACTTCGCCGAAGCAGATTGCCGGTCTCAGTGGTGGTCTGTTCAACACCTTCGGTAACATCGCTTCGATCACCACTCCGATCGTGATCGGCTACATCATCAGCTCCACCGGCTCGTTCAAATGGGCCCTGGTGTTCGTTGGTTGCAACGCACTGGTTGCAGTGTTCAGCTACCTGGTGATCGTTGGTCCGATCAAGCGTGTGGTGCTCAAGGAGCCGCCAGTGAGCGGTCCTGAAGCTCATAATAAATTGTCTCAAGCACATTCCTGAGGAGCGGCGTCATGCAGTTGATTGAACATTCCGACTCGCCGCGCTACATCCGCCTCAACGAGCGGGACAACGTGGTCGTGGTGGTTAACGACCAGGGTGTGCCTGCCGGCACTGAGTTTGCTGACGGTCTGGTGACCCTGGATTTTGTGCCGCAGAGCCACAAGGTCACCTTGGAAGACATTCCCGAGGGCGGCCAGGTGATTCGCTACGGCCAGACCATTGGCTATGCGTTGCAGCCGATTCCTCGCGGCAGTTGGGTCAATGAAGATCAACTGCGCATGCCGACCGCGCCACCGCTGGACAGCCTGCCGCTGTCCACCGAGGTACCGGCTGCGCAGGCTCCGCTGGAAGGCTTCACCTTCGAGGGTTACCGCAACGCCGACGGCACCGTGGGCACTCGCAACATCCTCGGCATCACCACCACGGTGCAGTGCGTCACCGGGGTGCTGGATCATGCGGTCAAGCGCATCAAGGACGAATTGCTGCCCAAGTATCCGCACGTCGACGATGTGGTGGCGCTGACTCACAGCTACGGCTGTGGCGTGGCAATCACCGCGACCGATGCGTACATCCCGATCCGCACCGTGCGCAATCTGGCGCGTAACCCGAACCTGGGTGGCGAAGCCTTGGTCATTAGCCTGGGCTGCGAGAAATTGCAGGCCGGGCAGGTGATGCATGAGGGCGATAGCTCGGTGGACCTGAGCGATCCGTGGTTGTACCGCCTGCAGGATTCGAGTCACGGTTTCACCGAGATGATCGAGCAGATCATGGCGCTGGCCGAGACTCGCTTGAAAAAACTCGACCTGCGTCGGCGGGAAACCGTGCCGGCCTCCGAGCTGATCCTCGGCATGCAATGCGGTGGCAGCGATGCGTTTTCCGGCATCACCGCCAACCCGGCCCTGGGCTATGCCTCGGACCTGTTGCTGCGCGCCGGCGCGACGGTGATGTTCTCCGAAGTGACCGAAGTGCGCGACGCGATCTACCTGCTGACGTCCCGCGCCGAAACCGAGGAAGTGGCGCAGGAGCTGGTGCGGGAAATGGATTGGTACGACCGCTACCTGGCCAAGGGCGAAGCGGATCGCAGTGCCAACACCACGCCGGGCAACAAGAAGGGCGGGTTGTCGAACATTGTCGAGAAGTCGCTGGGCTCGATCGTCAAGTCCGGCAGCAGCGCGATCAATGGGGTGCTCGGCCCAGGCGAACGCTTCAAGCGCAAAGGCCTGATTTTTTGCGCGACGCCGGCCAGTGATTTTGTTTGCGGGACTTTGCAATTGGCGGCGGGGATGAACCTGCACGTGTTCACCACCGGGCGCGGCACGCCATATGGTCTGGCAATGGCGCCGGTAGTAAAGGTGTCCACCCGGACCGAACTGGCACAACGCTGGCCGGATCTGATCGATATCGACGCCGGGCGGATCGCCACCGGGCGGGCTTCGATCGAGGACCTGGGATGGGAGTTGTTTCACTACTACCTGGATGTTGCCAGCGGCAAAAAGCAGACGTGGGCGGAGCAGCACAAGCTGCATAACGACATCACCTTGTTCAACCCGGCGCCTATCACCTGAGACCGAGTCGCCTGCATCGCGGGCAAGCCTTGCTCCCACAGGAGATCTGCTTTGTTGCGCAAATTGTGTGAATACAGCACATCCCCTGTGGGAGCAAGGCTTGCCCGCGATGGCGGTCTAACAGACGCCAGGGGACCTGGTGGCTTATCATTAGCCACCTAACGACGCTCACCCAAGGTTACCCCCGGCATGCTGGCAATTTTCCTCGAAACCCTGAACATCACCGCCCCGGTGTTTGCCATGCTGTTTCTGGGTGTGCTGCTCAAGCGCATCGACTGGATCAACGACAACTTTATCCACACCGCCTCCGCCCTGGTGTTCAACGTCACCATGCCGGCGCTGCTGTTCCTGGGCATCCTGCATGCCGACCTGCACGCCGCACTGCAACCGGCGCTGCTGATCTATTTCTCCGTGGCAACCCTGGTGTGTTTTGCCATCGCTTGGGGTTGGGCGATCTGGAAATGTCCGCGGGAAGATCGCGGCATTTATACCCAGGGCGCGTTTCGCGGCAACAACGGAGTCATCGGCCTGGCGCTGGCTGCCAGCATGTATGGCGACTACGGAATTTCCCTTGGGGCGATTCTCGCGGCGCTGGTGATCCTGTTCTACAACACTCTCTCGACCATTGTGCTGGCGGTCTACAGCCCGGTGATCAAGTCCGACCCCTGGAGTATTTTCAAGAGCGTGATGATCAACCCATTGATCATCAGCGTGATTGCTGCGGCACCCTTTGCCTATTTCAAGATTGGCCTGCCCGGTTGGCTGGAAACCTCCGGGCAGTACCTGGCACAGACCACCTTGCCCCTGGCGCTGATATGCATCGGCGGCACCCTGTCGCTGGCGGCGATGCGCAAAAGCGGCTCGATGGCGCTGAGCTCCAGCCTGGTCAAGATGATCGGCCTGCCGGTGCTGGCGACCCTGGGCGCATGGCTGTGGGGGTTCCGTGGGGCGGAACTGGGCATTCTGTTCCTGTACTTCGGCAGCCCGACCGCCGCCGCCAGTTTTGTCATGGCGCGCCAGGCCAATGGCAACCATGAACTGGCGGCGGCGATTATCGTGATCACCACCTTGATGGCGGCGGTGACCACCAACATCGGGATCTTTTTGTTGCAGTGGGGTGGGTGGATCTAGCGGCTGGCCAGATCGGGCAGGGTTTTGCACATTGGCCCGGTCTCTGGAGGCGCGGCGGTCGGGTAGCGATCAGGCATGATCTGTACCGGCGTAGTGACGACAAGACCATCGGCGAAGGTCGCCTCGACAAATGTCGCTGTCCAGCCCTGTTCGGGTGTTTCCATGTGCACCTGTGCGTGCAATGGGGTGGAGGGGGTGACATGCCGAGGCAGATAGCGAATCCCGCAAGCATCCCGGAAGTCTCGCGCAGCCGGGTTCACGGCGGTCCATTGAGTCACCTGAACCGGCGCTTCGCTGAACTGCAGCGAAACGGTTTTGCCCGTTCCCTGGGTTGTTGCGCTCGTCGTCAGGGAGGGTAACGGGCTATCTTGCTGCCACCGGTTGACCACGGGAATCAGTGAGCTCTCAACGAATTGCCTGATCCCGTTGTGGCTGGAATTGGGCGCAACACGCAGGCTTTTCTGCCCAGGCAGTTGATCGAAATAGAAACCCGAATTGTCAGGAGGGAAAAAGTCATCACTGCTGGCGTTGACAACGTATTTCGGAATTGACAGCCGTTCGGCATAGGCACTGTCCAGGTAAGCCAGAGGGTCAACGATTTTCAGCAGTTTCTGGAAGTCTTCGCTGTGTCGCAGGCGGAGCACCCCTTCGCGGTGATAGTCATGGAATGCCAACGGCCAGTTCTTTCCAAAGGTTTGAAAGGTATGTTCGAACACTTTGTCTGTGCCGAGGCCATCAATGACAAATGGTACGACGGCGTTGACGCGCTCATCGGCAATAGCGGTGAGCCAGGCCGCCCAGGCGCGTTTCGAAACTCCACTGGCGATAAATCGTTCAACTTTCCATGGCTTCAATTCTTTCTGGGCAAGGTCCATCGCCTTGACCAGGGAAGCCATCATCGGTACATGAGCAGGCATGTAAGGGCGCGCTTCAGGACTTTCGAGAAATAAATTCCAGCTATGGGCGACACTTGAGTCTTCTGTACGGGGGACAGCGTCATCGGCGTAAGTGAGATATTGATTGGGGATGTTGCTGAGGGAAATGACGATTGTATTCGTTTTACGTGCAACTTCCAGGGCCATGGCCTGGGTGAAGTCTGTGGGTTCAGTTATAGCCTTGGTACCGGCAGGTATGTTGGTTCCATTATTCGCTACCAATAATGCCTGTCCTTGTAGGGCGTTGTGCGGTATATAAATATCGACACTGTGTTTCCATTGTTCTGGGCTGACCATTCCTTGAGGTGACCACTGCTGAGATGAAAGATCAAAACTGCGCTTTTCCACGCCGGGAAAGACCTGGGTACCCTTTGCGACGTAGAGCAATGGTTTGGATGCTTCCTGAGTTTTGTAGCAATTCAGTATTTCGCTGAAGTCGTTGGGAGCAGCTGAGCATCTATCGATTAATGTTTCGGCCTGTGCAGTGAAGCTCGTCAGCACAAGGGTTACCAGTATATTCGGCAGAGCGACACAAAGGGTAGATCGCATAGGATTATTCTCGCTTGTTTCAAGTTATTTTATGATTTTTATCGCGGGATTTTTTTGCGACTGGAAAAGATTGTCTTTGTGTCGTCGATATTGAAAGTTTTTTCGGAAGTGTTGTATTGCGATATATATGTATTGAGAAGTGTCGGATATAAGTTGGCGTCAGTTGGACTTCAGGCAGGCGACTGCATTTGACGGGGCGGCGAAATCAATCACGGTCCCCGTCGAACGAAGTTTTAAACGATAGGGGGGTTACTTATACTGCTCGATCACTTCCTGCGCCGCCCGAAATGCATCGATCGCCGCCGGCACACCCGCATACACCGCGCAATGCAGCAGCGCCTCGCGAATCTCTTCCACCGTGCAGCCATTGTTCAGCGCACCGCGCACGTGCCCCTTCAATTCCTGCGGGCACTTCAGTGCGGTCAACGCGGCGAGGGTAATCAGGCTGCGGGTTTTCAGCGGCAGGCCTTCGCGATTCCATACGCTACCCCACGCATGTTCGTTGACGAAGTCCTGCAGCGGCTGGGTGAAGTCGGTGGCATTGCCCAGGGCGCGATCAACAAAAGCATCGCCCATTACTTGGCGGCGCACTTCAACGCCGGGTTTTTTGTTGTCGGTCATGGCACTTCCTTCTTGTGGTGTTGGCGGCGCCAGGCGAGCAGGGACGTGAACAGCAAAAACGCCACCAGTGCCGGCAGGACGAAAAACAGCATCAGATGTTCAAGCTTGCCCGCCAGGGGCATGCCGGTGGTGAAGGACACCACATGCAGGCCGTACGCCAGGTAGAGCCCCAGGAATGCCAGGCCTTCGGCACGCGTCACCCGGTAGCCGGAATAGAAGATGGGCAGGCACAGCACCGCGACTCCGAGCATTACTGGCAGGTCGAAATCCAGGGCGTTGGGCGACACCGACAAGGGCGTCGGCGCGATCAGCGCCGTGACGCCGAGCACGCCCAACAAGTTGAACAGGTTGCTGCCAATGACATTGCCCACGGCGATGTCCCGTTGGCCGCGCAAGGCTGCAATCAACGAAGTAGCCAGTTCAGGCAGGGAAGTGCTGATGGCGACGATGGTAAGGCCGATGATTCGCTCCGAGAGCCCCAGGTCAGTGGCGACCGCAACCGCAGCGCCCAGTAGCAGGTGCCCGGCATACACCAGCATGCCCAGGCCGGCGATTATCATCAGCAGGCTGCTGAACCAGGGCGCCTGGGGAGTTTCATCGTGGGACGATGGGCGTGCCGAGTGGCGCGACTGCCGCAGCAGCAGGCCCAGGTACAACATCAGCGCGGCCAGCAATAGCATGCCGTCGAAGCGGGTCAGTTCTTCATTCCAGGCGAGCATGAAGACCAGCAGGCTGGCGCCGATCATCAGGGGGATATCCAGGCGCACCACTTGCCGGGACACCCGCAGCGGGATAATCAGCGCCGACAGACCGAGCGTCACCAGGATGTTGAAGATGCTGCTGCCAATCACGCTGCCCACTGCGATGTCGACGTTGTGTGCCAGGGTCGCTTGCAGGCTGACGGCCATTTGCGGCGCGCTGCTGCCGAGGGCGACGATGGTCAGGCCGATGATCAGCGGCCGCACGTGCAGACGCGCGGCCAGGCGTACCGCGCCGCGCACCATCAATTCGGCGCCGGCGATCAGTAGAACCAGGCCGCTGAGCAATTCAATCAGATTGATCAGGGGCAAATCTGCAAGTCCGAAAATGGTCGGCGCTCCAGCTGTCAGTCGTCGAGGGCTTGCACACGAACCCGTGCGGTCCCGCTTCTAAGCATACCCAGGCGTGCGGCCGCCTCGTGGGAAAGATCAATCAGGCGGCTGCGGGTGTGTGGCCCGCGGTCGTTGATCCGGACCACGCAGGACTTGTCGTTGCTCAGGTTGGTGACCTTCACCCGCGTACCGAAGGGTAGTTGGCGGTGGGCGGCGGTCAGGGAGTTCTTGTTGAAACGCTCGCCACTGGCGGTGCGTTTGCCTTGGTGTTTGGCGCCGTAATAGGAGGCGGTGCCGGTCTTGTCGTAACCGTGGGGGTCGATGATGTCATTGCTGGCGCATCCGGCCAGAAGAGAGAGCAGGGCGCAGGCGCCGAGTAGACGCTTCATTTCAGGGTTTCCCGGTGCAATTGTGGGAGCGGGCTTGCTCGCGAAAGCGGTGTGTCAGTAGACATAAGATTCGACTGATACAACGCTTTCGCGAGCAAGCCCGCTCCCACAGGGGATTGGAGCCAGGCGTTAATTCTGGCTCCATTCTCATCAGCCTTCGAGCTTGCTTTTCAGCAGTTCGTTGACCTGTTGCGGGTTGGCCTTGCCTTTGGAGGCTTTCATGGCTTGGCCGACGAAGAAGCCGAACATCTTGCCGCGTTTGGCTTCGTCTGCCGCGCGGTATTGTTCGACCTGCTCGGCGTTGGCCGCGAGCATTTCGTCCAGCACGGCCGAGATCGCGCCGCTGTCGGTCACTTGCTTCAGGCCACGCTTGTCG
Organism: Pseudomonas sp. RIT-562; assembly: GCF_026241895.1. Classification (GTDB taxonomy): domain Bacteria; phylum Pseudomonadota; class Gammaproteobacteria; order Pseudomonadales; family Pseudomonadaceae; genus Aquipseudomonas; species Aquipseudomonas mandelii_F. Next base: position 80,381 of record NZ_JAPJIV010000008.1, on the reverse strand, counting down.
ATGATCTCGTCCGCGCTGCCTTCGCCATTGGCCATCGCTTCGAACACCACCTTGGCGATCTTGCCGGAGATGGTGTTGTCCTTGATGCGCAGCAGCATGCCGCCCAGTTGCTCGGCCGAAACCGGCGATTGGTCGATGTCCAGGCCCTGTTTGTTCAACAGGCTGCCCAGTTCAACCATCACCCAGTTGGCCGCCAGCTTGGCGTCGCCGCCGATGCTCACGACCTTCTCGAAGTAATCGGCTTGCTCGCGGCTGGTGGACAGCACACTGGCGTCGTAAACCGACAGGCCGAACTGTTCCTGGAAGCGCTCGCGTTTCTGCGGCGGCAATTCCGGCAGGGTGGCGCGCACTTCGTCGAGGAACGAGTCTTCGATGACCACCGGCAGCAGGTCCGGATCGGGGAAGTAACGGTAGTCGTTGGCTTCCTCCTTGCTGCGCATCGGACGGGTTTCGTCCTTGTTCGGATCGTAGAGGCGGGTCTGCTGGATCACCTTGCCGCCGTCTTCGATCAGTTCGATCTGACGCTGCACTTCACTGTTGATCGCCTTCTCGATGAAGCGGAACGAGTTGACGTTCTTGATTTCGCAGCGGGTGCCGTACTCGACCTGGCCCTTCGGACGGATCGACACGTTGCAGTCGCAGCGCAGCGAGCCTTCGGCCATGTTGCCGTCGCAGATGCCCAGGTAACGTACCAGCGCATGGATCGTCTTGACGTAGGCCACGGCTTCCTTGGCGCTGCGCATGTCCGGCTCTGAGACGATTTCCAGCAGCGGGGTGCCGGCACGGTTCAGGTCGATGCCGGTGGCGCCGTTGAATTCTTCGTGCAGGCTTTTGCCGGCGTCTTCTTCAAGGTGCGCACGGGTTACGCCAACTCGTTTGATCGTGCCGTCTTCCAGGGCGATGTCCAGGTGGCCCTTGCCAACGATCGGCAATTCCATCTGGCTGATCTGGTAGCCCTTGGGCAGGTCCGGGTAGAAGTAGTTTTTACGGGCGAATACGTTGTGCTGGCCGATCTCGGCATCGATGGCCAGGCCGAACATCACCGCCATGCGTACCGCTTCCTGGTTCAGCACTGGCAATACGCCAGGCATGCCGAGGTCAACCAGGCTGGCCTGGGTGTTCGGCTCGGAGCCGAAAGTGGTGGAACTACCGGAAAAAATTTTCGACCGGGTGGTGAGCTGGGTATGAATCTCCAGCCCGATCACGACTTCCCATTGCATGTGTTTCTCCTCAGAAGCCGGTTGGGGTACGGGTGTGCCAGTCAGTGTTCAACTGATACTGATGGGCAACGTTCAACAGGCGACCTTCCTGGAAATACGGGGCGAGCAACTGCACGCCTACCGGCAGACCGTCAACAAAACCTGCGGGCATGGACAAGCCAGGCAGACCGGCAAGGTTGGCGGTGATGGTGTAGACGTCTTCCAGATAGGCAGCAACCGGATCACTGTTCTTGGCGCCGAGCTTCCAGGCCGGGTTCGGCGTGGTTGGGCCGAGGATGATGTCGACCTCATTGAAGGCGGCCATGAAATCGTTTTTCACCAGGCGGCGGATCTTCTGGGCCTTCAGGTAGTAGGCGTCGTAGTAGCCGGCGGACAGCGCATAGGCGCCGACCATGATGCGGCGCTGCACTTCCGGGCCGAACCCTTCTCCACGGGAGCGCTTGTACAGGTCTTCAAGATTCTTCGGATCTGCGCAGCGATGCCCGAAACGCACTCCGTCGAAGCGCGACAGGTTCGACGAGGCTTCCGCCGGTGCGATCACGTAATACGCAGGAATCGCGTGCTGCATGTTCGGCAGGCTGATTTCCTTGATCACGGCACCGAGCTTTTCCAGCTCCTTGATGCTGGTGTGGATCAGCTCGGCGATCCGCGGGTCGAGACCGGCGCTGAAGTATTCCTTCGGCACGCCGATGCGCAGGCCTTGCAGCGAATCGTTGAGGCTGGCGCGGTAATCCGGTACTGGCTCGTCGATGCTGGTGGAATCATTGGCATCAAAACCGGCCATGCCTTGCAACAGGATTGCGCAGTCTTCGGCGGTGCGCGCCAGTGGGCCACCCTGATCGAGACTCGAGGCGTAGGCGATCATGCCCCAGCGCGAAACACGACCGTACGTCGGTTTCAGGCCAGTCAGGTTGGTAAATGCGGCGGGCTGACGAATGGAGCCGCCAGTGTCGGTCGCGGTAGCCGCCGGCAGCAGGCGTGCGGCAACGGCAGCGGCCGAACCACCGGACGAACCGCCCGGTACGTGCTCCAGGTTCCACGGGTTTTTCACGGCGCCGTACCAGCTCGACTCGTTGGCCGAACCCATGGCGAATTCGTCCATGTTGGTCTTGCCCAGGGTCACGGCGCCGGCAGCGGCCAGCTTGGCTACCACGGTGGCATCGTACGGTGCCTTGAAGTTGTCGAGCATCTTCGAACCGCAACTTGTGCGGATGCCCTGGGTGCAGAACAGGTCCTTGTGGGCGATCGGCGCGCCGAGCAGGGCACCGTTCTCACCATTGGCCCGGCGGGCGTCAGCGGCTTTGGCCTGCTGCAGCGCGAGGTCCTCGGTGAGGCTGATGAAGCTGTTGAGCTGTGGATCGAGCTGGGCGATACGCGCCAGCAGGACCTTGGTCAGCTCTTCGGAGGAAAACTTTTTATCGGCGAGTCCGCGGGCGATCTCGGCCAGAGTCATTTGATGCATTGCAGGCTCTTTCCCTTTAGTCGATGACTTTCGGAACCAGGTACAGGCCGTTTTCGACCGCTGGTGCGATGGACTGGTAGGCCTCGCGATGATCGGTCTCGGTCACGACGTCCGCGCGCAGGCGCTGGCTGGCTTCCAGTGGGTGGGCGAGCGGCTCGATACCGTCGGTATTGACCGCCTGCATTTCGTCGACAAGCCCAAGAATGCTGTTCAGGGCCGAAGTGATGTGTGGAAGATCGGCATCATTGAGGCCAAGGCAGGCCAGATGAGCGATTTTTTCCACGTCGGAGCGTTCAAGCGCCATGGGAATCTCCAGTGGAAAACAGAACGGACGGCGTCCGTGTGTTAGATTGTCGGAACACTACCGCATTTCTACGGTCATAAGGCCGCGATTGTGGGGGTTGGTGCACAGAAAAGCGGCCAATTTAACATATTGGCGCCTTGCCCAAAATCCCTGTCGTTGTTAGAGTTTGCCGCACTTTTTTACCCACGCGTTGCCTAGGGTCCTTTCCCCATGTTCAAGAAACTGCGTGGCATGTTTTCCAGCGATCTTTCCATTGACCTGGGCACTGCCAACACCCTTATTTACGTGCGCGAGCGCGGAATCGTTCTGAATGAGCCATCGGTTGTGGCCATTCGGACACACGGTAACCAGAAAAGTGTCGTGGCCGTCGGCACCGAGGCCAAGCGCATGCTCGGCCGTACTCCAGGAAATATTGCTGCCATTCGTCCGATGAAAGACGGCGTTATCGCCGACTTCAGCGTCTGCGAAAAGATGCTGCAATACTTCATCAACAAGGTTCACGAAAACAGCTTTTTGCAGCCTAGCCCGCGTGTGCTGATCTGCGTTCCATGCAAATCCACCCAGGTTGAGCGTCGTGCCATCCGTGAATCGGCCCTCGGCGCCGGTGCCCGTGAAGTGTTCCTGATCGAAGAGCCGATGGCGGCTGCGATCGGTGCCGGCCTGCCGGTAGAGGAAGCACGCGGTTCGATGGTTGTCGATATCGGTGGCGGTACCACTGAAATCGCGCTGATCTCCCTGAACGGTGTGGTCTACGCCGAATCCGTACGGGTTGGCGGCGACCGTTTCGACGAAGCGATCATCACCTACGTGCGTCGCAACTACGGCAGCCTGATCGGCGAATCCACTGCCGAGCGCATCAAGCAGGAAATCGGTACGGCCTACCCGGGCGGCGAAGTTCGCGAAGTCGATGTTCGCGGTCGCAACCTGGCTGAAGGCGTGCCACGTGCTTTCACCCTGAACTCCAACGAAGTCCTGGAAGCTCTGCAAGAGTCCCTGGCGACCATCGTTCAGGCAGTGAAAAGCGCACTGGAGCAATCGCCTCCGGAATTGGCTTCCGATATCGCCGAGCGTGGCCTGGTGCTGACCGGTGGTGGCGCCCTGCTGCGTGACCTCGACAAGTTGCTGGCCCAGGAAACCGGCCTGCCGGTGATCGTTGCCGAAGACCCGTTGACCTGCGTTGCTCGCGGCGGTGGCCGTGCATTGGAAATGATGGATAAACACACCATGGACCTGCTCTCCAGCGAATAAGTCGCGGGGTTGCATCTATGCTGTTGAGCGCGCAGGCAGCACTTTGCAGTGCTGCCTGTTGGCGTTTATCTTCTGTCAGTCTGCATCCAGGCCGGTCTGCCGTATGAATAAACAACACATTTGCCTGGGAGGAGCGGCTTATTAAACCGCTTTTCACCAAAGGTCCTTCACTGGGCGTGCGCTTGTTGGTGCTGGTCGTGCTATCGGTCGCGCTGATGGTGGTCGATGCCCGCTTCACACTGCTCAAGCCAGTGCGTAGCCAGATGTCGCTGGTGCTGATGCAGTCCTACTGGATCACCGACCTGCCGCAGCGGTTATGGCAGGGTGTGGCCAGCCAGTTTGGCAGCCGCACCGAACTCGTCGCCGAAAACGAAAAGCTCAAGACTGAAAACCTGTTGTTGCAAGGCCGCATGCAGAAGCTTGCCGCTCTCACCGAGCAGAACGTTCGACTGCGCGAGTTGCTCAACTCGTCGGCATTGGTCAACGAAAAGGTCGAAGTGGCCGAGTTGATCGGCATGGACCCCAATCCTTTCACCCATCGCATCATCATAAACAAGGGTGAGCGCGACGGCGTGGTCCTTGGCCAGCCGGTACTCGATGCCCGCGGCTTGATGGGGCAGGTGGTCGAGTTGATGCCGTACACCTCTCGCGTGTTGCTGCTGACCGATACCACCCACAGCATTCCGGTGCAGGTCAATCGCAACGGTTTGCGCGCAATTGCCAGCGGCACCGGCAATCCCGAGCGCCTGGAATTGCGCCATGTGGCTGATACGGCCGACATCAAGGAAGGCGATCTGCTGGTCAGTTCCGGCTTGGGCCAGCGTTTCCCGGCGGGTTACCCGGTGGCAACGGTCAAGGAAGTCATCCATGACTCCGGCCAGCCATTCGCCATTGTTCGCGCCGTGCCCACTGCCGCATTGAACCGCAGCCGTTACCTGCTGCTGGTGTTCAGCGACGGTCGCACGGCCGAAGAGCGCGCCAATGACGCAGCCCAGGCCCAGGAAACCCTCGACCAATATGGTGGTGGCCCGATGCCTGCGACTGTGCCAAGACCCGCCATCGTCCCGGCTGTGATGGCTGCTCCTGTCGCTCCTGTTGCACCGGCCGCCACTGCGCCGGTAGCGCCTGCCGCCACGACCCCGGTCAAGCCTGCAGCGACCAAGCCGCCAGCCAAACCACCGGCTGCCGCCAAGCCTGCTGCCAAACCGCCTGTCTCTGCACCGGCTAATACTGGGGGACGAGAATAATGGTCGGTACGACTGCATCCCGAAACGGCTGGATCGTCTGGCTGACCTTCGCCATCGGCATGTTGCTCAGCGTTTCACCGCTGCCGCAGTTCATGGAAATTCTCCGTCCTTTGTGGCTGGCCTTGCTGCTGGCCTTCTGGGCGCTGGCGATGCCGCAGAAAGTCGGCATGGTCACCGCGTGGTGCCTGGGCCTGGCCGAAGACGTGCTTTACGGTACGTTGCTGGGCCAGAACGCCTTGATCCTGACGCTCATCACCTTCCTGGTACTGTCGCTGCAGCAACGACTGCGAATGTTTCCGATGTGGCAGCAGAGCCTGGTGATTCTGGTGATCTTCGGCCTGGCCCAGCTGGTTCAGCTATGGCTCAGTGCCCTGACCGGTAATCGCCAGCCAACGCTGGCGCTGGTGTTGCCGGCATTGGTCAGCGCCTTGCTCTGGCCATGGATCAGCTACGGTTTGCGCGGGTTGCGCCGACGCTACAAGATCAATTAATTCGGTCAGGCATTTGCCCGCACTGGTACTGGACAGGGAGATGTCGTGATGAAACAGCTATACCTCGCCTCAGGCTCGCCACGTCGACGTGAACTGCTCACGCAGATTGGCGTGCCATTCTCCGCCATCAGTGCGGACATCGATGAATCTCCCCTGAAAGACGAATCCCCGTCGGCCTATGTCGAGCGCCTGGCGCGTGGCAAGGCCGAGGCTGGGCGTGATGCTGTGGTGTCTGCTGCAGACTTCTGCGTGCTGGGTGCCGACACTGCCGTGGTGCTGGATGGGAAAATTATCGGCAAGCCGGTGGACGAAGCTGACGCATGCGCCATGCTTATGATGTTGTCGGGGCGCGAGCATGAAGTTCTGACAGGTATTGCGTTGCTGGATGGCGAGCGTTGCGAGTCGCGGGTGATCCGCAGCCTGGTGCGTTTTCGCCCGATTGGCGCACCGGAAGCTGCGGCCTACTGGGCCAGCGGCGAACCCCGGGACAAGGCCGGTGGTTATGGCATCCAGGGGCTTGGCGCGGTGTTCGTGGCCGGGCTGGATGGCAGCTACTCGGCGGTGGTTGGCTTGCCGCTGTGCGAAACCGCAGAACTGCTGGGCCATTTCGGCATACCCTGTTGGCAAACCTTTAACGCGCTCTGAGCGTCGTACTGACAAGATGCGGCCATTATCGTGAAAATGCCTGAACGAGACCCTGCCATGAGTGAAGAGATCCTGATCAACATCACGCCGATGGAATCGCGCGTGGCGGTGGTTGAAAACGGTGTTCTGCAAGAGGTCCACGTCGAGCGTACGCAAAAGCGCGGGATCGTCGGCAACATCTACAAGGGCAAGGTCGTTCGGGTATTGCCGGGGATGCAGGCAGCATTTGTCGACATCGGCCTGGATCGTGCCGCCTTCATTCATGCCTCGGAAATTTCCCTGCGCGAAGGTCCTGCGGTCGAGAGCATCAGTGCGCTGGTGCACGAAGGCCAGAGCCTGGTGGTGCAGGTGACCAAGGATCCGATCGGTTCCAAGGGCGCACGCCTGACCACCCAGCTGTCGATTCCATCGCGCTACCTGGTGTACATGCCGCGCACCGCTCATGTCGGCATCTCCCTGAAAATCGAAGATGAAGGCGAGCGCGAGCGGCTCAAGCAGGTGGTCACCGACTGCGTGGCCAAGGAAGGGATCAAGGAAGCCGGTGGCTTCATCCTGCGTACCGCCGCAGAAGGCGCCGGTGCCGACGAAATCCTCATGGACATCCGTTACCTGCGCCGGCTGTGGGATCAGATCAACGAACAGATCAAGACGATCGGCGCGCCGAGCGTGATCTACGAAGACCTCGGCCTGGCACTGCGCACCTTGCGCGACCTGGTCAGCCCGAAGATCGAGAAGATCCGCATCGACTCCCGGGAAACCTTTCAGAAAACCACGCAGTTCGTCGCGGAACTCATGCCGGAAATCGCCGATCGCCTGGAGCACTACCCTGGCGAGCGGCCGATTTTCGACCTGTACGGCGTCGAAGATGAAATTCAGAAGGCCCTTGAGCGCAAAGTCCCGCTCAAGTCCGGGGGTTACCTGGTAGTCGATCCGGCGGAGGCCATGAGCACCATCGACGTCAACACCGGGGCCTTTGTCGGGCATCGCAACCTCGAAGAAACCATCTTCAAGACCAACCTCGAAGCCGCCACCGCCATTGCTCGCCAGCTGCGCCTGCGCAATCTGGGCGGCATCATCATCATCGACTTCATCGACATGGAAGACGAAGAGCACCAGCGCCAGGTCCTGCGCACTCTTGAAAAGCAGCTGGAACGCGACCACGCCAAGACCAACATCATCGGCATCACCGAGTTGGGCCTGGTGCAAATGACCCGCAAGCGTACCCGTGAAAGCCTCGAACAGGTGCTGTGTGAGCCCTGCAGCAGCTGCCAGGGGCGGGGCAAGCTGAAGACTCCGGAAACCGTTTGTTATGAAATCTTCCGGGAGATTCTGCGCGAGGCTCGCGCCTATCAGGCGGAGGGCTATCGTGTATTGGCAAACCAGAAAGTCGTCGATCGCCTGCTTGACGAAGAGTCGGGCAATGTCGCCGAACTTGAAGGGTTTATCGGTCGCACAATCCGTTTCCAGGTGGAAACCATGTATTCGCAGGAACAATACGACGTGGTGTTGCTCTGAACCCTTACGTTGTAAATCGCCTGGAACAGCTGGTCTCAGCCTTCTGCAGAATTAACGCCATGGGAGCCAACTGACATGGACCGTCTGACACGCATCTTGGCTGCACTGACCCGCTGGGGTCTGAGCCTGTGCGCGTTGGCTTTGGTGCTGATGGCGCTCTACGTCAGCCTCGGTCGGGAACTGACGCCGCTGGTGGCCGAATACCGGGCAGAGGTCGAAGCCAAGGCCAGTAGTGCCTTGGGCATGCCGCTGCATATCGGCGAACTGGAAGGTAACTGGAGCGGTTTTGCGCCGATCCTGCTGGCTCATGATGTGATGCTCGGCGAAGGGGCGAACGCCCTGCGCCTGGATCAGGTGCGCGCCGTGCCCGACATCTGGGCCAGTCTGCTGGCTCGCGAGGTACGCCTGGCACATCTCGAACTCAACGGCCTGAAGATCAGCCTCAAGGAAGGCGAGGATGGTCATTGGGCGCTGGAGGGGTTGCCGGTCCAGCAGGATCAGCCGCTGGACCCTGAGCAACTGCTCAACCGCATGCAGATGGTCCAGCAGCTCTCGGTTCTTGATAGCCAGGTGACCTTGCAGCCACTGGATCATCCACCACTGACCCTGACCTACGTCGGTATGAGCCTCAAGACCGGCAGCTCTCGCCAGCGTCTCGACGCCCGACTCACGTTGCCCGATGGCCAGCCGCTGGCCTTGAACCTGCGTACTCGCCTGCGGGCCAGCGACTGGAAGAACGGCGCGGCAGACGCCTATCTCAGCCTGCCGCAAAGTGACTGGTCGAAATGGCTGCCGGAGCGCCTGACTCAGCAGTGGAACTTTACCGAGATCAAGGCCGGAGGCGAGCTCTGGGTGAGCTGGAGCAGCGGCGCATTGCAGAGCGGGGCGGTGCGCCTGAACGCGCCGCAGATCAAGGGTGCCTACGCCGAGCGCAAGCCGATCCAGATCAACAACCTGGCGCTCAACGGTTACTTCCAGCGCGACTCACAAGGCGTACTCGTCACCCTGGATTCCCTCGCCATGAATCTCGGCGAAACCCGCTGGGAATCACGCCTGCAACTCAAGCAGACAGGGGCCGGTGATAGCACCCCGGAACTGTGGCACCTGCAAGCCGATCGCCTCGATCTCACGCCGATCACGCCGCTGCTCAACGCGCTGGGGCCGTTGCCTGAAAGCGTCGCCACGGCGGTCGAACGCCTGAAGGTGACCGGGAGCCTGCGTAACGTACTGCTCGACTTTCGGCCAACGGTTACCGACAACAGCAAATTCAGCTTCGCCGCCAACCTCGACCGGGTTGGTTTTAATGCCTATCACGGGGCTCCGGCGGCGCGCAACGTCAGCGGCAGCATCAGCGGTGACCTGGGGCAGGGTGAGTTGCGCATGGACAGCAAGGATTTTTCCCTGCACCTGGACCCGATTTTCGCCAAGCCCTGGCAGTACATCCAGGCCAACGCCAAGCTGACCTGGAAAATTGATAAAGAAGCCTTCACCCTGATTGCGCCCTACCTGAAAGTGCTGGGGGAGGAAGGCAAGATTGCCGGTGACTTCCTGATCCGCCTGCATCTTGATCACTCCCAGGAAGACTACATGGACCTGCGGGTCGGCCTGGTGGACGGTGATGGCAAATACACCGCCAAGTACCTGCCGACTGTGTTGAGCCCAGCGCTGGACGAATGGCTGCGCACGGCGATTCTCAAGGGCGCCGTCGACGAAGGTTTCTTCCAGTACCAGGGCTCGCTGGCCCACGGTGCCGGGGATGCCGATCGCAGCATCAGCCTGTTTTTCAAGGTGCATGACGCCGAACTGGCCTTTCAGCCGGGGTGGCCGCACGTAAGCAAGGTCAGCGGTGATGTGTTCATCGAAGACAGCGGGGTGCGGATTGTCGCCAGCAAGGGACAGTTGCTCGACACCCAGGTTCGCGATATCTACGTCGACATCCCTCATGTCGCTGCCGGCAAGAGCAGTCACCTGTTGCTCGACGGCGCGTTTGCCGGTGGCCTGGGCGATGGCCTGAAAATTCTCCAGACGGCGCCGATCGGTACTGCCGAGACCTTCGCCGGCTGGGAAGGCGAGGGCGATCTGCAAGGCAAGTTGAAGCTCGATATCCCCTTGGCCAAGGGTGAACAGCCGAAAATCCTGGTCGACTTCAAGACCGCCAAGGCGCGTCTGAAACTCAGCGAGCCGGCGCTGGAGTTGACCCAGCTCAAGGGCGATTTCCGGTTCGATAGCACCAAGGGCCTCAGCGGTCAGAACATCACGGCGCGGGCCTTTGATAAACCGGTCTCCGCGCAGATTTTTGCCGATGGCAGCGCTGGCAACCTCAAGACTCGGGTGACCGCATCTGGTCAGGTCGAGGTGAAAAAACTCACCGACTGGTTGGCCGTCACCCAGCCGCTGCCGGTTTCCGGGGTGATCCCCTATCAGTTGCAACTCAACCTTGGCGGCGCCGATAGCCAGTTACTGGTCAGCTCCAACCTCAAGGGTGTTGCTGTTGATCTGCCGGCGCCGTTTGGCATGGGGGCGGATGTGGGGCGCGATACCACGTTCCGCATGACCTTGCAGGGAGAAGACCGGCGTTACTGGGTCAATTATGGTCAGTTGGCGAACTTCACTTATGAAGCGCCGGCCAACAATTTTGCCGAAGGCCGTGGCGAATTGCTGCTGGGTGGCGGTCAGGCCGTCGTACCCGGCGCCAAGGGCCTGCGCGTGCGTGGCTCACTGCCGGAGCTGGACGTAGGGCCTTGGAAAGACCTGGCGGACAAGTATGCCGGCCAGGATCCTGGCGGCAGTGCCAAGCAGTTGCTCAGCAGCGCCGACCTGAAGATCGGCAAGCTCAGCGCCATGGGCACGACCCTGGATCAGGCGTCGGTGCAGTTGAATCGCCGGCCGGCCACCTGGGCCCTGCAGCTCGACAGTCAACAGGTCAAGGGCACGGTTGCTATCCCGGATGCCAAGGGCGCGCCAATCGCCATCAATCTCCAGTACGTGAAGTTGCCAGCGCCCGATCCGACTGTCCTCGCCGATGAAAACTCGCCGGATCCGCTGGCCACCGTGGACCCGACGAAAATTCCGGCGCTGGAGATCACCATCAACCAGCTGTTCCAGGGTAAGGACCTGGTCGGCGCCTGGTCGCTGAAGATCCGGCCTACCGCCAAGGGTATCGCCCTCAATACGCTGGACCTGGGGCTCAAGGGCATCCTGCTGCAGGGCAGCGGTGGCTGGGAAGGTACGCCAGGCGCATCAGCCAGCTGGTACAAGGGCCGCATCAGCGGCAAGAATCTTGCCGACGTGTTGAAGGGCTGGGGGTTCGCGCCGAGCGTCACCAGTGAAAATTTCCATATGGACATCGATGGTCGCTGGCCTGGTTCTCCGGCGTGGCTGGCCACCAAGCGTTTCTCCGGTAGCCTTGATGCATCGCTGAACAAAGGCCAGTTCGTCGAAGTTGAAGGTGGCGCCCAGGCGTTGCGGGTGTTCGGCCTGCTCAACTTCAACTCGATAGGCCGGCGCCTGCGGCTGGACTTTTCCGACCTGTTTGGCAAAGGCTTGAGCTACGACCGGGTCAAGGGCCTGCTGGTCGCCAGTAACGGGGTGTACGTCACCCGCGAGCCGATCCTGATGACCGGCCCATCGAGCAACATCGAATTGAATGGCACCCTGGACCTGGTGGGCGACAAGGTCGATGCCAAGTTGCTGGTGACCTTGCCGGTGACCAACAACCTGCCGATTGCCGCGTTGATTGTCGGCGCACCGGCCATCGGCGGTGCGCTGTTCCTGATCGACAAGTTGATCGGCGACCGCGTGGCGCGTTTCGCCAGCGTCAAGTACACGGTGAAAGGGCCATGGAAAGAACCGAAAATCACCTTCGAGAAACCTTTTTGAAATCATCTGCCTGGTTCGATGGAGTAGCATGACCCTGTAGGTGTCGATTTCAATTCAGGAATACGTCATGTCATTTGCGGTGATTCAAATGGTCAGCCAGAGCGATGTGCTGGCCAATCTGATCCAGGCTCGCCGCTTGCTCGAAGAGGCGGCTGCGGCGGGTGCGAAACTCGCCGTGCTACCGGAAAACTTCGCAGCCATGGGTCGCCGCGACATCGCTGACATCGGGCGCGCCGAGGCTATGGGCGAAGGACCGATCCTGCCATGGTTGAAACAGACCGCCCTCGACCTCAAGTTATGGATAGTGGCCGGCACTTTACCGCTGCCGCCAGTGGATCAGCCGTCGGCAAAAGTGCATGCCTGCTCGTTACTGGTGAATGCCCAGGGCGAAACGGTGGCGCGCTACGACAAGCTCCATCTGTTCGATGTGGACGTGGCGGACAATCGCGGGCGTTATCGCGAATCCGATGACTATGCTTATGGCAGTGGCGTCGTGGTGGCGGATACGCCAGTGGGCCGCGTCGGCCTGACGGTGTGTTATGACCTGCGTTTTCCGGAGCTGTACAGCGAATTGCGGGCTGCCGGCGCAGAGTTGATTACCGCGCCGTCGGCCTTTACTGCGGTGACCGGCGCGGCACATTGGGGTGTGTTGATTCGCGCACGGGCTATCGAGACTCAATGTTATGTACTCGCGGCCGCCCAGGGTGGAACTCATCCGGGACCGCGCGAAACCTGGGGGCATGCCGCCATCATCGACCCTTGGGGGCGCGTGCTGGCCCAGCAGGACCAAGGCGAGGCCGTGCTGCTGGCCGAACGCGATAGCAGCGAACAGGCGTCCATCAGGGCGCGAATGCCGGTATCCAGTCACCGGCGCTTTTTCTCGCAGGGCGCGCAGCGACCTGCCTCGGAATGAACGAATTTAAGGCGTAAAACCTATGAGCGAGTTGTTGTCCTCAGTCAGTGAACACCTCCTGGCACCCGGCGGCGTAACCATCGAGAGCCTGCAGGGTGTGCTCGGCGATCTGGCCGGCCCGGGCATCGATGCCGCCGACCTGTACTTCCAGGGACAGATCTCCGAGTCCTGGGCGCTGGAAGACGGCATCGTCAAGGAAGGCAGTTTTAACCTCGACCAGGGCGTGGGCGTACGCGCGCAGTCCGGTGAAAAAACCGGTTTTGCTTACAGCAACGCCATTACCCTTGAAGCCCTGGGCGCTGCGGCCCGTGCCGCGCGTTCGATCTCCCGTGCCGGGCAGAATGGCAGCGTGCAGGCTTTCACCACCCAGGATGTCGCCCAGTTGTACGGGCCGGATAACCCACTGGAAGTGATGACCCGTGCTGAGAAAGTCGAGTTGCTCAAGCGCATCGACGTTGCAACCCGCGCCCTTGATCCACGCATCCAGCAAGTCACCGTGAGCATGGCCGGTGTCTGGGAACGCATTCTGGTAGCTTCCACCGACGGCAGCCTGGCGGCGGATGTGCGCCCATTGGTGCGCTTCAATGTCAGTGTGATCGTCGAGCAGAACGGTCGCCGCGAACGCGGTGGCCATGGCGGCGGCGGTCGCACCGACTACCGTTATTTCCTCAGCGATGACCGCGCCATGGGCTACGCTCGCGAAGCATTGCGCCAGGCGCTGGTAAACCTTGAAGCCATTCCAGCACCGGCCGGTACGCTGCCGGTGGTGCTGGGCTCGGGCTGGTCCGGTGTGTTGCTGCACGAAGCGGTCGGCCATGGCCTGGAAGGCGACTTCAACCGCAAGGGCAGCTCCGCGTACAGCGGGCGCATGGGCGAAATGGTTGCCTCCAAGCTGTGCACTATCGTCGATGACGGCACGCTGGCCGGTCGTCGCGGCTCGCTGAGCGTCGACGATGAAGGCACCCCGACCGAGTGCACCACGCTGATCGAAAACGGCGTGCTCAAGGGCTACATGCAGGACAAGCTCAACGCGCGCCTGATGGGCGTGGCCCGCACTGGCAACGGTCGACGGGAATCCTACGCGCACCTGCCGATGCCGCGCATGACCAATACCTACATGCTGGCGGGCGAAAGCGACCCGGAAGAAATCATCGCTTCGGTGAAAAGGGGCATCTACTGCGCCAACCTCGGCGGCGGTCAGGTCGATATCACCAGCGGCAAATTTGTGTTCTCCACCAGCGAGGCGTATCTGATCGAGGACGGCAAGATCACTGCGCCGGTCAAAGGCGCCACACTGATCGGTAATGGGCCGGAGGCGATGAGCAAGGTGTCGATGGTCGGCAACGACCTGTCGCTGGACAGCGGCGTCGGAACCTGCGGCAAGGATGGGCAGTCGGTGCCGGTGGGTGTCGGCCAGCCAACGCTGAAAATAGATGCGATCACTGTGGGTGGCACAGGATCGTAAGAACATCCTCTGTAGGAGCTGCCAAAGGCTACGATCTTTTGATCTTGAAAAAGCAAAGATCGCAGCCTGCGGCAGCTCCTACAGGGGCTGCGATAGCTTAACGCAAACCGCGTTGAGTCTCGTCCAGCTCACGGATGTACTTGAAGATTTTACGGCTCGATGCCGGTGGCTTGTTGGTCGCCAGTTCGTGCTGGGCCTGACGGATCAGGGAGCGCAATTGCTGACGATCAGCCTCCGGGTAGTCGAGCACGAACTTCTCCAGGACCGCATCGTCGCCCGCGATCAAGCGATCGCGCCAGCGTTCCAGACCATGGAAACGTTCGTTGTACTGCCGGGTGGAGGCATCGAGTTGATCGAGCAGAACGAGAATGGCGTCAGTGTCCTGGTCGCGCATCAGTTTGCCGATGAACATCAGGTGCCGTTTACGCGCGATATTCGCGGTGTGCTTGGGCGCATCGGCCAGTGCCCGGCGCATGGCGTCGGTCAACGGCAGTTTTGCCAGCAAGTCAGGCTTGAGTGTTGTAAGGCGCTCGCCAAGGTCAACCAGAGCATGCAGCTCGCGTTTAACCTGGGATTTGCTTTTTTCTCCCGTATCGAGGGAGTCGTCGTAAGAATCAACCATGGTGGCCGTCCGCAAAGAAACGCCGCCATGATAACCAGTCGGGGGCCGCTTGTCCGGCCCGGTCGCTCGATGACCCTCGCCGAAAGCAGAATTTGAGTGGAGAACAGCATGAGTGCAGTTGAAAGCGTCGGCCCGCAAGCGTTGCCGGCACTGCAGGAACAAGTCGAGCAGATCATCGCTGAAGCCAAGCGTCAGGGCGCCAGTGCCTGTGAAGTGGCGGTGTCCCTGGAGCAGGGGCTGTCGACCTCAGTGCGTCAACGTGAGGTCGAGACTGTCGAATTCAACCGTGACCAGGGCTTTGGCATCACCTTGTACGTCGGTCAGCGCAAAGGCTCGGCCAGTACTTCGGCGAGTGGTCCAGAGGCCATTCGTGAAACCGTGGCTGCCGCATTGGCCATCGCCAAGCACACTTCCGAAGACGAAGCCTCGGGCCTGGCCGATGCCGCGCTGATGGCCAAGGACCTGAAGGATTTTGACCTGTTCCACCAATGGGACATCACTCCGGAACAAGCCATCGAAATGGCCTTGACCTGTGAAGCAGCAGCATTTGCGGCTGACGGCCGGATCAAGAATGCCGATGGCACCACGCTCAGCACGCATCAGGGCTGCCGCGTCTACGGCAACAGCCACGGATTCATTGGCGGCTATGCGTCGACTCGGCACAGCCTGAGCTGCGTGATGATCGCCGAGGCCGACGGCCAGATGCAGCGCGATTATTGGTACGACGTTAACCGCCAGGGCAATTTGCTGGCTGATCCGGTGAGCATCGGCCAGCGTGCCGCGCAGCGGGCTGCCAGTCGTCTGGGCGCGCGTCCGGTGCCGACATGCGAAGTGCCCGTACTGTTCTCCGCCGAGCTCGCGGGTGGTTTGTTCGGCAGTTTCCTGTCGGCCATTTCCGGCGGCAGCCTTTACCGCAAATCTTCGTTCCTTGAAGGCACTCTGGGTCAGCAGCTGTTTCCTGAATGGCTGACCATTGACGAGCGTCCCCACCTGATGCGCGCCATGGGCAGCTCGGCATTCGACGGCGATGGCCTTGCGACCTACGCCAAACCGTTCGTCGAAAAGGGTGAGCTGGTGTCGTACATCCTCGGCACCTATTCGGGTCGCAAGCTGGGGATGCCGAGCACCGCCAATGCTGGCGGCGTGCATAATCTGTTCGTCACCCATGGCGACGAAGACCAGGCAGCGCTGCTGCGCCGCATGGGTCGGGGCCTGCTGGTCACCGAGTTGATGGGGCAGGGCCTGAACATGGTCACTGGCGACTACTCCCGTGGTGCTGCGGGTTACTGGGTCGAAAACGGCGAAATTCAGTTTGCGGTCCAGGAAGTAACCATTGCGGGCAACATGCGCGACATGTTCAAGCAGATCGTAGCAGTGGGCAATGACTTGGAACTGCGCAGCAACATTCGCACAGGGTCGGTGCTGATCGAGCGGATGACGGTGGCAGGCAGCTAATACTCGCTGCAACACAAAAGGCGCGCCACCCAATCGGGTGGCGCGCCTTTTTTCTGGGCAGCACTAAATCGCCCACTTGGTTTTGTCTCCATACATGGGGTTGTGTTGCTTATCATTATCATCTAATAATAAATCTCATTACCGAATGAGCCCGGATCATGAGTTCTGCCTTGCACGAGCAGCCCTATCAAGAAAGCTGGCGCTGGATGAGTCGCCAGATCCGTTGCGCCATGGACCCTGACGAGCCGCGCCTGATCGAGCATTACCTGGCCGAAGGCCGGTACCTGGCGTGTTGCACCGCGACTTCTCCCTGGACCATCGCCGAAACCTCCTTCCGTTTACTGCTCGACACCGCCGCCGATGTGGCGCTGCCGTGGCACTGGCGCAGTCTGTGTCTTGACCAGGCCTGGCGTCCCCTGCGTGACCTCGAACGCCTGTCCATGTGCAAGTGCCGCCTCAAGCGCTGGCAAAGCTGCACCTGGCAACTGGCGACCTGCGAGTTGCAGCCATCCATTCCTCTAAACGAACTGGTGCAAGGATTTTCTGATGAACAAGACACGTATTGAGCGCGACAGCATGGGCGAATTGAACGTCCCGGTAGACGCCCTGTACGGCGCGCAAACCCAGCGTGCAGTGGACAACTTCCCAATCAGCGGCAAACCGATGCCAGTGCAGTTCATCCGTGCACTGATCCTCGCCAAAGCTGCTGCCGCCCGTGCCAACGTCGGGCTCAAGCAGATCAGCGAGTCCCAGGGCAAAGCCATTGTCGATGCCGCGCAGGGTCTGCTTGAAGGCAATTTCATGCAGCACTTCCCGGTGGACATTTTCCAGACCGGTTCCGGCACCAGCTCCAACATGAACGCCAACGAAGTGCTCGCCACCCTGGCCAGTCGCCTGCTGGGTGAAGCGGTTAATCCCAACGACCACGTCAATTGCGGTCAGAGCAGTAATGACATTATTCCGACCACCATTCACGTCAGTGCCGCGTTGGCGTTGCATGAGCAGCTGCTGCCAGCATTGACGCGGCTGGTGCAGGTGATAGAGCGCAAGGCCGAAGAGGTTCATCACCACGTCAAGACCGGTCGAACTCACCTGATGGATGCCATGCCGGTGCGCATGAGCCAGGTACTCAACGGCTGGGCGCAGCAACTGCGAGCCAACATCGAGCACCTTCAGGATCTGCTGCCGAGCCTGCAATCCCTGGCTCAAGGCGGTACCGCAGTCGGCACCGGGATCAATGCCCATCCTGAGTTCGCGGCGCGTTTCAGCGAGCAGCTGAGCAAGTTGACCCTGGTGGAATTCACACCCGGCAAGGATCTGTTTGCCCTTATTGGCTCGCAGGATACGGCGGTCAGCGTGTCCGGCCAGTTAAAAGCCACCGCTGTCACCTTGATGAAAATCGCCAACGATCTGCGCTGGATGAACTCCGGTCCCTTGGCCGGCCTCGGCGAGATCGAACTTGAAGCCTTGCAGCCCGGGTCTTCGATCATGCCTGGCAAGGTCAATCCGGTGATCCCGGAAGCCACTGCGATGGTGGCTGCGCAGGTGATCGGCAACGACACGGTGATCACCATCGCCGGCCAGTCGGGCAATTTCGAGCTCAATGTGATGCTGCCGATCATCGCCCAGAACCTGTTGAGCAGCATTGAGTTGCTGGCCAACTCCAGCCATCTGCTGGGTGAAAAAGCCATTGCCAGCTTCAAGGTCAACGAAGCCAGGATCAAGGAAGCGCTGGCGCGAAACCCGATTCTGGTCACTGCCCTGAACCCGATCATCGGATACCAGAAAGCCGCTGAAATCGCCAAGAAAGCCTATCAGCAAGGCCGCCCGGTCATCGATGTCGCCCTTGAACACACTGACCTGACGCGCAGCCAGCTTGAGCTTCTGCTCGACCCGGTAAAGCTCACCGCAGGCGGCGTGTAATAACCGCTACCGTTTTGGAGGCTCACCATGGAGCACTGGAAACGCACGATCGAAAGAGCAAATCGCTGTTTCATGCAGGGCGAGCTGGTCGATGCCCGCGAGGCTTACTTGCAGGCATTGGCGCTGGCCCAGGTGTTGTTCGAGCGCTGGGCCGATGCCGACGAAGCGGTGGCCGCCTGCGTCATTTCCCATCACAACCTGGCGGATCTGCACCTGCGTCTAAATCAGCCGGAAGAGAGCGCCGAGTACCTGTGCGCCATTCACCAGCGCTTGCTGCAGACCATGCAGGACACGCGACTGACCCCAGCCTTGCGCGAAGCCGCACTGCGCCAGAGCAGCAAGACCTACGTCGAGCTGCTGAATTTCATCAGCGAGCACGGTGAATACCCGCGGACCCACCGGCTGCTGCACATCGACGCCGTTTCAACTGCCAACCGGCCTGCGCCTTTTCATCATGGAGTTCATTGAACATGGCTTTTACCTTGCCCGCCTTGCCTTACGCCTACGATGCCCTGGAACCGCACATCGATGCCAAAACCATGGAGATCCACTACACCAAGCACCATCAGACCTACATCAACAACCTGAACGCCGCCGTCGAAGGCACCGAGTTCGCTGAATGGCCGGTGGAAAAACTGGTGTCCGCCGTGCAGCAGCTGCCGGAAAAACTCCGTGCGGCGGTGATCAACCAGGGTGGCGGTCATGCCAACCATTCGTTGTTCTGGGAAGTCATGGCTCCTCACGGTGGCGGCGCACCCGACGGCGCGCTGGCGAAGGCCATCGACGAGCAACTGGGCGGGCTCGAGAGTTTCAAGGAAGCCTTCACCAAAGCTGCACTCACCCGGTTCGGCAGTGGTTGGGCGTGGCTGAGTGTGACTCCGCAGCTGACTCTGGTCGTGGAAAGCAGCGGCAACCAGGACAGCCCGTTGATGAATGGCAATACGCCGATCCTTGGCCTGGATGTCTGGGAGCACGCGTACTACCTGCAGTACCAGAATCGTCGCCCGGAATACATCAACGCGTTCTACAACGTGATCAATTGGCCCGAAGTCGCGGCGCGCTACAAAGCGGCCCTGGGTTGAATCCACAATGAAAAACCACCAGGGCTGATTATGGGCACTGAAGCGCTGGCGATCGGAAGTGGACGGATGTTTCGTTACGCATTGGGATCGCTGTTACTGCTGGCGGGCATGTGCCTGCTGGTCGCCCAGGGATTGGCGTGGCTGAATCTTGAGCCGAAACTGTTGCGCGCATTGCAGGGCGGGGCAATCTGCGCGCTGGGTACTGCCCTGGGCGCAGTGCCGGTGCTGGTGATTCGCCGTATGCCCCAAGCGGTGAGCGATACGCTGCTGGGTTTCGGCGCCGGGGTGATGCTGGCGGCGACAGCGTTTTCACTGATCGTACCGGGCATTTCCGCCGCCGAAAGCCTCGGGCTCACGCCTTGGGCGGCCAGTGGACTGATCAGCCTTGGCATCATGCTCGGGGCTTTCGGCTTGTACCTGCTGGACCGCAAGGTTTCCGGAGCCAGTCCGCAAATGCTGGTCGGCACGCTGGAGCGCCCAGTGATTGCGCCGCGGATCTGGCTGTTCGTGTTTGCGATTATTGCCCACAACATCCCTGAAGGCATGGCGGTGGGTGTGTCAGCCGGGGGCGGGATGGCCGATGCGGACAGCCTGGCGATGGGTATCGCGCTGCAGGATGTGCCGGAAGGGCTGGTGATTGCGCTGGTGCTGGCAGGTGCGGGGATGTCACGAGTGAAGGCATTCCTGATCGGTGCGGCGTCAGGGTTGGTCGAGCCGGTTTTTGCGTTGTTGTGCGCGTGGCTGGTTAGCCTGGCCGAACTACTGTTGCCGCTCGGCCTGGCACTGGCGGCCGGGGCCATGTTGCTGGTGGTTACCCACGAAGTGATCCCCGAGTCGCGGCGAAATGGTCACGACAAGCTGGCGAGCTTGGGGTTGCTGATCGGGTTTTGTCTGATGATGGTGATGGATACTGCTTTGGCTTGAGAATCAAAAGATCGCAGCCTGCGGCAGCTCCTACATGGATCGCGCTCCACTGTAGGAGCTGCCGCAGGCTGCGATTTGTTGATCTTTACGAGCCTTCGTCGAAGTAGTTATTGATCAACGCCACCAGCGCAGCCAGCGCTTCGTCCGCCTGCTCGCCTTCCGTACTCAAGTGGATCTTGGTGCCCTTGCCAGCCGCCAGCATCATCATCGCCATAATGCTCTTGCCGTCCACTGTGGTTTCCGGCGTGCGTCCTACCCTGATCGTGCAGTCCTTGAACTGTCCGGCAACCCCGACGAATTTTGCAGAAGCGCGAGCGTGCAGGCCCAGCTTGTTGATGATTTCGATTTCCAGAGCAGGCATCGCGATGTGAATCCTTTAGCTGAGGTCGCGGTGGCGGACCTGGACGTTCTTCAGGGATTGTTGCAGAACCTGACCCAGACGTTCGGTCAGGTAGACGGAGCGGTGATGCCCGCCGGTGCAGCCAACGGCAATGGTGACATACGCACGGTTGCTGGCAGCGAAGCGTGGTAGCCATTTGAGCAAGTAGGTGGAAATGTCCTGGAACATCTCCTCGACATCCGGCTGCGCAGCCAGGTAATCGGCTACCGGCTGATCGAGCCCGGACTGTTCGCGCAATTCAGGTTTCCAATACGGGTTGGGCAGGCAGCGCACGTCAAACACCAGATCGGCATCCACCGGCATGCCTCGCTTGAAGCCGAAAGATTCGACCAGGAACGCGGTGCCAGGCTCTGGCTGGTTCAACAAGCGCAGCTTGATGGTATCGCGCAACTGATACAGGTTCAGGTTGGTGGTGTTGACCTTTAGGTCGGCCAGGTCGGCGATCGGCCCCAGCAGATTGGACTCGTCCTGAATCGCCTCGGCAAGCGAACGATTGGCGTTGCTCAGCGGATGGCGGCGTCGGGTCTCGGAAAAACGCTTGAGCAGAGTTTCCTCGTCGGCGTCCAGGTACAGCACGTCACACTTGATATGGCGGCTGCGCACTTCCTCCAGCAATTCGGGAAAGCGTGACAGATGGCTCGGCAGGTTGCGCGCGTCGATGGACACGGCAACCAGCGGTTGCGCCAGCTCGGTATGGATCAGCGCGCGTTCGGCCAGTTCGGGCAAGAGCCCGGCAGGCAGATTGTCGATGCAGTAGTACCCGCTGTCTTCAAGGACATCGAGCGCGGTACTTTTACCGGAGCCGGAACGGCCGCTGACTATGATCAGGCGCATGATTAATGACCGTTCTGCTCGTCCAGGACAACCTGGTACAAGGCTGCATTGCTCGGGGCGCTGCGCAGTTTTTCGCGCACTTCCTTGCGATCAAGCATGCTGGCGATCTGGCGCAATAGCTCCAGGTGCGCATCGGTGGCGGCTTCCGGGACCAGCAGCACGAACAGCAGGTCTACCGGTGCGCCGTCGATAGCGTCGAAATCGATGGGGGCGTCAAGATGCATCAGGGCGCTGACGGGTGAGGTACAGCCCTTGAGGCGACAGTGGGGGATGGCGATGCCGTTGCCAAAACCGGTCGAGCCGAGTTTTTCACGGGCGATCAAGGCCTCAAAGACATCTTGCATCTCCAGATCCGGGACTTCTTTATGGATAAGGTTGGCAATTTGCTCGAGGGCTTTCTTTTTACTGCCGCCCGGCACGTTCACGAGGGAACGGCCGGGGGTCAGGATGCTTTCAAGTCGGATCATGGGTTGGGAGTGTTAACGACCGGTCGCGCCCTGGAGGAGGCTCTGGGTCTTTTCCTTATGCTTTTTGAGTTGGCGATCCAGCTTGTCGGTCAGCAGGTCGATGGCGGCATACATGTCCGTATGCTCGGCATTGGCGACCACTTCTCCGCCGGGGATATGCAGCGTGGCTTCGATTTTCTGCAGCAGCTTCTCGACGTTCATCGTGACTTGCACGTTGGTTATCTTGTCGAAATGCCTTTCCAATCGGTCGAGTTTTTCGCCGATGTAGGTGCGCAGGGGTTCGGTCACTTCCAGTTGGTGTCCACTGATGTTGACTTGCATACAGCTTCTCCTTCGTTGCCAGTGCATAAAGCGGTAGACCAGATGATCTACCACTGGAACGCTGTGGCGTGGCTCTACATCAACCGCTTGCGTTCGCTCGAAGGCGCGATCCCAAGGGATTCGCGGTACTTGGCGACGGTGCGGCGAGCCACCTGAATGCCTTGTGCCTCCAGTAAACCAGCGATCTTGCTGTCACTCAACGGCTTTTTCTGATTTTCCGCAGCAACCAGTTTTTTGATGATCGCGCGGATCGCCGTGGACGAGCATTCGCCGCCTTCCGAGGTGCTGACGTGACTGGAGAAAAAGTATTTCAGTTCATAAATACCCCGTGGGGTATGCATGAATTTCTGCGTGGTCACTCGCGAAATCGTCGATTCGTGCATGCCGACCGCTTCGGCGATGTCGTGCAGTACCAGTGGCTTCATGGCTTCGTCGCCGTACTCCAGAAAACCGCGCTGATGCTCGACGATCTGGGTGGCAACTTTCATCAGGGTTTCGTTGCGGCTCTGCAGGCTCTTGATGAACCAGCGGGCTTCCTGCAACTGATTGCGCATGAAGGTGTTGTCGGCGCTGGTGTCAGCGCGACGAACGAAGCCGGCGTATTGGGCGTTGACCCGCAATTTGGGCACCGACTCCTGGTTGAGTTCCACCAGCCAGCGCTCGTTGTCTTTGCGCACGATCACGTCCGGGACCACGTATTCGGCCTCGCTCGACTCGATCTGCGAGCCGGGGCGCGGGTTGAGGCTTTGGACCAGTTCGATCACCTGGCGCAGCTCATCTTCCTTGAGCTTCATGCGGCGCATCAGCTGGCTGTAGTCGCGGCTACCCAGCAGGTCGATGTAGTCCGTGACCAGGCGCTTGGCTTCAGCGAGCCAGAGGGTCTTGGCGGGCAGTTGGCGCAATTGCAGCAACAGGCATTCGCCGAGGTTGCGCGCAGCGATGCCGGCCGGTTCGAATTGCTGGATGCGGTGCAGGACGGCTTCGATTTCGTCCAGCTCGATGTCCAGTTCCGGATCGAAGGCTTCGAGGATTTCCTCGAGGGTTTCGTCCAGATAGCCCTGATTGTTGATGCAGTCGATCAGGGTGACGGCGATCAAGCGGTCGGTGTCGGACATCGGTGCGAGGTTCAGCTGCCATAGCAGGTGGCTTTGCAGGCTTTCGCCGACCGAGGTGCGGGTGGTGAAGTCCCACTCGTCGTCATCGTTGCTAGGCAGGCTGCTGGCGCTGGTTTGGTAGACGTCTTCCCACGCAGTGTCGACCGGCAGCTCGTTGGGAATGCGCTCGTTCCAGTCGCCTTCCTCGAGATTGTCTACCGTCGGCGCCGTCTCCTGATAGGAAGGCTCCGAAACATCGGCGTTGGGTTGCTGCTCGGCTTTGTCGGCCAAGGGATCGGCATTATCGAAGTCGTCGCCGTCTTCCTGGCGTTCGAGCATCGGGTTGGACTCCAGCGCCTCCTGGATTTCCTGCTGCAGGTCCAGGGTCGACAATTGGAGCAGGCGGATGGCCTGTTGCAGCTGCGGTGTCATCGTCAGCTGCTGGCCCATTCTCAAGACTAGCGATGGTTTCATGGCAGGGGCTTAAACCTTATTCGCCGGCGCGCATGCGCCATCCACTACAGGGCGCCGAAGCGCCAAACTTAAGCAAATTATATGCCCGATATTGCAGTGTTTGCCTAGAGCGCTGTAACAATAAAAAAGTATTGATTTTTTCAGAGTCACAGGCGCTCGGGGGGTTGGCCAGGCACCTTAGCGTTTACAGGCGGAATTCGTGGCCCAGATACACTTCCTTGACCAGGTCGTTGGCCAGGATAGTGGCAGAGTCGCCCTCGGCAATCAGCTGGCCATCGTTGACGATGTAGGCTGTCTCGCAGATGTCCAGGGTCTCGCGCACGTTGTGGTCAGTGATGAGCACGCCGATACCTTTGGCCTTCAGGTGGTGGATGATCTGCTTGATATCACCCACCGAGATCGGGTCCACGCCGGCGAAAGGTTCATCGAGCAGGATGAACTTCGGGTTGGTCGCCAGTGCCCGGGCAATCTCCACACGGCGCCGCTCGCCGCCGGAAAGGCTCATGCCGAGGTTGTCGCGGATGTGGCTGATGTGGAATTCCTGCAGCAGGCTTTCCAGTTCCTTGCGACGACCAGCCTTGTCGAGTTCCTTGCGGGTCTCGAGGATGGCCATGATGTTATCGGCCACCGACAATTTGCGGAAGATCGACGCTTCTTGCGGAAGATAGCCGATACCGGCTTTGGCGCGACCGTGCATTGGCTGGTGGCTGACATCCAGGTCGTCGATCAGTACGCGGCCCTGATCAGCCTGTACCAGGCCAACGATCATGTAGAAGCAGGTGGTCTTGCCGGCGCCGTTGGGGCCAAGCAGGCCGACGATCTGACCGCTGTCGATGGACAGGCTGACGTCGCGTACGACCTGACGACTTTTGTAGGCCTTGGCCAGATGCTGGGCTTTCAGGGTTGCCATTAATTGGCCTTTTTCTGGTCGTTTTTCGGCTTGGGCTGGATCACCATGTCAATGCGCGGACGCGATTCGGTGACTTTGTTGCCCGTGGCACGGCCGGCGCTTGCCAGCTTCTTCTCGGTGTCGTAGACGATTTTCTCGCCCTGGGTGACGTTGTTGTCCTTGTCGATGACCTTGGCGCGATCAATCAGCACGACGCGGTTCTGCGAGGCGTGATACTGGATCGTGACGCCGTAGCCCTGGACAGGCTTGGTGTCGCCCTGGGTCTGCAGTTGTTCGAAGTAAGCCAGGTTGCCCACCGAGGTCACGACGTCGATGTCGCCTGCCGGAGTACGGGTGATGGTCACGGTATTACCGGTCACCTTCATGGAACCCTGGGTGATGATGACGTCGCCTTTATAGGTGGCGATGCCGTTCTTGTCGTCCAGTTGGGCGTCGTCGGCCTGAATGCGGATAGGCTGCTCTTGATCGTTCGGCAGAGCCCAGGCGCTCACGCTTCCCAGTGCTGCGCCCAGGCTGAGCAAAATAGGGAGGGTTTTAACGAGCCTCATACTGTCCTCTTACGTTCGATAGCAGGTGTATCCTGCTTTCTTTCAAATACGCCTTCATTCCCGTACCAGTCGACACGCCACCGGCGCCGTCGATTCTAACGGGTTGCTCCGTCTGCGCATATTGCTGCTTTGGGAACACGGTCATGCGGGTGGTGGTAATCAGGGTCTTGCGGTTTTTCTCGTCGAAACGTGTGATACGCACCGAGTCGATCAGTTCCACCTCTGTACCATCGGGATTCACTTCACCGCGTTCACTCTGGACGTGCCAGGGAAACTCGGTACCGCGAAACATGTTCAGGTCCGGGTTGGTCAGCAGCGTTACTTCCGTGGCTTTAAGGTGTTCGACCTTGTCCGACGTCATCTCATACTGCAGCTTGCCATCGGGCAGGTACTGCACGCTATGGGCGTTCAGGGCGTAATAGTCGATCGCGGTTTCATCGACCGCCACCGTCGGCTGGTCGAGGAAGCGTTCAGGGCTGATGTTCCAGTAGCCGACCGCAGCGAAAATCGCGGCGATGCAGCCGAACAGCAGTATGTTGCGAAACTTTTTGCTCAGCATAGTTGGCTCACAGGTACGCGGCGTTTGCCGCATCGAGGCGGCCCTGGGCGCGCAGGATCAATTCGCAGAACTCGCGAGCGGCACCTTCGCCTCCACGGGCTTGGGTGATGCCATCGGCATGTTCTCGCACGAAGCTGGCCGCGTTGGCCACCGCCATGCCCAGGCCGACGCGGCGTATCACCGGCAGGTCGGGCAAGTCGTCGCCGAGGTAGGCGACTTGCTCATAGCTTAGGCCGAGTTGGCCAAGAAGTTCGTCCAGCACCACGAGTTTGTCTTCGCGACCCTGGTACAGATGGGGAATGCCGAGGTTTTTCGCCCGGCGTTCGACCACCGGGGTCTTGCGACCGCTGATGATAGCGGTCTGGACGCCGGCTGCCATCAACATCTTGATGCCTTGGCCGTCGAGGGTGTTGAACGTCTTGAATTCACTGCCGTCTTCCAGGAAGTACAGGCGTCCATCAGTGAGGACTCCGTCGACGTCGAAGATGGCCAGCTTGATGTTCTTGCCACGTTGCAGCAGATCGTTGCTCATTACATGACTCCTGCGCGCAGCAGGTCGGAGAGGTTGAAGGCGCCAATCGGGCGATCCTCCGTATCTACGACCACGAGGGCGTTGATTCGGTTGTCTTCCATGATCTTCAGGGCTTCGGCGGCAAGCATCTCGGCTCGCGCGGTCTTGCCGTGAAGGGTCATGACCTGGTCAATGGTGGCGTGATGAATGTCGATGGCGCGATCCAGGGTGCGGCGCAGGTCGCCGTCAGTGAAGATCCCGGCGAGCTTCCCATCGGCTTCCAGTATCACGGTCATGCCCAGGCCCTTGCGAGTCATTTCCATCAGCGCGTCCTTGAGCAGGGTGCCGCGCTGAACCTGGGGCAGGGCGTCCCCGGCATGCATCACGTTCTCGACTTTGAGCAGCAGGCGGCGGCCAAGTGCCCCACCGGGGTGCGAAAAAGCGAAATCTTCCGCCGTGAACCCCCGCGCTTCCAGCAATGCGACGGCCAGCGCGTCGCCCATGACCAACGCTGCGGTGGTCGACGAGGTGGGAGCCAGGTTCAGCGGGCAGGCTTCATGCTCGACCTGCACGTTGAGATTGACCTCGGCGGCCTTGGCCAGTGTCGAGTCAGGGTTGCCGGTCATGCTGATCAGCTGGATGCCCAGGCGCTTGATCAGCGGCAGCAAGGTCACGATTTCAGTGGTCGAGCCGGAGTTCGACAGGGCCAGGATGATGTCGTCCCGGGTGATCATGCCCATGTCACCATGGCTGGCTTCGGCCGGGTGGACGAAAAACGCCGTAGTCCCGGTGCTGGCCAGGGTCGCGGCAATCTTGGTGCCGATGTGCCCGGATTTTCCCATGCCGACCACGACGACACGGCCTTTGCTGGCCAGAATCATCTCGCACGCGCGTACGAAATCTGCGTCGATGCGTGGAAGCAAGCCTTGTACGGCTTCCAGTTCGAGACGGATGGTGCGTTGTGCCGATTGAATAAGGTCGCTGGATTGGCTCATGTCGGAAATCGTATAGCCTGATGAAAAGGCGGCGATTATAGCGGTTATGATCGAAACCCTCACGCTAGTTCGTCGTGCTTTGTCATTCCCTGTTACGTAATCCCCTCGGTCCGAGTCTTTTGACCTGTCATGCAGCTGAACATAGCCCGGCTTTAGCCTTGGGCGCCAAGCGCTTGCAGTGATATAGTTCGCCGCCAGTTCGGCCTGCCCACGATGAATGTGCTTTCGCCAGGAAGCCAGGCGTCCGAGTGTGAGGCTGCATCGCAAGGAGTTTAGATGAGTGCCGATAACGCCTACGCGGTCGAGCTGAAGGGACTGACCTTCAAGCGCGGTGCGCGCAGCATTTTCAATAACGTCGATATCCGTATCCCACGGGGCAAGGTCACCGGCATCATGGGGCCTTCCGGGTGTGGCAAGACCACGCTGTTGCGCCTGATGGGCGCACAGTTGCGGCCGACTGCCGGCGAAGTCTGGGTAAACGGCCAGAACCTGCCGAAATTGTCTCGAAGCGATTTGTTCGATGCACGCAAGCATATGGGCGTGCTGTTCCAGAGCGGTGCGTTGTTCACCGACCTGGACGTGTTCGAGAACGTCGCGTTTCCACTGCGGGTTCACACCAAGCTGCCGGAAGAGATGATCCGCGACATCGTCCTGCTCAAGTTGCAGGCCGTAGGCTTGCGTGGCGCAATCGACCTGATGCCCGACGAACTGTCCGGTGGCATGAAGCGCCGTGTCGCGCTGGCGCGGGCAATCGCGCTCGATCCACAAATTCTCATGTACGACGAGCCCTTTGTCGGTCAGGACCCGATCGCCATGGGTGTGCTGGTGCGCCTGATCCGCCTGCTCAACGACGCCCTGGGTATCACCAGTATCGTGGTTTCCCACGACCTGGCAGAGACTGCGAGCATCGCCGACTACATCTATGTAGTGGGTGAGGGGCAGGTTCTGGGGCAGGGCACGCCGGACGAACTGATGAATTCGGACGATCCGCGGATCCGCCAGTTCATGACAGGCGAACCTGATGGCCCGGTCGCATACCACTTTCCAGCGACGGATTACCGCGCAGATCTTCTGGGGAAGCGTTGATGCGCAAGATTTCACTGATAGAACGTGTACGCCGGTTCGGCGCGGCGGCGATCGATGCCGTTGCGGTGTTCGGGCGCGCGACGTTGTTTCTGTTTCATGCCTTGCTCGGCCGTGGCGGCATTGGTGGCGGCTTCAGCCTGCTGATCCGGCAATTGCATTCGGTGGGCGTCATGTCCCTGGTGATCATCGTGGTCTCCGGGGTGTTCATTGGCATGGTGCTGGCGCTGCAGGGTTTCAACATCCTGTCCAGCTACGGCTCGGAGCAGGCGGTCGGGCAGATGGTTGCGCTGACGCTGCTGCGTGAACTGGGGCCGGTGGTTACCGCGCTGCTGTTCGCCGGGCGTGCGGGCTCTGCCCTGACGGCCGAGATTGGCAACATGAAGTCCACCGAGCAGTTGTCCAGCCTGGAAATGATTGGCGTCGACCCGCTCAAATACATCATTGCCCCGCGCCTGTGGGCCGGCTTCATTTCCCTGCCGGTGCTGGCGATGATCTTCAGCGTGGTGGGTATCTGGGGTGGTTCGTGGGTGGCCGTCGACTGGCTGGGAGTCTATGAAGGTTCTTACTGGTCGAACATGCAGAACAGCGTGACGTTCTCTGAAGATGTGCTCAACGGCATCATCAAGAGTGTCGTCTTCGCCTTTGTCGTGACCTGGATTGCCGTATTCCAAGGCTATGACTGCGAGCCCACTTCCGAGGGGATCAGTCGTGCCACTACCAAGACCGTTGTATACGCCTCGTTGGCGGTACTCGGCCTGGACTTTATTCTGACCGCCTTGATGTTTGGAGATTTCTGATGCAAAACCGCACCCTGGAAATCGGTGTCGGCCTTTTCTTGCTGGCTGGCATCCTGGCTTTGCTGTTGCTTGCGTTGCGGGTCAGTGGCCTGTCGCCGAGCACAACAACCGATTCTTATAAACTTTATGCATATTTCGACAATATCGCCGGTTTGACGGTCAGAGCTAAAGTGACCATGGCCGGTGTGACCATCGGCAAGGTCACTGCGATCGATCTGGACCGCGACAGTTTCACCGGCCGGGTGACCATGCAGCTGGACAAGAGCGTCGATAACCTGCCGACGGACTCCACTGCATCTATCCTGACCGCTGGGCTGTTGGGCGAGAAGTACATCGGCGTCAGCGTTGGTGGTGAAGAAGCACTGCTCAAGGATGGCGGGATCATCCACGATACGCAGTCGTCGCTGGTGCTCGAGGACCTGATCGGTAAATTCCTGCTCAACACCGTTAGCAAAGAAGCCAAATGAGGAGTTGTTGAATGATCTCTACCTTGCGACGTGGCCTGTTGATTTTGCTCGCGGCAGTGCCGCTGATGGCTAACGCCGTGGCGGCGCCGTCGGCGCACGATCTGGTTCAGGACACCACCACCCGGTTGCTGGCCGACCTGGCTGCCAACAAAGCAAAGTACAAACAGGACCCTAACGAGTTCTACAATGCCCTGAACAGCATTGTCGGGCCAGTGGTCGATGCCGATGGCATCTCCCGCAGCATCATGACCGTGAAGTATTCACGCAAGGCATCGCCTGAGCAGATGCAGCGCTTCCAGGAAAACTTCAAGCGCAGCCTGATGCAGTTCTATGGCAATGCCTTGCTGGAGTACAACAACCAGGGCATCACCGTTTCCCCTGCCAAGGACGAGAGCGGCAACCGCACCAGCGTCGACATGCAGGTCAAGGGCAGCAGCGGTTCGATCTACCCTGTGTCCTACACGCTGGAAAAAATCAACGGCGAGTGGAAAGTCCGTAACGTCATTATCAACGGTATCAACATCGGCAAGCTGTTCCGCGATCAGTTCCAGGACTCGATGCAGCGTAATGGCAATGATCTCGACAAGGTGATCAACAACTGGGCCGGCGAAGTCGCCAAGGCCAAGGAAACCACCGACCAAGCTGCCGAGAAGAAGACCCAATGAGTGAGTCGGCCGTCCAGATGAATGAATCCGGCGAACTGCATCTCAGTGGTACGCTGGATTACCGCAGCGGCCCGGATCTGCGCAAGCAGGGCCAGGCGCTGATCAAGGCCAGCAAGGCTGCGGCGCTGGTGGTTGATTGTTCGCAGGTGGTGAAGTCCAGCAGTGTCGGCTTGTCGTTGCTGCTGTGTTTCATGCGTGACGCCCAGGCCGCCGGCAAGGCCCTGAGCATCCGCGCGATGCCCGAAGATATGCGCGAAATCGCTCAGGTCAGTGAATTGACCGAGTTATTGGCGCATCCCTAACCGCATCTACAGGGAAGCCCCCCGTCAGAGTCCTGCTTAGCGGGGTTCGCAGGCGCGGGGCTTTTTTGTATGATGTCCGACCCGCGCGCACAAGGCGCCGATTGAGGTTGAGCATGCAGGCCGTAGAAGTGAAGAGCTTCCTTGAAGGAAAGCTGCCAGGCACTAAGGTGGAAGTTGAAGGCGAAGGCTGCAATTTCCAGCTGAACCTGATTAGCGATGAACTGGCGGCGTTGAGCCCGGTGAAGCGTCAGCAGCAGGTCTATGCCCATTTGAACCCATGGATCACCGATGGCAGCATCCATGCGGTCACTATGAAATTTTTCAGCAGCGCGGCCTGGGCCGAGCGCACCTGAGCCCAAGGGCGTCGAGATTCTTATGGATAAACTGATTATTACTGGTGGCGTTCGTCTTGATGGCGAAATCCGCATCTCCGGGGCAAAGAACTCTGCCCTGCCGATCCTGGCTGCCACGCTGCTGTGCGATGGCCCGGTTACCGTTGCCAACCTGCCGCACCTGCACGACATCACCACCATGATCGAGCTGTTCGGCCGCATGGGCATCGAGCCGGTGATCGACGAGAAGCTCAGCGTCGAAATCGACCCGCGCACCATCAAGACCCTGATCGCCCCGTACGAACTGGTGAAAACCATGCGTGCGTCGATCCTGGTGCTGGGCCCGATGGTGGCCCGTTTCGGTGAAGCCGAAGTGGCACTGCCTGGCGGTTGCGCCATCGGCTCGCGTCCGGTTGACCTGCACATCCGTGGCCTCGAAGCCATGGGCGCGGTCATTGACGTGGAAGGTGGCTACATCAAGGCCAAGGCGCCTGAAGGTGGCCTGCGCGGCGCGCACTTCTTCTTCGACACCGTCAGTGTGACCGGTACCGAAAACATCATGATGGCCGCCGCACTGGCCAAGGGCCGCAGCGTCCTGCAAAACGCCGCTCGCGAACCTGAAGTCATCGACCTGGCGAACTTCCTGATCGCCATGGGCGCCAAGATTTCCGGCGCTGGCACCGACACCATCACCATCGATGGCGTCGACCGTCTGCACCCGGCCACCTACAAAGTGATGCCGGACCGGATCGAAACCGGTACCTACCTGGTGGCTGCTGCCGTTACCGGTGGGCGTGTGAAGGTCAAGGACACTGATCCGACCATCCTCGAAGCGGTTCTTGAAAAACTCAAGGAAGCGGGCGCGGAAATCACCTGCGGCGAAGACTGGATCGAGCTGAACATGCACGGCAAGCGGCCAAAAGCCGTGAACGTGCGGACTGCTCCGTACCCGGCGTTCCCGACCGACATGCAGGCGCAGTTCATCTCGCTCAACGCCATTGCCGAAGGCACCGGTGCCGTGATCGAGACGATCTTCGAAAACCGCTTCATGCACGTTTACGAACTGCACCGCATGGGCGCCAAGATCCAGGTCGAAGGCAACACTGCCATCGTTACCGGCACCGAGAAGCTCAAGGGCGCGCCAGTCATGGCCACCGACCTGCGCGCCTCCGCCAGCCTGGTGATCTCCGCGCTGATCGCGGAAGGTGACACCCTGATCGACCGCATCTACCACATAGACCGTGGTTACGAGTGCATCGAAGAAAAACTGCAGATGCTCGGCGCCAAGATCCGCCGCGTACCGGGCTAGTCCCTGCTGCATGGGCGCAGGGAAGCGCCCGTTGGATTTGTTCAAATCGAGGTTGTCTTTCAATTGATGAGATAACCTCGATGTATGTCTGGCGCCGATTGCGACCGGGCATGAGTACCTTGATTAAGGACTGACGTTTCCCATGTTGACCATTGCACTGTCCAAGGGCCGCATTCTTGACGACACCCTGCCGCTTCTGGCTGAAGCGGGCATCGTGCCGACCGAGAATCCGGACAAGAGCCGCAAGCTGATCATCCCCACGACCCAGCCCGACGTCCGTTTGCTGATCGTGCGCGCCACCGACGTGCCGACTTATGTCGAGCATGGTGCCGCTGACCTGGGCGTCGCCGGTAAAGATGTGCTGATGGAGTATGGCGGCCAGGGCCTGTATGAGCCTTTGGACCTGCGAATCGCACTCTGCAAGCTGATGACTGCGGGCCGTGTCGGTGATGTCGAGCCCAAGGGTCGTCTGCGGGTGGCGACCAAGTTCGTCAACGTGGCCAAGCGTTACTACGCCGAGCAGGGCCGTCAGGTCGACATCATCAAGCTCTACGGCTCGATGGAACTGGCGCCGCTGATCGGTCTGGCAGACAAGATCATCGACGTAGTCGACACCGGCAATACGCTGCGGGCCAACGGCCTGGAGCCGCAGGATTTCATTGCCGACATCAGCTCCCGGCTGATCGTCAACAAAGCTTCGATGAAAATGCAGCACGCCCGTATCCAGGCGTTGATCGACACCCTGCGCAAGGCAGTGGAGTCTCGACACCGCGGCTGATTCACCTGCGCGACCTTGAGTCGCGCCCGTCTATCCGCCTCATAGCCAGAATCTCAGGTGCCCAAGCGGAAACGACTGCTAAGTTAGGGCGCCTGAGTTTTTGCCATTCCTATGAGGCTCTCGCTATGACCGCACCGACTGCAATTCGCCGACTCAACGCTGCTGACCCGGATTTCGCGCATCATCTGGATCATCTGCTGAGCTGGGAAAGTGTGTCTGACGACTCGGTCAATCAGCGGGTGCTGGACATCATCAAGGCCGTGCGCGAGCGTGGCGATGCTGCGCTGGTGGAGTTCACCCAGAAGTTCGACGGCCTGGAAGTTGCCTCGATGGCTGACCTGATCCTGCCGCGCGAGCGCCTGGAACTGGCGCTGACGCGCATCACCATCGCTCAGCGCGAAGCGTTGGAAAAAGCCGCCACTCGGGTGCGCAGCTACCACGAGAAGCAGAAGCAGGATTCCTGGAGCTACACCGAGGCCGACGGCACCGTGCTGGGCCAGAAAGTCACGCCGCTGGACCGCGCGGGCCTGTACGTGCCCGGCGGCAAGGCGTCGTATCCGTCTTCGGTGCTGATGAACGCAATTCCGGCCAAGGTGGCGGGCGTGACTGAAGTGGTCATGGTGGTTCCAACCCCGCGTGGTGAAATCAACGAACTGGTGCTGGCGGCGGCGTGCATCGCCGGGGTCGACCGTGTATTCACCATCGGTGGCGCCCAGGCCGTTGCCGCCCTGGCCTACGGCACTGAAAGCGTGCCCAAGGTCGACAAGGTCGTCGGCCCCGGCAACATCTATGTCGCCACCGCCAAGCGGCACGTGTTCGGCCAGGTCGGCATCGACATGATTGCCGGTCCGTCGGAGATTCTCGTGGTCTGCGACGGCCACACCGATCCGGACTGGATCGCCATGGACCTGTTTTCCCAGGCTGAGCACGACGAAGACGCCCAGGCGATTCTGGTCAGCCCGGACGCCGAGTTCCTCGACAAAGTGGCCGCGAGCATCAACAAACTGATGCCGACCATGGAGCGTGCCGAGATCATCGAAACCTCGATCAATGGTCGTGGTGCGCTGATTCTGGTCGAAGACATGAACCAGGCAATCGAAGTGGCCAACCGCATCGCTCCGGAGCACCTGGAATTGTCGGTGGCCGATCCGCAGGCCTGGCTGCCGCTGATCCGTCACGCGGGCGCGATCTTCATGGGTCGTCACACCTCCGAAGCCCTGGGCGATTACTGCGCAGGCCCCAACCACGTGTTGCCGACTTCCGGCACCGCGCGGTTCTCCTCGCCGCTGGGTGTGTACGATTTCCAGAAACGCTCATCGATCATCTTCTGCTCCGAGCAGGGTGCTTCCGAACTGGGCAAGACCGCCTCCGTGCTGGCCCGTGGCGAGTCGCTGACCGCTCACGCCCGCAGCGCCGAATACCGCATCGTCGACCCGCAGAAGGGGAACTGAACATGAGTAAATTCTGGAGCCCCTTCGTCAAGGACCTGGTGCCTTACGTGCCCGGCGAGCAGCCCAAGCTGACCAAGCTGGTGAAACTCAACACCAATGAAAACCCGTACGGTCCTTCGCCCAAGGCCCTGGCGGCGATGCAAACCGAACTGAACGACAACCTGCGTCTTTATCCCGATCCGAACAGCGATGTGCTCAAGCAAGCCGTCGCCCGTTATTACGGAGTGCAGGCTAACCAGGTATTCCTCGGCAACGGTTCCGATGAAGTCCTGGCGCACATTTTCCACGGTTTGCTGCAACACGACAAAGCAGTGCTGTTCCCCGACATCAGCTACAGCTTTTACCCGGTGTACTGCGGGCTCTACGGCATCAAATTCGACGCGGTGCCGCTGAACGAACAGTTCCAGATCAACCCCGCGGACTACGCCAGGCCGAACGGCGGGATCATCTTCCCCAACCCGAACGCGCCGACCGGTTGCCTGCTGGCACTGGATGCGGTGGAGCAAATCCTCAAGGCCAGCCCGGATACGGTGGTAGTGGTGGATGAGGCCTACATCGACTTCGGCGGCGAAACGGCCATCAGCCTGGTGGATCGCTATCCGAACCTGCTGGTGACCCAAACCCTGTCCAAGTCCCGCTCACTGGCTGGCCTGCGCGTGGGGTTGGCGGTGGGGCATCCGGATCTGATCGAGGCACTGGAGCGAATCAAAAACAGCTTCAACTCCTATCCGCTGGATCGCCTGGCGAATGTCGGGGGCGCGGCGGCGTTCGAGGATCGCGAATACTTCGACAAGACCTGCCGGTTGGTCATCGAGCACCGTGAGTGGGTCGTTGCACAATTGGAGGGGAAGGGTTTTGAAGTGCTGCCATCGGCGGCGAACTTCATTTTCGCCCGTCATCCGCAGCATGACGCAGCGGGTCTCGCGGCCAAACTGCGTGAGCAAGGCGTGATCGTCCGGCACTTCAAGCAGGAGCGGATTGCCCAGTTCCTGCGGATCTCCATTGGTACGCCTGAGCAGAATCAGGCGCTGATCGACGGCCTCGGCGACCTCTGATCCATCCCTGATACTGTGGGAGCGAGCTTGCTCGCACCCACAGTGTTTGGTGTTGCGGCTACTCTTCTTCTTTCTCTTTGACCGGCGCAGGCGGCGGACGCAAGCCGATTTCGGCGGTGAGCTTGATCTCCTTGCCGTTACGCATCACCTGGATGGTCACCTTGTCCGTTGGCTTGATCCGCGCGACCTGATTCATCGAGCGGCGGCCATCGCCAGCCGGTTCTCCATCGATCGCCAGAATCACGTCGCCCAGTTGCAGGCCGGCTTTTTGCGCCGGGCCATCGCGGAAAATGCCTGCCACTACGATGCCAGGGCGTCCCGACAAGCCAAACGACTCTGCCAGCTCCTGGGTCAGGGGCTGCACTTCGATGCCGAGCCAGCCGCGAATCACCTGGCCGTGTTCGATGATCGACTTCATCACTTCCATCGCCAGCTTGACCGGGATAGCAAAGCCGATGCCCTGGGAGCCGCCCGACTTGGAGAAGATCGCCGTGTTGATCCCGGTCAGATTGCCGTTGGCATCAACCAGCGCGCCACCGGAGTTGCCGGGGTTGATCGCAGCATCGGTCTGAATGAAGTCTTCGTAGTTGTTCAGGCCCAGCTGGTTACGGCCAGTGGCGCTGATGATGCCCATGGTCACGGTCTGGCCGACGCCGAACGGGTTGCCGATGGCCAGCGCCACATCGCCGATACGGATATTGTCGGAGCGCCCGACGGTGATCGACGGCAGGTTCTTCAGGTCGATCTTCAATACCGCGAGGTCGGTTTCCGGATCGCTGCCGATCACCCGGGCCAGGGTTTCCCGGCCATCCTTCAGGGCCACGACAATCTGGTCGGCGCCGCTGGTGACGTGATTGTTGGTCAGCAGATAGCCTTCAGGGCTCATGATCACACCCGAACCCAGGCTCGATTCCATGCGTTTCTGCTTGGGCGAGTTGTCGCCGAAGAACCGGCGAAACTGCGGGTCCTCGAACAGCGGGTGATTCGGCTTGTTGATGACTTTGGTGGTGTACAGGTTGACCACCGACGGGGCGGCCGTGGTCACCGCGTCGGCATAGGACACCGGACCTTGCTGCACGCTGGTAGTTTGTGGGGCTTGCTGCAGGTTCACATCGAGGCTTGGAAGCCCGACCCACTGCGGGTAACGCTGGATGATCAACAGAGCGATAAGCACGCCGGCCAACAGCGGCCAGCCGGAAAAACGCAGCGCCTTGAGCATTAAGCACGTCCTGAATGGTTGCAGGCGGTATGAGACCGCCCATAATGTCGCGCATTATACGAGGCCGCGCGCGCCTCTGAACGGGATATTT
The DNA here is from genome assembly GCF_026241895.1 of Pseudomonas sp. RIT-562. Taxonomy (GTDB): domain Bacteria; phylum Pseudomonadota; class Gammaproteobacteria; order Pseudomonadales; family Pseudomonadaceae; genus Aquipseudomonas; species Aquipseudomonas mandelii_F. The sequence continues at coordinate 43,321 of NZ_JAPJIV010000008.1, read as the reverse complement.
AGGAGTCTTTTATGGCCGTCGCCTTGAGCACCCTGGTCGAAGAAGCCGACCGTTACCTCAGCAGTGCCAAAATTGCCGATTACTGCCCCAACGGGTTACAGGTCGAAGGTCGGCCGCAGGTGATGCGCATCGTCAGCGGCGTCACCGCCAGCCAGGCGTTATTGGATGCCGCGGTCGAAGCCCAGGCCGACCTGGTGCTGGTGCATCACGGTTACTTCTGGAAGGGCGAGAACCCCTGCGTCACCGGCATGAAGCAGCGTCGCCTGAAAACTCTGCTCAAACACGACATCAGCCTGTTGGCCTATCACCTGCCACTGGACCTGCATCCGGATGTCGGCAACAACGTTCAGCTCGCCCGTCAGCTGGACATCACCGTGGAAGGCCCGCTGGACCCGGATAACCTGAAGATCGTCGGCCTGGTTGGCTCCCTTAATGAGCCAATGACTCCGCGGGACTTTGCCCGTCGAGTGCAGGAAGTCATGGGTCGCGAACCGCTGCTGATCGAAGGCAGCGCGATGATACGTCGAGTCGGCTGGTGCACCGGCGGCGGCCAGGGCTACATCGACCAGGCGGTGGCGGCTGGCGTCGACCTGTACCTGAGTGGCGAAGCCTCCGAGCAGACCTTCCACAGTGCCCGGGAAAACGACATTAGCTTCATCGCCGCCGGCCACCACGCCACCGAGCGTTATGGCGTGCAGGCGCTGGGCGACTACCTGGCACGACGCTTTGCCGTAGAGCACATCTTCATCGATTGCCCGAATCCGATCTGATTGAAACACGATGCCTTGTGTAGGAGCTGCCGAAGGCTGCGATCTTTTGATCTTGAAAATCAAAGTCAAAGGATCGCAGCCTTCGGCAGCTCCTACAGGGTGGGCTTTCAATTTGTCAGGGGTGAGGAGCCCAAACGAGGGGGTATATTCATATACCCTTTCGATCTAGCCAGCGTCCTGATTAGAAGAGGTCGCTGTGCTAGGATTCCCCGCTCGAACACGGCCCGCTGGCCGTCCATAAGATCGTTTTCGTGAGTAGCCATGGTCGACAAACTGACGCATCTGAAACAGCTGGAGGCCGAAAGCATCCACATCATCCGCGAGGTCGCCGCCGAGTTCGATAACCCGGTGATGCTGTACTCCGTCGGTAAAGACTCCGCCGTGATGCTGCACCTTGCGCGCAAGGCATTTTTCCCGGGCAAGCTGCCGTTCCCGGTGATGCACGTCGACACCCGGTGGAAGTTCAAGGAGATGTACGCGTTCCGCGACCGCATGGTCGAAGAACTCGGCCTCGACCTGCTGGTACACGTGAATCCCGATGGTGTCGCCCAGGGCATCAACCCGCTGACCCACGGCAGTGCCAAACACACCGACATCATGAAAACCGAAGGCCTCAAACAGGCCCTGGACAAGTACGGCTTCGACGCCGCCTTCGGTGGTGCCCGTCGCGACGAAGAGAAGTCTCGCGCCAAAGAGCGTGTGTATTCCTTCCGCGACACCAAGCACCGCTGGGACCCGAAAAACCAGCGCCCGGAACTGTGGAACGTCTACAACGGCAACGTCAACAAGGGCGAATCCATTCGTGTGTTCCCATTGTCGAACTGGACCGAACTGGACATCTGGCAGTACATCTACCTCGAAGGCATCCCGATCGTGCCGCTGTATTTCGCCGCCGAGCGCGACGTCATCGAGATGAATGGCACCTGGATCATGATCGACGACGAACGCCTGCTCAATCACCTGAGCGACGAAGACAAGGCGCGCATCGTCAAGAAGAAAGTCCGCTTCCGCACACTGGGTGACTACCCACTGACCGGTGCGGTCGAGTCCGAGGCCACCAGCCTGACCGACATCATTCAGGAAATGCTCCTGACGCGAACTTCCGAACGCCAGGGCCGGGTCATCGACCACGATGGCGCAGGCTCGATGGAAGAAAAGAAACGTCAGGGTTATTTCTAAGGGGTTGTCATGTCGCACGTATCTGATTTGATCAGCGAGGACATCCTCGCCTACCTGGGCCAGCACGAACGCAAGGAAATGCTGCGCTTCCTGACCTGTGGCAACGTCGACGACGGCAAGAGCACCCTGATCGGGCGCCTGCTGCACGACTCCAAGATGATCTACGAAGATCACCTGGAAGCCATCACCCGCGATTCGAAAAAAGTCGGCACCACCGGTGAAGACATCGACCTGGCGTTGCTGGTCGACGGCCTGCAGGCCGAGCGCGAGCAGGGCATCACCATCGATGTCGCCTACCGCTATTTCTCCACCGCCAAGCGCAAATTCATCATCGCCGATACCCCTGGCCATGAGCAGTACACCCGCAACATGGCCACCGGTGCATCCACCTGTGACCTGGCGATCATTCTGGTCGACGCCCGCTACGGCGTGCAGACCCAGACGCGTCGCCACAGCTTCATCGCCTCGTTGCTGGGCATCAAGCACATCGTGGTCGCCATCAACAAGATGGACCTCAACGGCTTCGACGAAAGCGTGTTCGAGTCGATCAAGGCCGATTACCTGAAGTTCGCCGAAGGCATCGCGTTCAAGCCGACCACCATGGCCTTTGTGCCGATGTCGGCGCTGAAGGGCGATAACGTGGTGAACAAGTCCGAGCGCTCGCCGTGGTACACCGGCCAGTCGCTGATGGAAATTCTCGAAACCGTCGAAATCGCCAGCGACCGCAACTACACCGATCTGCGTTTCCCGGTGCAGTACGTCAACCGTCCGAACCTGAACTTCCGTGGTTTCGCCGGCACCCTGGCCAGCGGCGTCGTGCACAAGGGCGATGAAGTCGTCGTGCTGCCGTCGGGCAAGAGCAGCCGGGTGAAATCCATCGTCACCTTCGAAGGTGAATTGGAACACGCAGGTCCGGGCCAGGCGGTAACGCTGACCATGGAAGACGAGATCGACATCTCCCGCGGCGACCTGCTGGTGCACGCCGACAACCTGCCGCAAGTGACCGACGGTTTCGACGCCATGCTGGTATGGATGGCCGAAGAGCCAATGCTGCCGGGCAAGAAATACGACATCAAACGCGCCACCACCTACGTGCCAGGCTCGATCACCAGCATCGTCAATCGAGTTGACGTGAACACCCTGGAAGAAGGTCCTGCCAGCTCGTTGCAACTGAACGAGATCGGCCGGGTCAAGGTCAGCCTCGACGCAGCGATCGCGCTGGACGGTTACGCGAGCAACCGCACCACGGGTTCGTTCATCGTCATCGACCGCTTGACCAACGGCACCGTCGCCGCCGGCATGATCATCGCCCAGCCGTCGACTCATGGCAGCAGCACGCACCACGGCAAACTGGCACACGTTGCCACCGAAGAGCGCGCCCAGCGCTTCGGCCAGCAACCGGCCACCGTGTTGTTCAGCGGCCTGTCGGGTGCTGGCAAAAGCACCCTGGCCTACGCGGTGGAACGCAAGTTGTTCGACCTGGGCCGCGCAGTGTTCGTGCTCGACGGCCAGAACCTGCGTCACGACCTCAACAAAGGTCTGCCACAGGATCGCGCCGGCCGTACCGAGAACTGGCGCCGTGCCGCACACGTCGCGCGCCAGTTCAACGAAGCGGGCCTGCTGACCCTCGCTGCCTTCGTCGCACCGAGCGCCGAGGGCCGTGAACAAGCCAAGGACCTGATCGGCAAGGAGCGTCTGCTGACCGTCTACGTCCAGGCCTCGCCAACCGTCTGCGCCGAACGTGACCCGCAAGGTCTGTACGCTGCAGCGGGCGACAACATCCCGGGCGAATCCTTCCCGTACGACGTACCGCTGGATGCCGACCTGGTGGTCGATACCCAGTCGCTATCGCTGGAAGAAAGCGTCAAGCAAGTGCTCGATCTGCTGCGCCAGCGTGGCGCTATCTAAGCGTTAGCTGCTGAAATAAAAACCCGCCGATGAGCGATCATCGGCGGGTTTTTTTTGTCCTTGAGATCGTCATCGCGAGCAGGCTCACTCCTACATAGTGATTTCCATGGGATACATATTTTGTGTTCGCTGAAAATCCAATGTAGGAGTGAGCCTGCTCGCGATGACGATCTCTAAGACGCCCTATTTCTCCCCGCTCGATAATCACAAAGTGTTTACCCTCCAAATATTGCCTACAACCCAATGTAGTCCTCGGAATTAGGAAGTTGTAGGAAAAGTATTTTAAAACCTTTTCCTACGCAGCGCTGGATAATTGATCATCAGTCAAAAGATTAGTATTACAACGCGCTCGGAATTCAAGAACTACCATCCCCGTAACTTCACGAGTACGGTTTCCTTCCGCAACATTTCTTTACTAGGGAGGGTGCAAATATGCAGAGGATGCCGAGTAAAAAAACTACAAACACCACGTATTCAATTTTATTATTGCTTGCGTTGCTGTCGACATTGTTTTCGTTTTCAGTCCAGGCAAGTATTGATGAAGGTCGTGCAACACTGTTGGCCGTCTACCAAGAGGCACTGTCGAATGACGCCCAGCTCTTAGCCGCCAGGCACCACTATGAATCCCTCAAGGAAAAAGTCCCTCAGGCCCGCGCCGGTTTATTACCAACTCTGAACTCTTCAGTACGATCCGCCGCCGTTACCCAGGAGGCATCCTCGACAAGCCGCTCCCGCACCGATTCGGTGTTCCAGGCCAATCTTATACAACCAGTGTTGCGAACCGATCGCTGGTTTCAGCTGGACGCCGCGCAAGCCACAGTGACCAAGGATCAATTCGAGCTGCTGGCGAAGGAGCAACTGCTGATTCTCAGCGTGGCGCAGGCCTACTTCGAAACCCTGCGAGCGCTGGACAGAGTGGCCGCTACCAAAGCCGAAGAAACCGCGCTCCAGCGGCAACAGCTTCAGGCCCAGGGACGGCTGGCCAACGGCGCGGCCAACTTAACCGATGTGCTGGAAGCCAAAGCGGCGCATGACAATGCCACCGCTAATCGCAAACTCGCGGAGCGCAAGGTGGGCGATGCATTTGGGCATTTGTCTCGACTGACCAATCGCGCTTACTCGTCGATTGAGGGTATCCGACATCAGCTGCCAATAGTGGCGCCAAAACCCGGCGAAGCGGACGCCTGGGTTGATCAGGCGGTACAACAGAACCTCAGTTTACAAGCCAGTGAACTCGCAGTGGTTGCTGCGGAACACTCCCTGCTGCAACGCAAGGCCGGGTTTGCCCCGACAGTCGACGCTGTTATTTCCTACCGAAAGGGCAATAGCGAGGCCATGGGCGGCCTTAATCAACGAGGAGATATCAGCCAGCGCAGCATAGCGCTTGAACTCAATATTCCGTTGTACTCGGGCGGCATGGTTCGCTCCCAAGTACGCGAAGCAACAGAGCAACTGACGCGTAGCCAATATGAAAAAGAAGACCGGCTGCGCGAAACAGTACTCACTACTCGCAATCTGCATCGCAGCGTTAATTCCGATGTCGAACAGGTAGTTGCGAGACGCCAGAGTATTCATTCCAGCCAGGCTTCGGTGCAAGCCAATAAGGTCGGCTGGCAAATGGGTTCTCGTAACTTCTCGGATGTTCTGAATGCGCAACGCCAGCTCTACACAGTCGTCAGGGAATATAACAATGCTCGTTACGACTTCATTATCAATACCCTGAAGTTGAAACAAGCGGCAGGGCTGCTGAGTCCGGCCGATCTGAAAAGTCTCAGCGCTTATCTGTCCAGCAATTACGATTTTGAACGGGACTTTCTTCCTCCAGAAGGTTTGCGCACGAATTTGCCATTGATTGACAAGGATGCCTCATGAACGAAGATGAAATGCCCGAACGAGCGGACACGCTCGCTCAGATTGATACCGGTGTCGCATGCCTGGTCATGCTCGCCCGCTTCCATAATGTGGCGGCTTCGAGCGACCAACTTTGTCACCACCTATCGGCAAACTCGTGCGCGCTTGGCCACACCGAACTGCTCCTGGCAGCGCGCAAACTGGGCCTCAAGGCAAAGTGGGTCAACACCACCCTCGCTCGTCTGGAGCGCACGCCATTGCCCGCCATCGCGATGGATCGAGATGGCTCGTTCTTCATCATCGCCAAACTGGAGGCAGGTAAGGCGCTGATCCAGGATTCCCGCTGCAGCCGGCCATTGGTTATCCAGTTGGATCAGCTCGATGCCCGATGGACCGGCCGCTTGCTGTTGGTGCGATCCGAGTCGCCCAACCCCAGAGAGACCTCGCGCTTTGATTTCTCCTGGTTCATTCCAGCCATCGTCAAATATCGAAAGTTACTGGGCGAGATCATTCTGGTCTCTTTTGTACTGCAGCTTTTTGCGCTAGTGACGCCACTGTTTTTCCAGGTAGTCATGGACAAAGTTCTGGTGCATCACGGGCTGACCACCCTGGATGTCATCGCCTCAGGCTTGCTTGCCGTAATGATCTTCGAAACGGCGCTCAGCACGTTGCGTAGCTACGTGTTTGCCCACACCACCAGTCGCATCGACGTGGAGTTGGGGTCACGGCTTTTTCATCACCTCATTGAACTGCCCTTGGCTTATTTCCAGGCACGGCGGGTCGGCGACTCGGTGGCACGGGTGCGCGAGCTGGAAAACATCCGCAGCTTTCTCACCGGCAACGCCATTACCTTGCTCCTGGACGTGCTGTTTTCGGTGGTGTTCATCATCGTGATGTTTGCCTACAGCGGCTGGTTGACCTTGATAGTGTTGGTTTCGCTGCCACTCTATGTGCTGGTGTCGGTGTGCGTAACCCCATTGCTGCGGGCGCGGTTGCAAGACAGCTTCGCGCGTGGCGCGGAAAACCAGGCATTTCTGGTGGAGACCGTCAACGGCATCGACACCCTCAAGTCGATGGCCGTCGAGCCGCAAATCCGGCGGCACTGGGACAACCAGCTGGCGGCGTACGTCGCCGCCTGCTTCAAAACCCAGAACCTGTCTACAGTTGCCAATGAAAGCGTAGGGCTGATAGGCAAAATGGTCACTGTGGCAACGCTGTGGCTCGGCGCTCAACTGGTCATTACCGGGCAGCTGTCGGTGGGTGAACTGATCGCGTTCAACATGCTTGCCGGTCGCGTATCTCAACCCATCATGCGCTTGGCGCAATTGTGGACCAGCTTTCAGCAAACAGGCGTCTCGGTACAACGCCTGGGCGACATCCTCAATACGCCGACCGAGCTGTCCAACGCCACGCGCAGCACATTGCCGCCCCTCAAGGGCCGGGTGGAATTCGACCAAGTGCACTTCCGTTATCGCGCTGATGGTTCAGAAGTGCTGCGGGGCGTGAGCCTGCAGATCCAGGCGGGTGAGGTCATCGGCGTAGTTGGGCGATCGGGTTCCGGCAAAAGCACTCTGACCCGGTTGATACAACGCCTGTATGTCCCGGAGCGTGGCCGGGTGCTGGTGGATGGCACGGACCTGGCGCTGGCTGATGTTTCTTCGCTGCGGCGACAGATCGGCGTGGTATTGCAGGACAGCATGCTGTTCAACCGCAGCATTCGCGAAAATATCGCCCTCACCGATCCGGGAGCACCGCTGGAGTCAGTGATGGATGCCGCGCAAATGGCCGGCACCCATGAGTTCATCCTCGAGTTGCCGGAGGGCTACGACACCGTTGTCGGAGAGCACGGTGCTTCGCTGTCGGGCGGACAACGTCAGCGCGTGGCCATCGCCCGAGCACTGATGGGCAATCCACGCATCCTCATCTTCGATGAAGCCACCAGCGCCCTGGACTACGAGTCCGAGCGAATCATCCAGCAGAACATGCAGGCCATCTGTGAGGGACGCACGGTGATCATCATTGCGCATCGACTGTCTGCGGTCCGCGAGGCCGATCGCATCCTGGTGGTGGATCGAGGCCAGATCGTCGAGCAAGGCACACATGCCGAACTGCTGGCCGCACAGGCCGAGCACTACTGTCGACTGCATCACCTGCAAAAGGGCTGAGGTAGTTGGTGTTTTGATTCAAGGAGCGAACTTTCCATGAGTGCAAGTCTTGATCTTATGCAGCGTTACTGTGACGCCTGGCGCCAATCCTGGCGCGCGCGGCGGCAGATGGATGCACCCCAACGCCTGGCCCACGAAATACAGTTCCTGCCTGTCGCGCTGGAACTCCAGGATAAACCCGTACATCCCGCGCCCAGGATTTTCATCTGGGGCATCATGACATTCGCCCTGCTGGCGCTGCTGTGGTCATGCATTGGCAAGATCGAAATGGTCGCCATCGCACCGGGTAAGGTAGTGCCCAGCGGCAAGACCAAACTGATCCAGTCCAGTGAAACAGCGGTGGTCACGGCCATCCATGTCAGCGATGGACAGTTAGTCAGTGTGGGAGAGTTGCTGGTGGAACTCGACCCAACGGCGGCACTGGCAGACGTCAAACTCATCCAGAGCGATCTACTGGCAGCTCGAATCGACAGCGCCCGCAGCAAGGCAATGCTGGACGCCATCAATCACCAGCAAGCGCCGGCATCTTTGGTGGCTGCCATCCGCGACGCCAACCCCGAGCAAGTGCTGGCGGCGCAGCGCTGGCTCGAAGGGCAGTATCAGGAGTACCACAGCAGCCTTCAGTTGGTGGACGCCGAGATTCTTCAGCGCAGCGCGGAAATCCAGGCCGCCCGCGCCCAGGTCGCGAACCTGGTGCAAACCTTGCCGATCGCCACTCAACTGGCTGACGACTACCAGCGCCTGCTCGATCAGCAATACGTGGCTCGTCACGAATACCTCGACAAGGAACAGGCTCGCCTGGATTTGCAGCGGCTGTTGAAAGTGCAACAGGCCGCCGTACTGCAACACACCGCAGCGCAAACCGAAGCTCGCCGCCGCCGCGAAGGCGTAGTCGCCCAAACCCGAAAGTCCATGCTCGACCTGCAGCAACAGTCCGAGCAAAAAGTCGCGCGCCTGCTCCAGGAACTCGCCAAGGCCGATTACCAACAATCCCTGACTTTGCTCAAATCCCCAGTAGCGGGCCGGGTCCAGCAGCTGGCGATTCACACCATCGGCGGAGTAGTCACCCCGGCCCAACCCTTGATGGTCATCGTTCCAGGTAATCAGCCAGTGGAAGTAGAGGCTTCGCTGGAGAACAAGGACGTCGGTTTCGTTCGGGAGGGGCAGGCGGTAACGGTGAAGGTAGAGACGTTCACCTTCACTAAGTATGGAACGGTGGATGGCGAGGTGATTGGCGTTTCCAGTGACGCAATCGAGGATGAAAAGAAGGGGTTGGTATATAGCAGTCGTATCCGCCTGAAAGCCGATCATCTGGTGGTGAATGGGGAGAAAGTGCCGTTATCCCCAGGAATGTCGGTGACGGCTGAAATCAAGACAGATCATCGGCGGGTGATCGAGTTTTTCCTGAGTCCGTTGCAGCAATATGCGAGTGAGAGTTTGAGGGAGCGGTGAGTTGGGATTGGGGGTTCCTACACATTCTGGCTAGTGGCCCTGCGGTCAGAGGCGGTTCAGCTTTAAGGATTGTGAGGTATGGATGTAAGAACAATCCTTCTTTTTAATTTCTGAAGAGATTAAGTGAGAGGGATTTACGGAGTTGTTTAATGTCATTCCCTGGAAGAGCAAAGGGCGAGTTGTGCGGTTTAGAGCGTGCTAAAGGAGTAACTGTTTAGTTGATGGCACTCTGCTGTAGGGCTGTATCGTGTTGTTGATCTTTGTATGAATGATCCTACTGCAATATTGGCCAGTGCCGGAAATGGCCTACGTGATAATCGGAAGTGCGAATGGTGTTTTTTTTACCGGCGTAATACTAGGCTGTTAATTACTGATCCCGATAACGCATCGCAGGTTGTCGATTTTCCATCTGAGTGAGAAGGCCCAGTAAATGATTAGATCTTGGATAAAGTATTTTTTTTATTTTCTCGGGGGATGCGTCCTCTTGATCTCTTGTGGAATTTATTGGCTTAAGGGTGAGGCTCAAGAAGCTTGGGAAGTCATGGATCGATTCGGTGGGAATGAAGTAGTCGGAGACAGAAGCATTATTCCTGTTGGGATGGATGAAATTTATATGCGCTCTCTCCGCCTTAAGCTTGAGCCAGATGTCATGTATGACATTCGAGCTCTCAAACCATGCTCGGAATACAGCCAAAATTGCCTGATCCAAGACTCTGCCAGGATAAATTTGGACCTCATCAGTACAGGGATAGTGCTGAAAGATGCTGATGAGTTTTTAAAGAAATATAAAACGGACCCCGATTTTTTTGAAGGTGCTTGCCCTGTGATTTATGAAACAACAGCGATTATTAAGGAGCTTACAGGTCTGAGGCGTATGACAGATCGAAAAGCGCAGGCCAAGGAAACAATGGGCCGTATCACGAGAAATGGTGGGTTGACGTATTCTCTGGACACTCCCCAGTGCCTGATTTTTTTTCGGCAAAAACCTTACATGGCGAGGGCGTATTTAGGATATCTAGCTATGTTGATGAGTTTTGCGGAAGGCAGGTTTTCTGCGTCATCTCTTATTTTGTCGGAATTGCCAAGTATACGTTCGACTATTAGATAAAAAGCTAAACGATCATATCAGTGCGGTTTCGCGAATACGAAGGGTGGCGCGACAGAATTTCTCTCGAGTAGCGCTGTGTTCATGGTTCATTGCTTATTATGGGCTAGGAATTTTTTCTGGGAGTCGGGTCGTGGGCCCATTGCAAAGAAACTCGCCTGATGACTGTAAATGTGCAGTTTCGGGCAGAGTGTACCTCAGTTTGAGATGGAGCTGTCAGCGAAGGAATGTCATTTGATGGAGTATTTCGGTTTCAATGTTCTGAATGTTTATGTGAATTACCCATCGAAAGAAAGTCGTGCGCCAGCGCGTGCGGCCGCGAAAACCCGAAGACAATAATGTTGTCGTTCTTTGGGTTTTTCGGATCGAGAAGATAGATAATTATGATGAAGATGCAAACATTTTTCGCAGTAAACCGATTCATACCGTCGAGCGGGTACAAGGTTTCGATGGAACTATAGGATTCAGTCGTTTTGCAGGGGTTGATCTCCTTAGTGTATATGTGCATAACGGGTGGATTTTAATATCGTACGGTGCGTTTTTGATAACAAGTTTGGCATTTTGTACCAGTATTAGAATTCCTACAAAGATGTGAGAGAGATGGACAGGTTTGTGGTGGGTTTTTAATGAAAATAAAAATAGAAGGAGAAGTATATGGCGAGCATTCAATTAAATACAAGTCAAGTTGGAGGCTTCGGGAAATTAATGCAAGGAAAAAAGTGCCCAGAAGCATATGGGTTCTGAGAGATGTAGTCATGGAAGAAGCCTTGATCGCTAAGCGTGTGCGATATTCTTTAATAGCTAGGAGGCAAAATGATAATTTCATGCATCAAATACATACTTTGTTTTGTAGGGGCATTTGCGCTAATGGCTTTTTCCGTCATTTACTGGTTTGGTTCTGAAGCCAACGACGCTTGGTGGGTAATAGAACGATTTGGGGGGATGGAAATTATCAGTGATAAAAGCATAACTCCAGACGGAGCAGATGATATTTATATGAGGTCGCTAGTTTTAAAGCCGCCGAATACGTTAATAGATTATTTGGAATCATTTGAGCCTTGCGTGGAATTTAACCAGAATTGTATGACTAGGAATTCAGCGCTCATTAGCCTGCAACTAAATAAGGAAGGGCAGGTCAGGGATAACATGAATGACTACTTCGAAAGATATAAAACCGATGTTAAATTCTATGAGGGGGGGTGCCCGATTATATATGAAACAACCATGATTATGAAAGAGGTGGCATCCTTGAATGGCCTGTCTGCGAAGGAGTCAAAAAAAATCGCTCGCGAAAAGATAGATAAAATCAAGAAAGATGGAGGCTTGTTTTATTCGCTGGTAACTCCCGACTGTCAGCATTTTTTTCGCCAAAAACCTTATTTTGTCAGAGGCTACATCGGACATCTCACTTTTTTGATGGAAGCTGCGGAAGGGAGGTTCTCCGCTTCTTGGAGATTTTTAGGAGCTATGTCAAGTATTAAATCAACTTTGGTAGTGCCTGTGAAGTAACCCATTAGAATAATTAGGAGTTCTGACATGTATAAGTCGCAATCTGGTTCGCAATGCAATGCAATGCAATGCAATGCAATGCATTGGGGATTGGGTGAGTTCTGCAGAGAACAGATTTTCGGAGTGTTCGGCATATTTTCTAATTTATCAAATGAAGTTCGACTATTAAATGAAGCAGCGCGCGCTGGAAGACTTTGGCGTTGCACCGACAATAGGAATAAAAGCCAATAGTAGCTTGAGTTGATTTTGAGGTTTTTTCTTTTCCGATAGATTAAGTTTAAGCGAAAAAATGGAGATCTCGTATGCCGAGTTATCATTGGTTGGTTGTCAGGAGTTTTTTAAGAATACAAAGAATGCTCTGTTGTGTAGTGGTCTTTTTTTGTTCGGTTTATGAGGCCGAGGCGGATGAGATGGTCTGCGGCAAACTTAATGGGCATGTCATTGAGTTCTCTCGTGACTATTCCATGTTTTGGCCAGAGTATGAAGGTAAAAGCTCTTGGGAAAAAGGCTTCATGAATAATAAACAAGGTTGTGATGCATCACTTACCTCTGTATCAATAGTGATGACGTGGCCACAAATGATGCCGGCTGATAGGGTGACTTTTTTTACCCAAGCTTTACAATTTGAAGGGGTGTCTATCCAATTAAAACCTCGCTCACGGTCCGAAGTGAATTTTCGTCCATTGCTCGAACATTTTCTTTCCTTTACGCCTCCGAGTTGGAAAGAGCAAGTGCGCTTTGATCATGCTCTTGGGCTTTTTTATGTAGAGGGTAAAAACAGTGTTTTTTCAGAATATATTAATAAGTACTACTGGTCAGAGGTCGGTGGCAAGATTCCTGTGGTAATTGAATGCAAATGGTTGAGTCAGGTGGGCAGGCTGGACACCTGTGAAGCGACTTATGCGTTAAATCAGATAGAAGCAGTAGTGGATATGAGATTCACTCCAGAAAAAATTGATCAATGGGAGAGCATGATTCATGCAGTAGAGAAGTTTGTGAGCAGTAAACTTAAACAATAACAGGAGTTTTATGTCATGCAAAAATTGACCGTTGGAGATTTAGAGCAAGCTCGTAGGTTGTTAGGTTCAGATAATCCGGGTGGTATGTATGATTTTCTATCCGCTAAAGGATACAAATATGCCACCTTGGCAAATGGTGTAGCAAAGGGTAATTCAGTCGCAGGAGCAGTAGCGATAAATTTTATGATGGAAACGGCATCTGAGTTAGGTGTTTCGTTATCTCCAGAGCTTGTAGGTAAGATTAAGTTTGACTTGGCTGAAGCTTACTTGAAAAAGTTGGAAGGTTATGTTTCAAGAAGTGCGTTGGTACCTTTTGATATAAGTTTTGAAGATGCCTGGTCGATTCATACTGAGATTTTATTAAAGTATGGGTTGAGTGCTGAGGCTTGGACGCTGAATAACGTTTTTCTTATCCTGAAACCAGGAAGTCAAGCTACATACTGGACTATAGTTCTGGATTCCGCAGGTAATCTGCAATATGAATTGAGGCTTGCGGCTCAGACGGATGTGTTGATGTCAATGGCAAGTGCAATAGGTCCGGAAGAGAACAGAAAGCTCGCGAGAAGTTGGATAGATCGTGTAGATTCCCCCTCCGGAACGCTCACCTTTTTATCCAGTCTCAAAGATCAGTTGTTGTCCTCTTTATCCGAGCTGTTTGGCGAGCCTTCGGAGATAGCTGGTGATACGTCGCCGATTAACTATATCAACATAGAAATCACCCCCGACCCCCAACCCCAACAAAACATTCCCGGCGAAAACCAGGCCCGCGAAGACGTTTCAAACGGCTTCACTCAAAATGCTGCCACCCATAAAGTGTCGTTCAGCGACCAAACCCTGAACAATGTCGACTTCACCTCCGTGCAGCTTGGCAGTCTCGCCACCGGCGGTATTCGTCCCGGGGAAATTCAGCTCGACCCCAATGTCCGTCCAAATGAATACCTGTCGCAGTTCTACCTCGACAGTCGAAGCAGCGAGCCGGATTTCAGTCTGCGCAATGCGGTGATACTGAATGGGTTGGCAGCGCTGACCACGGTGAATACCTACGTCGATCCATTGCTGTTGGATCTGACCGGTGATGGCGTGCAGATGACGCCGATCAGCGATGGGGTGTTATTCGACACCGATCACAGCGGCACGCTCAAGCGCAGCGGTTGGGCGGATCGGACGACCGGGATATTGGTAGTCGACGATGGTAGCGGGCAGATCAAGGATGTCAGCCAGATGTTCTCCGAATACTTCCGGGGGGCTTTGGGGGGGAATGGGCAGGCCGGTGAGGCGTTGTTCAAGGATGGGTTCGCGGCGCTGGCCAGTGTGGATGGCAATGCGGACCAAGTAATCAATTCAAGTGATGAAATCTGGAGCCAGCTACGAGTCTGGGTAGATGCCTCTCACGACGGCAAAAGCGATGCAGGAGAGCTCAAGACACTGGCCGAGCTTGGGATCACGCAGATCAACGTCACCGCTACTCCGGTGAGCGGCGATGTTCGTCAGGGCAACAGCGTAATAGCTCGTGGCTCGTTCTTGATCAATGGTGCAAGCCGCGAAGCCCTTGCAGTTAATTTCTTGGGCGACCCTGTCAGTAACACGCTGACAGTTGAAGGCACCGGCAGCAAAGTGGTTTCTACTACAGGCGCGATCACCACCACGGCTTACGCGAGCAGCAGTAACGCCGATGAAGTGCTTGATGCAGGCCAGCTGGGTGTGACCAATCTGTATGCCGGAAGTGGCAATGACAGTATGACCGCCGCTGCTACGGGCAGTTGGCTGGTGGGTGGCGCTGGGAGTAACACCTATAACGGTGGGCCCGGCGACGATGTGTTTGTGGTCAGCGCCAGCGACAATCCCAATGATGTTCATGGTAACGGCGGGCGCGATACTGCGCTAATTGTCGGCGACGAAGGTATGGCATTGAACATGGCCAAGGCTGGCTTGACCATTGCGCAGGGTGGGCGAGGTCATGCCTACATTGTCGGTGGCGGGCATTCCAGTGTGTTCATCAAAGGGGGCTCAGGCGGTTCGACGCTAATTGGAGGGGCGGGTAATGATGTGCTGGTCGGTGGCTCGGGGCGCAATACCATCATTGGCGGTAGTGGCAAGGCAGTCATTTTCGCCGGTCCGAAAGGTGACGCGATCATGGCGTCGGCCGGTGGCAGCATCATTCATGCCGGCGGCGGGGTCGACCGCATTTACGGTGGTGCGGGCCCTGATGTAATTGAAGCCGGCCACGGCGACGCGGTCATTGACGGTGGCGCGGGCATCAATCTGGTGGCGTTGCACGGCAAGTACGGCGACTACACGATTACCCGCACCGACTCTGGCTTCACTGTGGCCGACAAGGTGTCAGGGCGGGATGGGTCCTTGACCTTAAGCAATGTGCAGAAATTGAATTTTGCGGATATTTCAGTGGTGGATCTTCAGCAACCGAATGCTATGCCCGTGGCGGATGCATTACGGCTCAATCAGGCGGGGAGTGAATTTGATCGTACCCAGCCTCAGCTGATTTCAGCTGCCAGCATCCTTGCCAATGACCAGCGCTTGAACAGCCAGGGCAACTTGCGGATTGCTTCTGTTAGTGATCCGCTGGGTGGCAGCGTGAGCCTGACTGAGCAGGGTGATGTGTTGTTCACCCCGGATCCGCGCTTCACTGGGATTGCCAATTTCAAATATGGGGTGGCGGATGAGGCTGGCAACCCGGCAGCCTTGATAGTAGATCTAAATACAGGCGAGCTGGCGCCAATGCGCGCGATAGTTTCACTGCTGACTCCGGAAGTTCCAACCGATCCGCTAACCAGTCGTCAGTGGTACCTGAGCGACATCGATGTATTGCCTGTG
Organism: Pseudomonas sp. RIT-562; assembly: GCF_026241895.1. Taxonomy (GTDB): domain Bacteria; phylum Pseudomonadota; class Gammaproteobacteria; order Pseudomonadales; family Pseudomonadaceae; genus Aquipseudomonas; species Aquipseudomonas mandelii_F. Next base: position 27,531 of record NZ_JAPJIV010000008.1, on the reverse strand, counting down.
TGGAAGGATTACACCGGCAAGGGTGTACGGATTGGGCAGTTTGAGCCAGGAGGTCTGTTTTCCACCGCTCCGGAAATCTTTGACACCCAACACCCGGATCTGGCAGCGAATGTGGATCAGTCCTGGCTGCAGTCGCAGCGTGCGGCTCAGACGTTGCCGTCGTTGGTATCAGATCACGCAACAATGGTTGCGGGCATCATGGTGGCGGCAAAAAATACATTGGGAGGGATTGGGATTGCTCACGAAGCGACTTTGGGCGGTCACTATCTGGCAAACAGTGGTGCAGATTTGACCGGCATGGGCAAGATGCTTGGCTATGACATTACCAACCACAGTTGGGGGTTCACCAAGGACTTTGCTCAAAGCAATTTGCAAGGTGGACGGGTCAACACCATCAGTGCATTGATGACTAATACGCAATATGTCGCCGAGAGCGGTCGAGGCGGGCTTGGCACAGTGATTGTCACGGCGGGAGGGAACAATCGGGCCAGCGGCGGGAGCGCTCAAGGTTCGTTCATCAACAGCAATCGTTTTTCAATCCAGGTCGGCGCCTTCAATAATCATGGTGACCTGTCGACGCTTGAGTCAGGTGCGGCTCCTTTCTCCAATCCCGGTGCGAGCCTGTTGGTTTCAGCACCTGGCAGCAACGTCTGGTCCACCAGTTACATACTGGAAACCGAGCGAGGTTCAACGTTTGGCAATGATTACAGCGCCATGAAAGGAACCAGTTTCGCCGCGCCAATCGTATCCGGGGTGGTTGCATTGATGTTGCAGGCTAATCCGAATCTGGGCTATCGCGATGTGCAACAGATTCTAGCGGTGTCTGCACGCAGGGTGGAAGACGGAACTACTCAATGGGCCGATAACGGCGCTCGGAACTGGAATGGTGGTGGGATGCATGCCAGTCACGATTACGGTTTTGGTAAAGTGGATGCGCGAGCCGCCGTGCGCCTGGCTGAAAGCTGGACGCCAATGGGCAGCCTTAACAAGGTTTCAGCAACGGGATCTAAGCTGGCACAACTCATCGGGGCCGGCGAGAGTATCACCACAAAACTGCAGCTTCGTGGTGAGGTGAACATCGAGCATGTTGAGGTAGATTTCGACTCAGAGGTTGGTCGGTTGGGGGACCTGGTGGTCAAGTTGATTGCGCCAAATGGTACCCGGAGCGTGCTGCTCAACCGGGCTGGCAAGGCTCCGATTGCCGCAGTGGGAGCCACCGACACGGACGTGGGAAGCACTCAGGCGGGAACATTCAAGTACACCTTTATGTCGACCCATCATCGGGGTGAGAACTGGACGGAGCAGCAGACGGGAGACTGGACGTTGGAGGTAACCAACGCGGCCAATGGCCTGCCGGTAACGCTCAATAGTTGGGCGCTCCGCCTGTTCGGTTCCGACCCTGCAGATGTCGATACCTACTTTTACACTGATGAGTTTGCCGACTCGGTCGTGCGCCAGAATGCGCGAGCCATTCTGGCAGATGGATCCGGACGCAACACAATCAATGCGGCAGCAGTCAGCGGTGATGTCTCAATTGATCTCAGTACGGGCACGGCACTTATTGCTGGGGCGGCACTGTCGGTTAGCAATGTCCAAGCCATTCAAAGCCTGTTCAGCGGAGACGGTAATGACACGCTGGTGGCGGGACCGTCTGACAGCCTGCTAAGTGGCGGCCGGGGCAGCAACACGCTGGTAGGCGGCGCGGGCAAGGACCTCTACGTCGTTCATCGACGTGATGGTGGAGTCGACACGCTGGTCAACTTAGATTCTGCCCGAGGGGAAGTGATCAATCTGGTCGGCTTCAAAGGTAAAGGGTTCGACGATTTGCTGCTTACTCAGCAAGGAGCGGATGTGTTAGTCGAGCTGGGTAATGATCAAAGCCTTGTACTGAAAAATCAGCTGGTCGCTTCATTAGATGTGGGTCAATTCAAATTTCAGGCAACCTTCATTGCGCCACTCACTTCAATTAACCCACCGCTTATTGTTCCCGATGTCGACCTCACACCCGCTGTGCCAGTGATCGTGCCAGATATGCCGGGTACAGTGACACTAAGAGGCGGAGCGAAAGGTGTGGGGCTATCGTCAGATGAGACCGGGCTTTTTGTCGCCTCTCTGAAGGGGAAGCTGTACAGCCACGATGGTGAACCGTCCGATACTTTTGTTGTTGCAAAGCAAGAGGGCGTCAGCGATTACAAGAATGCGTTGCGCGGTTTTCGGCAAGGGGTCGACAAGATAGACCTGAGTCAAACCGGTATCACTGATTTTAGTGCCTTGACCATCAGCAAGCAGAACCGCTCTACCATCAATAACATTTCGATGATTCACGGAGTAGAAGTTAGTACTGCGCAAGGTACTGATTCGAAGATTACACTGTTGTATCTGGACGGATTGGAGGTTTCTCAGCTAAGCGAGTCTGACTTCATTTTCGCCCGCCCACAGGCAGAGACAATTGTCCGCCCCATATCGGAACGTCTCACCGTCGCTGAAAACTGGATGATCAACCCATCATCTGACCTCTCGCCTGGAGACACTCCCGCAGGCGAACAGACAGTCAGATCTGAGGCATTCACATCTCGCTCCAACGCTGACGTACTAGTTCAAGCAATGGCGTCATTTGCGCCGCAATCTGCCGCAGCCTTGACGTTCACACCAATGGACCCTGGTTCATTACACCCAACGTTGGCAGCTAATGCCGCCTGAGTAGAGTAGTAAAGTTGTCAAAACCAAGTCGATGCCGTATCGCTCCTGCAAGCCGAAAATTGCAGGAGCGAATTTCGCACTGACTTACGTCCGAACCGGATACTCCCGGTGCATCTGCTCCAACAACGCATCCTTATCCAGCCACAACTGATTGATCCACCCCTGGAACTGCAGCCGGTACTCACCATCCTGCTCATAGTTCTTACCAATGAACTCCGGTGGAATCTTCAATTCCTGGAAGTGCACCACCACGTCCTGCACATTCCCGCAGAGCAAATCCCAATACCCCGGCCGGCCGCCAGGATAATGAATCGTCACATTGACGATCGACTCCAGCTGCTCACCCATCGCATCCAGCACAAACGCAATGCCACCAGCCTTGGGTTTTAACAGGTACTTGAACGGTGATTTCTGCTGTGCATGTTTACCTTCAGTGAAGCGCGTGCCCTCGGCGAAGTTGAACATCCCCACTGCATGATTGCGAAATTTCGCGCAGGTCTTGCGGGTGGTTTCCAGGTCCTTGCCTTTCTTTTCCGGGTGCTTTTCCAGGTAGGCCTTGGAGTAGCGCTTCATGAACGGGAAGCCCAGGGTCCACCATGCCAGGCCGATGACCGGGACCCAGATCAGCTCCTGCTTGAGAAAGAACTTCAGTGGCTGGATACGGCGGTTAAGCACGTACTGCAGCACCATGATGTCGACCCAGCTCTGGTGGTTGCTGGTGATCAGGTAGGAGTGCTGGTAGTCCAGGCCTTCCAGGCCGCTGAGGTGCCAGCGGGTGCGGCAGACCAGGTCCATCCAGGCCTTGTTGTTGCTGATCCAGGCTTCGTGGGTGTGGCTCATCAGCCAGAGTGTGAAACGCTGGGTGATGGCGAAAGGCAGCACCTTGAAGATCGCCACGCAGAACAGGAAGGAGCACAGCAGGATGGTATTGAGCGCCAGCAAAATCGAGGCGATCACGCCGCGCACGGCGGCAGGCAGGAAACCCAGCATTTAAAGATCCATAGGTCGGTTGGCGGCTTGGATCGCGGTCAACGCGATGGTGTACACGATGTCATCGACTTGCGCGCCGCGCGGCAGGTCGTTCACCGGTTTGCGCAGGCCTTGCAGCATCGGCCCGAGGCTGACGCAGTCGGCGCTGCGTTGCACGGCTTTGTGGGTGGTGTTGCCGGTGTTCAGGTCGGGGAATACGAACACCGTGGCACGCCCGGCCACCTGGCTGTTCGGTGCCAGTTGCCGGGCCACGGTCTCGTTGGCGGCGGCGTCGTATTGCAGCGGGCCATCGATAAGCAATGAGTTCTGCTGCTCGTGGGCCAGCAACGTCGCTTCGCGGACCTTCTCGACTTCTTCACCGCTGGCGGATTCGCCGCTGGAATAGCTGATCATCGCCACTCGCGGAGTGATGCCGAAAGCAGCCGCCGAGTCAGCGCTCTGCAGGGCAATCTCCGCCAGTTCGGCGGCGCTCGGGTGCGGGTTCATCACGCAGTCGCCGTAGACCAGCACTTCTTCAGGAAACAGCATGAAGAACACCGACGACACCAGGGTGCAGCCCGGCGCGGTCTTGATCAATTGCAAGGCCGGGCGGATGGTGTTGGCGGTGGAGTGAATGACCCCGGACACCAGGCCATCGACCTCGTCCAGCGCCAGCATCATGGTGCCGATTACCACAGTGTCTTCCAGTTGCTGTTCGGCCATTGGCGCGTTGAGGCTTTTGCTTTTGCGCAGTGCGACCATTGGCTCGACGTAGCGCTCGCGGATCAGGTCCGGGTCGAGAATTTCCAGCCCCGGCGGCAGCTCGATATCGTGCGCGCGAGCCACGGCTTCGACGTCTGCCGGCTTGGCCAGCAACACGCAGCGAGCGATGCCGCGGGCCTGGCAGATAGCGGCCGCCTGCACGGTCAACGGCTCGCTGCCCTCGGGCAACACGATGCGCTTGTTGGCGGCCTGGGCGCGCTGGATCAGTTGATAGCGGAACACCGCCGGCGACAGGCGCATTTCCCGCGGAGTACCGCAGCGCTGGTGTAGCCAGTTGGCGTCGAGATGGCTGGCGACGAAGTCGGTGATGATCTCCGCGCGCTCGCGGTCGTCGATCGGGATTTCCTTGTTCAGGCCGTTCAACTGGTTGGCGGTGTCGTAGGAACCGGTACTCACCGACAGCACCGGCAAGCCGGCCTGCAAGGCGCCGCGGCACAGGTCCATGATGCGCGGGTCGGGCAGGGTGTCGCTGGTCAGCAACAGCCCGGCCAGGGGCACGCCGTTCATGGCGGCGAGGCTGACGGCGAGGATGATGTCGTCGCGATCGCCAGGGGTCACCACCAGCACGCCGGGCTTGAGCAACTCCACGGTGTTGCGCATGGTGCGGGCGCAGATGATGATTTTGCTCATGCGCCGGGTTTCGTAATCCCCGGCGTTGAGAATTTGCGCGCCCATCAGGTCGGCGACGTCGCGGGTGCGCGGCGCGTTGAGTTCCGGCTGGAACGGGATGCAGCCGAGCAGTTTGAAATCACCGCTGCGCAGTAAGGGTGAGTGTTCCTTCAGGCGCGAGGCAAAGACCTCCATGCTTTCATCGGTCTTGACCTTGTTGAGGATCACTCCGAGGACTTTCGGGTCCTTCGGGCCGCCAAACAGCTGCGCCTGCAATTCCACTCGACCTGACAGCTCGGTCAGCACTTCGTTTTCCGGCGCCGAGACCAGGATCACGTCGGCGTCCAGGCTCTTGGCCAGGTGCAGGTTGACCCGGGCTGCGTAGCTGGCACTGCGGGTCGGAACCATGCCTTCGACGATCAATACGTCCTTGCCGATGGCCGCCTGTTGATAGAGCGTGATGATTTCTTCGAGCAACTCATCGAGCTGTCCGTCGCCCAGCATGCGCTCGACGTGAGCCAGGCCCAGGGGTTGCGGGGGTTTCAGGCCGTGGGTGCGCGCCACCAGTTCGGTGGAACGTTCAGGGCCGGTGTCGCCCGGGTGCGGTTGGGCGATCGGTTTGAAAAAGCCGACCTTGAGACCGGCGCGTTCGAGGGTGCGCACCAGGCCAAGGCTGATTGAGGTCAGGCCCACACCAAAATCGGTGGGTGCAATAAAAAAAGTTTGCATGCGGATTCTCTAAGGGAGCGCAGGGGTGACCTTCTATCTTTGGAGGTCTACCGAAATTTCAGTCGCCAAGGTTATCGCTAACCGAGCCTTGTGCGCACCAACCGCAAGCAAAGGGCTGGCCTATTTTTTCAAGCCGTTGTGCAGGCTCCGTGACCCAGGCCCGGTTTTGCCACGGCGGCTGGTGCCGCAGGTGCTGCGTATGGCCGCAGGACAGCTCGGCAACCCAATGCCCGTCCTCGTCCTGATGAAAACCTGTGACCGTCGAGCCTGGCGCTGCGTTCCGTCTGTCCGGGTTGTGTTCGCTTTCGGACGATTGCTTCGCTAAACTTGGTCTTTCTATATTCTTCTGCAAAAGGTCTCGCCCCATGCTGATCGCCGCCAATAAGGCTGTCTCCATCGACTATACCCTGACCAACGACGCTGGTGAGGTCATCGACAGCTCCGCCGGCGGCGCGCCGCTGGTTTACCTGCAAGGCGCAGGCAACATCATTCCAGGCCTGGAAAAAGCCCTGGAAGGCAAAGCAGTCGGCGACGAGCTGACCGTAGCCGTTGAACCTGAAGATGCCTACGGCGAATACGCTGCCGAACTGGTCAGCACCCTGAGCCGCAGCATGTTCGAAGGCGTCGACGAACTGGAAGTGGGTATGCAGTTCCACGCTTCCGCTCCGGACGGCCAGATGCAGATCGTCACCATCCGCGATCTGGACGGCGACGACGTGACTGTCGACGGCAACCATCCGTTGGCCGGTCAGCGCCTGAATTTCCAGGTCAAGATCATCGACATCCGTGACGCCAGCCAGGAAGAAGTCGCCCATGGTCACGTCCATGGCGAAGGTGGTCATCACCACTGATTTTCTGCGCTAAGCTCAGAGAACTGGAGAGGCGCCCGAGGGCGCCTTTTTTAGTCCGCGGTTGTCCATGGCAGCGCCGCCAGGTGGCTGTTTCGAGAAGAACACGGGAATTTGGAGTTCGTCATGAGTGCTTTTCACGACCTTAAATTGACAGCCCTGGATGGTCAGGAGCTACCGCTGGCGCCTTTCAAGGGGCGCGTCGTGCTGGTGGTGAACGTTGCCTCCAAATGTGGCCTGACCCCGCAATATGCGGCGCTGGAAAACCTGTACCAGCAATATAAGGACAAGGGTTTCAGCGTGCTCGGGCTGCCGTGCAACCAGTTTGCCGGGCAGGAACCGGGGACTGAGCAGGAGATCCAGGACTTCTGCAGCCTCAACTATGGCGTGACGTTTCCGTTGTCCAGCAAGCTGGAAGTGAACGGGCATGACCGTCATCAGTTGTATCGCCTGCTGGCAGGCGAGGGGGCTGAATTTCCCGGGGACATTACCTGGAACTTCGAGAAATTCCTGCTGGGCAAGGACGGCCGCGTGCTGGCGCGCTTCTCGCCGCGCACGGCGCCGGATGATGCCTCGGTCGTTCAGGCGATTGAGAAAGCGCTGAGCTGAAACAGCATCAAGATCAAAAGATCGCAGCCTGCGGCAGCTCCTACAGAGGAAACTGAACACCTGTAGGAGCTGCCGCAGGCTGCGATCTTTTGATTCTAAATCACCAAAATCAATAATGCTTCCCACGGCTCGACGCTCTCCATATTATGGCTGTCATAAAGCCTATCCCCCGTGGAGCGTCCCATGCCCGTCAAAGCCCTGTTCAAACCGTTCCACCTCGGTGGCCTCGAACTGCCGACCCGCGTCGTCATGGCGCCCATGACCCGTTCGTTTTCCCCAGGTGGCGTGCCCAATTCCAAGGTGATCGAGTACTACCGTCGCCGTGCTGCGGCGGGCGTTGGGCTGATCATCACCGAAGGCACCACCGTCGGCCACAAGGCCTCTAACGGCTACCCGAACGTGCCGCACTTCTACGGCGAGGCCGCATTGGCCGGCTGGAAGAAAGTGGTTGATGCAGTGCATGCCGAAGGCGGCAAAATCGTTCCGCAGTTGTGGCATGTCGGTAGCGTGCGGCGCATCGGCACCGAACCTGACGCCAGCGTGCCGGGCTACGGTCCGTCGGAAAAGCTCAAGGACGGTCAGGTCGTGGTTCACGGCATGAGCAAACAGGACATTCAGGATGTGATCGCCGCGTTTGCCCAGGCGGCCAAAGATGCCCAGAGCATTGGCATGGACGGCGTGGAAATCCACGGCGCCCATGGCTATCTGGTCGATCAGTTCTTCTGGGAAGGCAGCAACCAGCGTACCGACGAGTATGGTGGCAGCCTGGCGAACCGTTCGCGCTTCGCCATCGAGTTGATTCAAGCCGTGCGTGCGGCGGTCGGCGAAGGTTTCCCGATCATCTTCCGTTTCTCCCAATGGAAGCAGCAGGATTACACCGCACGCCTGGTGCAGACCTCGCAAGCGCTGGGCGAATTCCTGCAGCCGCTGTCCGACGCCGGCGTGGATATTTTCCACTGTTCGACTCGCCGTTTCTGGGAGCCGGAGTTCGAGGGTTCCGAACTGAACCTGGCGGGCTGGACCCGAAAGCTCACCGGCAAGCCGACCATCACCGTGGGCAGCGTTGGCCTTGACGGCGAGTTCCTGCAGTTCATGGTCAACACCGACAAGATCGCCCAGCCGGCCAGCCTGGAAAAGCTGCTGGAGCGCTTGAACAATGACGAGTTCGATCTGGTGGCGGTAGGGCGTGCACTGCTGGTGGATCCGGACTGGGCGCAGAAAGTTCGGGATGGGCGTGAGGAGGAGATTTTGCCGTTCAGTCGTGAGGCGTTGATGACGTTGGTTTAAGCGGCGCCTGGGCGGGCCCCATCGCGGGCAAGCCTTGCTCCCACCGGTTAGTGGTTGACACGGGTTTTGTGGTTTTCACAAAAGCTGTGACCAGCACCAAACCTGTGGGAGCAAGGCTTGCCCGCGATGACTGACTGTCTGCCACCCGAGATTTCAAGGGGTAGTTGGCGCATTCGGCACCACCATTTCCCCTGCGCAAGCCCCGCGCAACTGACCCTCAAACTGTTCGATAATCGCCGGCCAGCCCTGGCGGCTTGCGTGCTGCCTGGCATTCAGTCGCACGCAGCGCAGCGTCTCGCGCTCCTCCAGCAACCAGGCCGCCGCATCACAGAACGCGTCTTCATCCCCTGGCATTGCCAGCACTCCGTTGTAGCCATGGCGAATATGCTGGGCCGCTGCTGCCTGATCGTAAGCCACTACACCAAGGCCCGACGCCAGTGCCTCCAGCACTACATTGCCGAACGTCTCGGTCATGCTCGGAAACAGAAACACATCCCCCGACGCATAGTGGCTGGCCAGAATTTCCCCACGCTTTGCGCCGCAGAAGATCGCTTCGGGCAGCTCCTTTTCGAGGGCTGCTCGTTGCGGGCCATCGCCGATCACGATCAATTTCAGATTCTTCTGTGGATAAGTCGCCTTCAACGTTTCGAAGCAATGCTTGAGCAAGCCCAGGTTCTTTTCCGGCGCCAGGCGACCGACATGGATCACCGCGATGTCACGCTCGGCCAGGCCCCATTGCTCACGCAGTGCCGGCAAGCGTCTGGTCGGATGAAACAGCTGGCTGTCGACCCCGCGGGATAACAAGGCCAATCGCTCGAAATGCCGACGCTCCAGTTCCATGCGCTGGCTGACACTGGGCACCAGCGTCAGGCTCGAACGGTTGTGAAACCAGCGCAGGTAGTGGGTCAGCAGCCGGGTCAGCAGACCGAGCCCGTACTGGCTGGAGTACTGCTGGAAATTGGTGTGAAACCCGCTGACCACGGCAATCCCCAGGCGCCGAGCAGCACGTAACGCGGACAACCCCAGCGGCCCTTCCGTAGCGATGTACAGCACGTCGGGGCGATGGCGCTGCCAGCGTCGCAGCAGTTTGTGCATGGACGACTGCCCCCACTGCAACCCCGGATACCCAGGCAGCGGCCAACCCCGACACAGCAGCAACTCATCGTCGCCAGCCAACTGCTGGTCGCCATCCTGACGCGGCCGTACCAGCTCCACGCGATGCCCACGCGCGCGCAAGCCGTCGCACAAACGGCCAAGGGTGTTGGCCACGCCGTTGATTTCGGGAGGGAAAGTTTCGGTGATCAGGGTGATATGCAGAGCTGTCGTCATGACCCCAGTGTCGGCTGGGGCCATGTCGTCGGTGTGACGGAGAAATGATGGATTTGTGAACAGTCAGCCCTGGGTTACCAGGTTTTCCGCGCCTCGTTCACGCACCCAGAACAACGTTGCGCCGGCTACGGCTGCCGGCATCATCAGAATGTTCACCACTGGAATCAACAGCACCAGGTAAACACTCCCGCCAAAACTCATGCTCTGCCAACGCTTTTCGCGCAGCCAGGCAAGCATCTCGTTCCAGCCGAGCTTGTGGTTATCCGCCGGATAGTCGATGTACTGGATCGCCATCATCCACACCCCGAACAGCAGCCACAGCGGCGCAGCGATGATGTTTACCACGGGGATGAAGGACAGGATGAATAGCCCCAGCGCTCGCGGCAGGAAGTAGCCGAGCTTGCGCATCTCCCGGGCGAGGGTGCGCGGGATCATGGCAATCAGTTCACCCCAGCTGAAGGCGGGGAAGTCGTCGGTGCCGCGCACCACCACTTCGACTTTTTCCGCGAGAAAGCCGTTAAAGGGTGCAGCGATTATGTTGGCCAGCATCGTGAAGGTGAAAAACACCATCAATACCACCAGTACCACGAAAATTGGCCACAGAATGTAACTGAGGAAACTCAGCCAGTCGGGAAGGGATGGCATCAGCGTATCGACCCACAGGCTGAACTGATGGCTGGCCAGGTAGATCAATCCGACGAACAGCACCAGGTTGATTACCAGTGGCAACAGCACAAACAATCGCAGGCCAGGGCTCAGGACCAGCTTGAGACCTTCACGCAGGTATTGCGGGCCAGAGAGTACGGGGGCGGGCATAGAGGGCTCCGAGCAAGGGGAAACGCGCCGACCTTACCGGCTTTGCCGAGGGGGCGAAAGCGCGGTAGCAGCGGCGACATCTGCTTTAACAAATTAGTCTATATATTCGTGTCACCGGATAGAGACCCGCTATGAGCTGGATTGTTAATGCGTATTTCCTTAATCTTCGCCCCCTCGATAAGCTGCACCCATTCTTTTTACAGGACTGTCGAGCCCAAGCCTTCCCCAAGTGCTTTCAACGGTCCTTTTTTATTCCCGCCGGCACCCCGGCGTTCCGTGCCAGTTTTTTCGGCCGGTTAACAGGAGCAGGTCATGTCTGAAGTCCGTCATTCGCGAGTGATTATTCTCGGTTCCGGCCCTGCCGGTTACAGCGCCGCGGTCTATGCCGCCCGCGCCAACCTCAAGCCATTGCTGATCACCGGCATGCAGGCCGGCGGCCAGCTGACCACCACCACCGAAGTCGACAACTGGCCCGGCGACGTCCACGGCCTGACCGGCCCGGCGTTGATGGAACGCATGAAAGAGCACGCCGAACGCTTTGAGACCGAGATCGTTTTCGATCACATCAATGCCGTGGACTTTGCTTCCAAGCCTTACAGCCTGACCGGCGACAGCGGCACCTACACCTGTGACGCCCTGATCATCGCCACTGGCGCCAGCGCTCGTTACCTGGGCCTGCCGTCGGAAGAAGCGTTCATGGGCAAGGGCGTTTCGGCTTGCGCCACCTGCGATGGTTTCTTCTACCGCAACAAGCCGGTGGCTGTGGTCGGTGGTGGCAACACTGCAGTGGAAGAAGCCCTGTACCTGGCCAACATCGCCAGCACCGTGACCCTGATCCACCGTCGCGAAACCTTCCGCGCCGAGAAGATCCTGATCGACAAGCTGAACGCGCGGGTTGCCGAAGGCAAGATCGTCCTCAAGCTCAATTCGACCCTCGACGAAGTGCTGGGCGACAACATGGGTGTCACGGGTGCGCGCCTGAAGAACAACGACGGCAGCTTCGACGAGCTGAAAGTCGACGGCGTGTTCATCGCCATCGGCCACACGCCGAACACCTCGCTGTTCGAAGGCCAACTGACCTTGAAAGATGGTTACCTGGTGATCCAGGGCGGCCGTGAAGGCAACGCCACCGCGACCAACCTGGAAGGCATCTTCGCTGCGGGCGACGTGGCTGACCATGTCTACCGCCAGGCCATCACCTCCGCCGGTGCCGGCTGCATGGCGGCACTGGATGCCGAGCGCTACCTGGACGACCTGCAGAACGCCAAGTTCTGAGATCGTTGTAATGAAAAAACCGGCTTCGGCCGGTTTTTTTGTGCACATTGTGATTAGCGCCGCAGGTTACAGGTGGGAGCGGGCTTGCTCGCGAAAGCGGTGAATCAGGCGCTGAATGGTTGGACTGGTAACCGCTTTCGCGAGCAAGCCCGCTCCCACATTTATCGTGGTCAACCGCGAATCCTTTCCTGGACGAAATCCATCACCTTCAACGATTGATAAATCGCATTCGCCGCCACCCGGCCAAATGGCCCACCGTTCCAGTCCAGTAAGTAAGGCTTGAACAGCTCATACCGCCGACTCTCCCCGCACACCGCTTCGGCGATCACTCGACCGCCAATCGAACCGGTATTCAACCCATGCCCACCAAACGAAGTACACGCCCACACCCCCGGTTCCAGCAGCCCCAGGTTAGGCATTTTGTTGGTTGAGTATCCCATCAGTCCGGACCAGGCCAGGTCGATTTTCACCGAGGCCAGCTGTGAATAGACCGAGACCATGTCTGCCTTGAGCATGGCCGCCAGGGCTTTTTCGTTCTGTTCATTGCGCGTGGTGATGCGCCCGCCCCACAGCAGTCGATCACCTTCCACCACCCGATAATAATCCGAAGCCCGGCGGTCGTCGGAGAACGCTGCGCCGGAATCGAGCACGGACTTGATCGAGTCACCCAGGTGCTCGGTCAGCACCACGTACGTGGCGATCGGCAGGTAGGCGCGGCTGAGTTTCTGCAGCTCCGGGCCACCATAACCGCCGGCACAGAACACCAGGTGCTGGCAGCGCACACTGCCGTGAGCCGTGTTGATTACTTTGTCCGCGCCTTCGTGGTGCCAGGCGAGCATTTTTGATTGTTCGTAAATCTTGCCACCGCCCGCTTCGATGGACCGGGCCAGGCCCAGGCAGTAATTGAGCGGGTGAAAATGCATGGCGTTGGGGTCTTCGACTCCCTGGAAATAGCGCAGGGTGTGAGCGCGTTGGCGAACCTGCGCGGTGTCGAGGTAATTGAGTTCGTAGCCGAAATCGCGGCGCATCGTTTCGATGTGCGACTTCACGCCAGCGCCGTCGTCGTAGCGCTTGACCCGGATGGTGCCGGCGGATGGCGCGCAACCGTCCAGCGCCAGTTCAGCGATATTGTCGCGCACGATCTGTACGCCTTCGACTGACATCTGGAACAGCGCCCTGGCCTGATCCAGCCCGAGTTTTTTGCGAATGGCGCCGGAGCCTTCGGCCCAGCCAGGCGAGACCACGCCGCCGTTGCGCCCGGATGCGCCCCAGGCAACCTGATGGGCCTCGAGCAGGGTCACCCGTTTGCCGCGCCGGGTCAGTTCCAGGGCGGCGGTGAGGCCGGCGATACCGGCACCGATGATGCACACGTCGCAGCTTTCATCGGTATTGAGTGCGGACCTGGCCGCCCGGGGCAGCGAGGTTTGGGAGTACCAGGTATTGGGGAAGGACATGGGTCGATCCTTGAAAATAGTTGACCAATCACACCCAATCCTGTGGGAGCGGGCTTGCTCGCGAAAGCGGTGAATCAGGCACTGAATGGTTTGACGGGTAAACCGCTTTCGCGAGCAAGCCCGCTCCCACAGGGCAGGAGCAGCTTTGCTCCCGTCGGGTTACTTGACGGTCGAATAATCGACGCCGTACCACTTGGTCGATAACTTGGCCAGCGTGCCATCCTTGTGCATCTCTTCAATGATGGTACCGAGCTTCGCCTTCAACTCCGGGTCACCCTTGTCGGTCGCCACAGCCAGCGGTTCGTAGAACGCGACAGCGTTATCCACAGCACGCAGCGGATACCCTTTTTTGACCGCCGCATCCAGGGTGCTGCGTTGGGTCAGGATGGCATCCAGGCGGGCTCCATCGCCCAGGCGCAGATCGTCCAGCGGTCCGACGGAGCCGGCGTAGGTCTTCATCTTTTCGGTCTTGACGTCGTACACCACTGGCGGCACATCGGTGGTTTCGATGGCCAGGGCCTGGTTGAGGAAGTCCTCGGAAGTGGTGCCGCCTTCAACGCCGATGGTCTTGCCATTCAGCGCCTTGTGGTCGGTGACCGAGGACTTGTCGTGCACGGCAAACACGTAGGGAACGTAGTAATAAGTGCCGGGGAAGTCGAGGATGCGCGCGCGGCTCTTGGTCGCGGTCATCGAACCCACGGACATGTCCCAGCGGCCGTTCCACTTGCCGGCAGTGATTACATCCCAGTCGGGCGTGATGAACTTGACCTCGACGCCCAGGCGCTTGGCGATTTCTTTCGAGACGTCGATATCGAAACCGTCGATTTCATTCTTGTCGTTGATGAAGCCTTGTGGCGGCCAGGTGGCCGACGTGGCAACCGTCATCGTCTTGCTGCTCTGGATCTTGTCCAGCACCGCACCGGCATTGGCGGCGCCGACAAACAACAGCGACATTGCGGCGGCGAGGGTGAGTACGCGTTTACTTCTGACCATGTCCATCTCCATGTCTCGTTATTGTTATGGCGGGCGAAGCGGTCTTCAGTGTCCGATGATCTGCGACAGGAATTTCTGCGCACGTTCGGTCTGTGGGTTATTGAAAAATTCAGCCGGGGTGGCCTGTTCGATCACCTGACCCTGGTCCATGAACAGCACGCGGTCGGCGACCTTGCTGGCAAAGCCCATTTCATGGGTCACGCAGATCATGGTCATGCCGTCGGTGGCCAGCTCGCCCATCACGTCCAGGACTTCATGAACCATTTCCGGATCGAGGGCAGAAGTCGGTTCATCGAACAACATGACTTTGGGGTTCATGCACAGCGCTCGGGCTATCGCTACGCGCTGCTGCTGGCCTCCGGACAATTGCGAGGGATATTTGTCGGCATGTTCGGCAATGCGCACCCGCTCCAGGTACACCTGCGCGCGCTTTTTCGCTTCGGCCGCCGACACGCCTTGCACCAGTTGCGGTGCCAGGGTCAGGTTGTCCATCACGCTGAGGTGCGGGAACAGGTTGAAACTCTGGAACACCATGCCGATTTCACTGCGCACGGCGCTGACACTTTCCGCCTCGCTGGTGAGGATGATCCCGTTGACCTTGATCTGGCCCTTCTGGAAATTCTCCAGATGGTTGATGCAGCGAATCATCGTCGACTTGCCCGAGCCCGAGGGCCCGCACACCACCAGGATTTCACCGGCGGCGACGTTCAGGTCGACATCGCGTAGCGCATGAAAATTGCCGTACCACTTGTTCAAGCCGGTGATGCTGATCATCGAAGAATTAGCTGGCGCTGCGGGGGCCAGGTCGAGACGTTCTGCGGTACTGGTAAGAGACATCAGCCATCAACCCCTTGCCGTGGATCGGTTGACCCGTTTTTCGATTCGCGCCTGCACTCGCTCGAGAATGAACGACAGCGCCCAGTAGATCATTGCAGCGGTGATCAGCATTTCCAGGTGGCGAAAGTCCGCACGGCCCTGGGTCTTGGCCAGGTACATCAACTCCCACACGCCAATCACCGAGACCAGTGAGCTGTCCTTGAGCATGGCGATGAACTGGTTGCCGGTCGGCGGGATAATCACGCGCAGGGCCTGGGGCATGATCACCCGGCTCAAGGTCTTGAACGGGCTGATGTTCAGGGCCCGGGACGCTTCCCACTGGCCCACCGGAATGCTCTGGATGCCGGCGCGGAAAATCTCCGTCATGTAGGCGCCGTAGCACAGCGACAACGCGAGGATGCCCGCCGGGACAGCGTCGACTACATAACCCAGTTGTGGCAGGCCGAGGTAGATCAGGTAGATCTGGATCAGCAATGGCACTCCGCGAAAGAACGAGGTGTAGAACGAGGCGAGGGCGTTGGCCAGGCCGTTGTTCGACAGCTTGGCGACCGCACCGATCAGCGCCAGGACGAAGGCAATCACGATCGCCACTGCCGAGATATACAGCGTAGTGGCAGCACCCTGGATGATCAGGAAGCCGACCTTGTCGAGTATAAAGCTGTAAGACAGGTTGAAGGTGTCGAAGAACGCGAGGAACAGGATCAGCAGTTCGATCCACACCACCGTGGTCTGCACCTTGAACTTGAGGCGTCCGAGGACGTGGAAATTCAGGGTTCCCAGCACGGCAATGGCCAAGCCGATGGCGATGTTGCGGGCGGTCAGGCTGTCGGGCGCATTGCCCAGCAGCGGATGCAGGAAGTTGCTGAGGGCGCTGTTCCCCAGGTTCATCAGGTAGGCGCCGAGGAACAGCACAACGGCGACGCCGAGGAGGAATTGAGGATCGTTGGACTTCTTTTTATAAATTATATTGTCGTGATACATGCAGGCCTCGGCGTCTAAATGATGATGATCTCGCTAATAAGATTGGGGGCTAATGTACACCGCGCTTTTGTAGAAGCCGGCTTGCCGGCGATGGCGACCCTGAGATCGCCAAGGGCGGAAAATTTGAATCGAGTTCTTCAATGAGTATTGCGACGCAAAATCCGCGACTGCAAGCGACCATAATTCGCTACGTCAGTCCCTGAGCTCATTTTGCTATCAGTCGAGTTTCGCCAGGCAGGCTTCAAGGATATCCAGTCCTTCCTCCAGCACTGCAGCCTCGGTGGTCAACGGGGCCAGCAACCTGACAATGTGCCGCGACTTGCCACTGGGCATCAGCAGCAAGCCGGAATCGCGGGCCAGGGCCAGCAGCTGGGTGAGCTGCGCCGCAGCGGGTGTGCCGTCAGGGTGACTCAGCTCGATGCCGCGCATCGCGCCCACCCCGGTCAGGCGCCCGAGAAAGGGCGACAGCTGCCTGGCGATCCAGGACTGATAGCGGCTGACGATGGCTTCTTCCTGCTGCGCGCCCCAATTGTGCAGCTGTGCGTCAGTCATTTCGTCGAGGGTCGCCAGCGCGGCGGCGCAGGCGATGGGGTTGCCGGAATATGTGCCGCCCAGCCCGCCCTTGGGCAATACGTCGAGCAGCTCCTTGCGCCCCACCACGGCCCCCAGTGGCATCCCGCCGGCGATGCTTTTGCCGAGCAGAATCAGATCTGGCTCGATGCCCAGGCGCGAAAACCCGAAACGCTGGCCGGTACGGCCGAAGCCCGACTGGATCTCGTCGGCGATCAGCACAATGCCCTTGTCGTCGCAAAAGCGCCGCAGTGCCTGGGCAAACTGCGGGTCCATCGCGAGAAAGCCCGCTTCGCCCTGCACCGGTTCGAAGATAAAGCAGGCGACGTCATCGACGTCGATTTCCACGCTGAACAGGCGCTCCATGGCTTTCAGGGCTTCAGCGCAGCTCACGCCATTGTCCCGGCTCGGATAGGGCAGGTGGTACACAGGGCCGGGCAGCACGCCGATTTTCTGCTTGTAGGGCGCCACTTTGCCGTTGAGGTTGAGGGTCGCCAGGGTCCGGCCGTGGAACGCGCCGTCAAAGGCGATCACGGCACTGCGCCCGGTGGCGCCACGGACGATCTTCAAGGCATTTTCTGCGGCTTCTGCGCCGCTGTTGGTGAGCATCCCGCTGACCGGGTAGTCCACGGGAATAAAGGCACTGAGGCGCTCCATCAAATCGATGTAGGGCTGGTGCGGGGCGGCGTTGAATGCGTAATGGGTCAGGCGGGTGGCCTGGTCGCGGATGGCCGCGACGATGCGTGGGTGGCAGTGACCGAGGTTGAGCACGCCGATCCCACCGACGAAGTCGATATAGCGCTTGCCAGCGGTGTCCCAGACCTCGGCGTTGTTGCCGTGGCTGAGGGTGACGGGGTGAACCACGTTGATCGAACGGCTAATGGTTTCGCTGCTCATGGGTGACCGACTCTGAAGAAGGGATGCTTCTTTTTATCTAAGCCGTGAGCAGTGGTGGCGGGCAAACGAAATAAAGTCGCCGGGTCAATCTTAAAAGTCGGGATGTTTTGGAAGATCAAAAGATCGTCCGAACGCGGCCCGATCTTTTGATTTCAGGTCAGCGACGAGTCAGCGGCTGCGCACTGAACTTCACCCCTGCCAACCCATTGGCAATCAACGCCCGAATATTGCCATGGTCGCTGCCCTCGGGCGTGGCGACCACTGAGCGGTAATGCTCGCCAAACGCCAACAGTGCCTCTTCATCGCTCAGGCCTTCAAGCAGCGCCAGGCCCAGGGTTTTGCACGAACCTTCGTTCTGCCCGGCCGCGTTTTCCACGCCACCGTTGACGAACGCCTGTGGCTGGTAGTCGTAACCGGCGGCAATGAACGCCAGGGTGTCGGCAAACATGTGTTCGCCGCTCTTGAGGCTGGTGCTCAGGGTGTTCAAATCACTCATTGGGTTTTCCTTTGGCGAACGCCGCCTGTTGTTCGGCGCTGGCTTCTTGCTGGTATTGGGCTTTCCACTCGGCGTACGGCATGCCGTAGACGACTTCGCGCGCGTCGTCGAGGCTGACGTCGATCTGGCGTTCATCGGCGGCGGCCTTGTACCACTTGGACAGGCAGTTACGGCAGAACCCGGAGAGGTTCATCAGGTCGATGTTCTGCACATCCTTACGGCTATCGAGGTGAGCCACCAGCCGGCGGAAGGCGGCGGCTTCGAGTTCGAGGCGTTGTTGGTCGGTCATGGGGTTCTCTGCGAGACAGCTTCAAGTGGCAAGCCTCAAGCTGCAAGTTGGGTTGCGGTGGCACTCAGTTTATCGCTTGAAGCTCCAGGCTTGAAGCTTAGCGGCTCGCCGCAAGCGTTATCGACACCGATTCGGCGAAGCGCAGTGCGTGGGGCTTGTCCACTTCGACCTCGGCGTACAGCACCGACTCGTTAAGCATGATCAGGTCGAGTATCTCCTGGGTCAGGCGTTCGAGCAGGGCGAAGCGGTTACCTTCCACGTGAGCGATGATCGCCTTGGTGATGGTCCGGTAGTTCAGCGCGTGATCGATATCATTGTCGCGCACCGCTTCCTGGGCCGCGTACAGGATCGTCAGGTTGATCAGCACGTCCTGCTTGTTGAGGATCTCGTCCTCGTTGATTCCGATGAAGGTGCGCAAACACAGGTCCTTGACCCGGATGCGCGCCATTCCTGGCTGAAGTTGT
This sequence comes from Pseudomonas sp. RIT-562, assembly GCF_026241895.1. Classification (GTDB taxonomy): domain Bacteria; phylum Pseudomonadota; class Gammaproteobacteria; order Pseudomonadales; family Pseudomonadaceae; genus Aquipseudomonas; species Aquipseudomonas mandelii_F. The sequence goes on along the minus strand of NZ_JAPJIV010000008.1, from coordinate 8,596 downwards.
GGCATTGCTACTTGCTCCGTCCAATCAATTGCAGGAACTCCTGGCGGGTATTGCTCGACTCGCGAAAGGCGCCGAGCATCACCGAAGTGTTCATGGTCGAATTCTGTTTTTCCACGCCGCGCATCATCATGCACATGTGCCGGGCTTCGATCACTACCGCGACGCCGGCGGCACCGGTCACGTCTTGCACCGCCTCGGCGATTTGCCGGGTGAGGTTTTCCTGGATCTGCAGGCGGCGGGCGAACATGTCCACCAGCCGCGCGATCTTCGACAGGCCCAGCACCTTGCCGGTCGGAATATAAGCCACATGGGCCTTGCCGATGAAGGGCAGCAGGTGATGTTCGCACAATGAGTAGAGTTCGATATCGGCGACGATGATCATCTCGTCGGTGTCCGAGGAGAACAGCGCACCGTTGACGATCTCTTCAACACTCTGTTCATAGCCATGGCAGAGGTACTGCATGGCCTTGGCAGCTCGTGTGGGAGTATCGAGCAGGCCTTCGCGGTCGGGGTTCTCACCGATGCCGATGAGGATCTCGCGATAGCTCTGGGTCAGGCCGTTGCGCGGTGGCGTTAGTGTCATGGGAGATCCTCGCGGGGCAGTTTATTTGACGTGCCGTCCGCCGTTGACGGTCAGGGTAGTGCCAGTGACATAGGGGTTGTCGAGCAGGTAGCGCAGGCTTTGGTAGACCACTTCGCTACCGGGCTCGATGCCCAGCGCGGACTTGGCCAGGGCCTTGGCGCGGTACGCCGCGTCGTCGTCAGGGTTGAACAGTAGCAGGGCGGGGGCGATGCCGTTGACCTTGATGGTCGGAGCATACCTGGCGGCGAAGGATAGCGTCAGGCTGTCGAGCCCGGCCTTGCTCGCGCAATAGCCGATGTGACGGCTGCTGCCCTTGCGCGTCACGTCGTCGCTGATGTGCACGATGTCTGCAGGGGTCGAGCGCTGGAGCAGTTCGGCGCAGTGCAGGTTGATCAGGTAGGGCGCGAGCATATGCACGTTGAACATGCGGGAGAAGGCCTGCGCGTCGGTGTCCGGGGTTTCGGCCAGCCACTCGGAGGCGTTGTGCACGATGGCCCGCAGGCTGTCGGTGAGGGTTTTCAGTTCGGTGATGAAGGCGAGTATCCCGGCCTCACTGGAGAAGTCGGCGAACACTGCCGTAGCCCCCAGATCGCGCAGAATTTGCACCCCGGGGCGTTCGCTGCGATAGCTGAAGATGACCGGCTGACCTTCTTCGAGCAATCGCTGCGCACAGTGCAAGCCGACTCGCTGGCCGGCACCGGTGATGAGGATGGGAGCTGCGCAAGGGGTCATGTCGGGCTCGCTTTGCGATAAGAGCAAAACTATACCAGCGACGGCGGGCATCTACCTCAGTCCTGTGGTCTCCAGGACTGAGGACTGAGGACTGAGGACTGAGCATTGAGAATTGAGAATTGAGGACTGTGGGAGCAAAGCTTGCTCGCGATGACTTCAACCCAATCTCAATGATTTTGCGCAGAAGCCTTCACCGCCACCCGCCGCGCCGAATTGCCACTCAGCCAGCCCGCCAGGATCCGCGTCGACAGCGGAATGAAGAAATAAACCATCAACGGCGTCAGGCACAACGTACTGACCAGCACCCGCGGCAACAGGCTCAGCTCACCCAGCAATGGCTCCAGTACGAAGTTGAACAGCAGCGACACCGGAAAGAACGCCAGCCAGATAGCCACTGCCTGTTTCCAGCGCGGCGGACGCGCACCTGCGGCGCCGAACCAGCCTTCAATGCCGCTGACCCGATGCTCCTTGGGATGGGCAAACAAATCGCTGCCACGGGCCAGCCAGGCGGTACGCGAGGCGGAGTGCTCCCAGGCGTGCATGGTCTGCTCGTCGGCAAAGCGGAAGATGATCTGGAATTCGTTATCACCGGGTGGCGGAGCGAGCACGCCGGAGCCGAGATAACCCTTGAAGTCGGTGGCCAGCTGTTCGCCTTCGCGCAGCCAGTCCATCAGGTCCTGGTAGCGCCCATCGGCGACTCGGCGCGCAACCATCAACGTGACGGGTGAAGTAGACATTGTGTATCTCCGTAAGACAATTGCGGCACTCCGGGTAGGAGATTCGCCAGGCGCAGCACCGGGGTGATGGGCTGCGTCTTCAATCAAGCAAGGATTATTCCTGATTCTTGATATTTCACCAGCGACTTTAGTGAATCATCAATATCTTGAATGGCCGGGGGGCAGGAGAGGTAAGATAAGAGCCGTTTTATACATGGATGTGGACCGCGAAATGCCTGTATCGACTGATATCGCTCCGGATTCGCTGCAAGCGCACTCGCTGGAGCGCGAAGACCTGTTCCCCATTCGGGAAGTGTCGCGCCTTACCGGTATCAATCCGGTGACACTTCGCGCCTGGGAGCGCCGTTATGGGCTGATTCAGCCGACTCGCACCGAAAGCGGGCATCGGCTGTACTCCATGGCCGATATCGAAAAAGTCCGCAGCATTCTTGGCTGGATCGAGCGTGGAGTCGCGGTCAGCAAGGTCGGCAAGATCCTGGCCAAGGCCGAACCGCTCCAGGCGCTGGCCAAAATCATTCCTGATGAGCTGGTGCTGGCCGACTATGTCCAGTGGCAGGAGCAGGTGCAGGCGGCCGTCAGTGGTTTTGACGAAGTGCAGCTGGAACAGATCTACGGCCAGATTTTTTCGAGTTATCCACTGGCGGTGGTTTTCCAGGACATCCTCATGCCACTGTGGAAACAGTTGCTGCAGCGCCATGATGCCTTTGGGCAGACCAGCGAATGGCTATTCCTCGACGGTTTTCTGCGCTCCCGGGTGTTGCAGCGCATGCTGTTGGTGCGCGTAATGCAACCGCGCCGGGTGATTGTCTGCGCCCTGGGCGATCAGGCCCGTGAGCTCGAAGTGCTGGTCACGGCGCTGTACCTCAGCCATGTCGACTCGGCCATCCAGTTATTGTCGATCGGTCAGCCATTTGATGAACTCACGCTGGTCTGCCAGCGGGTCAAGCCGCAAGCATTGGTGCTGGTTTCCAATCATGCGCCGGCCGCCGACTTGCCTCGACGCTTGAATCGTCTGGCCCTGAGCCTTGATTGTCAGCTGTTATTGGCGGGGGATGCGTCCGACCTGGCGCAGGAGAGTCTCGCTGGGTCGTCCATCGGCTGCCTGGGCAGTGAAGGGGTAACGATGCGCCAGCGCCTGAAGCAATTTCTGGCGGGCACTCTCGATACCTGAGCAGGGATACAAGATCAGAGATGCAGGGCGGGGTGGGTCAGGCGGTGCTGCTGGAGGATAAACTGGCGTAGCCGTTCGGTTTCGTCCTTGTCGCTCTGACTCAACTGATAGGCATAAAAGCCGCTCTCGGTTTCTTTCTCGAACGTGCCGCGCAACGCGATCCGCTCATACCCGGAAGGGCTGAACCACAAGGCGAAGTGCTTAGGCGGTTTGGTCTTGTTGCGTACTTCCAGCAACACACCCTTGAACGACACTTCGTGGACCCACAGGGTGCCAGGCTGGCCGTTGGCATTTTCCAGGGCTACCGGCTCCTCGAGCACCAGACGCCAAGGCCTGACCATTGGCCCGTCTTCATAGATGCTGGGCACACCGAGACGCAGGTGCAGCGCGTGAAACTCGTCTTCCACCAGGTGCAACGGAAAAGTCATCTGCTGATTTTCGAAGTTGGCCTGGATGGTGACTTGCTCGTGCGCGGCCAGGCGCGTGAGCAGATCACGGATTTGCGAACCACCGTTGACCAGCAGGCTCGACGTCGCATCCCGCACATTCAGCTGCGGGTTATGTTGCATGGTCTGGATGAAATCCAGCTCATCCTGAGTCAGGAGCGCGTCGCGGTGCATGATCTACTCGAAAGAAATAGTTACAAAGTCATCGGTGATTGTAGTTAATGACAATTAATTCGCCTTTTTGTTTTTACCGTTCGTCGCTTTGAGTGCGGCGAGCTCGGCTTGGACTTCGGCCAATTGCGCTTCCAGCTGCGCAACTCGGTGCTGCGCCTTGACCTGGACGCTGACATCTTTCTGCACACCCACGAAATAAGTGATCCCATCACTCTCGCTTCTTACCGTGGAAAGCGACAGCTCGTTCCAGAATGGAGTGCCGTCCTTACGGTAGTTGCGCAGGATTTCCCGGCACGAGCCACCACGGCTCACGGCTTCGCGGATGACTACCAGGGCCTCCTGGGCGCGGTCGCCGGCCTGCAGGAAGCGGCAGTCCTGATACAGGATTTCCTCGCTGGTGTAGCCCGTCAGGCGTTCGAATGCCGGGTTCACATAGATCAGGATGGTGTCCTGGTCGCCTTCCTTTTCGGCAATCACGATGCCGTCGTTCGAAGCGTTGATGACCAGTTGCAGCAGCTGGGCGTTGATCATTGAAGAATCCCTTCCAGTTTGATTGGCATTCGCATTCTAAAAGAAACCAACACTGAGCTGCTGTTAATATCCTCCTTATTTACTCAGGATCAGGATCAGATTGATGAAAGTCGCCATTTTTTCCGGCTCGGTTTACGGCTCGGCCGAAGAAGTCGCCCGTCACGCGGCAAACATTTTGAAGCAAGCCGGGTTCGAAACTTGGCATAACCCTCGGGCAACGCTTGCAGACGCCCAGGCTTTTGGCCCCGAAGCCTTGCTCGCCGTGACCTCGACCACGGGTATGGGCGAGTTGCCAGACAACCTGCAGCCGCTGTATTTCGCCATTCGCGATCAGCTGCCGGCAGCCTGGCGCGGTCTGCCAGGTGCCGTCATCGGCTTGGGCGACGCGAGCTACGGCGATACCTTTTGTGGTGGCGGCGAGCTGATGCGTGAGTTGTTTGGCGAGTTGGGCGTTCGCGAGGTACTGCCGATGTTGCGACTGGACGCCAGCGAAAGCGTCACTCCGGAAACCGATGCCGAGCCCTGGCTGGCAGAACTGGTGAATGCGTTGCGTAACTGACTCGCTCGGCCATCAAGCTGGCTGCCAATGCAACTACGCGAATCCCGGGGGCTGACTAGACTGCTGTCACGTGCAAAACAATAAGAACAGGAGTTCCTTGTCGTGACCGTAGCCTCCGTCCTGTCACCTTCCAACGTCAAAGATCAGGTCAGCGCCGCTGAATGGCAGGCTCGCGTTGACCTGGCTGCCTGCTATCGCCTGGTTGCCCAGCATGGCTGGGACGATCTGATCTTCACCCATATATCCGCCAAGGTGCCCGGCACCGAAGATTTCCTGATCAACCCTTTTGGGCTGATGTTTCACGAGATCACCGCATCGAGCCTGGTCAAGGTCGACCAGGCCGGCAATAAGCTGATGGACAGTCCCTACGAGATCAACCCGGCGGGCTACACCATCCACAGTGCCGTGCACGAAGTGCGTCACGATGTCGTCTGCGTCTTGCATACCCACACCGCCTCCGGCGTTGCAGTCTCGGCCCAGAAGCAGGGCATGTTGCCGATCAGTCAACAGTCGTTGTTTGTCCTGTCCAGCCTGGCCTACCACGCCTACGAAGGCGTTGCGCTCAACCATGAAGAGAAGGTGCGACTGCAGGCCGACCTTGCGGACAAAAATTTCCTGATGCTGCACAACCACGGCTTGCTGACTTGTGGCGGCACCATCGCTGACACTTTCCTGATGATGTTCACCTTCCAGCGTGCCTGCGATATCCAGGTGCTGGCGCAAAACGGTGGTGCCGAGTTGATTGCCATCGCACCGCAGATTCTGGCTGGCGCCAAGGCGATGATCGCCGGCGTCACCAAAAGTGCTCAAGGGATGGGTGGTGCACTGGCCTGGCCAGCGTTGCTGCGCAAACTCGATCAACTCGACCCTGGTTATAAACTCTGATGGCTCTCGCCGAGATTCCCCTGTGTGTCTGGCGCAAGCGCGGCCAGACGTTTGTGTTCCGCGGCCAGCACATCCGTTATTGGACGGCGGGGCAGGGTGAGCCGTTGCTGCTCATCCATGGCTTTCCGACCGCCAGTTGGGACTGGCATTTCCTGTGGCAGCCCCTGGCCCAGCGTTATCGGGTGATTGCCTGCGACATGCTCGGCTTCGGTGATTCCGCCAAGCCGTCCCGGCATGAGTACAGCCTGCTGGAGCAGGCCGATTTGCAGCAGGCGTTGCTGGCGCATCTGCAGGTTCAGGACCCGGTGCATGTGCTCGCCCACGATTACGGTGACAGCGTTGCCCAGGAACTGTTGGCCCGGCACCACGAAGCTCGCGTCGAACTGGCCAGCTGCGTGTTCCTCAACGGCGGTCTGTTTCCTGAAACCCATCGCGCACTAATGGTGCAGAAACTGCTGCTCAGCCCATTGGGTTGGATGATCGGCCGTGCCTTCAACCGGGATGCACTGGTGAAAAGTTTCCGCAATGTCTTCGGCCCGCACAGTCGCCCAAGCGAGAGTGAGATGGACGACTTCTGGAGCCTGGTGGAAAGCAACCGTGGCCCGCGCATCATGCACAAATTGATTGGCTATATTCCCGAGCGACGGGCGCTGCGCGAGCGTTGGGTGGCCGCCATGCAACTCAACGAAGTGCCGATGCGGGTGATCGATGGCGAGGCTGATCCGATTTCCGGCGGGCATATGGTCGAACGCTATCGGCAGCTGATCCCCAACCCCGACACCGTGTTGTTGGCCGATATTGGGCACTATCCCCAGATAGAAGCGCCGGCGCAGGTGCTCAAGCATTACCTGGAGTTCCGCGAGAATTGCGTGCTGCCGCCGCGCAAGGTGGCGTGTTCGTAGGAGCTGGCGAGCCCATCGCCTACGGATTTGCGCCACACCAGGGCCCTGTAGGAGTCTGGCTTGCCAGCGATGGCGTCATCAAACTCACCACCGCAACACTAGCCGCGACGAATCTGCGAGGCGCCACCAACCGCATCATCCCCCTACCTTATCGAGCACTATTCAGCCCCAGCCGTTTTCATTGTGACCCGCAGCCCCGTGCCTGACACTCGGACTCATATCCCCTTGGCCTGGAGTTGTCCCCCATGAGTGAGTCTGTGCGCTTCGAAGATAAAGTCGTGATCATCACCGGTGCCGGCGGCGGCCTTGGTCGCGCCCATGCGCTGCTGTTCGCCAAGCAGGGCGCTCGGGTACTGGTCAACGACCTCGGCGGTTCGGCCCAGGGGGAGGGCGCCAACGCCTCGGCGGCGGATCGGGTGGTCGCGCAAATTCGTGAAGCGGGCGGTACCGCCGAAGCCAACCACGACTCCGTCACCGACGGCGACAAAATAGTCCAGCACGCCATGGACGCTTTCGGCAGGGTCGATGTAGTCGTCAACAATGCCGGGATCCTGCGCGATAAAACTTTCCACAAAATGGAAGACGCCGATTGGGACCTGGTGTACCGCGTCCACGTTGAAGGCGCCTACAAAGTCACCCGCGCCGCCTGGCCACACATGCGCGAGCAAAACTACGGCCGGGTGATCTTCACCGCTTCGACCTCTGGCATCTACGGCAACTTCGGCCAGTCCAACTACGGCATGGCCAAACTCGGCCTCTATGGCCTGACTCGTACGCTGGCCATCGAGGGTCGCAAGAACAACATCCTGGTCAACGCCATCGCTCCCACTGGCGGCACTCGTATGACCGAAGGCCTGATTCCGCCGCAAGTGTTCGAGCAACTCAAACCGGAGTTGGTCAGCCCGTTGGTGGTGTACCTGGCCAGCGAAAACTGCCAAGAGACTTCGGGACTGTTCGAGGTGGGCGGTGGCTGGATGGGCAAGGTCCGCTGGGAGCGCAGCCTGGGCGCCGGGTTTGATCCACGGGTGGGATTCTCGCCGGAAGACGTTGCGGCGAATTGGCAGCAGATTTGTGATTTCGAGGGCGCGGCGCATCCCAAGGATAATATCGAGGCGCTGAAGGAGATGATGGGGAATTTGCAGAAGTATTCGTTGTAAGGGGAGGCGTTTCTTTGCCTGTGGATATCTCCCTTCGAGCAGGTTTACGCCGTTTTCTGTAGGAGCTGTCGAGTGAAACGAGGCTGCGATCTTTTGATCTTGCTTGGCGTACATATCCGTTGCTGCGGTAACGGCTTCTAAGGGTTCCGCCCTTACGGCGGGTCACTTTTGATAGAGCGCAAAAGTAACCAAAACGCTCTTGCCCCACCACTCGGCACCTCGCCTGGGCTCGGTGTGCCCGAACGCAGGCATTGCTCCGCGGGTCGCCGCGATGGGCCATCCATGGCCCAGCGCGGCTAAACCGGCATCCTTGCCGGTTTACCCGCTACGCAATACCTGCGTTCGGCCAGCGTGGTTAACGGGGCGTCCGCGATCAACAACCGGGCCGTGGCGGCCTTCGGGCCGACCAAGGCATCAAGCCGGCGCGCTGCGCTTGTCTGGTCGTGCACATTCACTGAGTTTGAAATGAACACCTGAGTCAGGTGACACTTGTTGAAGGTGACAACTGTTGGAGATGACAACCGTTGGAGATAACAACTGTTGGAGAAAACAACTGTTGGAGATAACAACTGTTGGAGATAACAACTGTTGGAGATAACAACTGTGGGAGCAAAGCTTGCTCGCGATGGAGGTAAACGATAACGCGGGCCCCCAGGACAAACGCCTCCCCTGTAGGAGCTGGCTTGCAGCGGTCCAGTTTTTTTGGACCACTCTGTAGG
>NZ_JAPJIV010000079.1 GCF_026241895.1 Pseudomonas sp. RIT-562 | reverse complement strand
GGTGAGCTTTTGGCCAGCAATTGCATGAGTTGCTGCACTTCTTCGTGCCCAATCAGCTCACTGGAGTGCTTGTACAGAATCTGGTTCAAGTGAGTGGCCACTACTGTACTGGCATCGACCACAGTGTATCCGAGTGACTGCGCCTGGGCACGCTGGCTGACTTCGATCCACACCGCCTCCAGACCAAAAGCCGGATCTTTGGCGGTGATGCCGTTGAGCGTGCCGTAGACCTGCCCCGGGTTGATCGCCAGTTCGCGGTCCGGATAAATCTCCGCCTCGGCCAGGATCACGCCCATCAGGGTCAGGCGATAGGCGCTCGGCGCCA
>NZ_JAPJIV010000078.1 GCF_026241895.1 Pseudomonas sp. RIT-562 | reverse complement strand
AAGCAGGACGGCGTAAGCCAGCGGAAACAACGCCAGCAGCCCGCCACCACCGAGCACGAGCCACGTTTCGTTAGCGTCCCAAATCGGAAGGATAGTCACCGCCATGGCACGTCGATGCTTACTGCAACGAGTAAGCCCCATCAGCACGCCCACGCCAAGATCAGTGCCATCCAAAAGCACGTAGTTCAAGACCGAAAATCCCAGCGCGGCAGCGGACAATAGCGTTACCCAGTCATTGTCCATCATCGATGTTTACCCTCAGGATTTACCCGTTTCGTCAGCCAAAGTGGGTTGGGGCCCGGGCTCGTCTTCGTGAGGTGGCTCCCGT
>NZ_JAPJIV010000077.1 GCF_026241895.1 Pseudomonas sp. RIT-562 | reverse complement strand
CAGCAGGACGGCGTAAGCCAGCGGAAACAACGCCAGCAGCCCGCCGCCACCGAGCACGAGCCACGTTTCGTTAGCGTCCCAAATCGGAAGGATGGTCACCGCCATGGCACGTCGATGCTGACTGCAACGAGTAAGACCCATCAGCACGCCCACGCCAAGATCAGTGCCATCCAACAGCACGTAGTTCAAGACCGAAAATCCCAGCGCGGCAGCGGACAATAGCGTTACCCAGTCATTGTCCATCATCGATATTTACCCTCAGGATTTACCCGTTTCGTCAGCCAAAGTGGGTTGGGGCCCGGGCTCGTCTTCGTGAGGTGGCTCCCGC
>NZ_JAPJIV010000076.1 GCF_026241895.1 Pseudomonas sp. RIT-562 | reverse complement strand
ATCACCATCACAGGCAACGGCCCAGTCCTGGAAAACCAGGGCGCAGCGTTCACCATCAAGCTCGACAAGGCTCAAGACCACCCGGTTACCGTCAAGCTGAGCGACGGTTCGACTCTGGTCTTCGCTGCTGGTCAGACTGAAAAAGTCCACACCCTCGCCCCGCAAGGCGATGACGTCTACAAAGACGGCGGCACCGTATCCCTGAGCATTACCGGGGCGACCTCGAACGGCGCAGCGCTGGAGAACCCAACCATTGGTGGCCCAGCGTCGGTGACCATCGGCGACACCACCAGTGAAGTGTTTGCGACCCTGACCGCGGACAAAACCACTGTC
>NZ_JAPJIV010000075.1 GCF_026241895.1 Pseudomonas sp. RIT-562 | reverse complement strand
TAAGGCGAACGCTAAGATGAAGATCCCCAGTGCGGCGAATAGCGGCAGATAGTGCCGGCGGCTTCGAAAGCTCATGGTGAAGCTGATCAGCAGTGCAGTGAGCAATATTGCGGCTGGCAGCCAGACCAGTGGATTGGAAAGCCGCTGCGCATATCGAGCGTCAAGCGTCGCTGTCCAGACCACCAACACGGCCAAAAGCACCATGGTTACGATGGCCAGCACCCTCGCCTGTCGCCCTGATCGACGTTGCAGATTATCTACAGTGCGCCAATACAGCCAGCAGGCGCCCAACCACATATATCCCACTACGAGCACGGCGCCACAATACAGCGGAAACAGGCCCGACCATTCCCAGCCGTTCCCGCTGTACTGCCCC
>NZ_JAPJIV010000074.1 GCF_026241895.1 Pseudomonas sp. RIT-562 | reverse complement strand
CAAGGTGAACGCTAAGATGAAGATCCCCAGTGCGGCGAATAACGGCAGATAGTGCCGGCGGCTTCGAAAGCTCATGGTGAAGCTGATCAGCAGTGCAGTGAGCAATATCGCGGCTGGCAGCCAGACCAGTGGATTGGAAAGCCGCTGCGCATATCGAGCGTCAAGCGTCGCTGTCCAGACCACCAACACGGCCAAAAGCACTATGGTTACGATGGCCAGCACCCTCGCCTGTCGCCCTGATCGACGTTGCAGATCATCTACAGTGCGCCAATACAGCCAGCAGGCGCCCAACCACACATATCCCACTACGAGCACGGCGCCACAATACAGCGGAAACAGGCCCGACCATTCCCAGCCGTTCCCGCTGTACTGCCCG
>NZ_JAPJIV010000073.1 GCF_026241895.1 Pseudomonas sp. RIT-562 | reverse complement strand
GGCATGGCGGTCGGTATTTTCCAGCACGGCATGACCTTCGGCGACGCCGGCAAGGTGTACGCGCTGCTGACCATCGGTGACGGTTTGGTGGCGCAATTGCCATCACTGCTGCTGTCCACCGCTGCCGCGATCATGGTGACCCGTGCTTCCGGTTCGGAAGACATGGGCAAGCAGATCAATCGCCAGATGTTCGCCTCACCAAAAGCCCTGGCAGTTGCGGCCGGCTTGATGGCGGTGATGGGCCTGGTGCCGGGCATGCCGCACTTCTCGTTCCTGAGCATGGCCGCGCTCGCTGCCGGCGGTGCCTATCTGTTCTGGAAGAAGCAGAACGGCGTCAAGGTGCAGGCCCTGGAAGAGGTCAAGCGCCAGCAGGAAATGCTGCCATCGCC
>NZ_JAPJIV010000072.1 GCF_026241895.1 Pseudomonas sp. RIT-562 | reverse complement strand
TGGGGCGATTTTCCAGGCGACCATCATCAGCGGGTAGTTCCACGGTGCGATGGAGGCGATCACGCCCACTGGATCGCGGCGGATCATCGAGGTGTGGCCAGGCAGGTACTCACCACCCGCCGAGCCGCTCATGCAGCGGCTGGCGCCGGCGAAGAAGCGGAACACGTCGGCAATCGCCGGGATCTCGTCGTTCAGCGCGGCGCTGTAGGGCTTGCCGCAGTTGTCCGATTCCAGCTTGGCCAGCTCTTCGGCATGGGCCTCGATGGCGTCGGCGAGCTTGAGCAGCAGCAGCGAGCGATCTTTCGGCGGCGTTTGCGACCAGCTGTCGAACGCCGCATCGGCGGCGCGCACGGCGGCATCGACCTGGGCTTCGCTGGCTTCGTTGATTTCCACCAGGAC
>NZ_JAPJIV010000071.1 GCF_026241895.1 Pseudomonas sp. RIT-562 | reverse complement strand
CCAGGGTCAGTTTTTCGTAGGTACCGGCACCTTCGACCGTTTCCAGCTTGTTGACGATGGTTGGCTGACCACCAATTGCGATGTCATCGGCAGCGGTGATGGTCGCCTGGCCGGTAACGCTGTTCGCTGGAACAGTAATGGTAGTGCCATCGGTGAGCTTGAAGGTCAGCTCCGGATGGTTGGTCAGTGGCAGACCGGTGCTGGTGGTCAAGGTCACGGTGTAAGTCACCGAACCGCCTTCAGCTACGGTGGTTTTATCCGCCGTCAGGGTCGCGAAGACTTCACTGGTGGTGTCGCCGATGGTGACCGACGCTGGGCCACCGATGGTTGGGTTTTCCAGCGCTGCGCCGTTCGAGGTCGCACCGGTAATGCTCAGGGATACGGTGTCGCCGTCTTTATAGACGTCATCGCCT
>NZ_JAPJIV010000070.1 GCF_026241895.1 Pseudomonas sp. RIT-562 | reverse complement strand
GCAACGTTCCGTCCTCTTTATGAATCTTTTGGGGATGCGGTTTTGCCTTGAAGAAAGTCACCGGCGATTGCGGTGATTTCCGATTCGGTATTCGCCGATTTAGACGGGCGCTGAGCGCCCTCTTTGACCAGTGTCCAAAACTCCCCGTTTTTTTATGTGGCAGTTGTCCATGATCATTCCTCTAGCATCGGGCAGTTAGCGACCTTGTCATTGGTTGGCCTCTACGCTCCTCTAGCAATCGGCTAAAGGCAATCGCTCAGGTCGGTAGAGACGAGCAACCTTTTTCTAAACCTGACCTTAACTTTGTGGATCGACAACCATAATCTGTGCCAGCCCTACCAGTTCAGCCTGCTCCAAAATCTCCCTCGGAGTCGCGTCCGCAGTGGGAATGAACAAGCTGTTCTCGCCATCTCCAAAATGCAG
>NZ_JAPJIV010000007.1 GCF_026241895.1 Pseudomonas sp. RIT-562 | reverse complement strand
CCTGTAAAGCAAACTTTTGACGCCAGAAGCGGGCGCAGAGGGGGTACCGCAAGAAGCTTTCCAACTTTAGCGCAGGGTTGAAATAGAGGGGTTGTGTGCCGTCTGAGCCGACGTTATCGCTGGCAAGCCAGGCTCTACAGTGATCGGTGGCAACCACATAACCAGCGTTTGACAAAAAATCCTGTAGGAGCCGGGCTTGCCCGCGATGAGGCCGGAACTACGAGTGAAAATTTGAGAGTGTGCACAAAGGCGAAAAATCTAACATAAACTCACTCTTTGCCTAAATTATGCCCCCACCTATAGTTGTTTCGAACAATACTCTCAATCAACGAATCACCTGGAAAGTCCGCCATCACAATACCAACGGTCCTGACCTGGGTAGATTGCTCATTCAACGCCTGCAGATCATCCCGCGTCAGCACGTTCGTGCCCTCGAAGGAGATCAGACACATCCCCAGCGTACAGCCTGTCCTTGGAAATTTTGGATAGAGATCGCTGTGCCCAAAGGCCACCAGGCCTGTCCACAACCTTGCCGCATCCGTTCCAGGAGAGACATGGCCGCTGGCAACGAAATAAGGGAACGACCGGTGACTGGCCGACAGGTAGTTCACATAAAAAACATCACGACTGCCAGCGGCAGCCTTGTGTAACTGTTGTTTTATCTTGATGTACTTGTCATGCAACGCCCAGTTCGTGCTCATTGGGTACTCGTCCTGAATATCAAAAATATCTTCGTCCTTGTAACGCAGCCCAAATTTGTCAAGCCGGCCATCCCCAGATAACACTAGAAATTTTCCACGCGCCTGCCCCAGTGTAATTTTCGGATCTTGTGCATTCAGGTATATAGCTTTGTACACCTGCATATAGTTGGCAAAGACCTGCTCCAGACTCAGTTTGACGTTTGAGTCTTCCTCGTACTCATCTCTGAACCTGACCAACACAGTTTCACTGGGATTATCTAAAAGAAACCGCTGAATCGCTTCCAGCGCAGGCCCCAGCATCTTGTCCAGAAAGACTGGACCGTGGTGCATCGCCAACGCATCGCCGGTGCGTCGAAGCCGCAAATCGAACACGCGAATCCCGTATTCCAGCTGCTTGTCGAAGCCGAGTGTTTGAGTTTCGACGACATCCTTGAAAATCGGCAGCCAGGTGACTTGGAACGTCGCCGAGTCATGAGTGCCCGGCAGGGCCATTTCACTCAGCTGGACATCGTCGCGGATTGTTTTCATCCATTGCGATCTGTCGGTGAACGGATCGTTGGGATCGTGAGAGTAGGCACCGTCGAGGTGGCCGTATGCAGGCAGTGAAAGGCAGGCGATTAGTCCAAAAACAACATGCACAACAAGCTTCATAGTCACGCCCTCCTTGGCTGCTAATGAACGCTGCTACAGGCTATCGGGATGGATTGAGTCTGTGCCTTATATAGATATTGCTTTTCGGCAAGGCAAGGCAAGGCAGGGAGGCGAGGACTGCGTCCTCGAACGCAGCCTCGCGGGCTCGGCAGCTGCTACAGGCGTTGAATCAGGAGTCGCGGCGCAAGTCCGGTGGGATTGGCAGATCATCTTTCAGCGGATCCGGACGTTTGCCCTTGCCCGCCTTGTATTGGCGAATCTGGTAGACGTAGGCCAGTACCTGGGCCACGGCGAGGTACAGGCCGCCAGGGATTTCCTGCTCCAGCTCCGTCGAGTAATAGATCGACCGCGCCAAAGCCGGCGACTCCAGCAGCAGCACATTATTGGCCACAGCGATTTCGCGCATCTTCAGCGCCAGGAAGTCACTGCCCTTGGCCACCAGCATAGGCGCCCCGCCTTTGTCCGGGTCGTACTTGAGCGCCACGGCGTAGTGAGTCGGGTTGGTGATAACCACATCCGCATCGGGAATCGCCGCCATCATTCGACGCTGGGACATGTCGCGTTGCAGCTGGCGGATGCGCTGTTTGACCTCCGGCCGACCTTCCTGGTCCTTGTGCTCGTCGCGGACTTCCTGCTTGGTCATTTTCAGTTTCTTGGCGCTTTCCCACAGCTGTACCGGCACGTCCACTGCCGCGATGATGATCAGGCCGCAGGCCATCCATAACGTGCTCCAACCGACCACCTGCAGGCTATGGATAATCGCCATGTCCAGCGGTTCATGGGCGATGCGCAGCAGGTCGTCGATGTCCGAAGACAATACGGCCAGGGCCACGAACAGGATGATGAAGAACTTGGCCAGGGCCTTGAGCAGCTCCACCACCGCCTTGGAGGAGAACATGCGCTTGAGCCCGGCGCCGGGGTTCATGCGGCTGAACTTGGGGGCCATGGTGCCAGCGGAGAACAACCAGCCGCCCAGGGAAATCGGGCCGATCAGGGCCGCAAGCAACAGGGTGATCATCACCGGCTGAATGGCCAGCAAGGCGATCAGCCCCGAATGCAGCAGGAAACTGCCCATGGAGCGCTGGTCGAGGATCACCTCGCGCGACAGCGAAAAATTCAGGCGCATCAGGTCCATCAGTTCCTGAGCCAATGCCCCGCCGAAAATCAGCAGCGCGCTGGCACCGGCGAGCATGATCGCCAGGGTGTTGAGCTCCTTGGAACGGGCAATCTCGCCCTTCTCCCGGGCGTCCTTTTTCTTTTTCTCCGTGGGGTCTTCTGTTTTGTCCTGACCGCTTTCGCTCTCTGCCATGACTCAGCGCGCCCGTGCCAATTCGCGCAACCACTGCAAAGCCTCGGAGGCCAGTGGCTGGTACTGGTTGATGATATCCGCCAGCCCGACCCAGACGATGAACAGCCCGAGCACCAGGGTCAGCGGGAAACCGATGGAGAAGATGTTGAGCTGCGGCGCGGCCCGGGTCATCACGCCAAATGCGATGTTGACCACCAACAGTGCAGTGATCGCCGGCAATACCAGCAGCAGCGCGGCACCCAGGACCCAGCCCAGCTTGCCCGCCAGCTCCCAGAAATGCGTGACCATCAGGCCACTGCCGACCGGCAAGGTAGTGAAGCTTTCCGTGAGGATTTCGAAGACCACCAGGTGGCCGTTCATCGACAGGAACAGCAGCGTGACCAGCATGGTGAAAAATTGCCCGATCACCGCCACCGAGACGCCATTGGTGGGGTCGACCATAGAGGCGAAGCCCATGCCCATCTGAATCGAGACGATCTGCCCGGCCACCACGAACGCCTGGAAAAACAGCTGCAAGGCGAACCCGAGCACGGCGCCGATGATGATCTGCTCGGCAATCAGCAGCAGCGCACTCAGGTCCAGCGCATTGACCGGCGGCATCGGCGGCAGGCCCGGGACTATCACGACGGTAATGGCCAGGGTGAAGTACAGGCGCACGCGCGTGGGGACCAGGGTCGTGCCGACGATGGGCATGACCATCAACAGTGCGCCGACGCGAAACAGCGGCAACATGAAAGTCGCGACCCAGGTGCTGATCTGGGTATCGGTCAGTTGCAGCAGCGACTGCATGGCTTAGCCAATGACCTGGGGAATATTGCCGTACAGCTGCAGGATGTATTCCATGAAGGTCTGCACCAGCCAGGGCCCGGCGACGATCAGCGTGACCAGCATCACCAGCAGGCGCGGCAGGAAGCTCAAAGTCTGTTCGTTGATCTGGGTCGCGGCCTGGAACATCGCCACCAGCAAGCCTACCAGCAAGCTCGGAATCACCAGCACGGCCACCATCATGGTGGTCAGCCACAACGCTTCACGGAAGATATCTACCGCTACTTCCGGCGTCATGGCGACACTCCACCGAAGCTGCTGGCGAGTGTGCCGATGATCAACGCCCAGCCATCCACCAGCACGAACAGCATGATCTTGAACGGCAGGGAAATGATCAGCGGCGACAGCATCATCATACCCATCGCCATCAGCACACTGGCCACGACCAGATCGATGATCAGGAACGGAATGAAGATCATGAAGCCGATCTGGAACGCGGTCTTCAGTTCGGAGGTGACGAACGCCGGCACCAGAATGGTCAGTGGCGCCTGATCCGGCGTGGCGATGTCGGTGCGCTTGGACAGGCGCATGAACAGCTCCAGGTCGCTGCTGCGAGTCTGCGCCAGCATGAAGTCCTTGATCGGCACCTGGGCCTTCGCCACGGCATCCTGGGCGCTAAGCTTCTCGGCCAGGTAAGGCTGCAGGGCATCCTGGTTCACTCGGTCGAACACCGGCGCCATGATGAACATGGTCAGGAACAGGGCCATGCCCGTGAGGATCTGGTTCGACGGAGTCTGCTGCAAGCCCAGGGCCTGGCGCAGGATCGAGAAGACGATGATGATCCGGGTGAAGCTGGTCATCAGCATGACAAACGCAGGGATGAAACTCAGCGCCGTCATGATCAGCAGGATCTGCAGGCTGACCGAATATTCCTGCGCGCCATCGGCATTGGTGCCGAGGGTGATGGCCGGGATCGACAAAGGATCCGCGGCGAACGCGAGTGGCGCAGCCAGCAGCAAAGCCAGCGTCAAGACGATGCGTAGCGCACCCATTACTTCTTATCCTTCTGGTCCTTGCCCATCAGCTCCATCAGGCGCAGGGCGAACTCCGGGGTGGCTTTTTCGGAACTGGCCGGCACCTGCACCGGCTCCTTGAGCACATGCAAGGCGGTGATGGTGCCAGGGCTCAGGCCAAGCAGGATCTGCTCGTTACCGACCTGCACCAGCATCAACCGATCACGCGGGCCGAGCGCGCGCGAGCCGATCAGCTCGATCACCTGGCCTTTGCCCGCAGGACCTGCCTGCTGCACCCGACGCAGCAGCCAGGCGAGGAAGAAGATCAACCCCAGCACCAGCAGCAAGCCGAACACCAGCTGGGTCAACTGCCCCGCCACGCCGCTGCCCACGGCCGGCGCCGCCGTGGCCACCGGTTCGGCCGCCAGGGCGCTCAAGGGCAATGCCAATATGAACCCCAGAACCCTGTTCACTCAGCGCAGCTTCTTGATGCGTTCGCTAGGGCTGATCACGTCCGTCAGGCGGATGCCGAACTTTTCGTTGACCACCACCACTTCACCGTGGGCGATGAGCGTGCCGTTAACCAGCACGTCCAGAGGCTCACCGGCCAGACGATCGAGCTCGATCACCGAACCCTGGTTGAGCTGCAGCAGGTTGCGGATGTTGATATCGGTGCTGCCCACTTCCATGGAAATCGACACCGGGATATCGAGGATCACGTCCAGGTTCGGACCGTCCAGCGTCACCTGCTCGTGGTTTTTCGGCGAGGCGCCGAACTCTTCCATTTGCAGGCGATTGGACGCCGAACCGCCGCTATCAGCGGCCAGCAGCGCGTCAATCTCGTCCTGCGAGGCATCACCGGATTCTTCCAGGGCCGCAGCCCATTCATCAGCCAGTGCCTGGTCGTCCTGGGAATTCATATCGTTAGCCATCATGTGTCCTCGGCGAGCGCCCATCTTGAATGGACGCCGTCAGTTAAAAACGAAGTGAGACGCCGATCACCGGCGCTCGATCGGCTCGATCACCTGCAACGCGAGGTTGCCTTTGTGCGAGCCCATCTTGACCTTGAACGCAGGCACGCCATTGGCGCGCATGATCATTGTTTCCGGCATGTCCACCGGGATGATGTCCCCGGGCTGCATGTGCAGGATGTCCCGCAGGCGCAACTGGCGACGGGCAACGGTAGCGCCGATCGGGACGTCGACGTCCATCACGTCCTGGCGCAGGGCATTGACCCAGCGCTCGTCCTGATCGTCGAGGTCCGACTGGAAGCCGGCGTCGAGCATTTCGCGCACCGGCTCGATCATCGAGTACGGCATGGTGATGTGCAGGTCGCCGCCACCGCCATCGAGTTCGATGTGGAAAGTCGAGACCACGATCGCCTCGCTCGGGCCGACGATGTTGGCCATGGCCGGGTTCACTTCGGAGTTGATGTACTCGAAGTTGACTTCCATGATCGCCTGCCAGGCTTCTTTCAAGTCGATGAAAGCCTGCTCCAGCACCATGCGCACCACGCGCAGTTCGGTGGGAGTGAATTCGCGCCCTTCAATCTTGGCGTGGCGACCGTCGCCGCCGAAAAAGTTGTCCACCAGCTTGAACACCAGCTTGGCATCGAGGATGAACAAGGCGGTGCCGCGCAACGGCTTGATCTTGACCAGGTTGAGGCTGGTCGGCACGTACAACGAGTGCACGTATTCGCCGAACTTCATCACCTGCACGCCACCAACCGCCACGTCCGCCGAGCGCCGCAGCAGGTTGAACATGCTGATACGCGTGTAGCGCGCGAAACGCTCGTTGATCATTTCCAGGGTCGGCATACGTCCGCGGACGATCCGATCCTGGCTGGTCAGGTCGTAGCTTTTGACGGCGCCGGGTTCGGCGGCATTGTCGGTCTGTACCAGACCATCGTCGACGCCATGCAACAGCGCATCGATCTCATCCTGGGACAGCAGGTCCTGCACGGCCATGTCGTGTTCCTACTGCAGTACGAAATTGGTGAAAAGCAATTGTTCGATGGCGACCTTGCCGAGTTCTTTCTGCGCCACTTCCTGGACGCTGGCGGTGGCCTTCTGGCGCAGCATTTCCTGACCGACTGGCGAAGCCAGGGTGGCGAAGTCCTGTCCGGAGAACAGCATTACCAGGTTGTTACGGATGACTGGCATGTGCACCTTGAGCGCTTCCAGGTCCGCCTGGTTGCGCCCCATCATGGTGATGCTCACCTGCATGTAGCGCTGGCGACCGTTCTGGTTGTAGTTGGAAACGAACGCGGGCAGCAGTGGCTCGAAGATCGCCGCCTGCTTGCCGCTCACCGCGGTCTCCTCCACGGCCGCAGGCTTGCTTTCGGCACTGTGCATGAAGAACCAGGTCGCCCCCACGGACACGCCGATCGCCAGCAGCAGCGCCACGACGACCAGGATGATCAGCTTGAGTTTGCCTTTGGTTGCAGGGTCTTTTACTGCTGCGTCGCTCTTCGCCATGCCAATAATCCGTCACTATTCGGGGTTTCACAGTTGCACGGGTAGGCAAGAGCAAGTGTTATGCCAGAAGTGCGGGCATGGGGCTGGCGCATCATTCAATAACACCACATACACCTGTGGGAGCGGGCTTGCTCGCGAAGGCGATTTACCATTCAACATTGATGTTGACTGGCGCACCGCTTTCGCGAGCAAGCCCGCTCCCACATTGGATGGGCGTTGGATCAGGCGTAATAATCGACTGCGCTGGAGCCGATCACGCTGGTAGCTGCAGCCACTTCAGCGACTGCCGGGGCATGGTCTTCATCCATGGAGTCAAGGCGACCGCCACTGGCGCCCGCGCGCCCGGCCTGACTCTGCTGCGCCTGTTGCTGATCCTGTCCACGGGACTGATCGGACACATTGACGTCCACCTGGCCCATGCCCTGTTGCACGAACATCTCGCGCAGCCGGTGCATTTGCCCGTCCAGCGCTTCGCGAACGCCAGGGTGGGCGCTCATGAAGGTCACCTGGGTCTGCTGGTCGGGCACCATGTTCACCCGGATGTCCAGGCGACCAAGTTCGGCCGGCTGCAACTGGATGTCGGCGGCCTTGAGGTTGGCACTGGAGAGGTACATGACGCGGTTGACCACTTCTTCGGTCCAGCCGCTCTGGTGCATGGCAATTGGCTGGTTCACCGGGATCGCGTTAGCGGTTTTCGGTGTCGCCGCCTGGGTCAGCGCCGCCAGGCGGTTGGCGAAATCCTCGACGCGGGTATCACTGGACGAGGCTTTCAGATCCTTGAGCCCATCATCGATCAGGCCGCTGAAGGCTTTTTCGCCACCTTCGCTGGTGCTGTCCTTGTCGGCCTGCACGGCCAGCATATTGGCCAGGCCGGAAGCGAAGTTCTGCGCCGAAGTCGGCTCGCCGTCGGCCTGGGCTGGGGAAGCGCTGGCTTGCGCCTGACTGGAGGCGGACACATGCCCGCTCTGTTCCATGGCCAGGCGCACGGCTGGCAGCGCGTCGAGCGGGTCCGCTTGCGGATCGAAATCGGGATCGGCGGCCACGGCGGCCGCTGCCAGTGCGGCGGCGGTCGCTGGGTCTAGCGCAGGTTCGCTAGTCGCCACAGAAGTGGCCGGCTGGGACTCGACTGCGGGGGTAGCCGCAGGATCAACAGCTGCCGTTGTGTCGGTGGTCTGGTCAGTATCGGTGGCGACCTTGTCTTCAGCCGGTGCCGGTTTATCGGCGGGCAAGGATTTGCCGCTATCGGCAACAGAGGGTTTCGCGGCGGCAGACTTGTCGTTGCCCAGATCTTTCTTTGCGCCGAGGTCAGGCGCCTTGTCGCGCACACTGCGGGCCGGGCCGTCGAGCCCTTGGGCAGGTCGGGTTTGCTCTTGCCGGGCGTAGACTTTGGCAAAGCTCGCGGCCTTGTCCGCAGGCTCGGCAGGCGACGCCAAGGGATTGGCGGACGAAGGCTGAGCCTTGGCCTTGGCGGCGGCCTGGAGCAGCAAATTTGGGGTAACGGGCATGAACAGTCTCCGCCGCACTGGGATCGTGGATACAAGTGAGGAGGATTACTGCAAGGGTCGAGCCAGGTTATCGAAACGGCAACTAGATACGCCCGGCAGCTCGATTGGTGGCTCGCGAGCGTTCTGCTTCGTAGAGCGGACGGACCAAGGCAAACTCACAGTCGATAGCACCGACGAGCTGTTGCAGATCAGCAGGCATGGCAACCTTCGCTCGCTGTTCCAGCTCATTGCATAACGCTGCGAGCCGCTGCGCGCCCATGTTGCTGCTGCTGCCTTTAAAACTGTGAGCAGTTTCCATCAAGTGCACGGCGTCTGCGGGATCGCGCAGAAGGCGCAGGCGCTCTTCGGCATCCTCGAGAAAAGTATCCAGCAACACCGGATACTCGTCTTCCATGACTTCCTGCAAGGCGTCCAGCACCTCGCGATTCAGATGTGGCTCAGCCACTTGTTCACTCCTTGATCAAGAATGGGCGGGATTATGCCAGAGCCTCCCAGAAAAACTCCACGCGAGCACTGCGACCATCGTCGGACCACACGGCGTTACGCCCCAGTTGCCGGACCAGACTGACCCCACGACCCGACAAACGGACACTGTCGACCGGTCGCCGCATCACCTGCGCGACGTCAAATCCTTTGCCACTGTCTTCCACTCGAATGGTCAGGCAACCACCCTCGCCCTCCGGCACCACCTGCAGATGCACCCGCACATAACCACCGTCCAGGCCATCCAGGCGCGCGTTGCGTTCCTGATAATAGCGGGCAAATCCCTGGGCATCGCGCTTGAGGCTGGAATCGAGCCCGAGCACGCCGTGCTCCAGGGCATTGGAATACAGTTCCGCCAGCACGCTGTACAGCGCCCCGCTCTGGGCCCGCAGGCCGTGCACTTCACTGAGCAATTGCAGAAGGTAGGGCAGCGGATTGAAGCGCTTGAGCGAGGCGGCGCGAAATTCGAAGCTGACGGACCAGTCCAGCGGGCATGACTGCCCACTGTCGGAATAGACCAATGCCGGCGGGCGCATCTGCGCGGCGTCCAGCAGGCTGACTTCCAGCAGACTGACATCGTCGCGCGCTTCACCGCGAAAATCGCGCAATGCCTGCTCGATCTCCTCGAACAGCGCATCCGGCTGCCGATTGGCGGCGAACACCTGTTGCAGGCGCTCCACGCCGAATAGCTGTTCGTTGGCGTCGCAGGTATCGATCACCCCATCGGACAGCAGGAACAGCCGATCCCCGACAGCCATGGGCAGCACTTCAGTACGATCGTCGAATGTTTGCGGGCTCAGCACACCCAGCGGCAAGTGCCTGGCGGGCAATGGCGTGCGCTCGCCACTGGCGACCCGGTGCAGATAACCGTCGGGCATGCCGCCATTCCACACTTCCACCGAGCGGCGCTGGAAGCTCAGGCACAACAACGTCGCGCAGCAGAACATGTCCACCGGCAGGATGCGCTTGAGCTTGGCGTTCATCTCGCGCAGGGTTTCCGAGAGGCCGTAGCCCTTGGCGGTCATGCCATAGAAGACCTCCGCCAGGGGCATGGCACCGACGGCCGCGGGCAAGCCATGACCGGTGAAGTCCCCAAGCATCACGTGCATATCCCCGGCCGGGGTAAACGCGGCCAGCAGCAGATCGCCGTTGAACAGCGCATAGGGTGATTGCAGGTAGCGGATGTTTGGAGCGTTCAGACAACCGGAATGCGCCACCTTGTCGAACACCGCCTTGGCCACGCGTTGCTCGTTAAGCAAGTATTCGTGGTGCCGGGCGATCTGGTCACGTTGCTGCAGCACCGTGGCCTGCAAGCGGCGCAAGCGGTCCATCGCCTTGATCTTGGCCGCGAGGATTACCTGGTTATAAGGCTTCGCCAGAAAGTCGTCGCCCCCCGCCTCCAGGCAGCGTGCCAGGGCTTCGCTTTCGGTGAGGGAGGTGAGGAAGATGATGGGTACCAGGGTTTCCCCGGCCAGCGCCTTGATCTGCCGTGCGGCTTCAAAACCGTCCATCACCGGCATCATGGCGTCCATCAACACCAGTTGCGGGTGCTGTGAGCGGAATGCCTCGACAGCTTCGGCGCCGTTCGCTGCGGTCAATACCGCATGGCCCTGACGGCGCACGATAGTGGACAGCAACAGGCGATCGGCCGCGCTGTCCTCGGCGATCAGGATCGTCAGTGCCTCAAACGGCGACTGCACCGGATTCAACTGATGTCGAACAGTTTGTCGAAATTGGAAATGGCGAGGATCTTCTTCACGTCAGAGCTGCTGTTGACCACTCGGATGTCGGAATCGTCGCCGCCAGCGTGATCGCGCAGCAACAGCAGCATGCCCAGGGCCGAGCTGTCGAGGTAGGTGGTATCCTTGAGATCGACCACTACTGCAGATAGCTCCCGGTTTTCATAAGACTCGCGAAATTCCTGATGCTTGGCGAAATCGAAGCGGCCTTTGACCGATATCGTCAGTTTTTGCCCATCCGGGGAAACTACTGAGACGACTGACATTGATTGGCTTCCTTGTCGTTAGGGGACTTGCTTGTACAAGGTTTAGCATTAGGTGGTGACAGGAGCAAGATCAAAAGATCGCAGGCTTCGGCAGCTCCCACAAAAGCGAGCTGTGCACCGCCTTGTAGGAGCTGCCGAAGGCTGCGATCTTCTGGGGGCGAATATTAGTAAGGATTCTGCCGCGGCAAGCGCTGCGACAATTCGTCCAGCAGCTTCTGCTCGCGCTTGTCTTCCAGGCGTCGCGCCTCGTCCATGTAGCGCTGCACCAGTTTGCGCAAGCCTTCCACTCGGGCATACGCCTGTTGCCAGGTATCGCGTGCCTTGTTCAGATTGTTCTGGTGCCAGGCCAGGCTTTGCCGTTGCTGGTCGATGGCCGTGCCCAGTTGCGCGAGAAAACCCTGGTAGCCGAGCAACCATTGACCGGATACGCCGCTGCTGCCGCGCACGATCCATTGCTCCTGGTAATCGAGGCGGAAGGCTTCAAGGTCGGCGAGCTTGCTCTCGGCCAGGCGCACCTGGCCCTGGAAGTGGCCAAGGCGCTGCACCGCTGCTTTCTCGACCTTCTCGGCCATCTCGACCACGGGTGCCAGGCGCGCGGCTCGACTCTGGGCCATGGCCGGTTAGCCGCCGGCTGCCGGGGCGAAGATCGAGCCGAGATAGGCTTCGCTCTCACCCAGGCTGATGTTGTCGTTCAAACCCTGGCGCAGGTATTTGACCAGCTGCGGCTGCAGGGCAATCGCCAGGTCGGTCTCGCGGTCACCGCCGGCGACATAAGCGCCGACGCTGATCAGGTCGCGACTCTGTTGATAGCGCGACCACAGTTGCTTGAAGTACTGCGCCCGAGTCATGTGCTCCGGTGTCACCACCGAGGGCATGACCCGGCTGATGGACGCTTCGATGTCGATGGCCGGGTAATGACCTTCCTCGGCCAGGCGCCGCGACAGCACGATGTGACCGTCGAGCACGCCCCGGGCGGAGTCGGCAATCGGGTCCTGCTGGTCATCTCCTTCGGAGAGTACCGTGTAGAACGCGGTGATCGAGCCACCGCCCTTCTCCGCATTACCGGCGCGCTCCACCAGTTTCGGCAGTTTGGCAAATACTGAAGGCGGGTAGCCCTTGGTCGCCGGCGGTTCGCCAATGGCCAGGGCAATTTCCCGCTGGGCCTGGGCGAAACGGGTCAGGGAGTCCATGAGCAACAGGACATTCTTGCCCTTGTCGCGAAAATACTCGGCGATGCGCGTGCAGTACATCGCCGCACGCAAACGCATCAGCGGCGCATCGTCCGCCGGTGAAGCCACCACCACGGAACGCTTGAGCCCCTCCTCGCCGAGGATGTGCTCGATGAACTCCTTCACTTCGCGTCCACGCTCGCCGATCAGGCCGACCACCACGATGTCGGCCTCGGTGAAGCGGGTCATCATGCCCAACAGCACACTCTTGCCCACGCCGGTACCGGCAAACAGACCCAGACGCTGGCCGCGGCCCACCGTCAACAATCCGTTGATCGAGCGGATGCCTACGTCCAGTGGCTCGCTGATCGGTTCGCGCTTGAGCGGGTTGATCGTCGGGCCATCCATCGGCACCCAGTCCTCGGCTTTCATCCCACCCTTGCCGTCCAATGCCCGACCCGCGCCGTCCAGCACCCGCCCGAGCATACTCATGCCCATCGGCAAACGGCCGGCATCGGCCAACGGCACCACCCGGGCGCCCGGCGCGATGCCGGCGACGCTGCCGACCGGCATAAGGAACACTTTGCTGCCGGAGAAGCCCATGACCTCGGCTTCAACTTGCACCGGCTGATAACTGTCGTCGTTGATGACCATGCAGCGGCTGCCCATGGCGGCGCGCAAGCCTTCGGCTTCGAGAGTGAGGCCAACCATGCGCAACAGGCGGCCTTCGAGGATCGGCCCGCCAGTCAGCTGCGTCGCCTCGGCATAGCTGCCCAGGCGCTTGGCGAAGCTGGTGCGATCAAGGCGCATCAGGTTCGTCCGCTGCCGGGGCCACGGGTGGCGGATTGCGCCCGGATAACTCCAGGCTCAGGTCCGGTGCCGCAGGATGCAGGGCCTGTTCATGGAGCTGATCGAACAGCTTGTCCATGACCCGTGCCAGGCGGGTTTCCACGGTGGCGTCGATGCGACTGTGTTCGGTCTCGACCCGGCAACCGCCCGGCAATAAGGTCTCGTCCTCGACGATGCGCCAGGTTTCTTCATGGCGCTCGCGCAGGGCTTTGACCTGCTGGAAATCCTGCGGGTTGATGTACAGCCGCACGTTACCCACGCCCAGCGGCAACAGCTTGAGCGCATCGCGCATGACGTGTTCGAGCTGGGTCGAATCGATCGCCAGTTCGCGCTGGATCACCTGTTTGGTGATGTGCTGCACCAGGTCCACCAGGGACTTCTCGATCAGGGTGTCCTGCTCGGCGATGGGTTCGAACAACTGGCCCATGAGCTTTTCCAGCGCACCAATTTTCGCCGTCAGCGCCGCTTCGGCTTCCTGGCGCACCTTGAGCGTGGTGCTGTGGAAACCTTCGCGCTCACCCGTGGCGAAGCCTTCGTTATAGGCCTCCTGGCGAATGCTCTCGAGCTCTTCGAGGGTCAGCGGCTGGACTTCATCCAGCGGCACCTCCTCCATTTCCGGAGGCTCGGGTTGAGGTTCCGGCTCAGGCTCGGGGACGTAGGGATCGAAACTGGGCAAAGACCAGATATCGACAGCGCTGACGTCCTTGGCACGGATCAGGTCAGTCTGGGACTCATCGTGTTTGGTCGACATGGTGACCTTAGATCATCTCTTCGCCGCCTTTCCCGCCGAGAACGATTTCTCCGGCTTCGGCCATACGGCGGGCGATGGTGAGGATTTCTTTCTGTGCGGTTTCCACGTCGCTGACGCGCACCGGGCCTTTGGCCTCGAGGTCGTCGCGCAACAGTTCGGCCGCTCGTTTGGACATGTTCTTGAAGATCTTCTCCTTGACGTTCTCGTCCGAGCCCTTGAGGGCCAGCACCAGCACGTCGGAGGAGACTTCGCGCAGCAACGCCTGGATGCCGCGGTCGTCGACATCGGCCAGGTTGTTGAACACGAACATCAAGTCTTCGATCTGACCGGACAGGTCTTCGTCGACTTCGCGGATCGAGTCCATCAACTGCCCTTCGATCGAGCTGTCGAGGAAGTTCATGATATCGGCCGCGCGCTTGATCCCGCCGAGGTTGGTGCGCGAAGCGTTCGAGTTGCCGGAGAACTGCTTCTCGAGAATCTGGTTGAGTTCTTTCAGGGCCGCCGGCTGCACGGTGTTCAACGAAGACACACGCAGGATGATGTCGAGGCGCACCTTGTGGTCGAAATTGCCCAGCACTTCACCGGCCTGGTCCGGGTCGAGATATGCGACCACGATCGCCTGGATCTGCGGGTGTTCGTAGCGGATCACGTCGGCGACGGCGCGCGGTTCCATCCACTTCAGGCTGTCGAGGCCGCTGGTGTTGCCGCCCAGCAGGATGCGGTCGATCAGGCCGTTGGCCTTGTCTTCGCCCAGGGCCTGGGTGAGCATCTTGCGCACGTAGTCGTCGGAACCGACGCCCAGGCTGGTCTGGTCGCCGACGATCTCGACGAACTCGCTCATCACCTGCTCGACCTGTTCGCGGTGCACGTTGCCCATCTGCGCCATCGCCACGCCCACACGCTGGACCTCCTTGGGCCCCATGTGGCGCAACACTTGCGCAGCATCGGTGGAGCCCAGGGACAGCAGCAGGATCGCGGCTTTGTCGACCTTGGACAGTTTGGCGGCAACGGCTCGGTTATCACTCATCTGCGTTAATCCACTCTTTCACGACCTGGGCCACACGACCCGGATCTTCTGCCACCAAACTCTTGATTGCGTTCAACTGCGCGTCATAGCCTTCGCTCGGGCTCGGCAGCAGGATGCTCTGCGGGCCACCGAGGCTGACGCGGTCGTTGGCCAGTTCGCCGTCCAGGCCACCCATGCCACCCAACTCGACGTCGCTGCCCATGCCGACCAGCTGTTTGCCCTTGCCGCCATTGGTGATGTTGTTGAGCACCGGGCGCAGTACGCCGAACACCAGCACCAGGATGAACAACACGCCCAGCACTTGCTTGATCACATCCCAGAACCACGGCTGGGAGTAGAACGGCACATCGGCAATCACTTCGCTGCGCTCGGCGGAGAACGGCATGTTGATCACGCTGACGCTGTCACCACGACTGGCGTCGAAACCGACGGCGTCCTGCACCAGGCGAGTGAACCGCGCCAATTCGTCGGCGCTCCACGGCGCACGACTGGTTTCGCCGTTGGCCGGGTTGACCTTGACCTGGTCGTCCACCACCACCGACACCGACAGACGATTCAAGCGGCCTTGCTGCTGCTTGGTGTGGCTGATGGAGCGGTCGAGCTCGAAGTTCTTGGTGGACTGCTGACGCTTGTCCGCCGGGTACGGCGCAAGCATCGGCTGGCCGGTGGCCGGGTCCATGATCTGTTGCCCGTTGGCATCCAGCAGCGGCTGACCTGGCTGCACCATGCCGGCCGATGCGGTAGCGCCGCCGGTGGTTGCAGGCGCGGAGGCCGGCGATGGCGGCTGGTTGCTCAGGGCTCCCGGCACGCCTTGCGGACCATTGCTGGTGGTGCGTTGTTCGTTGACCGACTGCTCGCTGCGCAACGCCGGTTGATCCGGGTTGAACTGCTCGGAGGTCGATTCAACCGCGCTGAAATCCACATCGGCCGAGACTTCAGCCTTGTAGCGATCGTTGCCCAGTACCGGCTGCAGGATGTTGTGCACGCGCTGGGTCAGCATGGTTTCCATGCGGCGGCTGTAATCGAATTGCTTGCCGGCCATGGTCAGCTCGGAATTTTCCGCCTGGTCCGACAGCAGGTTGCCCTTCTGGTCGACCACGGTGACCTGGGATTTGCTCAGCTCCGGAACGCTGGTCGCCACCAGGTTGATGATCGCCAGCACCTGGCCAGGCTCCAGGGAGCGGCCAGAGTACAGTTCGATCAGCACCGAGGCGCTGGGCTTGCGCTCGTCGCGCACGAACACCGAGCTTTTCGGGATGGCCAAGTGCACTCGCGCACCCTTGACGTTGTTCAGGCTGGAGATGGTCCGCGCCAGTTCGCCTTCGAGGCCGCGACGATAGCGGGTGGCTTCCATGAACTGGCTGGTGCCCAGGCCCTGGTCCTTGTCGAGGATTTCAAAGCCGATATTGCCATCGCTGGGAGTGACACCAGCGCCCGCGAGCTTGAGCCGCGCACGGGACAGGTCTTCGGCCTTGACCAGCAAGGCGCCGGAATTAGGTTCTACGGAGTACGCAATGTCAGCGGCCGCCAGGGTATCCATGACCTGCTTGGCGTCCATCCCGGCGAGGCTGCCGTACAGCGGACGATAGTCCGGTTGCTGGGACCACAGGACCACGGCAAAGCCGATGGCCACGCTCGCCGCCAACCCGACCAACAGGCCGACCTGACGCAACATGGTCATCTGGGAAAGGTTTTCCAGGAAGGACAAGCCGAACAGCGGCGGTTTGCCGTCTATTGCGCTGGCCTTGGCCGGAACGTTATCGCTGGCTGCTTCTGCCATGACTCAATATCGTCCTTAAACCGGCATCTGCATGATGTCTTGATACGCCTGGACCAGCTTGTTGCGCACCTGGGTGATGGCCTGGAACGACACGCCGGCTTTTTCCTTGGCGATCATCACGTCAGTCAGGTCGACACCGCTTTTTCCGATCTCGAACGCGGTGGACAGCTGGCTGGACGCCTGCTGGGTTTCGTTAACTTTATTGACGGCCTGGCCGAGCATGTCGGAGAAGCTGCTGCCCGGCAGTTGAGGAACGGCGGCAGTCGCTTTAGGCGCAGACATGGCGTCCATTTGCATGGCGCGCATATCCAGCATCAACCGATTGAATTCAATACCTTGGCTCATGTTCCACTCCCAATGACTACCCGCAATTTTTTGACGCTCACTCGGCGGGTAATCAGGTGTTAGCAACAAGGGTGCCAGCTATGCAGCGACACGCCATTTTGTGGGAGCGAAGCGTTCTTGGGAGCACGGCGTTTTTGTGGGAGCAAGGCTTGCCCGCGATTGCCGCGCTAGGGTTTTCAGGTGAACCGCGTGATCGTTCATCGCGGGCAAGCCTTGCTCCCACACTATCGAATCGCCGGCAAGCCAGCTCCTACGGGATCGGGTGCGTCTCGGGCTCAAGTGGCGAACAGGTAGGCTTCCACATCCATCCCCGCATCCCGCATCTGCGCCAGCTTGTAGCGCAGCGTGCGCGGGCTGATGCCCAGGCGTTCGGCGGCTTCCTTGCGGCGGCCGCGCTCGCTGCGCAGGGTATCGATGATCATCTGGAACTCGCGCCGACGCAGATCATCCCCCAACGCCCCGGCGGACTCGGCCTCGACCATTGCCATCGGCGCCGCCAATGCCGGCAACGGCGCACAGGCCACCGGCCCGGCCAGGCAAAAATCCTGCGGCTGGATCAGCCCGCCCTGCTGCAGGATCAACGCCCGCTGGATCGCGTTATCCAGCTCACGCACGTTACCCGGCCACAGATAGGCAATCAGGCACGCCTGCGCCTCGGGCGAAAGTTTGGCGGCGGCATGCTTCATTTTATTGACGTGTTTGGCCAGCAGCCGCTCGGCCAGCGGCAGAATGTCGGCGGTGCGCTCGCGCAACGGGCGCCAGGCCAGTGGAAACACTGACAGCCGATAGTACAAATCTTCCCGGAACCGCCCCGCCGCCACTTCCGCAGCCAGGTCGCGGTTGGTGGTCGCTACCACCCGGATATCCAGGGTAATCGGCTTGCGCGCCCCGACCCGCTCGACCTCACGCTCCTGCAACACGCGCAGCAGCTTGGCTTGCAGGCCCATGGGCATTTCGGAAATCTCGTCGAGCAGGATGGTGCCGCCATCCGCCTGCTCGAACTTGCCCGCCTGCGCGGCAATCGCGCCGGTAAACGAGCCTTTTTCATGACCGAACAGTGTGGCCTCAAGCATGTTGTCGGGGATCGCCGCGCAATTGATCGCAATGAACGGCTGAGTGGCCCGATGGGAATGCTGATGGATATAACGCGCCAGCACTTCTTTGCCAGTGCCGGACTCACCAGAGATCAACACCGTGGAATCACTGCGGGCCACGCGCGCGGCCAGCTCCAGCAACTGGGCGCTGGCGGGTTCGAACGCGATCGGCCCTTCCCCTTCAGGCGCAAGATTGCCAAGGGCGTGCCGCGCCAGGAGATCGAGCAGCGCCTTGGGTTCGAAAGGCTTGACCAGATAATCCACCGCGCCTTGGCGCATGGCATCCACCGCGCGCTCGACTGCACCGTGGGCAGTCATCAGCAACACTGGCAGCTGTGGCTGGCGCGCGCGCAACAGACTGAGCAATTGATGGCCGTCCATGCCCGGCATGTTGACGTCGCTGAGTACCAGGTTGAAGGCATCCTTGGTCACGGCCGTCAGCGCTTCTTCTGCTGAGCCGACAGCGACATAGTCATGCCCGGCCAGCAGCAGGGTGTCGGCCAGCGCTTCGCGTAATGCCCGGTCGTCCTCGACCAGTAGAACCTTGATTGGCATGGGCTTTAGTCCGCTCCGTGGTGGCGAAGGTCGTTAATGCTTACGTTGGGGGCCTGACAGACTGCGGCGCTCTCGGGTTTTTCGCGAGCAGGCTCGCTCCTACAAGGGGGTTGTTCATTGGCGAACAGCGGCAGGATGACTTGCGCGCATGTGCCGCGACCTGGTCGCGAGCGCAGCAGCAATTCTCCCTGATGCGCCCGGGCGACTGCCTTGACCACGGTCAGGCCGAGGCCGGTTCCGGTGGCCTTGGTGGTGAAAAAAGGTTCGCCCAGGCGCGCCAGCACTCGCGGATCGATGCCGCTGCCGCTGTCGCTGATCGCCACCCGCAAATGGCTGCCGCGGGCGTAGAGATGGACTTTCAGTCGCACCTCCGTGGCGCTGGCCTGGATGGCGTTCTCGATGAGGTTGAGAATGGCGCCCACCAGGGTGTCGCGATTGCACAGCAACTCGCCGGCATGACTGTCGCACTGCCAGCGAATCGGCAGATCCTGCACGTGCGCCTGGGCCGCGGCCTGCAGCGACTGCATCAGCATTTTAGGAGTGACCCGGTCGGTCAGCGGCAGCTCGCCCCGGGCGAAAATCAGCATGTCGCGCACCTGGTGCTCCAGCTCGTGCAAGCGCTCTTTCAGGCGCCCGGCAAAGCGCTGCTGGGTCGCGACTGGCAGTTCCTGCTCAGTCAGGTGGCTGGCGTACAGCAAGGCGGCGGACAAGGGCGTGCGGATCTGATGCGCGAGGGACGCGACCATCCGCCCCAGGGACGACAGGCGCTCATGCCGCGCCAGTTGATCCTGCAAATGGCGGGTTTCAGTCAGGTCATTGAGCAGCACCAGCTGCCCCGGTTCGGCATCCAGCGAACGGGTCGAAATCGACAAGCGTCGACCGTCCTTCAGGGAAATTTCATGGCCGTCGTCTTCACGGGGCGCGAAGCAGCGGGCAATCACCTGGCGCCACAACTGCCCTTCAAGCGGCAGGCCGAGCAATTCACAGGCGGCAGGATTGGCTTCGCGCACGATGCCTTGGGCATCGATGACGATGACGCCACCTGGCAATAGATCAAGGAGGTTTTGCAGACGGTTGGCCAGGCGTTCTTTTTCCGCCAGTTCCTGCATGCGCTGGGCGCTGACCACTTCCAGCTCGCCCTTGAGCTCGGTGACCCGGGCTTCAAGCATGCTGTAGGAATCGGTGAGCTGGCTGGACATCTGGTTGAACAGCGCAAACGACTGCTCGAGCCCCAGCCGGCTGGCCTGCTCGACGGACGACAGTGGCCCCGAAGCGTCAGGGACAGGAGACATCTGGGCGGCTTGGGGCATCGGGCACTCTCGCGTGGCTGACCGTCAGTTAAACGGAACGTTGCGAGGGATGTAGCAATACCCGTGCCTAAAAAAAACCGCCTACAAATGAAGGACTTGAAAAACAGGCGTCAATCATCTGCCTGTTCGTCACCGTCACGCCGGCTCATACCGTACTTGCGCATCTTCTCCACCAGGGTGGTGCGACGAATACGCAGGCGTTCAGCAGCGCGCGCGACGATGCCATTGGCATCATCCAGCGCCTGCTGGATCAGCCCCTGCTCCAGGCCACCGAGGTAGTCCTTGAGGTCCAGGCCTTCGGGCGGCAGCAAGGCGTTGGCGGAGAAGTCCGGGGTATGCCCGTTGATGGCCACCCGTTCTTCCAGGTCGCTGCGCAGGCTGTCGACCAGTTGCTCGTCTTCATCGTCGACGTAGCGGAATTTCTTCGGCAGCTCGACCACGCCGATCACCCCGTACGGATGCATGATCGCCATGCGCTCCACCAGGTTGGCCAGCTCGCGGACGTTGCCCGGCCAGCCGTGACGGCACAGCGACATGATCGCCGCCGAGTTGAAACGGATCGAGCCACGCTTCTCGTGCTCCATGCGCGAGATCAGCTCGTTCATCAGCAACGGAATATCTTCGACGCGCTCGCGCAGCGGCGCCATCTCGATCGGGAACACATTCAGGCGATAGTAGAGGTCTTCGCGGAAGGTGCCGATCTCGATCATGCTTTCGAGATTCTTGTGGGTCGCGGCAATGATGCGCACGTCGACGCTCTGGGTCTTGTTACTGCCCACGCGCTCGAAGGTGCGCTCCTGCAACACGCGCAGCAGCTTGACCTGCATCGGCAGCGGCATGTCGCCGATTTCATCGAGGAACAGCGTGCCACCGTTGGCCAGCTCGAAGCGCCCGGCACGACTGGTGATCGCCCCGGTGAACGCGCCCTTCTCGTGGCCGAACAATTCGCTTTCCAGCAACTCGGCCGGAATCGCCCCGCAATTGACCGGCACGAACGGCGCATCACGACGTTTGGAGTGGTAGTGCAGATTGCGCGCCACCACTTCCTTGCCGGTGCCCGACTCGCCGAGGATCAGCACGCTGGCATCAGTATCAGCCACTTGCTGCATCATCTGGCGCACGTGCTGGATCGCCCGGCTGGTGCCGACGAGGCTGCGGAACAGATTGGGTTCACGATGCCGACCGCGCTCGCGGGCCTGGTCGTACATCTCGCGATAGACCTGGGCACGGTGCAGGGAGTCGAGCAATTTGCTGTAGCTGGGCGGCATTTCCAGGGTCGAAAGCACGCGTCGACGCTGGTCTTCAGGCAAGTCGCTGGAAGAATTATCGCCCATTAACAAAACCGGAAGGAACTCATCCCAGGTTGAGAGTGTCTTAAGCAAGCCCAAAAGTGCGCCAGGAGCATTAACCGTCCCGATAAGGACGCAGATCACTTCACGACTAGACGATAGAGAGCCCACAGCCTGCTGCCAGTCATGGCTTCCGCAGGGCAAATTTTCTTCACCGAGAAAATTCAGAATCACCGCCAAGTCGCGGCGGCGGACGCTATCGTCATCAATCAGCAGGATTTTGGTTTCACGCCACATGCAATAGCAACTTCCCTAGTCAACTCGGTGCCCGAAATGAGTGGGCAAGCTAGACGCTTGCAGACCTGTTAGGCCTATAGACGCCTGAAATCTGTAAACAGCCACTAGTTAAGTCAAAAAACCGTGCACAGTCAAATATATGGCGCAGATGCTTGGATTAACCGCGGATTAATTAACCAAACAGATGGTAAACCTTTGCCGCACTCTTCGCTTGGGTGATCTGCGACATCTCGTCGACTATCGCCTGACGCTCGCCCATCGTCGCCGTCAATAAATCCTTGTACACCGCCAGCAGACTCTCCAGATTGGTCCGCAGCGCTTCCTCGTCGATCGGCGCTTCACTCAGCACCTCATCGACGCATTCACGGCAGGCCGAATCCAGCGCGCCAATCGCCCCCCAATCACGCTCGGCCAGCGCATCGATGAGCGCTTCGCGGGTTTGTTCAATCCGTTGCAATGCTTGACTCATGGCGTTGTTCCTCGGCTAGTAGGCCTATAGCGCGGTCTCTTGCGCGGCAATCGCATCCCAGCCACTTTTCACGGTGGTCAGCAGGCGCGCGACTTCATCGATGATTTGCGGATCGTTGTTGAGGTTGGCCTTCAGCAGCTGCGAGTTCATGTACTCGTACAGGCTGTCCAGTTGCTGGATGGCAGCCGGGTCCGGGGCCTTCTCTTCATTCAACCCCTGGCGCAGGCCAGTGATGATGCCGATGGACTTGGTGATCAGCACGCATTTCTGCGCGATGTCGCCGCGCTCCATTGCGCCTTTGGCTTGAGCCAGGCGATCAAGTCCACCCTCGAACAGCATCTGGATCAGACGGTGAGGGCTGGCCTCGGAGATCTGCGCGTGGGAGTTGACCTTCTGATACGCACGAAGGGCTTTCATCGGATTCATGTTGCTACCTCGTTACCGGCCGCAGTCGGACATTTATCTATATGAAGTTTGTCGACTGCGTCACATAAAACTTTAATCGGGGCATTCAGGCCCAAATCATTTCTCCACTCGATGCGGGACGCGTGCGTGCCCTGGAATTAATCCGACTTAGGATTATTCAGCGAGTTGAGCGTTGTCATGATGCTGGAGCTGCTGGCATTGAGCTGGGCGATCAGGGTGTCCATGGCCGTGTACTTGGCGGTCAGGGATGTCTGCAGGCTCTCCATGCGACGATCGAGGTCGGCTTGCTGGGTTGTGAGGTCGGTCAACTTGGTGTTGAGGTCCGTCACCCTGCTAGCCAGCGATCCGGTCGTGCCGACGTAGGAGGCAGTCGCCTTGGTCATGCGAGTCACCAAGCCAGTATCACCTGTAAACATCTTAGCGATATCACCTGCTCCCTTGACTACAGCTTTGTCCCATTCCTTGTCGTCCAGGCTCAGCAGACCGGTTTTCTGGTCAGTGGTAATGCCCATTTGCGCCAGACTGCTCATGGCGCTCGACCCCGAACTGTTGACCAACTCACTGCGCAGATTGTTGACCAGTTGACGCATAGAAGCATCACCGGTCAAGGCGCCAGCGGTGGTGGTCGAAGAATCGCCGGTGGCGGTGACCTTGGTCTGGGTATTAATGCTGGTCATCAACGCGTTGTAGGCAGTAACGAAAGACTGAACCGAGGTTTTCAGCGTTCCGGTGTTGCTCGCCACAGTGACGATGACCGGTTTGTCCTTGTCTTTGGCCAGCAGCTCCAGCGACACGCCACTGATGGCGGAAGTGACGTTGTTGCTGGTGGACTCCATCTCGATACCGTCGATGGTGTACTTGGCATTCTGCGCTGGCGTGCCTTTGTCATAACCTTGTGCCAGGTCTGAGTCACCGCTCAAAGTGATGTCAGTGTCCACGCCCGTAGTGTTGGAGCCGATAACCAGACGCCCCCCGTTCGCATCGCTCAAGACGTTGGCACTGATACCCTGGGCTGACAGCTGAGTATTGATCGACTCGCGCACTTCCTGCAGGGTCGCGCCGCCAGGCACAAGCACATCGTAGCTCTTGCCCGCCTGGGTGATAGTCAATGTCTGGGTTTCATCGCTGGAGTTGGCCGAGCCCGACGCCCCTCCCTCAACTACTTTGCTCGTGACTTTCGAGGACGTCGCCAGCTCCTTGACCACCACCACATATTTGCCGCTGGCGGCGCCATCACCCAGAGTGACCTTGACGTTTTTTTCTTCGGACGAGGTAGCGGCGAGGCCATTGAATGCGGCCACGTTGTTCAACTTGGCGATTGCAGCCCGGTAGGTTTCCAGCGCATTTTTCACCGAGCCGACGCTCGACAACTGAATGGTCGTGTCTTTTTGCAGACTGGTGATCTGAGCCTGTTTAGGTGCCTTCTCAGCCCCTACCAGCGCCTTGACGATGGCTTGGGTGTCGTAGCCCGAACCCGGGCCGGAAATCGTTGAACTCGCCATTGGTATTCTCCTTGTCCTGTGGCTGCCGCTTTATTGGCGAATATTGCCGTAGCTGCAGTCAGAAACACATTTCATGCCAGCTCAGGCCTTCGTATCAAACAGGAGGCTGCTGGCATCACTCAAATTCTGTGCAAGCTTCAAAGCAGTTTCCGACGGGATTTGCCGAATGACTTCGCCACTTTCGGTGGCGACTACTTTGACCACGACCGCTCCGGTGGTGTCATCGATGGAAAAATCCAGGTTTCGCTGAGTCGATTGCACGAACTCGCGAATATCGGTCACGGCCTTTTCCAAAGCCACGCGCTTGGTATCTTCAGTGGCGGTGGGCTCTTGCTCGGCCACTGGCGGTGCCAGGGTGACGGAGGCGCTAGCCGCTTGGGTCGCGGCAGCCGGGTAATGCGCGTTCAGCTTAATGCTCATATCCATGTCATCACCTCAAAACTGAAAAAACGGAAGGGCACGTAGAGCGCCCTTCCGTTAGTTAACCGCTACCGATATTACTGAAGCAGCTTCAGAACAGCGGATGGCAGTTGGTTAGCCTGGGACAGGATCGCGGTGGACGCCTGTTGCAGGGTTTGTTGCTTAGTCAGTTCAGCAGCTTCGGATGCAAAGTCAGCGTCCTCTACGCGGCCTTTAGCAGCGGTGGAGTTCTGCGAAATGCTCTGCAAGTTGGCCACGGTGCTGGCGAAACGGTTTTGCACCGCACCCAGCTGCGAACGCTGGCTGTCGATTTGCTGAAGAGCGCCGTCCAGTGCCTGTACTGCCTGTTGCGAAGCGGCATTAGTCAGGATGCTCAGGTCGGAAACGGTAGTTTCCATGGTAACTGCAGACTTGGTGCCAGCAGCGGAAACGGCGGTCAGACCCAGTGCGGCCAGACCAGTACCCGCACTGCCATCCTTGAGGGTGATGTCTTTGTCAGCAAACAGATTCAGGGTGCCGTCAGCGTTTTTGCTGGCATTCACGCCGGTGCTGGCGCTGTTGATCGACGCAACGATCGCGTCGGTGGTATCGCCTTTCTTGAATTTGACTTCAACGCCGTTGACGTCTACAGAGGTGTCTTCTTTCAGCTTGGCCTGGGAAGTACCTGCCGACAGACCCAGCTGAGACAGCGAGCCGCTGGAAGTGTTGGCCAGCTTGATGTCTTTACCTTCGCCCGAAGTGAGGGTCACACGACCTTCTTTAACAGTTGCTGTGCCGCCTGCGCCTGTGGTGGCTGCGAGACTGGACAATACCGTTTTCATTGTGGCACCCGCAGCCCACGATACACTCGTACCGTTAACGGTGATGGCACCAGCAGAGCCCATCTTTTCTTTATCCCATGCACCAGTAGTACCAGCCGTCAAGCCGGTTTTGGCCACGTCAGCGCCACCAACGGTGAAGTCTTTCGCCGAGGTCAGGGTCAGAAGACCAGCAGCATCGGTTGAAGCTGTAACGCCGGTCTGAGCCGACTTGCTGTTGATCGCGACAGCTGCCGCTAGACCGGCGGCAGCACCAGCAGCAGCTGTAGTCAGAGTAATGTCTGTGCCGTTGATGTTGAGAATATCGCCAGCAGTTGTCGCCAAAGCGGCAGTGCCGGTTACTGTAGCTTTTGGTTCTGCAGCAACAGCAGCAGTAGTGCCCGCGGTCAAGCCTGCTTTGGCCAGACTACCAGCAACGTTGTCCCCCAAAACGATGTTGCCCTTCGAAGACAGGGTCAAGGCACCGGTTGAAGGATCGGAAGTAGCAGTAACACCTGTAGTACCGGATGCAAGGTTGATCGCCGCTGCAGCGGAGATACCAGAAGCACTACCAGCAGCAGCAACACCGAAGGTGATTACTGTTCCGTTGATATCAATCTTGTCGGCAGCGGTAGTCGCAAGTGCAGCACCACCCGTTACGCTAGCCCCCTTAGGCAATGGTAGAGTCGAACCAGTGGCGGTAGCGCTCAAACCAGCTAACGCAGTGCTGTTAACGCTTGCCTCGCTGTAAGTACCTTTCAGACCGGTGGCGCTGATGTCGGTCATACCGAACGAGATGGTTTCGTTGGCATTTGCGCCGATTTGGAAACCAACGTTGCTGAACGAACCGTCCAGCAGGTTACGACCACCGAAGGTGGTGGTGTTGGAGATACGGGTCAGCTCACCCACCTTGGCGGTGAATTCCTGCTGCAGGGAAGTACGGTCAGCGTCGCTTTTATCACCGTTCGCAGACTGCAGGGCGAGTTCACGCAGACGTTGCAGCAGGTTGGTGGATTCTTGCATCGCGCCTTCAGCGGTCTGCGCGATCGAAACACCGTTGTTGGCGTTGGCGATTGCAACGTTCAAACCTTTCACCTGGTTGCCCAGACGGTTGGCGATTTGCATGCCGGCAGCGTCGTCTTTAGCGCTGTTGATTTTCAGGCCGGAGGACAGGCGGTTCATCGAGTTGCTCAGAGCGTCGGAAGCCTTGTTCAGGTTTTTCTGAACGCCCAGGGAGGTGATGTTGGTGTTTACTGATAAAGCCATGACGAATTCCTCGTTGGTTGGGTGCTGCGGCTTCCGGCCCTGGCAACCGCCGGGTGTGGCCTAGAGAACCTTCGTAATAGTTATCGTCGTGAAAGCGGGTTGCTTGAGCGCTTTTTTGTTTTTTTTTACTAGCACCGTGCCACTCCTTGCGATTCAAGGCCTTAGCTCTGCCCCCCTGAAAGCAAAAACGCCCATGACCTCGCGGTCATGGGCGTTTTTTTGGCGTTAATTAACTGGCGCGTCAGGGGCGATGAATAATCGCCGAACCCCAGGACAGGCCCACGCCGAAACCGCTGATGGCCACGCGCTTCCAGCTGGAGTCGAACATGTGCTTTTCCAGCAGCAGCGGAATGCTCGACGACACAGTGTTGCCGGTCTCGACCATGTCCTTGACGAATTTCTCCGGCTCGCCTTCGAAACGCCGTGCCACGGCGTCGACGATGGCCGCACTGCCTTGATGGATACAGAACGCGTCGATGTCCTGGGACACCAGGCCTGACTCGTCAAGCAGCTCGTGCAGGTGCGCCGGCACTTTGAGCAGCGCGAAGTTGAACACCTGACGCCCGTTCATATAGAACACGCCGTCAGTGACTTTCAGGTGTGGAGCACCCGAGCCGTCGGTGCCGAACTTGGCTTTACCCAACTGCCAGGCTGCATCTTCACCCATCCAGGTGGCCGTGGCGGCATCGCCGAACAGCATGGTGGTATTGCGGTCTTCGGGGTCGACGATCTTCGAATACGGGTCTGCAGTGATCAGCAGGCCGTTCTTCAAGCCAGTGGCTTCCATGAAGCCCTTGATGGCGTAGATGCCGTAGACATAACCCGAGCAACCCAGGGAGATGTCGAAGGCCGCGACGTTGGTCGACAGGCCAAGCTTGTCCTGAACGATCGCTGAGGTGTGCGGCAGCCCTTCCTCGTCACCGTTCTGGGTGACGACGATCAATACGTCGATGGCTTGACGATCGAGCTGCGGATTGTTGGCGAACAAAGCGTTGGCGGCCTCGACACACAGGTCGGAGGTTTCCTGGGCAGCGTCCTTGCGCGGCAGGAACGCCGAGCCGATTTTTCCAAGGATGAACTCTTCATCCTTTTCGAACTTCGCGCCCTGAGCATAATTATCCAGCCCACTCGCTGGCACGTAGCTGGCAATGCTTTTTATGCCAATCATTGTGGCTTCCCAATACTAAATAGCTGGAGATCACCGCTCGCAAGACCGAGAGGTACTGACAATACTGGACTTCGCCGAGTGAAAAAATACGGCGCAGACGCTCCGCCAATCCGGAAAACACGCCCGACAAGGGTCAGCCCCCTGCCCATCCTTTTTTACACAATACAGTGAAGATGCGCTTTATGACTCGCAGGTCACGCATTATGCGTGGCTTATAGCAAACATCCAGTCACAAACGAGCGTTCAACCGCCGACTGGAGGGTAAAAAAAATTAAGTATTGGGCAAGAAAAGCGACAACGAGGCATTGCCGGCACCCAGGGTGCCGGCAATCTAGGCGGGATTACAGCTTGTTGAACAGGCTCAACTGGGCGATTTTCACGAAAGCCAGCTGGGAGGCTTGTAGCAGTGATTGCTGGAAGGCCAGATCAATCGACGCGGTCGCCACATCAGTATTGCCAATGGCGGCCTGGGTGCTGGTGTTGGAGAGGTCCAGGCTGGTGTTCTCAGCACTCTGGATGTCAATCGAGTTCAGGCGCGCGCCGATGGCGCCACGCACGGTCAGCACCTGCTCGCTGGCATTGGCCAGATTGCTGACTGCCGAGTTCAAGGCATCCTTTAGCTTGATCTGCGCCAGATCGTTGCCATCGGAAGGGGTTTCCAGGGTTTGCCGTAGTTGGCTCAGGGTATCGAGAGCGCTCTGGGTCTGGTGGCTGCTGCCACTGATGACAAACTGATCATCTGCGCCAGGAGCACCGGTGAAATCGAGTTTCACTCCGGCCACGGTGATCGTGCCGGAGCCGGCAACCATCGCCCCTTCACCAATCGATTTACTGTCTGCGCTCATCGGCTGGGCATAGACTTTGTAGTTGCTGGCATCGGTGAACTTGACGACCACCCCACTGCCGGGAAATCCGTTGACGTAGTCAGCCTGGTTAGCCACGCCGGACTGGGTGATCTGCGCCGTCGAGCCATTGCTCGGAGTCCGCGAGGTATTGAAGCTGTCAGGCTTGGTGCCCAGGGCGAAAATGTGATCCTTGACCTCTGCGTCGGGGGTCATCGGC
Organism: Pseudomonas sp. RIT-562; assembly: GCF_026241895.1. Classification (GTDB taxonomy): domain Bacteria; phylum Pseudomonadota; class Gammaproteobacteria; order Pseudomonadales; family Pseudomonadaceae; genus Aquipseudomonas; species Aquipseudomonas mandelii_F. Next base: position 231,759 of record NZ_JAPJIV010000007.1, on the reverse strand, counting down.
AGGTTGGTCACTGGATCAACAGGCGCCTTGAGCCGCAAGGTGATATCGAAGTCGACACCGCGCAGGCTGATGGTCGAACCGCCTTCTTTTTTCGAATCGAAAGTGCCGTTGCCTGACACCTCGGAAGTGACGTCGTTGCCGTCTTTATCCGCGATGGTGTAATGAGTGCTGTCGACGAACTTCAGCTCATAAGGTTCGCCAGCGGCAAAGTTCTTGGTGTAAGCCGCAGTCGACTTCATCAGGCCCGCAGAGATGGAAACCGTACCATCGTTAGGCTTGGATGGATCAAGGATTGCCTGAGTCCGCCCGGAGTTGGTCGCCGATTCGAGAACGCTCTTGCCGGTATCGTTGGTGGCGATGGACAGCGTGTCCGACACCTGCAGGCTCAACTGGGTGTCGTCGCCCTGATAGGTGTAGGTACCGTCGTTGTTGCGCACGTAGGGAGGCGTCGAAGTCTTCGAGCCGGAGAACATGTAATTGCCCCCCGAATCCTTGCTGTTCAGCAAGCTCAACACGTTCGCTTCGATCTCGCCCAGCTCTTCGGCAATGGACTTGCGATCGGCATCGCTCTTGCTGCCATCGCCAGCACTCAGGGCCAGTTCACGCGCGCGCTGCAGTGCCGTGTTGACGCTATCCAGGACGCTTTCTTCGTTCATCAGCGAGTTCTTGATGCTGCCCATGTTGTTGCTGTATTGGCTGAGCATCGCCTTCTGCTGCTGCAACATCAACAACTGCGCAGCCCCAACAGGATCATCCCCCGCACTCTGAATACGCACGCCCGAAGTGATCTGCTCCTGAGTCTTCACAATCGAGGAGAAGTTGTTCTGGTACTTGGCCGCACTCGTCTCAAAGTACTGAGCTGTAGAAATTCGCATCGTCGAAGACTCCCTTAAAGACTGTTGATCAGCGTGCTGAACGTTTCTTGCGCGGCCTTGATAATCTGCGACGACGCGGTGTAGTACTGCTGGAACTTGACCAGGTCGGCGGCTTCATCGTCCAGGTTGACCTGGGACACTGACGCGACTTCGGACTTGGCCCGTGCCAAAATTGCCCCGCTGGCGGTGCTGTCGCCCAGGGCCTGGCTGGCCTTGGCGCCGACCTGTTCCACCAGGCGGCTGTAGGCGGTGGTCATGCTCATGCCGGCGTTGCCGCCACTGACGCCGACCGTGGCCTTGGTTTGCAGGCCCAACACTTCGTTGGCGTTGCGGTTGTCTTTTTTGCCGTCGACGTTGAAGGCGACTTCGTATTTGTCGTTCTTCGACGGCGAGCCGCTGACCGTGGTGTTGAAGGAAAACGACTTGCCGGCAATCGGCAGGCCGGCGGCGTCGAGGATTGGCACGTTGATCGTCAGGTCGTTGCCCTGCCCCGGCACGATGGTGCCGGTGCCAATGCTCTGGCCTTTCGCGTTGAAGATTTCGTAGGCCTGGCTGCCCCCCGCCGCTTCCTTGAAGGCCAGGGTCACCGGCATGGAATTCTTGATCCCGGCCTGCAAGTCGGCCAAGTCGGCGCCGGAGTAGATGTCCATCGGCACTGTCAGTGCCGGCGGAGTCAGCGCGCCGGTGCCGCCGTTGCCGGTGTTGCTGGTCGCGACCAGGGCGCCGGCAAAGGCAAGTTTGTTCGAGTCGGTCATCTGCGTGGTGATGGTGCTGGCACCCGTCCGGGTCGGGATCACCTTGAAGGTGTCACCAGCGCTCAGGCCACCGCCGTTGAGGTTGAGTTTAAAACCATCGATCTCGGCCGCCGGGTTCAGGTCGAAACTGCCCATGCTCTTGCCGTCGGAACGTTTGACCGTGTACTTGTCCGCGGCGGTGAACGTCACTTCGTAATCGAAGGTGGTCAGCGCGCTGGAGTTGGTGATGCTGACGTCAAGATTGCCCGAACCTGCGCTGTTGCTCGATGCCGCCAGGCTGCGCTGGCTGATGGCCGCCGCACTGTTGATGCTGGAGAACAACGAAGCGCCGAACTCGCCATTGGCGTCGAGGCCCTGGCCCAATTGGCGGTTGATCTTGTCGGCGACCACGATCGCGGTGCGGCCCAGGTCGTTCATCGCCGGCACCAGCACGTCTTCACGGTAGCGCAGCAATCCGCCGATCTTGCCGCCGCTGATAACCGAGGTCACATCGCTCACCGAAGACGGCGAGTTGACCTGGATGTTCAGCTGGTTCTTGTCGATGCCGGTGCGGGCGGTCGATAGGGTGTTGGACGTGTTGCCCAGCACCAGCGACTGGCCCGTGCCGAGGGATACGTTGTAGCTGCCGTTCTGTTCCTGGACGGTCACGCCGACCAGCTCATTGAGCGTGCGCACCGCTTCGTTACGCGCATCGAGCAGGTTGTTCGGGCCGCTGCCGGTCGAGCTGCCGGCCTGGGAAATCTGCTGGTTCAGCGAGGCAATCGAGGCCGTCAACTGGTTGACCTTTTCGGTCATGGTGGTCAGCTGGCTGTTGATGCCTTCGTTCTGCTGCTGCATCTGCGACGACAGCGCGTTGAAGCGGTTGCTCAGGGTTTGTGCGTTGGTCAGCAGCAACTGGCGCGCCGCCGTATCGCTTGGGGTAGCGGCCGAGGTTTGCACTGCGGCAAAGAAGCTGCTCAACACCGCACTGATGCCGGTGGTCTTGTCGGAGAACAGTTTGTCGAGCGGGTTGACCTGCTCCAGGTACGAGTTGGCATCGTTGCTCAGCGAAGTGCTGGTCTGCAGCTGTTGATCGAGATAGGCGTTATACACCCGGCGCACATCCGCCAGGGTTGTGCCGCTGCCGATGAACACGCCGCCATTCAGATTCGAGGTATTGCTGGTCTGGATGGTCTGCTGGCGCGAATAGCCGGCGGTGTTGGCGTTGGCAATGTTATTGCCGACAGTCGCCAACGACACCTGACTGGCGTTGAGACCCGACATCCCGATATTGAGCAAACTCATGGTTCAGACCTTATACCTTGTGCCTATAAAGGCGTAGTGGAAACGCCCGCCGCAGCGTAGTTCTGATAACTCGTCATCTGCCTGGCTATCTGCGAAATCTTGCTCGCGTAGTTCGGGTCGGTTGCGTAACCGGCCTTTTGCAACTCGCGTACAAATTGTTCCGGGTTATCGGCAGACTTCACGACATCTTGATAGCGATTGTTGGTTTGCAGCAGCGTCACGAGGTCGTGGAAGCTGTCTTTGTAAGAGTCGTAGGAACGGAACTGCGCGGTCTCCTTGACCATCTCGCCGTTTCTGAATTCGCTGGTGATCGCTCGGGCCGAATCGCCCTTCCAATTGCTGCTGGCCTTGATGCCGAACAGGTTGTGGCTGCTGCTGCCATCCTGGGCGCGCATCACGGATTTGCCCCAGCCGGTTTCCAGGGCGGCCTGGGCCACCAGGTAACGCGGATCGACGCCGATGCGGTCGGCGGCTTCCTTGGCCATCGGCAGCATGGCGTTGACGAATTCGTCGGAGGAACTGAAAGCTTTTTTCGGCGGCGCCAGGGGGATTTGCGCCATGGCCCGGCCGTAGATCTGCAGGCGACCGCTGGCCGGCGCCTCGGTTTGCGCGGTCAGCCAGTCGCCGTTGTACAGCGAACCGGCGCCGGTCGGGCTGACCTGGGGCACTTCGATTTTATTGATCGCTGCAGTAGCCGTGGCGGCCGGCGTTGCGGCCGATGGCACCAGGCCGGCGAGCAGGCGGTCGGCCAGTTTCGGTGGCAATGCCAGGCGGCGCTGGTTGATCAGCGCCATGTCATTGCGGTGCGCGCCCTCACCCGCTGCCTGCGGTGCATGGATCGAGCGCGAAGCCCACAACGGGCGCTGGCCATTGAGGCGCGACAACGGTCCGTTGGTGGCAGCCGTGCCCGCAGCAATTGGTGTTTCCACCGCAGCTTTCGCCTCGGCCTGCTTGGCGGCGGACGCAGCCGCCGCTTCACCCGGAGCCATGGGTTTGTTCTTCGACATCTGGCGCATCAGCACGTCAGCCAGGCCGATACCGCCGCCTTCGCGCGACATGGAAACGGCCAGCTGCTGGTCGTACATTTCCTGGTACTGCTTGGCTTCAGCGGTGTTCAGCGGATTGTCCTGGCCCAGCGCATTGGTGGCCGAACGCATGGACTTGAGCATTTCGCCGAGGAACAGCGACTCGAATTCCTGCGCCACCTTGCGCATGTTCGCGTCGCTGTTCTTGTCGCCGACCTTCAGCTGGTTGAGGCGATTCAAGTCCGAATAGGACCCCGAATCGCTGCTGCTGACCAGACCGCTCTTGTACATATCCATGGGCGCGGTCCTCAGATCACGATCAGGTCGGCTTGCAGGGCGCCGGCCTGTTTCAGTGCTTCGAGAATGGCCATCAGGTCACCCGGTGCCGCGCCGACCTGGTTCACCGCCCGGACGATTTCGTCGAGGGTAGTGCCCGGGCCGAACTTGAACATCGGCTTGGCTTCCTGCTGGGCGTTGACCCGCGAGCGCGGCACGACGGCCGTCTGGCCATTGGACAGCGGGCCAGGCTGGCTGACGATCGGGTCTTCGGTGATGGTCACGGTCAGGCTGCCGTGGGTGACGGCGGCCGGGGACACTTTGACGTTCTGGCCGATCACGATGGTGCCAGTACGCGAGTTGATGATGACTTTAGCCACCGCCTGGCCCGGATCGACTTCAAGGTTTTCGATGATCGACAGGTAGTCGACGCGCTGGCTCGGATCCAGTGGCGCACTGACACGGATCGAGCCGCCGTCGATGGCCTGGGCCACGCCAGGGCCGAGCATGTTGTTGATCTTGTCGACGATGCGCTTGGCGGTGGTGAAGTCCGAACGGTTGAGGTTCAGCGTCAGGCTGTTGCCCTGGTTAAAACCACTCGGTACCGCACGCTCGACCGAAGCACCGCCGGGGATGCGCCCGGCCGACGGGACGTTGACGGTGATCTTCGAACCGTCGCGACCTTCGGCATCAAAACCGCCGACCACCAGGTTGCCCTGGGCGATCGCATAGACGTTGCCGTCGATACCCTTGAGCGGCGTCAGCAGCAAGGTGCCGCCGCGCAGGCTCTTGGAGTTGCCGATCGACGACACGGTGATATCCACCTGCTGACCCGGCTTGGCGAACGCCGGCAGGTCGGCACTGATCGATACCGCCGCGACGTTTTTCAACTGTACGTTGCCCGAACCCGGCGGCACCTTGATGCCGAACTGCGACAGCATGTTGTTGAAGGTTTGCAGGGTGAACGGAGTCTGCGTTGTCTGGTCGCCGGTGCCGTTAAGCCCGACCACCAGGCCATAGCCGATCAATTGGTTGGACCGCACGCCGGAAATACTGGCGATGTCCTTCAGCCGCTCGGCTTGAGCGTTGAAGGCTGCGCCCAGCAGCAACGCGCCCAGCATCAGGTGTTTGAAGTTCAACGTGCTCAACTTGATAGCCACCTAGAAAGGGAACAGCGGGCTGAGGAAGAAACGGTCGAACCAGCCTGGCTGACTCGCATCGGCGAAGGCTCCGGTGCCCGAATAGGTGATGCGTGCATCGGCGACCCGGGTCGACGACACGGTGTTGTCGGTGGAGATGTCATCGGCGCGGACCATGCCGGCAATCCGCACCAGCTCATCGCCGGTGTTGAGGGTCAGCCACTTCTCGCCGCGCACGGCGATGATGCCGTTGGGCAATACGTCGGCGACGGTCACGGTGATCGAACCGGTCAGGCTGTTGCTCTGGCCGGACTTGCTGTCGCCCTTGGTCGCACGGTCGCCGGAATATCCGACGTCCAGGCTCAGGTCACCGCCCCCCACCGGGTCATTGGTGCTCAGGCCGCCTCCGAAAAACGAGCTCAGGCCGATGTCGGTCTTGCTGTTCTTGCCGATCTGCGAGTTGGCGTTCTTGCTCGCCTGGGTGCGCTCGTTCAGCGTGATGGTGATGATGTCACCCACGCGAAACGCCTTGCGGTCGCTGTACAGGTTCTGTTCGAAGCCCGCCTGGTAGATCGAGCCATTGTTGGCGGCAGCCGGCAGCGGCGTGCGCGGCAACACCGGGGCGTAGTACGGGTCGTTGGGCCGGGGCGCGGGCGCGACACAGCCCGCGAGCGCGGTGATCCCACTCAGTGCCAGAACAGATACGAAGCGATTCATGACCCTACCTCACGGTGTTGCCGGCGACCGCGTGGCCGCCCCATAGACTTGATTACAGATTCTGCGTTACGAACGAGAGCATCTGGTCGGCGGTGGAGATCACCTTGGAGTTCATCTCGTAAGCGCGCTGGGTGGTGATCATGTTGACCATCTCCTCAACGGTGCTGACGTTGGAGGTTTCCAGGGTGTTCTGCAGCGTGGTACCAAAACCGGCGAGACCCGGGGTGCCGACTTGCGGCGCGCCGCTGGCGGCGGTTTCCAGGAACAGGTTGTTGCCCACGGCTTGCAGGCCGGCCGGGTTGATGAAGTCGGCCGTCTGCAGGTTGCCGATCACCTGGGAAGCGGCGTTGCCCGGAACGGTAACGGAAACGGTGCCGTCGCGGCCGACCGTGAAGGTCTGGGCGTCGTTCGGGATGACAATGGCCGGTTCCAAAGCGAAGCCACTGGCATTGACGATCTGGCCGTTGGAGTCCAGGTGGAAAGTACCGTCACGGGTATAGGACGTGGTGCCATCCGGCTGCAGGATCTGGAAGAAACCGCGACCATCGATGGCCATGTCCAGCGGCTGCTCGGTGGTTTGCAAGCTGCCGGCGGTGAAGTTTTTCTGCGTGCCGACAATGCGCACACCGGTACCCACCTGCAGACCCGACGGCAGTTCGCTGTCCTGGGTCGACTGGGCGCCAGGCTGACGCTTGATCTGATAGAGCAGGTCCTGGAACTCGGCGCGATCACGTTTGAAACCCGTGGTCGAGACGTTCGCCAGGTTGTTGGAAATGGTGGTCAGGTTGGTGTCCTGGGCGGACAGACCGGTTTTGGCAACCCATAGAGCCGGAAGCATTCGATTCTCCTCGTGCGCCTGTTTTACGGCGCGACGTTCTGGTAATTAGCTGATCTGCAAGACCCGAGCCATGGCCTGGTCGTCTTCTTTGGCGGTGTTCATCATCTTGACGTGCAATTCGAACTGCTTGGCCAGCGCCAGCACCGAGGTCATTTCTTCCACGGCATTGACGTTGCTCGATTCGAGGAAACCCGACACCAGCTTGACGTTGGCATCCGCCTGCGCCGGTTGGCCGTCCTTGGTGTGGATCGAACCGTCGAGGCCTTTGGTCATGTTCTTGAAGTCCGGGTTGACCAGCTTGATGCGGTCGACTTCAGCCATCACGCGCGGGCCTTCGCCCATCGCGCGGATGCTGATGGTGCCGTCCTCGCCCACTTCGATCTGTTGCTCGGGCGGCACGGCAATCGGCCCGCCATTGCCCATTACCGGCATGCCGTTGCCGGCGCGCAATACGCCAAGGGCATCGACGTTGAGGCTGCCGGTGCGCACGTAGCTTTCACCGCCATCGGGGTTCTGCACGGCGATCCAGCCATTGCCCTGCACGGCGACGTCGAGGTCACGCCCGGTTTCCACCAGTGCGCCTGCGGAAAAGTCGGTGGCCGGCCGCTCGGCCATGGCAAACGCCCGCGCCGGAAAGCTGTCACCAAACACCGGCATCGAGCGGGCCTGCTCCAGGTCTTTCTGAAAACCGTTGGTGGAGATGTTCGCGAGGTTGTTCGCATGAGCCTTCTGCGCCAGTGCATTCTGGCTGGCGCCGGTCATAGCTACATAAAGGTACTTATCCACACTCTTTCCTCTGCATGCCGGACGTTTGCCGCCCACCGCTGTACTGCTGAGCCATAAGCAATTTGCAGACCAACTATTTTCTGGCGGCGCGAAGCCGGGCAAACAGGGGACTTGAGGGATTTGGAGGGGATTGGAGGATTGGGGTAAAGACGAAAAACCGGCGGTGTAGTGCCGCTTCGCGGCAAGTGCCAATTACTTCGAATCGACACCGTCTCCGTAGCAGCTGCCGAGCCTGCTACAGGGGATCTAGGCGCTGCCGGGTTCTTTGCCCACCTCATACTCACGCAACTTGTTGGCAATGGTGGTATGCGATACCCCCAAGCGCTTGCCCAACTGCCGGCTGCTCGGGTGCTCGGAATACAGGCGTTCCAGCACCGCCTTTTCGAAGCGCCCGACTATCTCGTCCAGCCCGCCCTCCAGCGAGAAATCGCCAAGCGGCTGACGCACTCCGTAATCCGGCAGGCGAATATGCTCGGCCTTGACGGTGCCGCCTTCGCACAGGGAGACCGCCTGGAACAATACGTTTTCCAGCTGCCGGACATTACCCGGCCAATGGTAGTGACTGAGCCGCTCCATCGCCGCCGGCGCCAGTTTTGGCAGCGGGCAACCGATCTGCCGGCTGGCCTGATCGAGGAAGTGCTCGACCAGCGGCGTCAAGCCATCCAGGCATTCGCGCAGCGGCGGGATGTGCAACGACAACACGTTCAGGCGGTGGTACAGATCCTGGCGGAACTCCCCGCGCGCGCACAGCTCGGACAGATCCACCTGGGTCGCGCAGATCACTCGCACATCGAGGTAAACCTCTTCATCGCTGCCTACCCGACGAAAGCAGCCGTCCTGCAGGAAGCGCAGCAGTTTCACCTGCAACCGCGGGCTCATTTCGCCGACCCCATCCAGAAACAGCGTACCGCCAGCAGTGAGCTCCAGCAGCCCGAGCTTGCCTTCAGCCCGCGCGCCCTCGAAGGCACCTGGGCCGTAGCCGAACAGTTCGGTCTCGGCCATGGACTCCGGCAGCCCCGCACAGTTGAGCGCCATCAATGGCGACTGGCCGCGAGGACTCGCTAGGTGGCAGGCACGCGCCAACAACTCCTTACCGGTGCCGGTTTCGCCTTCGATCAACAGCGGTGCGTCCAGGGGCGCCATGCGCCGGGCTTCGCGGACCACCGCGGCCATTACTTTCGAGCTCTGGAAGATGCTGTCAAACCCGCGCAGTTCCTGTTTGCGCACGTTGTAGATGCGCTCGCCGACCCGATCCGCGCGGTGCAGGGTCAACACCGCGCCGGCCATGGCCTCGCTGTCGTCATGTTCCGATTGCAGCGGCGCGATATCGGCAAGGAACACGTCGCCCTTGACCTTGACCCGCAGCCCGTTGATCCGCGACTTGTTGGCACGCACCAGTTCCGGCAGGTCGAAATCCTCAGCGTAACGGGACAACGGAATCCCCGGCACTTCGTCCACCCGCACTCCGAGCAGCTGTGCCGCCGCCCGGTTGGCCGCGACGATCGAGCCGCCCATGTCGATCGACAGCACCGGAAACTCCAGCGCGCCGAGTAGCGCATTGAGTTCCATATGCCGACGTTCGCTGGGCATTAGTCCTACGCGCTTGACGCCGAACACCCCGGGTATCGACTCGAATTTCGCCCGCAGTGCCTGGAACTGCAGGTTGATCAGGTTAGGACAGTGCAGGTAGATCGCATTGCCGTGCTCGCCCCCGACTTCACCTCGCGCGACGTTGATCCCGTATTCCACCAGCAGGTTGAGGATGTCACGCAGGATGCCGATGCGGTTTTGGCAATGGACTTTGATACGCATAAAAAAGGCCTGAGAAAGCGGTGGATGGGCTTGGCACCTGGTAGGAGTGAGCCTGCTCGCGATGGCGGTGGGTCAGCCAGACTGATGGCAACTGACCCACCGCCATCGCGAGCAGGCTCACTCCTACCGGGGGAAACTCCAGCAATTTCTGCTGAGATGCTGAAATAGCCGTCAAGATTATGTGACACCTAGAGCGCTTTTCAAACCCGAAAAACTCAACGTCCGCGCTACAACCGCCAATCCGTAACGAAAACTTTACGATATTCGGTAACTTTTCCCACTCGTACGTCGCACACGACGCTGCACTCCTCCACTTCCTGGGGTATTTCTAAGTCCATAGCTGGACATAACAAGAACGAATTCCCCTAGCAGGAGAGCAGCATGAAGCAGACGCAATACGTGGCTCGCGAGCCCGATGCGCAAGGTTTTATCGACTACCCCGCCGAAGAACACGCGGTGTGGAACACGCTGATCACTCGCCAACTGAAAGTGATCGAGGGTCGTGCGTGCCAGGAATACCTGGACGGTATCGAAAAACTCGGTCTGCCCCACGACCGCATCCCGCAACTTGGCGAAATCAACAAGGTCCTCGGTGAAACCACCGGCTGGCAAGTGGCCCGGGTTCCGGCGCTGATTCCCTTCCAGACCTTTTTCGAATTGCTCGCCAACAAACAATTCCCGGTGGCCACCTTTATTCGCACCCGCGAAGAACTGGACTACCTGCAAGAGCCGGATATTTTCCACGAGATTTTTGGCCACTGCCCGCTGCTGACCAACCCCTGGTTCGCCGAATTCACCCACACCTACGGCAAGCTTGGCCTGCAGGCGACCAAGGAAGAACGGGTGTACCTGGCGCGCCTTTACTGGATGACCATCGAATTCGGCCTGGTCGACACTCCCCAAGGCCAACGCATCTACGGCGGCGGCATTCTTTCTTCGCCTAAAGAAACTGTCTACTGCCTGTCCGACGAGCCTGAACATCAAGCCTTCGACCCGCTGGAATGCATGCGCACGCCTTATCGCATCGACATCCTGCAGCCGTTGTATTTTGTCCTGCCCAACCTCAAGCGTCTGTTCGACCTGGCCCACGAAGACATCATGGGCATGGTCAAGCAAGGCATGCAGCTGGGCTTGCACGCACCGAAATTTCCGCCCAAGCCAAAAGCGGCCTGAGCAGATCCCGCTCGCGACTTGCGCGCAAAGATAGTAATTTCCAACAAGAATCGAATTCAGGAATACACCATGAACGCTCTGAACCAAGCCCATTGCGAAGCCTGCCAAGCCGGCGCACCTCAGGTCAGCGACGAAGAACTGCCGGTATTGCTCAAGCAGATCCCGGACTGGAACATCGAAGTTCGCGACAGCATCATGCAGCTGGAAAAAGTCTTCCTGTTCAAGAATTTCAAGCACGCCCTGGCGTTCACCAACGCGGTCGGTGAAATCTCCGAGGCCGAGGGTCACCACCCGGGCCTGCTGACCGAGTGGGGCAAAGTCACCGTGACCTGGTGGAGCCATTCCATCAAGGGCCTGCACCGCAACGACTTCATCATGGCCGCGCGCACCGACGAAGTGGCCAAAGACGCCGAGGGCCGCAAATAATGCATTTCGACTCGATCGGCCGAGTACCCGGCGATCCGATCCTGGGGTTGATGGACGCGTATGCGCAGGATCCGAACCCGCGCAAATTCGACCTCGGCGTGGGCGTCTATAAAGACGCTCACGGCCTGACGCCGATTCCGCAAGCGGTAAAACTCGCCGAGGCGCGACTGGTCGACAAGCAATCCACCAAGACTTACATCGGTGGCCATGGCGAGCCGGCGTTCGGCAAGGTGATCAACGAGCTGGTGCTGGGCGCCGACTCCCGGTTGATCGCCGAGCAGCGCGCGGGCGCGACCCAGACTCCAGGCGGCACCGGTGCACTGCGCCTCAGCGCCGACTTCATCGCCCAGTGCCTGCCGGGCCGTGGCGTGTGGTTGAGCAACCCTACCTGGCCGATCCACGAAACGATTTTCGCCGCAGCCGGGGTCAAGGTCAGCCACTACCCTTACGTCGGCAGCGATAACCGTCTCGACGTCGAAGCCATGCTCGCGGTTCTCAGTGAAGTGCCCAACGGCGACGTAGTGCTGCTGCATGCCTGCTGCCACAACCCCACCGGTTTTGACCTGTCCCATGACGACTGGCGTCGGGTGCTGGACATCGTGCGCAGCCGCGATCTGCTGCCGCTGATCGACTTCGCCTACCAGGGTTTTGGTGATGGCCTGGAGCAGGATGCCTGGTCGACCCGGCTGTTCGCCGCCGAGTTGCCGGAAGTGCTGATCACCAGTTCGTGCTCGAAGAATTTCGGCCTGTACCGCGATCGTACGGGCGCGCTGATTGTTTGCGCGAAAAACGCCGAGAAGCTGGTGGATATTCGCAGCCAGCTGGCCAACATTGCCCGCAACCTGTGGTCGACTCCGCCGGATCATGGCGCCGCCGTCGTGGCGACCATCCTGGGCGACCCGGAGCTGAAAAGCCTGTGGGCCGACGAAGTGGAAGCCATGCGCCTGCGCATCGCGCAGTTACGCAGCGGCCTGGTCGAAGCACTCGAACCGCACGGTTTGCGCGAGCGTTTTGCCCACATCGGTGTGCAGCGCGGCATGTTCTCCTACACCGGCCTGTCGCCGGAGCAGGTGAAGAATTTGCGTGATCACCACAGCGTCTACATGGTCGGCACCGGCCGGGCGAACGTGGCGGGCATCGATGCAACACGCCTGGACTTGCTGGCCGAGGCAATCGCCCAGGTCTGTAAGTAATCTCAGCCACTGCCACCACCCCTGTGGGAGCGGGCTTGCTCGCGAAAGCGGTGGGTCAGTCGACATCTCAGTTGCCTGACCTATCGCCTTCGCGAGCAAGCCCGCTCCCACAAGGAATCTCCTTGTGGATTTGATCCCTGGTCAAATCTCGAGGTGCGGCCATCTGTCGCAGAAATCCCAGATAAAACTCTAATTGTCATTTCTCCTGCTGTATCCTGCCCAGGCTTTGTAAAAGCGCGGATCTACCAGATCTATCAACAGACTTTGCGAGGAGCGCGAATCATGCACGAGATCCCTAATCTCCCCTTCCCAAGCCTGCACGAAACTGAGCAGACAACCACGCAGCAAGCCGGCGCCCAACAGCCCGAGCCGAAAGAAGCATCTGACAGTCGCCAGGCTGACAGCGAAGACTGAGACACCCGCAATGCCAGACCGTGTGGAAAGCGCTAACATGCGCTTTCCACACCGCCTGAACCTTGAGCCCCAGCATGAATGACGACTTCACCGATAACCAGGCCAGCGTCCTGATCGGCACCGCCGAGAAGATGATCGATATCTGGAATCGCCTCTCCCCGGAAAAACAAGCTGCCCTGCTCGCCCGTTTCGGTACCCAGGAAAACGCCCTGGCCGCTCTGGTCACGACTCAACTGGTTGCCCCCGCCAAACCGATTTGATCCCACTCGGCAAATAGTTTTACTTTTTCACGACCTGCCTGCCCTCCCACCGCTATCATAAGCAGCCTATCTATCCTGCTTTGCCGTGGACCTTTACTCATGTCTGAAAACCAGCGCCCCTTGGCGGTCACGCTGCAAGTTGTGTCCATCGTCCTCTTCACCTTCATTGGCTACCTGAACATCGGCATTCCCCTGGCGGTGTTGCCGGGCTACGTCCACAGCGACCTGGGTTTCGGCGCGGTGATCGCCGGCCTGGTGATCAGCGTGCAATACCTGGCCACCCTGCTGAGCCGCCCCTACGCCGGCAAGATCATCGACAACAAGGGCAGCAAGCTGGCGGTGATGTACGGCCTCGCGGGTTGCGGCCTGAGTGGTGTTTTCATGCTGATTTCAGCCTGGACCCAGAGCTTGCCCATGTTCAGCCTGATCAGCCTGCTGATCGGCCGCCTGGTGCTCGGCAGCGCGGAAAGCCTGGTCGGCTCCGGTTCGATCGGTTGGGGCATCGGCCGTGTCGGCGCGGCGAACACTGCCAAAGTGATCTCCTGGAACGGTATTGCCAGTTACGGCGCACTGGCCGTCGGCGCGCCGCTGGGTGTGCTGCTGGTGAGGGAGTTGGGCTTATGGAGCATGGGCGTAAGCATCGTGCTGCTGGCGGTGATCGGCCTGGCCCTGGCCTGGCCCAAGACCGCTGCGCCGATCGTGGTCGGCGAGCGCTTGCCGTTCATGCACGTGCTGGGTCGGGTGCTGCCCCACGGCTGCGGCCTCGCGCTGGGTTCCATCGGGTTTGGCACTATCGCCACCTTCATCACCCTGTATTACGCCACGCAAAATTGGGACAACGCCGTACTGTGCCTGAGCCTGTTCGGCGCCAGCTTCATCGGCGCGCGCCTGCTGTTCGGCAACCTGATCAACCGCCTCGGGGGCTTCCGTGTGGCGATCGCCTGCCTGTCGGTGGAGACGCTGGGCTTACTGCTGCTGTGGCTGGCACCCGATGCGCACTGGGCTTTGGCCGGCGCGGCCTTGAGCGGCTTTGGCTTTTCCCTGGTGTTTCCGGCGCTCGGTGTGGAAGCGGTGAACCTGGTGCCGGCTTCCAGCCGCGGGGCGGCAGTCGGGGCCTATTCGCTATTTATCGACCTGTCCCTGGGGATTACCGGACCGCTGGCGGGTGCCATCGCCGCAGGTTTCGGCTTTGCCTCGATCTTCCTGTTCGCCGCTGTCGCCGCCCTCAGCGGCCTGGGCCTGAGTGTCTATCTATACCGCCAGGCGCCGAGATACCGGGAGCAGCGGGACGCCGGCTAGAAATCGACCTTGCCGCGCCCGGCCTTGATGCTGCCGCGCTTGGTCTTGGATTCGAGGCGGCGCTTCTTCGAGCCCAGGGTCGGCTTGGTCGGGCGGCGTTTCTTCTCGACCTTGGTGGCGCTGAGGATCAGCTCGGTCAGGCGCTCCAGGGCGTCGGCGCGATTGGCTTCCTGGGTGCGGTATTGCTGGGCCTTGATGATCAACACGCCGTCGCTGGTAATCCGACTGTCGCGCAGCGCCAGCAGCCGCTCCTTGTAGAACTCGGGCAATGACGAGGCGCGAATGTCAAAGCGCAGGTGCATGGCGCTGGAGACCTTGTTGACGTTCTGCCCACCGGCGCCCTGGGCGCGAATGGCCGTCAACTCGATCTCGGCATCCGGCAGGTGCACGTTGTTGGAAATCACCAGCATGGAAAAAGCGTCCGTATTCAGAGCGTGCAGGATACCGCGAATGCGATCTTCAGAACGCCGAAAATCCCCTGTGGGAGCAAGGCTTGCCCGCGATTGAGGCGCCGCGTTCTACAGGTTAGACCGCGTCATCGTTCATCGCGGGCAAGCCTTGCTCCCACAGGGGATCCCCAACAGGCTTGCTTTCACAGGAGATCTGCGCAGGTCACAAAACAATAAACCCGGCACATGGCCGGGTTTGTTGTTTCCGCGAACTGCGTTACTTCACCGCTGGCTGCAGCCCGTGACGCGCGCTGCGCTTGTTCTTGATGCCGTAGCAGATCCACATGAAGGCCAGCCACACTGGAATCGCATACACCGAGACCTGGATGCCCGGAATCAACAGCATCACGCCAAGGATGAACACCACGAACGCCAGGCAGATGTAGTTGCCGTACGGGTACCACAGCGCCTTGAACAGCGGTGTCTGGTGGGTCTTGTTCATGTGCTGGCGGAACTTGAAGTGCGAGAAGCTGATCATCGCCCAGTTGATCACCAGGGTAGCCACCACCAGCGACATCAGCAGCTCAAGCGCGCTGTGCGGGATCAGGTAATTGAGCAACACCGCGATCAGCGTGACCGCCGCCGAAGCCAGGATCGAACGCACCGGCACGCCGCGCTTGTCGATCTTTGCCAAGGCTTTCGGGGCATCGCCCTGCTCGGCCATGCCCAGCAGCATGCGGCTGTTGCAGTAGGTGCCGCTGTTGTACACCGACAATGCCGCCGTCAACACCACGAAGTTTAGGATGTGCGCAGCGGTGTTGCTGCCCAGCATCGAAAACACTTGCACGAACGGGCTGCCGCTGTAGGAATCGCCCGAGGCGTTCAGAGTTTCCAGCAGGCTGTCCCATGGCGTCAACGAGAGCAGGATCACCAGTGCGCCGATGTAGAAAATCAGGATCCGGTAGATCACCTGGTTGATGGCTTTCGGGATCACGGTTTTCGGCTTGTCTGCTTCCGCTGCGGTGAAGCCGAGCATTTCCAGGCCACCGAAGGAGAACATGATGATCGCCATGGCCATCACCAGGCCGCTGACGCCGTTCGGGAAGAAGCCGCCGTGGGACCACAGGTTGCTCACCGACGCTTGCGGCCCACCATTGCCGCTGACCAGCAGGTAGCTGCCCAGTGCGATCATGCCGACGATCGCTACGACCTTGATGATCGCGAACCAGAACTCGGCCTCGCCGAACACCTTGACGTTCGCCAGGTTGATCAGGTTGATCAGAATGAAGAAGCCGGCAGCCGAGACCCAGGTCGGGATATCCGGCGCCCAATAGTGGATGTACTTGCCGACCGCAGTCAGCTCCGACATGCCCACCAGGATGTACAGAATCCAGCAGTTCCAGCCCGACAGGAACCCAGCGAAACCACCCCAATACTTATGCGCAAAGTGGCTGAAGGATCCAGCGACCGGCTCTTCGACGATCATTTCGCCAAGCTGGCGCATGATCATGAAGGCGATGAAGCCGCAGATGGCGTAGCCGAGGATCATCGACGGGCCGGCGGATTTAAGCACCCCGGCCGAGCCGAGGAACAGTCCGGTACCGATCGCGCCACCGAGGGCGATCAGTTGAATGTGGCGATTTTTCAGGCCGCGTTTCAGCTCGCCTGAATGCGAGTTTTGTCCACTCATGAAAAGGGTCTCACGCAAGGTTTGATGATGTTCAGTAGACGTGCTGCTCGGGTTGCGATTTCAAGCAGCGCCGATCAAACCCCAGCGCAAGCACCAGGAGTTCAGCGTATTTACAACGTTCATGCGTCACCTGTTTGTTTTTATCTGTGACGAAATCGAACCCGACGCGCTTGTGGCGCAACGGAGTGAACAAGGCGGGTAGCCCTGAGGTTTGCGCTGGTGCGCAGGAAGTCACAGTTAAAACGCGGCGCATTGTACACCTGTAACCCCCTGCTGCCAGACCCGCTGGATCAGCGCGTCATTTGCCGGGATTGCCTGTGTCCGCCCCGGGAGTGCCGGGCGGCTGCAAAAATTGAGTCAGACCTTTGCAGGTCTACGACGGGAGCGACGGGAAAATCGCGCCACGCAGAGAGGTGGAGTTGGGTCACGGCGTTCATTGCGCCTCCTTGTTTTTATGCACCTGCACGGCAGGCATGGGGCGCATATGATCCTGCTATGGAGGTTGAAACAAGCGGGATAGAGGGCTGGGAGCGCGGCGCGAAGGAGATTGGCGGAAGGATTTCCTTACACCAGGTGAAAGATCGTTGAAGCAGTGCCTGATTCGTCAGGATTGCTTTACAAGCCGTAACGAGGGATTTCCAGGCCACCTTCAAGGGTGCTCTCATTGGCCCCTTCGCGAGCAAGCCCGCTCCCACAGGTGATATGGGGTATGGCCAGATTTTTCATACCACCGCAAATCCCCGGTGGGAGCGGGCTTGCTCGCGAAGGCTGACTGCCAGGCGCCTGAGCATTTGAGCCAGCCAAAAAAAAACGCCACCCCGAAGGATGGCGCTTTTACTTGCAGCTCAAAGCTCGAAGCTTACAACTGCCTCACTCCGGCTTACGACGCCCAAACCCCGGACGCTGACCGGAACCGGCCGGCGCGCCGCGGCGCTTGCCCGACGGTGCATCCTTGTCGACCAGGACAATCCCAGGACGCTTTTTCGGCGCCGGCTTGGCTGGACGCTTGGTGTCCGCAGGACGATCCGCCACTGGCGTACCGCGACCGGCAGGTGCGCCGCGATCACTGCGACCACCGGCGGGGGCACCACGACCTTCGCCACGCTCGGTACGACCATTGGCCGGACGCGGAGTGCGTGGGCCGCGCTCGCCATCGGCGCGAGGTGCCGCCGGCTTGCGGGCCGGACGTTCGCCTTCGATGTGCGGCTCACGGGCCGGACGCGGTGTGGCGGCTGGGGCACCGGCGGCTGGACGCAGGGTGCGCACACGCTCGGTGGTACCCATTGGACGGGACGACTTGCGCTGCATACGCTCGAGCTTGTCCTTGCTCTTGGCGTTCATCTGCGGCATGGCCACAGGCGTCAGGCCAACTTCGGCACTGAGGATGTCGACTTCGTACTGGCTCATTTCGCGCCAGCGGCCCATCGGCAGGTCGGAGTTGAGGAACACCGGACCAAAACGCACACGCTTCAGGCGGCTGACCACCAGGCCCTGGGATTCCCACAGGCGACGCACTTCACGGTTGCGACCTTCCATCACCACGCAGTGATACCAGTGGTTAAAACCTTCGCCACCGGGCGCCTGCTTGATGTCGGTGAACTTGGCCGGGCCGTCTTCGAGGACAACACCGGCTTTCAAGCGCTCGATCATCTCGTCATCCACTTCGCCACGCACACGTACCGCGTATTCACGGTCCATTTCGTAGGATGGATGCATCAGGCGGTTAGCCAGCTCACCGTCAGTGGTGAACATCAGCAGGCCGGTGGTGTTGATGTCCAGGCGGCCGATGTTGATCCAGCGACCTTCTTTCGGGCGCGGCATCTTGTCGAATACGGTTGGACGGCCTTCCGGGTCGTTGCGCGTGCAGATTTCACCGTCGGGCTTGTTGTACATGATCACACGGCGAACCGACTCGGCGGCTTCTTCGCGCTTGATCACCTTGCCATCAATGGTGATGGCGTCATGCAGGTCGACGCGCTGACCGAGGGTGGCGTCTTTGCCATTGACCTTGATGCGGCCGTGGCTGATCCAGGCTTCCACGTCACGGCGCGAGCCGACGCCGATACGGGCGAGGACTTTCTGCAGTTTTTCGCCTGCTGGGCCGATTTCCTGGTCGTCTTTCTGGTCGTTGATACTCATCTGGGCACCTCCCGGTGTGGTCTGTTCAGGAAGCGCTGAGAAGGCGTCCTGAAGCGTGGTCTATCTGGTTCTTGGGCGAAGGGATCGCCGAAGGGCCGCGAATCATACGCGCATGCGCGGATTTACGCACCAGAGACTAGCGCACGGTGCTCAGGTTATTTGTTTTTGCGCCGAGCGGTAGGGCCGAGCGCGATCAGGCGCAAGGCGGCTTCGGCGAGCACGGCGCGCTTGTCGACCTTGTCGAGCTTCTTCCACGCCTTGATTTCACGCTTGCTGCGGCCGCAGCCGAGGCAGATGTCGTCGGTGAATTTGCAGACGCTGATGCAGGGGTCTTTGGTGGAACTCATGCAGTTCTCCGGTTAGCCCAGCCCTTGTAGGAGTGAGCCTGCTCGCGATGGAGTATCAGACGACACAATATTGCCTGTCATGACGCCATCGCGAGCAGGCTCACTCCTACAGGGGTATCGGGGTCAGTCCTCGAATTCGCGGCGTTCGGCTTCGATCGCTTCCGCCAGGGCGCGGGCTTCGGCTTCTTCATCAGTCAGGTCGGGGGTGAGCGCAGCAACTGCCGCCAACAGTTTCTCGCGAGCCTCGGCCATTCCCAGCACATCGTCTTCCGGCTCTGCTTCAACTGGGGCTTCGACCTCAACTTGGCGTTCAACCGGGATTTCAGGTTCGGGCTGATCCAGACCTTCTTCAGTCTCAGTCACTGCACCATCGCGCAGGATGTCGTCGAAGTCGGTCTTGAGCCCCTCCTCCATCGTGTCCAGTTCCAGCAGCAGCGTATGGAAACTGGTTTCTTCCTTCGGCTCTTCCGGCTCGGCACTGGCGTCCGCCAGCTCCTGCAGGCTGGCGGGTACGGGGGCGTCGTCGAAGTCGAGTACCGGGTCCGGCTCCAGTTCGCGCAGCTCGGCCAGGGGCGGCAGGTCGTCGAGGTTCTTCAGGTTGAAGTGGTCGAGAAACGCCTTGGTGGTGGCAAACATCGCCGGTTTACCGGGCACGTCGCGGTAGCCGACGATGCGGATCCACTCGCGCTCAAGCAAGGTCTTGACGATGTGGCTGTTGACCGCCACTCCTCGCACGTCCTCGATTTCGCCCCGGGTGATCGGCTGGCGATAGGCGATCAGCGCCATGGTTTCGAGCATGGCCCGGGAATAGCGCTGCGGGCGCTCTTCCCACAGGCGGCCAACCCACGGCGAGAATTTTTCGCGGATCTGCAGGCGATAGCCGGAGGCGACTTCCTTCAGCTCGAAGGCGCGCCCGTCACAGGACTTGGCCAGAATCGTCAAAGCCTTCTTGAACACCGGTGGCTCCGGGCGTTCGGCTTCTTCGAAGAGTTCGAACAGGCGCTCAAGCGATTGCGGTTTTCCCGATGCCAACAGAAAGGCTTCAAGCAGCGGTGCCAGCTCGCGGGGTTCAGTCAGGTTCATGATTCAACTCGTTATTCGGCTCGGGCCCGCACGTGGATCGCTGCGAACGGCTCATTCTGCACTAGCTCGACCAAGGATTCCTTGACCAGTTCGAGGATCGCCATGAAGGTCACCACCACCCCCAGGCGCCCCTCCTCGGCCGTGAACAGCTCGACAAAGGGCACGAACCCGCCACCCTTGAGCCGCTCCAGCACATCGCTCATACGCTCGCGAGTGGACAAGGCTTCGCGGCTGACCTGGTGGCTTTCGAACATGTCGCCCCGGCGCAGCACCTCGGCCATGGACATCAGCAATTCCGCCAGGCTGACGTCCGGCACCAACTTGCGCGCCCGGGCTTCAGGGGCGTCGAGCCTGGGCACCACGACATCGCGACCGACTCGGCTCAGGCCATCGATGCCTTCGGCAGCCGCCTTGAAGCGTTCGTACTCCTGCAAACGACGAATCAGTTCGGCACGGGGGTCGTCTTCCTCGGCCTCGATCGATTCCGCCCGGGGCAACAGCATCCGCGATTTGATCTCGGCCAGCATCGCGGCCATCACCAGATATTCGGCCGCCAGCTCCAGGCGCACCGACTGCATCAACTCGACATAGCCCATGTACTGGCGGGTGATTTCCGCCACGGGGATGTCGAGAATGTTGATGTTCTGTTTGCGGATCAGGTACAGCAGCAAATCGAGGGGCCCTTCGAAGGCTTCGAGAAACACTTCGAGGGCATCCGGTGGAATGTACAGGTCCAGCGGCATTTCCATCACCGCCTGGCCGTAGACCATGGCGAATGGCAGCTCCTGCTGGGCCCCGGCCTGACTGTCGACCGGCTCTACTGCAGACATCTAGGCTTCGGCCATGAACGGCGCAGGGTCGCCGCACCCAACGCGGATCACTTCCGGCTCGCCGTCGGCCAGATTGATCACGGTGGACGCCTTGATCCCGCCAAAGCCGCCGTCGATGATCAGGTCGACCTGATGTTCGAGCATCTGGCGCATTTCATACGGATCGGTCAGCGGGTCGGTATCTCCCGGCATGATCAGCGTCACACTCATCAATGGCTCACCGAGCTCTTCCAGCAAGGCCAGGGCAATCGGATGACTTGGCACGCGCAGGCCGATGGTGCGCTTCTTCGGGTGCAGCAACAGCCGCGGGACTTCCCGGGTGGCGTTGAGAATGAAGGTGTAAGGCCCCGGAAGGTGTGCCTTGAGCAAGCGAAATGTGCCGGTATCGATCTTGGCGAACAGGCCCAATTGCGACAGATCGCTGCAGATCAGCGCGAAGTTATGTTTCTCATCCAGCTGGCGCAGACGGCGCACGCGCTCCACCGCATTCTTGTCGCCGATCTGGCAACCAATGGCGTAGGACGAGTCTGTGGGATAAATCACCACCCCGCCTTTGCGGATGATCTCGACAGCCTGTTTGATCAGGCGCGCTTGCGGGTTTTCCGGATGAATCTGGAAAAATTGACTCACATTCTCTACCTGTTCAGACGGCGGCAATAATTGGGTCATGTTTGAATCGACACCAAAGTGGCGGCAGATCCTCCGGAAGCGGGCGATATTCGCCGATCTCGGACCAGCCTCCAGGGCCATGAAAATCACTGCCGGCGCTGACCAGCAGACCGAACTCACGAGCAAGAATCGCCAGGCTGCCGACCTGTTCGGCGGGCTGATGGCCATTGACCACCTCAATCGCGTGGCCTCCTGCTTGAATATAGTCAGAAATCAGCCGGCGACGCTTGCTGCGAGTGAAATCATAGTGCCAGGGGTGCGCCAGGCTAACCCAGGCTTTCGCCGCGCGCAGGGTCTCGACGGTCTCTTCCAGGGTCGGCCAGTGTTGCTTGACGTCCCCCAGCTTGCCGGCGCCGAGCCATTTGCGGAATGCCTCGGCGCGATCCTTGACGAAACCTTCACGCACCATCCAGTCGGCGAAATGCGGACGGGCCGGCGCGTTGCCGCTGTCGCCAAGCTCCTGCTGGATCGCCCGTGCACCTTCCAGCGCACCCGGCATGCCCTTGAGCGCCAGCTTGCGACTTATTTCCTCGGACCGTAACCAGCGGCCATCGTGCAATTGGGCAATCGCCTCGACCAGCGATGGCGCATTGACATCAAAGCCGTAACCCAGCACATGGATGGTCGCGCCGCCCCAGGTGCAGGACAATTCGACGCCATTGACCAGTTGCATGCCCAGCGCCGTAGCTGCCGTGCGAGCTTCTTCCAGCCCTTCAAGGGTGTCGTGATCGGTCAAGGCCAGGACTCGCACGCCTTTCTCGAACGCACGCGCAACCAGAACCGCAGGCGCCAAGGCGCCATCGGAGGCCGTGCTATGGCAGTGCAAATCAACATTCACGGGGAAGTGTTACCTCAAATCAGCTGGCGCTATCGCGCGCCCATATGTTTGTTATTATGCCGCCACATCCTGCTTCTGGCTGCCACTGTGAAACAATTCATCGATTTCATCCCGCTTCTCCTGTTTTTCATCGTCTACAAACTGGATCCACGGGTCGTCGACATCGCCGGCCATGAGTTGACTGTAGGCGGTATCTACAGCGCCACCGCAATGCTGATCATCAGCTCCCTGGTGGTCTATGGCGCGCTGTTCATCAGTCAGCGCAAGCTGGAGAAGAGCCAGTGGCTAACGCTGATCGCCTGCCTGGTCTTCGGCGGCATGACCCTCGCGTTCCATAGCGAGACTTTCCTGAAGTGGAAGGCTCCGGTGGTCAACTGGTTGTTCGCCCTGGCGTTCATCGGCAGTCATTTCATCGGCGACCGCCTGCTGATCAAGCGCATCATGGGTCATGCGCTGACCCTGCCAGATCCGGTCTGGACTCGCCTGAATATCGCCTGGATCGGCTTTTTCCTGTTCTGCGGAGCCGCCAACCTGTTTGTTGCGTTCACGTTCCAGAGCTACTGGGTCGACTTCAAGGTCTTCGGCAGCCTGGGCATGACTTTGCTGTTCCTGGTCGCGCAGGGCATCTACCTGTCGCGCCACTTGCACGACGCCGATACCACAACGCCAAAAACCGAGGACTGACATGCTTTACGCAATCATTGCCACAGACGTCGCCAACTCCCTGGAAGCCCGCCTGGCCGCGCGCCCTGCGCACCTTGAGCGCCTGCAACAGCTCAAGGGCGAAGGCCGAATCGTACTGGCCGGGCCACACCCGGCGGTCGACAGCAATGATCCGGGCGCTGCAGGGTTCACCGGCAGCCTGATCGTTGCCGAGTTCGACTCCCTGAGCGCCGCCCAGTCCTGGGCCGACGCCGATCCTTACATCGCAGCGGGCGTCTACGCCAACGTTTCGGTGAAGCCGTTCAAGCAAGTCCTGCCTTAGTTTGCCCCCCACGATGAACCTTCCCGGGTTCATCGTGTTCTCAATCGCTCATCCTTCCCGTTTGCCTGCCGACAACCTGCCCAATACCGATTGGAATCAGGAGTCGCGATGCGCAAGGGTCCGCTGTGTCTGATGTTGCTGACGTTGTCGATCGGGGCCACGGCCCACGGTGAGGAAACCCCCGCAGGTATAAGCGAGGCCAGCCAGGTCATTGATCTGCAGCAGCGCCTGACGGCCAGCGAGCAACAACGCGAAGCGCTGCAGAGCGCCGCTGGCGAGCGCGAAAGCGTCCAGCTGAGCCGGTTGCGCCAGGAGAACCAGCGTTTGAAGCTGCAACTCAAGGAAGCACAGGCCAGCAACCAGGGGCCGCGCCTGTTGACCGAACAGCAGCAATGGTTCGTCACCGGAGCAGGAGTTGCACTGTTGGCCCTGCTCTGCGGTATCTTCGCCAGTGGGGCAAGTCGAAAACGTCGGCAATGGCTAAATTGAGTGATTCATGAGCGAGCTGTTATTAATTGATGATGACCAGGAACTGTGTGAGCTCCTGGTCAGTTGGCTGAGCCAGGAAGGCTTTCAGGTCCGTGCCTGTCACGATGGCCAGAGTGCCCGCAGGGCCCTGGCTGAAACGTCGCCCGCAGCAGTGGTGCTCGACGTGATGTTGCCGGACGGCAGCGGACTGGAGCTGCTCAAGCAATTGCGCGGCGATCATCCGGACCTTCCGGTGCTGATGTTGTCAGCCCGTGGCGAACCCCTGGACCGGATTCTCGGCCTGGAACTGGGTGCCGACGACTACCTGGCCAAACCCTGCGACCCACGGGAGCTGACCGCCCGCCTGCGTGCGGTGCTGCGCCGCAGTCACCCGGCGGCAGTCTCCAGCCACGTGGAACTGGGTGACCTGTGCTTCAGCCCGGTGCGAGGCGTGGTCAGCATCGACGAGCAGGAGTTCACCCTCACGGTTTCCGAAAGCCGCCTGCTTGAAGCATTGCTCAAGCAACCGGGCGAGCCGCTGGACAAACAGGAACTGGCGCAGATCGCTCTCGGCCGCAAACTGACGCTATACGACCGCAGCCTCGACATGCACGTGAGCAACCTGCGCAAAAAGATCGGCCCCCACCCGGACGGCCGCCCGCGCATTATTGCGTTGCGTAGCCGCGGGTACTATTACAGCCTCTGAAATCCAACGCGCCGTAGCGGTTCGCGGTTCGCGGGAAATAAAGTGTCAGTGCGCTGCAAAATGCTCTTTACACAGCCTTTACGCTCCACTGACCGCCGCTTACCTTGATCTCGATAATCTGTACTCATCCGGAACGTACCGGGAACGAGACAAGGAGATTCACCATGCGCAAGACTCTTATCGCTCTGATGTTCGCCGCTGCCCTGCCAACCGTTGCCATGGCGATGCCTGAAGGCGCCGGCCCAATGGGTGGTCCGATGGACGGCCCGCGCCACGGCGGTCAGATGCACGGCATGCACGGCAAAGGTCCGTACGGTCAGCTCGACCTCAGCCGCGAACAGCGCGAGCAGATCCGCAAGATCATGGGCGAGCAGATGCACGAGCGTAAGCAAGTGGTCGACAAGTACCTGGAGAAACTCTCCCCGGCCGACCAGAAAGCCATGAAAGATGAAATGGCCGCCAACCACAAAAAAGCCGAAGCGGACGTACGCGCCTTGCTGAAACCGGATCAACAGAAGCAATTCGACGAGATCCAGAAGAAAAAGGCTGAACGTCGCGCCGAATGGGCCGAGTTCAAGGCGTGGAAAGCGCAGCAACCGCAAAAAGCGCAATAATGCGCTGATCACAGACCCAACGGCCCCCACCGTTGGGTCTGACTTTATACAAACTCTGTAGGAGTGAGCCTGCTCGCGATGGCGGTGTGTCAAAACAAACTGCTTTGACTGACACACCGCCATCGCGAGCAGGCTCACTCCTACAAGGGTCTATGGCACCTTGAGGAAATCCTGTGCGTTCACTGTTCTGGCGTATCCTGGCCAGCTTCTGGCTGGCCATCGCCCTGGTTGCAGGGCTTTCCATACTGCTGGGGCATATGCTCAACCAGGACGCCTGGATTCTCAGCCGCCATCCGGGCCTCAACACCCTGGCCGAACAGTGGACGCAGACTTTCGAAGCCCAAGGCGAAGAAGCCGCGCAAGACATCCTCGAACAGCGCAAACGCCAATACCACATCGACGTCCAGGTGCTGAACGAGAGCGGTGACCCCGTGGTTCGCGGTACCTTTCCGCGCCGCGCCGCAGCCTTCGAAGCTCGCCAGAACGACGGTGATCGCCGCCTGCCCTGGCGTCGGCTGACCGACGAGTACACCAGCGAAAAAACCGGCAACACCTACCTGCTGATCTACCGCATCCCGCACCCGGAACTCGACTCCTGGCATCGCGAGAGCCTGCTGTGGCCTTTAAGTGCCCTGGGCATTGCGCTGGTGGTGCTGACCCTGTTCAGCCTGTTCGTGACCCTGTCGATCACCCGCCCGCTCAACCGTTTGCGCGGTGCGGTGCATGACCTGGGGCAAACCACCTATCAACAGAACAGCCTGGTCAAACTGGCCAATCGTCGCGACGAATTTGGCGTGCTGGCTAATGATTTCAACCGTATGGGTGCGCGCCTGCAAAGCCTGATCGGCAGTCAGCGGCAATTGCTGCGTGACGTCTCCCACGAACTGCGTTCGCCCCTTGCCAGACTGCGCATCGCCCTGGCCCTGGCCGAGCGGGCCAGCCCGGAAGAACGGCAGAAACTCTGGCCGCGCCTGACCCGCGAGTGCGATCGCCTGGAAGCGCTGATCAGCGAAATCCTCGTGCTGGCGCGGGTCGATGCCGACAACGCCAGTGCCGAAGACGTTGACCTCCCCGCGCTGCTGCAAACCCTGCAGAAAGATGCCCAGCTGAGTTCACCGGAACAAAGCGTGCGGCTCGAAGCCGACTCGCAGCTCAGCCTCAAAGGCTGGCCAACGATGATTGAACGGGCGGTGGATAACCTGCTGCGCAATGCGCAACGGTTCAACCCGCCTGGGCAACCGATTGAAATGCAGGCAACCCGGCAGGGCGAGCGAATTGTGATCAGCGTGCGCGATCACGGCCCTGGTGTGGAGGCCGAGCATTTGAGTCAGCTGGGTGAGCCGTTCTATCGAGCTCCGGGGCAGACAGCCGCAGGGCATGGCCTGGGCCTGGCGATTGCGCGCCGCGCGGCGGAGCGCCATGGCGGGAGCCTGGTGTTGGCGAATCATCCGCAAGGCGGGTTCATTGCCAGCCTGGAATTGCCGTTGGTGCCAGGGGCCGTCGTCCAACCCTGAGCCCCTGTAGGAGTGAGCCTGCTCGCGATGGCGGCTCCCCTTGCAACAGAGATGTTGAATGACCTGCCCCATCGCGAGCACGCTCACTCCTACAGGTGATCGGTGGTGTCAGGACTTGCCTGGCCAGGCGCTGACAAACTCCGCCAGATCAACCTTCTCCGCCACCCGCGGTTCTTTCTGCGGAGTACCCAGGTACAGAAACGCAATCACCTCCTCCCCCTCCGCCAAACCCAAGCCCTCGGCCACGTGGGGCGAATACGCCAGCTCGCCGGTGCGCCACACCGCGCCAATCCCCTGGGCATAAGCGGCCAGCAGGATGCCATGGGCGGCGCATCCGGCAGCCAGCATTTGCTCGGACTTCGGATACTTCACGTGATCCTGCAATCGCGCGATCACCACGACCACCAGCGGAGCGCGCAGCGGCCCGTTGCGCGCCTTGTCCAGGGCTGCGTCAGACACTTCGCTGTCCTGCAGCTTCGCCGCTTCAGCCAGCAACTCGCCCATCTGCTCCCGCGCTGCGCCTTCGACCGTCAGAAACCGCCAAGGCTGCAAATGGCCGTGGTCCGGCGCCCGCATGGCAGCGGCAAACAGTACTTCACGTTGCTCGGCGGTGGGTGCCGGTTCGAGCAGTCGTGGGACAGAAACACGGTTGAGCAAAGCGTCGAGAGCCTGCATCGGCCACCTCCAAGGAAAAATGTTTGGCTATTCTAGCGGGAACTGCTGCAGGGATGCCGGTTTACATGCCCTGCCCCGCAGGTAGAATGGCGCCCTTCCCTACTTCAGCCCGAGCGGACTTCATGGCGTTGCCGACCTTACGGACTATTGGTTTCATCATCGGCATCTTCCTGATCACGCTGGCCATCGCCATGGTCGTGCCCATGGCCACCCTGGTGATCTTCGACCGCACGGGCGACCTGCCGTCGTTCCTCTGGGCGAGCATGATCACCTTTGTCGCCGGCCTGGCCCTGGTGATCCCCGGCCGCCCCGAGCACGTGCACCTGCGACCGCGGGACATGTACCTGCTGACGGTCAGCAGCTGGCTGGTGGTGTGCATCTTTGCCGCGCTGCCGTTCCTGCTGACCCAGCACATCAGCTACACCGACTCGTTCTTTGAAAGCATGTCCGGCATCACCGCTACCGGTGCGACGGTACTCAATGGCCTGGACAAGATGTCCCCGGGCATCCTGATGTGGCGCTCGCTGCTGCACTGGATCGGCGGCATCGGCTTTATCGGCATGGCGGTCGCGATCCTGCCACTGCTGCGCATTGGTGGCATGCGCCTGTTCCAGACCGAATCGTCGGACCGCTCCGAAAAAGTCATGCCGCGCTCGCACATGGTGGCGCGCCTTATTGTTGCAGCCTATGTCGGCATCACCATTCTCGGCAGCCTGGCGTTCTGGTGGGCCGGGATGAGCCCGTTTGACGCCATCAACCACGCGATGTCGGCCATTTCCACCGGCGGTTTCTCGACCTCCGACCAGTCCCTGGCCAAGTGGACACAGCCAGCGGTGCACTGGGTGGCGATCGTCATCATGATCCTCGGGAGCCTGCCGTTCACCTTGTACGTGGCCACCTTGCGGGGCAACCGTCGGGCCTTGATCAAGGATCAGCAGGTCCAGGGATTGCTCGGGATGTTGCTGGTGACCTGGCTGGTGCTTGGCACCTGGTACTGGTGGACCACGCAATTACATTGGCTGGACGCGTTGCGGCATGTCGCGCTGAACGTCACTTCCGTAGTCACCACCACCGGTTTCGCGTTGGGCGATTACAGCCTGTGGGGCAATTTCTCGCTGATGCTGTTCTTCTATCTGGGCTTTGTCGGTGGTTGCTCGGGCTCGACGGCGGGCGGAATCAAGATATTTCGCTTCCAGGTTGCCTACATCCTGCTCAAGGCCAACCTTAATCAGCTGATTCACCCTCGTGCGGTAATCAAGCAGAAGTACAACGGGCACCGGCTCGACGAAGAGATCGTGCGCTCGATCCTGACTTTCTCGTTCTTTTTTGCCATCACCATCTGCGTCATCGCCCTGCTGCTGTCGCTGCTGGGTGTGGACTGGATGACCGCGCTGACGGGCGCGGCAAGTACCGTGTCCGGCGTCGGCCCGGGGCTGGGCGAGACCATCGGCCCGGCGGGTAACTTCGCGACGTTACCGGACGCCGCCAAATGGATCCTGTCGTTCGGCATGCTGCTGGGCCGACTCGAGATCATCACGGTGTTTGTGTTGTGTATTCCGGCGTTTTGGCGTCACTGACCGGCGCCGGCGTCCCCGTCAACCGCGCCCGGTATTCGCCCGGCGTGGCGTCAAACCAGCGGCGGAACGCGCGGAAGAAATTGCTGGGGTCGGCAAAACCCAGCAAGTAGGCGATTTCCAACAGCGTCATGTTGGGCTGCGCCAGGTACTGCTCGGCCATCTCGCGTCGGGTATCGTCGAGTAAAGCCTGGAAACTGGTGCCCTCTTCCTGTAATCGGCGCTGCAAGGTGCGTTGCGACAGGTGCAGCGTTTGCGCCACGGTGTCGCGCTTGGGTTCGCCCTGGGGCAGCAAGCGGCACAACACCTGTCGCGCCTTGTGGGTGACCCGGCTTTCGGAAAACCGCGCCAGGTATTCACCGGCGAAGCGGTCATGCAACAGCGCCATCGCTTCATTGGCTGTCGGCAGCGGCGCCTCCATGTCGGAGCGCTCGAAGATCAGCGCGTCATAGGGCGCGCTGAACACCAGCGGGGCATGGAATGTCTGGGTATAGGGCTCAAGGTTGACGGGGTGCTCGCCCTGGAACATGACCTTGCGTGGTTGCAGGGTGCGCCCGGTCAGCCAGTTGCACAGCCCGAGGGCACAGGCCAGCGAGGCCTCGGCACTTTGTCGGGTCGGCGGCAGATGGTCGCCATGCACCGTCAGGATCAGTGCGTACCCCTCGTCCAGCAGGCGGAAACTCAGGTCGGCACTTTCGGCGATGATTCGCTGATAACGCACCAGCCGCTGGAAACCTTCGACCAGGGTCTGGCTCGACATCAAGGCGTAGCCGGCCACATGGAAGGACGCCGGGCGCACCACCTTGCCCATGTTCAGGCCGATCGCCGGGTTGCCCGACAGCTCGACCGCACGCTGCCACAGGCGTGTCATGGAGTCCTGGGTAAAGCGCGCATCCGGATCATTCAGGGCCGCGTAGTCCAGCCCCAGCTGCCTGAACAGAACCCGACAATCCAGGCCGTCCATTTCCAGTGCCTTGACAATCCCCATTGCCCAGCTTGCAGAAGTCGTTCGTTCGCTCATGGCGTTTACTGTCTTGGTGAGCCGTCTACGGCGGCAGGTTAACCGAAGGATACTAAAGTGGCGCCTATTGTCACTGGCTGATGCCAATGATCACTCTAGACTCAAATAAGCTACCCGCAGAACAACTTGGCGGCAGAACAATAACCACAGAGATCGCGGTCGTGGAAAACATCAAGCGTTTCAACAGTTTCGCTGAGTTCTACCCGTATTACCTCAGCGAACACAGTGACAGTACTTGCCGACGATTGCACTTCATTGGCACCACCCTGGTTATTTTTATCCTGGCCATGACCATCGGCAAAGGCGCCTGGCTGTTATTGCTGTGCCTGCCGCTGGCCGGTTACAGCTTCGCCTGGGCCGGCCATTTCTTTTTCGAAAAGAACCGCCCGGCGACCTTCCAGCATCCGTTCTACAGCCTGCTCGGCGACTTCGTCATGTACCGCGACATGATCCTGGGTCGCGTGCCGTTCTAGCTATCGCCCGTTACTCGAGGAAAGCCGATGAATGCCAATGCCCGTTTCACCCACATGCAGGACGGCACCCAGGAAGACTGGGCGATCATCGCTGCCGATTTCAGCGCCTACGCCCGGCAGTTGCCGAACCGGATCGTCGCGCACCTGAAGTTGCTGGAGGGTGACTTTGGCGGCTTTCCCGTGGACCGTCTGACCCACTCCCTGCAAACCGCTACCCGCGCCTGGCGCGATGGTCGCGACGAGGAATATGTGGTGTGCGCGCTGTTGCATGACATCGGCGACACCCTGGGTTCCTACAACCATCCGGACATTGCTGCGGCGATTCTCAAGCCGTTCGTCAGCGCCGCGAATTTGTGGATGGTGGAGAAGCACGGGATCTTCCAGGGTTACTATTTTTTTCATCATCTGGGCATGGATCGGCATTTGCGCGAGCAATTCAGCGCTCACGCGCAGTACCAGGCGACCATTGAATTCTGCGCCAAGTATGATGCGGCGGCGTTTGATCCCGCCTACGAGACACTGCCGCTGAGTTTTTTTGAGCCGATGATGGAGCGCCTGTTTGCGCAGCCAAAGAATTCGATTTACAAGGCGGCGATGCAGGAGCATGCGCCAGCTTGAAGTCAATGATCGCAGCCTTCGGCAGCGCCTACAGGGGTACGCATTGCGCACTCATCTGCGCCTCCCGAGCCTGCGCATCCGCCAACCGATACAACTCGATCGAGCCGTCCCAGTGCTCGATCAGCGCCGTGCACGACTCCACCCAATCGCCGCAATTAAGGTAATCCACTCCGCCAACCCGACGAATTTCGGCATGGTGAATATGCCCGCACACCACTCCGTGCAACTCGCGCTTCACGCACTCGTGAGCGATGGCCTCCTCGAAGTCGCTGATAAAACTGACCGCGGTTTTCACCTTGTGCTTGAGGTAGGCCGACAACGACCAATACCCATAGCCGTAGCGGGCACGCCAGTGATTTAGCCAGCGGTTGAGCGTCAGGGTGAATTCATAGGCTGAGTCCCCAAGGAACGCCAGCCAGCGGTGGTAACGGGTGATCACATCGAACTGGTCGCCATGAATCACCAGCAGATGCCGACCGTCCGCAGTGACGTGCACCGCCTCGTCGACCAACTGGATATTGCCCAGGATCAACTTCGAGTAACGGCGCAGGAATTCATCGTGGTTGCCCGTCACGTAGATCACCTCGGTGCCGCGTTTGCTCATGGTCAGCAGGCGGCGGATAACGTTGGTGTGAGCCTGGGGCCAATACATGCCGCTGCGCAGCTTCCAGCCATCGATGATGTCGCCGACCAGGTAGACCTTGTCCGCGTGGTAGCCCTTGAGAAATTTGCTCAGGTGCTCGGCCTGGCAGTCCCGGGTGCCCAGATGCACGTCGGAAATCCACAAGGTCCGCACCCGTTGCTTGCGACCGGGTCTGGCGAGCTCGGCACTGGTCATTGGCAACCCTCCACGATGGTTTGTGCAACTGTGCGCCGGGCGAGTGAATCGCCCATGACAGTGACACGTCAGTCCTGTGACAGCGCCTGGTCGCCGGCGCGGTGTAGAATGCCCACCTTGCCCGGGAGACCTGCGATGAGACCGATCCTCACGCTTCGCCAATACACCAAGGACCTGATCATCCACAGCCATGACCATGCGCAGCTGGTGTTCGGCTTGTCGGGTGCGCTGGATTTCGAGGTGGGTGGGCATGGCAGCCAGGTGATCCAGCAGAGTTTTGTCGTGGTGCCTTGCGGTTTTCATCATGCCTGCAACAGTGCCAATGGCAGCCGCTGCCTGGTGCTGGATATCCCCAGCGATCAATGGGTGGCCCAGTCCCTGGGCGAGCATGCCGACGCCAGCCGACGCCTGCTCGACAGCGCCGGTCGCCTGCCACTCGATGCCGGGCAGAGCCAGCTGGTGAGCTGGCTGGCGGGCAGCCAGGTCAACGACCCGCTGATCGCACAACAGGGCGCCGTGCTGTTGCTGGCCAGCTTGAACAACGTCAAACCCGAAGTCATGGGCGGGCGGCGCCTGCCCTATGCAGCGCTGAATGCGCACATCGACCAGCACGCAGCCTATCCCCTGCAGGTTGCCGACCTCGCCCGCATCGCCGACTTGTCCAGCGCCCGCCTGCATGCGCGCTTCGTTGCCGAATGTGGGCAGACTCCAATGGATTACATCCGCAGCCGGCGTCTGCACCGGGCTGTCGAGCTGTTGCGCAACACGGTGCTGCCCATCGGCGAAATCGCCAGCCAGGTCGGCTACAGCTCGCAAAGCGCGTTCGCCGCGGCGGTGCTGCGCGAGTTTGGCGCCTCTCCGGGGAAACTGCGGCGCGAGGCTGGCGACAAAAGACGATAGTCTGGCGACAGACGCAGTCTGATGAGCGCGGTTAAATGGAATCCGAAAAACGTCGCTGAGATCACAAGGTGGGGGCGCCGTTTGTATTCATCTATCAAGGAATTGTAATGACTCCCCGTACCGCCCTTGGCGCCCTGCACGTGGGTGCATTGATGTTCGGCCTGACCGGCGTGTTCGGCAAACTCGCGGCAGCCTCCCCGGCCGTGATCGTGTTTGGTCGCGCCGCCTTCGCCGTGCTGGCCCTGGCGGTGTTCGCGCGGTTCGCCAGTGCCACTCCCTGGCAGCGACTCGAAGCCGTGGACTGGCGCCGGTTGTTACTCAGCGGCGTGCTGCTGGCCGGGCATTGGGTGAGTTTTTTCATTGCGGTGAAAGTCGCCGGCGTAGCGATTGCGACGCTGGGGTTCGCCAGTTTCCCGGCCTTTACCGTGATCCTCGAAGGCCTGATCTTCCGCGAGCGAATTCGCGCCAACGAAATACTCCTGGTGGTGCTGGTGAGCATCGGTCTGGTGCTGGTCACGCCGGAGTTCGACCTCGCCAGCGGCGCCACAACCGGGCTGCTGTGGGCAGTCGGTTCAGGTTTGCTGTTCGCCTTGTTGTCGCTGACCAACCGCGCCAGCTCGACACGGATTCCGCCGGTGCAGGCCGCGCTGTGCCAGAACGTGGTGGTTGCCCTGTGCTTGCTGCCGGTGGCTGCTCCGCAACTGAGCGAAGTGCGGGCTCTGGACTGGTTGTGGATCAGCCTGCTCGGCATCTTCTGCACCGGCGTCGCTCACAGCCTGTTTGTCGCCAGCCTGGCGGTGATCAAGGCGCGAACCGCCGCCGTGGTGTTCGCCATGGAACCGGTATACGGCATCACCATGGCCTGGCTGTTGTTCAACGAAAATCCGACGCTGCGTATGCTGCTCGGCGGCGCGCTGATTATCGTCGCGATTGTAGTGTCCAGTCGTCTTGCCGGTGGGTCAGCCGGCAAAGGGGTTGGCGCAGAGGCGGCGTCTCACTGAGTGCGATCGTTGTGACCCAGGTCGCGGTCGGGATCAATCTGATCCCGAACCCGCTGCTTGAGCACCTTGGCCTCGGGAAAGCCGCCGTCGCTCTTGCGCTCCCACAACTGCACCCCGTCACAAAAAATATGAAATACCCCGCCCGTGCCGGGCACCAGCGACACTTTCCCCAGGTCGTCACCAAAGGTGCTCAGCAGTTCCTGGGCCAGCCAGGCTGCGCGCAGCAACCACTGGCACTGGGTGCAATAGGTGATGACAATTTCCGGTTTGCTGGCAGGCATGATTGAGGAGACTCCAGAGGCTAGGGGCGCCGCTATAATAGCGACCTTTTTCGCTGGTCCCGAGATTCATGATGCGCCATCTACTGTCCTGCCTGTTGCTGTGCTTGTTGCCCATGGTCGTCCAGGCCGCCGAAGCCCCTCGACCGAAAGTCGGCCTGGTGCTGTCTGGTGGCGCGGCTCGGGGCCTGGCGCACATCGGCGTACTCAAGGCCCTGGAGGAACAAGGGGTGCAAATCGACGCTATCGCCGGCACCAGCATGGGCGCGGTGGTGGGTGGGCTGTACGCATCCGGGTACAAGATCGATGAGCTGGAAAAGCTCGCCATCAACATCGACTGGCAGCAGGCCCTGTCGGATGCGCCGCCCAGGGCCGACGTACCGTTCCGACGCAAGCAGGATGATCGCGACTTTCTGGTGAAACAGAAACTGAGCTTTCGCGACGACGGCAGCCTCGGCTTGCCGCTGGGGGTGATTCAGGGCCAGAACCTCGCCCTGATGCTGGAAAGCCTGCTGGCCCACGCCAGTGACACCCGGGACTTTGACAAGCTGCCCATCCCCTTCCGTGCAGTCGCCACCGACATCGCCAGCGGGGAAAAGGTGGTGTTCCGCAAAGGCCACTTGCCGCAGGTGATTCGCGCCAGCATGTCGATCCCGGCCGTGTTCGCCCCGGTCGAACTGAATGGGCGCTTGCTGGTGGACGGCGGCATGACCGACAACATCCCGCTGGATGTGGCCAGGGAAATGGGGGTCGATGTGGCCATCGTGGTGGACATCGGCACGCCCCTGCGCGGTAGCAAGGAGCTGACCACTGTGGTCGATGTGCTCAACCAGTCGATCACCCTGATGACCCGGCGCAACTCCGAAGAGCAGCTTGCCGCCTTGCACCAGGACGACATTCTGATCCAGCCGTCGCTGGCGAGTTTCGGCGTGACCGACTTTGGTCGTGCTCAAGAGATGATCGACGCCGGCTATCGCGCCACCAGGATTCTCGATGGACGTCTGGCCCACCTCAAACCAGCGCAGCCTCTGGACGCCGAATTGAGCGCCGCCCGGGCGCCGAGTGAACGCACGCCGGTCATCACGGCGATCAAGGTGGAGAATGACTCGAAAGTCGGCGACGACGTGATTCGCTACTACATTCGCCAGCACATCGGCCAACCCCTGGACCTGGGTCGCCTGCAGACCGATATGGGTACCTTGTACGGGCTGGATTACTTTGAGCAGGTGCAGTACCGGGTGGCCCACAAGGGCAACGACCACACCCTGATCATCACTGCCCGGGGCAAACGCAGCGGCACGGATTACCTGCGATTGGGCTTGAATCTCTCGGACGATATGCGTGGCGACAGTGCGTTCAACCTGGGTGCCAGTTACCGCGTCAACGGCATCAACCGCCTGGGTGCCGAATGGCTGACCCGCGCGCAAATCGGCGACCGCCAGGAACTCTATAGCGAGTTTTACCAGCCACTGGATGTCGGTTCACGTTACTTCATCGCGCCCTACGCCGCGTTCGACGCGCAAAATGTCGAAGCGACCCTGGACAATGATCCGATCGCCCAGTACCGGGTGGAACGCTACGGGTTTGGCTTGAACGTCGGCCGCCAGATCGGCAACAGCGGCGAAGTGCGCCTGGGCGTTGGCGAAGCCTGGGGCAAGGCCGACGTGCGCATTGGCGATCAGGACCTGCCCAGCGAGAGCTTCAATGAGGGCTTTTATGAAATGAAGTATTCGTTCGACTCACTGGATAACGTCTACTTCCCCCATAAAGGTGAAGACTTCGGCCTGGCCTTGCGGCAGTACGAACCGGGCCTGGGTTCGGACAATCGCTACCGACAATGGGAGGTCTCGCTGGACAAGGCGCTCAGCCACGGCCCGGACACTTTCATTCTCGGCGGTCGTTATGGCCGTACGTTGAACGACGCCAATGTGGTGACATCCAGTTTCCTGCTCGGCGGCGCGCGGCAGTTGTCAGGCTTTCGGGAGGACGCGATCGCCGGGCAGAACATCAGCCTGATGCGCGGCGTCTACTATCGGCGCCTGACGCCCCGCTCGTACCTGCCACTGGATTTTCCGCTGTATGCCGGCGGCTCGCTGGAACGAGGTCGGGCGTGGAACAACGACAATGAATTCGACAGTGGTTATATCAATGCGGCCAGCGTGTTCATTGGCTTTGACACCCCGCTGGGACCGCTGAATTTCAGTTACGGGTTCAACGATGCGGATGAGCAGGCGGTGTACCTGAACCTGGGGCAAACCTTCTAACGAATGCGCAATCCTGTAGGAGTGAGCCTGCTCGCGATTGCAATTGATCAGTCACCATTCATCTCGACTGACTAACCGCTATCGCGAGCAGGCTCACTCCTACAGGCGTGGCAGCACATTCATGTATGAACATTGAAAATCAGCGAATGCCCGCCAACAGACTCCGGGCGGTCTGCTTGAGCGGCTCATCGGCGTCCCTGAGCAGTTCGTTGAGCAACTCGATCGCGCTGTCCAGGTCGCCGTCATCGATGCAGGTCTGAGCCTGTTCGAGCTTGCCGGCGTTGTCTGGCTCCAGGTTCAATGGCTCAAGTTCCAGTGACGAATCCAGGTCGCCGAATTCTGCGAGAAAATCGTCGTCCAGCGCCTGGGAATCCGCTTGCGCATCCCACTCCAGCTCGGGTGCCCCAAATGTCGACTCCTCGGGCATCTCGAACACGTCCGGCAACACGTGGAGGTTGGAGTGAAAGGCAGGCTCTTCCGGGATAGCTGGAGCTGGGGCTTTGTCGAAGGGGCTGATCAAATCCCAGCTGGCGTCCATCGACAGGTCATCAAGATTCAACTGAAACTCATCGCCCAGTGCAACAACCGGTGCTGCGGTGATCGCAGCAGCGACTATCGGCGCAGCAGTCATCGGCGTCGCGCTGTGCATTTTCGGGTGCCTGCTGCGGATTTCCTGGAGTGCTTGCGGGTCGAATCCGGCCTCGCGCAGCAGGCTTTCCTGAGCGTCATACGCCGCCACGTCGCCTTGTTTACCGCATACCTCCAGCAGCTGCACAGCCAGATCAGTGCGCTGCGGCTCCTTGGCCAGCGCCTCGCGCAGCAAACCGGCGGCCTCGGAGAACCGGCCGTATGCCATATAGATGCCCACGCCCTCAAGCACGTCGCCGGGCGGAGTTTCTTC
Organism: Pseudomonas sp. RIT-562; assembly: GCF_026241895.1. Taxonomy (GTDB): domain Bacteria; phylum Pseudomonadota; class Gammaproteobacteria; order Pseudomonadales; family Pseudomonadaceae; genus Aquipseudomonas; species Aquipseudomonas mandelii_F. The sequence goes on along the minus strand of NZ_JAPJIV010000007.1, from coordinate 194,672 downwards.
ATGCTGATCAGCCACCGATCTGGATAACGGCGCCGGCGTTGCGCCGTGATCGTCGAGCACCGACTCGTGCCGCGAAGCGGGCGCTAAAACCTGCTGCGCACCCTCACCGGCCTGCTGGCGTTGGCGCTGGCGTCGAATGAACAGCCCGAGAAGCATCAGGACGGCCAAGCCCAGCACGCCGAGAATTGTTGCCCACTGGCTGTCCTCAGGCTGTCCCACTACGACCGCAGGCGGCGCTACGGCAACGGGTGCCGCCGGAGGTGCCTGTTGCTCTTCAGCCAACCGGGTTTGCAGGTCGATCACTTGTTTTTTGTGAGCGGCGATCTGTTCATCCTGCGCCTGCAGCCGCGCATTCAAATCAGTGATGGTGGCCTGCAGTTGCTGGTTTTGCAGCACGCTGGCGGCCAACTGCTCAGCAACCGGATCGATTTCAGCTACCGGGGCGACGGGCTCGGCCTTAGGCGCCGGGGCTTTTTTCTGCGCAGGCGTGGCCGCAGCGGGCTTGACGCTGGGAAATGGAGAATTCTGCGCAACTGCTTCGGGTTCTTCGACGACCGGAACAATCCCGGGCGTGCCCGGCGGATCGATCAATACCGTGTATTCGCGCAACACCCGCCCATTGGGCTGATTGAGTTGCACCAAAAAATTCAGGAAGGGTTCGTTGACCGGCTTATTGGAGCTCACGCGGATCAGGGTGCGATTGCCCTTGAGGATCGGCGTGAACTTCAGGTCGTTAAGAAAAAACACCCGTTCGACACCCGCGCGGCTGAACTCATCCGCTGTCGCCAGGTTGACCGACAGGTCGCCCTCTTCAAGGCCTGCGGCATCCACCAGGGCGATATCCGCCCGCAACGGCTGATTCAGCGCGGAATGCAGGGTGATTTCACCCAATCCCAGCGCGGGGGCCAATGCCGAGTAGCACACGGCACTACCTACCAGCAACAGCCTGGCACCACACCGCAAGACAACGTGCAAACTCTCAAGCATGAGCATCCCTTAGATAACCGGAACCAACCTGTACGCGTTCGCACATCCGGTACGAACACGTTAACGCATAGTAGTTCTTTATAGTCCGCCCAACGGGGTATCTCAAAAGTCCTGCACGATGCAATGAGTCAGGATTTTTCCAGGTTGGCCAGGATGTGTCCGTGAACCCGCATGCAAGTCTTCAAGTCCGCCTCGTCGACTCCCTCAAAGAGTTCCAGGCGCAATTGGTTGGCAATGGTTTCAATCTGTTCGATCAACGGACGGGCCGGGGCGCAGAGCACGATCTTCTTCGCACGGCGGTCTTCAACCACCGCTTGGCGCTGGACCAGCCCCTGACTTTCGAGGCTGTCGAGCAATCGGGCAAGGGTCGGACCTTCTACTGCAACGCTTTGCGCCAACTCCCTCTGGGTTGGCGGCTCTTCGAAACGTGCGAGGTGCAACAGCACCAGCCAACGGGCCTGGGACAATCCGAGGCCGGCCAGGCGGCGGTCCAGTTCGGCCCGCCAGCCCCGGGACATCTGCGCCAACTGCATGCCAAAGCGGTGTTGATCGGTTAACGGCATAAAAAACTCATGGTTAGACTGAAATAGAGAAAACCTAATTATTAGTCAGCTAAGCATGGCCGATGACTTGAAGCAAGGCTCGCTTTGTACTGAATCGTTACATCAGAGCAAGGGTTGTTTCAAATTTCAAATTCCGACTGCAGCGCGGCCCTCACGCAGTACAACACGCCCTCTGGAACCCGGCCGGCAAACATCGCGGCGATCTCGGCGACCGGCGGCAGTTCGCCTTCCCCGTCGAGGAACGCATCCTGGATTTCGCCCATCAACTCCTCCGGCAGATCCAACGCCTGCTCCAGGGACAACTGCTGCTTGCCAATCGCCTCGGCGAGCAGGGTGTACACATTCTTTTCCGAACACTGCAACTGACCGGCGATCTGCAGCGGCGTCATGCCTGCGCGGGCCAGGGTGATCAGTTCGTGACGCAGATCGGCGACCACCTTTGGCGCCTCGGCCTGGCCGCCCAGCACTTCGAGGAACGCCTCGCCGTAACGCTCCAGCTTGCGCGCACCGACTCCGCTGACCCGCGCCATTTCGGCCATCGAGCCAGGCTGGCTGCGGAGCATTTCGAGCAGGGTCGAATCCGGGAAGATGACGTACGGCGGCACCCCATGTTCTTCGGCGAGCTTGCGGCGCAATGCGCGCAAGGCTTCCCACTGCTCGCGCTCTTCGCCGCGAACCAGCTGGCTTGCCTGGCTCTTGCTGCTCTTCGCAGTGGTTTGAGGCTTGAGGTCGCGGCGCAGTTCCAGGGTCACTTCGCCCTTGAGTAACGGACGGCAGGTGGCGCTCAGCCGCAGGCCGCCATAGCCCTCAAGATCGATGTCCGCCAGCCCGCGAGCAACCAGCTGGCGAAACAGCGAGCGCCATTCGCTCTCGCCCAGCGCCTTGCCCACACCATAGACCGACAGGTGCTGGTGGCCGAAACTGCGGATTTTTTCGTTGTCCTTACCCAGCAACACGTCCACCAGATGCCCGACGCCATAGCGCTGGCCGGTGCGAAAAATCGCCGAGAGCGCCTGGCGCGCAGGCTCAGTGGCGTCCCACGTTTGCACGCCGTCGACACAGTTGTCGCAATGGCCACATGGCTGCGGCATGTCTTCATCGAAGTAGGCCAGCAGGGTCTGCCGACGGCAGCGGGTTTCTTCGCAGAGCGAAAGCATGGCGTCGAGCTTGTGCTGCTCCAGGCGCTTGTGCCGCTCGTCGCCTTCGGAGTTCTGCAGCATCTGCTTGAGCATCACCACGTCTTGCAGGCCGTAAGCCATCCAGGCATCTGCCGGCAGGCCGTCGCGCCCACCGCGCCCGGTTTCCTGATAGTAGGCTTCCAGGGATTTGGGCAAGTCCAGGTGTGCGACGAAACGCACGTTGGGTTTGTCGATGCCCATGCCGAACGCCACGGTGGCGACCATGATCAGGCCTTCTTCATTGAGAAAGCGCTTCTGGTGATAGGCGCGGGTCTCGTTGGGCAGCCCGGCGTGATACGGCAGTGCCGGGAAGCCCTGTTCACTGAGGAACACCGCGACTTCGTCGACTTTCTTGCGTGACAGGCAGTACACGATGCCGGCATCGCTGCGCCGCTCGGCGAGGAACGCGAGCAATTGCTTGCGCGGCTGTTCCTTGGGGACGATGCGATAGAAGATGTTCGGTCGGTCGAAACTCGACAGGAAGCGCTCGGCGTCTTGCAAATGCAGGCGATCGACGATTTCTTCGCGGGTGCGCTTGTCGGCGGTGGCCGTCAGTGCGATGCGCGGGACATTGGGGAACAGCTCGGCCAATTGCCCCAGTTGCAGGTATTCACGGCGGAAGTCGTGACCCCATTGCGATACGCAGTGCGCTTCGTCGATGGCGAACAGGGCAATTTCCAGGCTTTGCAGGAACGCCAGCATCCGCGGCTGCACCAGGCGCTCGGGCGCGAGATACAGCATCTTTACTTCACCGCGCTTGATGCGGTTGGCCAAGTCCCGTTGCTGTTCCGCACTGAGCGTGGAGTTCAGCGCAGCGGCGGCGACACCCAGTTCTTCGAGCGTGGCGACCTGGTCGTCCATCAACGCGATCAACGGCGAGACCACGACGGCGAGCCCTTCGCGCAGCAATGCCGGCACCTGGAAGCACAGGGACTTGCCGCCACCCGTAGGCATCAGTACCAGGGCGTCGCCACCACTGGCCACGCGCTCAATGATTGCACCCTGGCGGCCACGAAAGCTGTCGTAGCCGAAGATGTCCTTGAGGACGCGTTGAGCCTGTTCGAGCATAAAAACTCCAAAAATCACCGAAACATCCCTGCAAGGCTGGTCCAGAATCGCGCAGGCTGCACCGACGAATCGTAAGTGCGGATTGCATGACGCTGGCCATCTCAGCCATGACGCCGGCAGGGCATCGCAAAACGCGGGAGTATACCCGACGTGTCCTCTTCGAAGGGTGCCGCTTAGAAGACACATTAGGGCAAACATTGCATTCCCTATGAGCTTTGGGAGCTTTGGGAGTAAAGCTTGCTCGCGGTGGCGGCTTTGGGTGGACATATCCGTTTTTGCGGTTACGGCTGATATTGGTTCCGCTCTTACAGCGGGTTACTTTGAAAAAGCGCAAAGTAACCAAACGCTTTTTGCCCCACCACTTGGCACCTCGCCTAGGCTCGGTGTGCCCTCACTCCGGCATTACGCAGCGGGTCGCCGCGATGGGCCCTCCCTGGCCCAGCGCGGCTAAACCGGCATCCTTGCCGGTTTACCCGCTGCGCAACGCCTGCGTTCGGCCAGCGTGGTTAATGGGGCGTCCGTGATCACAAACCGGGCCGTGGCGGCCTACGGGCCGACCAAGGCATCAAGCCGGCGCGCTGCGCTTGTCTGGTTGTGCACAGACTTTGGAATGAGGCGGTTTTTGGAGCCTGCTTGCTGGCGATGGCGGTGGGTCAGGAGACATTGATATTGGATGACTCGCCGCCATCGCCGGCAAGCCGGGCTCCTACAGGGATGTGTGCCAGGCAGGGAGTGCCGGTTATCGTTCACGTCCATCGCGAGCAAGCTTTGCTCCCACAGGTATCACCATCTACAGGTACCACCATCCACAGGTATCGCCATCTACAGGTACCACCATCCACAGACACCACCATCTACAGGTACCACCATCCACAGACACCACCATCTACAGGTACCACCATCCACAAATCTCACAATCCACAAGTGTTCATTTCAAAATTGAGGGGATGTACACGCAAACGAGCGCAGCGAGCCGGCTTGATGCCTTGGTCGGCCCGAAGGCCGCCACGGCCCGGCTCTTAATCACGGACGCCCCATTAACCACGCTGGCCGAACGCAGGTATTGCGCAGCGGGTAAACCGGCAAGGATGCCGGTTTAGCTGCGCTGGGCCAGGGATGGCCCATCGCAGCGACCCGCGAAGCAATGCCGGAGCGAGGGCACACCGAGCCTAAGCGAGGTGCCAAGTGGTGGGGCAAGAAGCGTTTGGTTACTTTGCGCTTTTCAAAGTAACCCGCCGTAAGGGCGGAACCATAAGTAGCCGTGACCGCAGAAACGGATATGTACCCGTGACCAGATCAAAGACCACCCCACAAGGAATGTGCCGTTTCGCAAGGCCCCAAGGGCCAAATATGAGGCGCGGCTGGCCTGACTGCTCAAGAAGGCCTAGAATTCCCGCATATGTTTAATTCCCAAGGTAGCCCTTTAATGTCCTTCGCTGAGCAACTAACCCGCCTGCAAGTCTTCCTCGACGCCGATGAACTGCATGACGAGGCGCTGGACTACGTGGCCGCCCACGGCTACCTCACGGCCCTGTCGATCTGCTCCGAAACCGTTCCGGACCGTGAATGGATCGACGCACTGTTCGCCGAAGAACCGCATTACGCCGACGACACCGAGCGTGAAGCCATCGAATCCACCCTGCTCGCACTCAAGGCCCACATCGCTCGCCAACTGGCTTCCGATGAAGAATTCGAGCTGCCGTGCGAACTCGACCTTGGCGATGACCCGGACGATTCCGACCTGCGCGGCTGGTGCATCGGCTTCATGGAAGGCGTGTTCCTGCGTGAAGCAGCCTGGTTCGAGACCGCTGAAGACGAAGTCAGCGAAATGCTGCTGCCGATCATGGTCGGTTCGGGCCTGTTCGACGAGCAACCGGAGTTCTCCGACATCGCCGCCGATGCCAACCTGATGGACGACATGATCGTGCAAATTCCGGAGGCCCTGACCGCGCTGTACCTACTGTGCAACGCGCCTGACGAAAAGCCGGCCATTCTCAAGCCTCGTCATCACTAAGGTCCCGCCTATGGACAATCCCATAGGCAACCGCTCCCCGATGTTGCGCTACGTGCTGCTGGCCATTGGTTGGCTCAGCGTAGCGTTGGGAGTGATCGGGATCTTCCTGCCAGTACTGCCCACGACCCCTTTCCTGCTGTTGGCGGCCGCCTGTTTTGCCCGCAGTTCACCGCGCTTTTACCATTGGCTGGTGGAGCATCCGCGCCTCGGGCCGTGGATCCGCGATTATCTCGACGGCAACGGCATTCCGCTCAAGGGCAAGGTCTACGCCATCGGGCTGATGTGGGTGAGCATTCTGTTCTCCTGCTACCTGGTGCCGATGCCATGGGCACGCGCGTTCATGTTGACCAGCGCGGTGCTGGTGAGCGTTTACATCCTCAGGCAGAAAACCCTGCGCAAACGCTGATCGCCGAGTCAGCCGACGATATGCGCACCCCCACTGCAAACTCCGCCTAGACTCCATCCATCTGCACCCCGAGCAGCCCGACATGCCTCGTCGCCGGCGTAGTCCAGGATGGTCAACGCTCCGACTTCGGTTCGGCGGATGGCTGCTGCTGGCCAGTTTGCTGGTGCCTGGCCTGGGTTCGGTGTTTGCCAACTGGGATTATGCGCAGATCCTGCAAAACGCCCAGGCTCGCTACGGCGCGCTCGGCCCGGCACAAAGGCGGATAGAGGCCTGGAGCCAATTGCTGCAGGGTCAACAGGATCAGCCAGAGCGCGAGCAGCTCAATGCGGTCAACCGCTTCTTCAACCAGCAACTGACCTTTCAGGACGATACGCGCATCTGGCGCCAGATCGATTACTGGGCCACACCCGTGGAATCCCTGGTCAAGGGCGCGGGGGATTGCGAAGACTACGCCCTGGCCAAGTATTTCAGCCTGCGCCATCTCGGCGTTCCCAGCGACAAACTGCGCATCACCTACGTCAAGGCCCTGACCCAGAATCAGGCGCACATGGTGCTGACTTTCTACAGCAGCCCAACGGCCGATCCGCTGGTGCTGGACAACCTGGTGGCCGAGATTTCCCCCGCTTCACGGCGCAAGGACCTGCTGCCGGTGTATGCCTTCAATGCCGAAGGCCTGTACCTGCCGGGCGCCAACGGCGGCAAGCGGTCCAGCGACTCGAAAAAACTCTCGCGCTGGCAGGATGTGTTGAAAAAAATGCAGGTCGAAGGTTTCGCCGTGGGCGACGGCTAGTCTCCCTCGCAAGGTCTCGCAAGGAGCGTTTTATGTCACTGCGCAAACAATTGTTTCTCGCCATTTGCCTGTTCCTGCTGGTGGCGTTCAGCGGCAGCTTTTTTGTCAGCCTGGAAAGCTCCCGCGACCAGATGCTCGGCCAGTTGCGCTCGCACGCCCAGGACGCAGCGACGGCACTGGGATTGTCATTGACTGCGCAAGTCGACGATCCGGCCATGATCGAGTTGATGGTCAGCTCGATTTTCGACAGTGGCTACTTCACCAGCATTCGTGTGGTTGCGATCGCCGATGAGCAGGTGCTGGTGGAGCGCAGCGCCACGGTCCATGGCGAACGAGTGCCGCACTGGTTCGTCAGCCTGGTCGATCTGCGGCCCCAGGGTGGCGAGGCGTTGATCATGCGCGGTTGGGAGCAATTCGCCCGGGTCGAAGTGCTGAGCAACCCGCGATTTGCCCTCGCCAAACTGTGGGACAGCACCCTTGGCAGCCTGATCTGGCTGCTCATCTGCGGCCTGCTCAGCGCAGTGTTTGGCGGCTGGTTGCTGCGCCGGCAATTGCGCCCGCTGGACAAAATGGTCAAGCAGGCTGAAGCCATCAGCAAACGCGAATTTCGCAGCTTGCCGAAATTGCCTCGCACCCCGGAATTGAAACGCGTGGTGCTGGCGATGAACCAGATGGTCGAAAAGCTCAAGGCGCTATTCGCCGAAGAAGCCGCCCGCAGCGAAATACTGCGCGCCGAATCCTATCAGGACAGCCTCACCGGCTTGGCCAACCGCCGGTTGCTGGATGAGCAACTGGCCGATCACCTGCTGCTCGCCGAGCAGAGCAGTGACGGTCATCTGCTGATGCTGCGAATCAACGACCTGGCCGGCCTCAACCAACGCATGGGCGGACAACGCACCGATGCGTTGATCGGAGTAGTCGCGCAGTTGCTCAAGCGCTTGAGTGCTCTGCCCGAGCGTCGTACCTGGCTGGCAGCGCGCAACCGCGGTGGCGAGTTCAGCTTGCTGACGCCTGGATTGGGCCAGGAAGACGCGGTCCGCCTGGCCGCGGAGCTCAGTGCCACCCTGGAAAACCTGCGCCTGACCGGTGCCAGTGACAGTATGCCGGTGGCGCACCTGGGCATCGTCCGGTACCACCCGGGGGAATCCGCCAGTGCGGTGTTGCTGCGCGTCGATCAAGCCCTGATCCAGGCCCGGCAACACCCCGAGCGGCCGTGGATGTACCAGGACGGTGGTGACGACCTCCCAAACCAGTCCCACCACGACTGGCGCACCTGGATCGATGCAGCCCTGACCGAGGGCAATATGCAGCTGTATTTCCAGCCGGTGGTGCAATGCGCCGACACCAGCCAGGTGCTGCATCACAAAGTTCTGGCACGCCTGCTCGACCCGCAAGGCGAGGCGATTGCCGCCGGACACTTCCTGCCCTGGATCGAGCGTTTCGGCTGGTCGGCGCGCATGGACCTGGCGATGCTCGAAGCGACCCTGGACTACCTGATCGTCAACCGCTGGCCGCTGGCCTTAAGCTTGTCCGGCAGTACCCTGCGCGATCCGCTGCAGTTGGGGAAGGTCCTCGACATGCTCGAATCGCTACCCGATCTCGCGCCGCTGCTGACCCTGGAGATCGACGAACGCCAGTTGCCGCCGCCGCTGGAGTTGCAGCGCTTGTGTCATAGCCTACTCGACACCGGTTATCGCATCGGGCTGCAGCATTTTGGCGGCAGCTTCAGCCAGATCGGCAACCTGACTCAGCTGGGGTTGGCTTACTTGAAGATTGATGGGGCGTATATCCGCGGCATTGATCAGCAAAGTGACAAGCGCCTGTTTATCGATGCGATATTCCGTGCGACCAACAGTATCGATTTGCCGTTGATTGCGGAGATGGTGGAGACGCAGGGAGAGTTCGAGACGATCAGGGAGTTGGGGGTGTATGGGGTGATGGGCAGGCTGATCGGGCCGCCTGAGCCAATGTGAAGCCTTGCTCCCACAGTGCAATATTCAAAATTTCCGTCGGTTGATAGACCGCCATCCCCTTCCAGGGAATGGCGGTTTTCGTTCCTTCAACCCTCAGATCAAACCGTATCAACCTTCAACGAGTGGTCGTTCAACATTCCGTTGATGATGGTCGCCGTGTCATGCCCACCGGCCACCACACCACCTGCCCCCGGCGTGACGCCGTAATGACTGGCGAGGTTGACGCCGGCCAGGTCGATGGTCTGGTTCGGCGTGGCGCCGGCCATGGCGCTGACGTCGATGCTGGTGAGTACCGAAGCGCCGCTGCCGATGACCTTGAAGTGCAGGTAATCATCCAGCGAGGCTGCCGTGCCGTTTTCACCTTGCAGCAGTTGCGACAGGTCGAGCTTGTCGGTACCCGGGGTGAAGTCGGTGACCAGGTCATGCCCGGAATTGCCTTTGAGCCACTGGAAGGTATCCGCGCCGGCACCGCCCGTGAGGGTGTTGTTGCCCAGGCCGCCGATCAGGAAGTCATCGCCGCCTCCGCCGTTGAGGACGTCGTTGCCCAAGCCGCCGGTGATGACGTTGCTGTTGTTGTTGCCCGTCAGGCTGTCATTGAAGTTGGAGCCGGTGAGGTTCTCGAGCCCGGTAAGGGTGTCAGTGCCAGCGCCTCCGGTGTTTTGCGCGGTGAGCAGGCTGAGGTCGACCGTGACACCGCTGGTGGCATGGGCGTAGCTGACGGTATCGATGCCGGTGCCGCCGTCCAGCAGGTCGTTGCCCACCCCGCTGAACAGCAGGTCATTGCCGGCATCGCCGTGCAGTTCGTTGTTACCGGTGCCCGCCGTCAGCACGTCATTGCCATCGCCGGCATTGAGTATGTTGTTGCCCGTGCCGGCCACCAGTACGTCGTCGCCCGCCGTGCCGGTGAGCGTATGGCCGTCCTGATAGCTGATGGTCACATTCGCGCCGTCGCTGCCACCATGGGTGTCATTGGCGCTGTAGGCGCCATTGAAGTCCGGGGTGATGTCATGGGCGCCGGCGTAGTTGACCGTCATGGTCAGCTGGTAGTTTTCGGCATTGTTGGCGCTGACGCCGCCCCCGGAATTGCTGAGGTTGGTGACATGGATCTGATAGGTGCCATCGGCATCTGCGGTGATGGTCGCGCCATCGGCAATGGACACGAACGCACCGCCATTGAGCGAGTACTCCATGGCGATGCGACCGCCCGCCAGGTTGTGATCCAGATTAAGGGTCTCACCTTCTTTGAGTTTGACGGTGATGAGGTCTTCATCATTGGCATTGGCGTTGGTCACGGAGCCCAGGTAACCGGTGATGACCAGCACTGCGGTCATCGCTGCGGTGTTGGCGGCGAAGGACCCGCGCACATCCGCCAGGTTCTGGTTGGCCGCAGTGTTGGTGGTGCCCTTGAAGTTGATCGCGCCGCTGCCGACGAAGTCCGCGCCCTTGGCCACCCATCCGGTGTTGAAGGTCGTGGGTGTGGCGGTGAGTGTGTCGCCCTCGGGATCAGTGTCGTTGGCCAGCAGCAACTCGCCCGGTACCACGACGCTGCCCGACAACACGTTAGTGATGATGTGATCGTCGACAGCCACCGGCGCGGCGTTCGGCACGACCTTGACCACCAGGGTCGAGCTCGCCAGGTCGCCGTCGTTGTCGCTGACGGTGAAGCCGATGTTCTCGGTGATCACCACGTTCGTGGCTTTCTGCGAGGTGTAGTTGTATTCACCGGTATCAAGATTGATGACCAGCGTGCCGCCGTTATTGGTGGCGATGCTCAGGGAGTTGTTCGCCGTGTTGAATGTGCCGTGGTTGGCGCCGCCGCTGGCAATCAGTGAACCCTGGTTGCCCAGTGCCTTGGGGTCATAGGTATAGGTGGTGCCATCGACCACGATGGTCTTGATGAAACCGCCATCGGCACCAAAGTTTCCGCCCTCCAGCAAGGTGCCCGTGACTGGTGCGCCCTGCACGGTGCCCGAGAGTACCGAGTTGAGCTGGTTGAGATCGGTCACCACCACCGCATTGGTATTGGTGTGGGTGCTGCCGTCATAGGCCACCGGATCGAGGTAGGCATTGCTGACGCCGTTGCCCAGGCCGATTGCGTAGTTCTTGATGTTGTTGGCGTCGAGGAAGGCTTTGAGCGAGGCTTCGTCGGCCGCGTTGATGTCGCCTTCGTTGGGTTTACCGTCCGAGAAGAAGTAGCCGACGTTCTGCGCACCGGTCAGTTTGCCGGCGGTATTGAACGCGGTTTTCATGGTCGCCACGGCGGCGTCGTAGTTGGTACCGCCGCCCGCCGTCAGGCCGGAAATGATCGACTTGGCGGTGGCCACATCGACCCAGATCGCGGTCTTGTCGGTGGCGTTGCTGCTGAAGGTAACGATCTGCACCTTCACGTCGCCGAGGTCGTCGTACTTGTCGAGCAAGGCACTGATCGCCTGCTTGGCCAACGCCAGGCGCGACAGGCCCGGCACGCCGGAGGCATCAGCCATACTGCCGGACACGTCGATTACCAGCAGCAGGTTGGAATCGATTTCCACCGCCGCCACCGAGCGCTCGGACGCCACGGCCTTGGGCACGTCGTCGACGATGTTCACCACGATGGTGCTGGTGGTGGTGTTACCCAGGGCATCGGTCGCCTTATAGGTGAAGCTTTCGCTCAGGCTGTTGGGGCCGTCGTTGGCGTTCGGCGCGGTTTTCGGTGCCGAGGTCAACGTGTAGGTGTAGGTGCCGTTGGGGTTGAGGAGCAGTTGCCCATAGGCGCCGGTACCACTGCTGACCAAGGTGTAAGTGATTGCACCGGTCGCCCCGGTGACCGACCCGACCAGTGTCCCCGTGGAAGTTTCGCCCGTGTTGCCCGGATCGCTGCCGACCACGGTGCCCGCTGCCAGGTCGAGGCCGTCCTTGCTCAGGTCCAGGGCTTTTTCGTAGACCGTGACGTCGCTGTCGGACACCGCCTTGATGCAGCTGTTGGACACATCGATGGTGAGGGTGGTGGTGCTTTCATCGCCATCGGCATCGCGCACGGTGTAAGTGAACACGTCAGTCGCGCCCGGCACGCCTACCGAGTCTGGCCGGCTGTGATAAGTCGCGTTGCCGTTGGCATCCAGCGTCAGGTAACCGTAGGCACCATTGATGTTGGTGTTGAGACCGCCGCTGGCCGAGGTCGAAGTATCGCTGCCGGCGCGCACGCCCACCACTGCTCCGGTAGCGGCCGGGCCGTCCGAACCGCCGATGTCATTGACCAGCACGTTGGTGCCGACTGTCCCGCCCTCTTGCACATGCTTGAAGTCCGGATTGGCGCTGGGCAGGTCATCGATAATGTTGACGTTGATCTGCGCCGACGCAGTGCTGCCGTCGACGTCGTGCGCCACCACGTCGAAGTTCTCGACGATAGCGTTGGCGCCATCGGCCGTCGGATGAGTCTCGCTGCCCACCAGGGTGTAGCTGTAGCTGAGCACGCCAGTGGCGGCATCGAAGCCATTGATGGTGAGGAAGTTACCCAGCGGAGTGACCACGGTGTGCGGCAGGCCGACTACCGCGCCATTGGCGACCACCGCGAAGCCACCCACCACCAGGGAATTCAGGCCGTCGAGCGATGTGACGGTGAAGGTACCGGATTGGGTCAGCGCCGGCTGGTCGGGACTCGTGCCCCAGTCGAGGTTCTTCTCGTGGACCGTGAGTTCGCCGCCGTTGACGTCCAGGCCGCCGATGATCACCGGATCATCGTTGTTGTGGATCTGCAGTACCAGGTTCGCGGTACTGGTATCGCCGTCGGCATCGGTGATGGTGTAGGCGAAGGTTTCCGTGCCGTTGCCGCGACCTTCCAGGGCCTTGAAGTCTGCGTCATTGGTGTCCAGCGTGTAGGTGTAGGTGCCGTTGGCATTGAGCACCAGGGTGCCGTAGAGGCCGGTGAACGTACCCGGCGTGACGGGGCCGGCGTTCGGGCCAGTCGCGACAACGTCTGCGCCTTGCACGTCGTTGGTCAGGACATTGCCATCCAGGGTCAGGCGAGTTTCCGATGCAGTGTTGGCATTGCTGTCATTCACCGCCTGCGGCACGTCGTCGACGATGTTCACCACGATGGTGCTGGTGGTGATGTTCCCCAGGGAATCGGTCGCCTGGTAGGTGAAGGTTTCGCTCAGGGTGTTCGCGCCATCGTTGGCCTGCGGGGTAGTGCTCGCCGGCGAAGTCAGGGTGTAGGTGTAGGTGCCGTCGGCATTCAGTTGAATCTGTCCATGGTTGCCGGTGGCGCTGCCGACCAGGGCATAGGTGATCGCCCCCACCGCGCCGGTGACCGAGCCCACCAGCGTGCCGGAAGCGGTTTCACCGGTATTGCCCGGATCGCTGCCTGCGACGGTGCCCGCCGCCAGGTCCTGGCCATCTTTGCTCAGGTCCAGGGCTTTTTCGTAGACCGTCACGTCGCTGTCGGACACAGCCTTGATGCAGCTGTTGTAGACGTCGATGGTGATAGTGGTGGTGCTTTCATCGCCATCGACATCGCGCACGGTGTAAGTGAACACGTCAATCGCGCCGGGGCCGCTGACGGTGTTCGGGTTGCTGTGATAAGTCGCGTTGCCGTTGGCATCCAGCGTCAGGTAACCGTAGGCACCATTGATGTTGGTGTTGAGGCCGCCGCTGGCCGAGGTCGAAGCGTCGCTGCCGGCGCGCACGCCCACCACTGCACCGGTAGCGGCCGGACCGTCGGAGCCGCCGATGTCATTGACCAGCACGTTGGTGCCGACTGTCCCGCCCTCTTGCACATGCTTGAAGTCCGGATTGGCGCTGGGCAGGTCATCGATGATGTTGACGTTGATCTGCGCCGACGCAGTGCTGCCGTCGACGTCGTGCGCCACCACGTCGAAGTTCTCGACGATGGCGTTGGCGCCATCGGCCGTCGGATGAGTCTCGCTGCCCACCAGGGTGTAGCTGTAGCTGAGCACGCCAGTGGCGGCATCGAAGCCATTGATGGTGAGGAAGTTCCCCAGCGGAGTGACCACGGTGTGCGGCAGGCCGACTACCGCGCCGTTGGCGACCACCGCGAAGCCACCCACCACCAGGGAATTGAGGCCGTCGAGCGATGTGACGGTGAAGGTGCCGGACTGGGTCAGCGCCGGCTGATCGGGGTTGGTGCCCCAGTCTAGGTTCTTCTCGTGAACCGTGAGTTCGCCGCCGTTGACGTCCAGGCCGCCGATGATCACCGGATCATCGTTGTTGTGGATCTGCAGCACCAGGTTGGCGGTACTGGTATCACCGTCGGCATCGGTGATGGTGTAGGCGAAGGTTTCCGTGCCGTTGCCGCGACCTTCCAGGGCCTTGAAGTCCGCGTCATTGGTGTCCAGCGTGTAGGTGTAGGTGCCGTTGGCATTCAGCACCAGGGTGCCGTAGGTGCCCACGAATGTGCCGGCAGTGATCGGCCCGGCACTTGGCCCGGTCGGGACCCGGTCAGCACCCTGCACATCGTTGGTCAGCACATTGCCGCTAAGGGTTAGCTGGGATTCCGAGGCGGTGCCGGCGTTGCTGTCGTTCACGGCGCTGGGCAGGTCATCGACGATGTTGACGTCGAGGCTGGCATTGGCCGTGGTGCCGTTGTCATCAACCACGGTGACTGCAAATTGCTCGGACAGATTATTCGCGCCGTTGGCATTCGCGTGGGTTTCGTTATCGACCAGGGTGTAGCTGTAGCTGACCACGCCGGTGGCGCTGTCAAAGCCGGTGATGGTCAGGGTGCTGCCCAGCGGAGTGACCACAGACTGCGGGAAGCCGGCGCTCACGCCGCCCACCACCACGTTGATGCCGCCAACGCTGAGGGACTGCACGCCATCAAGCGCGGTGATGGTGAAGGTGCCGGTCTGGGTCAATGCAGTGGAATCCGCCGCACTGCCATCGCCGAGGTTTTTCTCGTAGACCGTCAGTTCGCCGCCGTTGACGTTCAGGCCATCGATGGTTACTGGATCGTCGTTGTTATGGATCTGCAGCACCAGGTTCGCGGTACTGGTATCACCATCGGCATCGGTGATGGTGTAGCTGAAGGTTTCGGTGCCATTGCCTCCGCCGTGCAGGGCCTTGAAGTCGGCATCGGTGGTGTTCAGCGTATAGGTGTAAGTGCCGTTGGCATTCAGCACCAGCGTGCCATAGACCCCGTTGAAGGTGCCGGGCGTGATCGGGCCGGCGTTCTCCCCGGTCACGACCCGGTCAGCGCCTTGCACGTCGTTGCTCAGCACATTGCCGTTAAGGGTCAGCAGGGTTTCCGAGGCGGTGTTGGCGTTGCTGTCATCCACGGCTTTGGGCACATCATCGACGATGTTGACGTCGAGACTGGCGTTGGCCGTGGTGCCGTTGTCGTCGACCACGGTGACCGCAAACTGCTCGGTCAGATTATTCACGCCATTGGCATTCGCATGGGCTTCGTTATCGCCCAGGGTGTAGCTGTAGCTGACCACGCCGGTTGTACTGTCGTAACCGGTGATGGTCAGCGTACTGCCTAGCGGGGTGGTGATCGATTGCGGGAAGCCGGCGCTCACGCCACCGCTGACCACGTTGATCCCGCCAATGCTCAGGCTCTGCACGCCGTCGAGTGCGGTGATGGTCAGCGTGCCGCTCTGGGTCAGTGCCGCAGAGTCCGGCGCGCTGCCGTCACCGAGGTTTTTCTCGTAGACGGTCACCTCGCCACCGAAGACGCCGAGCCCACCGATATCGATCGGATCATCGTTGTTGTGAATGTTCAGCACCAGGGTAGCAGTGCTGGTATCGCCATCCGAATCGGTCAGGGTGTAGACGAAGCTTTCCGTGCCGCTGCCACCGCCATGCAAGGCTTTGAAATCCGCGTCGTTGGGGTTCAGCGTGTAGGTGTAGGTGCCGTTCGGATTGAGCACCAGGGTGCCGTAGGTGCCGGTGAAGGTACCGCCAATGACCGGTCCGCTATTGGGTCCGGTGGGAATGCGGTCAGCCCCCTGGATATCGTTGGGCAGCACACTGCCGGTCAGGGTCACCAGGGTTTCCGAGGCCGTATTGGCGTTGCTGTCGTCGATCGCTTTTGGCGCATCGTCGGTGATGTTGATGTCCAGGGAACCCGTAGCAGTGTCGCCATTGGTGTCACCCGCCACCACGGTGAACTGTTCGCTGAGCGAGTTCGCCCCCTCGCCCGCCGAATGGGTGTCGTTGCCATTGAGGGTGTAGCCGTAACTCACCACGCCAGTGGCCGGGTTGTAGCCGGTGATGGTCAGGGTGTTACCCAGCTGCGTGGTGATCGACTGCGGCAAGCCTGACGCCACGCCACCGCTCATTACGTTGATGCCGCCAACATTGAGGTTCAGCAGGCCATCGGGCGCGGTCACGGTGAAGGTGCCGTTCTGGGTCAGCGCCGACGGATTGCTGGCCGTGCCCTCCGGAAGGTTGGCTTCGTTGAGCGTTAGCTCGCCGCCGGTGGTGTTGAGGCCGCCGAGCGTGACGGGGTTGTTGACCACGGGCGGAACCACGACCGGCGGTATGACGTCGTCGATGCCGTCATCAAGGTTATCGTTGGGATCGTTGAAAATCCGCTCCAGCGGGAATTCAGGAATACCGTTGAAGCCTGCCGTCGGGAAACCAATGTTCGGGTCGACCCGGCCACCCACTTCCTCCAGCAGGACAAAACTGTGACCACCACCCAACCCGCCTGATGGATTGCCACCGGTCGGGCCGGCCGCAGTGGCTTCACCGGTTTGGGTCGGGTCTTCACCCGCGGCGATGGCTCTTTGCAGGCGTTCGACGTCGGTCAGCTGCGCTTCACTCGGCGCCACGGCTTCCGGTGTCTGCACATGGGGCACCTGATGCGCGAGCAGCTGGGAGGTCATTTGCAGGCTGCTGTCTCGCCCAAGGGTCAACTCCTGGCCGTTCTGCAGCTTCACCGCCACCGCCCCTTCGGCCCCGGTGACCAATTGATCGCCGGCAAACAGCCGATCGCCCTCGACCAGCGCGCGTCGGGTGCCATCACCCGCTACAGCAACTACCTGACCAATGACTTTAGTGACGATACCGATGAGCGTAGCCATGTGCATTTCCTCCGCTGCCAACCGTTGCCGGCAACCTGTTTTTGCGAAGAGCGTGCTCACGGGTAAAGCCAGAAACCAGGCGGATCGACTACCAGGCCAGGATTTTTTCCGGGTTATTCCCGGGTAAATCATGGCCCTGGCGACATTCTCGCCAAGCCTGTCGCTTGCCGGTGATACGCGCCCGATTTAAATAAACCCAATGCATTCAATGGCTTTGGGCTACTAATCGGCAAAAATGATCACCTGACAGCGATGCGTAACAGTCCTGAACCAGCAAAGTGACAAAAAAACGTCACCCCCAAACTGCCCCGCCTCCTTCCCCTCCAGCACTTCATCGTCCTTTGTAGATAAATGGATGGAACTTTCGATTTGCCCTTGCAAGCTCCCTAGAGCTCGTAATACAAGGGTTCCACGAGTGAACAATGTGCTGGATTTTTCAGAGCGCATAAGTTTTTTTTGGCATAAGAGTTATGAGAAAAATTTCTTAGCTTTGCTCTAGAATGTTCTTAGCTCTGTTGTTACAAGCTTGAAACGGTTTTCACTATAAATGCCGTCAAATATTTGGCGACTGATAAGCATCATTAGGAATCAGGGAGATGTACCCATGCGCGTTTTAACCCCCCTCTGCAGCGCGATTTTGCTGGCCATGGCCTGCACGTCTCAGGCCCAGGCTATGTCCTTGACCGAGGCAATCCAAAGCACCATTGCAACTCACCCGGAACTTGCCTCACGCGTGGACGCGCGGCTGTCCGCGGACGAAGAAGTCAAAATCGCCAAAGGGGGCTTCTATCCATCTGTCGATCTGAACGCTGCTTACGGTCGCGGCTACAGCGATAACACCAGCACCCGCGCCCAGGGCAATCACCACACGGAGATCCTGACTTACACCCAGTCGGAGCTGCGCCTGCGGCAGATGCTGTTTGACGGCTTCAACACCGCCAACGAAGTGGAACGCACCAAAGGCGTGGTCAATTCCCGGGCCTATTACGCCCAAGGCACCGCACAGGACCTGGCCCTGCGCACCATCGAGGTCTACCTCGAAGTGCTCAAGCGCCGCGAACTGGTGACCCTGGCCAAGAACAACCTGCAAGCTCACCTGCGCGTCAACGACCAGATCGGCCTGCGCACCGAGCGCGGGATCGGCAGCACCGCCGACGCCGACCAGTCCACCGCTCGTCGTGCACTGGCGCAAAACAACCTGGACACCGCCGAAGTCGACCTGGCCGATGCCGAATCGAACTTCTACGCCGTGGTAGGTCGCCTGCCGGATGAACTGGAAACCCTGCCTTCGACTCGCGGCGAAGTGCCGGCCTCCCTGCAGGAAGCCCAGCAGAGCATGGTGGAGAACAACCCGTACCTGAAATCCGCCCAGGCTGACGTGCAGTCCGCCGAGAGCCAGTACGAAGTCGCCAAGTCGCCGTTCTTCCCACGCTTCGACGCTGAAGCGGCAGTGGGTGCGAACAACAACGTGCAAGGCGATGAAGGTCACGACAACGAGTGGCGGGTTGGTGTGGTGATGAACTACAACCTGTTCCGCGGCGGCAGCGACAAGGCTCGCCTGCAGTCCAACGCGCACCAGATCAACCAGGCGATGGACATCCGCAACAATGCCCTGCGCCAGCTCAACGAAAATATCCACCTGGCCTGGAACGCCATGCTCAACGCGAAGAAGCAGACGCCGACCGCTCGCGAGTACGCCGAAACCACCAAACGCGTACGTGCGGCCTACCAGGATCAATTCGGCCTCGGCCAGCGCACCTTGCTGGACGTGCTCGACAGTGAAAACGAACTCTACAACGCCAACCGTCGCTACACCGAAGTTCGCTACACCGAGGAATACTCGATGTACCGCATCCTCTCGAACATGGGTCTGTTGCTGAGCAAACAACGCGTGGTGCTGCCTGCCGATGCGATCGCCCAGAGCGAAGTGAAGAACGAAGCCCGCTTGCCTGAATTGAGGTAATCCGCGCAGGGCGTTGTGTTGATGGGGCGGCAGTTCAACTGGAGCGATCAATTTGACCAGCATGGAAACCGGCAACACTGGTGTCGATCCGCGTCTTGGCTTCGACGACCCGCTTCTTGACGGGCTATTGATCCTCTGCAAACTCCACGGCGCGACGGTCAGTCGCGCCAGCCTGAGTGCCGGGCTGCCCCTGAACAAACAACGCCTGAGCCTGGACCTGCTGCCCCGCGCAGCAGCCCGGGCCGGTTTGCAGGCGCGTGTCCTGCGCCGCGAATTGGCGGACATCTCCGCTCTCAACCTGCCGGTCATGCTGATTCTCGGCAATGGCCGCACGGCGATTCTGCGACGTCTCGGCGACGATGGCCGGTTGCTGATTTTGCCCAGTGAAGCCGACGGCGGCGAACAATGGGTCAGCCGTGAAGAGCTGACTGAAAATTACAGTGGCCAGGCCTTGTTCGCCCGGCCACGCCATGAACTTGAAGACCTGCGCTCGCCCTTGGTGCCGCGGGTTGAAGCGTGGTTTCGCGACACGCTCAAGCTGTCGAAATGGCTGTACAGCGATGCCATCCTGGCGAGTTTCCTGATCAACCTGCTGGGCCTTATGGTGCCGCTGTTCGTCATGCAGACCTACGACCGGGTCGTGCCGAACCAGGCCACATCAACCCTGTGGGTGCTGTCCATCGGCTTGCTCATCGGTACCGGCTTCGAACTGGTGCTGCGGGTGGTACGCGCGCACTTGCTGGACACCGCTGGAAAGAAAACCGACGTGATTCTCTCGGCCACTTTGTTCGAGCGCATCACCGGCATGTCGATGAAAGCGCGGCCGGCCACCATCGGCGGGTTTGCCCAGAGCATTCATGACTTCCAGGGCCTGCGGGAATTTCTCACTGCAGTGACCCTTACCAGCCTGATCGACCTGCCTTTCGCCGTGCTGATGCTAGTGGTGATCGGTCTGCTGGGCGGCTGGCTGGTGGTGATCCCGCTGCTCGCCTTCCCGATCACCATCATCTTCGCGATGATCATCCAGGCGCGCCTGCGCGACACCGTGCAAAAAAGCCTGACCCTGGGTGCGGAACGCCAGGCCCTGCTGATCGAAACCCTGGGCGGCCTGGAAACCCTCAAGGCCTGCAGCGCCGAAAGCGAACGTCAGCACAAATGGGAAACCACCCACGGCGCCCTGACCCGCCTCGACAGCCACGCACGCAACCTGTCAGCCCTGGCCACCAACGGCACCCTGTTCATCCAGCAATTTTCCGGCATGGCGACCATCGTCGCCGGGGTGTACAGCATCATCGCCGGCAACCTCAGCGTCGGTGCGCTGGTGGCCACCTACATGCTCGGCAGCCGGGTACTGGCGCCGCTCGGGCAGATCGCCGGCCTGATCACGCGTTACCAGCAAGCGCAGCTGACCATGAAAAGTACCGATGCGTTGATGGGCCTGCCCCAGGAGCGCGACGCCCGGCAACGTCCGTTGGAGCGCACGCAACTGCAGGGCGCCCTCGACGTCAGCGGCGTGACCTTCCACTACAACGGCCAAAGCACCCCGGCGCTGCACAACGTCAGTTTCAGCATGAAGCCCGGTGAGCGCATCGGCATCATCGGCCGCAGCGGCTCGGGCAAAAGTACCCTCGCCCGCCTGGTGATGGGGTTTTACACCCCGGAAGAAGGCCAGTTGCTGCTCGACGGCCTGGACCTGCGACAACTCGACGTCGCCGACTTGCGCCAGCAAATCGGCTACGTCGCCCACGACCTGCCGCTACTGGCCGGCAGCCTGCGCGACAACTTGACCCTGGGTGCGCGCTATATCAGCGACTCGCGGATGCTCGAAGTGGCCGAACTCACCGGCGTCACCGAGCTCGCTCGCCAGCATCCGCAAGGCTTCGATCGCCCGGTGGGTGAACGCGGGCAACTGCTTTCCGGTGGCCAGCGCCAGGCCGTGTTGCTGGCCCGGGCCTTGTTGCTCGACCCACCGATCATGCTGCTCGACGAGCCCACCAGCGCCATGGACAACAGCAGCGAGGACGTCCTGCGGCAAAAACTCCACGATTGGGTCCAGGGCAAGACCTTGCTACTGGTCACTCACCGCACCTCCATGCTCAGCCTGGTGGACCGGCTGGTGGTGCTGGACAACGGCCGGATCGTCGCCGACGGTCCGAAGGAAGCGGTCATCGATGCACTGCGCAAGGGCCGCGTCGGCTCTGCGGCGGTCTAGGAGTTGCCCATGGCCCGATCATCATCCGACTTGCCTGATTCAAAGCCGCGCGGTTACTTCGGCAGTTTTCGCAAAAGCGCCGAGAGCGAGTTCATGCCGGAAACCGCAGGCGCGACGTTGCAGGATTCCCCTCGCTGGTCGCGAATCACCGTGTGGCTGGCGGCCGGGCTGATCGTCAGCGCGGTGGTCTGGGCCAAATTTGCCGTGCTCCAGGAAGTCACCATGGGCGAAGGCAAGGCGATTCCGTCGAGCAAGGTCCAGGTGATTCAAAACCTCGAGGGCGGCATCGTCACCGAAATTTTTGTCCGCGAGGGGCAAATGGTGAACAAGGGCGACACCCTGCTGCGTCTGGATGACACGCGTTTCCTGTCGAACAAGGGCGAGAGCGAGGCGGATCGATATGCTTTGACCGCCCAGGTCGAACGCCTGTCCGCCGAGGCGGAAGGCCGGCCTTTCAAGTTGTCGGAAGAGGTGATTGCCAAGGCGCCGCAAGTGGCCGAGGACGAACGCTCGTTGTATGAACAACGGCAACGCCGACTGGCGAGTGAACAACGCACCCTGAGCGAGCAACTTCGGCAAAAAACCCAGGAACTGGCGGAATTTCGCTCGAAACAAGGCCAATTCAGTTCCAGCCTGGCATTGCTGCAGCAAGAGATGAACATGTCCGCTCCACTGGTCGGTACCGGGGCGGTATCGCCGGTGGAGATCCTCCGACTCAAGCGCAGCGCGGTAGAAATCCGCGGTTCGCTGAATGCCACCACCCTGGCAATTCCCCGGGCGGAATCGGCGATCGCTGAAATCAAGAGCAAGATCGACGAGTCGGAACAATCGTTCCGCTCAGACGCCGCCAAGGAGCTCAACGAGAAACGCACCGACCTGTCGAAAATAACCGCTTCGAGCATTGCCATCGATGACCGCGTAACCCGCACCACGGTGGTCTCACCGGTTCACGGGATCATCAAGGTATTAAAGGTCAACACCATCGGCGGCGTGGTCCAGCCCGGCAGCGACATGGTGGAAATCGTGCCGCTGGAAGACAACCTGCTGATCGAGGCCAAGGTCCGCCCGCAAGACGTGGCATTCCTGCATCCGGGGCAACGGGCGATGGTCAAGTTCAGCGCCTACGACTACACGATCTATGGCGGGTTGAAGGCGAAACTGGAGTTGATTGGCGCGGACACTATTACCGACGACAAGGGCAACAGCTTTTATCTGATCCAGGTGCGCACCGACAAGAACCACCTGGGCGGAGATGCCAAGCCGTTGCTGATCATTCCGGGGATGGTGGCGACGGTGGATATCATTACCGGGGAGAAGAGTGTGCTGGATTATCTGCTCAAGCCGGTGTTGAAGGCGCGGACCGAGGCGATGCGCGAGCGGTAGGTCTGGCCGGAGTTTGTGGTGCTTGGGCTACCGCTATCGCGAGCAGGCTCGCTCCTACAGGAGTGAGCCTGCTCGCGAAGAGGCCGGCACCGGCAACACCTAATTCGGCCCATGGTTGCGCAAATACACCGCCTCCCCCATCGCCGCAATCTGCCCCTCGATCAACGCCTCGAATGGCTTCAGCAGTGGTTCGAAAGAGCTGGGCGCTTCCAGCACCTGCAACGCCTGCACAATCGCCTCCACCGTCGACAAAGCCCCCGGCCCGGGTGCCTTGCGCAGGCGATACCGGGACACCCCGCCCGCCGCCAGCGTCACCCGCGGCAACGCCGCCAGCAACGGATTGAGGTACAGCATCTTGCGCGCCTTGCGCCAAGTGCCGTCCGGGACCACCAGCAACAGTGGCTGATCATCCCCAGCATAACCCTGCAACGTCTGCGCATCCTCGGCTGGAAACAGCAGCCGCGCGCGATAACCCGGCTGATTCAACAGCGTCGGCAAATCCTCGAACACCTCGCCGACGATCAGCTCGGCATTGCGCAGGCCAAGCGCGGCCAACCGTGCGGTATTCAACGCGTGGTTCACTTCGCTTGGATGCTGCAACAGCAGCACCCGGGTGCGGCTATCGAGGCTCGGGATCAAGCGGCACAGGCAATGGGTTTCTGGACGCAGACAGCGCGGGCAATGGATTCTGGACATTATTTCAAGCCTGGTTGAGTTGCGCTTTCAGCAGGTCGCGGAAGGTCTGGATCAGCGGTTCGCGGCTGCGGCCACGGCGCACGATCATGGAAAACGGCGCTTGATAACCGAAGGTCGCCGGCAGCAACACCCGCAGGTCACCCTTGTCGGCCCAGGCCTGGGCGTAGTGTTCGGGCAAATAACCGATGTAGGCGCCGGACAGCACCAGGATCAACTGCGCCTCCATGCTCTCCACCGTCGCGGCGCTGTGTTTGAAACCGTGGCGCGCCAGCTCCGCCTGGCTCCAGTAACCGCGACCGACCATGCGCTGCTGGGTGATGACCTGCTCGGGGATGCGGCGCTCGGCGAACAGCGGATGCCGACTGCTGCAGTACAACCAGTGCTGCTCGCGATACAGCGGCATGTAGACCAACCCGCTCATGCGCGTTGAGAACGCGCCGATGGCCAGGTCCAGGCGATTGTCTTGCACGCCGAGTTGCAGCTCGTAGGGACTCATGACCGACAGGTGCAGGTGCACGGCCGGGTGCTCCTGGCTGTAGGCGCCGATGGCTTCGGCGAACGGCAGGGCCTTGTCGCTGACGGTGGAGTCGATGACTCCCAGGTTCAGTGTGCCGCGCAACTCGCCCTTGAGCGCTGCGGCGTATTGCTCGAACCCTTCGAGCTCAGCCAGCAGCCGCAGGGTTTCCTGATGGAACAGCTCGCCCTTGCTGGTCAAGCTGAAACCACCACGCCCGCGATGGCAAAGCACCAGGCCGAGGGCGGCTTCGAGCTGGCTCATGTAAGTGCTGATGGCCGAGGTCGAGAGGTTGAGTTCCTGTTGGGCAGTGGCAAACCCCTGATGGCGAACCACGCTGACGAAGATGCGCAGCAGTTTCAGGTCGGGTAAAGCGTTGGCCATGAGGGCACTCCAAAACACCGGCAAAATCATTTCTCCGCGTAGGAGCTGTCGAGTGAAACGAGGCTGCGATCTTTTGATCTTAAAAAAGCAACGTCAAAAGATCGCAGCCTCGTTCCACGAGACAGCTCCTACGGTGAATAAGTCTATCGCCAGCGCGGCCATTAGTTTAGAAAAATCTGAACTAAGTATTTGTTCGTAGCGATTCTTCCCCGCCACTACATTTCGCAGAATCGGCGCCTAATGCAGCTCCTAATATAAAAAAGATGAGGCCTGAACCCGTGGACAAGATTCTTCACCAACCACTGGGCGGCAACGAAATGCCGCGCTTCGGCGGCATCGCCACCATGATGCGACTTCCCCATGTGCCTACCGCTGCCGGTCTGGACGCTGCCTTCGTTGGCGTGCCCCTGGACATCGGCACCTCCCTGCGTCCTGGCACCCGTTTCGGGCCTCGCGAAATCCGCGCCGAATCAGTGATGATCCGCCCCTACAACATGGCAACCGGTGCAGCTCCGTTTGATTCGCTGTCGGTGGCCGACATCGGTGACGTGGCGATCAACACCTTCAACCTGCTGGACGCCGTGCGGATCATCGAAGAGTCCTACGACAACATCCTCGAACACGACGTGATCCCCCTGACGCTTGGCGGCGACCACACCATCACCCTGCCGATCCTGCGTGCCATCCACAAAAAGCACGGCAAGGTTGGCCTGGTGCACATCGACGCCCACGCTGACGTCAACGATCACATGTTCGGCGAGAAAATCGCCCACGGCACCACTTTCCGTCGCGCTGTCGAGGAAGGCCTGCTGGATCCGGACCGCGTGGTGCAAATCGGTTTGCGCGCCCAGGGCTACACCGCCGATGACTTCAACTGGAGCCGCAACCAGGGCTTTCGCGTAGTGCAGGCCGAAGAGTGCTGGCACAAGTCCCTTGCACCGCTGATGGCTGAAGTTCGCGAGAAAGTCGGTGGCGGTCCGGTGTACCTGAGTTTCGACATCGACGGTATCGATCCAGCCTGGGCCCCAGGCACCGGCACCCCGGAAATCGGCGGCCTGACCACCATCCAGGCGATCGAGATCGTGCGCGGCTGCCAGGGGCTCGACCTGGTCGGTTGCGATCTGGTAGAAGTCTCGCCCGCCTACGACACCACCGGCAATACCTCGCTGCTGGCCGCCAACCTGCTGTACGAAATGCTCTGCGTACTGCCTGGCGTGGTTCATCGCTGAGGGTTGGTCATGAACGATCGCGATCAAGTATTGCAAGCCGCCGCCGATCTGGTGTCGGCCTTTGCCCGTAACGATCGCGAAGCTTACTTCGGTGCCTTCAGTGCCGATGCCAGCTTCGTTTTCTACACCCTCGAACAGCCGTTGCTGTCGCGCGATGCCTATCAGGCGTTGTGGGACAGCTGGCGCTGCGAGGATGGCTTCGAGGTGCTCTCGTGCACCTCGAGCAACGCTTTCGTCAGCCTCCAGGGTGACGTGGCGATTTTCATCCATGACGTGGCCACCGAGCTGCGCATGCAAGGGGAGCAACACTTCAGCCAGGAGCGCGAGACGATTGTTTTCAAGAAACAGTCATCTGGCCAAGAACAACAAGGCCATTGGCTGGCCTGCCACGAACATTTATCCGCGATGCCGGAAGGGCTGCCACCCCCTTAGCCAAACAGGTGACGCTCACACACGATGAGCGCGCCTTTATGATCGGAGCAGATCATGAATAACAACAACAAAGAAAAAAGCCTTAGCAGCATTGAAACAAACGGGGTCGAACAGATCCCCGATCACGAACGCGACGCCCGACCCGGCGACCTGTTTCGCCTGATCTTCGGCGGCGCCAATACCTTTGCAACCGCCGTGCTCGGCAGTTTCCCGGTGTTGTTCGGCCTGTCTTTCCAGGCTGGTGTCTGGGCGATCGTGCTGGGCGTTGTGCTCGGCGCGCTGATCCTGGCGCCAATGGGCCTGTTCGGCCCGATCAACGGCACCAACAATGCCGTGTCTTCCGGTGCGCACTTCGGCGTGCACGGGCGGATCGTCGGTTCGTTCCTGTCGTTGCTGACCGCCATCGCCTTCTTCTCACTGTCGGTGTGGAGCTCTGGCGATGCATTGATCGGTGGCGCCAAGCGCCTGATCGGCTTGCCGGAAACCGACCTGAGCCTGGGCCTGGCCTTCGGCCTGTTCGCGATCCTGGTGCTGACCGTCTGCATTTACGGCTTCCGCTTCATGCTGTGGGTCAATCGCATCGCCGTGTGGGCAGCCAGCGCGCTGTTCCTGCTGGGCATCTTCGCCTTCGCCCCGACCTTCGACAGTCAGTTCGCCGGCACCGTCGCCATGGGCCAGGCTGGCTTTTGGGCAGCGTTCATCGGCGCGGCGCTGGTGGCCATGAGCAACCCGATTTCCTTCGGCGCGTTCCTCGGCGACTGGTCGCGGTACATTCCGCGCGAAACCCCGAAAGGCCGCATCATGTTCGCGGTGATCGCGGCACAACTCGCCACCCTGATCCCGTTCCTGTTCGGCCTCGCGACTGCAACCATCGTGGCTATCAAGGCACCTGACTACATCGCCGCGAACAACTATGTCGGCGGGCTGCTGGCGGTTTCGCCGAGCTGGTTCTTCCTGCCGGTGTGCCTGATCGCGGTGATCGGCGGCATGTCCACGGGCACCACTTCCCTTTATGGCACCGGGCTGGACATGTCCAGCGTGTTCCCGCGGGTGCTGTCCAGGGTCAAGGCCACGCTGCTGATCGGGGTGATGTCGATCGCCTTCATCTTCATCGGCCGCTTCGCAGCCAATCTGGTGCAAAGCGTTTCGACTTTCGCCGTACTGATCATCACCTGCACCACGCCATGGATGGTGATCATGATCATCGGCCTGGTGGTGCGCCGTGGTTTTTATTGCCCGGATGACTTGCAGGTATTCACCCGAGGCGAAAAAGGTGGCCGCTACTGGTTCACCCACGGCTGGAACTGGCGCGGCCTGGGAGCATGGATCCCGAGCGCGCTGGTGGGTTTGTGCTTTGTGAACCTGCCGGGCCAGTTCGTCGGACCACTGGGCAACCTGGCCGATGGCATCGACATCAGCCTGCCGGTCACCCTGGGCCTGGCTTCGGTGGTGTACCTGGTACTGCTGAGCCTGTTCCCGGAGCCCAAGGCGGTGTTTGGGCCGAATGATGTACGCAGCAAAGAGGCGAGCATCCCGGGACTACGTCAGCCCGCTTGACGCAGATCCACCTGTGGGAGCGGGCTTGCTCGCGAATACGGTCGCACATTCAACATTGATGTGATTGACAAACCGCCTTCGCGAGCAAGCCCGCTCCCACCCACAGCAGCACTTTTGTTTCACCATAAAAAAGACAATCGGAGACACGCCATCATGGCTTTGGATTTATTCGTCGTTCTCATATATGCCGCCGCGATGCTGGTCCTCGGCTACTTCGGCATGCGCAAGGCCAAGACCAACGAAGACTACCTGGTTGCCGGTCGCAACCTTGGTCCGACCCTGTACATGGGCACCATGGCCGCGACGGTGCTGGGTGGTGCGTCCACCGTCGGCACCGTGCGCCTTGGCTATGTCCATGGTATTTCCGGGTTCTGGTTGTGCGCGGCACTGGGCTGCGGGATCGTGGCGTTGAACCTGTTCCTCGCCAAGCCGTTGCTCAAGCTGAAGATCTACACCGTTACCCAGGTGCTGGAAAAACGCTACAACCCGATGGCCCGCTCCGCGAGCGCAGCCATCATGCTGGCGTACGCACTGATGATCGGCGTGACCTCGATCCTGGCGATCGGCACCGTTCTGCAGGTGCTGTTCGGCCTGCCTTTCTGGGTCTCGGTACTGCTCGGCGGCGGCGTGGTGGTGGTCTACTCGGCGATTGGCGGCATGTGGTCGCTGACCCTGACCGACATCGTCCAGTTCGTGATCAAGACCGTCGGCCTGATGTTCATCCTGTTGCCTATCTGCCTGTACCGCGTCGGCGGCTGGGATGAACTGGTGCTGAAACTGCCGGCGACCGCCTTCAGCTTCACCACTATCGGCTGGGACACCATCATCACCTACTTCATGATCTACTTCTTCGGGATCCTGATCGGCCAGGACATCTGGCAGCGCGTGTTCACCGTCAAGACCGCGAAGATTGCCCAGTACGCCGGTACTTTCGCGGGTTTCTACTGCATCCTCTACGGATTGGCCTGCGCCTTGATCGGCATGGCCGCCCACGTGCTGATCCCGGACCTGGACAACGTCAACAACGCTTTCGCCGCCATCGTCAAACTGTCCTTGCCGGACGGCATCCGTGGCCTGGTCATCGCTGCCGCACTGGCCGCCATGATGTCCACCGCCAGCGCCGGCCTCCTCGCGGCGTCCACCACCTTGACTGAAGACCTGCTGCCGAAGCTGCGTGGCGGCAAACAGTCGAGCCTGGGCATCAACCGCCTGTTCACCCTGCTGACCGGCATCGCCGTGCTGGGTATTGCACTGGTGGTCAACGACGTGATCAGTGCCCTGACCCTGGCCTATAACCTGCTGGTGGGCGGCATGCTGATCCCGCTGATCGGCGCGATTTTCTGGAAACGCGCAACGACCGCAGGCGCTATTGCCAGCATGGGCCTGGGTTTTGCCACCGCGCTGATATTCATGTTCAAGGATGGCCTGGACGCCAACACACCGATCTACTACAGCCTGGCAGTCGGTCTGGTGAGCTTTGTAGTGGTCAGCCTGATGTCCCGTCGCCCATCGGTGGTGGCGAGCGCGATCTGATAGCGCAAAAATGAGGTAAGACTTTCTTCGACGGGTGTGGCGTCGGTTGCCACACCCGTTTTTTTTCGCCCGCAGAAAATCACCGACAAGACGAGCGGTAGCAGTGCACTGGGCTAGGTTGGGTTGGGTTGGAAGAAGAGCTGCTAAGAAACGCGAAAACGGCCGATGATGTCAGCCGTTTTTTTATTGAAACGAGGAGGTATTAACCTTCCAGGCTTGAGCTACCCGCCTCGGCTGGCGTTAAACCTGTAGGAGCGAGCTTGCTCGCGAAAAACGTGATGGCATCGCGTCCATCCAGCATGGACGCGTCATCGTTAACGACCGTCGCGAGCAAGCTTGCTCCTACCTGCGGCGCGGCTGGCGTCGGCGTTGTTCGTCGTCTGTACGGATAGGCACAGGTTGCAGAGGCGGTTCGATCAAACCGAGTGCGACACCCAGGTCGTGCAGCCAGTTTTGGATTTTCTCTTTCATGGTGCCCCCTTCAGGGTAGTGCCGAGCGACCGGAATTCTGAAGTCGCTTCGCACTGATAATAGTCCGAAGTACTACGCAATGCTCGGCAAATGAAGCAATGATCTGTTACTGAATTGATCCAAATCCCAATCCGATAGTTCACACAATCGCCTGGACCGGTGTCGCCAGCGACGGATAGACCGCCTGCTGCTGCTCGATCCAAGCATTCAAATTGGCCCCGACCATGCCCTTGCGCCACATCAGCCAGGTGGTCGCACTGGCAAACGGCTCGGCCAACGGATGCACTGCCACGCTTTCCCGGCCTGGCAGGCTGGCGAGCATCGACTCAGACATCAGCGCCACGCCCGAGCCGGCGATCACACAGGCGAGCATTCCCGGATAGGATTCGATCTCCATGGCTCGGCCCATGGCGGCATGATCATGAGCAAACCAGGCTTCCAGGCGCATTCGATAGGAACAACCCTGGCGAAAGGTAAATACCGAACGCCCCTGCACATCCAATGCGCTGCGCACTGGCGGGTGATCGGCCTCGCTGATCAGCACCAGCCGTTCGTCGCACAGGGGCAAGCCGTCGAGCCCAGCCAGTTCCAGCGGGCCGTCGACCAGGGCCGCATCCAGGCGACCGGTGAGCAGTCCTTCCAGCAGTTCGCCACTGGGCCCCGATTGCACTTGCAGGTTCACCGCCGGATAACTGCGGTGATAACGCGCCAGCAGCGCGGGTAGGTGGATGGCGGCCGTGCTGTACATGGTCCCGAGCACGAAGTCCCCCGCCGGCTGCCCGCCTTGCACGGCCGCCTGGGCTTCGTCGTGCAGGCTGAACAGTTTGGCGGTGTAGTCCAGCAGGACTTTCCCTGCGGGCGACAGCTGCAAGCGCTGACGCTCGCGCAGGAACAGCTCTACACCAAGCTGCTCCTCCAACTGCTTGAGCCGGGTCGACAGGTTGGATGGCACTCGATGCATACGCTCGGCGGCGCGGGTGATCGAGCCCTCCTCGGCCACCGCCTGGAAGATGCGCAATTGACTGAATTCCACACCATTCTCCAAAAATGAACAAGTTACTCACTATTATTCATTTTTAAAGAAAGTCAATCAGTCCTAGCCTGACGGTCATTGATCTTCAGCAGGACTTCACCATGAGCCCCTTGATTCGTTTGTCTGCCAGTTTTATCGCTTTGATGATGGCCATGGGCATCGGCCGCTTTGCCCTCACTCCTCAACTGCCGCACCTGCTCAGCGAAGGCCAGATCGACCTGACCGCTGCAGGATTGATCGCTGCCGCCAACTACTTGGGTTACTTCGTCGGCGCCGTGGACTCGATGTTCTCCCGAAAGCCCGCACAGGTGCGGTGGCGCCTGCTCGGTGGTCTGTGGTTATGCGTGCTGCTGACCCTGGCTTCATTCTGGGCGCACGATTTCTGGTCGCACCTACTGTTGCGCTTCGGTACCGGCGTGGCCAGCGCCTGGGTCCTGGTGATGATTACCGCCCTCAGTCAGCCCCTAGCCGTCGCAGCCGGTCGCCCGCGTCTGGGCGCCCTGGTATTTGCCGGCCCCGGTCTGGGGATTTTCCTCACCGGGTTGCTGGCGCTGGGCTCGAACCTGCTGGGCCAGACTTCCGCCACTTTGTGGCTGGTGTACGCGGCAGTCGGGCTGGTGATGTTGCTGGGCATCCTGGCGTTTCTACCACGGCCAACTGCGGCAGTCGCTACCACGCCCGTGGCTATTGGCTCCAGCCCCAGAGGCATCGGCCGCCTGGGACTGGTCTACGGGTTGTACGGTTTGGGCTACATCATTCCAGCCACCTTTCTCTCGCAAATGGCCAGCGCGCAATTCCATGGGCAGTGGCAGGCGGATCTGTTCTGGCCATGTTTTGGCCTGGCGGCTGCGTCGGGCGTAGTGGTGGTGAGCTTGCGCCGGCACAATGCGAATGCCACCCGACACTGGCTGATGGCAACGTTGTGGCTGCAGGCGACGGGTGTGTTTGCCTGTCTGCTGGGCAGCGGCACAGGCCTGGCGTTGGGTGTGCTGATGTGCGGTGGGCCATTCCTGGCCTGCATGCAACTGGTGATGCAACGGTCTCGGGAACTCGCGCCCCATGCCACCCAGCGCAACGCGGGGTTATTGACCGCATGTTTTGCCGTTGGGCAGCTTGCCGGCCCGCTGCTGGCGGCGTTAAGCAGCCATTACAGCGGCAGCCTGCAACCTGGGTTGATCGTTGCCGGCAGCGGTCTGCTGGTCGCGGGAATCCTGGCAGTCAGTCACCCCGGTGCAGACAGGGAAGTTTGCGCGAGTGATCGCGCAACCATCGCTCGCCGTTAAGGCATCGGCAATCACATTGCCTTGCGGGCAGCCCAGTAACCGACGGTGCAGGCAATCCCCGTGGCGAAGGCGCCCCAGGCCATGTCCATGAATGCCAGCTGGGCCGACCAGCCTTTCAGCGTCGCCCAGTTGCTCAGGTCATACGTGCCATACGCCACCAGGCCGAGCAACACACCCATGCACGCCGCACGTTGCCAACTGGTCGCCGGCAACACCACGAACACCACGCAACCTAGGACATAAAGCAGATAAAAAGCCGCTGCCGGACCCAGCAGCGGTTTATCGAGCATCAGCGAGCCAAGCAACGACTTGTACTTCGCCGCCATCAGTACGCCGAGCCACAGGCCATCCAGTACCAGAAACGCCAGCAAGGTGCCGGCGTAGGCAAACAACTCTTTTTTCATGGCAATCCAACCCCTTGTTGATAAGCATGGGGCTGGTGAGCCATCAGCTTAGTTCAATACGATCTGCATGAATAACGATCTGGCCGTTCTTGTACAACGCGCCGATGGCCTTCTTGAAGTTGCCTTTGCTGACCCCGAACAAGCTGCTGATCACGGTTGGATCGCTCTTGTCGCTGACCGGCAGGCTGCCATTGTTTTCACGCAACTTGGCGAGGATCTTCGAGTTGAGGCTGGTGGCAGCTTCTTCGCCAACCGGCTGCAGGCTCAAGCTGATCTTGCCGTCGGCACGGACTTCCTTGATGAAGCCCTTTTCTTCCTTGCCAGCTCGCATGAACTTGAAGATTTCGTTCTTGTGGATCAGGCCCCAGTGCTTGTTGTTGATGATCGCCTTGAAACCCATGTCGGTCGCTTCGGCCACCAGCAGGTCCACTTCCTGGCCTGCAGTGTAATTGGCGGGGGTTTTGTCCAGGTAGCGATCCAGCCGCGCCGTAGCGGTGATGCGACGGGTGTGCTTGTCGAGATAAACATGCACCACGACATACTCGCCGGCAGTCATCTGACGTTTTTCTTCGGAATACGGCAGCAGCAGGTCCTTTGGCAACCCCCAATCCAGGAATACGCCGATACTGTTGACTTCAACAACTTTTAAACTGGCGAATTCACCGACTTGAACTTTCGGCTTTTCGGTAGTTGCGATAAGTTTGTCATCGCTGTCCAGATAAACGAAAACGTTGAGCCAATCTTCATCTTCACTGGGAATATCTTTAGGAATATAACGATTGGGCAGGAGGATTTCGCCATCCGCGCCACCGTCCAGATATAAACCGAAGCTGGTATGTTTAACCACTTGCAAACTGTTGTAACGCCCGACTAAAGCCATGTCCAATACCCTCATTGCGTGGGCGGCATTCTACCCGGTTTTGTCGCAGGCGTTCTGCGCCCCAGCCCGATGGCGCTGCAAAATCTGCGCAAAAGCTTGTTTTTCATGGGTTTGGTGCGCTGACCCGAGCCGCTCGTCCGACGAAACCGCGCTGCTCCAGCCGCCATCGGCTGCGGCAATATCTCTCTGTCATTGATATGTTTTTAGTTAAAACAGCAGCTTAGGACTACCGAGGAATATTTATCGGGGATAAATCACGCCGCTGGCAACAACAAATCGGGGGGATATTTACCAAGCAATTGTCAAGTATTTCCTGTACTATGCCTGGCCAAGTTAATTTTCTATAGGTTAATGGCCGCCATGCGTGTAAAAGCATCCAACAGCAAAGCAAAGCCAGCTCCAGCCGTTGAAACCAGCGAATCGATCAACAACCAGATCGCTGCGTTCCTTAAGTCCGGCGGCGAGATCCAGCAAATTGCCAAAGGCGTCAGCGGCCAGACGTTCGGCCCGTCCAAGCAGATCACGCTGGGCAAGAAGTAACACCCGCTTCACCTGGTCCATGGGCGCTTTGAGCTTCGAAGCGCTTGGACTGGAACCTCTCGAAATACCCGCGCAAACTGCAGACCCTCACCCCTGTTTTTTTAGAAATCGACGAACGGCCTTCAATGCCGAACATTCGCCGGTATCCTTGCACACGTCTAGATCAAGCGTTTCAGCAGGTTTTCCGTTCCCTGCTCCGCGCTGTTCATGGAGTGACGCATGTTCAAGCCCCCACTCATATTGCTCGGCACCCTGCTGTCGTGTTCGCTCGCCCAAGCGCAGATCTTCCAGCGCGAACTGGGCGACTTCGACCTGAAACTCGGCACCACCCCCAGCCGCAGCATGGCCCAGGGCCTGGTAAAACCAGCGACTGTAGGCTCATTTCATGGCGGGCTCGACCTCAGCCACGACAGTGGTTTTTATGTCGGCCAATGGGCGCCCAGCATGGGTTTGAGTCCTGGAAAAAATCTTGAAGTCGACTCGTACATGGGCTTCAAGCAACCCTTCGACCAGACGCTCGGTTATGAAGTGGGCATGATCCACTACAGCTATCCGAAAGTGGACACCCTCGACAGCCAAGAGCTGTTCGGTGGCCTGACCCTGCTCGGCAGCCGTTTCGGCGCAGCCTTCAGCAGCGATCCGGATAAACAGAACAGCGCCGTATTCGCCGATCTCGGCGGCAACAAGCCGTTTGGCATCGGCGTGAGCATGAAGTACACCACCCACCAACTGAACTCGCCGGTTTCGGTCGATGGCGGCTATATCGGCAGTTTTACCGATTGGTCCGTGCAGCTGTCCCGGCCGTTCATGGGCATTGACCTCGACCTGATCTACAGCGATTCCAACCTCAGTGGCAGCGACTGCTCCGCCTATTCCGGGCACAACAGCCAATGCGACGGGCTGGTGACACTCAAGGCCGAGCGCAGCTTTTACTGATCAGCTGAACTG
Organism: Pseudomonas sp. RIT-562; assembly: GCF_026241895.1. GTDB lineage: Bacteria > Pseudomonadota > Gammaproteobacteria > Pseudomonadales > Pseudomonadaceae > Aquipseudomonas > Aquipseudomonas mandelii_F. The sequence goes on along the minus strand of NZ_JAPJIV010000007.1, from coordinate 160,207 downwards.
CAAGGCGCTTCCTGCGTTCACATAAGAATCCCCTTCAGTCGCCAGGCTTTCGCAAGGACTCGACCATGTCGCGCTGGTTTAAATGTCTCGCCGTCATCCTTACCTTCAGCCTTGCCCTCGGCGCCTGCAGCCGCGTGGGCCTGGCCTACCGCAACCTCGACGTGATCATCCCCTGGACGCTCAGCGACTACCTGGACATGAACGGCGAGCAAAAGAGCTGGTTCAACGAACGCCTCAAGGAGCATCTGAGCTGGCACTGCACCACCCAACTGCCGGGTTACCTGGATTGGCTGGATCGCATGCAGGGCATGGTGGAAAGCAACCAGGTGACCGAAGCGGCGCTGCAAGCCCGGACCCAGGAAGCCAAGGCGGCCATCGCCCAGACCGCCAAGGAAATCACCCCGTCGGCCATCGAACTCTTGCAGGGACTGGACGACAAGCAGGTGGCAGAAATGAATGAAGCGTTTGCCAAGGATCAGCGCAAGCGCCAGGACGAATACCTCAAGCCATCTCTGGATCAGCAGATCAAGGATCGCGCTCAACGCATGGAGAAGCGCCTGGACGACTGGCTCGGCCCATTGAGCGCGACCCAGAAGCAACGAGTCGCCGCCTGGTCCACGGCCTTGGGTGACCAGAACACCCAATGGATAGCCAACCGGGTGCATTGGCAGAAGCAGTTCAGCGCGGCAGTCGCCCAGCGTCAGAGTCCGGAATTCCCGCAGCGGATCGAAACGCTTCTGGTGAACAGGGAAAGTCTATGGACTCCGGCGTATCGCCAGGCTTTCGCAAGTACCGAAGCTCAGGCGCGATCGCTGTTTGTGGACCTGATGGCCGAAAGCACGCCGAAGCAGCGCCAGCAATTGCTGAAAAAGATCGAGGGAGTAAGGAAGGATTTCAATGACCTGAAATGCCTGAAGGCCCAAGGCTAATCACATATCCCAATGTAGGAGTGAGCCTGCTCGCGATAGCGTCATTTCATCCAACATCTATATCGAATGTAAGACCCAACCGCGAGCAAGCTCGCTCCTACAGAGTCTAAAGGTCAGGCAATCTGCGCTTTCGACGCTACCGTATCGAACGTCACTTCATCCAGCGCATCTTCCTGCTCATCCAGAACCTGACGCGGATGGTCATTACCCGGAATGCTGCTGTCGATCAGGCTCAATAAACTCGAGCCTCGGGGCGTCAAGATGTAGTTGGACCCCGAACCACCCTGCTCTTCTGGGCGAGGTTCGATATAACCGCGTTCCAACAGTAACTTTTCATATTCCCCGGCCAACGCTTTAAGGTGATCCAGGTTCTCGGTTTGCTCGCCTTCAGTCGCCTTGGCCGCTGCGTACTCTTCGGCATAGGCCCGCGGCGCGTAACTTGAGTCTTCGCCCTGCACTTTATGCAGCAAGAGTTCAATCAAATCCCATTTATAAGTCGTCATCCTGATTCAACCTCCAAGCCAGAGAGTTAGATGGCCTTCATAGGTTGTGACCTGCGCCATTCCCAGCCGTTCAGCCTGGATTTTCAGCGGCACCGACCGGCGGTATGTCGAATTGGCTGCCGGCTGCACGACTAGTGGGTGTCAGCTACCTCCCCGCTATCCGCAGGAGAACCCATCATGACCATTCACAAACATCCTGTCGTGAGCCGTGAAGAATGGCTCGCCGCTCGCCGACAGCACCTGGCCCATGAAAAAGCCTTCACCCGGGAACGCGACAAACTCAGCGCTGAACGCCGCGCCTTGCCATGGGTAAAGATCGACAAGGACTATCACTTTCAGGGCCCGGACGGCGAGCTGAAACTGGCCGACCTGTTCGGCGACCATAGCCAACTAGTCATCTACCACTTCATGTTTGCCGAGGGCTGGACCGAAGGTTGCCCTGGCTGCTCGTTCCTTAGTGACCACATCGACGGCGCCAATCAGCACCTGGCTCATCACGATGTCGCCGTGGTTGCGGTTTCTCACGCGCCTTATGCCCAGTTCCAGGCTTTCAGGCGCCGCATGGGCTGGAAGTTTGACTGGGTGTCATCTGAAGGGTGCGATTTCAACTACGACTTCGGCGTCTCGGCGCGGGAAGAAGATATCGCCGCCGGAAAAGCCACCTACAACTACGAAAAAACCGACGGCGCTGAAGAAGAACTCCCAGGCCTCAGCGTCTTCTACCGCAACGAAGCCGGGGAACTATTTCACACCTATTCCACCTATGCCCGTGGCCTCGACATGCTGGTCGGCGCTTACAACTACCTGGACCTGACGCCCAAAGGGCGCAATGAAGAGGAAATCATGGAGTGGGTGCGGCACCACGACCGCTATGAGGAGCAAGCGTCAGCCAGCTGCTGCCATCATTGATTGGATGTGGCCGGGTTTCTGAACTTTTTGCGCCTCAGGACGCTCAACCCGTTATACCGCCTTCACCGGAAACGAGGCCGCCCCCATGAAGTTACTGCTGAAAATCACCGTTGCCGCCACGCTGGCTTGCGCCCTGCCCGTCTGGGCCTGCACGCCCGAAGAAGCGACCGCCAAACGCGAGCAATTGGCCAAGGAAGTTACGCGGCTGACCGAGCAGAACCCGACGAAAGCCAAGGAGATCAACGCCGAATTGCAGAAGATGGACCTGGGGACTGCCAGTGCCGATCTGCCGGACAAATGTCAGTTGATTGATCAGCGGCTCAAGGAGCTGGGTGCGGCAGAGAAAAAGGCTGAGAGCTAGAAATAGCCTTCGTAGGAGCCGGCTTGCCGGCGATTGCTTAAAAAGCCCTGCTTGAAGACCGCGTTATCGTTCATCGCCGGCAAGCCAGCTCCTACAGAAATAAAAAACCCGGACATTGGTCCGGGTTTTTTGTGGGAGCGGCTGGGCGGCTTATTCAGCGGCCGGCGCTTCCGGCTTGCGGCGCTTGAGCGGCGCCATGCCGTCCTTGCTGACCAGCGACAGAGCGTCGGTCTTCGGGCGGTTGGCGATCTTGCGCTTGGTTGGCGCCTTGGCACCGGTTTTTTTCTTGTCGCCCTTGGCGTCGACCTTTTTCTTCTTCACGCCAACAGCCTTGCCCGACGCCTTGACCTTTTTCGGTCCGCCGTAGGTGCCTTTGACTTCCTTGATGGTACGGCGCTCGAAGCTCTGCTTGAGGTAGCGCTCGACGCTCGACATCAGGTTCCAGTCGCCGTGGCAGATCAGCGAGATCGCCAGGCCGTCGTTACCTGCACGGCCGGTACGACCGATGCGGTGCACGTATTCGTCGCCGCTGCGTGGCATGTCGAAGTTGATCACCAGGTCCAGGCCATCAACGTCCAGGCCGCGAGCTGCAACGTCGGTGGCAACCAGGATCTTCACGCCGCCCTGCTTCAGGCGGTCGATGGCCAGCTTGCGATCCTTCTGGTCCTTGTCACCGTGCAACACGAACGCTTTGTAGTCCTGAGCCACCAGGCGACCGTAGATACGGTCAGCCATGGCGCGGGTGTTGGTGAACACGATGGCCTTCTGATAGGTCTCGTTGGCCAACAGCCAGTTGACGATCTGCTCTTTATGCTGGTTGTGGTCAGCGGTGATGATCTGCTGACGAGTAGTCGCGTTCAGGTCGCTGACGTTGTTGAGCTGCAGGTGCTCAGGGTTGTTCAGCACCTTGGCGACCATCTCGCGCAAGCCCGAACCACCGGTGGTGGCCGAGAACAGCATGGTTTGCTGGCGGTTGCTGCACTCTTCCACCAGACGCTGCACGTCTTCGGCAAAGCCCATGTCGAGCATGCGGTCGGCTTCGTCGAGCACCAGCACTTCGACTTCTTTCAAATCGAGGTTGCCGGCGTTCAATTGCTCGATCATCCGCCCCGGCGTACCGATCAGGATGTCCGGCACCTTGCGCAGCATGGCAGCCTGGACCTTGAAGTCTTCACCGCCGGTGATCAGGCCGGACTTGATGAAGGTGAATTGGGCGAAGCGCTCAACTTCCTTGATGGTCTGCTGGGCCAGCTCGCGGGTCGGCAGCAGGATCAAGGTCTTGATGCTGACGCGCACTTTAGCCGGGCCGATCAGGCGATTGAGGATCGGCAGTACAAAAGCAGCGGTTTTGCCGCTACCGGTTTGCGCAGTCACCCGCAGGTCACGCCCTTGGATCGCGAGCGGAATAGCCGCTGCTTGCACAGGCGTTGGCTCGACAAATTTAAGCTCGGCCACGGCTTTGAGCAGGCGTTCGTGCAGGGCGAATTGGGAAAACACGGGTGCTACCTCGAAGAAATACAAAAAAACAGCTGCATAGGTTACCGGTTTCGGGCGCCGAGGCCGAGTCTCTTTGCACAAACGGCGTTAATCAGTGGCTTTTTTGTTGCCTTATTTGTCTCCAGACGTAATACAAAGCGTCTTAGATGCTCTAATCGTCCCGTCGCGTCCAACAGAAGAACCGTTTTAGCTTATGGATATCAAACAGCTCTGGCTCAACGCCCAAGACCTCTGGGGCGCTCTCGATCAGCACCCGCTCCTGCATTCCAGCCTGGCGCTGATGATATTGCTGGTGGTGGCTCTGGTCCTCGGACGAGTGGCGCGCTACCTGATCCTGCACGCCGCCAAACTCCTCGGGCGCCAGCCAGCCATGCACTGGATGAACGATCTGCGGCACAACAAAGTCTTTCACCGCCTGGCCCAGATGACCCCGTCGCTGGTGATCCAGTTCGGCCTGCATCTGGTTCCGGAGCTGAGCAAGACCAGCCTGGTGTTCCTCGGCAACGTCGCGCTGGCCTTCACCATCCTCTTCCTGCTACTGGCCTTCAGCGCCCTGCTCAGCGCCTTGCTGGACATCTACGCGCGCACCGAACACGCCCGCACCCGCTCGATCAAGGGCTACATCCAGCTGACGAAAATGGTCCTGTACGTATTTGGCGCCATCATCATCGTCGCCACCCTGATCGATCGATCGCCGTTGCTGCTGCTATCTGGCCTGGGCGCCATGTCGGCGGTGATCCTGTTGGTCTACAAGGACACCCTGCTGTCGTTTGTTGCCAGCGTACAGCTGACCAGCAACGACATGCTGCGGGTCGGCGACTGGATCGAAATGCCCCAGGTCGGTGCCGATGGCGATGTGGTCGATATCACGCTGCACACGGTGAAGGTGCAGAATTTCGACAAGACCATCGTATCGATCCCCACCTGGCGCCTGATGTCCGAGTCCTTCAAGAACTGGCGCGGCATGCAGCAGTCCGGTGGTCGTCGGATCAAGCGCAGCCTGTACATCGACGCCAGCGGCGTGCGCTTTTTGCGCGATGACGAGGAGCTGAAGCTGTCCCAGGTGCATCTGCTGACCGACTACATCAGTCGCAAGCAGGCTGAACTCAAGGCGTGGAACGAAGCCCAGGGCAACGTCGCGGTGATGTCGGCGAACCGCCGGCGGATGACCAATATCGGCACCTTCCGCGCCTATGCACTGGCGTATCTGAAGAGCCATCCCGAGGTCCAGCCGAACATGACCTGCATGGTGCGCCAGATGCAAACCACTGCCCAGGGCATTCCGCTGGAGATCTACTGCTTCACCCGCACCACGGCATGGGCCGACTACGAGCGGATTCAGGGGGATATCTTCGATTACCTGCTGGCGGTGCTGCCGGAGTTTGGCTTGAGTCTTTATCAGCAGCCCAGTGGCGGGGATTTGCGGGCGGGGTTACTCCCGGCAGTGCTCGGCGCGAGCCACATCCCCGAGCCGGAAAAACACGTCATGTGACACCCCCCTGTAGGAGTGAGCCTGCCCGCGATAGCGGCTAGTCAGACGATATCGATATCAACTGACACACCGCCATCGCGAGCAGGCTCACTCCTACAGCGTCTAGTGTGCGATTGCCGGTTTTCGTATACCCAACCGGCTGATCCACACCGCCGCCAGAATCACCATCCCGCCAAAGAACAGCCGCCCCAGCTCTTCATGCTGATTCCAGATCAGCAGATTGAGCAGCAACCCCACGGGCACATGCAGGTTGTTCATCACCGCCAGGGTGCCGCCATTGACCATGCACGCGCCCTTGTTCCACCAGTACAACCCGAGCGCGGTGGAGACCAGGCCGAGGAATACCAGCACGCCCCATTGCAGCGGCGCCTCGGGCAGGAAGTCGGCTTTGCCGAACAGCAGGAACGCGGGCAGTGCCACGGCGAATCCGCCGAGGTAGAAGTAGCCGAAACGCCGATAGTGCGGCAGATCGCTTGGGTGTTTTGCTACCAGGTGTTTGTAGAGCACTTGCCCGGCGGCGTAGGTGAAGTTGGCCAGCTGCAGCAACAGGAAGCCCATGAAGAAGTCCGGATTGATCCGGTCGTATCGAATCACTGCAGCGCCGAGCACCGCAACCAGTGCCGCGACCAGTGCCCATGGGTTGAAGCGGCGGTTCAGCGCGTCTTCGATCAGGGTTACGTGCAGCGGCGTGAGGATGGTGAACAGCAGCACTTCGGGCACGGTCAGGACCCGGAAGCTGAGGTACAGGCAGACGTAGGTGACGCCGAACTGCAAGGCGCCGATCAGCAGCATGCCGCGCATGAATGCGGGTTCAACCGAGCGCCAGCGGGTCAGGGGGATGAAGACCAGGCCGGCGAGCATGACGCGTAACAGTACGGCGAAGTAGCTGTCGACGTGTCCAGCGAGGTATTCGCCGATCAGGCTGAAGGAAAACGCCTGGATCAGGGTGACGAAAAGTAGATAGCCCATGGGTCGCCTCGTTTTGAATGGCGGCGACGATAGCGGGTTTTTTGGGTTATCGCAGTTTGAATTTTGTACATATCCGTGATTTTTGTTACGGCTGATATGGGTTCCGCCCTTACGGCGGGTTACTTTGAAAAAGCGCAAAGTAACCAAACGCTTTTTGCCCCACCACTTGGCACCTCGCCTAGGCTCGGTGTGCCCTCACTCCGGCATTACGCAGCGGGTCGCTGCGATGGGCCATCCCTGGCCCAGCGCAGCTAAACCGGCATCCTTGCCGGTTTACCCGCTGCGTAATGCCTGCGTTCGGCCAGCGTGGTTAACGGGCGCCTGCAATCCACAGCCCGCCGTGGCGGCCTTCGGGCCGACCAAGGCATCAAGCCGGCGCGCTGCGCTTATCTGGTCGTGCCGGGCCTCTTGCATTGCGCTACCCCTCTGTAGGAGCGAGCCTGCTCGCGATGGACGCAAACGAATACACGTACTTCCTGGATAAACACGACTCATGTAGGAGTCCAGCTTGCCGGCGATGGCGTCCTCGAGATCGCCATCGCCGGCAAGCCGGGCTCCTACAGGGGATTTTGGTTGTGCCAAATATGTGCGTATACGTAACTCCGCCAATGCAAAGCCGAACTACCCGTCAGGTCGGCTTTCAGGCCGCCTCGGCCCGGTGTTTGATCGCGGACGCCCCGTTAACCACGATGGCCGAACGCAGGTATTGCGTAGCGGGTAAACCGGCAAGGATGCCGGTTTAGCCGCGCTGGGCCAGGGACGGCCCATTGCGGCGACCCGCTGCGCAATGCCGGAGTGAGGGCACACCGAGCCTAGGCGAGGTGCCGAGTGGTGGGGCAAAGACCTTTTGGTTACTTTTGGGGCGTTTGCCAAAAGTGACCCGCCGTAAGGGCGGAACCATTAGAAGCCGTTAAAGCAAGAATGGATATGTACCCAAAACAAGATCAAAAGATCGCAGCCTCGTTTCTCTCGACAGCTCCTACAGGGAAATCCAACACTAACGCCCATCCCATAACAAATCAGCAGGCAAAAAAAAGCCCGATCTCGCTAAAGCGTTCAATCGGGCGGCAGCACTCAGGAGCAAAAGTGCAAAGGGAGGTTCGATGCGCGTCAAAGCCTTGAAGAGGTGACGCCAGGTCACTAGAACATCCAGCGATTATCTGGCGATTAACATATCAAGCAACCTGAGCCAACTTGGCGTTCGCCTGATTCAGGCCCTTCTCCTGGAAATCACCACCCAGGTTCATCCCCTCGGCATGGATAAAGGTCACATCGTTGATACCGATGAACCCCATCACCTGACGCAGGTACGGTTCCTGGTGATCCGCCGGGCCACCGGCATAAATCCCGCCGCGTGCGGTCAGCACATAGGCGCGCTTGCCGCTGAGCAGGCCCTGTGGGCCGGTCTCGGTGTATTTGAAGGTCACGCCGGCACGCAGCACATGGTCCAGCCAGGCTTTCAGGGTGCTCGGAATCGCAAAGTTGTACATCGGCGCAGCCATCACCAGAACATCGGCCGCCAGCAACTCGTCGGTCAGTTGGTTGGAGCGCTCCAGGGAAGCCTGTTCGCTGTCACTGCGCTGATCTACTGGCTTCATCCAGCCACCCAGCAGGTTACTGTCCAGATGCGGCACCGGGTTCACGGCGAGGTCACGAACAGTGATCTGGTCGGCGGGGTGCGCGGCTTTCCACTGGCTGATGAAGGTCTGGGTCAGTTGGCGGGAAACCGAATCTTGCTGACGGGCGCTGCTTTCGATGATCAGGACGCGTGACATGGTTTGTAGGCTCCATCTGAGAATGCTGTAAGGCGATGGAGTGAAGATTAAACAGAACCAAATCGATGAAAAAGCGCAAATAACTGCTATAACCCATCAATAAATTCGTTTATAACTTCTGAACACGCATCCTACAAGGCTTACACAGAGGCTACTTCGGCGAGCAAGTCAGCTCGATGCGCATCTTGATGATGGTTCGGGTGAACTTGGCCGTGGCGTTTTTATGCTTGCCAGCTGGCACCTCGATCTTGCGGGTGCGCGGAGCTTCCGGGCCATTGTTGAAGACCACCGTGCAGTTGGCATCGACAGTGCCGTAGTTGTTGACCTGAATGGAGGCGATGTCGTTATCCGTGTCGTAGGCGTTGTAGTCGATGCTCAAGCCATTGAGCTGCTTGGTGACATCGATCGGATACGCAAACGCAGTCAGCGGCAACATCGCCAACACCAGGCAACATAATTTTTTCATTCGGCAGTCTCCAATAAGAGCTGCCAGCTTAGGACAAGAGGAGCTCAACATGAAAGCGCCCCGCGTGACCCTTGATCAATGGCGAACGTTGCAGGCCGTGGTCGATCACGGCGGTTTCGCCCAGGCCGCCGAAGCGCTGCATCGCTCGCAATCGTCAGTCAGCTACACCGTGGCGCGTATGCAGGACCAGCTCGGCGTTCCTCTACTGCGGATCGATGGTCGCAAGGCCGTGCTGACGGAAGCCGGCGGCGTGCTGTTGCGCCGCTCCCGGCAGCTGGTGAAACAGGCCAGTCAGCTGGAAGACCTGGCCCATCACATGGAACAGGGCTGGGAAGCGGAAGTGCGACTGGTGGTCGATGCCGCCTACCCGAGCGCCCGCCTGGTGCGCGCCCTGACCGCGTTCATGCCGCAAAGTCGCGGCTGTCGGGTGCGGCTGCGCGAAGAAGTGTTGTCCGGGGTCGAGGAAGTGCTGCTCGAAGGGGTTGCCGACCTGGCCATCACCGGCTTCAGCATTCCCGGCTACCTCGGTGCGGAATTGAGCGACGTCGAATTTGTCGCCGTGGCCCATCCCGATCATGCGTTGCACCGGCTGAACCGTGAACTGAGCTTCCAGGATCTGGAAAGCCAGATGCAGGTAGTGATTCGCGACTCCGGTCGCCAGCAGCCCCGGGATGTCGGCTGGCTGGGTGCCGAGCAGCGCTGGACTGTCGGCAGCCTGGCCACCGCGGCCACATTTGTCAGCAGCGGCCTGGGTTTTGCCTGGTTGCCACGGCACATGATCGAACGGGAATTGAAGGAAGGTTCGCTCAAGCTGCTACCGTTGGATCAGGGCGGCAGTCGTAATCCGAGTTTCTACCTGTACTCGAACAAGGACAAACCCCTGGGCCCGGCGACGCAGATCCTCATCGACCTGCTGCGCACCTTCGACACCGCGCCGCTGGATGCACCGTTTGCCGCCCCTGAACAAGCCTGACATGGAGTGCCTGCATGGCCTATTTCGAACACGAAGGTTGCAATCTGCACTATGAGGAATATGGCCTCGGCACCCCGTTGCTGCTGGTCCACGGCCTGGGCTCCAGCACCCTGGACTGGGAGATGCAGATTCCGGCACTGTCCGCCCGCTACCGGGTGATAGTCCCGGACATCCGCGGCCACGGGCGCTCCGATAAACCCCGCGAGCGCTACAGCATCGCCGGGTTCAGCGCCGATCTGGTCGCGCTGATCGAGCATCTGCATCTTGGCCCTGTGCACTACGTCGGCCTGTCGATGGGCGGCATGATTGGTTTCCAGCTCGCCGTAGACCAGCCGCAGTTGCTCAAAAGCCTGTGCATCGTCAACAGCGCGCCCGAAGTCAAACTGCGCAGCCGTGACGATTACTGGCAGTGGTTCAAACGCTGGAGCCTGATGCGCGTTCTCAGCCTCGGCACCATCGGCAAAGCCTTGGGCGCCAAGCTCTTCCCCAAGCCGGAACAGGCTGACCTGCGGGAAAAAATGGCCTTGCGCTGGGCAAAAAACGACAAACATGCTTATCTCGCCAGCTTCGATGCCATCGTCGGCTGGGGGGTTCAGGAACGACTTTCCAGGGTCGCCTGTCCAACCCTGATCCTCACCGCCGACCGCGACTACACACCGGTCGCGCTGAAAGAGAACTATGTAAAACTGCTGCCCGATGCGCGGCTGGTAGTGATCGCCGATTCGCGCCACGCCACCCCGCTTGATCAGCCCGAACATTTCAATCAAACCCTGCTCGAGTTTCTCACCGCAGTCGACACCACCACACTCAGGATCACTGACCCATGCTGAAAAAAATCGCCCTCGCCGCCGGTACCGTTCTGTTCGCCGCCAACCTGATGGCCGCCACGCCCGCCAAGGCGCCGCACGTGCTGCTGGAAACCACCAATGGCCAGATCGAAATCGAACTGGACCCGGTCAAGGCGCCGATCAGTACCAAGAACTTTCTTGAGTACGTGGACAGCGGCTTCTACAACAACACGATCTTCCACCGTGTAATCCCCGGCTTCATGGTCCAGGGCGGCGGCTTCACCCAACCGATGCAGCAGAAAGAAACCAAGGCGCCGATCAAGAACGAACACAAGAACGGCCTGGTCAACGTCCGTGGCACCTTGTCCATGGCTCGTACTTCGAACCCGGATTCGGCCACCAGCCAGTTCTTCATCAACGTCAAGGACAACGATTTCCTCGACCAGGGCGACGGCTATGCGGTGTTCGGTAAAGTGGTCAAGGGCATGGACGTGGTCGACATCATCGTCAACTCGCCGACTACCTCGCGCGGCGGCATGAAAGACGTACCAGCCGACCCGGTGTTCATCAAGTCGGCCAAGCGCATCGACTAAGCGGCGCGGGAAGTACCGGGCCGCGCTCGTCAGGGCGCCGCCCGCACTGTCAAAGGAGAGCCCGTGCGCGGGCGGAGAACCAATGCTTTATCGCCGTTTTGAACAACTGATCGACATTTTTCGTGATGCTCCGACGGCCGCTCCGCCGGATCGGGTTCTCCCCTTCTATACCTATTACCTCAAGCAGGTGTGGCCGAGTTTCGCCGCCCTGCTGATTGTCGGCTTGATCGGTGCGCTGATCGAAGTGGCGTTGTTCAGCTACCTGAGCCGCATCATCGACCTGACCCAGGGCACCCCCAACGTCAATTTCTTCCAGGAGCATGGCATCGAGTTGGCCTGGATGGCGGTGGTCGCCCTGGTTTTTCGGCCGATTTTCGTCGGCTTGCATGACTTGCTGGTGCACCAGACGCTCAGCCCCGGCATGACCAGCCTGATTCGCTGGCAAAACCACAGCTACGTGCTCAAGCAGAGCCTGAATTTCTTCCAGAACGACTTCGCCGGCCGCATCGCCCAACGCATCATGCAGACCGGCAACTCCCTGCGCGATTCCGCCGTGCAAGCGGTGGACGCGCTATGGCATGTGCTGATCTATGCAATCAGTTCGCTGGTGCTGTTTGCCGAAGCCGACTGGCGCCTGATGATTCCCCTGCTGACCTGGATCGCCGCGTACATTGGCGCGCTTTGCTACTTCGTGCCGCGGGTCAAGGAACGCTCGGTGGTGTCCTCCGATGCGCGCTCAAAACTCATGGGGCGCATCGTTGACGGCTACACCAACATCACCACCCTGAAACTGTTTGCCCACACCAACTTCGAGCAGCAATACGCCAAGGAAGCCATCCAGGAGCAGACGGTCAAAGCCCAGCTCGCCGGCCGCGTCGTCACCAGCATGGACGTGGTGATCACCAGCATGAACGGCCTGCTGATCGTCGGAACCACTGGCCTGGCGCTGTGGCTGTGGACCCAGTCGCTGATCTCGGTGGGCGCCATCGCCCTCGCGACCGGCCTGGTGATCCGCATCGTCAACATGTCCGGCTGGATCATGTGGGTGGTCAACGGCATCTTTGAAAACATCGGCATGGTCCAGGACGGTTTGCAGACCATCGCGCAACCGGTCAGCGTCACCGACCGCGATCAGGCCAAACCGCTGACTGTACCGCGCGGCGAGGTGCGTTTCGAGCACGTCGATTTCCACTACGGCAAGAAGAGCGGGATCATCGGCGACCTCAACCTGACGATCAAACCGGGAGAAAAAATCGGCCTGATCGGGCCCTCCGGTGCCGGCAAGTCGACCCTGGTCAACCTGCTGTTGCGCCTGTACGACGTGCAAGGCGGGCGCATCCTCATCGACGGCCAGAACATTGCCGAAGTCGGCCAGGAAAGCTTGCGCGAGCGCATTGGCATGATCACCCAGGACACTTCGCTGCTGCACCGCTCGATTCGCGACAACCTGCTCTACGGCAAACCCGACGCCACCGACGCCGAACTCTGGGAAGCGGTGCACAAGGCCCGCGCGGATGAGTTCATCCCGCTGCTGTCGGACTCCGAAGGGCGTACCGGGTTTGATGCGCACGTGGGCGAGCGCGGGGTGAAACTCTCCGGCGGCCAACGCCAGCGGATCGCCATTGCCCGGGTGCTGCTCAAGGACGCGCCGATCCTGATCATGGACGAAGCCACCTCGGCACTGGACTCGGAGGTCGAGGCCGCGATCCAGGAAAGCCTGGAAACCCTGATGCAGGGCAAGACCGTGATCGCCATCGCCCACCGCCTTTCCACCATCGCGCGGATGGACCGCCTGGTGGTGCTGGAAAACGGCAAGATCGCCGAAACCGGCAGCCACTCCGAACTGCTCGCCCATGGCGGACTGTATGCACGGCTGTGGCAGCACCAGACGGGTGGGTTCGTCGGGATCGACTGAATGCGGTTCATGTGACGCGATCCCTGTAGCAGCTGCCGAAGGCTGCGTCCGACTGCGAAGCGGTCGCCAACCAGGCACTGAGCAGGGTCGCTTCGCAACCCAACGCAGGCTTCGCGAGCTGCTACAGGGAGCTCCTCGCTCATCAAAACTCGCTGCTGGAAATCCGCAAAAACCCTGCTGTACTCAGCCAAGGTTCTGGAGACGAGCCTGTCGTAAAGCTGCAGGATGCATAACTCGATACAGTCTCGATAGGAAACCTATCAAGGACGCTCTCATGTCTCTGTTCAAACGTTCAGTTACTGAGTTGTTCGGCACGTTCTGGCTGGTGTTGGGGGGTTGCGGCAGTGCGGTCCTGGCCGCGTCTTCTCCGCTTGGAATCGGGGTACTGGGTGTGGCCCTGGCATTTGGCCTCACGGTACTGACCATGGCCTTCGCCATCGGCCATATCTCCGGTTGTCATCTGAACCCGGCAGTTTCGGTCGGCTTGTACGTCGGCGGTCGATTCCCGGCCCGGGAACTGCCTGCCTACATCATCGCCCAGGTGATCGGCGGGATCATCGCGGCGGGCCTGATCTACTACATCGCCAGCGGCAAGGAAGGCTTTGATCTGTCGGCGGGCCTGGCCTCCAACGGCTATGGCGAACACTCTCCCGGCAAGTACTCGATGGCCGCCGGCTTTGTCTGCGAACTGGTGCTGACGGCGATGTTCGTGCTGATCATCCTCGGCGCCACCGACAAGCGCGCGCCAGCGGGACTGGCACCGATCGCCATTGGCCTGGCCCTGACGCTGATCCACCTGATCTCGATCCCGGTGACCAACACCTCGGTCAACCCGGCGCGCAGTACCGGCCCGGCATTGATCGTCGGCGGCTGGGCGATCGCACAGTTGTGGATGTTCTGGGTCGCGCCATTGCTCGGCGCGGTGCTCGGCGGGGTGACCTATCGCTGGCTGGGCAAGGAAGATACCTGAGGCGAGGTGCGAGGATCACTCCTGCCGATATGGCAGGGCGCTCCTCGCCTCCTCCGCGTAAGCCAGCACACCCAGCCGCTCCTGCTTCAGGAAGTCTTTCACTGCGGCCTTGAGCCCTGGATGGCGCAAGTAGTGCCAGGAATGGGTAATCACCGGCTCGAAGCCGCGGATCAACTTGTGCTCGCCCTGAGCGCCGGCGTCGAACCGCTGAAAGCCATTGGCGATGGCGTAATCCATGCCCTGGTAGAAGCAGGTCTCGAAGTGCAGGCGGTCGAACTCCGCGAGGCAGCCCCAGTAACGCCCGTAAAAACTGCCGCCACCCACCAGGCTGAAGGCCATGGCTACCGGGCGCGTGCCCTGTTTCGCCAGGACCACCCGAATTGACTCGGGCATACGCTCGGCCAGCAGGCTGAAAAACGCCCGCGTCAGGTAAGGAGACTGCCGGCGCACCGCATAGGTGTTGGCGTAGCAGGCGTAGACAAAATCCCACTGAGCCTCGCTCAGTTGCTGCCCTTCCAGCCACTCGAACTCGATGCCTTGCCCCGCTACCTGCTCGCGTTCCTTGCGCATCTGCTTGCGCTTGCGTGAACTGAGGGCGTCGAGGAAATCCTGGAAATCGCGATAGCCGCGGTTCTGCCAGTGGTACTGGCAGCCGATTCGCTGCAGCCAGCCCGGTTGCTGCGCCAGCGCGGCATCGGTAAAGGGGTCGGTGAAATTAATGTGCGCGCTGGAAAGCCCTTCGATCTCCAGGTAACCCGGCAGGCTTTGCAGCAGTTCAAAGCCCTCCTCCACGCTGGCAGCCAGCAGGCGCGGCCCGCTGACCGGACTGAACGGCACTGCCGTCAACAACTTGGGGTAATAGTCGATGCCCGCCCGCGCGCAGGCATCCGCCCAGGCGTGATCGAACACGTACTCACCATAGGAGTGCCACTTGCGGTAAGTGGGGAGCGCGGCGATCAGCCGATCGCCCTCCACGTGCAACAAATGCTCGGGCTGCCAGCCGGAATGCGGGCCGATGCTGGCGCTGTCCTCCAAGGCACTGAGAAAGGCATGGCGCAGAAACGGCTGGTCCTGGGGTACCAGGGCATCCCAGGTGCGCGGGGCAATTTCAGACAGATTTTCCAGTCGCTGCAGCGGCATACATTCCTCATCAGCTGATGCGTGAAAGCTCCGCGAGTATCGCTTATCGCAGCGCAACCTACACGACCTATCCGACCGCAGCGCTCTGGAAAGGGCTTTTGCGCCAAATTCGTATCGTCATCGCAACGCCATCACTTTGCCACTGCTCTGTCATAAACGATCGCGATACTGGCGCCTGTTTTTAGAGCGTCGGGTTCTACCCGGCCACTGTTTTCCGTCCATCAAAGGTCGGTTGTGTCCTGGATGGCTCAGTCATCCACTTCATCTTCGGAGATTGATATGCGTCTTGCTTCCACGAAAACTGCGGCAGCCCTGTGTGGCGGTCTGTTGCTGGCCATGAGCGTTCCGGCCAGTGCCGCAGTCGACGCCAAACTGCTCGACATGCTCAAGGCAAACGGCTCGATTACCAACGCGCAATACAGCGAGCTGCAAGCCGAACTGGCCAGGGATCAGAAAGACCAGCAAATCGCCCGTCAGGCTCAGCAAGAGACCAATGAGCAGATCGCCGCCACTGCGAAGAAAACAGACGCACTGAGCACCTTCGACCAGAAACTGGCCTGGGCGGCCAAGACCCAGTTCAAGGGTGACGTGCGCTTCCGCCAGGAAACCATCAAGAACGACGGTGTGCCTAACAACCGCGATTCCGATCGCCAGCGAGTGCGTGCCCGCCTGGGTGCGTACACCGAGATCAACCCGCAGGTCGACACTGGCATCCGTATCGCGACCGGTAACAACGACGACGCTCGCTCCACCAACCAGAGCCTGGACAACTACTTCGACAAGAAGTCGATCTGGCTGGACCAGGGCTACGTCGACTACCACCCCGACGCGGTCAAGAACCTGCACATCGTTGGCGGCAAGATGCCGCAGCAATGGGTCAGCATGGGCGACATCATCTGGGATAGCGATATCAGCCCGGAAGGCCTGGCCGTCACTTACAAATACCCGTTGGGCGCCAGCACCGAGCTGTTCGGCAGCGCCGGTCACTACACCCTCAAGGATAACGTCGACGGTGAAGGCGTGCAGTTCAAGCATGACCTGCGCCTGTACGCCGGTCAGCTCGGCGCGCGTTTTGCGCTCACCGACAACCTGAAACTGACCGTGGGTGGCAGCGTCTACGGCTACGACAACGACGACGATATCACTGCCGGCGGCACCAGCATCCCGTCGGTACTGGCCACTAACGGCAACACCCCGAACGAGCAGTTCAAACTGTACGAAGGCTTCGGCCAGCTGGACATCGGCGGCCTGCCAATGCCGCTGTCGTTGTACGGCCAGGTGGTCAATAACAAGGATGCCAGCAACGACCAGGACATGGGCTGGCTGGCGGGTGTGAAGACCAAGGTCTACGGCTTCGGCCTGGACTACAACTACCGCGACGTACAGCGAAACGCAGTGGTTGGCGCCTTCACCGACTCGGACTTCGCCAACGGCTTTACCGGTTCACGCGGCAGCAAGTTGAAAGTGAGCTACGAGCTGGACAAGAACTTTGC
This sequence comes from Pseudomonas sp. RIT-562, assembly GCF_026241895.1. Classification (GTDB taxonomy): domain Bacteria; phylum Pseudomonadota; class Gammaproteobacteria; order Pseudomonadales; family Pseudomonadaceae; genus Aquipseudomonas; species Aquipseudomonas mandelii_F. The sequence goes on along the minus strand of NZ_JAPJIV010000007.1, from coordinate 143,434 downwards.
CCTCGGCGCGACTTACCTGATGGCAAAATCGGACTACACCAACGCCACCTTGCGCGACTCGAAGATCAACACCCTGCAACTGGATGCTGAAGCCAAGTTCTGATAACCCGCTGTTCGGCTCGGGCAGGGATGCCTGAGTCGCGTTTACAAACCCGCGTTGCGCTATCGGTCCCCATCATCCGTCCGATAGCGCATTGCGGGTTTTTTGTTTGTGCAGGATTGCCCTGACTCAAACCAGCTGCATGGCTGCATTGCTGCATGGCTGCATAGTTGGAGAACAAACCTGTGGGAGCAAAGCTTGCTCGCGATGGCGATTTCAGGAATGTCATCGCGAGCAAGCTTTGCTCCCACAGGTTTATGCCTTCCCAGCTGTAACAACTGCTTCATGCCTTCCCAGCTGTAACAACTGCTTCATGCCTTCCCAGCTGTAACAGCTGCTTCATGCCTTCCCAGCTGTAACAGCTGCTTCATGCTCACAGCTGTAACAGCTGCCACATGACCCAGAGGTGTTACCTATCGATCAGCGCTTACGCAGGATCACACTACCAATCGAGTACCCCGCGCCAAACGAGCTGAGCACTGCCAGCGAGCCCGCCGCCAGGTCATCCTGATTCTTGTGAAACGCAATCACCGAACCGGCCGAGCTGGTGTTGGCATAGGTATCCAGAATCACCGGTGCCTCTTCTTCCGTCGCTTCACGGCCCAGCAGCTTCTTGACGATCAGGTGGTTCATGCTGAGGTTGGCCTGGTGCAGCCAGAAGCGCTTCACGTCAGCCACATTCAGCTGATTTTCTTCCAGGTGAGTGGCGATCAGCTCGGCCACCATCGGGCATACATCGCGGAACACCTTGCGACCTTCCTGCACGAACAGTTTGTCCTTGGCACCGATGCCCTCTTCCGCCGCGCGGTTGAGGAAACCGAAGTTGTTGCGGATGTTGTTGGAGAACTTGGTCAGCAGCTTGGTGCTGACGATGTCGAACTGATACTTGGAGGTCGCGGTATCGGCACGCTCGATGATCACCGCCGTGGCCGCGTCGCCGAAGATGAAGTGGCTGTCACGGTCACGGAAATTCAGGTGGCCGGTGCAGACTTCCGGGTTGACCATCAGAATCGCCCGGGCCTGGCCCAGTTGCACGCTGTTGGCGGCTTGCTGGATGCCGAAGGTTGCCGAAGAACAGGCCACGTTCATGTCGAAGCCGAAACCCTGGATGCCCAACGCTTCCTGGACTTCGATGGCAATGGCCGGGTAGGCGCGTTGCAGGTTGGAGCAGGCGACGATCACTCCGTCGATGTCGGCGGCGGTCTTGCCGGCGCGTTGCAGCGCCTGCTCGGCGGCGCCGATCGCCATCTGGCACAGCACCGACCACTCGTCATTGGAACGTTCCGGCAGGCGCGGCGCCATGCGCTGCGGATCGAGAATGCCGTCCTTGTCCATGACAAAGCGGCTCTTGATGCCGGAGGCTTTTTCAATAAACGCGGCACTGGATTCGGTCAAGGCTTCGACTTCGCCGCGAGCGATGGCGTCGGCGTTGTCGGCGTTGAACAGCGCGACATAAGCGTTGAAAGACTGCACCAGCTCTTCGTTGGAAATGCTGTTGGCCGGGGTGTACAGGCCGGTGCCACTGATGACGACATTATGCATGGTCGTTTCTCTAATCTGTTCAGGCAGAAAGCATTGGCACCGACGTACCAACACACAAAGGGTCTATTCCCATCCGGGGGACGCAAACCTGGCATCGCTTTATTCCGGTGCGCCTGCAACCGCGAAGGCTCAAAACCGCAGGGCCGGCGTTTATAGGCGCGAAGTTTGCCATAAACACTAGCTTTCGGCGCCTTTTTGCTAGGTGACGCGACTGCTGATGGGAAATATAGAGGTATGGGATAGCAGACTGCCTGTGGGAGCAAAGCTTGCTCGCGATGGCGTATTCGAGATCGCCATCGCGAGCAAGCTTTGCTCCCACAGTCCTGTTTTCACAGGAGGTGTTCCCCGCAGTGCCCTCCTGCAAGATGCTCAGGGCTCGACCTGGCTCCATTGCTTGCTCAAGCGCTTGTCCGAGATCGGCACCTTGGTCCCCAACTGCTGGGCAAACAGCGAAACCCGGTACTCCTCCAGCCACCAGCGATACAACTCCAGCTGCGGATCGCGCTTGCCTTCCTGGGCATGCTTGTTCGCGCGGGTCTGGTACTGCGCCCACAGGCCGGACAGTTCACCACTCCAGACCCGATCCTTCTGCACCTGCGCGCCGAGTTTCTCGAAGCGTTGCTCGATGGCTTTCAGGTAACGCGGCAATTCCTTGAGCCACTGCATCGGCGTCTCACGCACAAAGCCCGGGTACACCAAATTGCCCAGCTGCTGCTTGATGTCGTTCAAGGCCACGGCTTGCGCCAGGTCGATCTTGCCCTTGAAGCGCTTTTGCAGGCCATGCCACAGCTTGAGAATTTCCAGGGTCAGACGGGCCACGCGCTCGGCGTGCTCGGTCCAGCCCCCACGCTTGCGCTCGGCCAATGCGGCAAGTCCGGCGCCATCGCGGGGGAGCGGGTCTTCACCGTCGAGGATGCAACTGTCGAGGCTGGCCAACAGAATGTCTTCCACCAGGCTGTCGATGCGCCCCATGTCGCGGTACATCAATCCCAGCTCGGTCAATCCCGGCAACTTGCTCCGAAGAAATTTCGCCGGTTCCGCCAGTTGCTGCATCAGCAGCCGCTGCAAGGCGCGACGGTGCTGGAATTCGGCTTCGGCCGGGGTCGAGAAACGCCCCTCCTTGACCGTGCCGGCCTCCTCCACTAACGCCGGATAGACCGTCATCGACAGCCCGGCGATCTTCTGCTGGGTTTTCTCCGCCACCGCGGCAAAAACCTTCGCCTCCACCGGCTGCTGGCTTTTGGCAGTTTGGGGCACGGCCAGTGCGGCCTGACTGGCCTCGGCAAAACGCGCAGTGAGCTCAGCCAGATCGCGCCCCTCGCCAAGGAACTTGCCCTGGCCATCGACGATTTCCAGGTTCATCCGCAAGTGACTGTCGACCTGCTGCGCCGCTTCGGCCCAGGCTTCGTCACTGACTCGCGCGCCGGTCATGCGCAGCAACTCGCGACCGAGTGCCTGGGGCAGCGAGCCCTCGGCAAACGTCATGCGCTGCAGCGCGGCCTTGACGAAGTCCGGCACCGGCACGAAGTTCTTGCGCAACGCCTTGGGCAGGTTGCGTACCAGCGCAATGCACTTGGCCTCGATCACGCCAGGCACCAGCCATTCCAGGCGTTCAGGTGGCAGCATCGGCAGCAAGGGCGCCGGCACACGCAACGTCACGCCGTCCCGTGGATGGTTGGGCTCGAAGTGATAACTCAGGGCCAACTCCAGATCGCCGATGTGCAGGGTGTCCGGGTAATGCAGCGCGGTGACCTCACTGGCCTCCCTCGCGAGCACATCTTCCTCGCGCATGATCAGCAACTGCGGGTCTTTCTGGCTGTTGACGCGATACCAGCTGTCGAAAGTCGCAGTCTGGTGGATCTCCGCCGGCAACCGCGCATCGTAGAAGGCGAACAGGGTTTCTTCGTCGGCCAGAATGTCGCGACGCCGAGCCTTGGCTTCCAGTTCGTCGAGCTGCTCGAGCAACCGTGCATTGGCCGACAGGCATTTGGCCTTGGATTGAATCTCGCCGCGCACCAGGCCTTCGCGGATGAACAGCTCGCGCGACACCACAGGATCGATCGGCCCGTAATGCACCGGCCGGCGACCGACCACGATCAACCCGAACAACGTGATCTGCTCGAACGCCACCACCTGCCCGCGCTTCTTCTCCCAATGCGGTTCGAAGTGGTTTTTCTTGATCAGGTGCCCAGCCAGCGGCTCGATCCAGTCGGAGTCGATCTTGGCGACCATGCGCGCATAGAGCTTGGTGGTTTCCACCAACTCGGCAGTCATCAGCCATTGCGGGCGTTTCTTGCCCAGGCCCGACGATGGATGAATCCAGAAGCGCCGCTGCCGGGCTCCGAGGTAATCGCCTTCATCGGTCTTCTGGCCAATCTGGCTGAGCAGGCCCGAGAGCACGGCTTTGTGCAGCTTCGGATAATCCGCCGGCTCTTTATTGAGGCTCAGTTGCATGTCGCGGCAGATCAGGCTCAGTTGGCGATGGGAGTCGCGCCATTCACGCAGACGCAGGTAATTCAGGAAATTCTTGCGGCACCAGTTGCGCAGCGGGCTCGCGGTCAGCGCCTGGCGCTGCTCCTCAAAACCACGCCACAGATTGACCAGCCCGGCGAAATCCGAGTCCACGTCTTTCCACTGGGCGTGGGCCTGATCTGCCGCCTGCTGGCGCTCCGGCGGCCGCTCGCGCGGATCCTGAATCGACATGGCGCTGGCGACGATCAGCACTTCCTGCAGGCTGCCGAGCTTGGCCGCTTCCAGCAGCATGCGGCCCATGCGCGGGTCTACCGGTAGTCGCGCCAACTGACGGCCGAGCGGGGTCAGCTGGCTGTTGCGGTCGACCGCCGAGAGCTCTTGCAGCAGGTTGAAACCATCGCTGATCGCCTTGCCATCGGGCGGTTCGATAAACGGAAAATCAGTGATCTCACCGAGGCGCAGGTGCAGCATCTGCAGGATCACGGCGGCGAGGTTGGTACGCAGGATTTCCGGGTCGGTAAACTCCGGGCGCCCGAGGAAATCCTCTTCGCTGTACAGACGCACGCAAATGCCCGGTTCGACCCGGCCGCAGCGACCTTTACGCTGGTTGGCGCTGGCCTGGGAAATTGCTTCGATGGGCAGGCGCTGGACCTTGGCGCGATAGCTGTAGCGGCTGATGCGCGCGGTGCCACTGTCGATCACATAGCGGATGCCGGGCACGGTCAGCGAAGTTTCCGCGACGTTGGTAGCGAGCACCACCCGCCGGCCCGGGTGCGACTGGAAAATCCGCTGCTGTTCGGCCGGTGACAGCCGTGCGTACAGCGGCAGGATTTCCGTGTGCTTGAGCTGGGCCTTGCGCAGCATGTCGGCGGCATCGCGAATCTCGCGCTCGCCGGGCAGGAACACCAGCACATCACCAGGGCTCTTGCGCTCGCTGCGTTCGAAATCGGCGATTTCGTCGAGGGTGGCGAGAATGGCCTGATCCACCGTCAGGTCATCCTCGACCCGGTTGCCCTCTTCGTCCTGCTCCAGGGTCAGCGGGCGATACCAGGTTTCCACCGGGAAAGTGCGGCCCGAGACTTCGACGATCGGCGCATCATCGAAATGCTTGGAGAAGCGCTCCAGGTCGATGGTCGCCGAGGTGATGATGACTTTCAGGTCTGGACGACGAGGCAGCAGGGTTTTCAGGTAACCGAGCAGGAAGTCGATGTTCAGGCTGCGCTCGTGGGCTTCGTCGACGATGATCGTGTCGTAGCGTTCGAGGTAGCGATCGTTCTGGGTTTCCGCCAGCAGGATGCCGTCGGTCATCAGCTTGATCAGGGTGTTGGAATCGCTCTGGTCTTCGAACCGCACCTGATAACCGACCAGCGCGCCCAGCGGCGTGCCCAGTTCTTCGGCAACCCTGCTCGCCACGCTGCGCGCCGCGATCCGACGCGGCTGGGTGTGGCCGATCAGGCCATACTGGCCGCGGCCGATTTCCAGGCAGATCTTCGGCAACTGGGTGGTTTTACCCGAGCCGGTCTCGCCGGCGATGATCAACACCTGGTGCTTGAGCAGCGCAGCCTTGATTTCATCGCGCTTGGCGGCGATCGGCAGGCTGTCGTCATAACGCACCACCGGCAGGCTGGCACGGCGCGCCAGCACCTGGTCGCAGGACGCTTGCATGCGAGTCACCCACTGGGCCAACTTGGCTTCGTCCGGCTTCTTGCGCAGCTCAAGCAGCTGCCGACGCAGCCGGTGGCGGTCGGCAAGCATGGCGTGATCGAGGTTTTTCAGCAGTTTGTCGATGGAGGGCGATTCGTCGGTCATCGGGTACGCAATTCAGTCGTCTAGTGGCGCAGGGGGACGATTGTCGCAGATTTAGGACGATAAATGAGCCTCGGCACATTTCTTACCAAACCACGCTCTTGTGGGAGCAAGGCTTGCCCGCGATGACAATCTTACGGACGCCATCGCGGGCAAGCCTTGCTCCCACAGAGCGAGTGTGGGCTTCAAGCCGGATTACTCGTTATCTAGACCCTTGCGCCGATAGGGGAACACATCGATGACTTTGCCGGCGCGGATGGCCTCTTGCAGGCTTTTCCAGTAATCGGCGTTGTACAACTCGCCGTGCAACTGATCGAACAACTTGCGCTGGCCGGAATCGGCAAACAAAAACGGTGGAAATTCTTCAGGGAACACATCCAGCGGCCCGATCGAATACCACGGCTCGGAGGCCATTTCGTCTTCGGGCGTGCGCGGTTGCGGGATATGGCGGAAGTTGGCTTCGGTCAGGAAGCAGATCTCGTCGTAGTCATAAAACACCACGCGACCATGCCGGGTGACGCCGAAATTCTTCAGCAGCATGTCGCCTGGAAAGATATTCGCCGCCGCCAGTTGCTTGATCGCCAGGCCGTAATCCTCCAGCGCCTCACGGACCTGGTCGTCATTGGCGTTTTCCAGGTACAGATTGAGCGGGGTCATCCGGCGTTCGGTCCAGCAGTGGCGGATCAACACCGTGTCGCCTTCCACCGAGACCGTGGACGCTGCGACTTCAAGCAGCTCCTCCAGGCACGCCGGATCGAACTTGCTCAGCGGAAAACGGAAGTCGGCGAACTCCTGGGTATCAGCCATGCGGCCGACCCGGTCGACGCTCTTTACCAGGCGATACTTCTCGATCACTGTGGCCCGGTCGACGTTTTTCGACGGCGAGAAGCGGTCCTTGATGATCTTGAACACGGTATTGAAGCCCGGCAGGGTGAACACGCTCATCACCATGCCACGCACGCCGGGGGCCATGATGAACTGGTCGTCGGTGTTGGCCAGGTGGTTGATCAACGCCCGGTAGAATTCGGACTTGCCATGTTTGTAAAAGCCGATCGAGGTGTACAGCTCGGCGATGTGCTTGCCCGGCAGGATGCGCTTGAGAAAGCCGATGAACTCCGCCGGCACCGGTACATCCACCATGAAATACGAACGGGTGAACGAGAAAATGATCGACACATCGGCTTCGTCAGTGATCAGCGCATCGATCTGGATCCCGCGACCTTCGCGGTGCAGCAACGGAATCACCAGGGGCCACTGCTCGTCCTGGGTGTAGATGCGCCCGACCAGGTACGCGCCTTTGTTGCGGTACAGCACCGAGGAAAACAGTTCGACGCTCAGCTCCGGGTCCTTGCACACCCAGTCCGGCAGGTTCTCGCGCAGCTGCGTCTCGAGGCGGCGCAGGTCGCCAGGCAGGTCGGCGTAGTCTTCGCTGAAACTGTAGTCGGCAAAGATGCTCGCGAGCATGCCGGACAGCTGGCCCTGTGGCTTGTAGGTGCGGGTTTGCGCCGCTCGGGCCCGACGCAGGCTCGGCCGGGTGGTGTGGATAAACATGCAGCCGTCGCTGATCAGGTCATGGCTGAACAGCCCGCAGAAGATCGAGTTGTACCAGGTTTCGGACAGCTCATCGTCGAAGCGCAGGTCGATCAGGGTGATGTAGGCGCTCTTGACCAGTGGCCAGCAGCTCACATCCATCAACACATCGGTCTGGAAAGCTGCGCCGAGGCGCTCCACCGTCTCCGCGACTTTTTCTTCGTAGAGATTGATCCGCGCCGCCGATGCCGACTGCGTCTCCTGCCATTGCGCCTGTTCGAATCGCGCTCGTGCGCCGTCAGTGATCTGGCGGAAATGCTCGCGGTAATCGTCAAAGCCATCGAGGATCATTCGGGCGATGTCGGCGGCTGGCCATTGCTGCGGCATAGGTAAAACCTCGGCGGCTGTTCTTGTCTTTGGAGCCTGAGCTTAGTGGCCCTTTGTTACGCAACGCAACCATTGCCTTGTGCCCCGACTGGCGCGACACTTGCGCGCCCATCAAGGAAGGAACGTGCCGTGAACCCCGTCGATATTTTTCGCATGCTGTCGCTGGCGGCCATCTGGGGTGCGAGCTTTCTGTTCATGCGCATCATCGCTCCGGTCATCGGCACCGTTCCCACCGGGTTCTTCCGGGTGTCGATCGCTGCTGCCGGGCTATTGGTGATCCTGGGGCTGATGCGCATCAGCTGGGATTTCAAAGGCAAACTGAAGACGGTGATGCTGCTCGGGGTGATCAACTCGGGCATCCCGGCCACCTTGTATTCCGTGGCGGCCCAAGTGCTGCCGGCCGGTTACTCGGCGATTTTTAATGCCACCACGCCACTGATGGGCGTGCTGATCGGCGGGCTGTTCTTCAGCGAAAAACTGACCTCGGCGAAAGTGGGTGGGGTGTTCCTCGGATTGTTCGGCGTCGGCATCCTGACCCGTGCCGGGCCGATGGCATTCGATCTGCAGCTGCTGATGGGCGCCCTCGCCTGCCTGCTAGCCACGACCTGCTACGGTTTCGCCGGGTTTCTTGCGCGGCGCTGGCTGGACCAGGCCGGCGGCCTCGACAGCCGCCTGTCGGCGCTGGGCAGCATGCTCGGGGCGACCTTGTTCCTGCTGCCGCTGTTCGGCTACAGCGTCATCACCCAGCCGCCGGTGAGCTGGGGTGGCTGGAATGTCTGGTTGTCGCTGCTGGGATTGGGCCTGGGGTGCACGGCCTTCGCCTACATCATTTACTTCCGCCTGCTGAGTTCGGTCGGGCCGGTGAAGTCGATGACGGTGACGTTCATGATTCCGCCATTCGGGGTGTTGTGGGGGGCGTTGTTTCTCGATGAGCCGTTGTCGATGGCGCATATCTACGGCGGGGTGTTGATTGCCGTGGCGTTGTGGTTGGTGTTGAAGCCGGCCAGGGTGGTTGGCCGGAAGTGATGCGGGGTTGTTGATGACGCCATCGCGAGCAGGCTCACTCCTACCTGTCATGTAGGAGTGAGCCTGCTCGCGATAACGTTCTCAGAGACACCTACAAAGCAGCCAGACTCACCTCCCCATCCACCAACCGCCGAATCCCCAGCGGATTGGCGTTCTGCAGCGCCTCAGGCAGCAACGCATCCGGGTAATTCTGAAAGCACACCGGCCGCAGGAAGCGGTCGATGGCCAAGGTGCCCACCGACGTTCCGCGGGCATCCGAAGTGGCCGGATACGGCCCGCCATGCACCATCGCTTCGCACACCTCGACCCCTGTAGGATAGCCATTGAGCAAAATTCGCCCGACCTTCTCCTGCAACTGTTCGGCCAGCCAGCGATACTCCAGCAACTCCCCGGCCTCGCCAATCAGCGTCGCGGTCAATTGTCCGCGCAAGCCATTCAGCGCCGCCGCCAACTGCGCCTGATCCTCGACCTCAATGACGATGGTGGTCGGCCCGAACACTTCTTCCTGAAGCAATTCATCGCCTTCCAGCAACAGGCTGACGTCCGCCTGGAACACCTGCGGTTGCGCCTGATTGCCGTCCTGCGGCTGACCCGCCAAGTGCGTCAGCCCGGGATGCTCGTGCAATTCACCGAGCCCGCGACTGTAGCTGGCCAAAGCTGCGGCGTTGAGCATGGTCTGCGCCGGCTGCTGGTTCATGCTCGCGCAGAAGGTCTGCAGGAACTGGCTGAACTGCGGCGAACGCAGACCAATGACCAGGCCCGGATTAGTGCAGAACTGACCACAACCCAGGGTCACCGAGCCGGCAAGCTGCGCGGCGATCTGCTCGCCCCGGACCTTGAGTGCCTGGGGCAACAGGAACACCGGGTTGATGCTCGACATCTCGGCGAACACCGGGATCGGTTGCGCACGGCTGGCGGCCATCTGGCTCAGGGCATTGCCGCCCTTGAGTGAACCGGTGAACCCCACGGCCTGAATCGCCGGGTGCTTGACCAGCCACTCGCCCACTCCACCGCCATAGATCATGTTGAACACGCCCGCCGGCATCTGCGTGCGTTCGGCGGCACGCAGGACAGCGTTCGCCACCCATTCAGCCGTGGCCATGTGCCCGCTGTGCGCCTTGAACACCACCGGGCAACCCGCTGCCAGGGCTGAAGCGGTATCGCCACCGGCGGTGGAAAATGCCAGCGGAAAATTACTCGCACCGAACACCGCCACCGGCCCCAGCGCGATGCGGTACTGGCGCAGGTCGGGACGTGGCAGGGGTTGGCGATCCGGCAATGCCTGATCAATCCGCGCGCCATAGAAATCGCCGCGACGCAGCACCTTGGCGAACAAGCGCATCTGCCCACTGGTACGCCCGCGCTCGCCCTGGATACGCCCGGCCGGCAGGGCAGTTTCACGACAGACAACGGCGACAAACTCATCACCCAGCGCGTCGATTTCATCGGCAATTGCATCGAGGAACTGCGCGCGCTTGGCAGCGCTAAGGTTGCGGTAGATCGGGTAAGCAGCAGCGGCGGCTTTGGCAGCGGCGTCCACCTCGCTTTCAGTTGCCTGGTAAAAGGTGCCCGGCAACGGCTCGCCGGTGCTCGCATCCAGGCTCTGCAGTTGCACAGTACCGTTGGCACTGCGGCGCCCGCCGATGTAGTTATGTCCGGTTAGCGTGGTCATCAGAGTTTCCTTGGCCGGCCGACAGCGCCGGGGATTGAAGGCTTAAAGCGCACGGACCTGGCCAATCTCGAGCGGCTGGGTACTCTCGCCGATGCCGTTCTCCAGGGGCGCGCCGAACGCGTCGAGGCTGACCTGGAAACGATCGCCCGGCTGGGTTTTTATCCCGTCGGCAAACGACAATGTGGCGGTGCCGAAGTAATGCACGTGAACGTCACCAGGGCGCAAAAACTGTGCGTACTTGAAGTGGTGGAATTCCAGATTGGCCAGGCTGTGGCACATGTTGTCCTCGCCGCTGAGAAACTCTTTTTCCCAGATCGTCTCGCCATTGCGCGTGATGCGACTGGTGCCGGCCAGGTGCCGGGGCAACTCGCCGACCCGCAGCTCCGGGCCGTAGGCGCAGAAACGCAGCTTCGAGTGGGCGAGGTACAGGTAATTGCGCCGCTCCATCACATGGTCGGAGAACTCGTTGCCCAGGGCGTAGCCGACCCGGTACGGCAGGCCGTCGTCGCCGATCACGTAGAGGCCAGTGAGTTCAGGCTCCTCGCCGGCATCCTCGGCGAAGGGTGGGACCGGGAAATCCGCACCAGGGCGCACGACGATGCTGCCGTCACCCTTGTAGAACCACTCCGGTTGCGCGCCGACCTGCCCCGCCGCAGGCTTGCCGCCCTCCAGCCCCCATTTGAAGATGCGCATGGTGTCGGTCATGCCGGCTTCCACCGCGCCCTCCTGCTGATGCATCTTGTCCCGCGCCGAAGCGCTGCCCAGGTGGGTCAGGCCGGTGCCGCTGATCAGGCAATGGGCCGGATCTTCGTGGTCCAACGGCGCCAGGACGTGTCCCTGCGCCAGCAGTTGCGCGTAGTCCGGGCCAGGCTCGGTGCCGCGCAGCTCAACCTCTTCCTGCAGGCTGCGCCGGGCACGGATGGCCGCGAGTGCCAGTTCACGGGTGCTGCGAGTGTCGCGCAGGACCTGGACCTGGGCGCCGTCGACGAGACCAACCTGGCGTTCACCGCCAGTGTTTTCAAATTGAATCAGGCGCATATCGGCCCTCCAGACAGTCGGGGATGGCGCCGCCGTGGCGGCGCTCCAGGGTCACTCGATGATGTTGAAGTCGCTCAGGTATTCATCGGAGATTTCCAGGCCCAGGCCCGGTGTGTTGTCGTCGAGCTGGATGTAACCGTTGACCGGTTGCGGCTCGCCCTTGAACACGTAGTAGAAAAGTTCGTTGCCGACCTCGACGTCGAACACCGGGAAAAATTCGGCCATCGGCGAAGCGGTGGTGGACATGGTCAGGTGGTAGTTGTGCATCTGCCCGGCGTGAGGAATCACCGGCACCGACCAGGCCTCGGCCATGGCGTTGATCTTGCGTGCAGCGGTAATGCCGCCAACGCGGTTGGTGTCGTACTGGATCACGTCGATGGCGCGGCGCTCGAGCAGGTCTTTGAAACCGTAGGAAGTGAACTCATGCTCGCCGCCGGAAATTGGCATGATGCCCATCTTCTTCAGCTCGATGTAGCCTTCGATGTCGTCGGCAATGACCGGTTCTTCGAGCCAGCGCGGTTCGAATTCCGCCAGTTTCGGCAACATGCGGCGGGCGTATTCCAGAGTCCAGCCCATGTAGCATTCAAGCATGATGTCGACGTCAGGGCCGGCCAGTTCACGCAGCGCGCGCACTTGCTCGATGTTTTTGCGCATGCCCGCCGGACCGTCTTTCGGGCCATAGCCGAAGCGCATTTTCAGCGCGGTGAAACCCTGGTTCAGGTAGCCCTGGGCCTCTTCGAGGAACAGGTCGAGGTTGTCGTTGGCGTAAAGCTTGGACGCGTAGGTCCAGATCTTTTCCTTGGTGCGCCCGCCGAGCAACTTGAACACCGGCTTGTTCACCGCCTTGCCCATGATGTCCCAGATGGCAATGTCGATCGCCGAGATCGCTGCCATGCCGATGCCTTTGCGGCCCCAGGCGTGGCTCTGGCGATACATCTTCTGCCAGATGTATTCGTTGTCGAACGGGTCTTCGCCAATGGCGATCGGCGCCAGGTAAGTGTCGATGATTTCCTTGGCCACGCGCGGCGCCAGGGCGCAGTTACCGATGCCGACCAGACCGGTGTCGGTCTCGACTTCCACCACCAGCCAGCCGTGGAAACGGAACGAGCCCATGGCATCGCCACGCTCGAACAGGATGTCGCTGGCGTTGGTGCAGAAGTGTGCTTGAGGCGGAACGACTTTGCCTTTCCACTCAAAAACTCGGGTTCGGATTGCTTTGATTTTCATGGGTACTGTTCCTTGCGCTGCCGGCTTCTTGTTGTTGAGTCGCTTTCGATGGGGCGACTTTAGCCAGCGTGCAGGGACGGCGGATAATCACTTATGCGTATCCGGCGATAACCTGGGGTGATCGGTTTGACCGTCAATTGCCCGAGTCGGGTTATCGGCCAATCCACAATACCGCTATCGCTGGCAAGCCAGGCTCCTACGGGGGATTGGGGTGTATGCGGGATTGGGTTCGGCGCAAATCCGTGGGCGCCCGGCTTGGCGGCGATGGCGTTTTCGAGGACGTCATCGCTGGCAAGCCAGGCTCCTACAGGGATTGGGGTGTATGCGGGATTGGGGCTTGGCGCAAATCCGTAGGAGCCCGGCTTGCCGGCGATGGCGATTTTGCGGTCGTCATCGCAGGCAAGCGAGGCTCCAGATACTGCGGAGTGTCAGTAGGTATTCGCACCCATCCGGCAAGCGATTTCGAAGGCCTGGCGGATCGCGCCGACGTTGGCCTTGCCCTGCCCTGCGATATCAAATGCAGTGCCATGGGCCGGTGTGGTGATCGGGATCGGCAAGCCGCCCTGCACCGTCACTCCGCGGGAGAATCCCATGAGCTTGATCGCGATTTGTCCTTGGTCGTGATACATCGTCACCACTGCGTCGAAGGCACTGGCATCGCCCTGGACCTTGAGGAAAATCGTGTCTCCCGGATACGGCCCTTCCGCCGCGATTCCCAACGCCTGGGCCGAGCGCACCGCCGGCCCGATGATGTCCAGTTCCTCGCGGCCAAATGAACCGTTGTCACCGTTGTGCGGATTTAACCCGCACACGCCAATGCGCGGTTTTTCCAGGCCATTGCGCTTGAGTGCGGTATCGATCAGCTGAATCGCTTCCACCACCCGCGCCTGGGTCAGCATGCCAGGTACCTCGGCCAACGCCACATGGGAGGTGACCCGCGAAGTCCAAAGATTATCGAGCACGTTGAATTCGCAGAACGGCCCGTGGAAATCCAGGAGTTCGGCGAACCAGTGCAGCTCGTCGTTATGAGCCATGCCGGCCATGTGCAACGAGGTCTTGTTCAACGGGCCGAACAGAATGGCATCGGTAGCGCCGGCCTCGGTCAGCCGCAAAGCTTTTTCCAGGGTGTCGAGGCTGTAGCGACCGCCGCTGACACTGGCTTCACTGCGGGCGAATTCACCGACGGTGTCGCCGCGATAGTCGAAGAACAGCGGAATGTCATCGACGAACGACAATTGCTCCAGGGACTCGACTCGCCGGTAGGGAAATTCCACCCCGGCGATGTGCATGCCGCGACGCATCTCCGCCTCATCGGCAATCAGGATCACGTTGGCCTGGCTGCGCACCGCAGGCTCGGCAAGCAGCCGTGCAATCAGTTCTGGGCCGATGCCCGCAGGGTCGCCGAGGACCATGGCGATGGATGTCTTGTTCATGCTTCACTCCTCAAAGTTCAGGCCGTGTCTTCTTATGCCGCCACTATCGAAGGTCCGGCGATAACCGTCCAATCAAAACTCGGGATACGCCGATAGCCTCGGGTTATGTCACACCCTCGTTTCAGCTCGACGCAAGCATATTGCGCTGTCAGCAACTTTCCACTCAAATGGCTCTGGCACAACGGTCTTGGCGGTTGACGCAGTTTTCGCTGCGGCGAGCTATAACCCCAGGCTATCGGTGTATGTATTGTTTTGACTAGACGCGGGGCTTGCTCCTTCCCACACTCACTCCAGGCTTGCGGCTCAAGCGCCCAGACAAGCCACTCATAACAACTACAAAAACGAGGCCCTTCCATGCGAAATGCATTCGTCCGTCGCACGTCCCGTCTGTTCCTCGGCTGCTCGCTGGTCGCCGCCGGCGTCCTCCCGGCCCTCGCCAACGCAGCCTGGCAACCCGATAAGAACGTCGAAATCGTCGTCGCGGGTGGTCCCGGTGGCGGCACTGACCAGCTCGGTCGACTGATCCAGTCGATCATCTCCACGCACAAGCTGCTCGACGTCAACACCATCGTCCTCAACAAGGGCGGCGGCAACGGTGCCGAAGCCTTTCTCGACCTGAAGATGAACAAGGGCGATCCGGAAAAGCTGGTGATCGGCACCAACAACATCTACCTGTTGCCGCTGGTTTCCAAGCTCGGTTATCAATGGCAGGAACTGACCCCCGTCGCGGCCGTGGCCGAGGATGACTTCATTCTCTGGAGCTATAAAGGCGCGCCGTGGAAAGACGCCAAGGAATTCTATGAAGCGGCCAAGGCGGACCCGGCGAAAATGCGCATGGGTGGCAGCCAGTCCAAGGATGTCGACCAGACCCTGACCCTGCTGCTCAACCAGACCAACAACAGCAAACTGGTGTACATCCCATTCAAGAGCGGCAGTGAAGCCGCGACCCAGTTGGCCGGCAAACACATCGCCGCTAACGTCAACAATCCCAGCGAAAGCATCAGCCAATGGCGCGGCGACCAGATCGAACCGCTCTGCGTGTTCAGTAAAGAGCGCATGACCTACACCGAGAAAGTCGCCGGCGACAAATCCTGGGCCGACGTTCCAACGTGCCACGAACAAGGCCTGGGCATCGATCAATACCGCTTCCCGCGCACCGTCTTCATGCCCGGCGAAGTCACCGCCGAGCAACGGGCGTTCTACGTCGAACTGCTGCGCAAGGTCACCGAGACACCGGAATTCAAGGCCTACGTGAAACAGAACGCCTTGGTGCCAACGTTCCTCGAAGGCGAGCCATTGACCGCCTACATTGAAAAAGACACCGCTCGCGTCACGCCGGTGTTCAAGGAAGCCGGCTGGCTGAAAAACTGAGTCGCCTGCGGCCGTTCAACTGAGTACGGCCGTCACCTGCTGGAGGTGTTTGATGTCCCATTCTTCGGATTCACCGGCGCTGGTCGGCACCCGCTGGGTCGAGCTTGGCCTGACAGTCTTCACCACACTGATCGGTGTGGTGGTGATGTTCGGCAGCGTCGAACAGGGTATCGGCTGGGGCGATTCCGGCCCTGAGCCGGGTTACTTCCCCTTCTACATCGGCCTGCTATTGAGCGCCGCCAGCCTGGGTAACGGTGTGCTGACACTGGTGCGCTGGCAAGCATTGAGTGTGGCGTTCGTCAGCCGCGGTGCGTTTCGCCAGGTGCTGTCGGTGTTCATTCCGATTGCACTGTTCGTTGCGGCGATGCCGCTGGTGGGTATCTACGTGGCTTCGGCCTGCTTCATCGCGTGGTTCATGTGGAGCGATAAAGCGCGCGCCACGCCCTACAGCAAGTGGAAAATCGCGGCGATTTCCCTCGGCGCGGTGCTTGCCAGCTACCTGATTTTTGCGCTGTGGTTCAAGGTCCCGCTGGATGCCGGTCCGTTGGGCGACTGGATTGCCCTGGCCGGGAGACACTTCAAATGAGCGAATTCGATTCCCTGCTGCAAGGCATGAACCTGATTCTTACCCCGGGGCACATCGGCCTGATGGTGGTTGGCGTTCTGCTGGGCATCCTGGTCGGCGTGTTGCCTGGCCTTGGCGCCCCCAACGGCGTGGCGCTGCTGTTGCCGCTGACGTTCACCATGTCGCCGGTGTCGGCGATCATCCTCCTCTCTTGCATGTATTGGGGCGCTTTGTTTGGCGGCTCGATCACTTCGATTCTGTTCAACATACCCGGCGAGCCCTCATCGGTGGCGACCACTTTCGACGGCTACCCGATGGCCCGAGAAGGTCGTGCGGCCGAAGCCCTGACTGCGGCGTTCAGCTCCGCATTGATCGGCGCATTGGCCGGTGTGTTGCTGCTGACTTTCCTGTCGACACGTATTGCCGAGTTCGCCATGTCGTTCAGCTCACCGGAGTTCTTCGCGGTGTACCTGCTGGCGTTCTGTACCTTCATCGGCATGAGCAAGAACCCGCCACTGAAAACCGTGGTCGCCATGATGATCGGCTTCGCCATGGCGGCAGTCGGCATGGATACGGTTTCTGGCAACCTGCGCCTGACCTTCGACCAGCCCATCCTGATGACCGGGATCAGTTTCGAAGTCGCGGTGATCGGCCTGTTCGGTATTGGTGAAATCCTCTGCACCGTCGAAGAAGGCTTGGTGTTCCGCGGCGAACATGCGCGAATCACGCCGATGGTGATCCTGCGCACCTGGGCCAAGCTTCCACGTTACTGGTGGACGATTGTGCGCAGCACTTTGGTGGGTTGCTGGATGGGTATTACCCCCGGTGGCCCGACGGCGGCATCGTTCATGAGCTACAGCCTGGCACGCCGCTTTTCGAAGAATCGCGAGAACTTTGGCAAGGGCGAGCTCGAAGGCGTGATCGCCCCGGAAACCGCCGACCATGCGGCCGGCACCAGCGCCCTGCTGCCGATGCTCACGCTGGGCATCCCCGGTTCGGCGACCGCTGCAGTGATGCTCGGTGGCCTGATGATCTGGGGCCTGCACCCGGGGCCAACCTTGTTCGTCGAGCAACATGACTTCGTCTGGGGCCTGATCGCAAGCATGTACCTGGGCAACGTGGTAAGCCTGATCGTGGTGCTGGCCACTGTGCCGTTGTTCGCCTCGATCCTGCGCATTCCGTTCTCGATCATTGCCCCGATCATCATCATGGTGTGCGCCATCGGCGCCTACTCCGTGCACAACTCGTTCTTCGACGTGGTGCTGATGCTGGGCTTCGGCGCACTGGGTTACCTGTTCAAGAAACTCGGCTACCCGATTGCACCATTGGTGCTGGCGGCGGTGCTGGGTGACAAGGCAGAAGATGCGTTCCGCCAGTCGATGCTGTTCTCCGACGGCCACATCGGTATCTTCTGGTCCAACCCGCTGGTCGGCGGTTTGACCACGGCAGCGCTGCTGATGCTGTTCTGGCCGCTGATTTCCAAAGTGCTGCAAACCCTGCTGGGCCTGCGCAAGCCAGCGGTCGCCAAACCAAAATCGGTGTTGTGACACAGCAATGCTGGCAACGCCTGACATTTGTTGTCAGGCTTGCCGCAGTCTTTCTTGCGAGTGCGGCCCATGACCCGAATTCCTGATGCCAATCTGATCCACAGCCGCCTGCGTCTGCGCCAGTTGCGCCTGATGCTGGCGCTGCAGGAGTTCGGCTCGCTGCGCCGCGCCGCCGACCATATCGGCATGACCCAACCCGCCGCCACCAAGATGCTCCACGAGGCCGAAGACCTGCTCGGCGTCGAGCTGTTCGAGCGCTTGCCTCGGGGTATGCGTTCAACCCCCTTCGGCGAGACGGTCATCTATTACGCGCGCATGGTATTTGCCGAACTCAGCGGCATGCGTGAAGAACTGGTCGCCCTGGAATCCGGCAACCTTGGCCGAGTTGCAGTCGGTGCCATCCCGGCCCTGGCCTCGGGGCTGCTGACCCGCACCATCGCCACCCTGAAACAAAGCCACCCGCGGCTGTCCATGAGTATTCAAGTCGACACCAGCGACGTGCTGGTCCAGGCCTTGCTGCAAGATCAACTGGACATCGTGCTGGGCCGGATTCCCGCAGGCGCCCGAGCCGAAGAACTGTTATTCGACAGCCTGGGCGAAGAAGCCCTGTGCGTGATCGCCGGCGCGCAGAATCCCCTGGCAAAAGCGCAGAAGCTGAGCTGGGCAGAACTGCAGAACATGACCTGGGTGCTGCAACAACACCCAAGCCCCATGCGCGCGATCATCAACCAGGTGTTCCACAACGCACGGGTCGATATCCCCAGCAGCATCGTCGAGACCACGTCGATCATGACCCTGCTGTCTTTGATCCAGCAGACCGACATGCTCGGCGTGACGCCCGTTTCGGTAGTGGAAGATTATCCAGGACGCGATCTGCTGGCGGTGTTGCCGATCAAGTTCGAGGCGCGGCTACCACCGTTTGGGTTGATCACCCGCAGGCACCGGATTCAGTCGTCTGCGATGCAGGCGTTTATGAATTCGGTGCGGGCAGAGCATGGGGTGGGTCAATAATTCAGGGAGGATGTGGCTTCATGCCCTGGTCAGTCGGGCGTTAGCCGAACAACCAATACGACAACAATCCCAACACAACCACCGCCAACACAGGCCTAAGCACTCGATAAGCCTTGGGATTGCGTCGTTTCCACTGCTTGATCACCCCACTGAACCGGTCACTGGAATTCTTGCTCCAGGCATACGCCTGATTGATCCCACCCACCCGCTCATCATCAAGATTCTGCGGCGCAGTGGCACGGCCCAACAACCCGCTGATCCAGCGATTCACCCGAGTCATGAAACGGTTGCTCAGCGGCCGCTCAATGTCACAGAACAGAATCACCCGAGTCTGCTCAGTCTCATTCTTGACCCAGTGCACGTAGGTCTCATCGAACATCACGTCCTCGCCATCGCGCCACGCATACTCCTGGCCATCGACGAAAATCCGGCAAGCATCGGAATTGGGGGTCGACAACCCCAGGTGATAACGCAAGGAACCAGCGAACGGATCACGGTGCGGGTTCAAATGGCTACCGCCAGGCAGCAAGGCAAACATCGCCCCTTTGACATTGGGGATGCTGCTCACCAGCGCTACAGTCTGCGGGCACAGGGCCTCGGCGGAGGGCAGTGGTTTGTCGTACCACTTGAGGTAAAACCGCTTCCAGCCCTTCTTGAAAAACGAGCCAAAACCGGCATCGTTGTTCTTCTCGGCGGCGCGTATGTAGCCCTCGTCGAACAAGTGCATCGCCTCGTCGCGTATGACTTGCCAGTTATCCTTGAGCACGTTCAGTTCCGGGAACTTGCTTCGGTCCAGGTACGGTTTGGAAGGCACTCCGGAGAACAGGTACATCAAGGCGTTATAGGGGGCGAACAAAGCCGAATGGTTGACGAATTGACGCAAGACCGGCAGCCGCGCCTTGCCGCGCAAATGCACATAGAGGGTGCTGCCCAGGAACAGCAGTAACAAAGATGCCTTCGCGGCAAAGGAAAAGGTCATCAACAACTCCTTGAGAATGGGCAACTCTGCCAACGTCATTTACCCGACGTGGCAGCCGGCCATGATAATCACTACCGGCCTCGGGAAAAACCCGTGAAATTCGACATGCAGTTTTATGGATTCAGTAACAAATTGCTTATTAACACAGATTTGCTGAACGGGAGCTGACTTGGGTCAGGCCAGCCACCTGTAGGAGCGAGCCTGCTCGCGATAGCGGTGGATCAGTCAGTAATCGCGAGCAGGCTCACTCCTACAGAGTGTTCTTTTAAGCCTGGTTCTCCTGATCGGTAAACAGATCACTGAACAACATGCTCGACAGATAACGCTCACCGGAGTCGGGCAGGATTACCACGATGGTCTTGCCCTGCATCTCTGGCGTTTCAGCCAGCCGCACTGCCACGGCCATCGCCGCGCCGCAGGAAATCCCGCACAAAATTCCTTCTTCCTGCATCAGGCGCAAGGCCATGGCCTTGGACTCATCATCAGTCACCAGCTCGACCCGGTCGACCATCGACAGATCCAGGTTCTTCGGCACAAAACCTGCGCCAATCCCCTGGATCTTGTGCGGGCTCGGCTTGATCTCCTGCCCGGCCAACGCCTGGGTAATCACCGGCGACACCACCGGTTCAACGGCGACCGAGAGAATCGGTTTGCCCTGGGTGTTCTTGATATACCGCGAGACCCCGGTAATAGTTCCGCCGGTCCCCACCCCGGCTACCAGCACATCGACCGCACCGTCGGTGTCATTCCAGATTTCCGGACCGGTTGTCTTCTCATGAATCGCCGGGTTCGCCGGGTTTTCGAACTGCGCGGGCATGAAATGCGTGGATGGATTGCTGGCGACAATTTCAGCAGCTTTTTCAATCGCGCCCTTCATGCCCTTGGCCGGTTCGGTGAGCACCAGTTCAGCGCCGAGGGCCTTGAGCACCTTGCGCCGCTCAATGCTCATGGAGGCGGGCATCGTCAGCAGCAGCTTGTAGCCCCGGGCAGCGGCAACAAACGCCAGGCCAATACCGGTGTTACCGGAAGTAGGCTCGACGATGGTCATCCCAGGCTTGAGTTTTCCGGAGCTTTCGGCATCCCAGATCATGTTGGCGCCAATCCGGCACTTGACCGAATAACCGGGGTTGCGCCCTTCGATCTTGGCCAGGATGGTCACGCCACGCGGGGCGATGCGGTTGATCTGCACCAGGGGCGTATTGCCGATGGAATGGGCGTTGTCAGCGAAGATACGGCTCATGGCTGGGTCCTTATACAGCATTGAAATAGCGCTCCAAGGTAAGCCTGTTGTTCGTGGTCGTCCAGTCAGGTCGAACGTCCTGTTACAACAACAGTCAATGGCTTTACATCGCCGGAGAATTGTCATCATGAAACGTCGCTACAGTTGGCCGCTATGGATCATTGCCGGGGTCGTCGTGCTGCTGGTTGCACTGCACATCGCCCTGCCCTACATGGTGCGCGACTACCTGAACGAGAAACTCGCCGACATGGGCGACTACCGTGGCCAGATCACCGACGTCGACCTGGCGCTGTGGCGCGGCGCCTACAAGATCAACGGGCTGAAGATCGTCAAGGTCGACGGCAAGGTGCCGGTGCCCTTCGTCGATGCGCCGTTGATCGACCTGTCCGTCAGCTGGCACTCGCTGTGGTCCGATCACGCGGTCGTGGCCGAGGTGCAGTTCTTCAACCCTGAAGTGAACTTCGTCGACGGTGGCGCCAACAAGCAGAACTCCCAGACCGGTAAAGGCACCGACTGGCGTGCCCAGCTGAGCAAACTGGCGCCCTTTACCTTCAACGAAATTCGCATCATCGACGGCAAGATCACCTTCCGTAATTTCAATTCCAAACCACCGGTGAACATGAACGCCACCAAGGTCAACGCCAGCCTCTATAACCTGACCAACGTGGTGGATACCGAAGGCAAGCGTGACGCGCGCTTCGAAGGCAAGGCGCTGTTGCTCGGCCATGCACCGTTGGAAACCACGGCGACCTTCGATCCGCTGAGCAACTTCGAGGACTTCGACTTCCGCCTGCGCGCCCGTGACATCGAATTAAAACGCATGAATGATTTCGCCTCGGCCTATGGCAAGTTCGACTTCAATGCCGGCCACGGCGACGTGGTCATCGAGGCCGAAGCCAACAAGGGCAAACTCACCGGTTACATCAAGCCGCTGCTCAAGGACGTCGACGTGTTCAACTGGCAGCAGGACGTGGAAAACAAGGACAAAGGCCTGTTCCGCTCGGTCTGGGAAGCCATCGTTGGCGGCTCGGAAACTGTGCTGAAAAACCAGGGCAAAAACCAGTTCGCCACCCGAGTAGAACTCAGTGGCAACGTGCATCGGCAAGATATCAACGCGTTCCAGGCGTTTTTGCAGATTTTGCGCAACGGATTTGTCCAGGCATTCAATGCCCGTTATGAACGGCCGAAGCCGGACGCGGGCTGAGTCACCATGTGACGCGCCATTCAGAGACTGAATAAGCCGTCTGCGTTCACAGTCGACCGGCCTGCGCGTTATAGTCGGGCACTACCATTAATTCGCCCGTCCCGCCCTGCTTCGCTCAGGTCGGCGTCACCGTTCGAGGATTAGCAGATGAAGTTCGAAGGCACCCAGGCCTACGTCGCCACCGATGACCTGAAGCTGGCGGTCAACGCCGCCATCACCCTGGAGCGGCCGCTGCTGGTCAAGGGTGAGCCGGGTACCGGCAAGACCATGCTCGCCGAGCAGCTGGCCGAATCCTTTGGCGCCAAGCTGATCACCTGGCACATCAAGTCCACCACCAAGGCCCATCAGGGCTTGTACGAATACGATGCGGTCAGTCGTCTGCGGGATTCGCAGCTGGGCACCGACAAGGTCCACGACGTGCGCAACTACCTCAAGAAAGGCAAGTTGTGGGAGGCTTTCGAGTCTGATGAGCGGGTGATCCTGCTGATCGACGAGATCGACAAGGCCGACATCGAGTTCCCCAATGACCTGCTGCAGGAACTCGACAAGATGGAGTTCTACGTCTACGAAATCGACGAGACCATCAAGGCGAAGAAGCGGCCGATCATCATCATTACTTCCAACAACGAGAAAGAGCTGCCGGACGCCTTCCTGCGCCGCTGCTTCTTCCATTACATCGCCTTCCCGGATCGCACCACCCTGCAGAAAATCGTCGACGTGCACTACCCGGACATCAAGAAGGACCTGGTCAGTGAAGCGCTGGACGTGTTTTTCGATGTGCGCAAGGTGCCGGGCCTGAAGAAGAAGCCTTCGACTTCGGAACTGGTCGACTGGCTGAAGCTGCTGATGGCCGACAACATTGGCGAAGCGGTGCTGCGCGAACGCGACCCGACCAAGGCCATTCCACCCCTGGCCGGCGCCCTGGTGAAGAACGAACAGGACGTGCAGCTGCTGGAGCGCCTGGCGTTCATGAGCCGTCGCGGCTCCCGCTGATCCCTCTTTTAACAAGATAGAGGGCGATAGCCATGCTGCTCAACCTGTTCAATGAAATGCGCGCAGCCAAGGTGCCGGTCTCGGTCCGTGAGCTGCTGGACCTGATCAACGCGCTGAAACAGCGGGTGACTTTCGCCGATATGGACGAGTTTTATTACTTGTCCCGGGCGATCCTGGTGAAGGATGAAAAGCATTTCGACAAGTTTGACCGAGCCTTCGGTGCGTACTTCAACGGCCTGGAAAAACTCGATGACCACCTGCAGGCATTGATTCCCGAGGATTGGCTGCGCAAGGAGTTCGAACGCTCGCTGACGGATGAAGAGCGCGCCGCGATCCAGTCCCTCGGCGGCCTGGACAAGCTGATCGAGGAGTTCAAGAAGCGTCTCGAAGAACAGAAGGAACGTCACGCCGGTGGTAACAAGTGGATCGGCACTGGCGGCACCAGCCCGTTCGGCTCCGGTGGCTTCAATCCGGAAGGTATTCGCGTCGGTGATGCGGGTAAGCGCCAGGGCAAGGCGGTAAAGGTGTGGGACCAGCGCGAGTACAAGAACCTCGACGATTCGGTTGAGCTGGGTACCCGCAACATCAAGGTCGCGCTGCGCCGGCTGCGCAAATTCGCCCGCCAGGGTGCAGCCGAAGAACTGGACATCGACGGCACCATTGACCACACCGCGCGCGATGCCGGGCTGTTGAATATCCAGATGCGACCGGAGCGGCGCAACACGGTCAAGCTCTTGCTGCTGTTCGACATCGGCGGCTCGATGGACGCCCACGTGAAGATCTGCGAAGAACTGTTCTCGGCCTGCAAGACCGAGTTCAAGCACCTGGAGTACTTCTATTTCCACAACTTCATTTATGAATCGGTGTGGAAAAACAATATGCGTCGCACGTCCGAGCGCACTTCGACCCAGGACCTGCTCCACAAGTACGGCGCCGACTACAAGGTGATCTTTATTGGAGATGCCGCCATGGCGCCCTACGAAATCACCCAGGCCGGGGGCAGCGTCGAGCACTGGAACGAAGAAGCCGGTTATGTGTGGATGCAGCGGTTCATGGAGAAGTACAAGAAGGTCATCTGGATCAATCCTTATCCGAAGGACACTTGGGGTTATACGTCCTCGACCAATATTGTTCGGGACCTGATAGACGACCAGATGTACCCGTTGACGTTGCGGGGGTTGGAGGAAGGGATGCGGTATTTGTCCAAGTAAGTTGAATTAACGGGAAGGCTTCATCGCGAGCAGGCTCACTCCTACAAGACATCCTGTAGGATGTGAGCCTGCTCGCGAAGCTTTTAGCTATTTCGAAACCGCTGCAAATATCCAACCTGCTCACGATGCGCCACATCCTGCACCACCGGCCGCAACCGCACCTGTGCACCTGGCAGGCATTGCGCCAACCGGGCCAACGCCAGCGGCGTCAACGCCCCAAGCCGCGGATAGCCGCCAATCGTCTGCCGGTCATTGAGCAACACGATCGGTTGCCCATCCGGCGGCACCTGCACCGCGCCCAGCGGTATCCCTTCGGAAATCATCGGCTTGCCCTGGTACTCCAGGGGCGTTCCGAGCAGCCGGATGCCCATGCGGTCCGCGCGACTGTCGAGTGTCCAGGCGCAGTTGAACGCATCGAATGAGCTCTGCCCGCTGAACTGCCCGATCTGTGCGCCGAGCACCAGGTCCAGCGGCCTGCTGTCGCTAAAGTCCGGTCGTTGTCTGGCAGGCAGCTCACGCAGCAACATCAAGGAACTGCCCTGGCAGCTCAGCGAATCGCCTTGGGCCAGCGCCCTGCCCAACCCATCCACCCCGCCGAGCGCCTCACGGACCACCGTGGAACAACTGCCCAGGACCTTCGGCGCAGCAAAACCGCCAGGGGCCGCGAGGTAGGCGCGCGCGCCCAGCACTGGCTGGGTCAACTGCAAGCGCTGGCCCTTGTGCAAACGGAAACTGCGCCACGGCGACAGGGGCTGGCCGTCGACCTGTGCCCCCAGATCCGCCCCCGCCAGCGCGAGCACGCAATCAGCCTCGGCCACCAGGGCAAACCCGCCCAGGGTGACTTCAACCACTGGCGCATCCAGATCGTTGCCCAGCAACCAGTTGGCCCAGGACATCGAACACCAATCCAGGCCGCCGCCCTGGGTGACACCCAGATGCCGCACGCCGAACCTGCCGGCATCCTGCAACAGACACAGCGGAGTGCTCGCGTCGATCATCAAACGGCTCATGCCTGGACCTCCAGGGGCGTGTCATCGCCGCCCAGGTTGATGAACTCGGCATGCGCCACCGCTTCGAAGCGCACCGTATCACCCGGTTGCATCAGGCTGTAGCCGTCGCGATCGCGGTCGAACAGCCTGGCCGGCGTACGCCCGATGAGGTTCCAGCCTCCCGGTGACACCACCGGGTACGCTGCGGTCTGCCGCTCGGCAATGCCGACGCTACCAGCCGCGACTTTTTTGCGCGGAGTGTTCAGGCGTGGTGCCGCCAGCACTTCATCCACCAGGCCCATGAAGGCAAACCCCGGAGCAAAGCCCAGGGCAAACACTTGATACGTGTGCTCGCTGTGGCGGCGGATCACCTCCTGCACCGACAAACCGCTGCGCCGGGACAACAGGCTCAATTCCGGGCCCACGCTTGGGTCATACCAGACCGGCAGCACATGACAGACGCCGGTGTCGCGAGCGTTCGGCGACAGATCGATCAAGGCAGCGCCGATCAGTTCCCGGGCCTGCGCCGGGCTCATAGTGGTCAGGTCGTAATGCACCATCAGGGTGGTGTAGGAAGGCACCAGGTCGATAAGCTGCCCGGCGAACGCCGAGCGCAGGCTTTCACTGGCCGCGAGCATCCACGGCATGTTGGCCTCGGCGATCTCGTCGAACAACCGCACCATCAGGCAGTCCAGCGCCACCACTTCGACTCGCAGTTTCACGACGCACTCTGCTGATCGAGGGCCTCACGAATGCGTCGCACGGCGGCCACCGAACTGCTGTTGTCGCCATGTACGCACAGGGTATTGGCCTGCAAGTGCAGGGCGCTGCCATCGCTGGCGGTGAGCGGTGCGCCGCGGGCGATGGTCAGGGCCTGCTCGATGATTGTTTGCGGATCATGGTGCACGGCGCCAGGCAGTTGTCGCGAAACCAGCCTGCCAGCGCTGTCGTAGGCGCGGTCGGCGAACGCTTCGAACCACAGCGTGATGCCGTATTCATCACCCAGTTGCTGGGCGGCGCTGTTGTCGCGGGTGGCCATCAGCATCAGGGGCAAGGTGCGGTCATAGGCGGCCACTGCCTGCAGCACTGCGCGCAGTTGCGCGGGGTTGGCCATCATGTCGTTGTACATCGCGCCGTGGGGTTTGACGTAACTTACCCGCCCACCCTGGGCGCGGCACACGCCATCCAGTGCGCCGATCTGGTAATGCAGGATGTCCTGCAGTTCCTGGGCGCTGTAGGTCATGGATCGGCGACCGAAACCCACCAGGTCCTGATAGGCCGGATGGGCACCGATCTGCACGCCATGACTCAAGGCCAGGCTGACCGTCTTGCGCATGATGCTGGGGTCACCGGCATGGAAACCACAGGCGATGTTGGCGCAGTCGATCACGGGCATGACCTCGGCATCCAGGCCCATGGTCCAGTTGCCGAAGCTTTCGCCGATGTCGCAATTCAATAGCAGGCGGGTCATGGGGAACACTCCTGATTGTTTATTGAGTTTGGCCCGAAAAAATCAAAATCAAAAGATCTCAGAGCCCGCGCACATCCCGGTCTTCAATCGGCCGGCTCTGGCGCAGGCGCTTGCCGCCCAGCACCACCCAATCGATCAACCGGAACAGGCACTCGATGCCGAACGACAGCAGCAAGGCGCCACTCATGCCCCAGATCATCGCTTCCGGGGTCAACAGAATCTGGTAGCTGTAGCCGTTCCAGGTTTCCTTGCGAATGTCCGGATCAGCGGCCAGGGCGACTTGCAGCACACGGATGTACCACGGGCCCTGCATGGCCTGGAATTGTTTATCGAGCGCCAGTTGGCGGGTGAGCAGTGTGCTCAGGCTGTCGGCATCGCTGCGGAAAATCGGGTCTTCGCTGGCGCGGTAATGTGCCACCAGGGCCTGCATGTCGCCCTTGAAGAACTGATTGGCGGTGCCTTGGAAGCCGCTGAGGCTGGTCTGGGCTTCAATCAGATGCGCCTCGACCCGCTTGGCATAATCATTGATGAACCCTGGCACCTGCACCCCGATCAACAGGCCCGCCGCGAACAACACCAGCCTTAGATAACTGAGCAACATCGGGAAGATCCTTATGCGGTCTTGCCCTGGCTGACGCATTCACCGCGTCGCCACAGGCTCCACTGGCCCGGTTCGTAGCGGGTCCAGGTTTCGTTTTCGGTGAGCGGTTCGGTAGCGATCACCGTGACCACGTCATTGGGCGTGGTTTCGGCCTGGAAGTCGACTATCACATCGACATCTTTCAGCCGCGCCGGTCCGAATGGGGCTCGGCGGGTAATCTGGGCCAGTTTGGTCGAGCAATAGCAGAACAGCCAGTCGCCGTCGCTGAGCAGGCAGTTGAATACGCCCTTGCTGCGGTATTCAGCGCAGGCGGCGACCAGGTCGGGCAGCAGTTCTTCAACCTCAACCGGCTCCGGAAATGCCGCGCGCACCCGGTTGAGCAGGTCGCAGAATGCCGCTTCGCTGTCAGTATCGCCCACCGGGCGATAGAAACTGGTGATTGGCTGGAAATCCGCCAGTTGGCCGTTGTGCGCGAAACACCAGTTGCGCCCCCACAATTCACGGACGAACGGATGAGTATTGGACAGGCAGACCTTGCCGACGTTGGCCTGGCGGATGTGCCCGATCACGACTTCGCTCTTGATCGGATAACGCTGCACCAGGTTGGCGACCTCGGACTCACAGCTGGCGGCCGGGTCCTGGAACAGGCGCAATCCACGCCCTTCATAAAAGGCGATGCCCCAGCCGTCACGGTGCGGGCCGGTACGCCCGCCGCGCTGCATCAGCCCGGTAAAGCTGAACACGATATCGGTCGGGACATTGGCGCTCATGCCCAATAACTCACACATGCTCGGACTCTCGATGAAAGGCTGGGGCAAGCTTACAGACGGGGTTCGACCCGCAGACGCTGAGGGTTGCTCGGCACAGGTGGGCGGCCATAACGATCATCGCCGGCTCCACCGAACAGTTGATCTTCTTCAGGCTCGTCGGCCCGCAGGGCAGCCTGGGCTGCATCAGCCTGCGCCTTGCGGGCCTTGGCGGAGCGTTCCCTGGCAAAACGGATGGCGACAAAGACCAGATAGGCGCCAAAGACGAACATTCCGTACATCAACAGTTCGGAAATCGCTCGAAAGGCGTTGTTGCCCACTTTGAACAGCAGGTCGAGGGCAGTAATGGCGATAGCCGGGGCGACTTTTTCCTTTACAGGGTCAACCATGGTCGGGGCGAACAGCAACACGGCCACCAGTAGACGCAGCGGCTCGCGCAACCAGCGCCACATCCAGGAAGTCAGGCGCAACCACACCAGCAGGCAGCCCAAAGCGGCAAAGGCGTAGAGGCCCCAGGCGATCAGATAGTCGTTCTCGGTCATGGTGTCCATGGCAAGGCAGGCAAATAGACGCTTATAGTAACGACTTTTCGCACGCCAGGCTTGTCCCAATACCATCGGGCAGGCACTGACCCTGTAGGAGCGAGCCTGCTCGCGATGGCGTATGACCAGACAACACCGATGTTGAATGTGCCGACGTCATCGCGAGCAGGCTCACTCCTACAGAGCGTTTAGCGCTAATCCCTTTTTCGTACATCGTTCGAGAGCCCTTCATGCCCCCATCCGCCAACATTCACGCCGCACCCATTGCCCACAGGGCTGAAGGTCCAGACCCGTATGCCTGGCTGCAGGAGCGCGATACTGGCCCGGTGCTCGACTATCTGAAGGCTGAAAACCATTATCAGGAAACTCAGACCGCCGATCAGGCCGGCCTGCGTGAAGCCCTGTTCGAGGAGATCAAGGGCCGGATTCTCGAGACCGACTTGTCCCTGCCCTCCCCCTGGGGGCCATACCTGTACTACACCCGCACCACCGCCGGTGATGAGTATGCGCGTCACTACCGTTGCCCGCGCCCGGCCGATGACAGCCTGGAGCTCGACGAGAGCCAGGAACAGTTGCTGCTGGACCCTAACGCACTGGCCAAGGGCGGCTTCTTTTCCCTGGGTGCGTTCAGCATCAGCCCGGACCATCAGCGCCTGGCCTACAGCATCGATTCCACCGGCGACGAGATCTACACGCTGTTCGTCAAGGAATTGTCCAACGGCCGCGTCAGCGAACTGGAGTTCGAGGACTGCGACGGCAGCATGACCTGGGCCAACGACAGCCTGACGCTGTTCTTCGGCGAGC
Organism: Pseudomonas sp. RIT-562; assembly: GCF_026241895.1. Lineage (GTDB taxonomy): Bacteria > Pseudomonadota > Gammaproteobacteria > Pseudomonadales > Pseudomonadaceae > Aquipseudomonas > Aquipseudomonas mandelii_F. The sequence continues at coordinate 113,906 of NZ_JAPJIV010000007.1, read as the reverse complement.
TCGACGACACCCATCGCCCGCACAAGCTGTACCGCTATCGTCTGGATGGAACGGCGGCCGAAGAAGTGTTTCATGAACCGGACGGACGTTTCTTCCTGCATTGCTACCGCTCCAGTTCCGAGCTGCAACTGCTGCTCGCGCTGGGCAGCAAGACCACCAGCGAAGTCTGGGTACTCGATGCCGCGCAGCCTCAACAAAGCTTTACCTGCGTTGCGCCGCGCCGGGAAGGCCATGAATATGACGTCGACCACGGCGCGCTGGATGGCCAGTGGAGCTGGTTTATCCGCACCAACCGCGACGGCATCAACTTCGCCCTGTACCACGCTGACGATACGGGTGTGGCCCCGACCGAGGAACAGTGGCAGAACCTGATCCCCCATAGCCACCTGACCATGCTCGATGGCATGAGCCTCAATGCCGGGGCCTTGACCCTGAGCCTGCGAGTCGGCGGCCTGCCGGTGATTGAAGTGCATCCGCAGGACCTGCCCAGCTACCGCGTGCAGTTGCCCGATGCGGCCTACAGCCTTCACGTGCAGAACAGCCTGGAGTTCGCCAGCGAGCGCATCCGCCTGCGCTACGAAGCGTTGAACCGGCCGGCGCAGATCCGCCAGCTCGACCTCGCCACGGGCGAACAGAAGGTGCTCAAGCAAACCCCGGTGCTCGGCCCGTTCGACGCCGATGCCTACGTCAGCCAGCGCCTGTGGGCAACGGCACCTGACGGTACGCAGGTGCCGATCAGCCTGGTGGTCAAGCGCGAGGCCCTGGGTCAGCCGACCCCGCTGTATCTGTACGGCTACGGTGCCTACGGCGAAAGCCTCGATCCGTGGTTCTCCCACGCGCGCCTGAGCCTGCTGGATCGCGGGGTCGCGTTCGCCATTGCCCACGTGCGTGGCGGCGGCGAACTCGGCGAAGCCTGGTACCGCGCCGGCAAGCAGGAGCACAAGCACAACACCTTCAGCGACTTCATCGCCTGCGCCGAGCACCTGATCGCCAACGGCTACACCACCGCCCCGCAGCTGGCAATTAGCGGCGGCAGTGCCGGCGGCCTGTTGATCGGCGCGGTGCTCAACCAGCGGCCCGAGCTGTTCGGCGCGGCCATTGCTGAAGTGCCGTTCGTCGACGTGCTCAACACCATGCTCGATCCGGACCTGCCATTGACCGTCACCGAGTACGACGAGTGGGGCAATCCCGAGGATCCAGAGGTGTATGAGCGCATCAAGGCTTACGCTCCTTACGAAAACGTCAGCGCCCAGGCTTATCCGGCAACCCTGGTGATTGCCGGCTACAACGACAGCCGCGTGCAGTATTGGGAGGCGGCGAAGTGGGTCGCCAAGTTGCGCGCAACCAAGACCGACACCAATCCGTTACTGCTCAAGACCGAACTGGGTGCCGGGCATGGCGGGATGAGCGGGCGTTACCAGGGCTTGCGTGACGTGGCGCTGGAGTACGCGTTCGTGTTCAAGGTACTGGGCATCGTCTGATACCCACGAAGCTTTGCTCCCACAGTTTGCCAGCGGCTTAATCGCTGGTTATCCGCCGGGGGGTTTGATTTTGCTGCTGTTTTGCTCAAGGCCCGGCAACGGCTGGTCCTTGGGCGGGTTGGGCATTTCGATCGGCGGCAGCAACGGCGGGCCGCCACTGCCAGGGCCCGCCTTGGGCACGGCGGTCGGAGTGATCTGAGGGTAAGGTGTCGGTGTTGCGGTTCCCGGCGAACCAGGCATCGGCGCCGGGCTGGTGGGAATGGTTTGCAGCTCCTGGGCCTGCACTGCAGTTATCGAGAGCGCGGCCAAGGCAATGACCGTTAGAATGGTGCGCTTCATCAATGGCTCCGTTAGCCTTGTTGTCTGTTCTCAGGCTACTCCCAACTGCGCGTGATTGCCCTCCCCGTGCCAATTCTTCTCAAGCCCATTTTTTAAGCCCCTTCTTCTTAAGAGAGCCACATGAAACGTTTCGTACTACTCGACACCACCCCCATACCAGATAATGGCGGTGCCCTGTGCCTGTTCGAGTACGGCGAGGATTTTGTCATCAAGATCCAGGGCGGTGACGGCGGTCAGTTGATGAACACCCGCATGCACGGCTCCGAAGATGCGCTGGCTGAGATTCCCTGCCGCAAGGTCGCCGGGCGGCCGAATTCGCGGGTATTGATCGGTGGCCTGGGCATGGGCTTTACCCTCGCCTCGGCGCTCAAGCACCTAGGCAAGACTGCCGAAGTGGTAGTGGCCGAACTGGTGCCAGGCGTTGTCGAGTGGAACCGCGGGCCGCTGGGCGAAAAATCCGGCAACCCCCTACTCGACCCGCGCACGGTGATCCGCATGGAAGACGTGGCCAAGGTGCTGCAGGCCGAACCCCAAGGCTTCGACGCGATCATGCTCGACGTCGATAACGGCCCCGAAGGCTTGACCCAGAAAGCCAACAGCTGGCTGTATTCCGCCGGCGGCCTGAGCGCCTGCGCCAAGGCCCTGCGGCCCAAAGGCGTGTTGGCGGTGTGGTCGGCGAGTGCCGACCGGCAGTTTTCCGACAAGCTGAAAAAGGCCGGTTTCAAGGCCGAGGAAGTCCAGGTCTTTGCCCACGGCAACAAAGGCACCCGCCATACCATCTGGATTGCCGAAAAGCTCAAGGGCTGAGCTAAACTCTGTGCATAACCGTCATCAGTCATTTTTACCAAGGTGAACCCATGAGTTCGTCAACAACCCCGACCAACACCTCGAAGCTGGACCGCATCCTCGCCGATAACCAGCGCGACAAGGAAATGGGTTACCGCGACAAGGCACTGAAGATGTACCCGCACGTGTGCGGGCGCTGCACCCGTGAGTTTTCCGGCAAGCGCCTGAGCGAATTGACCGTGCATCACCGCGACCATAACCACGACAACAACCCCCAGGATGGTTCCAACTGGGAACTGCTGTGCCTGTATTGCCATGACAATGAGCACTCGCGGTACACCGACCAGCAGTACTTCAGCGAGGGTTCGTTGAGCTCGCCGAAAATCGCCAAGGCGACGCATAACCCGTTTGCGGCGTTGGCTGGGTTGATGAAGAAGGACGACTGAAGAAATTCGGCGATCGGGCTGGCCTCTTCGCGAGCAAGCCCGCTCCCACAGGGGTCTTCGGTGGACCAGGTTCTTGTGATCACTGGAGCTCATTGTGGGAGCGGGCTTGCTCGCGAAGAGGCCAGCCCGTCCATCACAGTACTCCAAACCAAACACCCCTCCCCCAATCCCCGTATAATCGCCGTTTTTTCCCCGAAGGCACCCCGCTCGTGGCAGACAAACGGTACAGCTGCATAGGTTTGTATAACCCCAAGTCACCGGAAAACGTCGGTTCGGTCATGCGCGCCGCCGGCTGCTATGGCGTGGCCTCCGTGTTCTACACCGGCAAGCGTTATGAACGCGCCGCCGACTTCGTCACAGACACCAAGCGCGTGCACTACGACATCCCGCTGATCGGCATCGACGACCTGAAAAAAATCCTGCCCCTGGGTTGCGTCCCAGTGGCAGTCGAGCTGGTTGACGGTGCCCGCGCACTGCCTGAGTACACGCATCCCGACCGCGCCCTGTACATCTTCGGCCCGGAAGACGGCTCGCTAGACAAAGAGATTCGCGACTGGTGCGAAGACGTCGTCTACATCCCGACTACCGGCTGCATGAACCTTGCGGCAACCGTCAACGTCGTGCTCTACGACCGTATGGCCAAAGGCTTGAACACCCGCTCCGGGGCGAAATTCCGCTGAATTGCCGCACATCCGATGGAACAAGCCGCCCGCGATGGGAGTCAGCTTATTTATCTATTCTTGAAGCAGTCCATCCAGCCAGGAGACAGATCATGAGCGAACTCAAACGCGTACAGCGCATCGAATCCACCCCGTTCCAGACTTATCCCGACCAGAACGTCCACGGTTGGGAGCGCATCGGCTCACTCGCCGGTGGCGTGGTGATGATGGGCAAGGGCCTGCGTCGCGGCGGCATTTTTGGTTTGATCCAGGTGGCGATCGGCGGCGTGGCGCTGGCCCGGGGCATTACCGGACACAGTTCGGCCAAGAGCCTGCTGGAGAAAAGTCGCCAGGACATGAACAACGTGCGAGCGAAGATCGAGCGCGCCGGGGAAGAGTTGACCAGGTTGAAGAAGAACGCTGAGGCGGCGACCAGTACGGCTACTGTGACGGGTAATGATTCGCTGGTTTCGCCCAAGACTGGGGTCTAAGGATTTAAGGTCAAGAGATCGCAGCCTTCGGCAGCTCCTACAGGTAATGGGTCGTCCGCATATGTTGCATACGACTCGATACCTGTAGGAGCTGCCGCAGGCTGCGATCTTTTGATTTACTGAAGCAACCCGGTATCCAGGACTTCGGAAGACTCACCGATCACACTCTCGGCCAGCTGCACAAATTCCCTGGTATCCACACTCTCCAAGCGCATCGCCCCACGCAGCACATCGTCCAGCGAGCGCTTGTTGCGGGTCTTGATGCGTATCTCCTGATCCAACTCCCCCAGCAGCAACACCGCCCTGCCAACTTGCGCCGAATCGATTTGCTCGCCGCGCAAGGTCTTCACCTTCTCGCCATCGCGCGCCAACTTCTTGTGCAAGCTCGCATAACGCTCATCGCTCATGCCACCCGCACGACGCACCAGTTCGATGGCGTAATACTCGGCAAATCCCTCGCTGATCCAGTCGCTGCGCTGCTTGTCATTGATGCGTGCGAACAGCTGGGCCAACTCGCGCACCAGCGCACTGCTGCCGCTTTCACTCACCAGTGGCAACCGCGAGTTGAGATAGATGGATTCGCGCGCTGCCAGGCTGCCGCGCCACATCGGGTCGTTCGCGCCGATGATCAACAACTTGGTCGGGTGCCGTGGAAACACCGCCTGCACCTGCGGCCAGACGAATGTCAGCAGCGTCAGCACATCCATGCGCCGCATCCCCTGGCCCAATGGGGACGCCACCGTCACCTCGGTTTCCCCGAGCCGCGTGCGGCGAGCACCGAGGTGACCGGCGAGCATCCAGCCGGTGGGTCGGTCGAACAGTCGCGAGACGTTATCGATGCGGAATTTGTTTTTGCCAATCCGCGGCCAGGCGGTTTCCACGCTTTTCCAGCCCGTGGGCAGCTCGAACTCAAGGCGCGACACCAGCTCGATGCCATCCTGCTGATCGAGTTTGGCGGCAGGTACCAGGTCGTCACCGCGCATCAATGCCCAGGTAGGCGTCATCCGCGTCTCGAAGCTGCCGCCCTTGCGACCGTGGCTGATGCGCACCCGATAGGTCAGGCTGGACTTGTCGGCAGCCGGACGCCAGATGCCGCGCGCCTGTTTGCCTGCCACCAGTTGCCACTGGCCGTCGGCTTTGAAGTCGCTGTAACGGCTGCCGTCACCCAGGTCGAAATCCAGGCTGCGGACTGCCGAACCCTGGGCAAGCGACAGCCGCACCTCGGCCTGATCGCTTTGTGGCAACAGGCGCACGTGATAATCCAGATCGACTTTTTTCGCCGCCCACGCCGATGAACTCAGCGCCAGCAACCCAATCGCCAACACCTGGCGCAATCCCACAGCCATACACACTCCTTGTGGCGAGCGGACAATCAACCCGCGCGGAAAATCAGATGGTCTTCCCAATCGTCTTCGGCCACGCTGCCTTCGGCCAGCATGCGCCCCGATTGTGAAATGCGTTCGTGGTGCACGGCATCGCGGTCACCGCAGACCAGATGGTGCCAGAGCGGCAGATCCTTGCCCTCGCTGACCAGGCGGTAACCGCAGGTCGGCGGCAACCATTTAAATTCGTCGGCCTTGCCTGGCGTGAGCTGAATGCAGTCGGGCACCGACTCGCGACGGTTGGGGTAATCGCTGCACTGGCAAGTCTTCAGGTCCAGCAACTTGCAGGCGATTCGCGTGTAATAGACGCTGTTGTCGTCCTCATCCTCGAGCTTTTGCAGGCAGCACAGGCCGCAGCCATCGCACAGCGATTCCCATTCCTGCTGATCGAGTTGATCGAGGGTTTTGCGTATCCAGAACGGTTCGACTTTGGCGGCCATGGTTCGAGCATCGACATCAGGTGGTGAAAAGGCCGCCAGTCTAGTGCGCCAAGCCCTGCGGGCCAAGCATTGGCGACTGCCGGTAGAACGCACTTGTCAGTTTTGTCGCCGCCACGTAGGGTTTTGCGTCGCCCACATTCAAACCGAGCAAGGAATCTGTCGATGAGTGCCAACCCGCGTGTTGCCGATTATGCTATCCACCCGCAGTTCACCGATCGCTGGTCGCCTCGTGCATTCACCGGCGAAGCAATCCCCGAGGAAACCCTGCTGAGCTTCTTCGAAGCCGCACGCTGGGCACCCTCGGCCTACAATTCGCAGCCGTGGCGATTCCTTTACGCGCGCCGCGATACGCCGAACTGGGAGCGTTACCTCGGCCTGCTCAACGAATTCAACCGCAGCTGGGCGCAACACGCCTCGGCGCTGATCATCGTGATCTCCAAGACTACCTTCACCGCCCCAGGCGCCAGCGAAGAAACCCCGGCGCTGTGGCACACCTTCGACACCGGTTCGGCCTGGGGTCATTTGGCCCTGCAGGCGAGCATCAGCGGTTGGCACACTCACGGCATGGCCGGGTTTGACCAGGCGCTAACGCGCAAGGAGCTGAACATCCCCGAGGGCTACGCGCTGCACGCGGCAGTGGCGGTGGGCAAGTTGGGCGACAAGGCGACTTTGGCTGAGTATCTGCAGGCTCGTGAATTGCCAAGCCCGCGCCGGCCGTTGGCTGAGTTGGCGGCTGAGGGTGATTTCACCCTCTGAAAGCAAAAGATCGCAGCCTGCGGCAGCTCCTACAGGTGTAAACATGGCTCTGTAGGAGCTGCCGCAGGCTGCGATCTTTTTGGCGGCGACTCAATACCCGCGATCGAAATCCACTTCCCCGCGCAACGCCTCGCCCGCCTGGTACGCCCGCAGGTTCTCGACAAACAGCTGCACCATCATCGCCGGCGAGGTCGGTGCCGAGCTGTGGCCGGTCAGCAGTAAGCCCCACGCCGTCCAGAAAGGATGCCGCTGCGGCAGTGGCTCCTGACGGCAGACGTCGATGACCGCGCCAGCCAGATGCCCTTCCTTCAAGGCTTCCACCAGGTCGGCATCGACCACCGCGACGCCGCGCCCGACGTTGAGGAACAACCCGGTGGGCTTGAATTGTTTGAACAGCGCCGCATCGTAGAGATCGTGGGTGTGTGGCGTGTTCGGCAACAGGTTGATCACGTAATCCACCTCACCCACCAGCCGTGGCAGGTCCGCCAGCGTGCCGACTTGCACAAACGGAGCCTGCTCGCGGGCCTCGCTGGCAATGCCATACAACTCGACGCCAAAGGGCTGCAGGAATTTGGCAACGGTGTGGCCGATGTCGCCGGTGCCGACGATCAACACCTTGCGCCCCGCCAGGCTCTGGCCCTGGCGACTGTCCCACTTGCGCTCGACCTGGCTGACCAGGCGCGGCAGCACTTCGCGCTCATGGCCCAGCAGATAGGTGAGCACATACTCGGCCATCACCTGGCCGAAAATCCCCACCGCCCGGGTCAGGCGATAGTGACGTGGCAAGCCGTCGGCCAGCAGCGGCGTGATACCCGCCCAGGTCGACTGCAACCACTGCGGTTCGTGGCCCTGGCGCAGCAGGGTCGCCAGCAGGTCCGGCTGACCCAGCCAGATCGGACAGTCGGCGGCCTGACTGGCCAATTCGGCGGAATCACCACTGGTCAGCACTTCCAGCTCAGGCGCAGCCTGGCGCAACAGTTGGGCGTACACAGGATGGTCGTGTTCAGCAATCAGAACGCGCATGGTTCAAACCTTTCGAAAACAGTGCGGACAACCGCCGCTGGAGTCACCCTCCATCGCGCGGTCATCGCCAGATATCAATTCCAGTGTTTCAAGGACGCTCGCCGCCTTGGTCGCTTACATCGGGTCGTTGCGGCGCAGCAACTCTTCCGGGAGATGCTCGATGTATTCGTCTTCAGCAGGCGGCATTTGCAGGTGGTAACCCTGTTTATCGAGGTTTTCCAGGACCACGGTGATGTCCTCGCGCGACAGCTTGCGCTCGGGTGTGAGCACCAGGTCAAACGCGTGATGCGGCTTACCGAATGCGGCCATCAGGCTTTCCGGAACGCGCTCGAGAGCATCGCTCTTGAGCACATAGAGGTACATCTCGTTCTTTTTCAGGCTTCGATAGATGGAGCAAATACGTTTCAAGGCTGTTCTCCGGCGGTGGCCAGGCTGTCGAGCAGCGCCTGGCCCATCAATTCGCGGCGCCAGCCACGCAACGAATCAGGCAATTGGTAGGGACCATTGGGGAAGCCGCTCTTGAGCAAGGCTTCCAGGGTTGTCTTGCGCAGCATCAATTCCGGCGCGATGTGCAGGCGCTCGGCTTCAGCCTGGCCGATCGCCCGCAGCTGTTTGATCAGTGCGGCGGCTTCCACCGGCAAGGGTTCCGGCACAGCGGGAGGCCATTGATCAGGCGACACACTGCCTGAGCGCTTGATCAGATCAAGCAAAAACTCGCCGTCCTGACGCACGGTACGCGGATGCATGTCTTCGATCTTCCCCAGTGCAGCAAGGCTGTCTGGCTGGGTGCGCGCCAGCGGCCACAGCGAATGCTCACGCACGATGCGGTTACGCGGCAGGTCGCGGGCCCGGGCTTCGCGCTCGCGCCAGGCGCACAATTCGCGCAACACGGCCAGTTGCGCGCGGGACAGCTTCCAGGCCAGCTTGGCTTCGCGATAGACCTCGTACGGATCGATCTCGCGACGCAAATTGGCGACCAGTTCGGCGCCATCTTCCAGAACCCAGTTGTACTTGTCCTCAGACAGCTTCGGACGCAGGCGTACGAAAACTTCCGCCAGATGCAGGGCATCTTCCGCGGCGTAGCTGATCTGCGTGTCGGAAAGTGGACGTTGCAACCAGTCCGAACGAGTCTCGCCCTTGGGCAGGTCGATACCCAGCACTTCCTGCACCAGGCGCGAATAGCCCATGGAGAAGCCCAGGTTCAGGTAGGCGGCTGCCAATTGCGTGTCGAACAGCGGCGCCGGCAGGCTGCCAGTCAGGCGCAGCAACACCTCGAGGTCTTCGCTGCAGGCGTGCAGCACCTTGACCACCGCCGGGTTTTCCAGCAATGCGGCCAGCGGCTGCCAGTTGTCGATGGTCAACGGATCAATCAGGTAAGCGCGTACGCCATCGCCGATCTGGAGCAGGCCGGCTATCGGGTAAAAGGTGTCGACCCGCATGAATTCGGTGTCGAGGGCAACGTAGGGCAGCTGCTGCCATTCGGCGCAAAAGCGACCAAGGCTATCGTTGTCGCGAATCCAGTGAATATCGATGGCCACACGGCTCTCCCTTGAAGAATGGCGCGCAGTATATATCGCCCCCGGCGATTTCCGCGCCTCCACTGAACAAGAGCTTTAGCGAAAAGACCTGCATGGCAGCAAGAAATGTCTGACAGGCGGAGATTTGTTGGCTGTAGGCAGGGTCTTCAGCCCTACCGTTTGGCCAACACTCCGTCGATCACCGAGCCACGGCAACCGGCAAACATATCCAGGCCCTGGTTGTAGACATGACTGTTGACCTCCAGAAGTCCCAGCATCGAGTGGAACAGATTGTCCTGGCTCAGGGGTTTGTCGCGACTTAACTGCAGGCAGTGGGTGTCCACCGAAAATGACTTCTGATAACTGTCGGAGAACCAGGCCAGCATCGCCACGTGTTTTTGCTGGTCAGGGGCGAGCATGTAAGGCGTGCCGTGCAGGAACAGGTTGTACTCGCCCAGGGATTCGCCGTGGTCCGACAGATAAAGCATTGCCGTATCGACTTTGTCCTGATTGCTGCGCAACACGTCGATCAGCGAAGACAGCACATGGTCGGTATACACCAGGGTGTTGTCATAGCCATTGATGATACTTTCGCGACTGCAATTGTTCAGCGCATTGCTTTCACACACGGGAGTGAAGTGCTCGTACTCTTTCGGGTAGCGCTTGAAGTATTCCGGCCCGTGGCTGCCCATCTGGTGCAGCACCAGCACGGTGTCCTTGTCCAGGGAGTCGATGAAATGTTGCAAGCCCTGCAGGAGGATTTCATCCCGGCATTCGCTGTTGGCGCATAACGCCGGGTCTTTGAGGTTGCTGACATCATCAAAAGTGACCCGGTCGCAAGTGCCTTTGCAGCCGGATTGGTTATCGCGCCAGATCACGTCAATGCCTGCGCGCTTGAGCACGTCCAGCAGGCCTTCCTCGCTCTTGGCCTGGGTGGCGTTGTAATCCTTGCGGCCCATGTTGGAAAACATGCACGGCACCGAGACCGCCGTCTCGGTGCCACAGGAATGCACATCGGTGAATGCGATCAGGCCGGCTTCTTTATTGAGCTCTGGCGTGGTATCGCGGTTATACCCAAGGATGCCGAAGTTTTCCGCCCGGGCACTTTCGCCCACTACCAGCACCGTCAGGGACTTGCGGCCATGGGTTTGCCACGCCGGATTGCGCTGGGCGTCTTCGCCAATCTTCATGAAGGGCTGCTGCGCCGACGCCACCTGCTCCTTGACCAAGCCAAATGCAGCAGCCATGTAGTTACTTGGCACGACCATCAGGCGCAGTTCATGGTGATTGCGAAACAACGAGGAAAGCCCTTGGTAGTTGATAAGCGCCACACCACCGATGACTGCCGCCGATGCGCTAACCATCAACAACTTGCTCAACACATCACGATGCCAGATTCGATAATTAATGGGTAACTTCCACAACAACCAAGATGGCAATACGCCCAGTACTACTATGTAAGCCAGCAACTTCACCGACAGCAAGTCACGCACTTCTGTGGCGTTAGTTTGTGCAAAGTTACGCAGCATGCCGACATCCATCAGCGCGCCATATTGACTCATGAAATAGGCCACGCCTGCGCTGCACATGAAGATCAGCGTCAACAGCGGCTTCATCACCCGCCGAAACGCCAGCAGGGTCAGGACAAAGTTGAAAACCGCCAGCACCATTACCCCGAACGCCACCCGTAGCATCAGGCCCTGGCCGTCGGCGGCGGTAATGTCGAACAGGTGCTGCCACAGTACAAAATTAAAACATGTCAATAAAAAGACGCTGGAAACTAATGTCACCCACTCCGGGCGAACGGCTTTTAACTTCAACATGATATCGGCTATTCCTGAAGAGAAGTGCCTGGGACAAATGTGAAAATTTCATTTATCCAGGCGACATTAACTCTAGGTAGCCAACCATCAATTTTTTGTGAAAAATTAGCCAACGATTAGTTGGCTAATGGCACATCGCTCAAACTTCCAGCATATTTGAGAATGATTCAGCGTTTATTCAGGCCTGATGCAAGTACCAGCGCCAGTCCTGCTCGCCGACCTCGCCCATGAATTGTCGGTACTCGGCTCGTTTAACCGCCAGGTAAACACCGAGGAACTGCGCGTCGAATGCCTCCCGCGCCCAGCTCGAGCCTTCAAGCGCGCGCAGGGTGGTCAGCCAGTCGGTCGGCAGCAACTCTTTGGCCTGGGCATACCCGTTGCCTTCCACCGGAGCGCCGGGGTCGAGTTGTTCACGGATGCCCCGGTGGATGCCCGCCAGGATCGCCGCAGCGGCCAGGTACGGGTTGGCATCGGCACCACAGATGCGGTGCTCGATATGCCGGGAGAACGCCGGCCCGCCGGGTACGCGCAAGCTGACCGTGCGGTTGTCTACGCCCCAGGTCGCCGCCAGCGGTGCGTAGCTGTTGGTCTGGAAGCGGCGATAGGAATTGGCGTTCGGGCAGAACAGCAGCAACGTATCCAGCAAGGTGCTGAGCATGCCCCCGACCGCCTGCCTGAGCAGCGGCGTGCCGTCCCCCGCTTCGCTGGCAAACAGATTGTTACCCGCAGAGTCCGCCAGGCTGACGTGCATGTGCATCCCCGTGCCCGCCAGGTCATCGAAGGGTTTGGCCATAAAGCAGGCCGTCATGCCGTGCTTGTGCGCCACCCCTTTGACCAGCCGCTTGTAGCGCACCGCTTCGTCCATTGCCTGCAGGGCATCGGCACGGTGTTCCAGGGTGATCTCCACCTGCCCGGGCGCGTATTCGGAAATCGCCGTGCGCGCGGGAATGCCTTGGAGTTTGCAGGCACTGTAGAGATCAGCAAGAAACGGCTCGATCTGTTCCAGCTCACGCAGGCCATAGACCTGGGTCCCGCGCGGACGACCACCGTCGACATCCCGCGCCGGCTGCGGGCGACCGTTGCTGTCGCGCTGCTGATCCAGCAGATAGAACTCCAGCTCTGCCGCCATCACCGGGTAATAACCGTCGGCCTGCAGGCCTTCAATCACCTTGGCCAGCAGATGCCGCGGGTCGGCAATGGTCGCCGGCAACCCCTCGGTGGGATGCATGCTGACCTGCACCGCCGCCGTCGGAATCAAGCGCCACGGCATGCGCGTCAGGCTGCCGCTGACCGGATAGGCCCGACAGTCGATATCCCCCACGTCCCACACCAGCCCGGAATTCTCCACGTCGTCGCCATTGATGGTCAGGCCGAGAATCGTGCTCGGCAGGGGGCGGCCAGTGGCATACACCGCCAGCAGTTCATCGCGATGCAACAACTTGCCCCGGGGCACTCCGTTGTTGTCGATGATGAACAGCTCGAACATCTCTATATCCGGGTTCTGTTCCAGAAAGGTCAGGGCTTCCTGCTCTGTAGCGAAGGTGGTTGTGGCACTGCTCATGGGATGTCTCTTGTTTGCGTGTCAGGCCAGCGCGCAGGCGCTGCCCGGTTGATCCCGATTCGAGCCGGGATCGGTTATGGATGCATCAACGCAAAACGCAGAAATCCGGCGGGCGCGCGTGACGGCAGTGCCACAGCGCCCAGAAGGCCAGATCGGAAGGAAGTGTGACGGGGCAACCGTCCATAGGACAAACCGTGCAAAACAGATAGGCAGCAGCGTCACATGGGCGGTTGGGGTGTTAAATCGGGATTTGAAGAACTTTGGGTGTGGGTTGGCTAAACAATCACTTGATCGCCCTTCAATCTCCGTGGCAGCTGTAGAGCCGGCGAGGCTGCGTTGGGCTCGGGACCTGCCTTGAAAATCCTGGGGCCGCTGCGCGACCCAACGCAGGCTTCGCCAGCTGCTACAAAAACCAGTGGCGCCCAATTTGTAGCAGCTGCCGAAGGCTGCGTTCGCCTGCGAAGCAGGCGCTATCTCAGGCGATTGAGTTTCTGCCTTGGAAACCTGGGGCCGCTGCGCGACCCAACGCAGGCTGCGCCAGCTGCTACAAAAACCAGTGGCGCCCAATTTGTAGCAGCTGCCGAAGGCTGCGTCCGCCTGCGAAGCAGGCGCTGTTTCGGGCGATTGAGTTTCTGCCTTGGAAACCTGGGGGCCGCTGCGCGACCCAACGCAGGCTGCGCCAGCTGCTACAAAAACCAGTGGCGCCCAATTTGTAGCAGCTGCCGAAGGCTGCGTTCGCCTGCGAAGCAGGCGCTATCTCAGGCGATTGAGTTTCTGCCTTAGAAACCTGGGGCCGCTGCGCGACCCAACGCAGGCTTCGCCAGCTGCTACGGGGTTGTGTATTTAACTTTTAAATACCTGAACAGACTTTCTGATTTGCCGCCCCCCAACCCTCGCCCGCCTAATCACCCCTTGTTCACTCAAGGTCCGATCCATGGAAAATGTCCGCGCCGCCACCCGTCCCGCCATTCTGCTGATGCTCGCCATTGTCCTGGTCGCGCTCAACCTGCGCCCCTCTATGGCCGCCGTCGGCCCGCTGCTGTCGGCGATACGTGGCGATGTTGCACTGAGCTTCAGCCTGGCCTCGCTGCTGACCATGCTCCCGGTGATGGCGATGGGCGTGGCGATGTTTTTTGGCATCGCCGTCAGCCAGCGCCTGGGCGAGCAACGGACGGTGATCTTGTCGCTGCTGATCATCGGCGCGGCCACCGCATCACGCCTGTTCCTCGACTCCGCCGCCGAACTGATCTTCAGCGCCGTGTTGGCGGGCGTCGGCATTGCCCTGATCCAGGCGCTGATGCCAGCCCTGATCAAATCCCGCTTTAGCGATCACGTCGCCTTGTGCATGGGCCTCTACGTCACCTCGATCATGGGTGGCGCGGCCATCGCCGCCTCCTTCGCCCCGCTGGTAATGATCCGCACCGGAAGTTGGCGAATTGGCCTGGCGGTCTGGGCCGTGCTGGCGCTGGTGGCACTGATCTTCTGGATGGCGCAGCCCGCGCAGCAGCCACTGAGCGAATCAAGGCCGGCCGGCAACGAGCGGTTTTTCAACAATTCCCGAGCCTGGCTGCTCGCTATCTTTTTCGGCTTGGGCACCGCGTCCTACACCTGCGTCCTGGCCTGGCTGGCGCCGTACTACATGGAAAAAGGCTGGAGCGAGCAGGACGCCGGCCTGCTCCTGGGTTTCCTGACGGCCATGGAAGTGCTGTCCGGCCTGGCAACCCCGGCCATCGCCAACCGCAGCCGTGACCGCCGCCTGGTCCTGGTGGTGTTGCTGGCACTGATCATGGCCGGCTTCTGCGGATTGATCCTCAGCCCGCAACACTTCAGCCTGGTGTGGCCATGCCTGCTGGGGCTGGGCATTGGCGGTCTGTTCCCGATGAGCCTGATCGTGTCCATGGACCACCTCGACACCCCGCGACGCGCCGGCAGCCTGACCGCCTTCGTGCAAGGTATCGGCTACCTGATTGCCGGAGTTTCGCCGCTGCTCGCCGGGCTGATCCGCGATCAACTGGGCAGCTTCGAATGGGCCTGGTGGGCGCTGACCGCCGTGGTGGCGCTGATGATCCTGATGGTCCTGCGCTTCGACCCGCGGCATTACGCGCAACACATTCGCTGATCGCGCAGGCAAGTGCTAAAGCAGTGCGATCAGCATTCTCCTGACCCCGCTGATCCGTTAGGATCCTGCGCAGACTGTTGCGCCGCCCCGCGCAGCCAGCACTGCGAGACGGAATGGATGCTGATCAGCAACTTGCTTAGAAAACTCGACATGCAAGACCTCATGGTCTTCGTCGCCGTGTACCAGCAGAACAACGCCACCGGCGTGTCCGAAGCCCTGTGCGTCAGCCAGTCGACGGTAAGCTACTGCCTGAAAAAACTGCGCGCGGCTTTCGCCGATGAATTGTTCATCAACAGCCGCGCTGGCATGCAGCCCACCTACAAAGCCGACAGCATGTACCCGCACGTGCTGAAGGTGCTCGAACAGATCAACCTGTGCCACGCTGGCGCGGCAACCTTCGACCCCGCCCTGCGACCCACCACTTTTAACCTGTGCGCCCCGGAATACTTCGAACAACTGCTCCTGCCACGCCTGCTCAAGCGCTTCGCCTTCGCCGACTGGCCGGTGACCGTCAACGTGCACAAACTCGAAACTGACATTCCGGCGCAAGCCTTGCGCGACGGCAGCCTCGATCTGGTGATTTGCTTCGGCCCGAATTTCCATGGCAACCATGGTGACATCCAGTCTGCGACTCTGCTGGAAGATGAGCTGGTCTGCGTCTTCGACAAACCCACCGCACCCGGCGAGCAGCGCTTGAGCGTGGAGGCGTTCATCGAACGCCGCCACGTGTTCCCGACTCCGTGGACTTCCAGCAGCAATATGGTCGACGGCTGGCTGGCGCAACAGGGTCTGAGTCGCCAGGTCGTAGCGCGGGCCAACAGTTATGGTGCGGCGCTGAAGATGATCATCGGGACGGAGTTCGTGGTGACGCTGCCGAGGCGGATTCAGCAGTTGCTGGCTGACGATGGCGGGTTTGAGTGCTGCGAAGCGCCGGTGGGGTTGCCGGGTTTCACCCTGGATGTGCAGTGGCATCAGGCAGTTGAACATGACGGCGCGAACTGCTGGCTGCGCGAGCAAATCGACCTTGCCTGTAACCGGCAATGATCAGGCAGCTGAAAAACCAAGGCTCACTCGAGGGTAAGTGAGCCTGTTAGCTGACGGTTGCAGCCAACTCAGTGCCCCACCGCCGTCTTAGAATAAGACTCCCGATCGATATCCAGAATCTCCACGCACAGCTGCACCTCCACCCCCGCCGGCCACTCGCACAAATCCTGCACCACCGCCAGCAGGCTCTCCGACAGTTGCTTCTTGATCTGCGGCGATCGCCCGCTGAGCAGCGCCAGCTTCACATGCACAAACCCGCGCTCGCCCATGGCGGTGCCAACCTTGAACGTCTCGACCTTGATCGCGCGGCTCTTGATGTCGAATTCTGCGCCGAACTGGCCGGAGCCCACCAGAGTGTTGTTCAGCCGGATCAAGGCCACGTCGGCGTTCAGTCCCGGCAGGTTGGCGGTGTATTCCATGTGCAGGTGGGGCATGTCGATTGCTCCTTGAAGTTGGCGGCAGGGTAGTACGTATAGCACAGAGTGATCTGACTTACGGCGCCGGGGCCATGAGGTCGGTAGCACTCATGAAAGTTTCCAGGCGTTTGCGCAGCCAGCGTTCGGCAGGGTCGGTGTCGACGTGGCTGAGCCAGACCATCGACAGGTCGAGGGTCGGCGTCTTGAACGGGAATGGCTCTTTGAACAGCGAGCCCGACGCGGCCATGGCTTCGGCCGTGTAGTCCGGCAGACTGGCGATCAGGTCGGTGCCGGCCAATAGCGCCGGCAACGAGCTGTACTGCGGCACCGACAGCACCACCTGGCGGGTGCGGCCAATCTCTGCCAGCCATTCATCGGCGTAGCCACTGACGTTGGCGGTGTGGGACACCAGCACGTGGGGACGCGCGCAGTATTCATCGAGGGTCAACGGGGTGTCGGATGCATCGGCGCGCAGGATGCTCGGCTGGATGTGGCGCAGCAGTTTGCGCTTGGCGTTGGCCGGCAGGCCGCGGGTCTGGCTGATGCCGACGGTGATATCACCGGACGCCAGCAAGTCGGGAATGCGCCAGTAGTCGACATGCTGGACCACGAACACCACTTTCGGCGCCTCTTGGCGCAGGGCGCGCAACAGCGGCGGCAGCAGGCCGAATTCGACGTCATCGGACAGGCCGATGCGAAAGGTCATGGTGCTGACCGCAGGATCGAAGTCGTGGGTCAGGCTCAGGGCGATCGACAGCGAATCCAGGGCTGGCGACAGGTACTGGATCAACTCTTCGGCCCGCGCCGTGGGCTCCATGCGGTGGCCGACCCGAATGAACAACGGGTCGTTGAACAGGGTGCGCAGGCGGTTGAGCGCCGAGCTGATGGTCGGCTGGCCGAGAAACAGCTTTTCAGCCACCCGCGTGACGTTGCGTTCGAGCATCAATGTCTCGAACACCACCATCAGGTTGATGTCGGCCTTGCGTAGCTCATTGCGATTCATCCGTTGTCCCCCGGTCCCCTAGACTGCGGGCAGTGTAGAAAGACCGGGGGCCTGGCGTCCATCGGCATGAACGCCAGCGCCGGGATCAGGCCGTTACACAGGCAGCGGGTACAACGCCTCATCGAACTGCGCCAGGCGCGGGAACACCAGCGGCTGCTCGTCGCCCAGGTGCTCCAGGCGCTGCTGATAATCGCGCAAGAAGCCCTGGCGCGCCTCGCCGCTGATGTATGGCACGTGCCAGGCGACGAAGGGTTGCAGCACGTCGAAGCCAACGTAGGCCAGGGTGCCGCGCAGGATTGGCCGCAGCATGTCTTCCAGCGGGCCGTGAATCGCGCCGTCGCCGAACATGTGCTCGCGCCCGCCGAGCGTGACGGTGACCAGCGCCTTCTTGCCGCTCAGGCCGCCTTGGTCGTAGAAGCGTTTGCCGCCGTAACAGATGCCAGAGACCAGCACCCGATCGATCCAGCCCTTGAGGATCGCCGGGGTGGAGAACCAAAAAATCGGGAAGTTGAGGATCAACAGGTCAGCCCACAGGAGTTTCTCAAGCTCCTGCTGGATGTCCGGCGCCAGGGACTGGCTCTTGACGCCAAGGCGCTGCTCCAGGGCATACACCAGGTAGTCGGGATTGTCCCGCGCGGAGAAATCGTCGGCGCTGGCCACCGGGTTCCAGTTCATCGCGTACAGGTCGCTGACTTTGACTTCGTGGCCCTGGGCTTCGAGCGTTGTGACAGCCTGGTCGCGCAAGGCTGCGGTGAAGGAGTTTGGCTCGGGATGGGCGTGAACGATCAGTACTTTCATGGTTGTTCCTTAAACGCTGACAAGCTGGGTATTGGAAGAAGGTAGCGCACGGGACGCCAGCAACCGGTCAAGCCAGTCGGGGTCCATTTGCGGTTCTGAGGAAAACAGCAGTCCGGTGTAGTCCTGGTGCGGAGGGGTGAAAATCGCGCTGCGCGAGCCGTGGTCAACTACCCTGCCCCGCTGCATCACCAGCACCTCATCGGCAATCGCACGCACGGTAGCGACGTCGTGGGTGATGAACAGATAGGCGACGCCCAGTTGCTGCTGAATGCGGTTGAGGAGTTTGAGCACGCCTTCGGCGACCAGTTGATCGAGCGCCGAGGTGACCTCATCGCAAATGATCAGCTGCGGATCGGCCGCCAGTGCGCGAGCGATGCACACCCGCTGTTTCTGCCCGCCGGATAATTCCCGGGGCTGGCGCTCCATGAACTTCGCCGGATCGAGCTCGATCATCTCGAGCAATTCGGCGACCCGTGCGCGCAGCGCCTGGCCCTTGAGGCCCAGGTAAAACGTCAGGGGCCGGCCGATGATGTCGACGATACGCTGGCGCGGGTTCAGCGCGGTATCGGGGATCTGATAGATCATCTGGATGCGCCGCAGCTGCTCCTTGCTGCGCTGGCGAAAGTCCGCCGGCAGCGCTTCGCCGTCGTACAGCACCTGCCCTGAAGTCGGCGGCAGCAGGCCGGTGATGAGCCGCGCCGTGGAGCTTTTGCCGCTGCCGGACTCGCCGATCACCGCCAGGGTCTGGCCGCGATACAGGCTCAGGGAGACATCGTGGAGTACCGGTTGCTGGCCGTAGCTGGCGCAACTCTTGCGCAACTCCAGCAACGGTCGTTCCTGCTGCGGGCACGGCTTGGGCTCGGTGCGGAAACTGCGTACCGCCCATAGCGACTTGGTGTAATCCTGCTGCGGATTGCCGAGCATCTGCCGAGTCTCGGCTTCTTCCACCAATTTGCCGTGGCGCAGCACCATGATGCGGTCGGCCATTTGCGCCACCACGGCGAGGTCATGACTGATGTAGATCGCTGCGCTGCCGAAGGTGGCTATCGCCTCACGAATAGCCGCCAGCACTTCGATTTGCGTGGTGACGTCGAGGGCGGTGGTCGGTTCGTCAAAGATGATCAGGTCCGGATGGCAGGCCATCGCCATCGCGGTCATGACCCGCTGCAGTTGTCCACCGGAGACCTGGTGCGGATAACGCTGGCCGATCTGTTCCGGATTCGGCAGGCGCAGCACCCGATACAACTCGACTGCTTCAGCCATGGCCTGGGCCCGACTGACGCCGCCATTTTTCACCGCCGTTTCGACGTGCTGGTCGATCAGCCGGTGGGCCGGATTGAAGGATGCCGCAGCGCTTTGCGCCACATACGCAATGCGCAGCCCACGCAGTTTGCGCAAGGCTTCGGGCTTGGCGTGCAACAGGTCGATGCCGTCGAAATGCACCGAGCCGCCGGTTACCCGACAGCCGTCGCGGGTATAACCCATGGCGGCGAGACCGAGGGTCGACTTGCCGGCACCCGACTCGCCGATCAGCCCCAGCACTTCACCGCGCTGCAACGTCAGGTCGATGCCCTTGATCAGCGGATGCCAGGCATCCTCGTAGTGACCTTCGATGTGCAGGTCGCGGATTTCCAGCAGCGGTTTTTCCGGGTTGCGGGTATTCATGTTCAGCACTCCTTGAGGCCGCTGGATTTGTGCAGCATCCAGTCGACGACGAAGTTCACGCTGACCGTGATCAACGCCACCGCCAGGGCCGGCAATAATGGACTGATGTCGCCGAAGGTGATCAGCACCGCGTTGTCGCGGACCATGCTACCCCAGTCGGCGGTCGGCGGTTGAATGCCCAGGCCGAGAAACGACAGCGCGCTGATGAACAGGAACACGAAGCAGAAGCGCAGGCCGAACTCGGCAATCAGCGGTGCGGCGGCGTTCGGCAGCACTTCGCGCGTCACCAGCCACCACAGGCCTTCGCCCCGCAGGCGGGCCGCCTCGACGAAGTCCTGGACCACCACAGTCATCGCCACCGCGCGGGACAGGCGAAACACCCGCGTCGCATCCAGCAGGGCGATCACCAGCACCAGCGAGGTGGCCGTGGTGCCCACCACGCTGAGAATCAGCAAGGCGAAGATCAGCTGCGGGATTGCCATCAGAATATCAACCACCCGTGACAGACCCTGGTCGATCCAGCCACCCTTGATTGCCGCGACCAAACCGCTCAGGCCGCCGAGGAGGAACGCCAGCAACGTGGTCAGAAAAGCGATGCCCAGTGTGTTGCGCGCGCCGTAGACCAGGCGACTGAACATGTCGCGACCGAGGTTATCGGTGCCCAGCAGGAACTGGCCGCTCCAGGGAGCAAACCCCTCACCCACTACCTGGGTTTCGCCGTAGGGCGCGAGCAGCGGCGCGAACACGGCGACGAGGATGTAGAGCACGATCACCAGCAGGCCGAACTTGGCACTCAAGGGCGCCCGGAATATCTGTTTGAGCAGGTTCATGGTCTACCCCTTCGGATGCATCAGGCGTGGGTTGCTGGCGATGGACAGCACATCGGCCGAGGTATTGAGCAGGATGTAGGTCGCGGCAAAGATCAGGCTGCAGGCCTGTACCACCGGAATGTCGCGCTTGGCCACCGAGTCCACCAGCAACTGGCCGAGGCCCGGATAGACAAACACCACTTCGACCACCACTACGCCGACCACCAGGTAAGCCAGGTTCAGCGCCACCACGTTGACGATGGGCGCCAGCGCATTGGGCAAGGCATGCCGGAAGATGATGCGCGACTGGCTGATGCCTTTGAGCCGGGCCATTTCGATGTAGGGGCTGGCCAGCAGGTTGATCAGCGAGGCGCGGGTCATGCGCATCATCTGCGCAATCACGACCAGGCTCAGGGTGGCGACCGGCAACACCGAGCGCTCCAGCACGGTTAACAGCGAGGCGTCGGGCGCGAGGTTGGAGATGCTCGGGAACCAGTTCAGCTTGACCGCGAACACCAGGATCAGGATGTAGGCCACGAAGAACTCGGGGAACGATACCGCGCTCAAGGCCGAGGTGTTGAGCAGGCGGTCGAACCAGCTGTTGCGATACAGCGCCGCGAGCATCCCCAGCAACAAAGCCAGCGGCACCGACACCAGTGCCGCCAGCAACGCGAGGCTGAAGGTGTTGCCCAGGCGCGACGCGACCAGGTCAGCGATGGGCCGCTGGTTGGCCAGGGACACGCCAAGGTCGCCTTGCACGACGTTCCAGATCCAGTGGCCAAAGCGCGTCAGTGGCGGCAGGTCGAGCCCCAATTGCGCGCGAAAGGCTGCCACGGTTTCCGCTGTGGCAGATTGACCGAGCATGGCCTGGGCGATATCGCCCGGGAGCATGCCGACGGCCAGGAAGATGATGACCGATACCGCCAGCAGCGATAACAGTCCCAACGCCAGGCGCTGGAAGAGCAGCTTGAAAATACTATTCATCGTGCAGTTCCTCGAAATAGCTACGCTTTTGCACACAACTCACTTCCACTGTGGGAGCGGGCTTGCTCGCGAAGGCGTTGTGTCAGTCGATAAGCTCGTTGAATGACACACAGCATTCGCGAGCAAGCCCGCTCCCACAGTTTGATCTCCAGTGGTTGGAGATTTTTATGCTTGCCACCACCGCTCGATCACGCGCAGGCCATCGAGCTCGCCGTATGGCGCGGTTTGCCCACCGTGCGCCACCCGGTTGGAACGCGCGGCCACGGAGCTGGCGAACAGCGGCACGATCGCCCCGCCGTCGTCCCGGCACAGCGCCTGCATTTCGTTGTACATCTCGCGGCGCAGCGGGTCGTTCATCTCGCCTCGGGCGGCGTTCAACAGCTGGTTGAAACGCGGGTTGTCCCAGTGGGTTTCGTTCCACGCCGCCCCCTTGGCGTAGCCGATGCTGAACATGCGGTCGGCGGTCAGGCTGCTGTACCAGAACGAAGTGGTGAACGGCTGCTTCATCCAGACATTGGAGAAGAAACCATCGGCCGGCTCGCGCACCACATCGATCTCGATCCCGGCCTGGCGCGCCTGCTCCTTGAACAGCACCGACGCATCGACTGCGCCGGTATACGCCGCATCGGAAGCCTGCAGGCGCACTTTCAGCGAGTCGACTCCGGCCTGGCGCAGGTAGAAGCGCGCCTTGTCCGGGTCGTAGGCACGCTGTTCCAGCGCAGGGTTGATGAAGCGACTGCCGGGCTGGATCGGATGATCGTTACCCACCAGGCCGTAGCCGTGCAGCACCGAGGCGAGCAGGGTTTCGCGGTTGATCGCATGCTTCATCGCCAGGCGAATATTGTTGTCCTGGAACTGCTGGGCGTCGCACAGCATGGGGAAGGTGTAATGCTGGGCGCCTTTGGTTTCCTCGATCACCAGGTTCGGATTGCGCTTGAGCAGGGCCACGGTTTTCAGGTCGACCTTGTTGATCACATCAACCTGCCCGGTCACCAGCGCGTTGATGCGCGCCGCACCGTCGGCGATCGCGATCAGCTCGGCACTGGCGAAATGCGCGCGGCCGGGTTTCCAGTAATCCGGGCTGCGCTCCAGGCCCATGCGCACGCCGGGCTCGTAGTCTTTGAGACGATAACCACCGGTGCCGACGCCGGCCTGCCAGTCTGGTACGCCGTCCTTGGACGGCATGATCACCAAGTGATAGTCGGCGACCACATAAGCGAAATCAGCGTTGCCCGAATGCAATTCGAACACCACGCTGTCGCTGCCCTGGGCACTGACCTTGGCCACATCGCCCAACACGGTCTTGGCGGCAGAAGTGGATTTTTCACCCAGGTGATGCTGGATCGAGGCGACAACGTCGTCGGCCGTCAGGCTCTTGCCGTTGTGGAAGGTCACGCCCGGGCGCAGCTTGAAAGTCCAGACTCGCGCGTCCGGGGTCGACGTCCAGCTCTCGGCCAGCTCCGGAATTGCCGTGCCGTCGACGGCGATTTCGCTCAGGGTGTTGTAGATCGCCGAGAAGCCCACGAAGGTGAATGTATCGACCCAGGTCCCGGGATCACGCGAGTCGGTGGTGCTGGCGCCGGCCAGGCCAAGGCGCAGGACGCCGCCGGGTTTGGGCGTGGCCTCTGCCGCCAACGCGCCCATCGGCAGCCCCATGGAGAACGCGCCGGCGACGGCTGCGGCCATGGCACTGTATTTCAGAAAGTCCCTGCGCGGGAAACTGGATTCATGGTTCGCTTGAGTAATCTTGTTGTTGTTATCGCTCATCGGATTGCCCCTGATCAAAAATGAGTTACCGCCTTAAACCACGCAAGACACCGGGCCAAGGCCCGGTGCGGTTATCGTTTACCTCATCAGGATTCACACCTGAATCGCCTTCACTTCGACAAATTCGCTGAGTCCTTCTTCTCCCCATTCACGGCCATTGCCCGACTGCTTGTAGCCACCGAACGGCGCCTGATAGTTGAACGCCGCGCCATTGAGAAAACACTGACCAGCGCGCAGCTGCCGCGCCAGGCTCAGAGCCCGTTCCGGGGTGCCGGTCCAGACGCCGCTGGACAGGCCGAATGGCGAGTCGTTGGCGATCTGGATGGCCTGTGCCTCATCGGCGTAGGGAATCAGGCACAACACCGGGCCAAAAATTTCCTCTTGGGCGATGCGCATGCGGTTGTCGACGTCGGCAAATAATGTCGGCCGGACGTAGAACCCTCGCTCGAATTCCTCTGCGGCCTCGCCGCCGTATACCAGGCGCGCACCTTCCTGTTGGCCGACCTGGATGTAGTCCCGCACAGTGCGTCGCTGGGCCGCCGAACACATCGGGCCAAGGAAGCTCTGCGGGTCCAGCGGATCCCCCATGCGCAAGCCCCGGGCTTCGGCAACGGCGATCTCCACGGCCTCGGCGTAACGGTTTGCCGGCAGCAGCATGCGGGTCAGTGCGGTGCAGGTCTGGCCGGAGTTGATCATCACGTCCTGCACGCCATAGCGCACTGCGGCGCCCAGGTCGGCGTCCTCGGCGATCAGCAGCGGCGACTTGCCGCCCAGTTCCAGGCACACGCGCTTGACCGATGGTGCAGCCGCCTGGGCCACGCGCACGCCGGCGCCGGTGGAGCCAGTGAACGACACCATGTCCACATCTGGATGCCTGGCCAGCGCTTCGCCGACTTTTGCACCCGGCCCGCTGACCAGGTTGAACACCCCCGCAGGCAAGCCGATGG
Source organism: Pseudomonas sp. RIT-562 (assembly GCF_026241895.1). Classification (GTDB taxonomy): domain Bacteria; phylum Pseudomonadota; class Gammaproteobacteria; order Pseudomonadales; family Pseudomonadaceae; genus Aquipseudomonas; species Aquipseudomonas mandelii_F. The sequence continues at coordinate 89,650 of NZ_JAPJIV010000007.1, read as the reverse complement.
CTTCGATCATCTGCGCCAGGAAGAATGCGTGCAGCGGCGTTTCCTGACTCGGCTTGACCACCACCGTGCACCCGGCGGCCAGCGCCGGCGCCAGCTTGCCGATCAACTGATGCAGCGGGTAGTTCCACGGATTGATAAACGCGCATACGCCAACCGCTTCGCGGACCACCATGGAGTTGCCGACCTCGCGCACTTCATCCATCAGGCCGGCCAGCTCGATATATTGCTCAAGCCCTTCGATAGGCCCGTCGACCTGGACCGCGCGGCACCACTGCACCGGCATGCCCAGTTCGGCGGTGATCACCGCCGCCATCGCGTCCGCATGCTGGCGCAGTTGCCCGGCAAGCGCACGAATGTAGCCGGCGCGAACGCTTGAAGGCGTGCGCGACCAAGGGCCGAAGGCTCGCCGTGCGGCAGCGACTGCGCTGTCGACATCACGCTCGTCGCCCAGCGGCACCGAGCCGGCGGCGGTCTCGGTCGCCGGGTTGATCACCGCAGCGATGCCCTGGCCCGATGGAGCCTGCCAGCGGCCATCGATAAACAGCGCCTTGTAGTCATGCATAGTGTCGGGTCTCCATCAGTTCACTGGCACAACGGGCGATGCGTTGGCAGGCGTCGCGCAGGTGTTCTGCCCCCACCACCAGGCCCAGGCGGATGTGACCGGCAGCACTCGGCCCAAACGCTTCACCGGCCAAGACCGAGACGCCATGGCGGTCGAGCAGGCGGTCGGCGAACGCCTGGGCGCTGAGCCCGGTTTCGCGAATATCGACCATCACGAACATCCCGCCATCGGGTTTCAAGGCGCGCACGCCTGGGCAATCGGCGAGGCTTGCACACACCAGGTCGCGGCGCTGGCGATAGGCTTCACGCATGGCTTCCAGTTCCGGCAAGTGACTGTCCAGGGCGACGACGGCGGCGTCCTGAATGAACTCCGGGGAGCCGTACAACATGCACAGCGCGAGGTTTTCCAGGTGCACCGCCAACGCTGTCGGCGCCACCGTCCAACCGACTCGCCAGCCGGTCATGGCGTGGGATTTCGACAGGCTGTTGAGCGTCGCGGTGCGCTCGGCCATCCCCGGCAAACTCGCCGGGCTCACGTGTTCGCCTTCGAACAGCAGTTCGCTATAGACCTCATCGGAAATCAGCCACAGGTCATGGGCGATGCACAGCCCGGCCAGCGCCTGCCAGGTGCTGCGCGGCAGGCTGGCGCCGGAAGGGTTGTGCGGGCTGTTCAACGCCAGCGCACGGGTACGCGGGGTGATGCGCGCGGCAACGTCTTCGGGCAATACCCGAAAGCCATTTTCGGGACGCACCGGCACCGGGATCACCACCGCACCGCAGGCGCCGAATACCGCTTCGTAGGTGACGTACATCGGTTCGGCAACGATCACCTCGTCACCCGGATTGAGTACACACTGGGCCACGCAAAACAGCGCGCACTGGGCACCGGCGAGCACCGTGACCTGATCGGCCGACACCACCTGGCCGCTGCGCTGCTGGTGGCGCCTGGCAATGGCTTCACGCAAGGCCCGCTTGCCGCGCACGTCGGCGTAGTGCGTGTGGCCATTGAGCAGGCTGTCGATAGCCGCCTGGACAATCGGTACCGGGGTGTCGAAATCCGGATCGCCCACTGATAGCAGCAGAATGTCTTCGCCCTGCTCCTGCAACGCCAGCGCGCGGTAATGGATATCCCAGGCGGCGGCGCCGTCACCGGAGATTCGTTGGGTCAGATCGGAAAAACGCATGGCCTGCTCCTTGTAAACAGCCGCGAAAAATGAAAATCAATGCGCACAGGCATGCTTGAGTTCGATCAGGGTCACGCCGTTACGCTTGAAGCCATGCCGCAGATCGGTCTGCAACTCGGCCAGGCTTTGCGGCTGTGTCACGGTGCAACCGAACGCGCGACCCAAAGCGGCGAAATCCGGATTGCGTGGCAGCACGCCAATCGGCTCGATATCCAGGCCGAGCATGTCGTCGCGGATTTGCCCCAGGGCATCGTTGTTCCACAGCAACACCACCAGCGGGCTATCCAGTTCCTCGACCGCTGTCGCCAGTTCCTGCGCGGTGTAAAGGAAACCACCGTCACCCACCAGCACCAGGCCAGGGCGATTGGGCGCGCCGAACTTGGCGCCGATGCCGGCCGGCAGCCCATAACCCAAGGTGCCGTAACCGGTCGGATGCAGCCAACTGCGCGGCGCCCGGCTGTTGAAGGCGTAGTTGCCGGTGTAGGCCAACTGGGTCATGTCGGTGCTGATGAAGGCGTTGTCCGGCAGCTCGGCGGCGATGCGTTCGAGAATTGCCTGGTGGATCAACTGCAGCGGGCCGTGGCTGCTCTTCACTGCGTCACGCAGTTTCGCCACGCTGGCGCTGGCTGCAGCGCAGTCGCGAGCGGTGTCGGGCAGGCGTTCCAGCAGCGCCGCCAGGGTTTGTTGTGAGTCGCCTTGCAGGGCCACCGCACAGGGGTAGAAATCGTTGAACTTGCGTGGGTCGATGTCCACCCGCAGCAGCTCGGCATTCAGCGGCAGGCGCTCGCGCCAGAAATCGGTGTCGGCCATCTCGGTGCCGACCGCCAGTACCACGTCGGCTTCGCCGATCAGTTGCCAGCCAGGCTCGACGCACAGGCTCGAACCGGCGTTGAGCGGCGAGTCCGCAGGCAGCAAGCCTTTGCCGGCGACGCTGGTGAACAGTGGCGCGGCCAGACGGGTGCTGATGCTTTGCAGTTCCTGCGCGGCGTGCAGTGCGCCACCACCGGCGATGATCATCGGGCGCTTGGCGTTTTGCAGCTTGGCCACGGCTTGTTCTATGGCAGTGATCGAGGCCGGGCCACGTCCGGGGCGCTGTACCACTTCGTTGCTCCAATCGCGTTTCACTGGCGACGCCAGCACGTCCAAAGGCACCGAAATATGCACCGGGCGCGGACGTTCGCTGTCGAACACGGCATAGGCACGGGCGATCAGTTCAGGCAGATCCTCGGCGCTCAACGCCACCGCCGAAAACGCAGTGATCGGTGCAGTCATGGCGCGCTGATCCTGGGTTTCGTGCAGACAGCCCCAGCCTTTGCCGAGGCTGGCGGTGTGGTTGACGCTGGAGATCACCAGCATCGGAATCGAGTCGGCGTACGCCTGGCCAATGCCGGTCGCCGCGTTGGTCACGCCCGGACCAGTGATGATGAAGCACACCCCCGGTTTGCCGCTGACCCTGGCGTAACCGTCGGCCATGAAACTGGCGCCCTGTTCGTGCCGGGTCAGCACATGGCGAATGCCGCTGCCCGGCAGGCCGCGGTACAGCTCCAGCGTGTGCACGCCGGGGATGCCGAACACGGTGTCGACGCCGTAGTTGGCCAGCAGGCGCACCAGGGCCTGGCCGCCGGTCAATGGGGTGGTTTGCATGTTCATATCCTCACTCGTGGCCAAGGCGAATCAACGCATCGACCGCAGTCGTGCCATGGGCGCCGACCAACAATGGGTTCACATCGAGTTCCAGCAGGGACTCGGCGTTTTCGCAGGCGTAGTCGGCCACTGCGCGGATCGCGGCCACCAGCGCATCGAGGTCCGCCGCTTCACGGCCGCGAAAACCTTGCAGCAACGCGGCGCTGCGCAGGCTCAGCAACGCGCGGCGAATGGCGCCGCCGGTGGTCGGCAGCAGCAGGCTGCGGCTGTCCTTGAGCAGCTCCACCAGGATGCCGCCCGCGCCAATGACCAACGCGAGGCCGAAGTCGTTTTCGCGTTTGATGCCGACGATCAATTCGGCCAGCGGTGGCGTGGCCATCGGCTCCAGCAGCAACTGATCGAACGGCACTTGCGGTGCGTAAGCGGCGATGCTCGCGCGCATCTTGTCCAAGGCGCAGACCACGGCGGCGCGGTCCTTCAGGTTCAATGCCACGGCGCCGGCTTCGGTCTTGTGCGGCAGTTGCGCGCTGACCGCCTTGAGCACCAGCGGGTAGCCCAGCGCGTCGGCATCGGCTGCTGCATTTTGTGCAGTGCTCAATACACCGTTGGGCGTCGACAGGCCAAAGGCGCGCAGTGCCTGTTTGGAATCCCACTCGTTGAGCAGGCGACCTTCGCCTTCCAGGGCCTGGGGACACAGCGGTACCAACGCCGACTCACCCAGCGCCAACAGTGCCTGGCGATTGCGCTGGTAACCGGCAATCCGGCCCCACGCAGCGAGACCATCTTCCACCCCTTGCAGCGCCGCCACGCCCTGGTCATGCAGGCGTTCACGGGCGCTGGCCGGCAGCAGTTCGGGAAAGGCTGAGGTGACAAACCCGGTCTTGCCGTGGCGCACCAGTGCTGCGCAAAAAAGCTCCAGCAGCAGGTCGCATTCCTTGCGCTCGCCGGTGGCCTGCGCCGGATAGTCGAGCACCAGCATGGCGGCGTCGGCCTCGGTGCGCAGGGCACTGTCGAGCATGCGATTCAACGCCTCGCCATCGCCCCAGATCGCTGTGGTGAAGTCCAGCGGATTGACCAGGTTGGCATAGCTTGGCAGCACCTGTGCGAGCTCTTCACGCTGGGTCTGGTCAAGCTTGGGCAAGGTCAGTTCGTTGCGTTCGGCGTAGTCGGCGATCAGGCCTGCGTCGCCCCCGGAACAGGCCAGGGCAATCAGGCTGTCACCCGCCGGAAGTTTGCCGCAGGCTGCGGCCTTCAGCGTTTCGACAAAACTCACCGGCCCGCTGACCCGGATCACTCCCAGGCGCGCAAACAGGCTGTCGTACAGGGCGTCGGAACCGGATAGCGAACTGGTGTGACTGAGCGCCAGTTCGGCACCGATCTGCGACACTCCGGTTTTCAAGGCGATGATCGGAATGCCTTTCTCCAGCGCCTTGTGCGCGGCGCGGGCGAAACCCGGCACGTTCTTCAGCCCTTCCAGATGCAGGCCGATGGCAGTGACTCGCGGTTCGTCGAGCAACACGTCCATCAATTCGGCGACGCCCAGCTGCGCCTGGTTACCCACCGAAGCCATATAGGCCACCGGCAGCGAGCGATCACTCATCGACAGGTTGTAGGCGAAGTTGCCGCTCTGGGTCAGTACCGCGACGCCCTTCTCCACCGGTTTGCCGCCATGGGCCACCGGCCACAGCGCCGAGCGGTGCAAGTAGTCGAGCAGGCCGTAGCAGTTGGGACCGAGCAAGGCCATCTGGCCGGCTGCCCGCAGCAGCTGCTGCTGCAAGGCCTGGCCTTCGGCACCGGTCTCGGCGAAACCCGAGGCATAGCAAATCGCGCCGCCTGCCCCCTTGCTCGCCAGCTCGGCGACACAGGTCAGGGTCAACTCTCGATTGGTGGCGATGAACACCGCGTCCGGGCCGCAGGGCAACTCGGCAATGCTGCGCACACAGGGCACGCCTTCGAGGCTTGCGTGTTGCGGGTTCACCAGCCACATCTGCCCCTGGTAACCGCCGTCGGCACAGCGCCTGAGCGCGCGCGCCATGCTGCGGCCGCCGACAAAGGCCAGGTGGCGCGGGGCGAGCAGGCGCTTGAGGTTGTCACGAATAGTCTGCGACATGGGAGTTCTCCAGGGCGATCAGCGCAGCAGCGGCCGCAGCAGTTCACGGGAAATGATGTGCCGCTGGATTTCCGAGGTGCCTTCCCAGATGCGCTCGATCCGTGCGTTACGCCAGATGCGTTCCACTGGTCCTTCGTCCATCAGGCCCATGCCGCCGAAGATTTGTACCGCCTCATCGGCTGTGCGACCCAACACTTCGCTGGCGAACAGCTTGGCCATGCCGGCCTCGCCATCGGTCATGGTGCCCTGGTCCATTTTCCACGCGGTGTGCAAGGTCAGCAGTTCAGCCGCGCGGATCTGCGTGGCCATGTCGGCGAGCTTGAACGAGATACCCTGATAGGTACCGATCGGCTGGCCGAACTGCTTGCGGTCCGCCGCCCATTGCAGCGATACGTCGAGTGCCCGCTGAGCCTGCCCGACGCAGTTGGCAGCGACCATGACGCGGCCCGCGGTCAGCCAGGCGTTGGCCACTTCCCAACCCTTGCCAACTTCGCCGAGCACTTTGTTGGCCGGCACCCGGCAATCGTCGAAGAACATTTCGAAGGTGTGGTAACCGCGGTTGCTCACGCACTTGGGACCGCGGCGAATGGTCATGCCCGGGGTGTCGCGATCCACCAGGAACGAGGTCACGGCGTTGCGCTTGCGACCGTTATGTTCGTAGGTGTCGGTGACCGCAAACACGATGGCGAAATCGGCGTGGCCGGCGTGGCTGATGAAGTGTTTGCTGCCGTTCAGAACGAAGTCATCACCGTCGCGCACAGCGCGGGTCTTGATCGCATTGGCATCGGAACCGGCACCGGGTTCGGTGAGGGCGAAGCAGTCGATCTTCTCGCCCTGGATGCACGGCAACAGGTAGTCGCCGATCTGGCTGCCCGTGCAGGCCATGAGGATCTTCGACGGCCGTGCGACGAACACATGCAGCGCCCATGAGACCTTCGACAGCTCACGCTCGATCAACGCCTGGGACAGGTAATCCAGCCCGCCTCCGCCGACTTCTTCGGGCATGTTGAAGGCATAAAAACCGGCGGCAATGGCTTTGCCGCGAATCTCTGCCGCCAGCTCCGGGGAGACTTCATCCGCCCGGTCGACCGCTTCTTCGTGGGGCAGCAATTCTTTGGCGACAAAGCTGCGTACCGCTTCCACCAACATTTCTTGTTCTTGGGTCAGTTGGAAATTCATGGTGTTACCTGTTGTTCGTTCACGGGTTATGGGGGCGGTGCTGGCTTATTTGCCGACGAAGCGCGCCGGGCGTTTTTCCACGGAGGCGCGCAAGGCTTCCGCGCCGTCTTCGCTGCGGCCGCACAACAGGCCGGCGGCCAGTTCGGCGTGCAGTTGCTGCGGCAGATCGCGCTGGGCGCCTTCGCGCATGAGTTTTTTGGTCTGGGCGAAAGCGAATGTCGGGCCGTTGGCCAGCCGCGCGGCGAGCTCGCCCGCTGTCTCGAGCAATTGCTCATCGGCACACACTTCGCCCACCAGCCCGGTTGCCAGGGCCCGGTCGGCGCCCCACAACTCGTCGAGGAACAGCAGGCGCTTGGCCTGTTCAGTGCCGATCAGCCGTGGCAGGTGCCAGCTGGCCCCGGCGTCCGGGGAGTACGCCATGCTGGTGTAGCCGGCCTTGAACCGCGCCGATTGCGCGGCAATGCGCAGGTCGCAGCACAGGGTGAGGTCCATGCCCGCGCCGACTGCAGTGCCGTTGATGGCGGCGATGGTGGGTTTTTCCAGGCTGTACAGACGGCCCATCAGGGCGTGGGCGGTTTCGGTCCAGCCGTAGGTTTCCAGATCGCCCCGGGCTTCGGCTTCGGCCCACTCAGCGAGGTCGGCGCCCGCGCAGAAACTGCGGCCGCTGCCGGTGAGCACGACGACGCGGACGGCGGGGTCGGTGTTGAACTGCTCGAGCAGTGCGTGCAGGTTTTTCAGGGTTGGGATGTCGAGGGCGTTGCGCTGAGCCGTGCGGTTGAGGGTGATCCAGGCAACGCCTGCTTCGACCTGGCTGAGCAGTGAAGGTTGAGTAGTCATTGCGGGGCCTGGATTATTTTTGATTGGAATGAGGGGGGACGACTTGAGGCCATACTAAACGAGTGTTCAGTAAGGCGGCAATTGGCGGTGTAACTGTGACTATTTGATTGTATGCGTTTGTTTTTTATTGGTTTTTTTGTGTTTTTTGGTTTGGTTGGGTTGGGTCTGTTACAACTTCGAACAACTGGGTACATGGGGGTTTGGGTGTGTATATCCGTTTTTTCTTCACGGCTGCTAATGGTTCCGCCCTTACGGCGGGTCACTTTCGAAAGAGCGCGAAAGTAACCAAAGCGCTCTTGCCCCACCACTTGGCACCTCGCCTAGGCTCGGTGTGCCCTCACTCCGGCATTACGCAGCGGGTCGCCGCGATGGGCCATCCCTGGCCCAGCGCGGCTAAACCGGCATCCTTGCCGGTTTACCCGCTGCGTAATGCCTGCGTTCGGCCAGCGTGGTTAATGGGGCGTCCGTGATCAACAACCGGGCCGTGGCGGCCTGCGGGCCGACCAAGGCTTCAAGCCGGCGCGCTGCGCTGGTTTGGCCGTGCGCTTTACCTGAATTTGAAATGAGAACCTGATGGACATGGCAACTGTGGGAGATGGCAACTGTGGGAGATGGCAACTGTGGGAGCAAAGCTTGCTCGCGATAGCGGTGCTCCAGTCACCATGATTGTTGAAGGATAATCCGTCATCGCGAGCAAGCTTTGCTCCCACAGGGTGTGCCATTCGAAGCTCTGCCATCCGCCGCTGATGCTGGGTCGAGCTAGCCGTCAGGTCGGCTTTCAGGCCGCCTCGGCCCGGTTGTTGATCGCGGACGCCCGTTAACCACGATGGCCGAACGCAGGTATTGCGTAGCGGGTAAACCGGCAAGGATGCCGGTTTAGCTGCGCTGGGCCAGGGACGGCCCATCGCAGCGACCCGCGGAGCAATGCCTGCGTTCGGGCACACCGAGCCTAGGCGAGGTGCCGAGTGGTGGGGCAAGAGGCGCTTGGTTACTTGGCGCTTTTCCAAGTAACCCGCTGTAAGAGCGGAACCATTAGCAGCCGTTAAAGCAAGAATGGATATGTACACAGCAAGATCGCAGCCTCGTTTCACTCGACAGCTCCTACAGGGAAATCAGGGGCCGCGCGAAACCGTTAGAAGCCGTAACCACAAAACCGGATATGCCCCACCCTCAAAAACAAAAAAACGCGACAGTCACCCCGTCGCGTTTATCGTCCAGACCAATCAATCAAGCAGACGGCAAGCTCGGCGCCAATACCCCCTGGCGCTTGCGATAAATCAGAAAGTAAGCGCTATAGCACAACGCAATAAAACCAAACCCCCAATACAGCGAAGGCCGTTGCGTCTCATCCAATGCCAGGAACACAAACAACGAACAGCACAACACAATGCACGTCAGTGGAATCAGCGGGAACCAGGGTGCCTTGTATTTCAGGTCGCTAAGTTTGCCCCCGTCACGTAGATACGCCTTGCGGAACTTGTACTGCGCCAGGGCAATGACAATCCAGGTCACCGTACCCGACATGCCGCTCACCGCCATCAGCACCATAAACAACGTATCGGCGGCAACGAAGCTAGTCATCAGCGACACCAGCGCAAAGCACAACGTGATACTCAGCGCCCGCAACGGCACGCCACGCTTGCTCAATGGCGAGAGGCTTTTGGGTGCCATGCCGGTCTTGGACATCGCCCACAAAATACGCGTCGAAGCGTACAGGCCGGAGTTGCCGACCGACAGAATCGCCGTCAGGATCACGAAGTTCATCAGGTCGGCCGCGTACGGAATGCCGACCATATCGAACACCTGCACAAACGGGCTTTCCATCAGCCCGGCCTGCTGCCACGGCACAATCGCCGAGAGCACCACGATCGCCAGCACGTAGAAAATCAACACCCGGAACACCACGTTGCGCACTGCGCGGGGGATGCTTTTCTCCGGCTGATCAGTCTCGCCGGCCGCCACGCCCATGATTTCGCAACCCTGGAACGCATAGACCACGGTCATCATCACCGCGAACACCGCCGACAGACCATTGGGGAAGAGCGAGTCGCCGATCAGGTTGGTCATCATCGGCGCCGGCTCGCCGCTGCTCAGCGGGATCGCGCCGAAGATCACCAGCACACCGACCACGATGAACCCCAGAATCGCCGCCACCTTGATCCCGGAGAACCAGTACTCGGCTTCGCCGAACGCGCGGGTCGCCAGGGCGTTCAGGCCGAACAGTACTGCGACGAACAGTGCCGACCAGTACCAGATCGGCACCGTCGGAAACCAGCGTTCCATCAACATGCCGGCGGCGGTGAACTCCAGCCCAACGGTGGTGGCCCAGCTCATCCAGTAGACCCAGCCGATCATGAAGCCGGTCGCCGGGCCGATGAACTTGGTGGCGTGGGTCTGGAACGAGCCGGACACTGGCATCTGCACGGACAACTCCCCCAGGCAGACCATCACCAGGTACATCAGGAAGCCGGCAACCAGGTAGGCCAGGATCGCCCCCACCGGACCGCCCTGGTTGATGGTGACGCCCGACCCCATGAACAGGCCGGTGCCGATCACGCCGCCCAGGGACAACATGAAGATGTGGCGGCTTTTCAGTGCGCGGGTCAGGTGGATGCCCTGGCGGTCGATTGATTCGCTCATGTCGGCACCTCAGTAGACGGCGCGATGCGCGGCGGCTGACAGGACGTCATGGCGCGAGGAAGGATCAGCTTTACGGCGGTTCATTATTATTATCTCCAATAAGCTTCGAAGACCGCGCTGCGGCGGTTACGTCGATTATTGGAAAGGCATGTAAGTTCGAGTTGTACGTGAGGATCAAAGATGTAAAAAGTCGTAACAAACTTGTACGTCAGGCCTGTAACAGCTGCGCCAGGGTCTGCCGCGAACTCTGCAATTGCTCGTGCACCTGCGGCGCCAACCCTCGCAGGCCCGCCTCGTCATGGTTCATTGCGGCTTCCTCCAACGCTCGCAGGACATTGGCCAATGCACGAAACCCCAACGAATCGCTGCTGCCGGCCAGGCGGTGGGCCAAGTGCGCGACCTCCGTGCAATCGTCGGCAGTGATGGCCTCGGCCAGGGCCTGGCTATGCTGTTCGATCGAATCGCGCAGCACCTTCAACAAACCGAGGAGTTTCTGTTCGCCGAGCAAGGTCCGGTGAGTGTCCAGTAGCGGCCAGTCCATGGCTTCGTCCGCCACTTGCGCGCGGGGCTCGGGAGCCTGGGCAGCCAGCGCCTGGCGCAGGTTGTCGAGCTTCAGGGGTTTGGCGAGGATGCCGTCCATGCCGGCATCCAGGTAACCGCGAACCAGGGCCGGTTGCACGCTGGCGGTCAAGGCGAAGAGGCGGCTGTGGCGATTCGGCCCAGGGGTGGCGCGCAGCCGTTTGCACAGTTCGACTCCGCTGATGCCCGGCAAGTGCACGTCGAGCAGGATCAAATCGAAGGCTTGCGCGGCACATTCAATCAACGCCTGCTCGGCGTCCTCGGCAAGCCATACCTGGTGCCCATCGCGCAGCAGTAGCCCCTCGACCACCTCGCGGTTAAGCGCCACATCCTCGACCACCAGAATGCGCAAAGCCTGGCCTGCGACACTGCTCGCAGCGACAGCCTGCACACCGGTCGCCGGTGCCAGCGCGAGCTCGAACCAGAAACAACTGCCGCGCCCGACTTCACTGTGCACGCCAATACACCCGCCCAACTGCTCCACCAGATGCTTGCTGATCGCCAGCCCCAGCCCGGTGCCGCCGAAGCGCTGCGCCACCTCTTCGCTGGCCTGGGTGAAGCGCTCGAAAATCTTCTGCTGCATCGCCAGTGCGATGCCAATGCCGTTGTCGGTAACGCTGACCCGCAGCCGCTGCCCTTGGCCACCAGGCAACAGCTCAACCTCAACCTTGACCCACCCGCCCTCGGTGAATTTGATCGCGTTGGCCAGCAGATTGCTCAGGACCTGGCGCAGGAATTGTTCGGCGCCATGCTGCCGCTCCGCTACTCGCGGATCGATGGAACATTGCAGGATCGTGTCGTTGCTTTGCGCGCGCGGTTCGAGCAGCGTCAGCACTTCATCCAGCAATTGCCGCAGGGAGAAGTCCACCGCTTCCGGGTGGCTCACGCCCTCCTCCAGCCGGGCGAAATACAGCACTTCATTGAGGATCGACAACAAGCCTTCCCCGGCTTTGTACAGCGCATCCAGGCGCTTGCCGCCGAGCTCGTCCAGCGGTGCCTCGCGCAGCAATTCGGCCATGCCGAGGATGCCATTGAGCGGGGTGCGCAATTCGTGGCTCATGGTGGCGAGAAAACGTGACTTGGCAAGGTTGGCCGCCTCTGCTTCATCCTTGGCGCGCATCAGGCTGGCGGTGCGGCGCTCGACCATTCGCAGCAGTTCGTCACGGTTATCCTGCAACGCCCGGCGATCACTTTCGCGGCGGTCGATATCACTGAGAATGGCCCGGCGCATGTCATCCAGTGCATGGGCCACGGTATCGATTTCGTCTGCGTCCGCACGCCGATGCTTGTCCAGGCGCAGCGGCTCGTGGGAATCGCCTGCGGCGATGCGCCGGGCGAACTCGGCCATGACTTGCAGGTGACGCGTAACCAGGCGATAAAACAACCCCGACAGCACCACCGCCAGGCCGCACAGGAACACACTCATCCACAGCAGGCTGGTCAGCCCGGTCGTGAACAGGCGCTCGTGCACCGCTCCCAGGTCGGTGGTGACTTCCAGTTCGCCCAAGTGCCGTACAGCGCCCGACGGCGGCTGGTAATCCAGGGCAAAGCGCTCGATACGCAGCGGCCCGATCGGCTCGGCAGTGCCTTGCAGCAGGTCGAAATCGGGACTGCGCAGGCGCACTCGCGCCACGTCGGAAAAGTCCACCAGGCCGCGCAATTGCACGTTGAGCTGATCCTGGTTGAGGTCCCACAAACTGCGCTCCAGACTGGCCAGGTAACCTGCGCGAATCAGCTCCATGCGCGAATCGATTTCGCGCATCTCGCGGCGATACTCAAAGTACAGCTGAACGCTGCTCGCCAGCACTGTGAAACACAGGCTGAAGAACAGGATATACAGCAGCAGGCGCCGCAACAGGCCTCCGGGACGGGCACCCATCATGGTCGATCCGGCGGCTGGCTGAGTGTGTCGCGGTAGGTGACTTCACTCTCGTGGAGCAAGCGCTCGACCTCGCCTGAATCGACCATGCGCCGCAACTGCGCATCGATGTCTGCCATCCGCCTCGCCACGGGAGAGCGCCGCGACACCGCGACTCGCAGGTAATCCACACCAAAGGATTCGGCCAGGGCGACGATGTCCTGGGTGCCCGGCAGGGTATCGACCTGCATTTGCCCAGTGCGCCGCTCGGAAACGATGAAGTCGATGCGCCCACGTATCAGCTTGCCGAAATTCTGTCGGCTATCGGAGACCTTTTCGATGTTCTGGTGCTGGTTGATAAAGCGGTCAAACGTCTCGCCGTAACTCTCCCCGAACAGAAAACCTCCGCGGTAGCGCGCCAGGTCTTCGAGCCGATCGATTGCTACCGGATGCTGGCGGTTGATGAACACCGCGACCTCCTCGCGCAACACCGGCACCGTCGAAAACACCAGGCTCTGCTCGCGCGCTGCAGTGCGGTAGGCCAGCACCAGGTCCACCCGCCCCTCAACGGCGTCGAGTACGCAGCGATTCCAGTTATCCAGCTCGACTATCTCGACTTCGTAGCCCAGTTGCCCGAACAGTTTTTTCACCACGCTGGGCGCGAGGCCGCGCACCTGCTTGCCATCGCTCCAGGAGATCGGCGGGTACACCGGATAGTCGCAATAGCGAATTTTCTCTGCAGCGGTCGCCCCGGTGGATGCCAGCATCAACAGCAGCCAGAACCCGCGCCACACGCCGCTCAGGCCGCCACGCTGGCGGTGAACAGGTAACCGGCACCGTGGATGGTGATGATCAGTTCAGGCTCGGCGGGGTCGTCGTGCAGCTTGCGCCGCAAGCGTCCCACCAACACATCAATGGAGCGATCGTTGGGCACCCACTCGCGGTTGCGGATCTGGTCCATCAACTGATCCCGGCTCAAGGTATGCCCGCTGTTGCGCAGGAACACGCTGAGCAACTGGTACTCGCCATGGGTCAGCAGGGTTTCGCCACCGCTATGGTCGATCAGGCGCCTGCGGTCAGTGTCCAAAGCCCAGGCGGCGAATTGCTTGACCGGGCGAGCGACGGCGGCGACTGGATGCGGCGTATGAGCATGGCGCACCCGGCGAATCAGATTCTTCGCCCGGGACACCAGTTCCCGCGGATTAAGGGGCTTGATCACATAGTCATCGGCGCCGCACTCGAGGCCTACGATGCGATCGATTTCATCGTTGCGCCCGGTGATCAGAATGATCCCGACCTCCGAACGCACCCGCAGCTCCCGGGTCAGGGTCAGGCCATCCTTGCCCGGAAGGCGGATATCGAGCATCACCAAGTCGACGCTCTGGGTCGCCAGGAAAGTTTCGGCAAGCTCCGCCGTGGCGGCGCAATGCACTTCGTAACCTTCCTGGGACAGGTAGGCCTGCAGCAGTTCGCGAATCAACGGATCGTCGTCGACGATCAATACCCGAGGAGTCATCGCTAGGTGTCCCGCGTATGCCCGAAGGCGTGTTTCTTATTAGAGTTTGGTCTATCACTGACGGCAGAGAGTAGCTATTGCTGAACGATCGATCAACAGCCCGTCGTCTGCAAAGTGAATCGTTGCCGACCGCCGGCCTGCAGCCCATCGACCCAGGCTTCGCAGATCTGCATGCCCTGTTCCGGGGTGAAGGTGCCAGGGTTGAGACCCGATTCCAGCCACAAGCCGTCGAGCAAGGCGCTCAGGCTGATGGCCGCCAAGTCGGAATCGAAATGCTCCCAGCCCTCTTCTTCTGCCAGCTCGTTCAGCACCTTGCGCAGGATGGCGCGGTACTCGCCGTAGGAATGTTCGTGCGCGAGGTTGATCGCCTCCGCCGTCTTCACCGCGCCCCAGAATGCCAGCCAGGCATCGAGCAGCTGCGGGTCGAGCAATTCGGCAGAAAACGAGCCGCGAAAAAACGCCGACAGCCGTTCCCGGGCATTCGGTGCCGCCTGTTCCATGGCCGCACGCAGCAGCGTCATGACCCGACCGGTCACCGCCAAATAGGCTTCGGCGACCAGTTCGTCCTTGCCGGAATAGTGATGGCTGATCAGCCCGACCGAAACACCGGCCTCGGCGGAAATCTTGCGAATCGACGCGCCCTGGAAACCATGGCGCTGCAGGCACACGAGCGTGGCCTCGATGAGATTGGTTTTGCGCAGTTCCGGCGCCATTCTGGAGAATCGGACTTCCTGAGTCATTGCACGACCTTCCTGGAGGCGAGGGTTGAGCCCTGTACGAGCCGTTCGTGAGCTGAACGACTGTACAGCAACTACCCTCGCCGACTCCAGATGCCGATCGCTTTTACATCTCGGGGAATGCATCGGGAAGGAACAATCGCGCCAACGTCGACGGCGATCAAGTCGGCAAATCGACCTGCAATGACGTTATTGCACTCTTCCTCGCTCAACGAACAGTAAATAAAACCATTGATTTTTTACTACAGGTAAATTCTTATGGCGAAATAATAACGCCAAAAACCGGCCCTTTCGGCTTCAGGCCGCCTGGAGTAATCCCCCATGAGCACAACCTCCCACGCCTTTGCGCACCTCTTCGAACCCTTGCAGCTGCGCGGCAAGCGGCTGAAAAACCGCATCATGTCCAGCGGGCACGACACCTCGATGCCCACCGACAATCTGGTCAACGCTCAATTGATCGCGTACCACAAGGCGCGAGCTGAGGGCGGCGCCGGGCTGATCGTGCTGCAAGTGGCCGGCGTGCACGACAGCGCGCGTTACACCTCGCACGTGTTGATGGCCACCGACGACGCCTGCATCGAGGGCTACCGTAAACTCGCGCAAACCTGCCATGCCCACGGCACCGTGGTGCTGTCGCAGATTTTTCATCCGGGGCGGGAAATCATGGAATCCAGCGATGGCCTGCTGGCGGTCGCCTATTCGGCTTCAGCGGTGCCCAATGAGCGGTTTCGGGTGATGCCCCGGGCGCTGGATCAAGCGATGATCGACGAGATTGTCGCCGGTTACGCAGCAGCGGCCCGGCGCCTGTTCCAGGCCGGGATCGATGGAGTTGAAGTGGTCGCCAGTCACGGCTATCTGCCGGCGCAGTTCATCAATCCGCGAGTCAACCGTCGTACCGATGGCTATAACGGCGAGCTGCAGCAGCGCTTGCGTTTCTTGCGGGAAATCCTCGCGGCTGTGCGCGCCAGTACCGATGAGCACTTCATTATCGGCCTGCGCATTTCCGCCGACGAGCGCGATCCAGAGGGCCTGACCGAGGACGAATCGCTGCTCGCCGTGCAGTCGTTGCAAGCCAGCCTGGACTACGTGCACATCGTCGCCGGTACTTCTGCATCCCTTGGCGGCGCCGTGCATATTGTGCCGCCGATGGCCATCGAGGCGGCCTACCTGGCCAGGGAAGCCGGCACCTTCAAGGCCGGGCTGGCGATCCCGCTGTTCGTCACCGGGCGCATCAACCAGCCCCAGGAAGCCGAACTGATACTGGCCCGGGGTCAGGCCGACGTGTGCGGCATGACCCGCGCGCTGATCTGCGACCCGCAAATGCCCAACAAAACCGACAGCGGTCATGTCGAAGATGTGCGCGCCTGCATCGCCTGCAATCAGGCGTGCATCGGCCACTTCCACAAAGGCTTGCCGATCTCCTGCATCCAGCACCCGGAAACCGGGCGCGAGTTGATCTTCGGCCACAGCCAACCGGCCGGCCAACGCAAGCGCATCATGATTGCCGGCGGTGGCCCGGCCGGGATGAAAGCCGCTGCGGTCGCCGCCCAACGCGGCCATGAGGTGACTCTCTACGAAGCCGCCGCGCAACTCGGCGGCCAAGTGCTGCTGGCACAGCTGTTACCGCGACGCAGCGAGTTCGGCGGCGCCAGCACCAACCTGCAACGGGAGATGGAACTGGCAGGTGTGCGTGTCGTGCGCAACACCCGTGTCGACCGCGCCCTGGTCGAGCGCGAGCGCCCCGATCTGGTGATCATCGCCACCGGAGCCGAACCCTATTGGCCGAACTTCGAACGCGGCGGCGAATTGCAGGTGGTGGACGCCTGGCAAGTGCTGCGCGATGAAGTCTCCATCGGTCGCTCCGTAGTCGTGGTCGACTGGCGTTGCGACTGGATCGGTCCCGGCATCGCCGAACGCCTGGTGCGCGCCGGGCATCAGGTGCAACTCGCGGTCAACGGCACTCACTGCGGTGAAAACCTGCCGCTGTACGTACGCGACCAACTGGCCGGCGAATTGCACAAACTCGGTATCCCAATCACCCCGTACGCCCGGCTCTACGGCTGCGATGACAACACCGTCTACCTGCAACACACCGCCAGCGGCGAACCGATGTTGCTGGAAAATATCGACACGCTGGTGTTGTGCCAGGGCCATCAACCGGTCGACACCCTCGGCGCCGAACTGCAAGGCCTGGTGGAATTCCGGCGCATCGGCGACTGCCTGGCGCCGCGCACTGCCGAGGAGGCAATCTACGAAGGTCTGAAAGTCGCCTGGGCCCTTTGAGCCTGTTTATACTCCGGGGTTTTCACCCAAACCCCGGCCTGGAGCACGCATGAGCAACACCAGCAAGGACAGCGCCGCAGCAGAGCCGCACTTCCTCGGCACCCGAATCCGCGGCCTGCGCAAACGCCGGGGCATGACCCTGGCGGAACTGGCGCAGATGAGCGAACTGACGGCGGGCTACATCAGCCAGCTCGAACGCAACCTCGCCTACCCCTCCATCCCCGCCCTCTTCAACATCGCCCGCAGCCTGGGCGTCACCATCCAGTGGTTCTTCGCCAGCGAGGCCGCCACCGCCCCCGAAGACCTGGGCGTAGTGGTACGCAAAAACACTCGGATGAGCGTGCATTACGAAGATGGCATCGTCGACCAACTGCTCACCCCACAGCCGAACCGACAACTGGAGATGCTGCACTCACGGTTTCCGCCTGGCACTTATAGCCAGCAGAGTTACAGCCATGAGGGGGAAGAAGCCGGGTATTTGTTGTCGGGGAGTTTTGAGCTGTGGGTTGGCGAGCGGCATTTTCTGCTGAGCGAGGGGGACAGTTTCAGCTTCTCGAGTCAGGAGCCACATCGGTATGGCAATCCTGGAGAGGTGGATGCGGTGGTGATTTGGGTGGTTACGCCGCCTACGTTTTGATGGGGTGTTCAATACATATTTTCAGACCTGTTGAACATCGCGTTTGCTTCCTGATCGGTAGTCATCCGTTACGCCAATGCATCAAGCGTTGCAGCCCAGGTGGTGTGAGGGTGAAAGCATCACGCAGTTGTCTGGCAGTGATCGTTCGATCCTTCAGGTCGAAAGCCAGTGCCGTTCGCAGGGCTGGCCAGCAATGTTTAGGTAAGTTCTTAGGGGCTTGCAGCTCGCTCTTCAAATGCTCATTGCGCGCTTGGTTCGAGGAAATGCGGCGAAATGGAGGCTTGCCTTCCGACAGCTCATAAATCACACAAGCTACGCTGTACAAATCGGCACTGGCCGACAGCGCTTGGCCCTCGAGCAATTCTGGCGCGGCGTAGCCCGGAGTCCAGCCGTTGAAACGTTCGCGGCTCAGATGCGGCAGACCGGGCAGGACGCCTTCCTCTGCCTGGCCAAGGCCGAAGTCAAACAAACGCACGCCATCTTCGCTGAGCATCACGTTGCTCGGTTTTATATCACCATGCAACACGCCTCGGGCATGGGCGTAGGCCAGTGCGTCGAGCAACGACAGCGCGATATCGCGCAACTCCTCCCATGGCAGACCCTGGGGCCGCTCGCAGAGTAAGGCGTCCAGGGTCAACCCACGCATAAGCTCCATGGTAATAAAGGCACGCTGGTGATGGGCGTCCACTCCAAAGGTGTAAAAACGCAGCACGTTGTCGTGACGCAGGCGTCGGGTCAGGGCGAACTCGTTGTAGAGCAACGCGCTGGCGTCCGGCGACTCGGCAAACTCTTCACCAAGAACTTTCAGCGCGACGTAAGGGTCAGGATCGCCGAACTGTTCGCGCAGCAAGTCCCGTGCACGGTAAACCGCGCCCATGCCACCGGCACCTAGCAATCTTTCGATACGGTAGCGGCCTGCCAGCACGTCAGGCATTTCACCCATGCTGGCCTTGATGGGCATCACTGCGGCCTCAGCCTTGTACGACTTGGCGAACGCAAAGTAGGTCAGGTTACCGCCCTGCTCCTCGCTCCCCAGCACGTCCTCGGTCGGTCGCATGAGCTCAGTCATTGGCGGATCACAACAGCTGTCAGGTTGTCCCGGGCCGAGCCACGCAGTGCGCTGTCAAACAAACGCTCCAGTGCAACCTGCGGCGCGGTCAGACTCAAGGCGTTGCCAAGTGCATCGCTGGTGAGCCCTTGATATAAACCATCGCTGCAGAGCAAAAACGCATCGCCGGGATAGACCTCAAGTTCCAGCACATCCAGGGTCAATTGCTCGGCTGCCCCGACAGCGCGGGTCAGGGCATTTGCGGCAGGATGGGCCATGGCCTGCTCGATGCTCATTTGTTGTTCGTCGAGCAGTTGTTGTTGCAGTGAGTGGTCCTTGGAAAGCTGATACAACCGCTGACCACGCCACAGGTAGCAGCGGCTATCCCCCGCCCAGATGCAGGATGCACGATTGCCTTCCACCAGCAACGCAACCACGGTGCTGCCCATGATGCTGTCGAGGCGCTCGGTAGTGACAGTCAACTCCATGCCCAAGCGGCGGTTGAGCCAGTGCAGGCACTGGCGGATGCTTTTGACTCGCTCGTCAAAATCATCCTGCACCGGCAATTCCGCCAGGCTGGCGACGATCAGCTGGCTGGCGATATCTCCACCCTGGTGACCGCCCATACCATCTGCGACCACCCACAACCCCCGCTCTGGAGCGTCCAGGAAAGCATCTTCGTTGCGCGCCCGAACCTTGCCGGCATCGGTGCGCGCGGCGCTGCGCCAGGGGCCGGCCTCCAGCATCAAAGCTGCACCGGCATACGGAAGGTGCGCAGCACACCCATGTCGAAGGGGTTTGGCGTGCGCTGGCTGGTTAGTAAGTAGTTAGCGCGCAGGCCTCCGACGTCAGCCTTGTTCGAAGGCTTTCATTTGGAGACAGTAGACATCCGTTACAGCACAACGAATCAGCGGCAGGGGAAGGCCGATGTCAGTGGAGAACTGGTGATCATGAACTGGGAGCCTGCAGTTTTGGGCCGACTGTTCTGACGCACTTGGCTTATAGTCGTGTCTGTGGCGGGGTGGCGTAAGCTTTTGGGCAGCATTGGTATCTGTTTCTATTCATTCTGAGCCCGAGAAAACCAGAAACAGACATTTAATCGAAGGCAGGCTGGAGGACTTGAAAGTCGTGGAGCGGGTATACACCGACGGATAGGAACGCTCAAGTACACCAAAAACCCCACCGTAAAACGTGGGGCTAATGACGAAGAAGGATGCCCCATTTCAACTCCCAATCACATTGATCACTAGGGATGAGGTAGATCTGGATCTACGCAGCTTTCTACCATGCGAGACAACAGCGATTTCACGTCCGCGCTGATCCGATCAAATGTGGCTGGCGTGATATCCCACTCTCCATCGGAATGGGCGAACAGCCCTTTATTTGGCCAAAAGGCGTAGTGGATCTTTCTCCGGCCGCCATTGTCATCAACGATTTCTACAATCCGATTTTCATGCTTCTGACCGGGCAAGCGCTGATCGATGTGTTCAAATGCTTCACGTCCCTTGGCATAGTGCGAAAACCAACGATCCTCTAACTCAGCCAGCTCGGGGCGAAAAGCTTCAAAAGCAGGGTCGTCCACTGACTTGGCCAAGTACCGATACACGTTCCTCAGCGAGATAAAGTAGAAGTGGATGTCAACCAAGATGTCTTGGTAATACTTCTTCTTAGCTTCAATACCCTGGCTAGGCGGCATTTCCCGGTTCCAGATTCTTCGCACCTGAATTTCAGCGGCTCTCAAGGAGCGGAACGCAAAATCGACGCAATGGACCGTCGCGTCTAATCGGCTTGCAGTCATCACTTTGAGAGTTTCATCTTGATTCATGTCTCACCACCTTAGGGCAGATTTAGGGCAAATTCAGGGCCGCTATAGGCCGCAGCATGCCTCAGCCAGATCCATAAAACGCCATTTTTTAAGGCCTAGAGCGGACAGGGGGAAGACTTGAAGGGGTGCGAATCCCTATCTCTCCGCCATTACATAGAAAAAGCCCCGTAGCTGAGAAGTTACGGGGCTTTTTCGTTTTCCATGATGCTGTTCTAAAGCATCGTCGGCCCATCGATGATTGAGATCGGGCTTCTTCTACCGCAAGCGCACCGTGAAGGAAGGAATTGATCGATGGCTGGAAGTACAGCGCGCACTCAAAGCATCGAGCACGGTGATCAACTATGTGAGTAAGTCTGCTCACGTTGATAACAAGTTTGGAAAACGTCGAATCGTCGACATCAGTAAAAGTGATATCGAGTTGTTTCAGGCACAGCTGCTAAAGCAAGGTCTCGCCCCAAAGACTGTTAACGATATATTCACCGTTGTTCGAGGGGTCTGGGCTGACGCCTTCGGCGACGGAATCCTGAAAGCTAATGCACTCGACAGGATCAGCAATGTCGGATCGGACGTGGATCTGGAGCACGCCGATCCGTTCAGCCGCGCCGAGATCGATTCCATCAGCAAAGCAGACCCCGACCGACGCGCGGATACGAGGATGATCGAGTTCAATTGCTGGGCCGGGCTGTCCTTATCCGAGCTTATCGGGCTCGCCGTTGAAGACATCGATCTTGATGCTGGTTTGGTACACGTTCGGCGGGCATTGGTCGTCGGCGAATTCAAAGTGCCTAAAGAACGCTCCAGGGTGCGAGTTGTAGAGCTGATATACCCCGCTCTCGAGCTGATGCGAGAGATTGTTACTGCAGCCAAGGAGGCTACTGCAGTAGAGATCACCGTTATCCAGCGCGACAACATCACATCAAAGAAGATGAAGGTGAGGTTTCTTTTCCACAGCTCCACCAGCGGCCTGCTGTGGAGTGGCAAGACTGTGAGCAAGTGGTTCACCGCCCATCTGAAAAAGGCACAAGTCCGCCACCGAGGCGCCAATCAATGTCGCCACACCTTTGCGAGCCAAGCCCTTTCAAGCTACGTACCAGTGGAGTGGGTCGCACGCCAATTAGGACATAGTGATACAACAATGGTGAGGAAACATTATGGACGATGGATACCAAGGGACACAAAAAGCATGGCCGCTTTCGTATCCGAGCAAATGGGCTTTCGAACAACGATCGATGCCAATCAACGTGATCTTACTGAATAGCTTTCCAGCGAATCGCAGTCATGACGGTATGGTAGACATTATAAATAAAGGATTTTAATTGCATCAACAAGAAGAACATCCCCGTATAAAGAGTAACGTATGCCACACCGACCAACCACTCTGTAATTTTCCATGATATTGGGGAGAGCTGTACTATCTTATGCACCAGCCCTCCTTTGATTGCGAACAAAATCACCAACAAACAGAAAACCGTATAAACCAAGTAATAAATAAATACACGCATAAAAATAAAAAAATTGTTTTTCAAAAAAGACAACTGCGATTTGTCATGCCTATGCTTAGACATTGCCACTAGCATATCGGGCTGACTAATCGTTGCAAAGATGGTAAAACCAGCCAAAATAAAACCTAAGACAGAAACCACTACCCCCAAAGCCATGGTGCTAAATTCCCGCACAATCTTAAGCTTCTCATCCAATGAGATTTCCAACATGCAGTATTGAAGCACCACCAAAATAAAAACGATTAACGTCATCCAAAAATTAAATGAACTAAAGGGAATCCTTCTCGCTTTGACGTAAATCGCCCACAAGCTCTTTTCATCCATCAACGCCTTGGGCGACAAATCATCGTTCACCTGGTTCACCTACGATAAGGAGTGAGTTTGGCAATCGCTGCTCGGGTTGGAGCTGCAACTTGAATCATACCATCGCCTACCAACTGAATAAATTTTTGAAACAAAGTCGGTGCTGCTTGCGAAGGCGAGTTCGTTGTTAACTCAACATAACTCTTAAGCTGAAAATGCTCATTGTCACCGCGCAATTCCGTACCCGAACTATCTTTACCCACAAGCGTCACTGTCTGATTTCCCTGAACAGTGGCAGCCTGTACTTCCTCGATCACACTATCTTTATCCAACCCTTCAGAGTTTGAGTGACGAATTGTTGTTGTCTTACTATTAACTTCATCCTTCTGACGTTGCACAGCCTCGAAAAAACCTTCATTATCATGTTCGTCATTTCGATCAGAAAACTTATATGTAACCGAACTCAAAACCTCATACTGCCGAACAAAAGAGTCGATACTTTGTGCTGAAGTTAACGGAATCAACTACAAAGTAGGAGGAAAATTATCAAGCATCAACTGCTTTTTCGTTACTTTCTCGCCACTCTCTTTAAGCTCATCATACGTAGTATCAATAAAGGCTTTATGGCTACGCTTCAAGAAACTCTCAAGTGTCGACTTGAAATTATCCAGCGTTGGAGCGAATTTTGTTTCTTTAAGAAAGATAAGCCGATGAATATCAAGAACTAAAACAAAAATACAAGAAGGTGAAGATTGCATTTCCTCATGATCTTCTACCAATCCCGATTTAGTATAAATCTGCTCTCGCTCTAAAACCATGTCCTTAATAAATCGACCAACAAGTAAAACCCGCCCATCGACTGTGACTAATTCTACGTTTTCAAAGAAAAATTGCGTCGTTCCATAAATCCTTGTGAGCTCAGGATTATAAAAGGACGGCAGCACAATTTCTTCAAAATAATCAAGAAGGTTTTGATCCCCAAATTTGCAAACGAGATTCGCCATTTCAACCGGGTATTGGCGGTTAGACATTAGATCCCTCTAAATGAGCGTTGAAGCTCTTGGTAGCCATTTGATGGCTAACTCTAGCGCCCCAGTGAATTTTTGTCACTGAGACTCTGCTGAATGAGCAGAGATTGCCTACGATCGTAAAAGAGCAAAGGGACGCCACCGGTCCAGCCGAAGATGTTTTTTGCCCTAAAAATGCCCTAACTCAATCATCTGAAACGAAAAAGCCCCTGTAATCTCTAACGATTACAGGGGCTTAGTCTTACTCAATAATGGCGGAGAGATAGGGATTCGAACCCTAGGTACCGGTGAAGGTACAACGGATTTCGAATCCGTCCCATTCGGCCACTCTGGCATCTCTCCAACGGCGCGCATCATAACAACACTTTCGCCGGATGCGAAGCCCCTAAGCGAAATATTTCTGTGGTATCAGATGCTTGCGTCGATTAAAGCGGTACGCCCAGACGGTTGGCGACTTCTTCGTAGGCTTCGATGACGTCACCGAGGCCTTGGCGGAAGCGGTCCTTGTCCATTTTCTTGCCAGTGGCCTTGTCCCAAAGGCGGCAGCCGTCGGGGCTGAATTCGTCGCCCAGGACGATGGAGCCGTCGCTGAATACGCCGAATTCGAGTTTGAAGTCGACCAGCAGCAGGCCGGCGTCGTCGAACAGTTTGCTCAGGACTTCGTTGACCTTGAGCGACAGTTCCTTCATGCGTACCAGTTGCTCGGCGGTGCCCCAGCCAAAAGCGACGACATGCGATTCGTTGATGAACGGGTCGCCCTTGGCGTCGTCCTTCAGGAACAGTTCGAAGGTGTAAGGGTTGAGCTTCATGCCCTCTTCGACGCCCAGGCGCTTGACCAGGCTGCCGGCGGCGTAGTTACGCACGACGCACTCGACCGGGATCATGTCGAGCTTCTTCACCAGGCACTCGTTGTCGCCCAGCAGCTTGTCGAACTGGGTCGGCACGCCGGCGGCTTCGAGTTTCTGCATGATGAAGGCGTTGAACTTGTTGTTCACCATGCCCTTGCGGTCGAGCTGTTCGATGCGCTTGCCGTCGAACGCCGAAGTGTCGTTGCGAAACAGCAGGATCAAGCGGTCAGCGTCGTCGGTCTTGAAAACCGATTTGGCTTTGCCGCGGTAGAGTTCTTCACGTTTTTCCATGATGGGCTCCGCTTGCTAAGTAGGTGGGCTAGGCGATGTGTCGCCAGTCGAGCCCTGAATCTTGATCGGCCAGTTGCAGCCAGTCCGGGTCGCACCCGAGGGTGTCGACAAAACATTGCCGGGCCAGCTGCGGCAGGTTGTTCTTGCTGCTCAGATGGGCCAGGACCAGGTGTTGCAGGCCTTGCCAGCCCAACTCGGACACCAGGAATGCCGCCTGGTGGTTGTTCAAATGTCCCAGCTCCCCGCCAACCCGCTGCTTGAGAAAGTACGGGTAGTGACCGCGAGCCAGCATGTCACGGCAATGGTTGGACTCGATCATCAACGCATCGAGGTCCTTGTAGCCATCCAGCACCCTGTTGCAATACGAACCCAGGTCGGTCAGCAGGCCGAAGCGTCGCTCACCATCGCTGAATACGTACTGCGTCGGTTCCTGTGCATCATGGGCCACGGCAATGACGCCGATGCTCAGTGCGCCGATCTGCAGTTGCTCGCCGCCCGCCAGGAGGCCGGCCGGCTCAATCGGTTTGCGCATCCCGCGCAGGGTGCCGCGACTGAGGTAGACAGGCAGATTGTAGCGCCGAGACAGCAAACCCACGCCATGCACGTGGTCGGCATGTTCGTGGGTCACGAGTATCGCGCTCAGCTGCGCCGGGTTTACCCCGAGGCGCAACAGGCGTTTTTCGGTTTCCCGCAGGGAAAAACCACAATCCACCAGCACATACGTATCAGCGCTGGCTATCAGCGTGCCGTTCCCTTGGCTACCGCTGCCGAGAACGGCAAAACGCATGAGATCAGCCCAGGTTGTCCTGAATCACGCTCAACACTTTGCGCGCCACATCAGCTGGCGCCACGGTGTTGATGTTCTTCTCGACGGTGACCTGGACGTTTTCACCCACCTTGCTCAGGCGAACCTGATAACGCTCGGCGCGGGCTTCAACTTCTTCCTTGTTCGGCGCGCTGCCGAACAGGCTGCTGAAGAAACCAGGCTTGTCGTCTTTCTTCTCGGCCTTTTCGGCGAGGTTGATGTAGTACAGGCCCAGGCTGCGGTTGATGTCTTCCACTCGCCATTCGCCCTGCTCCAGCGCACGACCGACGCTCGACCAGGCACGATCCAGGTCGTTGCCGATGTTCAGGACCGGGTTGCCGCTGCCGTCTTCGCTCAGGCTCACACGGCTTGGCGTATCAAAATCACGCGAAGCCAGCATGGATACCGAACCGCCTTTCTCGGAGATACGGCTCATGCTTGCAAGCATGTCGTCGACCAGTGCCGCGTCCAGGCCGGTGTTGACCGAACGGTTGGTGAATTCGACGTCGGCAGTGCTGCCGGCAGGACGCTCGGCGCTGACCACGTAGATTTCACTGGTATTGCGCTGCACGCCTGGCTCGATACGCACCCGCACGCGGGTTTCGCTGTCGGCACCGACACCGGCGGCGCTCAGGCGCTTGGCCATGGCGGCGGACAGTTCGTCGGGATGCTGCCAGGTGGTGGTGAATTCGCCGGTTTGCGGGCGCTGCTCGTCCAGGCGGAAGCCGTTGTCCTGGAAGAACTGCACGGCCACTGGCCAAGCTTCGGCCGGTGGGTTCTGCGCGACGATCCAGCGGGTGTCACCGCTCTTCTGCAGCGAGTAGGCGCTGGCATCAGCCGCTGCGGTCAGCGGTTGCGGACGGGGAACCACGTACTCGCCCTTGACGGAGTCATCGGCCACGTTGCGCGGGATCGGCAGCAACGGGTCAAGGCGCTTGGCGGTAGTGACATCCGGTGGCAATTGCATCGGTGCAGTCTGTTGCGCTTCCAGGTAATCGCTACCACGGTCACGGAAATAACCTTCCGGGCCCCAGACCCATCCACAGCCACTGGTGCTGGAGATGATCACGGCTAGTGCGGAAAGTCCGGCCAATCGCTTCATGCGTAGTACTTCCTCAATTAAACCAGGACGCCGGACTGGCGCATGGCCTGCCGCAGCGGTTCGTGACAGGCAGTGCTGAGCCAGGTGAGCGGCAGACGGATACCGTCCGGCATCAAGCCCATTTCATGTAGCGCCCATTTCACGGGAATAGGGTTGGATTCGATGAACAGGGTTTTATTGAGTGGCATCAGCGTTTCGTGAATGGCGCGCGCGGTGACGGCATCGCCTTTCAGAGCGGCATTGCACAGATCGGCCATGGCGCGCGGGGCGACGTTGGCGGTCACCGAGATGTTGCCCTTGCCGCCCATCAGGATCAGCTCGACGGCGGTCGGATCATCACCCGAGATCACAAGGAAGTCGGCGCTGACGCCATCGAGGATGGCCTTGGCACGAGACAGGTCGCCGGTGGCTTCCTTGATGCCGATGATGTTCTTCACGGTCGACAGGCGAATCACGGTGTCGGCCTGCATGTCGCAAGCGGTGCGGCCAGGCACGTTGTAGAGGATCTGCGGGATGTCGACAGCTTCGGCGATGGCCTTGAAGTGCTGGTACAGGCCTTCCTGGGTCGGCTTGTTGTAGTACGGCGTCACCAGCAGGCAGGCGTCGGCACCAGCGGTCTTCGCGTTGGTGGTCAGCTCGATGGCTTCGCGCGTCGAGTTGGCGCCCGTTCCGGCGATCACCGGAATGCGTCCTGCAACCTGCTTCACCACGAAACGAATCACTTCGATGTGTTCGTTCACGTCAAGGGTGGCCGATTCACCTGTAGTGCCGACCGCCACGATGGCGTGGGTGCCGTTTTGCAGGTGAAAGTCCACCAGTTTGCTCAGGCTGTCCCAGTCGAGACGACCCTGTGCATCCATGGGTGTGACCAGTGCCACCATACTGCCCGCAATCATGCAACCGCTCCTGCCGGAAAAAGAGAGCGGTAATGGTACTGGCGCCAAGATGCTTGTACAAGCGAAGTACTGCGCTGCTGCCATTCCCCTTGGCGCTGCTTTTCGCTACCCTTCAGACTTTGATCGGTACTGATAAGCTCGTACGCCGCGTTCCAGCCTCCATTTTCGGCATCACAAGCCCCGATCCAGCGTTGCCACCCTTCGCTCTTGCCTCAATAGAGCACGTCGCAACCTGCCATCGGGTTTTCTGAATTCGCATCCGCAGGCTCGTTCCCGGTTAAAAAAGCCCATTGAGGTATCGACCGCTCATCGCTTTAGGAATGCTGCATGTCCACCCCCACAGTTCGCGAACAATTCCTTGTCATCAGTGCCCTTGGCGCCAACCCTATGGAGCTGACTAACGTCCTGTGCCGCGCCAGCCATGATAATCGCTGCTCCGTGGTCACTTCCCGCCTGACCCGTCATGGCGAGTGCAGTGCGTTGATCCTCGAGATCTCCGGCAGCTGGGACGCCCTGGCTCGCCTGGAAGGCAGCCTGTCGGGTCTGGCCAAGAAGCACGCCTTCACCGTCAACGTAGTGCGCAGCGCGGCCCTGGAGAACCGACCACAGGCCCTGCCGTACGTCGCCTATGTCAGTTCCGCCTATCGCTCGGACATCATTAACGAGCTGTGCCAGTTCTTCATGGACCACAACGTCGAACTGGAGAACCTGACCTGCGATACGTACCAGGCGCCTCAGACCGGCGGCACCATGCTCAATGCCACGTTTACCGTGACCTTGCCCGCTGGAGTGCAAATCAGCTGGCTGCGCGATCAGTTCCTGGATTTTGCCGATGCGCTGAACCTGGATGCCCTGATTGAACCGTGGCGCCCACAGAACCCAATGTAAGGAAGCTATTCATGGCCGTTGCCATCGACCAACCGGTTGCCGACTTCGAAGCGCCCGCCACCAGCGGGCAGACCGTCAGCCTCGCGAGTCTCAAGGGCAAGCAGGTGGTGATCTACTTCTACCCGAAGGACAGCACGCCGGGCTGCACCACCCAGGGCCAGGGCTTTCGCGATCAGCTCGAGGCGTTCAAGGCGGCTAATACCGAGGTGTTCGGCGTGTCCCGCGACAGCCTCAAGTCCCATGAGAACTTCAAGGCCAAGCAGGCTTTCAACTTCGAGCTGATCAGCGACAAGGAAGAAGCGCTGTGCCAGCTGTTTGATGTGATCAAGCTGAAGAAGCTGTATGGCAAGGAGTACATGGGGGTGGATCGCAGCACTTTCCTGATCGATAAGGATGGGGTGCTGCGCCAGGAGTGGCGCGGGGTGAAGGTGCCGGGGCATGTGGATGCGGTGTTGGCGGCGGCTCAGGCCCTCAACAAAGCCTGATTCATCGGGCGTCTGCTCCGGCGCCATCGCGGGCAAGCCTTGCTCCCACAGAGGCTCGTGCATAGGGCCAATGTAGGAGTGAGCCTGCTCGCGATGAGGCCATCAGCTCCACCGAAGATTCTTAAAGCAACGGCGCCACCACCGGCTCCTTGCGCGGCCACGCATCCAGCACGGCCTTGAACAGCGTCGCCAGGGGGATCGCAAAGAACACCCCCCAGAAGCCCCACAACCCGCCAAACAACAGCACCGCGCAGATGATCGCCACCGGATGCAGGTTCACCGCCTCCGAGAACAGCAGCGGTACCAGCACGTTGCCGTCCAGCACCTGGATGATTCCGTAGACTGCCATCAGGTAAATAAACTGATCGCTCCAGCCCCACTGGAACAGCGCAATCAGCAATACCGGCACGGTTACCACCACAGCGCCGACATAGGGCACGACCACCGAGATGCCCACCAGTAACGCCAGCAGCGCTGCGTAGTTGAGCCCCAGCACCACGAAGCCGATGTAGGTCGCACCGCCGCAAATGAAGATTTCGATGACCTTGCCGCGGATGTAGTTGGCAATCTGCCGGTTCATTTCATGCGCGACGCGAGTGATCAGCGCCCGCTCCCGAGGCAGGTAGCCGCGAACCCATTCGCCGATCATCTCCCGGTCCTTGAGGAAAAAGAACACCAGGATCGGCACCAGGACCAGGTAGATCATGATGTTCACCAGCAGGGGCAGGCTCGACAGCGAGAAGGTCAGAGCCCACTGGCCGAAATTACCGATTTCACCGCGAGCCACTTCAATGGCCCGCAATACCTGCTCGTCCGACACCAGATGCGGGTAGCGCTCCGGCAGCAGCAACAGCAGTGACTGCCATTTGGCGAGCATGCCGGGCAGCTCGTTGAACAGGGTGATGAATTGATGCCACAGTAACGGCACAACGACCACGATAAACACCAGCAGCACGCCCATGAACAGCGCAAACACCAGGCCCACTGCAGCGCCGCCGGGCACTCGCAGGCGTTCGAGTGTCACCACCAAGCCCTGCATCAGATAAGCCAGGACCATGCCCGCCAGCACCGGAGCGAGCATTCCGCCCAGGGTCAGGACCGCGGTAAATGCCAGGAACAGCAGCACCGCCAGCACCACGGCTTCTTCGTCGGAGAAATAGCGCTGAATCCAGTCGCGTAACACCTTGAACATCAAAAATCCTTAGGAATAGGCCCTGCGCAATTCAGGCTTTTTTCAACCAATAGCGGTACACGCCTGCTTCGTCTTCTTCGCGCAGCAGCGTATGACCAGCCAATCGGGCAAAGGTGCGAAAGTCGCGCTGCGAGCCCGCATCGGTGGCGATTACCTTGAGCACTGCGCCGCTGGCCAGGCGATTGAGTTCGAGCTTGGCCTTGAGCAGCGGCAACGGGCAATTCAGGCCGCTGGCGTCCAGCTCGGCATCATGGGCTACAGCGTCAGTCATTGCATCACTCCGGGTCTGGCAGTTGAGTGGCTTAGAATATCTGGTCCGAAGGCAAGTGTCCGGCTACAGTAAGGTCTTTGTCGACTAAGGCTCTGTGCATGACCTTTCTGCGCCCTACCCTGCTGACGCTCGCTTGCCTGCTCGCCTCACCGGGCTTCGCCGACGACCTGCCGTCACTCGGCGACGCCAGTTCAGCCATTGTCTCACCGCAACAGGAATACCAGCTCGGCCGCGCCTGGCTGGCCCTGCTGCGCAGCCAGGTCTCGCAACTCAACGATCCACAGCTCAAGGATTACGTCGAATCCAGCGTTTATCGCCTGGTGGAAACCAGCCAGGTAAATGACCGACGCCTGGAGTTCATCCTCATCAACAGCCCGCAACTCAACGCCTTTGCGGCGCCGGGGGGGATTGTCGGGGTCAACGGCGGCCTGTTCCTCAATGCCCAGACCGAAGGCGAATACGCCTCGGTGCTCGCCCACGAATTGGCTCACTTATCGCAGCGCCATTTTGCCCGTGGCGTTGAAGCGCAACAGCGCATGCAGGTGCCAATGATGGCCGCGCTGCTGGCCGGCATCGTCATCGCTGCAGCCGGTGCGGGGGATGCGGGGATTGCTGCGATCGCCGGTACACAAGCGGCGGCGATTCAGGAACAGCGGCGTTTTTCGCGCCAGAACGAACAGGAAGCCGACCGCATCGGCATCCTCAATCTGGAAAAAGCCGGCTACGACCCACGCTCGATGCCCAGCATGTTCGAGCGACTGGGGCGCCAGTACCGCTTCGATGCCAAGCCTCCGGAATTTCTCCTGACTCACCCGGTGACTGAATCACGGATCGCCGATACCCGTAACCGCGCCGAGCAAGCCAAAAAAGGTGGCATCGAAGACACGCTGCGGTACCAGCTGATTCGTGCCCGCGTGCAATTGGTCTACGAAGAAACCCCAGGCCTGGGTGCCAAGCGCTTTCGTGCCCAGCTTGACGAAAACCCCAACAGTGACGTGGCTCGCTATGGCCTGGCGATCGCCCAGATCAAGGGTGGTCAGTTGAACGAGGCGCGGGAGAACCTCAAGCTGCTGCTGGCCAAGTCGCCGAACGAGATCATCTACAACCTCGCGCAAGTGGACCTGGACATCACCAACAATCGCCTGGCGGATGCCCAGACCCGGGTTGACCGGATGCTCACGCAGTATCCCGGCAACTACCCGCTGAACCAGGTGCGGGTTGACCTGCTGCTGAAACAGAACCGTGCCGCCGATGCCGAGAAGGCCCTGGAAGGCTTGCTGAAATCGCGCCCGGACGATCCGGACGTCTGGTATCAGGTGGCCGAAACCCGCGGCCTGTCGGGCAACATCATTGGCCTGCACCAGGCGCGAGCCGAGTACTTCGCGCTGGTTGGCGATTATCGTCAAGCCATCCAGCAGCTCGACTTTGCCAAGCGCAAGGCCGGCAGCAACTTCCCGCTGTCTTCGCGAATCGACGCGCGCCAGCGTGAGTTGATGGAGCAGGAACGCATGGTCAAGGACATGATGGGCTAAGCAGCCCGTAGCAGCCCGTAGCAGCTGTCGAGCCTGCGAGGCTGCGTTCGGGGGCGCAGCACCCGCAAGATTTCCGTCGCAACACAAATCGAACGCAGCCTCGCGGAGCTCGGCAGCTGCTACAGAAGGCGCAGCACCCGCAAGATTTCCGTCGCGGCATAAATCGAACGCAGCCTCGCGGAGCTCGGCAGCTGCTACAGACGAAAAAAAACCGCCTCTCTCGAGGCGGTTTTTTATTCAGCCAGCAACCGGTTTATTCAGCCAGTTTGAAGGTGATGAAGCTCGCGCGGCCCTGACGCAGGACTCGCATCGACACCGAGCGGTTCTTCGGCAGCGCCTTGGCGATCTCGGTGAACTCTTTAGTGGAACCAATCGCCTGATTGTTCAGGTGAGTGATCACATCATTAGGCTGCAGGCCAATCATCGAAGCAGGACCGTCCTGGACTTCCTTGATGATCACGCCACCCTTGAGGTCATAGGTTTTCTTCTGCTCGGCAGTCAGCTCGGCCACGGACACACCCAGGCGATTGCTGCTGCGCTCGACTCCGGATTTGGCCAGGGTTTCCAGCTCCTTGCCTTCTTCCGGGATCGCGCCAACGGTGAGCTCCACATTCTGGCGCTTGCCGTCGCGAATCACTTCAAGGTTGGCCTTGGAGCCTGCTTTCAGCGCGCCCACCAGGTGTGGCAGGTCCGCAGACATGACGATCGGCTGACCGTTCATGGTCAGGATCACGTCGCCGACACGCAGGTCACCCTTGGCTGCAGGGCCGTCATCCTGGATCTGCGCGACCAGTGCACCGGCCGGCTTGTCCAGGCCAAACGACTCGGCCAGGTCCTTGTTCACTTCCTGGATCACCACGCCGAGCCAACCGCGACTGACTTTGCCACCGCTTTTCAGCTGGTTGGAAACGTCCATGGCCACATCGATCGGAATAGCGAACGAGACACCCATGAACCCTCCGGAACGGGTGTAGATCTGTGAGTTGATCCCCACCACTTCACCATTCAGGTTGAACAGTGGACCACCGGAGTTACCCGGGTTGATCGGCACGTCGGTCTGGATAAATGGCACATAGTTTTCGTTCGGCAGGCTGCGACCAATGGCGCTGACGATGCCTTGGGTCACGGTGTGGTCAAAGCCGAACGGCGAGCCGATGGCCACGACCCATTGGCCGGCCTTCAGGTCCTGGGATTTACCCAGCTTGAGCACGGGCAGGTCCTTGCCTTCGATTTTCAGCAGGGCCACGTCGGAACGTGGATCGGTGCCGATCAGCTTGGCTTTGAGTTCACTGCGGTCGGCGAGACGGACGAGGATTTCGTCGGCATCGGCGATCACGTGGTTGTTGGTGAGGATGTAGCCGTCAGACGAGATGATGAACCCCGAACCCAGGGACTGCGCCTGCTGGCGATCACCCCGTGGCGAGCGCGGGCTGCGCGGCTGCGGCATGCCGCGTTCGAAGAACTCGCGCAGCATCGGCGGCAGGCCTTCGAGGTCGGGCATGTCCTGTTCGGACACTTTACGGTCCGGCAGTTTTTGCGTGGTGCTGATGTTGACCACAGCAGGCGAGGCTTGCTCGACCAACTGGGTGAAATCAGGCAACTCGACCGCCTGGACAGCGACCGCCTGCCCGAGCACCAGCACAGTGGCAAAAATGGAAAGGTAAGACTTCAAGCGTGGTATCGACATACGGCTCCCGTTACGACGAGCATGGTTAAGCGATATGGAGCAAGGAACACCGGGAAAGATACGCCGGTATTTTTGTTCCGGGAACAACAAACAAGGCCAGAGCCGAGAGGCTGTGACCTATAAAAAATTCTGGGTTTTTTTGCAAATTGAAATGCTCACCAAACATTTCGATATCGACTCACTACTTGGCTGCAGTGGCATCGGTGCGCATGGACAGCGCGATTCGCTCTGCGGTGCCGATCGGAATTTCTCCAACGACCGTTACCATGATTTCGCCTTGAGGGGTGGTCAAGCGCCGCGAAACCGCAACGGTAGGGCCCAGCTGGGTGCGGGTATCGGTCACGGCTGCGCCGTTCAGGGGTTCGAGGAATACGGAGAATCGAGCAAGACCATCGTCATACATCAGGCTACTGACCTGAGACTTGGTCTGAGGATCCTTGCGCGCGGAACTGCTGGCCAGTTCAAAACCAGGCGGCAGCCAATCCGAATGCCAGGACTGCGCAACGTTCGCTGCCGAAGCCTTGTCGTTATCCACGGCAACGACTTTACAGTCGGCGCCTGGCTGCAGATCACGCTCGGAAGGTTCTTCGGAAGTATTGAGCTGGGTGAACTGGAAACGCTCCAGCAACTGGCCCTTGTCATTTAACAACAATGATTTGAGCGGCAGGCCGGTTTCCTTGTCCAGATGCAGCTCGAAGCCATATCGATGCTGATCCCGTGGCGTCAGGGCGACAATTACCGCTGGACGCCCAGCCACACGCGATTTGCCGATGACGGCAATTTCATACCAATTCTTGAGCTTTTGTGGATCAAGTGCACGAGCAGCAGACTTGGAGGATTCTCCAAGCCCTGCAATCAGGGTGCCGCTGACGCATTGAGTATGCCCATCAACGCGTACGACTTCCTGAGCCGAGCCGTCGAGCTGGAGTAAACGCTCGCGGACCTTGCCATCCTGGACACGGTGCCAGATGTTGTGGGTAGAAAAACTACCGTTACGCTCGTAGACAAAAGTACCGTTAAAGCTTTGCGTCTGCTCGGCATGGCCCAGCCGGGTCAACCAGTCCTGGGCTTCGTCCGCGTGGGCTGGAACAACGAACCAGCCACTAAGCAGAAGCGAAAGTAGAGGTATGGCGCGCATGATCCTCCTTAACGGTTTTCCAGGCTTGCTGCACGAGCGTATGGCAGTGCACTTTCAGTACCTTTCATTGCAGCTTCCTGGGCATGCTGGCGCAGATAGGTAGGCAGACGCTGACCATGCCAGCCTGGCTGACCTTGCAACACGCCATTAGCCATAGGGCCAGTAGCTTCCGAGCTCTCGCTGTAGCCAGCCAATACTGCTGGACCCTTGACCTGAGGAACGGCCAGACCCGGCTGATTGGACTGCTGTGCCAGTTCGACACCAGCGATTTCGTCCTGGTTGTACAGGCGAACACCCGCCAGTACGGCGACGGTCACGGACGCAGCTACAGCCAGGCGACCAAGGCTGCGCCATGGACCACGGGTGGCTTTTGCCGGTACGGTTTCGTCAGCCAGGGCTGCCGAGACGGCCGCCGCAATATCCAGGCGTGGAAGCAGCAGGTCCTTGTGCATGACTGCCCGAGCGATTTGATAACGAGCCCAGGTTTCACGGGTTTCAACATCGTCGAAGGCATTTAATACCCGACGCAATTCCAGTTCGTCCGCTTCGTTATCCATCACTGCGGACAGCGATTCCTGCAGGGCTTCACGACTCATGGCGTTCCTCTCTTGGCTGTCGCCGCTGTCTTTAGTTTTCCTGCAACAACGGCTGCAGGGCTTTATCGATGGCTTCCCGAGCGCGGAAGATCCGGGAGCGCACGGTACCCACCGGACATTGCATGACTGCTGCAATGTCCTCGTAACTCAGACCATCAAATTCACGTAAAGTTAAGGCCGTACGCAAATCTTCTGGAAGTTGCTGGATGGTCCGATGGACGGTGCCTTCGATCTCATCCCGCAGCAATGCGCGTTCTGGGGACTCGAGATCCTTGAGGCCATGATCGCCATCGTAGAACTCTGCATCTTCGGAACTGACATCGCTATCCGGCGGCCGACGGCCGCGTGAAACCAGATAGTTCTTCGCCGTGTTGATGGCGATGCGGTAAAGCCACGTGTAAAACGCGCTGTCTCCGCGAAAATTACCAAGTGCACGGTACGCCTTGATAAAGGCTTCCTGTGCCACATCCTGGGCTTCATGGGTGTCGTGCACGAACCGCACGATCAACCCGAGAATTTTGTGCTGATATTTCAGCACTAACAGATCGAAAGCTCGCTTGTCGCCGCGTTGAACGCGCTCAACCAGCTGCTGATCCTCTTCCTGGGTTAGCATGAACACTCCTCGATAAGCTCGAAGGAGGCTTGCATAACTAAACGACCAGACTTGCAAACATAGACTCGGGCTTTTCGCAAAAGTTCTCCCCCTCCAAGCAAGTTTCCTGCGGGCTCTGATTTGGCACGCACGAAAAGCGCAGCGCGGGTCAACCCGGCTGCGCGAATAATCTTGTCGCCGGATTCACGTGGCAGGCCTGTGAAACACAAATCCTGCACTGAAGCCGACACTGTCCCTTGATTCGGGCAACGGTCTATTGATCTTGGCACTTTGGCAAAAGTTCCAATTATTTACAGCCTTGCACCCGCAACAATGGGCAATTGTGTACAGAAAACGACTGTTAAATCCACGATACAGTCGCCCTGTCGCCGAACCGGTGAAAAAAACATCCGACGAAGCGTCTGATTTTTCCTGTCACGGTAGTTTCACAATGCCATGCCACCTCGGCTATTGTGCCGCTCCCCCCCTCTATATACTAGTGGGCTGTGTGGCTGCCTCGACTCGCCGTTGCGGAGTCTTGCGCCAACCCCGACTCGGGTCGCTTTGTGCGGAATTCTGAAATGAGCCAACAGTTTCAACACGATGTTCTGGTAATTGGCAGCGGCGCTGCAGGCTTGAGCCTGGCGCTGACCTTGCCGGGTCATCTGCGCATTGCCGTTCTGAGCAAGGGCGACCTCGCCAACGGCTCGACATTCTGGGCCCAGGGTGGCGTCGCGGCGGTCCTGGATGATACCGATACTGTCGAATCCCACGTCGACGACACGCTGAATGCCGGTGGCGGCCTGTGCCACGAAGATGCCGTGCGTTTTACCGTCGAACACAGCAAGGAAGCCATCCAATGGCTGATCGACCAGGGCGTGCCCTTCACCCGGGATGAGCAGTCCGGCACCGAAGATGGCGGATTCGAATTCCATTTGACCCGCGAAGGCGGCCACAGCCATCGGCGCATCATCCATGCCGCTGATGCAACCGGCGCGGCGATTTTCCGCACCCTGCTCGCCCAGGCCAAGCAACGGCCGAATATCGAACTGCTGGAACAGCGGGTGGCGGTCGACCTGATCACCGAAAAACGCCTGGGCCTGGCCGGCGACCGCTGCCTGGGTGCCTACGTACTCAACCGCGGCACCGGGGAAGTCGACACCTACGGCGCGCGTTTCGTGATCCTCGCATCGGGCGGAGCCGCCAAGGTTTACCTCTATACCAGCAACCCCGATGGCGCCTGCGGCGACGGAATTGCCATGGCCTGGCGTTCAGGCTGCCGGGTGGCCAACCTGGAGTTTAACCAGTTCCACCCGACTTGCCTGTATCACCCCCAGGCCAAGAGCTTCCTGGTGACCGAAGCCCTGCGCGGTGAAGGTGCGCACCTGAAACTGCCCAATGGCGAACGGTTCATGCAGCGCTTCGACCCGCGTGCCGAACTGGCGCCCCGGGACATCGTGGCACGGGCCATCGACCATGAAATGAAGCGCCTGGGGGTGGACTGCGTCTACCTGGACATCAGCCACAAGCCGGAAGCGTTCATCAAGAGCCACTTCCCGACGGTCTACGAGCGCTGCCTCGAGTTTTCCATCGATATCACCAAACAACCGATCCCGGTCGTACCGGCTGCGCACTACACCTGCGGCGGCGTGATGGTCGACCAGCACGGTCGCACCGATGTGCCGGGCCTGTATGCCATCGGCGAAACCAGTTTCACCGGGCTGCACGGCGCCAACCGCATGGCCAGCAACTCGCTGCTGGAATGTTTTGTCTACGCGCGGTCAGCGGCGGCAGACATTCTCGAACAGCTGCCTGCGGTAGCCATCCCGATCGACCTGCCGGTCTGGGATGCCAGCCAGGTCACCGATTCGGACGAGGACGTGATCATTGCGCACAACTGGGATGAACTGCGGCGGTTCATGTGGGACTACGTAGGCATCGTGCGCACCAACAAGCGCCTGCAGCGGGCCCAGCACCGGGTACGCCTGCTGCTCGATGAAATCGACGAGTTCTACAGCAACTACCGAGTAAGCAGAGACTTGATTGAACTGAGGAACCTTGCTCAGGTAGCGGAACTGATGATCAGATCTGCCATGGAACGCAAGGAATCTCGGGGTCTGCACTACACGCTGGACTATCCAGAGATGCTGCCAGAGGCGAAGGATACGATCCTCACACCGGCCTTTGAGGCACGTTAGGAGACCGTAGCGTAGCACCATAAGGGCCCGTTTTGTAACAGCTTTGGCTCACATTTGTCCCATCGCTGGGGTCCTTATCGCCTGCCCATGAGGGTCTCTATGGCGCCTGTGCGGACCTGCGCGAGGGCACACGGGGGAATAGTGACGACTGTTCTTTATTAGATGGGGTCTCAGATTTTTGTGGCAAAACGCCAAGGGTCTTTACGGTGGCCTGTGCGCCCACAGCCAGAAGACCAGCCGGACAACAAGACAGACCCAGTAAAGGGCCTGTAAGTGGTCCATGAGGTTCTCCTATTGGTGGGTTATAGGTCGGTGGTGGTCATCCTTGAGGTGTTCTCCCCGGCAATCTCGACCACATAGCCGTGATCATCCTGTACGGCCTTTGGCTTAGCAGCCTCAGTGACAGCAGTGTTCATGGTCGAAGCTTTGGTCTTGAGCCACTCGTTGAGGCCCTTATGGGTGATCTTGAACAGGTGACCACCGTTCCTGGATACGACGAGATTGGAAGGCTTCAGGGTCTTGATGAATCCCGCTTGCTCGTATCGTGGATGAAGCTGGGTGTGACCTTGTGTTGTCTTGCGGGCTTTCCCTTGAGTGACCATCAAGGCCAGCAGCTTGTCAGGGTGGTCGATGTCAGCGAGGCGGCAGGCT
The DNA here is from genome assembly GCF_026241895.1 of Pseudomonas sp. RIT-562. Classification (GTDB taxonomy): domain Bacteria; phylum Pseudomonadota; class Gammaproteobacteria; order Pseudomonadales; family Pseudomonadaceae; genus Aquipseudomonas; species Aquipseudomonas mandelii_F. Next base: position 51,007 of record NZ_JAPJIV010000007.1, on the reverse strand, counting down.
TCACGCCAGCTATAACCCACTGTGCGCCCCTTATGAACGTGCTCATCGTAGACCGGGGCCATGGCGTCAACTCGACTCTGTAGATCCTTGAGGGTCTCAGTGATGGCCTGAGCGGCAAAGGCTGGATTAGCCGCCTGTTCCAGTTCGATCCAACGACCCACCACGTTGTGACGGAGGCCAGTGTCGTAGCCGGTGATCAACGTGAATGTCAGGTGCTTGTCGAGGACCAGCATGGGCTTTTCCCGACTACGACCATCGGTGTAGACCGTTTCAATGGCCTCAGATTTGAGGGCATTAACTTGAGAGACAACAGCTCTGGCATCTCGGAGAACGTTGTCATGACGCTTGCCAGTCAGCTCAGCGATTTCAACGGTGGTCATAGTTACGGTGTTGGACATATTCATTTCATGATTTCCTTTTGTTTGCTCTCTGAGTTCGCTCCCACGGACCAGCACACAGACCCCATGACGGGCTCTGATCGGTGGCGCAGAGAGCAAACAGAAAGACTGTGTTTGATGTAGACGCCCAGCGACGGGCAAGAGGGTGAAGCGAGTCCCTGCCGATCCCACATTGGGTCGGCCTTACGGGTCTCTTATAGCCGTCTATCAGTCAGGCCCTAAAGCCCAACCGCTTGATCTCGTTGCGTGCCATATAGGCGCCGCTGAGAGCCTTGGAGCCCTCCCATGAGTGCCCCTCAAGGAGGTTCATCAGAAGGGACTTCAAGTGATTCCGTTGACGGACTGTCATAGTCAGGCAGTCAGCTTCACGTTGGTGATCATCGGGAACGCCACCGTCTCAGTCTGAAGACCATCAGTGGTCAGCTTTACCTTGACCTTGCCGTTAGCCACGATGTCCACGCGAGCCATGATCTCAATGTCCCATGCTTGGGAACCTGCGTTACGGGTCGCTTGGATCTTCCACACGTCACCGTTGCGACCTTCACGGTAGCTCAGAGAGGTGAACATCTTTGGCAGCAGGAACAGACCGTAGTCAGTGCCAGTGTAAGGCTGCACAGAGGCGCCAATGAGGGCTTCGATATCCTCTACACCTGCACGCTGAGCAGCACGTTCAAGGACGGCCACCAGAGACACAGGCAGTAAGACCACGAAGTCAGCCAGCGAGACGCCAACGGTCTGGTTAACGTGCATCGTCAAGATGTCGATGAGGTCCTCAGCGATGGCCGCTGGTTTGCCGGTTGGCTTGGCCTCAGAGAATGTCTCAGTGCTTGGAGCAGTCGAGAGGATGCCTGCGATCTTGCCAGCGGCAGCGAACTCGATGTCACGCATTGCCTTATCAGCGGTCTGCATCAGTGCGCCTTCGGTGAAGCCTGCAATCAAGGTGTGATCGAGGATCGAGACACGATGGCTGATCATCAGAGCGGTATCAGTCGGCTCAGTGAAGATCACAGACCCAGCCAGGACTTCGCCCTTCGCGATGATCTCGTTATCCCAGTTCTTGCGAGGATCGAAGGTGACGGAGCGATCAGCAAGGGTAAAGATCTGTTGACCAGTGGCCTCAGAGTCAGCCGGACGGAACTCGCAAGGGGTTCTCTCAGCAGCTTCCTCACGCCACTCATCGCTGTTCAGGTAGCCCTCAACGGTGCTCACAAAAGCAGTCACATAGGTGCCCGCATCGGTGCCCGCAAGAGTCTCAGAGCGAACGTCAGCCACATTGAAGTGGATAGACCCACCGATATGGTCAGAGCCATCGTCACGGACGGTTACGCGGGAGGTGGTCGGTACTTCGTATTGGTTATGCAGTTTCATAGTTTGGTTCTCCTGAATTAGATGAATGGAGTGGAGTGATGGGGTCTTACCAGCCGGAGGACTTACGGGCAGCCATGATCTTGGCACCGTGCTCACGGATGGCAGCGGCTCGGTCTTCGCGTTGGCGCTTCGCATCGGCGATCTCACGTGGAGTGTCGATACGGCATCGCTCAGCGTTCGCGTTGGCTTCACGTTGGGCTTGCTCACGAGTCACTTCCTGTTGCCGTTTGGTCATGAAGTAGACCTGAGCGTCCTCTTGGATTGCCTTGAGGGACAGACCAGCTTCATCAAAGGCTTTGATAACGCCGAACTTAGCGGCGTTGTTGCGACCACATTGGGCCATCAGCAAGGGCAGCATTACGTCCTCGACATACTCACGGCTAAAAGGTTGACCAGAGACAGTGACTTCATTCTTCAGGACTTCGGTGATAGTGATTTTCATTGGGTTGGATCTCCTGTGAGGTGACCCTTTGATCGACCTTGGCGCCATAGACGCGCACGACAAGACGGCAAGGAGGGAGCCGCATGGGCATCTTCCAAGGTCGATCAAAAGGTTCTTGGTTTGGGTTTTGTGGCTGATGCTGATCACAGGACATGGCAAGCCTGAGAGGCATCTTTAAGGACAACCGTGGCGACGGTCGCTGTGAGCTGGCGAGCAGCTAACGGGTGTGGCGATGTAGCAAGGAGAGAATCTTTTTATTGGTTTGTGTGTCTCTCACAATAGTGAGGGGTTTTAAAGGTCACTTGACGGGCACCTTAAAGCCTGATCGAAATTGGCTCCTTGCCAGCCATCGGGATGTTCAGAGACGACTTGGCGAGCGCCTGGAGGTTGACCCCAAGGGAGACCAGTTCGGAGACCCTCAAGGCGGTCTTTGCGGAGCACTTCAAGGATGCTTCTCGAACCAGAGCGTCAATATCGAAGGAGACCATTCCGTTCTCATAGATTCTGTAGGCAGCTTTGCGGTTATTCAGAAGGTCTCGAAGGATGATCAGTTGTGGACGTGAAGCTGGTGGGAAGACCCGAGACAAGGTGATCAGGTCGTCTCCAGTGAGCGTTTCGTTTGCCAGATAGCCGGTCATGTGAGTTCTCCTTAAAGATGTCTTGAGAGATTCCTTTTGAGATGAGGGTTGTAATTAACAATTACCCTCTCCCTTTGAACTGGTCGATAAGCCTCAATGAGAAACTTGAAGTGGCCCTTTTATATATATAGGCAGTTTCGAGGGCCCACAGTGGCTATGGTCTCCAGCCATGTGTTGGTAGCAGTTTCGGAACCTTGACCTCAATCACCGCTGCCAATGCCGATCCAGTCACCAATATAGGACTGCCGACTCATCAGGTCGCCGCGCCAGCCATACCACGGATGCACAGCCACCTTGGTGGGCAACGTCTTCCCTTGTCGGGTCACACGGATTAAGCCAGCGCGGGTCAAGTCTCCGATCTCCCGCTTGGTCCCGATGTCGGCCAGCTTGCCAAACCAAATGTTCCGGCCAGCCAATCCAAGGAGGATCTGTCGGAATACCTTAACGGCGCCCGCTGTGATCTCTCCCGTTTCGAGTAGGTCCAGCAGCTTGTCAGCTTCGACGGTCAGGTTGTTGATCCACTGGTCGTGAACAGAAAGGCTCTCAAGGAGTTCCTCAGAGGTGCGGGCAGCGATTGGGAACCGGCATTGCGTGCCCACATCGGTGGTGATGGTGTGCTTCTTTATGGTGACCTTTTGGCTCTCAAGGATTTCACCTGTACGGATGTCGAACGTCAGTCCATGCCCCGTCCGGGTGTCGAGGGTGGTCTTGATTATGTTTTGAACGGTAGTCATTGGCTGGCCTCCTATTGCCTGATCGACAAGCTGGGTGCCTGTCGCAATAGTGAGGGTTTTTAAGTCACCGCCGTGTAACCTCTGGGTTCAAACAGCCGCGTCTCTCCTTGAATTCTCCAAGGCCAGGACCCAGCGAGCGCCCTGCTTTTCACGTACAGACGCGCCACGGAGCGCCTTGAGCTCATCCATGAGCCCCATTGCAATCGGGTTGGTGGACTGCTCAGCATCATACTTGCCGGTCTTGCGGATGGTCGGAAGGACTTCCTCGGTGACCCACTTACGGAAGGGCTCAGATTGTGGGGCACTGCCACGCATTAGGATCTGATAAACATCAGCCTCCACGAAGAGCATGGTGGAGTCTTGAAGGGCCTTTCTGTTTCCTGCAATGCTTTCCTGCAAGTCTCTACTTTCGGTATAGGCATCGACGATAGCGCTAACCGTTAGGAACTTACGCCCTGCATTTACCTTGAGGTGCCTGTACTTCGTGGCACTCATGTGCGGGTTCTTCAAGCCAGCCGCTCGGGCCACTTGAGTAGCCACAAACAACAGGTCGTGCTCAGGGTGGCCCACCAGAACGTCCAGCTCGATACCCATGAAATTGCGCTTTTCAAAGTAGGTCCACCGACAAGCGGCAGACCCTTCACCCATCAGAGCAGGGCTGTCTTCAGCGCCTCAGCCATTCTTGTAACCTCTACCCCACTGCCAGCCCCGTACAGGTCATAGCTGATTGACCCCGAAGCGTGACCCAAGATGGACTCAGCGGTGCCCACTGGGACCTCAGCGGCCTTCATTGCGCCTGCCAGCGAATGCCTCAAGGAATGGAAGGTCTGGGTCCGGTCTGCCTTCAAACCTAAGACATCCCGAAGGGTCCCATTGAGCAACACAGAGAACTGACCAGCGCCCAACGTGAACAACCGAGAGTCGGCCTTATCGACAAACTCAAGGAACGCCTGAAGATCAAACCCATACGCCCCATCGGTCAGCGGGACGACCCTCAAGGCGTTCTTGGTCTTGGCTGTCTTACCATCGTTTCGGTTGATGTCGATCACCCAAACACCAGCGACCTGCTTAACGTCAGCCTTGGTCAACTGCCGGAGTTCCTCAATGCGAGTCCCAGTGATAACCCCAAGGGACAGCGCCCAACGTTGCCATGCGTCCACCGGGAGAGTCTTAGCGTGGGCCATGAGGCTGTTGACCTGAACCTGAGAGAACGCCTCACGGGCACTGTCGGCCCCTTTGGTTGGCTTGAGACCCTCAGTAAGCGCCTTATTGAGATAGTCATTATTCACTGCCCATTTCATCACCGTTGACAGAGTGCCCAGAATCTTACCCACCGTCGAAGCCGTCCGACCCATCGAGAGCTTGGCCTTGAGGTTCTTCATGTCCTCCCGCGTGTGGGTCTTCAGGTCCAAGTCACCGAGGATCTCAGCGATGGTCTTACAAGAGGACTTCACGTCTCGTATGGTCCCTTTCCCCGCATGCTCCTTGTGCTCATCCAAGTAGAGCTCTGAGAGGGCCTTGAAGGTCAGCGCCTGAGACGGTAATACAGATAGGGACGGAGACAGGGCTACAGACGTGCCACAACCCTCAGCCTTGAGGTCCCTAACGATCCCTACCAGCTTTCCCGGTCTGCCCTTCATCCGATCCTGAGACGCCTCAATGATCTCCAGTGCCTTGCTCACAGCCCGTTGCTGATTGACGCTCAAGGGCATCTTAGCGCTCGCCTCACGGAGAGCCTGATGGTGCTCATCATTGATCATCTCGTAGGCGACCAGCGAGCTATCCCCGAAGGCCATCGTCAAGCTGTGCTCAGCGATGTCTATGAGGCGCTCACGGAGTTCGTCCCAAGTGGCCTCAGGGTTGTCGAAGTGGTACGCCTTGAGGGTCTGAAGGATTTCTTGGGAGATGGTCATTGCGGTGGCCTTGTCGGTCGTCCTGAGCGATAGCGTGAAGAAACCCTTAGCGGTGCCTTGAGGGCGAAGGCGAAGGTAATAGCGACCAGACCGGCGATAGTGGTACGGCTTGGCGAGGGCAGTTTGTAACAGGTTTGTCCCAGTTTGGGAGTGCTGGTTGATGGTCATCGGCTGAAACCCCTGTATCCATTGGGTTTAGCCTCAAAGAGTCGAGTTCTACAGCAACTATAAAGTCAGCCGGGACCTGATCGAATTACGCAACCTGGCCCAGGTTGCAGAACTGATGATCCGCTCAGCCATGGAACGCAAGGAAAGTCGCGGCCTGCACTACACGCTCGACCACCCGAACCTGTTGCCGCAGGCGCTGGACACTATTCTGGTGCCGCCCACCTACGCCGACTGAACGTCAGCCGGACCCGCAGGCGGCGATGGACATCCGCCGCCTGCGAATCCCGGGGCACGCACACCGAGCGAACCCGGCGCTCGCCGCGCAGGCGAAATCGCAGCACCACGATCAGCGGCAGCGCCAGGCTTTCCGGCCGCAACTGCACCGCTTGCCAGCCTCCAGCCTCACTCCATAATTGCCAGCCATCGGCATCACGGCGAAGCCCGCGAAAGGCTTGCGGGTGGCTAAACAGGATCTGCCGCGGCACCACCCAGATCGCCTGGGCCAAGTACAGCAGCACGCCAAGCGCAGTCGCCCAAAGTGGAATGGTCAGCAGCAACAACGAACCCAGCGCGAGCAGCTGGGCCAACAGATAGGCCGCCAGCAACTGCCTAGAGGCGTGCCAGCGGCATTCGAACAGATTACTTGGGCTGGACACGATCCAGGATCATTCGGACCATGCGCTGCAGCTCCGGGTCTTCCGATTCGGCGCGCTCCATGAACCAGCCGAACATGTCCTGGTCTTCGCACTCGAGCAATCGCACGTAGAGGTCGCGATCAACCTGGTTCAGCTGCGGATAAACCTCCTTGACGAACGGCACCAGCAACACGTCAAGTTCGAGCATACCGCGGCGGCTGTGCCAGTAAAGGCGATTGAGTTCAACTTGTTCGACCATGTAGCGCTCCTCAAATAGCCCGCAAGTATACAGACCCCTGCTCGGCGGGACACTGGGCTTTGGTCGGGCGTCCCCGGGCTTTTGTGAACTACCCATTTCGAGGGCACACCCTTATGATGTGCTCCAGACTCTTTACCCTGCGATGACCCATGGCCGATTCTGCTTTTTTCTGCACCCTGTCTCACGAAGGCGTACTCGCGGTCCGCGGCGTTGACGCCAGCAAATTCCTGCAAGGCCAGTTGACCTGCAACCTCAACTACCTCAGTGATAACCAGGCCAGCCTGGGTGCACGCTGCACGCAAAAAGGCCGGATGCAATCGAGCTTTCGCATCCTGCTGGAAGGTGACGGCGTGCTCATGGCCATGGCCAGCGAGCTGCTGGAGCCGCAGTTGGCGGACCTGAAAAAATACGCGGTGTTTTCCCAATCCAAGTTGACCGATGAAAGCGCCGCCTGGGCGCGCTTTGGCCTGGAGCATGGCGATGCTGCATTGAGCGCCTTGGGTCTCGACCTGCCGGCAGGCACCGACAGTGTCGCGCGCCACGGCGCGATCATTGCCATCCGGGTCTCGCCCGACCGCGCCGAACTCTGGGTACCTGCCGATCAGGCCGATGCGGTGAAAAACCAGCTGGGTTCGCTGCTGGCCGAGGGCGAGCTCAATCAGTGGCTGCTGGGCCAGATTCGCGCCGGGATCGGCCAGGTCATGGCCGGCACCCGCGAGCTGTTCATCCCGCAGATGCTCAACCTGCAAGCCATCGGTGGTGTGAGTTTCAAGAAAGGCTGCTACACCGGCCAGGAAATCGTCGCGCGCATGCAGTACCTGGGCAAACTCAAACGCCGCCTGTATCGCCTGCAATTGTCCGCCAGTGAATTGCCGGAACCTGGCGCACCGCTGTTTTCCCCGAGCCATGGCAGCGCCATCGGCGAAGTGGTAATCGCGGCACAGGCCGGGCAAAACATTGAACTACTGGCGGTATTGCAAGCCGAAGCAGCGGAAGGTGGTGAGATTCACCTGGGCAGCCTCGAAGGGCCTGCCCTGACCTTGCTGGACCTGCCTTACGAGCTGGATCGCGACCGCGAAATCCAGCGCTGAAGGCAGCACCTGTCGCAATACTTCCCCTGGATAGACGAAATGAGCAAGCTGGCGGAAAAGGTCCAACAGGATTTGGTTGCGGCCATCGATAACGATGACCTGGTTCTGCCAACGTTGCCGGAAGTGGCCTTGCAGATTCGCAAGGCTGCGGAAGATCCGGAAATCAGTGTCAGTGCCCTGAGCAAAGTGATTGGCCGTGATACGGCGTTGTCGGCGCGCCTGATCAAGGTCGTCAACAGCCCGCTGCTGCGCGCCACCCAGGAAGTCACCGACCTGCACACGGCGATCACCCGCCTGGGCGTCAACTACAGCAGCAACCTGGCCATCGGCCTGGTGATGGAACAGATCTTCAATGCCCGTTCCGAGGTGGTCGAACAGAAAATGCGCGAAGTCTGGCGCAAGAGCCTGGAAATCGCCGGCGTCAGCTATGCGTTGTGCCGTCGCTACACCCAGCTCAAGCCGGATCAGGCCGCGCTTGGCGGATTGGTGCACCAGATCGGCGTGCTGCCGATCCTGACCTATGCCGAAGACCACAATGAACTGCTCGCCGACTCGGTCAGCCTCAATCACGTGATCGACCAGATCCATCCGCTGATCGGCAACAAGCTGCTCAGGGTCTGGGAATTCCCCGAAAAGCTGGTGCAGATCCCTGGGCTGTACCTGGATCTGCAGCGCGATTCCGATCGCTTGGACTATGTCGATGTGGTGCAGGTCGCCAGTTTGTACTGCCACAAGAACAGCGACCATCCATTGGCCCGGGTCGATGCCTTCGAAGTCCCGGCGTTCAGGAAGCTGGGAATTGATCCGCAGAGCGAGACGCTGGCCAGGGACCTGGAAGAGTCGCGGTCGATGTTTTACTGATCAGGGCTGATAAAACTTACCCGCACTTTCAAACCTGCCTGTTCGCCATCATGCAGGCTGATCTGCGCCAGGTGCGCACGGCAGATCTCGCCGACAATCGCCAGGCCCAATCCCGACCCGGCGACTTGCTGGTTGCGTCGATAGAACCGCTCAAACACCCGCTCGCGTTCCTCAAGGGGAATTCCCGGGCCATCGTCCTCGACCTCCAACACCGCCGGCGCAGTGACCCGCAGAATCACATTACCGCCTGATGGCGTGTGAGCCAGCGCGTTATCCACCAGGTTACTCAGCAGTTCATTCAACAGCGTCGGCTCGCCGCGCAACCACACCGGCTCATCCGCCTCCAGCGCCAACGCGACGCCACGCGCATGGGCCAGGGGAGCCATGGCCATGCCCAATTCCCGGGCCAGCTGGCTGAGATCAAGCAGTTGCGCGCCGCCCTCGGCAATCGCCCGGGCGCCGTTTTCGACCCTGGCCAGTGACAGCAGCTGGTTAGCCAGATGGGTCAGGCGATCGGTGCCCTGGGCGGCGGTTTCCAGGGTGCTGCGCCAGGTCTGCGGCTCGCTCGCGCGCAAGCCCAGTTCCAGCCGCGCCTTGAGCGCTGCCAGCGGCGTGCGCAATTCATGGGCGGCATCGGCGATAAATTGCGCCTGGCGCTCGAACTGCCCGCGCAGGCGCTCGGTGAAATGGTTGAGCGCACGCACCAGGGGCCAGAGTTCGTGCTGTACCTCCACCAATGGCAGCGGTCGCAAGTCGTCTGGTTGCCGCTCTTCCACCGCCGTGCGCAAGCGCTCCAGCGGTCGCAACGCAGCGCTTACTGCAAACCACACCATCAACAGCGCCCCGATCGCCAGCATGCCCAAGCGCAGCAAGGTGTCTGCCGCGAGACTGCGGGCCATATCGACCCTGGCCTCATCGGTTTCGGCGACGCGGATCTCGGCCATGCCGTTCATGTTCGGCTCGCTCACCGGCTTGAGCAGGCTGACCACCCGCACATTCTGGCCCTGGTACTTGGCATTGTAGAACCGCGCGAGGGCAGGATAATCGTCGGTGCGCGGGGTGCCCGGAGGTGGGGGCGGCAGGTTTTCGTAGCCGGAGATCAGTTTCTGGTTGATGTCGTTGACCAGGTAGAAAATGCGTCCGGCGCTGTCGTAGGCGAAGGTGTCGAGGGCGACGTAGGGCACGTCCGCGCTGAGGGTGCCGTCGATCTGGGAGACCCCGGCCGCGATAGTCCGCGCCGAGGCCAGCAGGGTGCGGTCGTAGGCCGTGTCGGCGGCCTCGCGCCCATTCCAGTAAGCGCTCAGGCCGCTGGCCAGCATCAGCACCACCAGCAATAACGCCAGGTTCCACAGCAACCGCCAGCGCAGGCTGCTGGGCTTATGCATCGCGGCTTTCCAGCAAGTATCCGAGGCCGCGGAAGGTCACGATGGCGACCGGTTGGCCATCGAGTTTCTTACGCAGGCGATGTACGTAGATTTCGATTGCGTCGGGGCTGGCTTCCTCGTCCAGGCCGAATACCTGGGAGGCCAGTTGCTCCTTGCTCATCACCCGCCCCGGCCGGGCGATCAGCGCTTCGAGCACCGCCTGTTCACGGGAAGTCAGGGTCAGCAGTTCTTCGGCAAGGGTGAAGCGTCGAGTGTCGAGGTCGTAGGACAGCACGCCGCAGGTCTGCTGGCGCTCGCCGCCCAGCACGCTGCGACGCAACAGGGCTTTGACGCGGGCCTCGAGTTCGGTCAGCTCAAAGGGCTTGGCCAAGTAGTCGTCGGCGCCGAGGTTGAGGCCGTGCACCCGGTCCTTGACGTCGCTGCGCGCGGTCAGCATCAGCACGGGCAGGTTCTTGCCCCGGGAGCGCAGGCGCGCCAGCACTTCGAAGCCATCCATGCGCGGCAGCCCGACGTCGAGGATCGCCATGGCGTAATCCTCGCTGCTCAAGGCCAGGTCCGCCGCCACGCCATCGTGTAGCACGTCCACGGTCAGTCCCGTGCTTTTCAGCGCCTGGGCGACACTTTCGGCAAGCTGCAAATGGTCTTCGACGAGCAGGACACGCATGGATCTTTACCTCGTTCAGGGATGGTCGACGCCATTCTTTGGCGCGAAGTTTACAGCCCGATCCGGCGCTGTGAAGCAGCAAAACCGTGAAAGCTCGCTGAAAGGTTAGCGAAAGGTTGGCCCGTTACAGTCGGCCCACGGATGGTTTCGACTGCAAGCCATCCACCCGTGCTGTGAAATGTAGCTCCCGAAAAACGCCTTGAAGCGTTTTCGCCAATAAGAACAATAACCGAGGTACTGCACCATGCCCTCCCGATGCCGCCAGGCGCCTTCTATCCGCTTTAAAAAACCTATCGACACCGCTTGCCCGGTGCGAAACCGCTTCGCCTGAAACATTCCAAAAACAATAACTCCTGTGGAGACACCATGAATCGATCACTGCGCCGTTTTGCCCTCGCCGCCAGCTGCATGTTCTTTGCTGGCCAGCTCATGGCCGAGCCCAAGCGCCCGGAATGCATCGCCCCAGCCTCGCCCGGTGGCGGTTTCGACCTGACGTGCAAACTGGTGCAAAGCGCCCTGGTCAACCAGAAGCTGCTGAGCAAGCCGATGCGCGTGACCTACATGCCCGGCGGAGTCGGCGCAGTGGCGTACAACGCGGTGGTCGCCCAGCGTCCCGCCGACGCCGGCACGCTAGTGGCTTGGTCCAGCGGTTCGCTGCTGAACCTGGCCCAGGGCAAGTTCGGTCGCTTTGACGAGAACGCAGTGCGCTGGCTGGCAGCGGTCGGCACCAGCTATGGCGCGATCGCAGTGAAAAGCGATTCGCCCTACAAGACCCTCGACGATCTGGTCCAGGCGCTGAAAAAAGATCCGAGCAAAGTGGTGATTGGCTCCGGCGGCACCGTCGGCAGTCAGGACTGGATGCAAACCGCGCTGATCGCCAAGGCCGCCGGGATCAACCCGCGGGACCTGCGTTACGTCGCACTCGAAGGCGGTGGTGAAATCGCCACGGCATTGCTGGGCGGGCACATCCAGGTCGGCAGCACCGACATCTCCGACTCCATGCCGCATATCCAGAGTGGCGACATGCGCCTGCTGGCGGTGTTCTCCGAGAAGCGTTTGGACGAGCCGGAAATGAAAGACATTCCGACCGCCAAGGAACAAGGCTACGACATCGTCTGGCCAGTGGTTCGCGGCTTCTACCTGGGGCCGAAGGTCAGTGACGAAGATTACGCCTGGTGGAAAGACTCCTTCGACAAACTCCTGGCTTCCGACGAGTTCGCCAAGTTGCGCGATCAGCGCGAGCTCTTCCCCTTCGCCCTGACCGGCCCCGAGCTGGACACCTACGTGAAGAAGCAGGTGGCGGACTACAAAGTGCTGGCCAAAGAGTTCGGCCTGATCCAGTGATCGTCCCTGTCTAGCGGCTGCGACCCCGGTTCCGGGGTGGTGGCCCAGGAGTTTTCCATGCTCTTACAACGCATTTTTGCTTCAGTGCTGTTGCTGGCTTGCGTCGGCCTGGCACTCATGGCGTGGCCGTACCAGGCGGCTTTTTCCTACGAACCGGTGGGCCCGCGAGCCTTTCCGCTGCTGATGCTCGGCTTGATGGGGCTGGGCCTGCTGTACATGCTGTTTCGCCCGACGCCGATCGTGCACAGCGACGATGACCCCAAGCTCGACCGCGAAACCCTGAACAAGATCGGCATCTGCGTGGTGTTGCTGCTGATCTTCGCCGGCCTGTTCGAACCGCTGGGCTTCATCCTCAGCAGCATCCTCATCGGCATTCCGATGGCGCGCCTGTACGGCGGTCGCTGGGGGCCGAGCATCATGGTGACGACGCTGATGAGCATTGGTCTCTACCTGCTGTTCGACAAGTTGATGGACGTGCCGTTGCCCCTGGGCCTGCTCGACGTTCTGGAGAACTGATATGGATACTTTCGGCTATTTGGGCCAGGGCTTCGGCGTCGCGCTGAGCCCGTACAACCTGGTGACTGCGCTGTGCGGCACGCTGATCGGCACCGTCGTCGGCCTGTTGCCGGGCCTGGGCCCGATCAATGGCGTAGCGTTGCTGATCCCGATCGCGTTTGCCCTCGGCCTGCCGCCGGAGTCGGCGCTGATCCTGCTGGCGGCGGTGTACCTGGGTTGCGAATACGGCGGTCGGATCAGTTCGATTCTGCTGAACATCCCGGGCGAAGCCTCCACCGTGATGACCACCCTCGACGGCTACCCGATGGCACGCAAAGGCCTGGCCGGTGTGGCACTGTCGCTGTCGGCCTGGAGTTCGTTCATCGGCGCGTTTATCGCCACCTGCGGCATGGTGTTGTTCGCGCCACTATTGGCGAAATGGGCCATCGCCTTCGGCCCGGCGGAATACTTCGTGCTGATGGTGTTTGCGATTGTCTGCCTCGGCGGTATGGCAGGCAACAGGCCGCTGAAGACCTTTATTGCGGCGTTGATCGGCCTGTTCCTGTCCACGGTCGGCATCGACGCCAACAGCGGGGTCTATCGATTCACCGGAGACAACATCCACCTCACCGACGGCATTCAATTCGTGGTGCTGGTGCTGGGCCTGTTCTCCATCAGTGAAATCCTCCTGCTGCTGGAAAAAACCCATCGCGGCCAGGAAGCGGTGAAAGCCACCGGGCGCATGATGTTCAATTTCAAGGAAGCGTCTTCGGTGTTCGTGGTGAACATTCGTTGCGGCCTGCTTGGTTTCATCATGGGCGTGTTGCCGGGTGCCGGCGCCACCCTGGCCAGCGCCGTGGCCTACATGACCGAAAAGCGTATCGCCGGGGCCAAGGGGACTTTTGGCCAGGGCGACATGCGCGGCCTGGCGGCACCGGAAACTGCCATCGGCGCTTCGGCGTGCGGCGCGCTGGTGCCGATGCTGACCCTGGGCGTTCCCGGTTCAGGCACCACGGCGGTGATGATCGGCGCCTTGTCGCTGTACAACATCACCCCTGGCCCCCTGCTGTTCCAGCAACAGCCAGACATCGTCTGGGGGCTGATCGCGTCGTTGTTCATCGCCAACATCATGCTGGTGATCCTCAACATCCCGATGATCCGCATCTTCACCCGCATCCTGTCCGTGCCGAACTGGGCACTGGTGCCGGTGATCGCCATCATCACCGGGATCGGTGTCTACGCGGTGCACGCCACCACCTTCGACCTGTTCCTGATGATCGGCATCGGCATCTTCGGCTACATCCTGCGCAAGCTGGACTTCCCGCTGTCGCCGGTACTGTTGGGTTTCATCCTCGGTGGCCTGATGGAGCAGAATCTGCGGCGCGCGCTGTCGATCTCCAATGGCGCGCTGGAAATCCTCTGGTCCAGCCCGATCACCTTCGGTGTCTGGATACTCACGGCGCTGATGCTGTTGATGCCGTTGCTGCGGATCTGGCGCAAACGTTCGGTCGCTCGTCGCGCAGTCGCCGATGTCTGATCGACCACCTTTCACCGCCTGGTGGGGTACGCCGCTGGTTGGCGCGCTGGGCGGTTATCTTGCCAGTCTGGTTGGCTGGCCGTTGCCGTGGATGGTCGGCTCGTTGCTGGCGATCATCCTGGTGCGCTGCCTGACGCCGTGGCAGTTGGCGGAGATCCCTGGCGGCCGCAAATGCGGCCAGTGGATCATCGGTATCGGTATCGGCCTGCACTTCACCCCGGTGGTGATGGAACAGGTGCTCAGTCACTTTGGCCTGATCTTCTTTGGCGCACTGGTCACCAGCCTGTCTGCGGTAGTCGGCGTCTGGCTGATGCGGCGCACCGGTGAGGATCGCGCCACTGCGTTCTTTTCCAGCATGCCCGGTGGTTCTGGCGAGATGGTCAATCTCGGCGCACGCAATGGCGCGGTGTTGAGCCGTGTTGCTGCGGGGCAGAGTCTGCGGGTACTGGTGGTGGTGCTGTGTGTGCCGGCGGCGTTCAAGTATCTGCTGGGCGACGCAGCACCGGTGTTTCATCCGGCGGCAGTCAGCTGGTGGTGGCTGGCCCTGCTGTTCCCGGCAGGCGCCGCAGCCGCCTGGGTCTGGGAGTTTTTGCGCCAACCCAACCCGTGGCTGTTCGGCCCATTGCTGGTCACCTCAGCCGTGAGTATCGGTTGGGACCTGCACATCGGCCTGCCGGACGGCGGCAGTCAGATCGGCCAATGGTTGATCGGCAGCGGCCTGGGCTGTCATTTCAACCGGCAGTTTTTTCGGCGTGCGCCATCGTTCATGGGCCGTACCTTGATCGGTACCGTCCTGACCATGCTGATCGCCACGCTGGCGGCACTGGGGCTCAGTGCCCTGACCCACCTGGACTTGCGTTCGCTGACCCTGGGGATGATGCCCGGCGGGATTGCCGAGATGAGCCTGACCGCCGAAACCCTGCAGCTGTCGGTGCCGCTGGTGACGGCGATGCAGGTGATGCGGTTGTTGTTTGTGCTGTTTCTGGCGGAGCCGTTGTTCAGGTATTGGAATCGGCAGCCGGGTTCTGTCTGAATAGACCGGGTTGCCCCGATCGCGAGCAGGCTCACTCCTACATGAGCCTGCTCGCGATCGGGGCCAACTCGGTTTATCCCATCAAACCGGCGGCAACCGCCACTCGATCGGCGTCTCGCCGTTCTGCTGCAGAAATTTGTTGGTCCGGCTGAAGTGTCCGCACCCGAGAAACCCGCGATAAGCCGACAAAGGCGAAGGATGCACCGACGTCAGCACCAGGTGCTTGGTCGCATCAATCAGCTTCTGTTTGCTCTGCGCATGCGCGCCCCACAGCATGAACACCAGGTGCGGCTGCTGCTGGCTGACCACTTCGATGATCCGGTCGGTGAAAAACTGCCAGCCCTTGTCCTTGTGCGCATTGGCATTGGCGCGTTCGACCGTCATGGTGGTATTGAGCATCAGCACGCCCTGGTCGGCCCAGCTTTGCAGATAGCCGTGGTTGGGGATGTCGATGTTCAGGTCGCGCTTCAACTCTTTATAGATGTTCACCAGCGACGGCGGCGCCGGTACGCCCGGTTGCACCGAGAAGCACAGGCCATGGGCCTGGCCCGGGCCGTGATACGGATCCTGGCCGAGGATCACCACTTTGACCTTATCCAGTGGCGTCGAGTTGAGCGCGTTAAAAATCATCGGGCCGGGTGGATAGATCTCCTTGCCCGCCGCCCGCTCCTGCTGCAGGAAATTGCGCAACTCTGCCATGTAAGGCTGGTCGAACTCAGCACGCAGTGCCTCCTTCCAGCTCGGTTCGAGTTTGATACGGTCGTCAGCAGTCATGATTACACCCGGCAAAAACAATGGGGGGAACCCTAAGAAGGCCCGTCACGCTTGTCAATTGATCTGACGCAGAACCGGCACTTTCCTGCACAGCGATCATACTGAACGCTCAAATTCCTGATCGAGGTCACGATGAATCTGCACTTCGAAGAACTTACCGGTACCGACGGCGCGCGCATCGGCGTGGCCACCCTGGATGCCGAAAAGTCCCTGAACGCCCTGTCCTTGCCGATGATCAACGCACTGAGCCATCAACTGGACGTCTGGGCCAAGGAACCCCAAATAGTCTGCGTCCTGTTGCGCGGCAATGGCGCCAAAGCTTTTTGTGCCGGCGGCGAAGTGCGCAGCCTGGTGCAAGCTTGCCGCGAACACCCTGGCGAAGTACCGCCCTTGGCTGCGCATTTTTTCGCGGCTGAATATCGACTCGACTTCAATCTGCATACCTATCCCAAGCCATTGATCTGCTGGGGCCACGGCTACGTGCTCGGCGGCGGCATGGGCCTGCTGCAAGGCGCCAGCCTGCGCATCGTGACACCGAGTAGCCGCCTGGCAATGCCGGAAATCAGCATTGGCCTGTATCCGGACGTCGGCGCCAGCTGGTTCCTGGCGCGCCTGCCGGGCAAGCTCGGGCTGTTTCTCGGCCTGACTGGCGCGCCTATGAACGCTCGCGATGCGATCGACCTCGATCTGGCCGACCGTTTCCTGCTCGATGAACAACAGGAAGCATTACTGGAAGGTCTGTTGCAGATCAACTGGCAGGAGCAGACGGCCATGCAGCTCAACAGTCTGCTCAAGGCCTTGCAGCAGGAGGCCGTGGCGCAGATGCCCGAGGCACAATGGTTGCCGCGTCGCCAGCAGATCGACGAGCTGCTGGATGTCAGCGACGTGCGCTGTGCCTGGAAAGCTATCAGCCAGCAAACCGAGCACAGCGACCCGCTGATTAGCCGAGCGGCCAAAACCATGAGCGAAGGCTCGCCGCTGACGGCGCATCTGGTGTGGGAGCAGATCGCCCGAGCGCGGCACATGTCGCTGGCCGAGGTGTTCCAGATGGAATACACCCTGAGCCTCAACTGCTGCCGTCATCCCGAGTTCAGCGAAGGGGTGCGTGCGCGTTTGATCGACAAGGACCAGAAGCCGCATTGGCACTGGCCAGATATCAACAACGTGCCGGAGGCGGTGGTGGAGGCGCATTTCCAGAAAGCCTGGGAAGGCCGGCATCCGCTGGCGGATCTCTCGCAGTACTGAGATTATTGGAACTCTGAACCGACTGTGGGAGCGAGCCTGCTCGCGATTGGGTGTATCAGACGCAATTGATGCCATCTGGTACACCGCTATCGCGAGCAGGCTCACTCCCACAGGTTTATCCGCCTCGTGATACTTATCGGCGGCCACCCCGGCCATCGTGATCACCGCGACCATTATGATCGCCTCGCCCGCCGTGGCGTCCGCCCCCGCGATAGTCATTATTGCTGCCGCCGCGATTGCGCCCGTCCCAGCGCTGGTTCTGATGAGCCCGATAATCGGCTCGCGGTGAAGAGTGGTAATAACGCGGAGCCGGTTGATAGACCCGCGGTTGGTAGTAGTACCGCGGAGTCGGCTGGTAATAACGTGCAGGTGGCGCGTAGTACCTGCGTGGCTGGGTGTAATAACCAGCGCCGCCCGAGTAGTAGGTGCCGCCGGAATAATAGGCAGGCGCGGGCGAGGTATAGACCTCGGAACTGTAGTAGCTGGCTCCTCCATCGGAATAAGGCACGCATGCGCCCAGAGATAATCCCAATACAGCAATCAGAAGAATTCGGCGTTTTATTCGAGAGAGCATGGCGGCCTCCTGGACCGCGAGTGAGCCATACCAGCGACGCTGGCAGGCGACAGTCAATTATTCGGTGACTGTCGATAGATCAGACATCGATTCCGGAATCTGGTGCGGTCTCGCAATACGTTGAAACATCTCGCCGATGAAAGGTTATTCATCTTTCTGCCCCCTGATCGGCGCCATTGCAGTGCACGGCTGCACCATCACAATGCGTGCCCGACTCCCATGCCCTGAATATATATCTTGCAAAACCCCGTCCCAGAGCGCTCCGGCCGACTTGGCACGCCTCTCGCTTTAACAAACCTGTGCAGGAGTCAATCACCGGTTCGCGGCACCACAATTTGCAATGGCTGACTAGGGTTCCGGCTCGCTACGGCGAGTGACTGGTCCGAGAGTTGGCGACCTCCAGTTGAGGTTACACGGCGGGACAAAAGCCCGGGAGACAAGCCACCGTTCGCGCGGTGCCGCGTTGCCTTCCTGTCCGCCCTTGATCAACTGGAGAACCACCCATGTCCCAGCCCCGTTTACCCGCCCTGCTCGCCGCTGCCTTCGCAGCCGTCGTGAGCTTCTCGTCCCAGGCCGCGCAAAAAGACCACTTCAGCGTCTGCTGGACCATCTACGCCGGCTGGATGCCCTGGGAATACGCAGGCAGCCAGGGCATCGTCGATAAATGGGCGAAGAAGTACGGCATCACGATCGATGTGGTGCAGCTCAACGACTATGTCGAATCCATCAATCAGTACACCGCCGGCCAGTTCGACGGCTGCACCATGACCAACATGGACGCGCTGACCATCCCGGCCGCCGGCGGCGTCGACAGCACCGCGCTGATCGTCAGCGACTTCTCCAACGGCAACGACGGCATCGTGCTCAAGGGCGCAGGCAAGCAAGTCAGCGACCTCAAGGGCATGGACGTCAACCTGGTCGAGCTGTCGGTGTCCCACTACCTGCTGGCCCGCGCGCTGGACTCGGTGGACTTGACCGAGAAAGACCTGAAAGTGGTCAACACCTCCGATGCCGATATCTCCGCAGCCTTCAACACCGACCAGGTCACCGCCGTGACCACCTGGAACCCGATGCTCTCGGACATCAAGGCCAAGCCCGGCGTGAGCGAGGTATTCAATTCCAGCCAGATCCCCGGCGAGATCATGGACATGATGGTCGTCAACAGCGCCACCCTCAAAGACAACCCGGCCCTGGGCAAGGCACTGACAGGTGCCTGGTTCGAAGTGGTCGAGTTGATGAACGGGAACAACGCCGCAGGTAACTCCGCGCTTGAACATATGGCCAAAGCGTCGGGCACTGACCTGGCCGGTTTCCAGGCGCAACTGGACACCACCAAATTGTTCGCCACGCCGCGCGAAGCGCTCGACTTCGCCACCAGCAAACAACTGCCGGAGACCATGCGCAAGGTCGCCGAATTCTCCTTCCAGCATGGCTTGCTTGGCGAAGGCGCGAAGGACACCAGCGCCGTCGGCATGGCCTTCGCCAACGGTGTGACCAGCGGCGACAAGGGCAATCTCAAGCTGCGTTTCGACCCGACCTACGTACAGATGGCCGCCGACGCCAAGCTGTAATCAGGAGGACTGGCCATGCGCCTGATCAATCGTCACCCGGACCGCCCGAGTCGCCTGCTGCTGGTGATCCTGCCGTTCGCCCTGGTGCTGTTCGCCTACTTCATGGGCTCGGCCGAGCGCCTGGCGGATAACCCCAACGACAAGCTGCTGCCCAGCGCCGTACAGATGACCGACGCGGTGAAACGCCTGGCGTTCAACGCCGATAGCCGCACCGGGGACTACCTGCTGTGGCAGGACACGGCTTCCAGCTTGCGCCGCCTGGCCATCGGCCTGGGCATCAGCGCGCTGGCCGGCCTGTGCCTGGGTATCGCCGCCGGGACTTTGCCGCTGTTCGGGGCGCCGTTGTCGCCCCTGCTGACGGTGCTGTCGATGGTGCCGCCGCTGGCGATCCTGCCGATTCTGTTCATCGTCTTCGGGCTTGGCGAGCTGTCCAAGGTGATGCTGATCGTTATCGGCATCACGCCCTGCCTGGCCCGCGACCTGGAACAGCGCGCTCGGGAAATTCCCGTGGAACTGCTGATCAAGGCCCAGACCCTGGGCGCTTCGACTTGGACTCTGATGCTGCGGGTGGTGCTCCCGCAATTGCTGCCGCGCCTGCTGATCTCCTTGCGGCTGATGCTCGGCTCGGCCTGGTTGTTCCTGATCGCCGCCGAAGCCATCGCCTCCACCGACGGCCTCGGCTACCGCATTTTCCTCGTGCGTCGCTACCTGGCGATGGACGTGATCCTGCCCTACGTGGTGTGGATCACCCTGCTCGCCTGGCTGATGGACTGGGGGCTCAAGCGCCTGACCCAGCGTGCTTTCCCCTGGTACGAAGGAGCACGGGCATGAGTTTTATCAGCGTGAAAAACGTCTGGCAGCAATACGCCGACCAGGTGGTGCTCGAAGGCCTGAACCTCAACGTCAACGAGGGTGAATTCTGCACCCTGGTCGGCGCATCGGGTTGCGGCAAATCGACCTTCCTGCGCCTGCTGCTCGGTCAGGAGCGCGCCAGTCGCGGCGAGATCCTGCTCGATGGCCAGGCCCTGGCCGGCGAACCGGATTCGAGCCGTGGTGTGGTGTTCCAGCGTTACTCGGTGTTCCCGCATTTGACCGTGCTGGACAACGTTGCACTCGGCCTCGAACTGCCGCGCTCGCCATTGCTCGGGCGCCTGTTCGGCAGCGCCAAGAAGGATGCCCGCGAACAGGCGTCAGTGTTGCTGCACAAGGTTGGCCTCGGTCACTCGCTGGACAAGTACCCGGCGCAGTTGTCCGGCGGCATGCAACAACGGCTGGCCATCGCCCAGGCACTGATCATGAAGCCTCGGGTGTTGCTGCTCGACGAACCCTTCGGCGCCCTCGACCCCGGCATCCGCAAGGACATGCACAGCCTGTTGCTGGGGCTGTGGCGCGAGACGCAACTGACGGTGTTCATGGTCACCCACGACCTGTCCGAAGGCTTCAGCCTCGGCACTCGTTTGCTGGTGTTCGACAAGGTTCGCGTCGACCCTCACGCCCCCGGTGCCTATGGCGCACGCATTACCTACGACATCCCTTTGAACAGCGACCGCCGCGTCCAGCGCGCCGCCGTCGACGCTCTGCCGGCCACGCTGGCAGGCACGCTCCGTATCGCTTAGAGGAAATTGCCCATGACTGATTCGACTCAACTGTTCCCCGTGTTCGCCGAAGAAACCCTGCCCGGTGGTGGTCATCGCTCGTTCATCCTCAAGCGCGAACAACTGCTGCGCCTGACCGACCTGCGCGGCGGCGCCAACGTCAGCCTGACGCTGCTCAACGCCAACGAGAAGACCGAGCGCCTGAACCTGCCCGACAGCCTCAAGTGCCAACACACCGCCAAGCTCACCAGCGGCCATTGCCTGTATTCGGACATGGGTCGCGTACTGGCCGCCATCACGGCCGACACCTGCGGCTGGAGCGACAGCCTCGGCGGCGTGCTGTGCGCTGAAGAAGTCGCGCAAAAGTACGGCGCCGGACGCTATCAGGAATTGCGCAACGGTTTCTTCCGCAACGGTACCGACAACCTGTTGGTGGAGCTGGGCAAGTGGGGACTGGGCCTGTCCGACCTGCTGATGACCCTCAACCTGTTCAGCCGGGTCAACGTCGACGAGACCGGGAGCTTTCACTTCGTCGAAGGCAATTCCAAAGCCGGTGACTACATCGAACTGTACGCCCCCATGGACACCCTGGTAGTGCTGACCGCCCTGCAACATCCGCTGGACCCGGCGCCGGACTATGCGCCCAAACCCCTGAAGCTCAGCTGGATGCACGCCGACGCCAGCGTCGCCGAGCACTGCCGCACCTCGCGCCCGGAAAACGAGCGCGGCTTCATCAACACCGACCGCCTGTTCGCCTGAGGATCGCTGCCATGTCACTCGCTATCGCCACTGCGCAACACCTGCCCGAAACCGCGGCGTACCGTGCCACCATCCCGGCCGGCGAACCCTTCCTGCTGGAGGTCAAGGCCGGCCAGACCCTGCGCATTCTTGACCTTGAGGGAAACCAGGCCGTCGACACCCTGTTCTACAGCCTCGCCAACCCCAGAGAGCGTTACGACGTGCAGCGCACTTTGCGCCGGCAGAACAGCGTCTACCTGGGCACCGGCAGCGTGCTGTATTCCAACCTCGGCAAACCGATGCTGACCATCGTCGCCGACACCTGCGGCCGGCACGACACCCTCGGCGGCGCCTGCGCGCAAGAGAGCAACACCGTGCGCTACGCCCTGGAAAAACGCTACATGCACAGCTGCCGCGACAACTACCTGCGCGCCTGCGCCCACGACGGTCGACTGGGCAAGGGCGACATCGGCCCGAACATCAATTTCTTCATGAATGTGCCAGTCACGGCGGACGGCGGCTTGACCTTCGCAGACGGCATTTCAGCGCCGGGCAAGTACGTCGAACTGCGGGCGGAAATGGACGTGATCATGCTGATTTCCAACTGCCCGCAACTGAACAACCCATGCAACGCCTACAACCCTACTCCTGCGCAGGTGCTGGTATGGAACTGAAAATGGCGCGGTTGCGCAAATGGCTGTTCGCCCTGTGCCAGGCACGGTCGGGTCAGTGCCTGAAATCTCCGGAACACCGTTGAACCCTACTGTGGGAGCGGGCTTGCTCGCGAAGAGGCCATGCCAGTCGATATTGACTTGTCAGCCAGAACGCTTTCGCGAGCAAGCCCGCTCCACAGTGAATCATCGGTGCTCTGAAGAGAATTGATTCTGCCGTCGGGGACGACCCCGGCGCCTGTCGAAAAACTGCGGGACGGCCCGCATCCCCTCCAGGGGTTTGCCATGTTCGAAAAAGTCCTGATTGCCAACCGTGGCGCCATTGCCTGTCGCATCCTGCGCACCCTGCGCGAGCTACAGGTGAAGGGCGTTGCCGTTTACTCCGAAGCCGATGCCGCCAGCCTGCACATCCTGCAGGCAGACGAAGCCCACAGCCTGGGTGAAGGCGCTGCCGCCGGTACCTATCTCGTCGTCGAGAAAATCCTCGCCATCGCCAAGGCCAGTGGCGCCACGGCGATTCATCCCGGCTACGGCTTCCTTTCGGAAAACGCCGCATTTGCGCAAGCCTGTGAAGCGGCAGACATCGCCTTCATCGGCCCCACGCCCGAGCAACTGCGGGTGTTCGGCCTCAAGCACACGGCGCGCGCCCTGGCCAGGGAGCACGCCGTGCCAATGCTCGAAGGCACCGAACTGCTCGACAGCCTCGACGCCGCCCTGCTTGCCGGCAAACAGGTCGGTTACCCGGTGATGCTCAAGAGTACTGCCGGTGGTGGCGGCATTGGCATGCGGGTCTGCCGCAGTGCCGCCGAGTTGAGTGAATCGTTTGAAGCGGTCAAACGCTTGGGCCAGAACAATTTCAGCGACGCCGGGGTGTTCATCGAGAAGTACATCCAGCGCGCCCGGCATCTGGAAGTCCAGGTGTTCGGCGACGGTCGCGGGGACGTGATCGCGCTCGGTGTGCGCGACTGCTCGGTGCAGCGGCGCAACCAGAAGGTCCTCGAAGAAACCCCCGCGCCCAACTTGCCCGAGGGCATGGCAGAGGAACTCTGCGCAGCGGCAATCAAACTGGCGAAGGCGGTGAACTATCGCAGCGCCGGCACCGTGGAATTTGTCTTCGACAGCGCCGACCAGCGTTTCTATTTTCTCGAAGTGAACACCCGCCTGCAGGTGGAACATGGCGTCACCGAGCAGGTGTGGGGCGTCGATCTGGTGCGCTGGATGATCGAACTGGCGGCCGGTGACCTGCCGCCGCTGAGCGAGTTGAGCCGCGGTTTGCAGGCCCAGGGGCACGCGATCCAGGCGCGGCTGTATGCAGAAGATCCGGGCCGGGACTTTCAACCGAGCCCGGGCTTGCTCACCGCCGTGAACTTCCCGGCCGCCGATGGCAAACACCTGCGGATCGACACCTGGGTCGAAGCCGGTTGCGAGATTCCACCCTACTTCGACCCGATGATCGCCAAGCTCATCTGCTGGGCACCCAGCCGCGAAGAAGCCGCCGTCGGCCTGCATCAGGCCCTGGGCGACAGCCTGCTGTACGGCGTGGAAACCAACCGCGACTACTTGCGCCAGATCCTGCTCGACGCACCGTTCGCCAGCGGCCAGCCATGGACCCGTTGCCTTGAAGACCTGGTCTATCAGGCCAACACTTTCGAAGTGCTCAGTGCCGGTACCCAGACCAGCGTGCAAGACTATCCCGGACGTCTGGGTTACTGGGCCGTGGGCGTGCCGCCGTCCGGGCCGATGGACAGTCGCGCGTTGCGCCTGGGCAACCTCCTGCTGGGTAACGACGAAGGCGCCGCCGCCCTGGAAATCACCATGAGCGGGCCGCTGCTGCGCTTCAATTGCGACGCCGTGGTGGCGGTCACCGGGGCAGTGATTCCGCTGACCCTGAACGGTGAAGCGGCTGCGATGAATACTTCGCTGCTGATCACGGCGGGATCCACCCTGAACCTCGGCACTATCGCCGGCGCGGGTGCCCGCAGCTATCTATGCCTGCGGGGCGGGCTGCAGGTGCCGGAGTACCTGGGCAGCAAAAGCACCTTCACCCTCGGTCAGTTTGGCGGCCACGGCGGTCGTGCATTGCGCGCTGGCGATGTGTTGCACGTGCCGGCCCTGAACGAGCGCAGCACGGGCATTACGCTGCCTGAGGAACAACTCGCCGAGCTACCTGCCGTTCGGCAGATCCGAGTAATTTATGGCCCCCATGGCGCTCCGGAATACTTCACCGAAAACTACATCGGCAAGTTCTTCGCGACTCAGTGGGAAGTGCATTTCAATTCCAGCCGCACCGGCGTGCGCCTGATCGGGCCGAAGCCTGAATGGGTGCGCGCCGACGGTGGCGAGGCGGGCTTGCACCCGTCGAACATCCACGACAATCCGTATGCCATTGGCGCGGTGGATTTTACCGGGGACATGCCGGTGATTCTCGGGCCGGACGGGCCGAGCCTCGGCGGTTTCGTGTGCCCGGTGACGGTGATCGAGGCGGACCTGTGGCAGCTGGGCCAGCTCAAGGCCGGGGACAGAGTACAGTTCCACCCGGTTGATCTGCAGACCGCCCGCAGGCTTGCCTTGAAATGGACTAGCCCTGGTGATGAGGACAGATCGGATACCGCGTCGACTTCATCGCGAGCAGGCTCACTCCTACAGGGGGGTGCCACACAGGGCATCGTGTCGCCTGTTGTGATGGAGTTGGGTGACGGGGATAAGAAGCTGGTTGCGCGACTGTCAGGCGACACCCATCTGCTCCTGGAAATCGGCGCCCCCGAGCTCGACCTGGTGCTGCGCTTCCGCGCCCACGCCCTGATGCAAGCCCTGGAAGGTAAAAACCTGCACGGCGTGATCGACCTGACGCCGGGCATCCGCTCGCTGCAAGTGCACTACCAACCCGAGCAATTGCCTCTCGCCGACCTGCTGGGCATCGTCGCCGGGGAATGGGACGCTGTGTGCGCCGCCAAGGACCTGCAAGTGCCCTCGCGCATCGTCCATCTGCCATTGTCCTGGGACGATCCGGCCTGCCAGCTGGCTATCGAGAAATACATGACCACCGTGCGCAAGGACGCACCATGGTGCCCGAGCAACCTGGAGTTCATTCGTCGTATCAACGACCTGCCCAACCTAGACGAAGTGCAGCGCACGGTGTTCGATGCCAGCTATCTGGTGATGGGGTTGGGCGACGTGTACCTGGGTGCTCCCGTCGCCACCCCGCTCGACCCGCGCCATCGCCTGGTGACCACCAAATACAATCCCGCGCGCACCTGGACCGCGGAAAACTCGGTGGGCATCGGCGGTGCCTACATGTGCGTCTACGGCATGGAAGGCCCCGGCGGTTACCAGTTCGTCGGTCGTACTTTGCAGATGTGGAACCGCTATCGCGAAGTCGCCGCGTTCGGTGGCAAACCATGGCTGCTGCGCTTCTTCGACCAGATCCGCTTTTACCCGGTCAGCGCCGCCGAACTGCTGCGCATACGCCGGGATTTCCCCCTGGGTCGCTTCGAGCTGAACATCGAGCACAGCCAGCTGAACCTCGCCGACTACCAGGACTTTCTCGCGAAAGAAGCCGGCAGCATCGCGGCATTTCGCAATCAACAGCAAGGGGCGTTCAACGCCGAGCGCGAACGCTGGATCGCCAGCGGCCAGGCGCATTTCGACAGTGATGAACCGGCCCCGCAAGTGAGCGAAGACGCTGCGCTGGCCAGCGGTGAAATGAGCGTCGACAGCCATATTGCCGGCAACCTGTGGCAGGTGCAGGTCGAGGCCGGCAACCGGGTTCAGGCCGGCGATGTGCTGGTGATTCTGGAGTCGATGAAGATGGAAATTCCGCTGCTCGCGCCCATGCCCGGCATCGTCCGCGAGGTCCGCGTGCAACCGGGCTCGCCGGTCCGCGCCGGACAGCGCGTGGTGGTACTGGAACTCGACTGAATCTATTTTGCAAAAGGACTGACAGCATGACTATCAACCTGCAACTCGACGCCCTGCGCAGTGCCTACCGCGACGGCAGCCTGACCCCGCGCCAACTGCTCCCCGCCCTGCGCGACAAGGCTGCGGCGCTGAACCCGGATTACCACCTGTTCATCCATTTGCTCAGCGCCGAAGAGCTCGAGCCTTACCTCGCCGCGCTCGACGATCGCGACATCGACAGCCTGCCGCTCTACGGCGTGCCGTTCGCGATCAAGGACAACATCGATCTGGCCGGCATTCCGACCACGGCGGCGTGCCCGGCATTTGCCTATGTGCCGCAGTGCTCGGCGACCATCGTCGAGCAGTTGCTGGCGCTGGGCGCGATTCCCCTGGGCAAGACCAATCTCGATCAGTTCGCCACCGGACTCAATGGCAGTCGTTCGCCTTACGGTGCGTGCCCCAACAGCGTGCTGCCGGAATATCCATCGGGCGGCTCCAGCGCCGGATCTTCGCTGGCGGTGGCCCTGGGTGTGGCGAGTTTTGCCTTGGGCACCGACACTGCGGGTTCTGGCCGCGTGCCCGCCGCGCTGAACAATCTGGTCGGGATGAAAGCCAGCAAAGGCTTGATCTCCACCGCAGGCGTAGTCCCGGCCTGTCGCACTCTGGATTGCGTCACCACCTTTACCGCCACCGCCCGGGAAGCCAGCCAGCTGCTGGCGCTGACGGCGCAGCTGGACCCACGGGACGCCTACAGCCGCAGCAATCCCCAGTGGAACGACGGCTCGGCGTTCGGTGCTCCGCGACCGTTTCGCTTCGGCGTACCGCGAACCCAGGACCTCGAGTTCTTTGGCTGCGCGGAAGGCCCGCGGCTGTTCGCCGATGCCATCGAGCGGCTCAAGGCACTGGGCGGCGAGGCGGTCGAGCTGGACCTGTCGCCCTTCCTCGAAGCGGCGCGCCTGCTGTATGAAGGCCCGTGGGTGGCCGAGCGCTACAGCGTCGCCGGCGACTTGCTGGAGCACAATCCAGAAGCGGTGTTGCCGGTAATCCGCGCAGTGCTGGCCAAGGCGCCCGGGGTCGACGGAGTGCAAACCTTCCGCGCGCAGTATCGCCTGCAAGCCTTGAAAGCCCTGTGCGACAAGGCCCTGGAAAACCTCGACTGCGTCGTTACCCCATCCATCGGCCGTCCGGTGACCCTGGCCGAACTGGAAGCGGAACCGGTGCTGCGCAACTCGGAATTGGGTTACTACACCAACTTCATGAACCTGCTCGACTACGCCGCAGTCGCCGTGCCCAGCGCCTTCATGGGCAACGGCCTGCCATGGGGCGTGACGCTGTTTGGCCGCGCGTTTACCGATCAATACCTGCTGAGCGTGGCACAGGCTTTCCAGCAGCCGGCCGATGCAGGCCCTGCTACCACGATCGCGCGCAACGATCGAGCCCGGCTGGTGGTGTGCGGCGCGCATCTGGACGGGTTGGCACTGAACTGGCAGCTTAAGCGCCGGGGCGCGACGCTGGTCGAGACGACTTTCAGTTCGCCGGACTACCAACTGTATGCACTGGCCGGCGGCCCACCGTTTCGCCCGGGCATGGTGCGGGTGAAGAAAGGCGGCGTGGCCATTGCGGTGGAAGTCTGGGAGTTGCCGAGCAGCGAACTGGGCTCGTTCCTATCCGGAATTCCGGCGCCGCTGGGCTTGGGTAAAGTGCAGCTGGCAGATTGTCGTTGGGAGAGTGGGTTTATCTGTGAAGGGTATGGGTTGGAGGGTGCGGTGGACATCAGCCATTTGGGTGGATGGCGTGCGTATCTGTTAGATCGGGGGTGACCTTTCGAATCGCTGGCAAGCCAGACTCCTACAGAGGCCGGGGTGAACGCGAGATGGCGGTAGTGCACATGACACCGCCATCCGCATCGCGGCCAATTCACCCCACAAATCATGCAGTTATTTCCCCGCAGTGCCTTTAGAATGCCTTGCATCGGATCCTTGCCAACGGAATTGTCATGCCGCTTCGCTCGCCGCTGTATTCGCAACGTTCGTTGGTTCTCACACTGATTGCGCTGCTGGGCGCCGGCTTTCTGGCCACGTCGCTGCTCAGCTATTACGCCTCGCGAGCGTCGATCCGCGACAGCATCGTCAACACCGAGCTGCCGCTGACCTCCGACACCGTCTATTCGGAAATTCAGAAAGACCTGGTCCGGCCAATCCTGATTTCCTCAATGATGTCCCGCGACACCTTCATGCGAGACTGGGTGGTAAACGGCGAGCAGAACCCCGAGCAGATGACCCGCTACCTCAACGAGGTGATGACGCATTACGGCGCCTACACCGCGTTTTTCGTTTCCAACGCCAGCCTCACCTACTGCCACGCCAAGGGTGTGCTCAAGCAGATCAAGGTCACCGAGCCCCGGGATGCCTGGTACTTTCGCGTGCGCGACATGGCCGAGCCCTACGAGATCAACGTCGATCCGGACCTGGCCAACAAGGACAACCTGACGTTCTTCATCAACTACAAAGTCTATGACTACAACAACCGGTTCATCGGCGCTGCAGGCGTCGGTCTGACCGTCGATGCAGTGATCAAGCTGATCGACCGCTACCAGCAGCGCTACCAGCGCAGCGTGTATTTCGTCGACACCTTCGGCCGCCTGGTACTGACCGGCGCCGAAGGCGGGCCGCAAGGTGCGCACATCGGGCAGACCCTGGGCGAGCTCGACAGCATGAAGAGCCTGGTCAGCCAATTGCCCAAGCCCCACAGCGGCAGCTACGAATACACCGTCCAGGGCCAGGGCCATTTTCTCAACGTGCGGTTTATCCCGGAGCTCAACTGGTACCTGTTCGTCGACAAGCGCGAAGACGGTGCCCTGAGCGAAATTCGCCATTCGCTGTACCTCAATTTGCTGATCTGCCTGCTCGTCACCCTGATCGTGCTGGCCCTGCTGAACCGCGTGATCAAGCGCTACCAGAGCCGCATCCATGCCCAGGCCACTCTCGACAGCCTGACCGAACTGCCCAACCGCCGCGGCTTCGACCTGCTGGCCGCGCAAGCCATGCACGAAGCCCAGCGCGAGCCGAAACCATTGACCGCGATGCTGCTGGACCTGGATCACTTCAAGGCATTGAACGACACCTATGGCCACCTTGCCGGTGACCAGGTGCTGATCGGCTTCGCTCGGGACCTGGAAAGCTGCCTGCGGCATTCCGACATCGTCTGCCGCTGGGGCGGTGAAGAATTCATCGTCTTGCTCAAGGACACCGATGGCGCAACCGGCCAGAAGATCGCTGAAAAAATTCGCCAGCACGTCGAGCAGCAGGACTACGCCTACAACGGTCACTCGCTGAAACTCACCGTGAGCATCGGCCTCACCACTCTGCAACCCGAAGACACCTTGCACACGCTACTGTCCCGGGCGGATCATGCGATGTATCGGGCCAAGCAAACCGGCCGCAACCGCACCTGCATCGAAAAGCCTCACTGCGCATATGAATAAACCAGATACCTGCCCGGCCTGCGGCGCGCCCAACGCCTGCACCCTGGCCGACCCTCGCACCGCCGCGCGAGCGTGCTGGTGCTTCGGCGTCAGCATCGACCCGGCCGTCCTCGAAGCCTTGCCAACTGAACTGCGTAACGCCTCCTGCCTCTGCCCGCGCTGCGCCGGAGTCGAGGCGCAACTGCAAGCAGCCGCCCGGCCGATCACGTAAGATACGCGACCGTTTCCTGCCGATCCGCCGTCATGCGTGTAGACCGTTTCCTCAGCAACCTGCCGCGCTTCAACCGTAAGCAGGTGCGCCTGTTGCTGGTTGAAAAACGCGTGCGCATCGATGGCAAGGTTGTCAGCGACCCGCATGCCGAAGTCCGTGAGTTCAGCCGCGTTGAAGTCGACGGCGAGGTGCTGCAGGCGGGCAAACCCGTGCGTCACTACATGCTGCACAAACCGCCTGGCTGCGTCAGCGCCACTCGCGATCCGGAGCATCCGACCGTCCTCAATCTGCTCCACGAACCGGACAAGGACGACCTGCACATCGCCGGACGCCTGGATTTCAACACCACCGGCCTGCTGCTGATCACCAACGACGGCAGCTGGTCGCGACGGCTGACCCAGCCCCAGACCAAACTGCCCAAGGTCTACTACGTCGAGACCGAGCAGATAATCGGCCCTGAGTACGCGCAGAAATTCACCGAGGGCCTGTACTTCGCGTTCGAGGACCTGACCACCCTGCCCGCCGATCTGCTCGTCCTTGGGCCCAGGTCTGCGCGCCTGAGCATCGTCGAGGGCCGCTATCACCAGGTGAAGCGCATGTTCGGCCACTTCGACAACAAGGTGCTGCGCCTGCACCGCGAAAGCATGGGGCCGCTGGTGCTCGACGCATCGCTGAAACCGGGGGAATACCGCCCGCTCAGCGCTGAAGAGATCGAAATGATCTAAGCGGCCTACCGCTGAGCAGAAGTTGTAGAACAATTTACGAATGGCACTTGCGCGATGCCCTCGCCCCTGCTTGAATCAGGTCGTCAGCCGAAATGTGACTGACGAGTCACAACATACTTCTAAGAAACTTTTTGCCGGTTAGTGAACCCTCAGGTTCCGCCTCAGACCGGCAGACTGCCCGCCAATAATAATACCCGTCGACCTGCCGTACCGGATCGACATGGGCCTCGCAAAATTCCAGGCATATGCCTACCTGTCACAAAGCTCGTGCAATCTCATTTGCGCGCATACCCGCTTGCCAGGAGTCTTATGACATGAGGCCAGAAATCGCTGTGCTGGATATACAAGGTCAGTATCGGGTTTACACGGAGTTCTATCGCGCAGACGCCGCAGAGAAGACCATTATCTTGGTCAACGGCTCGATGGCCACGACTGCGTCGTTTGCACAAACCGTGAAAAATCTGCATCCGCAGTTCAATGTGGTGTGCTACGACCAGCCCTACGCGGGCAAGTCGAAGGCCCACAACCTGCACGAGAAACTGCTGACCAAGGAAGTCGAAGGGCAGATCCTCCTCGAGTTGATCGACCACTTCGCCGCCGAACACGTGCTGTCGTTCTCCTGGGGCGGCGCCGCCACCCTGGTGGCCCTGGCGCAACAGCCACGGCGCATCGAGAAAGCCGTGATCAGCTCGTTCTCCCCGGAGATCAATGCGCACATGCTCGACTACCTCGAGCGCGGCATCGATTACCTCGGCAGCCGCGATGGCGACCG
Source organism: Pseudomonas sp. RIT-562 (assembly GCF_026241895.1). Lineage (GTDB taxonomy): Bacteria > Pseudomonadota > Gammaproteobacteria > Pseudomonadales > Pseudomonadaceae > Aquipseudomonas > Aquipseudomonas mandelii_F. The sequence continues at coordinate 19,785 of NZ_JAPJIV010000007.1, read as the reverse complement.
CGTCGGCAACCTGGTCAACAGCACCATCGGCAAACACCTGCCAACGCTGTTCAAGCGCTTCAACTACCGGCACGTCAGCAGCCTGGCCGAACACGAGTACGGGCAGATGCACTTCCACATCAGCGACCTGCTCAACAGCGATCGCCAGTGCTTCCTCAAGGCATCCGAGAAGATCAAGGTACCAGTGCTGTTCATGAACGGCGAATGGGACGAATACACCGCCACCGACGGCGCACGACTGTTCGCCAACCACGTACAGCACAGCACCTTCACCACCCTGGAAGCGACTGGCCACTTCCTCGACATGGAACACAAGGCCGCCTGCCGCGACAGCCGCAATGCCCTGCTCGGTTTCCTCAAACCCGCGCAACATGAGAGCCGACCGCGTTACCACTACGTCCAGGATCACCATGCACTGGCAATCTGAAACAGAGTCATCGCGAGCAAGCCCCTCCCCCGCAGGAGCAAGGCTTGCCCGCGATAGACCGCCACATGGTTTTTTTTACCCGGTTTCGCCCGTATTAAAGCGCTGGGCTTAAAGAAAAACTTCATTTCCCCGCGCACATCTGGTACAAAGTCAGCCGCTCTGAGCGGGTGTCGTATAATGGCATTACTCCAGCTTCCCAAGCTGATAACGAGGGTTCGATTCCCTTCACCCGCTCCACTCAGATTTCGCTCTCACGTTGGTTTTTGACGGGGGATGCAGGTAAAGAAAAACCGGCCTTGATGGCCGGTTTTTTTGTGTCCGGGGTTTGGACGATAGAAGTCGGAACCCTCATTATCCGAACGATAGCGCATAGCCTTGCAGGAAGTCCGACGTTGCATCACGGCAAGGCGTAGACCAAATTCCCTACGAAAGCTTGCTTGCAGGTGTTGTCTGAGGAGGTAAGTTCTCTACGACGTGCGCCTCGATCAAGTTCACAGCCGCCCGTGCTAACCAACGCAACAGAGCCCCTCGAACATGACCCAAAACATCTACGACGATCTCGAATTCTTCCACGCCTACAGCCAGTTGGGCCGGTCGGTCGGTGGCCTTGATGCAGCCCCGGAGTGGCCTGCCCTCAAAGCCATGCTGCCACCCATGAAAGGCCTGAAGGTAGTGGACCTGGGCTGTGGGTATGGCTGGTTCAGTCGCTGGGCCAGTGAACAAGGCGCGGCCAGTGTGCTGGGGCTCGACGTATCGGAAAAAATGCTCGAACGGGCTCGTCAGACTACCTCTGGTGCCACTGTGCGATACGAACGCGCCGACCTGGAACAGCTCGATCTGCCGCCGGCGCAGTTCGAGCTGGCTTACAGCTCGTTGGCGCTGCACTACATCAAGGATCTGCCGAGGTTATTTGCGACGATTCATGCAGCGCTGAAGCCGGGTTCGCGTTTTGTTTTCTCGATTGAACACCCGATTTTCATGGCCCCGCGCAACCCCGGCTGGCTGACGGACAGCGAAGGTCGCAAGCGCTGGCCGGTGGACAGTTATCAGCGCGAAGGCGAACGGGTGACCAATTGGCTGGCGGATGGGGTGATCAAGCAGCATCGAACTGTCGGCACTTTGCTTAATACATTGATCGCAGCGGGCTTCATTATCCGCCACGTTAACGAATGGGGCCCGAGCGATGCCGATGTCGCGGCTCTGCCGGCGCTGGCTGAAGAGCGTGAGAGACCGATGATGATGCTGGTGGGTGTGGAGCGTTGAAGCGTGCGCGCCGAATAACCTGAATTCACTACAACACTGTAGGAGCAAAGCTTGCTCGCGATTGCATACCGTCAGCTGGCATCAATGCTGATGTCAGTGCACAAATCGCGAGCAAGCTTTGCTCCCACAATTACTGCCACAAGTGATCCCACAAGGTGTGGGTTCCAGTTTTGATCGCCACTGGATTCAGATCCGGAAAAGTTGGCGAGCTACCGAGTCGCGACAATAAACAACCGCGGAAACGGCAGCAGCACCGACCCATCCTCCAGCGCCGGATAAGCCTGTTCGACGCCCGCCAGATACTCCTGCAAATAGGCTTCCTGCTCGCGCTCGTTCAGCGGCTTGAGAAACGGTCGCAAGCCACTGCCCTTGAACCACTCGACAACGCCCGAAGGTCCCGCAGCCAGGGGATGATGATAAGTGGTCAGCCAGATGTCGACCCGCGAACAATGCGGGCGCAGCACGGAGTAATAATCGCTGGCGCTGGCGACCTCGGTGCGTAGCCCGGCCGCACCGGCGAGTTTTTTCGCCCAAGGCCCAGCAGCGGCAACCTCGCGCATCAGGCGGTGCGATGGCTGGTTAAGGGTGTCGGGCATCTGCACCGCCAGAGTGCCGCCTGGCGCCAGCTTGTCGACCAGTGCCGGCAGCAATGGAGCGTGATCAGGCAACCACTGCAACACCGCGTTGGCGAAGATCACATCGAACGGGCCGGTCTCGCTCCATTGATCGATATCGGCGACATCGAACCGCACCTGGGGCAAGCGCTTGCGCGCGGCTTCGATCATGTCGCTGGAACTGTCCAGCCCGCGCACCGTAGCGTTGGGAAAACGCTCCACCAGCAGCTCCGTGGAGTTGCCCGGACCGCAACCGATATCGATGGCCGCATGCACTTGCGCTGGCGGTATCGCGGCCAGCAAGTCACGGGCGGGACGCGTACGCTCATCTTCAAAAGCAACGTATTGCCTGGCAGACCAACTCATTGCGTTCTCCTATGGGTGCGCACGCGCCCCGGACAATTCATGGCAATCGCGCACCTGCAAAAATAGCACGGACCTACTTGTCCGCCGCCTCCTTGTCCTGCATCTGCACCGAAGACTTGGTGCCATCGGTATTGTCCTGGGTTTCGTTATCGGAATTATCAAAGCAGCCTTGCAGCGCGAACAGGCAGCAGGAAAGACACAGGGTGCGCACGATGTTCATGGGGTTCTCCAACTTCAGGGGATTTAACTAGTGACCCTCCAGAGCGGGCAATGGTTGCGACTTTCCCGCCATCGACGCCGAGCTTTTTTCACCGCCGGCAAAATGTAAGCAGAATTTTCCGCATACCGGCGCTGTCACAAATTCAGGCGCATCCCAATAAGGAATACGGCAATGAAATTTGCAAAGATCTCGCAGAAGCTCGCCCTGTGGGCCGGCAGTCCCAAGACATTCATGGGCGCCTTGATCCTGATATTTCTCTGGGGCTTGAGCGGTCCGATTTTCGGCTACAACGACACTTGGCAACTGATCATCAACACGTCCACCACCATCATCACGTTCCTCATGGTGTTCCTGATCCAGAACACGCAAAACCGTGACACCGACATCCTGCACCTGAAAATCGACGAGTTATTACGGGTCAACAAGGAAGCGCAAAACGCCATGCTGGGGCTCGAATCGCTCGACCTCAAGCAACTGGAGGCCTTGCGCAGACATTACAGGGCGATGGGCGAAAAAGACGTGCATGCCCTCGAGGGCCTGGCCACGGCAAGCAAGCGCAAACAGGATTGGAACGAATGCTGAGCAAAAAAAAACGGCGCCGGATGGGCGCCGTTTTTTATGCCTGTGCGTTATCGACTGGCTTGCAGGGCCCTGGCCATCTGCAGGTGATTCTGCAGCTTAGGCAGGGTTTCTTCGGCAAATGCCTTGATTTCCGGCACCTCGGTGGACTGCGCCTGTTGCTGCAATTGCTGGATGGCTTCTTCAGTGGTTTTCACCTGACTGGCCGCGTAGGCCTGGTCGAACGAAGCACCATCCTGCACTTCAGGCATCAGGGTCTTGGCCTTATCAACCACCTCTTCACGCGGAGCCACTGGCAAATCCAGCTGCTTGGCGATCTTGGCCAGATGCTGGTTGGCGGTGGTGCGGTCATTGATCACCACGATGGTGTAATCCTTGACCTCCTTGGATTCGGTTTTCTGGTGCGCCAGGCGGCTGGCTTCGATATCGGCCATGCCTTTGGCGGACGCATCGTTGATGAATTCGGCTGGCGACTGGGCGAAGGCTTGGGTGGCAAACAGCCCCAGTAACGTGGCAAAACTGATGTGGCGTAAACGGGTGGCCATCCGGCTCATGGTCGCGCCCTCCTCTTGAAGAATTCCAGCGCGAGCATGGGTTCGCGCCTCTGGGTGATGACTGCGGTAGACAGCAGTCCGCATCCCATAGGAAATTCAAGAGCTTGAAAGGTTTAGTAAAGCTGGGGCCGGTGCGACGAACGGTGGCGCTGCGCTTCAATCAAAACCCTGTCACCCGGCGGAAGAATCGCTGAAGGCGTCTTCGCGAAACTGCATGCCCGCATACGGTCGCTGGCGACAGGCTGCCAACCTTGAGGCCAGATCGCCAACATGAGCTTCGAGCTTGTGACCGTCAGGATCGAGGAAATAAAACGATGCGCCTTCACTGCTGTTATCGCGCCACTCCCCTACGTTTGCGGCCCGGAGGTGCTCAACGAAACACGGGAAGTCTGCTTCGCTGATCGTGAAGGCGTAATGGGTGTAGTCAGCGGCAGGTTCGGTTGTGCGTAGCGGATCTAGCGAGAGACACAACCACAGGCCTGGCAGGGAGAGGTAGGCACCGCACTCCCAAGTCGCATCGACCTGAAAATGCAGCAGATCACGATAGAACACCAGGCTGCGGTCCAGGTCCGTCACGGCTAAGGTCAGGTGGTTGAGGCCGGTTAGCACATTGTTCTCCTCATGAGTGAATCGCGCTCAGGTCCTGCGCACTATCCCCTCCCCAATCCGCCCGTTCAACCAGTTCAACGCCTGATCCCCGCCCCGCCGCTTGTGCCACGCCAACACAAATGTGAACGACGGAATATGAAACGGCGGCGGGACGACCGTCAGCGTCCGCTCGTCGATGTCGCGGACCGCACGAGAGGCAACCGTGAGGATCAGGTCTGTGCCCCTGATGAATTCCGGCGCCACGCTCCAGTGCGGCAGGCTGACCGCGACTCGGCGGCGCTCGCGCAACGCGGTCAGTGCCCGTTCGATCTCCGGGGTGCCGCTGCCGCGCATTTCCAGTAGGACATGCGGGCGGGCCAAGTAGGTCGGCAGGTCGAGGACGCCATCGGCGCCAAGGCTCGCGCGGTCGACGAGACAGACGTAGCGCTCTTCGAACAACGACGTGCTACGCAGTTCGTTCGGCAGCTCTGGAAACACCCCCGCCGCCAAATCGATGTCGCCATTGAGCACGGCGTCGAGCATGCCTTCGCGGCTGCCGTGGCTGATTTGCAAATCGATGCCTGGCGCTTCCCGACGCAACGTGCGCACAAGCTCAGGCAAGACAATTGCCGCCCCGTAGTCCGACATCGCCAGGCGAAAGGTGCGCTGAGCGGTGCCCGGGTCAAAGGCATTGGGCGCTAGCAGCGCTTGCACCTGGGCCAGGGCTTCGGCCAGCGGCCCGATCAGTTCAAGGGCCCGCGGCGTGGCCACCAGACCGGAACCGGCACGCACCAGCAAGGGGTCACCGAGCAAGTCGCGCAGGCGCGCCAGGGCATGACTGACCGCCGGTTGGCTCAGGTGCAAGCGCTCGGCGGCGCGGGTGACGTGCTGCTCGCTGAGCAGGGCGTCGAGGATCACCAGCAAATTTAAATCGACGCGCCTTAGATCATTCATCTGGTGCATGTTCTAGATAGGAATTCAGAATTTAAATCTGCGCGACGAATACTCTAGAGTCCAGCAAAACCTGTTGGAGAATGTTCATGAGTACGTTGCATTGGGCCGGCCTGTTGCTGCTGGCCGTGATAGCCGGGGCGGTGGTGCCTTTCCAGAGTGCGATCAACGCCAACCTCACCCGCGGCTTGGGGCATCCGTTATGGGCGACCCTGGCCTCCTTGCTGGTGAGTGTGCTGGTGTTGCTGCCAATTATCCTGGCGCTGCGCTTGCCCCTGCCGTCGCTGGCCTTCATCGCCAGGGCGCCGCTGTGGATGTGGGCCGGTGGAGCGTTTGGGGTGTGTTTTATTTCATTGGCACTGATGCTGCTGCCCAAGCTAGGCGCCTCGGGGTTTATTGCCTTGGCATTGGCAGGTCAGGTGGTGGCTTCGCTGGTGCTGGATCACTTCGGCTGGTTCGGTTTGGTGGAGCGGCACATGACACTGCCGCGGGTGTTGGGGGCCGTGTTGCTGATTGCCGGGGTGGTGTTGATTCAGTTCAGCAGTATGCCGGCGAAAGCGTTGGTGACGGTGGATTGAGGGGCATTTGCGGCCGCCGCAGATGCTTTCTTCATTATGAGCCGAGCTTGCTCTGGGCGGCGTTTGGACAAAGGACTTCAGACGCCGCGTTTATTTAGGATCCCAGCATCACAGTTTGGGCTCACTGTAAGCTATCTCGCTTTAACATGTGACGGGGGGACAATATCTTAGATGGGGGTCGGACAGCGCCTAGTAGGTCCACCGGTGTAACCCTCAACATCAATGGGAATCGTCCTACAACCAAAACTCTTGTAACACTCAATTTTATCGGAATCGGCCTATTTTAGGCAGATTACGTCCCCTGTACAGTTCAAGGCGATCGACAACGGCCAATTGCACAGGTATGAATAGAAAAATGGATACGACCCCACAAACTGCAAACACTTATACCAACTACCGCAAACTTATCTCGATAGCTGATCACGATTGGGAGACTGCCGAAGCGGGAAAAATCGCTGATTTAAATGTCGACATCAAGGGTATCAATCAGTTGGTAGACCAACACGGTCGTGTTCTTCATCACTTCTGCACAACATCGTACTTAGGCTTGGACCATCATCCTGAAATTATCAAAGGCGCCATGGATACTCTGAAAGAAATTGGAACTTTGAGAGTCGCAAACTCAAAAAACCGCTGCAAACTTGGAATACTGGAACAATATGAACTCGAACTATCTGAGTTACTCGACGCAACATGCCTTAGCGCCTTATCATGCAGTGCGGCAAGCGCTGGGATTTTGCCATTGTTGGCAAGCGGAGTTTTTACCGGAAACCGTCCCCCGGCGATGGTGTTTGACCGGTCAGCACACTACTCGATGAATCATTTAAAAGCAGCGTGCGCTGACGAAACGGTAGTTATTACATCCCCCCATAACGACATGGATTTTTTGGAGCTGCAGTGCCGAAAGAACAGCTCAGTAGCATATATCGCTGACGGTGCCTACAGTATGGGCGGAGTCGCAGACTTGGCTGGTCTTGTATATTTAAGGGATCGCTATGGTTTATTTCTTTATCTCGACGACTCCCACGCGCTTACTGCCATCGGCAAGTCAGGCGCTGGGCTCGTACGCCCTCAGATAAATTCACTTGAAGATAACTGCATCATTGTCGCGTCACTCGCAAAATCATTTGGTGCAAGCGGGGGGCTTGTGATGCTGGGAAATCAACGTCACAAAAAGCTGATTCAACGCTATGGCGGGCCGAGCAACTGGTCACAAAGCCTGAATAGTGCAGCTATAGGCGCAGGGCGAGCGTCGATCAAACTACACAAAACTCCAGAATTAGCTTTCTTACAACAAAAACTCCAAATCAACATCCAACTTTTCGATAGCATGATTCGAACCGAACAACATGGCAGTAGCATGGCAATTCGGCTGATCCACTGCGGTGAGGCATCTCTCGCGAACAAAATTACCATTGATCTGGCCGATCGCGGTTTTTTTACGTCAGCGGTATTTTTTCCGGTGGTCGCACAAGGCTGTGCAGCCGTCAGAATCACCTTGCGAGCCGACATGGAACCTGCACTAGTCCACAGCTTTTGTGATCTCGTGACCATGTTGCTAAGCGAATACATTGTTAATGCGGGCCATTGAATACAAGGACGCTAGATGAAAAGCAGCACCACCCTTCTCGTCACCTGTACCACGGTGTTCCTCGCGCAGTTGGGCATGAGCATTTACCTGCCCGCGTTGCCGGAGATTGCCGGGGCTCTGTCTGCGCAGGTGTCGCAGGTGTCCTGGGGATTGGCGGTGTACCTGATCGGTATGGCGCTGCCAATGTTGTTCTGGGGCAGCCTGGGTCAGCGCTTTGGTCGCAAGCCGGTGCTGCTGGCGGCGCTGGGAATTTACGGGTTGGGCAACCTTGCATTGCCCCTGAGCCAGACACTCGAATCCTTTCTGCTTTTGCGCCTGGTACAGGGCATTGGCGCCAGCGGCATTTCGGTCATGGCCCGGGTGTTGATTCGTGACAGCTTCAAGGGTGACTTGCTGGCCAAGGCGTTGTCCTGGCTGTCGATCTCCTTCGTGGTGGCGTTGGGTATCGGGCAGTACCTGGGGTCGGTGATCCAGGCAGCGGCAGGCTGGTCGGCAATTTTCTACGTGCTGGGTTCTGTCAGCCTGGTACAGGCGCTGGTCGTGGCGCAAGTCGCGTTCCCTGCACGCGCCGAGGACAACATTCGCGCGTCCGCCTGGCCGAGCTACTGGCAAATTCTGCGACATCGAGCCTTCCTGCTCCCGGCTCTCGCCGGTGGGCTCGGTTATGGGGTCATCATTGCGTTCAACACTGGCGCCCCGCTGATTCTCCAGGGACCGTTCAACTGGTCAGCCGTTGAATATGGGCTGTTGGGGTGGCCGATCAGTGCGGCGTATTTCCTCGGCGCATTGGCCGTCAATACTCTGGTGTTGCGTACGGGTCAGCGGCGACTGATGACCGTTGGCGTAGGGCTGGCACTGGCAGGTAGCGCGGTGATGTTGCTGGGCAGCATCGCCGGCAGTTCAATCGCGCTGCTGTTCTGGATACCTTACTGCGTTGCCGTGTTTGGTCAGTCGTTGAACTACCCAATCAGTCTGGCGCTGGCCAACGACGGCTCGCCGGTCGGCGGTGCTTACGCGATGGCGTTGAGCGGCTTCATTCATCAGCTGATGGCGGCTGCCATTGGCGGCATCGCCAGCCTGATCGCGAGCCCGCACGCATGGCCTTTATCGCTGTTATGCACCTTGTTGGCCATGGGTGCGATGCTCTGCGTATTCCTCGCACCCGGGCGCAAGGCAGCTTAAAAGGCGCTGCGGAATATCTCTTCGATCTGGCGCTGGTCCGCCGCTCTTGGGTTGGTCAGGCCGCAGGCATCTTTCAAGGCATTGGTGGCCAGGATCGGGATGTCGCTGAGTTTGGCACCCAGGTCGCGCAGGCCGGCGGGGATCTCGACGTCATGGGCCAGGGCACGAATCGCGGTGATGGCGGCCTGGGCGCCCTCTTCCGGGCTGAAGCCACGGATGTCGGCGCCCATGGCGTGGGCCACGTCGGTAAGGCGGCCGGCGCAGACCAACGCGTTGAAGCTCTGCACGTGGGGCAGCAGTACGGCGTTGCACACGCCATGGGGCAAGTCGTAAAAGCCACCCAACTGGTGCGCCATCGCGTGGACGAATCCCAGGGACGCATTGTTGAACGCCATGCCCGCGAGGAACTGCGCGTAAGCCATGTTTTCCCGGGCAGCCAGATCGTTGCCGTCGCGCACGGCCAGACGCAGGTTGTTGCTGATCAGGGTGACGGCTTTCAGCGCGCAGGCATCGGTGATCGGGTTGGCGGCGGTCGACACGTAGGCTTCGATGGCGTGCGTCAGCGCGTCCATGCCGGTGGCGGCGGTCAGGCTCTTGGGCATCGCGACCATCAGTGCGGGATCGTTGACTGACAGCAGCGGTGTAACGTTGCGGTCGACGATGGCCATTTTCACGTGCCGCGATTCATCGGTGATGATGCAGAAACGGGTCATCTCGCTGGCGGTGCCGGCGGTGGTGTTGATGGCGATCAGCGGCAGTTGCGGCTGGCTGGATTGATCAACGCCTTCGTAGTCGCGAATCTGCCCGCCGTTGGTGGCGCACAGGGCGATGCCCTTGGCGCAGTCGTGGGGCGAGCCGCCACCCAGTGACACCACAAAATCGCACTGGCTTTCCTTGAGCAGGCCCAGGCCAAGCTCGACGTTGGCAATGCTCGGGTTCGGTTTGGCTCCGTCGAAAATCACCGACTCGATGTCCAGCTGCGCCAGCTTCCCGGCGATCATGCCGGCGACGCCCGCCTTGGCCAACCCGGTATCGGTGACGATCAGCGCCTTGCGAAACCCGTACTTGCCGATCGCGACCATGGCTTCGTCGAGGCAGCCAATGCCCATGATGTTCACCGCGGGGATAAAAAATGTGCTGCTCATGAGCAAATCTCCTGACAGGGGCCGAACCGGCGATGCCGATCCAGCGGATACCCACAGGATCGACCCATCGGCGATGCGTTAACTTGATCTAGCTCAACGTCGGAGCATGATAAAGTCGCCGCCCATCCGACCTTTCGCTTCGAGACTTTCACCGCAATGACCGATTTCCAGGATGTTGATGCCCAACTTGAAGACTGGAATGCCTTGCGCGCCGCCACTACGCTGGATGGCCTGCTGGTAGGCAATGGCGCCAGTCGCGCCGTGTGGGACGATTTCGGCTACGACTCGCTGTTTGAAAATGCCCGCACCGTCGAAGAAAAACCCTTGAGCCAATCCGAGCTGAGCGTTTTCGAGGCGCTGCAGACCCGCAGTTTCGAACAGGTACTCAGCGCGCTGAAAACCACCAGCCGGGTAAACAAGGCCCTGGCGGTCAGCTCCGCTGCTCCGCGCAATCGTTATTACGCGATCAAGGAAGCGCTGATCAACACCGTGCATGCGGTGCACATTCCCTGGCGCCTGGTCGTGCCGGCGACACTGGCGGCGATCAGTGAGGAGCTCGGCCGCTATCGGACGGTGTTCACCACTAACTACGATCTGCTCAACCACTGGGCGATCCAGCACCAACCCGAATCGATCAGCGACCTGTTCCAGGGCGCCGAGCCGCGCTTTGACCTGAGCGCCACGGCGGCGGACAAAACCCGTTTGCTGTACCTGCACGGCGGCCTGCACCTGGTGCGCAACCAGGACGGAACCGCGCGCAAGTTGATGACGACCGAGGGCACGTTGCTGGGCAGTTTTGCCATCAACAACACCATCAAGACCCTTGATGATGTGCCGCTGTTCGTCAACGAGGGGCAGTCCCAGGACAAGCTCAGGACCATCCGCAGTTCGGATTACCTGTCGTTCTGCTATGACCAGCTACTGGGGCACGGCGAGGGTTTGTGCATATTTGGCCATGCCTTGGGCGAGCAGGACGCGCACATCATCCAGGCGCTGCGCCAGGCCCGACCGAAGGTGGTGGCGATCTCTATCTATCCGCGCAGCAAGGCGTTCATCCAGCATCAGAAGCGCCACTACGCAAAAGTGTTCGAGGGGACTGGATCGCAGTTGCGGTTTTTTGATTCGAAGACTCATGCGTTGGGTAGTTCGAAGCTGACAGTGCCGGTCGAGGTTTAGCGACGACTCGACTGACGCTATCTCGAGCAAGGAATGCATTCCCATGTGGGAGTGAGCCTGCTCGCGACGGCGTCAGCATGGCTGCCTCACTCGTCCGCGCTATGCACCACCACCAGCAACTGCGCCTGAACCTCGCCAACCGAGCGGATCCGGTGCGGTTTCTGCGAGTTGAAGTGCAGCGCATCGCCGCGCTCGAGCAGCACTCGCTCATTCATGAAATCCACTTCCACCCGGCCTTCATGGACAAATAGAAACTCTTCCCCCGTGTGCTCCTTGAACGCTTTGTCCACGAACTCCGTCGGCGGATAGATGATGAACGGCAGCAGGTTGCGCTCGCTGACTTGATGGGCCAGCACCGCGTAACCCGGACTCTGGTCGTTGGCAGCCAGGGATTGGCGCTCGTTGCAGCGCACCAGGCTGTAGCTGTCGAGGCTGACATTGTCCTCCGAGAACAGCTCCTCGACCTTCACGTTCAGCGCCTTGGCCAATTTCAGCGCAGCGGCAATCGACGGCGTATTCAACCCGCGTTCGACTTTCGACAGGTAACTCTTGGTCATGCCGGATTTCTCCGCCAGCGACTCCAAGGTCACCCCAAGTTTCTTTCTTAGTAATTTCAATCGGATAGACATGCGCAGCGGTTAATCCATCAAGGAGGCAACGATTTGTCCTTGCCAATGACACAAAGTGTCATATAGCATCTTTAGTGTCATTTGAATGAACCGACCGAGGACACACTCATGGCCAAGACATTAGCAGTACCCAAGGAGCAACTGGTCAGGCAGGCGCTGACCCAGATGCAAAATACCCTGGCAGATAATACGTGGACCGACCGGCAAAAGCTGGCCCTCACCTGCCGAATTCTGTTCGAGAACGGTCACGATTCAGGTCTGGCCGGGCAAATCACCTCGCGCGGCCCGACCCCAGGCACTTACTACACTCAACAGCTGGGTCTTGGCTTCGACGAAATCACCGCGAGCAATCTGCTGCTGGTCAACGAAGACCTTGAGGTGCTGGAAGGCCACGGCATGCCCAACCCGGCCAACCGTTTCCACAGCTGGGTGTATCGCGCCCGACCCGACGTGAACTGCATCATCCACACGCATCCGACCCACGTCGCGGCGCTGTCGATGCTGGAGGTTCCGCTGCAGATCTCCCACATGGACCTCTGCCCGCTTTACGACGACTGCGCATTTCTCGAAGGCTGGCCGGGCGTGCCGGTCGGTAACGAAGAGGGTGAATTGATCGCCGGTGCTTTGGGCGACAAGCGGGCGATCCTGCTTTCCCATCATGGTCAGTTGTCCACCGGGACGACTATCGAGCAAGCCTGTGTCATCGCCCAACTGATCGAACGCGCGGCGAAGCTGCAGTTGCTGGCGATGAGCGCCGGGACCATCAAGCCGATCCTGCCGGAACTGGGCCGTGAAGCCCACGACTGGATCGCCAGACCCAAACGCCATGCCGCCGCTTTCAATTATTACGCCCGGCAAAACCTGCGCCAGCACGCTGATTGCCTGAACTGACCGCCTTCAACTCATTACGGAGACACAACATGTCGACCCCAACCATTCACGGCATCATCGGCTACACCATCACTCCTTTTACCGCCAATGGCGAAGGCGTTGACCTCGACGCTCTGGGGCGTTCCATCGATCGCCTGATTGACTCAGGCGTGCACGCGATCGCCCCACTGGGCAGCACTGGCGAAGGTGCTTACCTGAGCGACGCCGAGTGGGACCAAGTCAGCGAATTCAGCATCAAGCACGTCGCCAGACGCGTGCCCACCGTCGTCAGCGTGTCCGATCTGACCACCGCCAAGGCCGTGCGACGTGCGCGCTTCGCCGAAGCCCAGGGTGCTGACGTGGTGATGGTATTGCCGGCGTCCTACTGGAAGCTCAGCGAAGCGGAAATCCTTGCCCACTATCGCGCTATCGGCGAAAGCGTCGGCGTGCCGATCATGCTCTACAACAATCCGGCCACCAGCGGCACTGACATGTCGGTGGAGCTGATCCTGCGAATCTTCAACTCCGTGGACAACGTGACCATGGTCAAGGAGAGCACCGGCGATATCCAGCGCATGCACCGCCTGCAAGTGCTCGGCGAGGGGCAGGTGCCGTTCTACAACGGATGCAATCCGCTGGCACTCGAAGCTTTTGCGGCGGGAGCCAAAGGCTGGTGCACGGCGGCGCCAAATCTTATTCCACAGCTCAACCTGGATTTATATGAGGCCGTTTTGGCCAACGACCTGGGCAAGGCGCGCGAGCTGTTCTATCGCCAGTTGCCGCTGCTGGACTTCATTCTCAAAGGCGGCTTGCCGGCGACGATCAAGGCGGGATTACGCGCGACCGGGCTGGAAGTGGGTGACCCGCGGTTGCCGGTGTTTGCGCTGGGTGATGCGGGTGTCAGCCAGTTGCAGGATTTGCTGAAGGTACTGCGCTGAACTAACAAACACCCCGCAGTAGGAGTGAGCCTGCTCAGGGCGGCGTTCCGACGATAAGGGCATAACATCCACCATTAACGGTGACTGTCAGTCCCTCATCGTCGGAACGCCGCCCGGAGCAGGCTCACTCCTACAATGGGGCGGGGTTGTGTTGGAGTTGATCAGAGCACCAGCAAAGTCTTGTCCTTGATCACCGTAGTCGGCCCGTTCGCCTTGACACTGGCGATGCCTTTTTCCAGCGCAGAAGCATTGGCGTAGGCTTCGCTGCTGCCAATGACCTCATGATTGCCGGCCTTGAGGTTGAAGTAAGGATGACCGTCCTTGGTGGTTTTCCTTTCGTAGCGTTCGTCCAGCGGGCTGTTGCTCTGCACCGCCGCAATGCCCTTGTCGGCTGCGGCGCGGGTGGTGTACAGCTCGCTGGTCAGAATGGTTTCGGCATTGGCGGCCTTCAGGACAAATCGGAACTGACCGCTGCTGCTCTTGCTCACTTCGTACCATCCGGACATGCTGGTTCTCCTGGGCGATTGAAAGGTTTCGCGCTTCAGAGTAAAGACCAGCAGTGGATCTTTGTCGCCTGTGCAGACCTCATCGCGGGCAAGCTTTGCTCCCACAGTTGGAACTGCGCACCACTACTGTGGGAGCAAGGCTTGCCCGCGATGGCGGCGACTCGGTCTGCGCTACTTCGCCACCGCGCGCACCACCGACAACCCAGGCGCCGACACCCTACGCTGACTCAGATACCGCGTACAACTCACCCGTAGAAACGAAGCAAAGTTGACCACCTCGCCGCGATAGTCCATCACCTCTTCATACAGCTTGGTGATCAACTGGTTGGTGGTCATGCCATCGGCTTCGGCGATTTCGCCGAGGATGTCCCAGAACTGGTTTTCCAGGCGCAGCGTGGTCACCACCCCGCAGATGCGCAACGAGCGGGAGCGCGACTCGTAGAGAATCGGATCGGCTTTGACGTAAAGCTCGCACATGGGAACTTCCCTCGTTACAGCGTGATTTTAGTGCCGAGCAACCCGAGGAATCCCGCCAACCAACTCGGGTGCGCGGGCCAGGCAGGCGCCGTGGCCAAGTTGCCTTGAACGTGCCCTTGCGTCACCGGGATATCGATGAACGTACCGCCGGCCAGGCGCACTTCCGGAGCGCAGGCCGGGTACGCGCTGCACTCGCGACCTTGAAGAACACCGGCGGCGGCCAGCAATTGTGCACCGTGGCACACGGCAGCGATCGGTTTGCCGGCCTGGTCGAACGCACGCACCAGTTCCAGGACCTGTTCATTGAGGCGCAGATATTCCGGGGCACGGCCGCCAGGAATGACCAGTGCGTCGTAGTCTTGTGCCCTGACCTGGGCGAAATCGAAGTTCAGGGCGAACAGGTGCCCGGGTTTTTCACTGTAGGTCTGGTCGCCTTCGAAGTCATGAATCGCCGTGCGCACGGTCTGGCCGGCGGTTTTGTCTGGACACACTGCGTGTACCGTGTGGCCGACCATCAGCAGTGCCTGGAATGGCACCATGACTTCGTAGTCTTCGACGTAATCGCCGACCAGCAGCAGGATTTTCTTGGCAGGCATGGGGGAATCCTTGGAGTGGGACTGGGGAGTATTGAAGGTAGTCCTTATATTTGGGGGTGGGTAATAGCCAAGTATTACGCAAGAAGATCGCCGCCTCTGGCCGCTCCCACGGGTGGACGCCAGCTGCCCAAGGATCGGACGATCTTTCAGGGATTAGCTCAGATACCCGTCAGCCCGGAGCAAGGTCTCCAGACAATGCTCGCTGACCTGATAAAAAGCCTTCAATTCCTGGATCTTCAGCAGCAACTGCGCCGAATCCACAGGCTCTGCACGCTTGACCGCGAGGATCATCTTGTTCTTGTTGGTGTGGTCCAGTGAAATGAACTCGAACACCTTGGTCTCATAACCGCAGGCTTCGAGGAACAGCGCACGCAGGCTATCGGTGACCATTTCCGCCTGCTGCCCCAGGTGCAAACCATATTGCAGCATCGGCTTCAGCAGCGCAGGGCTCTGGATCTGCAAGCGGATCTGTTTGTGGCAGCACGGCGAGCACATGATGATCGATGCGCCGGAGCGGATGCCGGTATGGATTGCATAATCGGTGGCGATGTCGCAGGCATGCAACGCGATCATCACGTCCAGTTCGCTCGGCGCCACGCTGCGCACATCACCACACTTGAACACCAGCCCCGGATGCTCCAGCTTGGCCGCCGCAGCATTGCACAGGGTCACCATGTCTTCACGCAACTCGACCCCCGTGACCTCGCCTTCGGCCTTGAGCGTGTTGCGCAGGTAATCGTGAATCGCAAAGGTCAGGTAGCCCTTGCCGGAGCCAAAATCGGCAACCCTGATCGGTTTGTCCACCGCCAGTGGCGAGGTCGTCAGCGCGTGGCTGAACACTTCGATGAACTTGTTGATCTGCTTCCACTTGCGCGACATCGCAGGGATGAGCTCGTGCTTTGCAGTGGTGACCCCGAGATCGGCCAGAAACGGTCGACTCAGGTCCAGGAAACGGTTTTTCTCGCGGTTGTGTTCGGCGGACGGCACTTCGCGCAATTGCTGGGGCTTGCTCTTGAACAGCGAACTCTTGCCCTTTTTGCTGTATTCGAGCTGGGCTTCATCAGTCAACGACAGCAAGTGTGCATTCTTGAACGAACCTGGCAGCAACGCGGCAATGCTGGCAACGCCCTCCCCCAGCGCCAGGTTCTTGGTGATATCACGAGTCTTGTAGCGGTAAACAAAGGACAGGCAAGGCTGATCCTTCACAGTCAGCTGCTTGATGATCAGCCGTTGCAGATCTGGTTCGTCACCCACGTACTTGGCCAGCACCAGCTTGATGAACGCATTCTGTTCAAGGCTCGACTGCAGCAGGTCAATGAACTGCGCGTGGTGATCCGGCGCAAGGCTTTCGGGGGTGGCAACAATGGACATGGCAGAGACGGCCTCGGGCGGAGCGAAACAGGGAATGCCGGTATTTTAAGGGGGATGGTCACTTTGGGCACGGGGTTATTTGCCACAGGTCCTGGTAACGCAGCCAGGACCCGGGATCAGGCGCGTGTGTCAGGGTTCGACCAGGCGCATTTTTCGATTGATCGGCGAATTGATGACGTATTTGACGATCAGCCCTACCGGCACTGCCCATGTCAGGCCACTGGCCGGATCGGTGACCACGGCGATGGTTTCCGAGCTGGCAGCGAGGTCCAGGCGGCGGCGATCGTTGCAGGATTTGAGTGTTCCGTAGGCATGACTGACCAGTTTTTCCGCCTGGTGCATGGGCACGTCCAGGTCCTGCAGGTGTTTTACGGCACGACAAAAAAGCACCTGATCATCTTTCAAGGCCTGGCTTTCATGGCGAGCGAGAAACGCCTCGGCAATGTCCAGCAGATCCTTATTCATTTCGAAATAATCATCGTCCATGCTCATTCGCCGATTTCCTCTGGCGGCTCGACTGCTACTACGGGGCGGGCTGCACTGCGCAAGTCAGACCCGGCAGAAGGCAGGCGCACTGCCGGATTGGGCATTCCGCTGGGGGACAGTTCGTGGGTCATTTCGAACTCCGCGCGAACCGACCATCCGCAGGCTTCCGAGGTGCATTGCAAATAGGCGACCCGCAGGAAAATATGCCGCCCCTCACTGGTACGGATGCGCATTCGGCTCAGGCAATGCGGGCAGACCATTTTATAGGTACTCACGAGAGGCTCCCCGAAGTCAGCTGGTGGTAATCAACTTGAGCAAAAGCAATACTGCCGGATGCATTGATCGCATTGCCGTGGTCAAGGGTTAAACGTTTGCCAGACGCAAGGAAGGGCGACGCGCAGCCGCGCAGCGGGTACAAGCCAAGCTTGTAGGAAATCACCCTGATACCATTAGGAAGTTTCGACATCGTATTCTTCTGATTCATAGTTGAAGTCTGATTACTCACAAGATAAAAACAACTCAATACGCATACGTTAATTACTCGAAATGCATGTGTCAAAAGCCAGAGGCTCCAATTGCGTAACAAAAAATCCCAAGCCGTTCTGGCGCGCCTGAAACAGATCACCGGCACCCGCACCGACGCGGCCCTGTCGTCTGCGCTAAAGATCAGCCCTCAGACCCTAAGCAGTTGGAAAGGCCGAGACAGCACGCCATACTCAATATGCGTAGAACTAGCCCAAACCAAGGGCATTTCCCTGGACTGGCTTCTGCTCGGTGAAGGGCCAATGTTGCGGCCATTAACCGACGATTGCGTTGACGTCACTCCAGAGCGAACCCTGCAGGAAGATGCCGTACTGGCTTTGTGGCGACGGCTCAAGGAAGAGGACCGAGTGGTTGTGCAGAGCGTGCTGGAAGACAAGCGCCGCCTGCGAGACCTTGAACTCAAACTGGAGCAAATGTCCGCAACCCTGTCTGCATTGCAGCAATCGGACCACGGGTAAGCACAACAGAGGCGCTACTTCATGGCGCTCCACAGCAGCATGATGTTGCCGCGACTGCGGGCAATCAGGACACAGGCGAGGATACTGAGTCCTGCGTGCCACGGGCTGACCGAGGCTGCAGTCAGGAGAATGTCCATGCCGGCAAGGCAAAACGTGCCTCCGCACAAACTGTTCACCAGACCGTTGCGCCACCAGTTGCCCCCCTCCTCCCGCCGATGACACGCCAGCCACAATGCGCTCAACAAATGAGCAATGGCTGTGGCGAACACCAGGACCATCGACACACTCCCCATCAGCCGCGCCCCCTCAGGTGTCGGATGATCTCGCCGATGCCGGCACCATCGATCCACTGCATGAGCTTGATGCTGACAGGAATGACGATCAGCGCGCAGAGAAACGCCGTAACTCCACCCGTCAACGAAGGAACCAGCGGCAACGCCACAGGCGTGAACAGGTAGCCGACGCCGGCTGATAGCAGCAGAGAACCAAGGCGCTGCCACGCCTTGAAGTTGACGCGGGTGGTGGTGACCAGCCAGGCGCCGAGCGCCGCACCGAACAACGCCTCGCCGTCAATCAAGGGCAGCGTGCCGATTCCCAGTCCCAACAGCAATCCGCCGAGGCTGTTGTAGGTGGAATCAGCCATGCTCATGCGCGCCTCCAGGGTTGCTCCTGGCAACGATGATGACGCCGCTTTCAATGGCCTTGTACAAAGCGGCCATGCGCGAATGCACGGCAAATTTGCGGCGGATATTAGTGAAGTGAAAATTGACCGTGGACACCGAGCAATTCTGAATCTTGGCGATCTCCCAGGAAGTCTTTCCGTAGAAGCACCATTGCAGGATTTGTGTCTCTTTGGCCGTCAGTTTGGCAGGCGGGTGCGCGGCGGTGCCGAGCGCCCCTTGCGAGACAGGCGTGAGCGGTTGATGAGCTGACATGACAAGAACTCCTTCCTGGTCAGAACACCCGATACGGGGCGTTCGCTATTGGAGAGAGATGTTGAAGACAAGCCGAAACTCGAACAATGCGCAGCGTTTGTAGCGCTGCGACATACAAACAAAGGGGTTAAAACCTACCCCAATACCACCAGGCGATTGGGCAATTCGTTCCTGGCGTGGGTCACCGGTACGTGCACCTTGAGCAATTCGCCACAGGCTTCGACGCAGGTCACGAACCCCTGCAATGTCTGCCCCTGCTTCACCTGCCGGGTAAAGGCCGAGACAATTGCCTCCCAATTCTTGTCATCCAGGCGACTGGAAATCCCTTCATCCACCAGGATCTCCACATACCGCTCGGCTTCGCAGACGAAAATCAGCATGCCGGTGCTGCCTGCCGTGTGATGCAGGTTTTGCTCGAGGAACTGCCGGCGCGCCAGGTTTGAGGCGCGCCAGTGCCGCACCGACCGCGGGACGAGGTGAGTGGTGACGCGCGGGATGCGAAACAACAGGCACAACACGATGAAACTGGCCCATTGCACCAGCAACAGGCTGTGCATGGTCAGCCAGCCGGTCAGGTAGTGCACGACACCCGGCACGACCAGCGCCAGCAGGCTGGCCCACAGCAACGGGATGTAGGCATAGTCGTCAGCACGAGCGGCAAGCACGGTGACCAGTTCGGCGTCGGTATCGCGCTCCACCCGGGCGATTGCTTCGGCGACCTTGCGCTGTTCGTGTTCATTCA
>NZ_JAPJIV010000069.1 GCF_026241895.1 Pseudomonas sp. RIT-562 | reverse complement strand
ACGTGCTGAGCGTTTGCGCATGAAAACAGCGGGACGAGCCAAGGTCAGCCTGTTGTTCCCACCGCCCAGTGACTGGGGCAACCATAAAGATGAAGAGACTCGCGGGCTGGTGGATGAAAGCCTGAACGCCAACAAGCCCGAGGGTTTATTGCGTGCGCTGTTCGACGATCAGGTCCACGACTCGCGGGCCTGGTTTCTCTACTCGCGGGGACGTGAACCATGGGGCACTTATTTGAGCGAACGCATGGTGTTCTTCGGTGTTGCCGGGCGAAGAGACTTGGCGCTGTATGGAGAGGATGGATCAGAAGTCCTGGCCGGTAGTCCTGGCCATCCTGCGTTCGATCAAGCTCGCGCCACGCAGCCGCCATTTATGGACGCCGAGCGTCTGGCAAAAGCACACAAAGCTATTGATGAGATCTGGGAGGCTTACTAC
>NZ_JAPJIV010000068.1 GCF_026241895.1 Pseudomonas sp. RIT-562 | reverse complement strand
GACCTCGAACGGCGCAGCGCTGGAGAACCCAACCATTGGTGGCCCAGCGTCGGTCACCATCGGCGACACCACCAGTGAAGTCTTCGCGACCCTGACGGCGGATAAAACCACCGTAGCTGAAGGCGGTTCGGTGACTTACACCGTGACCCTGACCACCAGCACCGGTCTGCCATTGACCAACCATCCGGAGCTGACCTTCAAGCTCACCGATGGCACCACCATTACTGTTCCAGCGAACAGCGTTACCGGCCAGGCGACCATCACCGCCGCGGACGACATCGCGATTGGTGGTCAGCCGACCATCGTTAACAAGCTGGAAACGGTCGAAGGTGCCGGCACCTACGAGAAACTGACCCTCGGTCAGAATGCCGTAGAAACCAAAGTCACTGATGAGCCAGGTTCGGGCACCCCAACTGACAACCAAGGCGATGCTGTC
>NZ_JAPJIV010000067.1 GCF_026241895.1 Pseudomonas sp. RIT-562 | reverse complement strand
GCGGCCTGTGCAAGGATGCTCGGTGCCGACCAAATTTTCATGGTCGATCACCATCCTTACCGCTTGGCATACGCGCAGAAAACATACGGTGTAATTCCGATCAACTTCGATGAAGACGACGATCCCGCAGATACGATCATTCGACAAACCAAAGGAATGCGGGGTGTTGATGGCGTCGTGGATGCGGTGGGGTTTGAAGCAAAAGGTAGTACGACGGAAACCGTTCTCGCAACACTCAAGCTTGAGGGCAGCAGCGGCAAGGCTTTACGTCAGTGCATCGCCGCCGTTCGACGCGGCGGCATCGTGAGTGTTCCTGGCGTTTATTCAGGGTTCATCCATGGCTTCCTGTTTGGAGACGCATTTGACAAGGGGCTGACTTTCAAAATGGGTCAGACTCACGTGCATCGGTTCCTACCTGAGCTCCTCGACCATATCGAAACA
>NZ_JAPJIV010000066.1 GCF_026241895.1 Pseudomonas sp. RIT-562 | reverse complement strand
CCGGCGACATAACCTGTACCTGAAAGGCACCTGGCGTGATGGGCGTGATGAGTACGTCGCATTCAATAGTTTTAGCGATGGGGCCGAAGAGGGTGTCGTTTAAGTAATTCAAACGTGCGCGGTCGGTCATGGATATTTCCTATAACGCCAGGGATTCAAAGCTTAATTTCTATCCGCTTCTATGTGCTAGACGGTAGCCATGACAGAAGAGTTCAACGCCAAGGGCTGACGGCTCCTTGCGATAGAAGGCCGTGTACCAAGGCGGATGAACCTCTCAATAGCCAATTTTGGTATATGCAGTCGAACTAAAAATTGACCATTAGGTCAAGATTGTAAGTGGTGCCTACGGAGGATCAACAATGCGTATCTACAAGATTGATCACCTGTTCGATGGCGAACGCCGCACACATTAATTTGAGCTCAAGCAGCCTCATTTGCCCG
>NZ_JAPJIV010000065.1 GCF_026241895.1 Pseudomonas sp. RIT-562 | reverse complement strand
ACCGACGGCATCGCCTTGACCGGTAGGTTCGTCGGTCACAGCAGTTTGCACTGCGTTTTGACCCAGGGTCAGTTTCTCGTAGGTGCCTGCACCTTCGACCGTTTCCAGCTTGTTAACGATGGTCGGTTGGCCGCCCGCTGCGATGTCGTCCGCAGCGGTGATGGTCGCTTGGCCAGTGACGCTGTTCGCCGGGACTTTGATCAACGTACCGTCGGTGAGCTTGAAAGTCAGCTCCGGATGGTTGGTCAGTGGCAGACCGGTGCTGGTGGTCAGGGTCACGGTGTAGGTGACTTGGCCGCCTTCTGCCACAGTGGTTTTGTCTGCGGTCAGGGTCGCGAAGACTTCACTGGTGGTGTCGCCGATGGTCACCGACGCTGGGCCGCCAATGGTTGGGTTCTCCAGCGCTGCGCCGTTCGAGGTGGCACCGGTGATGCTCAGGGACACGGTAT
>NZ_JAPJIV010000064.1 GCF_026241895.1 Pseudomonas sp. RIT-562 | reverse complement strand
GAGCTGACTTTCAAGCTCACCGACGGTACGTTGATCAAAGTCCCGGCTAACAGCGTCACCGGCCAGGCGACCATCACCGCTGCCGATGACATCGCGATTGGTGGTCAGCCGACCATCGTCAACAAGCTGGAAACGGTCGAAGGTGCCGGCACCTACGAAAAACTGACCTTGGGTCAGAATGCCGTGGAAACCAAGGTCACTGATGAGCCAGGTTCGGGTACGCCAACCGACAACCAAGGCGACGCGGTCGGCATCACCATCACTGGTAACGGCCCAGTCCTGGAAAACCAGGGCGCAGCGTTCACCATCAAGCTCGACAAGGCTCAAGATCATCCGGTTACCGTCAAGCTGAGCGACGGTTCGACCCTGGTCTTCGCCGCCGGCCAGACCGAGAAAGTCCACACCCTGGCTCCGCAAGGTGATGACGTCTACAAAGACGGCGGCACCGTATCCCTGAGCAT
>NZ_JAPJIV010000063.1 GCF_026241895.1 Pseudomonas sp. RIT-562 | reverse complement strand
CTCCAAGCTCAATGGCGCCGGGGTGGCTGGATTCCCGTAGGTGTCGATAGGTCCCCATCCTTCGCCGACACCCCGCAATGGCGCGCTCAATTGCGCGATGTAAACAAGGGTGGAGTGGCGTATTGGCGAGCGGGCGACAAGTACCAGATCATGCTGGTGGTCAATCGATTCAAGGACAAAAAGCGCCCCACTGAGGAGCGCTATCTCATGACGCTGGAAGTCGCTAAGTCGTGGGGGGTGCCATGAGTCTTCAGCCCGACGCACATACAGTTCTCCTCCATATCCCAGGTCATATGTTCGATTCAGCCTTAAGGAATTTCTCTGACTGCGGAGGACTGAGATGACTCCGATTCGATGGATCGGCTGGCGTCGATCCCTGTTCACCTTGGTAGTGGCCGTCGTCATATCAGCGGCGGTCCTACAAACGCGGTCGGACGATCCTGAGGTTGCGCTCGTAATTGGCGA
>NZ_JAPJIV010000062.1 GCF_026241895.1 Pseudomonas sp. RIT-562 | reverse complement strand
GAACTCGCTGGAAACTACCGTTACTGATGAGCCAACTGGTCAAGGCGATGCCGTTGGCATCACCATTACCGGCAACGGCCCGGTCCTGGAAAACCAGGGCGCAGCATTCACCATCAAGCTCGACAAGGCTCAAGATCATCCGGTTACCGTCAAGCTGAGCGACGGTTCGACTCTGGTCTTCGCTGCTGGTCAGACTGAAAAAGTCCACACCCTCGCCCCGCAAGGCGACGACGTCTACAAAGACGGCGGCACCGTATCCCTGAGCATCACCGGTGCCACCTCCAATGGCGCAGCGCTGGAGAACCCAACCATCGGTGGCCCAGCTTCGGTGACCATCGGCGACACCACCAGTGAAGTCTTCGCGACCCTGACGGCGGACAAAACTACCGTGGCTGAAGGCGGCCAAGTCACCTACACCGTGACCCTGACCACCAGCACCGGTCTGCCGATCAACAACCACCCTGAGCTGACCTTCAAGCT
>NZ_JAPJIV010000061.1 GCF_026241895.1 Pseudomonas sp. RIT-562 | reverse complement strand
CGTCGCAGGGCAGGAAGTGCACGGTGATGCCGCAGACTTTTTGGCCGGTGTAGTCGGGGACAGGTACTGATTGCCTGTGTTGGCGTTTATATGAGCGCATTTCATCCCTCCAGGCCAAATACCTGGGGCGATCAGCAAAGCCTGGGAAACCATCGGGATAAGCGACCCCAGTTTCCCAACCGACTAGAACCGTCATCCCAGGCTGCCAGCTCTGGGGTGCAATGTAGCAACACCCTCCGCCACCTCTTTGATTTGGACCAATGACGTCCAGGCCTGAGCGACCATCCACGCTGAAATGGTTGATGGCCCAGTGTGTGTGGTTGATGGCCTCGATGGTGCTGGCGTGCACGCCGTGCACGTAAAATGTCGAAACTAAAATGAACAAAACGCCGGGGAGTAAACGCGACGGGCGCATGGCTCTCATTGCCTGCGATGTGCAGCGTTTAACGAACTCAGACCTGCGCATCATCCACCCCCACACTCTTGGG
>NZ_JAPJIV010000060.1 GCF_026241895.1 Pseudomonas sp. RIT-562 | reverse complement strand
TGGAAGGTAAAGGAGTGCCTGCATTGGCTTTGCGTGGCAAAAGAATCTCGCCCAAGTGCATGACCATCTCTCCGGTATTTGTTAGGTCGCGGCCGCTGCCCAAGGGAGGGCTCGTTCTAAAGCTCTAGTGTTGGGACAGATGCCGCATAGAATTTTGCAATTGATTGCCTGAGCCCTCTGGAAGACGGAGGCGTTTGCAGAGAGTTCATACAAAGGATGTTTAAGTCATGGGAAAATGCGCGGGCTCTTGATCCGACGAACGGGTTAAATTGTAAGAAAGTATTTCAGTTGCCGATGTGGTCTACCAGAGACCGAAATCAAGAGTTGCAATCATGAAATTTTCAGTTTTCTGCCAAGCATTGTCCAATCGGGCTGGCAGCTCAAAAACCTTTCTCGTGGCTGTGGCGTTAATTATCGTCTGGGGACTGACGGGGCCGTACTTTCATTACAACGACACCTGGCAGCTCATCATCAATACGTCGACAACGATCATTACGTTTCTG
>NZ_JAPJIV010000006.1 GCF_026241895.1 Pseudomonas sp. RIT-562 | reverse complement strand
TTGTACTAACAGATCTGATAGTTACCGGTTCTAGTGACCCGGTCGATACTCAAGCTCCCAGACCTTGACGCTCGGAGCCACCGATGTCTACTCAGCAACAGCACCTCCTTTGCCACTATGGCTACGATCCATTGGATCGTTTGATCAATCACACCCAGCCTGATACGCCCAGTCTTCAACGGCTTTACTGCAAAAGCCGGTTGTCCACCGAGATCCAGGGGGCGATACAGCATTCGATGTTCCAGCATGACGACCGCCTGTTGGCGCAGCAACGAAGTGAGGCTGATAAACACGCCAACGCGCTGCTGGCAACCGATCAGCAACGCTCGGTACTGAATGCCCTAGATGGAGGTACTGCGCCACAGACCATCGCTTATTCACCCTACGGTCATCGCCATGGCGAAAGTGGTTTGAGCTGTTTGTTGGGCTTTAATGGTGAACGACCAGACCCCGTGACCGGGCATTATCATTTGGGTAATGGATATCGGCAGTACAACCCGGTGTTGATGAGATTCAACAGCCCGGATAGCTGGAGTCCGTTTGGCGACGGTGGTTTAAATGCGTATGCCTATTGCGAAGGGGATCCGACAAACTGGGGTGATGAGACCGGGCGAGGTCGAGTCCCTGTCTTGAGAAACGTTGTGCCAAAGCGTTCGGTAGTGGGGATTTCCAGTAAATCAAAAGCAATTTCTAAAAATGTTGCGGTAAGCGAATCTACACCCGTTACTGCGAATGCCGTGGATGGAATGAAAAGAATAAGTAAAGAAGATAAATATGCACAAAAAATAGCTTATAGGAGAAATCTCACAGCGACTGCAAAAACGATTAAAAAAAATGAAGCTCTAGGACTAGATATCGATCAATATAACGTTAGCACTCCTCCAAAAAACTTTGATGGAAGTGTGGCTGCTTACAATCTGGCGCGAGAAGGGTATGGGTTTGAACTGTACCCAGATCCAAAGATATGGCACGGATGGAAAAATCCGGCGGGTAAAGTGATTTTAGATGTGGCTCACTTTGATGCGACGATAGCTTACACAAGGAGATATGCAATGCTCATACGCAGTAGCTATCATGACGTTCATAGGGTGCAGATTTTGCGAGCTAAGTATATAAAAAACTTCACAGAAATTGACTTGATGGCTGTTCGCCGTCAGTAGAGGTTGAACCGAAAGCCGCTGAACCTATCAGATCTGATAGTTCCAGGTTCGAGTGACCCGGTCGATACTCAGGCTCCCAGACCTTGACGCTCGGAGCCACCGATGTCTACTCAGCAACAGCACCTCCTTTGCCACTATGGTTACGATCCATTGGATCGTTTGATCTATCACACCCAGCCGGATACGCCCAGTCTTCAAAGATTTTACTGTAAAAGCCGTTATGCCAGCGAGATTCAGGGGCCGATACAGCATTCGATTTTCCAGCATCACGGCCAGCTGTTGGCGCAGCACCGAAGTGAGGCTGATAAACACGCCAACGCGCTGCTGGCAACCGATCAGCAACGCTCGGTACTGAATGCCCTGGATGGAAGTACTGCGCCACAGACCATCGCTTATTCACCCTACGGTCATCGCCATGGCGAAAGTGGTTTGAGCTGTTTGTTGGGCTTTAATGGTGAACGACCAGACCCCGTGACCGGGCATTATCATTTGGGCAATGGATATCGGCAGTACAACCCGGTATTGATGAGATTCAACAGTCCGGACAGCTGGAGTCCGTTTGGCGACGGTGGTTTAAATGCGTATGCCTATTGCGAAGGGGATCCGACAAACTGGGGTGATGAGACCGGTCGTGGTCGAGTTCCTCTCTTGAGAAACGTTGTGCCAAAGCGTTCGGTAGTGGGGATTTCCAGTAAATCAAAAGCAATTTCTAAAACGGTTGCAACAAGTGATGAAGCACCAGTTAATAATATACTAGATGAAACGAGTCTAACAAATAAGCGAAGGATATATGCGCAGCAGAGTCTTTATAGGGCGGATCTTCGCAGAAAAGCAAAAGCGATTAAAGAAAATGAAGCATTACAGTCAATGAAAGGAAAGTACAATGTTAGCAGTCATATAAAAGACCTTGATGAAAGTGAAAAAGCTTACAGTATGGCGCAGCAAGTATATGAATTTAAGCGGTACCCGGATCCAAATATTCAACACGTATGGGAAGATTCGAACGGTAACGTTCTTTTAGATGTAGCCCATTTTGATGCGACAATATCTCGTTTTCTAAATTATTCAAGAAAAGTAAACCATGATATCTATTCACTTTATAGAGTGCGGATTTTGCGGGCTGAGTATATAAAAAAATTCACGAAGATCGATCTAATGGCTATTCGCCAGCAGCCGTAGCGGTTGAATTCGATCCATCACCTGAGTCCAACCGATAAGCAGTTGCCCCCTCATGGGGGCATCAAATGTTTTGAGTGTGTAAAGCCAATTGCTTGATCACCTCAACCACAGGCGCCACCCGTTCGCCATGCCCGACCGGCCACACCGCATACAGGTTGTAATGCGCCGGGATCTGCGCCGCGTTCAGCTCCACCAGCCGGCCCGCACGCAACGCATCCGCGGCCAACAACCCGCGCACAAGCCCTGCACCGACGCCAGCTTCGGCGGCCGCAATCAGGTTCGCGGCGTTATCGAAAATCACTCGTGCCGCTGGCTCGGTCGGGGTCATTCCGGCAGCGTCCAGCCACGGAATCCATGACCTGCGCGTGTACCCCAGCAACGGTAATTCCAGCACCTGCGCCGGTGTAATCGGCACCTGCAGGCCATGCCGTTGCAGCAGCGCCGGCGATGCCACGGCCATGACCCGGTCACCACAGATCTGCGTCATCTCGCAGTCTTCCCAATCGCCATAGCCATAGCGCAGCGCCAGGTCCACGCGCTCGAACGAGGTGCGATCCGAGCGCGGCATCGACAGCAGCACTACTTCATGCCCTGGCAGTAAATCAAGCAGCTCGGGCAAGCGTGGATTGAGCCAGCTCTGGGCCAGTTCGCTGTCCACGTCAATCGTCAGCCGTTGCGCCACGCTGCGGTTTTTGACCGAGGACAACGCCCGGTCGATCTGGGCCAGCCCATCGGACAACACGCTGGCGAACAGCTGCCCGGCGTCGGTCAGGTTGCTGCCGCCGCCTTCGCGCACGAACAGCGGCTGGCCGATGAAGTCTTCCAAG
Source organism: Pseudomonas sp. RIT-562 (assembly GCF_026241895.1). Taxonomy (GTDB): domain Bacteria; phylum Pseudomonadota; class Gammaproteobacteria; order Pseudomonadales; family Pseudomonadaceae; genus Aquipseudomonas; species Aquipseudomonas mandelii_F. The sequence continues at coordinate 264,241 of NZ_JAPJIV010000006.1, read as the reverse complement.
GAACGGATCTGCTGGCTGATGGCGCTGTGCGTCAGATCGAGCTTACGCGCCGCGCTGGAGAAGCTGCCGCTGCGCGCCGCCTGGATGAAGGCACTCATGGACTGCACCGAAGGGTATCGCTTGTACATGCTGTTAGTCCTACTGACAGAACATGGCAGAAATCGTCGCTGGCCCGATTGGCCTCCTGTTCCCACTATTCGATCACCAGGCCTGCACAAAGACGGGCCGCTCTTTTGGAGCCTGACAATGATCGAATTCACGGTAAACGGCGAACGACACGAGCTGGTAGAGCCTTCGCCCTCCATGCCCTTGTTATGGGTGTTGCGTGACCACTTGAAACTGACCGGCACCAAGTTCGGCTGTGGCATGGGCCTGTGCGGCGCCTGCACGGTGCACCTGGACGGGGTCGCAGTGCGTTCCTGCCAGTTGCCGGTCGCCGCTGCGGCGGGGCACAGCATCACCACCATCGAAGGCTTGTCACCCACCGAGCAGCATCCGCTGCAACTGGCCTGGGTTGCCGAAGATGTCCCGCAATGCGGCTACTGTCAATCCGGCCAGATCATGTCAGCGGCGGCGCTGCTCAACACCGGGGCGGCGGTGACCGATGAGTCGATCCGTAATGCGATGTCCGGCAACCTGTGCCGCTGCGGCACATACGGGCGCATCAACAAGGCGATCAAGCGCGCGGCGAATGCGCCGAAGGAGGCGTGATGACCAGCACTCGGATCGAACTGCCGCGCCGGCAGTTTCTCAAGCACTCCGCCACCGTTGCCGCAGGATTGGCCGTTGCGTTCTACCTACCCGCCGGCATGAGCGCCACTGACCCGAAAGCTCCGGCGCAGGCCGCGGCTTTCGAGCCGAATGCCTGGGTGCGGGTGTTACCCGATGGCACGGTGAAACTGGTGGTGCACAAACACGATTCCGGGACCGGCACCCAGACCGCGCTGGCCACCTGCGTAGCGGAGGAGCTCGACGTCAACCCGATGACCGTACAGGTGATCACCCCGGAGAATCCATTCTTCGAGACCTACATTCATCCAGTGTGGAAAGTCTTCTCCACCGGCGGCAGCACCAGTGTGTCGCTGGAATACGAGCGCCTGCGCATGGCCGGAGCGACTGCACGGGCGTTGTTGATCACGGCGGCGGCGCGGCAGTGGAAAGTCAGCCCTGACAGCTGCACCACCGAGGAAGGCCATGTCATCCACCGCGCCAGTCAGCGCAGCCTGGGTTACGGCGAACTGGTTAGCGTCGCAGCGCACCTGCCGGCGCCCACGGCGGTCAAACTCAAGGACCCGGCACAGTTCAAGTACATCGGCAAACTGCGCCATAAACGCGATGCCGCAGCCAAGGTGTGCGGGCGTTTCAAATACAGCATCGATGTGCAAATGCCCGACCTGCTGGTGGCGGTGATCCTGCGTACTCCCGTGGTCGGGGCGAAGGTCTTGCAGGTCGATTCGACCGCAGCGATGCAGGTGCCGGGGGTGCGCAAGGTGATCGCGATACCCGGTCGTCCCGACGTCCTGGGCGGCAACCAGGAGGGTGTCGCGGTGTTGGCCGACACCTGCTGGGCCGCACAGCAGGGCCGCGCGCTGCTGGAAGTGCAGTGGAGTGACTCGCCCCTTGGGGGCTTCGACAGCGAACAATTGTTCGCCGCCCAGGCAGCGGCCATCACCGATAAAACTGCGCAGCGGGTGACCGCGATGCAGGCCGGCGATGTCAACGCGCAATGGCCCATGGCGGCGCAGCTGCTGGAAGCCGATTACCAAATGCCCTACAAGGTCCAGAACCCATTGGAACCGGTGTGCATCACCGCCCAGGTCAAGGACAACGCCATCACCTATTGGGGCGGCGTGCAGGTGCCGTCGTCGGCATTGGAGGCAGCGCAAGCGGTGTGTCGCATCGCCAAGGATAAGGTCACCATCAACGAGATGGTTTCCGGCGGCAGCTTCGGCGCACGGGAGGCCAAGTACTGGTTGTTCGAAGTGGCGTACCTGGCGCAGCAGGCCAAGGTCCCGGTGAAGCTGATGAACAGCCGCGAAGATGAAATGCGCTCGTTGTTCATGCACCCGGCCACGTTGCACAGGGCCAAAGGCGCCCTCGACGCCCAAGGTCGGCTGACTGCCCTGAGGCTCGAAGCAGTGTCGCCAGCTTCACCGGAGCAATGGGAACCTGGCTATTTTGAACGACCGGACCACATGGACTACAGCACCACCGAAGCGATTACCGCGTGGGACTTTGCTTATCGTGCGGCGAACCTGGATCTGGTCTGGGTCAAACACGAAAGCCAGGTGCCCAGTGGCTGGTATCGCTCGGTGAGTTTCATCCCAAACGTGTTTGCGGTGGAAAGCTTTATGGACGAGCTTGCACGGCGAGCCCGGCAGGATCCCCTGGCCTTCAGGCTTGCGCACATGCACGAGCGACCGCGCCACGTCGCGGTGCTGAAAAGTGCGGCCGAGCGTGCGGGCTGGGGTCAGCCATTACCGCCAGGCACGGCGCTGGGGATCGCCACCAACCAGGGCTACACCAGCTTTATCGCAGTGGTGGCGCGGGTGGCCCAGAAGGACGGAGTCGTCCAGGTGCAGAAGCTCACCTGCGTGGTCGATTGTGGCCTGGCAGTCTCGCCCGGTGGCGTCGAGGAACAAATCTACGGCGGCCTGATGTGGGGGCTTGGTCACGCGCTGTTCGACCGCATGGACATCAAGCAGGGCAGGGTGATGCAGAGCAACTTCCATGATTACCGCGTGCCGCGCATGTCGGACATGCCGGAGATCGACATCCTGGTGCTCGACGGCGAGCCGGGCAAACCGGGCGGAGTCGGTGAGCTGGGTAGCCCGTCGGTGGCCCCGGCCATTGCCAACGCACTGTTCAGCCTGACGGGCGTGCGTCAGCGCTCGACGCCACTGACCCTCGGGTAAACCGCCATGGACTTGCGCTTGCTGCGTTACTTCATGGCCTTGGCCGAAGAGCTGCATTTCGGCCGGGCCGCCACCCGCTTGCACATTTGCCAGCCGCCACTGAGCCAGCAGATTCGCTTGCTGGAGGAGGAGCTCGGGACACCTTTGTTCGAGCGCAGCCACCATCGGGTCGAGCTGACGGCGGCGGGGCAGATGCTCAAGGAGCAGGCACCACTGGTCTTCGAGCAACTGAACCGCGCGCTGGACCTGACTCGCCAGACCGGTCGCGGACAGTTGGGTGAGCTGGAGATCGGCATGATCAGCTCGGTGATGGTGGGCGTACTGCCGCGCGCCCTGCATCTATTTCGTGAGCGTTACCCGCAGGTGTCCTGGCGCTTGCATGAGATGACGCCGGCGGCGCAGGTCAAGGCGCTGAAGGAGAAGCGTATCGACGCCTGCGTGTTCCGGGTCGGATATGACGATCCGCAGTTGCGCAACGAGTTGTTGATTTATGAGCCGATCCGGGTGGTGATGCCGGTCGATCACCCGTTGGCGGCAAAACAGATTCTGGCGCCGGCGGATCTCGCGCCCGAACCGTTTGTGGCGCTGGAGCTCAAGCAATCGAGGTTTGCCGACTTTCTCTATCAGTGCTGCATCCAGGCCGGCTTCACCCCGCAGATCCGCCAGCAGGTGATCGAAGTACAGACCCTGCTCAGCCTGGTCCGCGCAGGTTTCGGGGTGGCCTTGCTGCCCGCATCGATCGAACAGCTGGCACCGGCCGGGCTGGTGTTTCGTCGGTTGAGCCCGGCATTGCCGGAGGTGCCGTTGTACGCCACCTACCGCGCCGACGACGAATCGCCGGTGCTGAAACTGTTCCTCGATACGCTGCGCGAGTTGGTGGTGAAAGGCACACCCGAGTAGCAACCTGTGGGAGCAAGGCTTGCCCGCGATGAGGCACCGCCGTACATCTGGAAGAAATGCGATGTATTCATCGCGGGCAAGCCTTGCTCCCACAACTTTCGGCAGAGATCAGCCACTGCGGTGTGCCAGGACGACCGAGGACACAGGCTTACGACGACTGCGTCGCCGAACGCAGGCTTCGCCAGCTGCTACAAAGGACTGGGCGCTCCTGCACTTACGCAGGTGGCTGCGGTCGACATCTTCACAGAGCACCGCGGGTTGGTGCGGATATATCAGTGGAGATCCAATGAGCCAGGACGTCCTGACCACCGAAACCAATCGCCGCCATCTCCAGCAAATCATCGCTGGCCTGTCCGATGGGGTGATTTTGCTGGAGCTAGACCAGACCATCCTCTGGGCGAACGAAGCCGCACTGTCCATGCATGGCGTCGAGCAACTGAGTGACCTGGGTGCCAATGCCCGGGAGTACGCCAAACGCTTCGCCCTGCGTTACCGCAACAACCACCCGGTCGTGTTCGAAAACTACCCCATCAGCCGAGTAGGCCGCGGCGAGACCTTCAGTGACGTGCTGGTCGAGGTGACCCCCACCGGCGATGAGGAGCGCACCTGGGTGCACAATGTGCGTAGCCGGGTCCTGACCAACAGCCGCGGTGATCCTGAATCGCTGGTGCTGATCATGGACGACGTCACCGAATGGGCCAGCGCCGAACAGCGCTTCGAAAAAACCTTTAACGCCAACCCGGCCCCGGCGGTCATCTGCCGTCTGAGCGATCTGCGCTACATCAAGGTCAATGCAGGCTTTCTGGAAATGACCGGTTATACCCGGGATCAGGTGATCGGTGCGTCGACCTACGAGCTGGACATCCTCGAAGGCGTTGAACGCAGGGACTTGGCCATCGAGCGCCTGCGCGAACACGCCACTATTCCGCAAATGCAGGCTGAGCTGAAATTGCCGGAGGGCGGCAGCAAGCAGGTGATCGTCGCTGGCCAGCCGCTGGAGTTCAACGAAGAAGACTGCATGCTGTTTTCCTTCGTCGACATCGAGCCCCGACACAAGGCCGAGGTCGCGTTGCGCCAGAGTGAGGAACGGTTTGCCAAGGCGTTTCGTCTGTCGCCCGTGCCCATCCTGGTGTGTGGCGCTGCCGACCAGGTCGTGATGGATGTCAACGAAGCCTTCCTCGACACTTTTGCCTATCCGAGTGAAGAAGTACTCGGCAAAACCGTTGCCGAAATTGGTTTTATTCATGACAAGGGCGCACAGACTCGTCTGTTTGCCGCCCTGGAAAAATCCGCAAGGCTGGACCGCGTCGACGTCGGCATGCGCAAGAAGAGCGCTGAACTGCTCGACTGCGCCGTCTCCGCCGATACCGTGAACATCCAGGATCATCCGTCCTACTTGCTGGTGATGATGGACATTACCGAACGCAAGCGCACCGAACTGGAGCTGGTGGCAGCGATCGAGGAAGTCATGAAGGACGCCTCGTGGTTCAGTCGGACGCTGATTGAAAAGCTCGCCAACGTGAAGAGCGTCAATTCGCCGAAATTGCCCAGTGTTTCATTTGCCGAGCTCACCGCCCGGGAACGCGATGTCCTGGGCCTGATCTGTGAGGGGCTGGCGGACAAGGAAATCGCTTCACGATTAAAGCTGGCCCCCAACACGGTGCGCAACCACGTCTCGACCATCTATTCCAAGCTGGACGTGCACAGCCGCAGCGAGGCGATTGTCTGGGCGCGCGAGCGTGGTTTGTTCTCCGGAGAATGGCGTACCAAGGGACAGCGCTAGGGGTGCAAATGCACTAGGCGATCCGGTGCAAATGGATGTGTCTGGCGACACGTCCTGTTCGTAGTCTGGGACGGTGCGAAACAGGTCTGGAACCGGCCTGTGGTGTCCTTTCGATATATCTCAAGGAACAGCAACATTGATAGTGAAAACATCGACATATCGATCCATTTTGCGCCAGCGCCAAGGTGAATCCCTATGATTTCTCTCGTGCAATTGCGTACTCAGCTGGAGCGCAGTTTTCCTCCGCTGGCCTGTGACTGCAGCTTGACCGGCGACAATTCGCTCACGGTGAAGCTGTATCACCCGACGTCAGGGCAGGTCGACCTGGTGGTAAGCGGGCTGAGCGTGGTCAATCTGCGCACACCCGATGCGGTGGCGGCATTGGTCGAAGAGCTGCGTTATGAGCTCGAGAGTAACAATCTGCGGCAGTTGGGCCCTTTATAGGGATACGTGGCCGTTTACTGGCATTGGCCGCAGGCTAGGCTATAAGAAATGCGAAGGTATTATTTTCTGTAACCGGTCCGCGGCTTCGCGGAGTTGTCGTCAGGTTGCCGAAAGTGTCGATTACTTACCGCAGGTCAGCCTATGAACAGTCTTGGGAAACGTGTTTTTTCGCCGCTGTCGCTTGCCCTTTGCGCACTGATCCTTGGCGGTTGCGCCAGCCCGCCACCGCCGCCACCTCCACCCGCTCCGCCGCCCCTTGAACGTACGTGCGAAACGATAGAGAGCACCGATGTGCAGGGGGAAGTGCGCGGTGAGAACGGACAGGTTACCCGGGTGACCGAGCTGACTCGGTGCGTGACCCAATAACCCGACCCTCGATGCGGGTGTACGCGGGATTTGGCTTACCACATACCCGTAGGAGCCCGGCTCGCCGGCGATGGCGATCTTGAGGGCCTCATCGCTGGCAAGCCAGGCTCCTACAGGAATGGGGGGGTACGCGGCCAGGTCTGGTCAGGACAAGAAACCGCCGTCCACATTCAGCGACACACCCGTGGTGTAGCTCGACGCGTCACTCGCCAGGTACAGCACCGCACCCGCCATTTCACTCGGGTCGGCTACACGCTTGAGCGGAATCTGCTGCAGCGCGGTCTTGAGGATCGCATCGTTTTTCACCAGTGCCGAGGCAAACTTGGTGTCGGTCAGCCCTGGCAGCAGGGCGTTGCAGCGGATGCCGAACTGCGCACATTCCTTGGCGAACACCTTGGTCATGTTGATCACCGCAGCCTTGGTCACCGAGTAGATGCCCTGGAACACACCCGGGGAAATGCCGTTGATCGATGCCACGTTGATGATGCTGCCGCCGCCGTTCTCGCGCATCAGCTTGCCCGCTTCCACCGACATGAAGAAGTAGCCACGGATGTTAACGTCCACGGTTTTCTGGAATGCCCCAAGGTCGGTGTCCAGGACGTTGCAGAACTGCGGGTTGGTCGCGGCGTTGTTGACCAGGATATCGAGACGACCGAACTGTTCCTTGATGCCGGCGAATACCTGGCTGATCTGTTCCATTTCGCCGATGTGACAGGCGATCGCCGTGGCCTTGCCGCCGTCGGCAATAATGGCGTCGGCGACGTGCTGGCAGCCTTCGAGTTTGCGGCTCGACACGATCACGTGGGCGCCTTGCTGGGCCAGGAGTTTGGCAATGGCTTCACCGATACCGCGGCTGGCGCCGGAGACGAAGGCGATTTTTCCATCGAGGTCGAACAACTGAGTCTTGGACATGGGATTCCCTTATAAAGAGTCTTGTTATTGGGCCAGGGCGCAATCAGAGGCTGGATTTGGCAATCACCTGCAGGCTCATTTGCTCCAGCAGTTTGTTCATGTGGATGAACTGTGCGAAGCGCTTGTCCTGGGTCTGGCCATGGAAGAAGCGGTAGTAGATCTGTTGCACGATGCCGGCCAGGCGGAACAGGCCGTAGGTGTAGTAGAAGTCGAAATTGTCGATCTGCAGGCCGGCTCGCTCGGCGTAGTAGTCGACAAATTCACGCCGGGTAAGCATGCCGGGGGCATGACTCGGCTGGCGGCGCATCAGTTGTACGGGCGGCGGATCGCCGGCTTCGATCCAGTAGGCGAGGGTGTTGCCCAGGTCCATCAGCGGGTCGCCGAGGGTGGTGAGCTCCCAGTCCAGCACGCCGATGATCTGCATCGGATTGTTCGGGTCGAGGATCACGTTGTCGAAGCGATAGTCGTTGTGCACGATGCTTGAGGTCGGGTGATCAGCTGGCATCTTGTCGTTGAGCCAGGCCTTCACCGCTTCCCATTTTGGTGCGTCCGGGGTCAGGGCTTTTTCATACCGATCGCTCCAGCCGCGAATCTGCCGCGCCACATAACCTTCTGGTTTACCCAGGTCACCCAGGCCGCAAGCCTGGTAATCGACTCGATGCAGCTCGACGAATTTGTCGATGAAGCTTTTGCACAGGGCCTCGGTCCTGGCTGAATCCAGTCCCAGTTCCGCCGGTAACTCGGAACGCAGGATGATGCCCTTGACCCGCTCCATCACATAGAACTCGGCGCCTATCACCGATTCGTCGACGCAATGCACATAAGCCTTGGGGCAGTACGGAAAACCGTCGCGCAGTTGATTGAGGATGCGAAACTCGCGCCCCATGTCGTGGGCGGACTTGGCCTTATGGCCAAACGGCGGGCGCCGCAGGACGAACTCCTGCCCGGGGTATTCCAGCAGGTAAGTGAGGTTGGAGGCGCCACCGGGGAACTGGCTGATGGTGGGCAGGCCACTCAGGCCCGGAATGTGGGCCTTGAGGTAAGGATCGATCAGGCTGGCATCGAGTTCTTCGCCGCTGCGAATAGGTGTGGATTGGTCAGTAAGCGCCATGCTTATCCCTTCTGCTTATTCTGGAGGCCTGAAACTATTGGCTAATCTAATCCGCACTCCTGACGCCCACAACCACGAACCGCCCTTATAGGTGAGCGTGTTGCCGGGCAATCATTGTTTTTGATACACCTGTTTGAATTGTCTCAAAGCACCGCAATGCTCAGGCCGCTGGGCAGGTTGATGGGCGTCAGCACCGGCTCGCCGGAGAAAAATGCCACCAGGTTGCGCCCGACCAGCTCCACCGTGCCTTGGGTCGCTTCCGGGGACAGCCCGGCGACATGTGGGGTGAGGATCACGTTGGCCAGGGACTTGAGCGCATCGGGGACCCGGGGTTCGGCGTCGAATACATCCAGCGCAGCCCCGGCAATCCTGCGTTGCTCAAGCGCGCTGATGAGGTCGGCCGTGGCGACCACACTGGCCCTGGCGATATTGACGAGAAAACCATTGGCGCCCAGGGCATCGAGCACCTGCCGGTTGATCAGATGCCGGGTGCCGATTCCTCCTGGCGTCGCGACGACTAGAAAGTCGCAGTCACGGGCCAGCTCGGTCGGCGTCGAGCAAAAGTCGTAGGGCACATCCTTGCGGTTCTGGCGGTTGTGATAGCTGATGGTCATGTCGAAGCCATTGGACGCGCGCTTGGCGATAGCCATGCCGACGGCGCCGAGGCCGAGGATGCCCAAGCGTTTTCCCGCAAGCGACGGACGCATGACCTTGGGCCACTCGCCCCGACGCACGGCGGCGTCGCAGCGCGGGATGTCGCGGACCAGCGCCAGCAACATCGCCATGGCATGGTCGGCCACCGAAGACGCATTCACCCCGGCACCGTTGGTGACAGTGATGCCGCGGTCGGCCGCTGCCTGCAGGTCGACGTGTTCGTAGCCGGCGCCAATCACGCAAATGATCTTCAGGGCGGGCAGGGCGTTGATTTCATCGGCATACAGGCCCAGCGGACCGCGCGTCAGCACGGCGTCGATCTGCGCGCCATGACGGCTGATGGCGGCGGAGCGTTCGGCAGGGGTAGGGGCCAGAATCAGGTGAAAGCCCTGTTGTTCGAGAATGGGAAGGTAGTCATTGATGGTTTCGACCAGTACCAGAACGGTTGCGGGCATGCTTGGCTCCTTTGGGCATCATGAAGTCGGGGGCTCGAACGTCGCTTGAGGCTGCGGGCGCCGGGACACTTTGGTTTGACCGAAGGTCACGGTCCTTCATTGATCATAGCGGAGCGTCAGGGGAAGGCTATGACGTTGTGAGAAAGGATGTGGCCGCCTGCAGGATTTCATCCGACAGCGGATCGCCGCGAGTTGCACGGGCCAGCGTCAGGGCGCCGACCATGAGCGAATATTGCATCAGTGCCTGTTGGCGTTTTTGCTCATCATCACTGCCATCGACCAGCGTCACGAGGGTCTCGAGCAGGGACTCGAGGCCTTCGATGAAGGTGGCGCGCACGGGACTCTCAACGGGTTCGTGGCACATGTCGCCGACGAACGCCGCGACCGGGCAGCTGTCCCCCGGATTGTCGCGGCTGGCGGCAGACAGGTAGGGCTCGATCACTGCCCGGCGTGCGGCAGTCTTGTCGGGCTGGGCGGCCATGCGCTCTTGCCAGCGCAGCAGCGACTGTGCAAACGCCCGGCCGCTGGCTTCTTGCGCCAGGGCCTCCCTGGATTCGAAATGCCCGTAGAACCCGCCATGGGTGAGGCCCGCCGCTGCCATTACGTCGATCACGCTGACCCCATGCAAACCGCGCTCGCGCAACAGGTGGGTGGCGGCTTCCACGATTATTTCGCGATTGAGTTCGGCTTGCTTGCGGGAAACTCGGGGCATGGGCGGCTCGCACGGTTAAGGCGGTAGACTTAGGGCAAAATACATGACGGCAGAACTTTAAATATAGTGTTTCAAGCCGTTGAGGGCGAGGAATATCCGTCCAAGCGTCTGATCCGCACCACCGCTCCTCAGCTAAGTCTTTGCTTCTGTTCATTAATCCCGGACAATCGCGCCCCTGTTTCGGCCAGGGCGCTGCCTGTCGGGTTTTTCCGACTCGCCCTGACCGGGTAGCAACTGACCGGAATGCGGAGATCCACCGGATGAATGATCAGGCCAATAGCGTCAACGAGCGCTATGTAGCGGCGAAACCCACCAGCCTTGAAGGCTGGAATCGCCATGACACCACCTGGATGCTGGGCCTGTTCGGCACGGCGATCGGTGCCGGCACACTGTTTTTGCCGATCAACGCGGGGCTGGGCGGCTTCTGGCCGCTGCTGATTCTTGCGGTATTGGCATTCCCCATGACCTTCTACGCGCACCGTGGCCTGACCCGCTTCGTATTGTCCGGGCGCGAAGGCGCCGACATCACCGAGGTGGTTGAAGAGCATTTCGGGATCAAGGCTGGCGCGCTGATCACCTTGCTGTACTTCTTCGCAATCTTTCCGATCCTGCTGATCTACAGTGTGGCGCTGACCAACACCGTGGGCAGTTTCCTCGAGCATCAACTGCACATCATGCCGCCACCGCGCGCGGTACTGTCGCTGGTGCTGATTCTCGGTCTGCTGGCGGTCGTGCGTTGCGGCGAACAGGTGATCGTCAAGGCGATGAGCCTGATGGTGTATCCGTTCATCGTCGCGCTGCTGTTCCTGGCGGTGTTCCTGATTCCGCACTGGAATGGCGGCATCCTTGCGACCGCCACCACAGTGCCGGCGCCTTCGGCACTGCTGCATACCCTATGGCTGGCCATTCCGGTGATGGTGTTCTCGTTCAATCACTCGCCGATCATCTCGGCTTTTGCGGTCGATCAGAAACGCCGCTACGGTGAACACGCCGAAGAGCGCAGCTCGCAGATCCTGTCCCGCGCGCATGCCTTGATGGTGCTGATGGTGCTGTTCTTCGTGTTCAGCTGCGTGCTGACGCTGTCGCCGGCACAATTGGCCGAAGCCAAGGCGCAGAATCTGTCGATCCTGTCGTACCTGGCCAACCATTTCAGCAATCCGACCATCGCCTTTGCTGCGCCACTGATTGCCTTCGTGGCGATCTCCAAGTCGTTCCTGGGCCATTACATCGGCGCGAGTGAAGGGCTCAAGGGGCTGATCGTCAAGAGCGGCAAGCGTCCGGCGCCCAAGACCCTGGACCGTATGACGGCGGCATTCATGCTGGTGGTCTGCTGGATTGTGGCCACGTGGAACCCGAGCATCCTGGGGATGATCGAGACCCTCGGCGGGCCGATCATTGCAGCGATTCTGTTCCTGATGCCGATGTACGCGATTCGCAAGGTGCCGGCAATGGCGCGCTATCGTGGGCAGGCGTCGAACGTGTTTGTGACAGCGGTGGGCCTGGTGGCTATTTCGGCGTTGATCTATTCGTTGAGTGCCTGACAAGCAAGGTCAAAAGATCGCAGCCTCGTTTCTCTCGACAGCTCCTACAGAGATTTGCGCGCACGGGTAGGAGCTGCCGAAGGCTGCGATCTTTTGATTTCAGGGCATAAAAAAACGCCGCTCATCTCACGATGGGCGGCGTTTTTTATTGCGTTGCAACGTTAGGCTTGAACGACCGGGATGTTGGCGTTCGCTGCAGCTTCACGGAACTCGGCGATCTGGTCGAAGGACAGGTAGCGGTAAACATCAGCCGCCATGCTGTCGATCTTGCCAGCGTATTCCATGTACTCCTCGACGGTCGGCAGGCGACCCAGGATGGAAGCAACGGACGCCAACTCAGCCGAAGCCAGGTAAACGTTCGCGCCGTCACCCAGACGGTTCGGGAAGTTACGGGTCGAAGTCGACACAACAGTCGAATTTGGCTCTACACGTGCCTGGTTACCCATGCACAGCGAGCAGCCCGGCATTTCCATGCGTGCGCCAGCCTTGCCGTAGATGCCGTAGTAGCCTTCTTCGGTCAGTTGGTGGGCGTCCATCTTGGTCGGCGGCGACAGCCACAGGCGAGTTGGCAGCTGACCCTTGACCTGATCCAGCAGCTTGCCGGCAGCGCGGAAGTGACCGATGTTGGTCATGCACGAACCGATGAACACTTCGTCGATCTTCTCGCCAGCAACGCTGGACAGCAGACGGGCGTCATCCGGATCGTTTGGCGCGCAGAGCACAGGCTCCTTGATGTCGGCCAGGTCGATCTCGATGATTTCAGCGTATTCGGCGTCAGCATCGGCAACCATCAGCTCAGGGTTGGCAACCCAGGCTTCCATCGCTTGAGCGCGACGTTCCAGGGTACGCGCATCGCCGTAGCCTTCGCCGATCATCCAGCGCAGCAGGGTGATGTTGGAGTTCAGGTACTCGGTGATCGACTCTTTCGACAGCTTGATGGTGCAACCGGCAGCCGAACGTTCGGCCGAGGCGTCGGACAGCTCGAAAGCCTGTTCGATGCTCAGGTCGTCGAGGCCTTCGATTTCCAGGATGCGGCCGGAGAAAGCGTTCTTCTTGCCTTTCTTTTCAACGGTCAGCAGGCCAGCCTGGATCGCGAAATAAGGAATGGCGTGAACCAGGTCACGCAGGGTGACGCCTGGTTGCATTTTGCCTTTGAAGCGCACCAGGATCGATTCCGGCATGTCCAGCGGCATGACGCCGGTGGCAGCGGCGAACGCTACCAGGCCAGAACCGGCCGGGAACGAAATGCCCATTGGGAAACGGGTGTGCGAGTCACCACCGGTACCGACGGTGTCCGGCAGCAACATGCGGTTCAGCCAGCTGTGGATGATGCCGTCGCCCGGACGCAGGGAAACGCCGCCGCGGGTCATGATGAAGTCTGGCAGGGTGTGGTGGGTGGTCACGTCGATCGGCTTTGGATAGGCCGCGGTGTGGCAGAAGGACTGCATCACCAGATCGGTCGAGAAGCCCAGGCACGCCAGGTCTTTGAGTTCATCACGGGTCATTGGACCGGTGGTGTCCTGGGAGCCGACGGTGGTCATCTTCGGTTCGCAGTAAGTACCTGGACGAACGCCTTTGCCTTCTGGCAGGCCGCAGGCCTTGCCGACCATTTTCTGTGCCAGGGTGAAACCCTTGCCGGTGTCGACAGGTGCTTCAGGCAGTTTGAACAGGTCGGTTGGGCCCAGGCCCAGCTCGGCACGCGCCTTGTCGGTCAGGCCGCGACCGATGATCAGCGGGATACGGCCGCCGGCGCGAACTTCGTCCAACAGTACCGGAGTCTTCATTTCGAAGGTGGTCAGGACTTCGTCAGTGCCGTGCTTGCAGACTTTGCCAGCATGCGGATACAGGTCGATCACGTCGCCCATGTGCATGTTGGTGACGTCGAATTCGATTGGCAGTGCGCCGGCATCTTCCATGGTGTTGTAGAAGATCGGAGCGATCTTGCTGCCGAAGCAGAAACCGCCAGCACGCTTGTTCGGAACATAAGGAACGTCGTCGCCGAAGAACCACAGTACCGAGTTGGTAGCGGATTTACGCGAAGAACCGGTACCGACCACGTCACCGACGTAGGCGATCGGGAAGCCTTGACCGCGCATTTCTTCGATCTGCTTCATCGGGCCGGTAACACCCTGGACGTCCGGCACGATGCCGTCGCGGGCCATTTTCAGCATGGCGAGGGCGTGCAGCGGGATGTCTGGGCGCGACCACGCGTCCGGAGCAGGGGACAGGTCGTCGGTGTTGGTTTCGCCGGTAACCTTGAACACGCGCAGGCTGATCTTGTCGGCCAGGGTCGGACGGTTGCGGAACCACTCGCCGTCAGCCCAGGACTGGATCACGCCTTTGGCGTGTTCGTTGCCGTTACGGGCTTTTTCCGCGACGTCGTGGAACGCATCGAACATCAGCAGGGTGTGCTTGAGTTGGGCGGCAGCGACAGGGGCCAGTTCGGCGCTGTCGAGCAGGTCGACCAGGGTCACGATGTTGTAGCCGCCTTGCATGGTGCCGAGCAGTTCAACAGCGCGCTTCTTGTCGATCAGGGGGGAAGTGGCTTCGCCCTTGGCAAGGGCAGACAGGAAACCGGCTTTTACATAGGCCGCTTCGTCCACGCCTGGTGGAATGCGATTGGTGATCAGGTCAACGAGGAAAGCTTCTTCGCCAGCCGGGGGATTCTTCAGCAGCTCGACCAGGCCTGCAGTTTGTTCGGCGTTTAGCGGCTGGGGAACGATACCCAGTGCTGCACGCTCTTCGATATGTTTGCGGTAGGCTTCAAGCACAGTTATTACCCTCATCAGTGGTCCCAAATGGGTGTCCGGGACGCTCATCCCGAAATTGCCGTACTCATGCGCTGCGTGGCGTTGTGGGCCGCTTAGCCAGAATTACCGACAATTCCTTACAGAAGCTGCTTTCAAAGTTTTACGCCTGCAGAACGGGGAGCTGATGAGGGTTGGCGTTAGGCTTTTCCCCGCTGGAAAAACCCTTCGCCAACACCGCTCTGAAGGAACGACTGTGCTCGTGACGCTTTGAAAACAGCTTCTAACGGACATTGGCGCCTTAAAAGGCTGGCTGATTCTACGGCAAAAAAAAATTAAAGGTAAGTTGGCTCGGGAACTTTGAGGGGTGATGAATGTTAGACAAAGGGCTAACATGCCGACCTGTTCTGCTTTCCCGTGTTCTTCTTACCTATGCCCAATCAGACCATCAAGACCCCTTGCGTCGGCCTCTGCTCCACTGTTTACGGTGATCTGGTGTGCCGTGGCTGCAAGCGTTTCCACCACGAAGTGATCAACTGGAACGGTTACAACGAGGAGGAGAAACGCGCAGTGTGGCTGCGTCTGGAGCAGCTGTTGTCCCAGGTGATGGCCAGCAAACTGGAGATTTTCGACCCCCAGCGCCTGCGCCTGCAGCTGGAACAGCGCAAGATTCGCTTCGTGCCGCACCAGTCGGAATATTGCTGGGCCTATCAGCTGATCGCCCGGGGCGCCCGAGTGATCAACAACCTGGAGGCCTACGGAATGGTGCTGATGCCGGAATTTCGCGACTGGAACCTGCCGGAACTGCGCGATGCGATTGATCGGGAGTTCTTTTTGCTGTCGGAGGCGCATTACCAGCGCTACATCGCGCCCGGTTTCCTGAAGGACGCCTTCGGCGGCTAAGCCGGAAAAGCATCGCGTGCAAGCCTTGCTCCCACAATGATCTTCAGCGAACGCAATGTGGGAGCAAGGCTTGCCCGCGATGGCAATCGTCCAGGCGCTGCTAAGGCTCAGTGATGGGACACCATCTCCTCCAGATGATCCTCAATCTCCCGCGGCTTGAGCACCAGTACATCACTCTCAAGCGAGTCCAGCACCACCTCGGCGGTGTTGCCGATCAACGCCCCGGATAACCCCGACCGCGCTACCGTGCCAATCACGGTGACTGCCGCGTGCAGCTTGTGCGCCATGAACGGTATGAGCACATCCGCCGGTCCTTCCTCGATATGCAGGCGATCGTCCTCGATCTCGAACTCGGCCTGGAATGCCCGGCACTGTTCGCGATAGCGCGCCTCGATGGTTTCGCTGAGCTGAAACGTCGGGTCCGCCGACGACAGCATGGGTGACGGATGGGCGCTGATCACATGCAGGCGGGCCTTGGCCAGGCTGGCGATGTCGTAGCCATAATCAATGATGGTGGCATGCAGGTGC
Source organism: Pseudomonas sp. RIT-562 (assembly GCF_026241895.1). Taxonomy (GTDB): domain Bacteria; phylum Pseudomonadota; class Gammaproteobacteria; order Pseudomonadales; family Pseudomonadaceae; genus Aquipseudomonas; species Aquipseudomonas mandelii_F. The sequence goes on along the minus strand of NZ_JAPJIV010000006.1, from coordinate 248,270 downwards.
CGGTGTTCAAGATCGGTATTGCCGACATCAATCGCCGCGAGCACTACCCCGTCCTTCCACGGGTTGGCGGTTTTAACCAGCAGCACCGGGGTAGGGCAGTGACGCAGCAGTTTCCAGTCTGCCGGCGTCAGCAGGGCTTTTTTCAGTGGGCTGTCGGGGAAATGTTGCTTGATCACCAGGCCGCACCCTTCAGCCTGCTGCACTTCGATGATGGTTTCATGCAGGCTCTCATTCCACGCCTGCTCGGTGGTGACGCTGTAGCCATCCTCCAGCAATGCCGCCTTGAGCACCCCGAGCATGCCGCCATGATCGTGCTTGCGGTCGCACACCAGCAGGTGCAGGTGCGCTTGGGTCACGCCCGCAATCAATTTGGCGCGTTTGAGTGCCAGGCTTTCCGAGTGCTCAGGCTCGATGACCACCAGGATGCTGCGAATGGCTTGCATGATCGGGATCTCCGCGAAAGGAAAAATACTGCGTTGGACAACTATAGTTGCTGCCCGCGTATCCGGGACTTGATGCATATCAACGGTAAGCGACTGGTGGTCTGGCGGCAGGCCGGTATAATCGGCGCCCTTCGTTTTGTACCTTCTATCCGTGAGCCCCATGATCCTTCCCGAAATTCACGAGTTCCTCGGCTGCCGCACCCCCGACGGCTGGGTTCAAGCCGCGCTGGCCGATCAGGAAACCCTGTTGATCGACCACAAGAACTGCGAATTCAAGGCGGCCAGCACAGCGTTGAGTCTGATCGCCAAGTATCACTCCCACGTCGACTTGATCAACCTGATGTCGCGCCTGGCCCGGGAAGAGCTGGTGCACCACGAGCAGGTCATGCGCCTGATGAAAAAGCGCAAGATCGAGTTGCGTCAACTGTCCGCCGGGCGTTATGCCTCGGGTTTGCGCAAGGTGGTGCGCAGCCATGAACCGGTGAAACTGGTGGACACCCTGGTGGTGGGGGCTTTCATCGAAGCGCGCAGCTGCGAACGGTTTGAAGCCCTGGTGCCACATCTGGACGAGGAGCTGGGCAAGTTCTATTTCGGCCTGCTGAAAAGCGAAGCGCGGCATTTCCAGGGTTATCTGAAACTGGCTTACCAGTATGGGGATGCCAAGGATGTTGCACAGGTGATCGACCGAGTGCGGACTGCGGAGCAAGAGCTGATCGAATCGCCGGATGTGGAATTCCGCTTTCACAGCGGCGTGCCGGCTAGCTTATAGACCTGGGCGCAGTTAGACCGCCATCGCGAGCAGGCTCACTCCTACAGGATTTGTGCCTGACGCCGAACTCCTGTTGGAGTGAGCCTGCGATGGCGTCCGCAAAATCGCCATCGCCGGCAAGCCAGGCTCATACGGAGTTGCGCCGTACCCAAATCCCGCCTACACCCGAATCCGTGTAGGAGTGAGCCTGCTCGCGATGAGGGCAGCACCACCGAATACCTCAAAGCTTCAGTCAGTGCGTTTCGACCGGCACCAATATCGCGTCGCCAGTGGCGACCAACTTCAATTGATCACCGATCTGCGCAAACAATTCGGGCTGCGGGCTTGCCTGCGATCAACGATGACGCGGTCTACCTGGCAGGCACTCGCCACAGATACCACGATGCCACGGTCCGGTATGGACTCCACGCCAAGCCAATCTCGATCATCTGCTTGCGGGTCGGTTGCAATTCAAGCCGCTTCAACCGCCGGTATCCCTCACGCACGCCAAAATCATCGGCGGGCAGGATATCCGGTTTTTCCAGGCCATAGATCAGCAGCATCTCGACCGTCCAGCGGCCGACTCCGCGCAAGGTGATCAGGCGCTCAATCAGTTCCTCGTCGTCCATCGTCATTGCGGTGGCGTAATCCGGCACCACGCCACTCAATGCGGCGTGGGCAATGCCCTGAATGGTCGAGATCTTGCTGGCTGAAAAACCACAGCTGCGCAGCGCATCGAACTCAGTGGCGATGATCTGCTGCGGACGCGGAAAAGTCCCCGAGGGAAACAGCGCCAATAACCGCCCGATGATCGCGTCACCGGCCCTGGCATGCAGTTGCTGATAGGCGATCGAACGCACCAGCGATTCATAGGGATCGCGCGCCGGATGCGGCTGATGCAGGCAAGGGCCGATGGCATCGATATGTTGACGCCAGTCGTCGTCGATACCGGCGAGAAATTCGGTGGCAGCGGTCCAGTTTTCGTGCATCGCCCTCATGCCTCTTCGCGTGTCATGCCCGGCAGGCTTAACTGGCTGAGCTGCAGTGCGGCGTTCTCCAGGCGCAGCAGGAACGCCTTGCGCGGTTGACCGCCGCCATAGCCGGTCAACGAGCCATCGGCGCCAATCACCCGGTGGCAAGGCACTACGATCGACACCCGGTTACGTCCGTTGGCCAAGCCAACAGCGCGGCTGGCGCCGGCTTTGCCCAGGGTTGCGGCAATGGCGCCGTAAGTACTGGTCTGGCCGTAGGGGATCTTGACCAGCTCGGCCCACACTTGGCGGAAAAATTCACTGCCTGGCAAATGCAGCGCCACCTTGAATTCGCACAGCGTGCCGGCGAAATAGTGCGCCAGTTCGGCTTCGATCTGGCGCAAGTGCGCGTTATGCCCAGGGGCTACTGCGTAACCGTAACGGTTTTGCAGGGATTCGACCTCCCGGGTCAGCGCCGGTCGGTCAAGAAACTCAAGCAGCACCAGCCCGCGCCGCTCGGCCATGGCGATCATCGGTCCCAGTGGCGTCGTCAACCGGGTGAAGAGCAGCGGCTCGCTGTTGGCCGCTCGGCCTGGGGTGATGTTGAATGACTTTTGAAAAGCCTCGCGAAAGCCGCTCAAAGACTCGTAACCCGAATCGAACGCGGCGTTGTCGATGGATTCCCCCTGCCGGATACCGCCGAGCGCCATGCCCAGGCGACGAGTGCGCAGCCAGGCGTGGAAGGTCATGCCGAAATGCTGTTTGAACCAGCGCCGCAGCTTCAGCGGCTCGATGCCTTCAGCTTGCAGCTGCGCGTCGGACCATTGCCGATCCGGGGTAGCGTCCACCGCAGTCAGCAGCTGTTGCACCCAGTCCGGCGCAATGGCAGCGGCGTCCAGTGGCTTGCAGCGCAGACAGGCACGGTAGCCTGCCGACAGGCATTCATCGGCATGGGCGAAGAACTCGACATTCTCCGGTTTCGGTTTGCGTGCCGTGCAACTGGGGCGACAAAAGATCCCGGTGGTCTTGACCGCAGTGAAGAACACGCCTTCATAGGCCGTGTCACGTTCAAGCATGGCGCGGACCATCTCGTTGTGTGGCGGTAGCGATGTGTTTTGTAGGTTCATGGAGTGAGCATAGGGCGCGCCGGGCGGCTGCTCCACCGGTAAATCGACAAAGAATTCGTTCGTACCGGGCGTGAGGGGTGTTTTGTTCAATACTCGCTGGCAGCGCTTTTTTACTCTGGGGCTAATTCAACCGAGTGAAGAGGTTTGCGATGAGTCTGCTTGTTTCCATGGCCGCGTTTGCGCTGGTGGCTTCGATCACCCCGGGACCGGTAAATATTGTGGCCTTGAGTTCCGGTGCGCAATTTGGCCTGCTCGCCAGTCAGCGTCATGTGCTGGGCGCGACGCTGGGTTTTGTGTTGTTGCTGGTGTTGATGGGGCTGGGTTTGCACGAGGTGCTGCAGCAATGGCCGGCTTTGACGCAAGTGGTGCAGATGGCGGGCGTAGCTTTCCTATTGTTCATGGCGTGGAAGCTGGCCACTGACGATGGTCGACTGGATGCCAGTAATTGCGCCCGCGCGCCCTCGATGCTCTACGGAGCGGTTATGCAGTGGCTCAATCCGAAAGCCTGGCTGGCCTGCGTGGCTGGCATGGGGGCGTTTGTCGCTGATGGTGAGGCGCGTCTGGTCTGGCAATTTGCGGCGGTGTATCTGGTGGTTTGTTATCTGTCGGTCGGGTGCTGGGCCTATGCCGGGACGTTTCTGCGCGGGTATTTGAATAACCCGCGAGGCATGCGTTTGTTCAATCGGGGAATGGCTGCGTTGTTGGCGGTGAGTGCCGGTTATCTGTTGTTGCCTTGATACTGGCCAGGGGTCGCGGCCAGATGTTGTTTAAATGCCCGCTGAAAATGCGCCTGGTCGGCAAATCCCGCTTCAAGCGCGACATCGGCAATCAGCTGGCCTTTGCGCAGGCGGTCCTGGGCGAACTGGATCCGGCGATTGATCAGGAAGGAGTGCGGCGTCATGCCGTAATGCTGCTTGAAGGCGCGGATCAGATAGGACGGCGATAACTGAGCGGCCGCGCATATCTCATCCAGCTTGAGCAGTTGAGTGCAGTTGTCGCTAATGAAATCGGCTGCCCGCTCCAGTTTGAAATTGGGTTCACGCACTGGTTGGCCTGCCGGGTTCAGCCGCAACTGCAGCTCGCTGAAAAATTCGATCAGAGCGCTGTGCTTTTGCAGGTTGTCCTGTTGGGTGTCGAGCAACAACTCGTACAACCCGACCAGCCCCTCAAACAGTTTGGCATCGCTTGAATGCGTCAGGCCAAAGCGGCGGAACGCCAGGTTCGGGCTGAAGCCCAATTGGTGCTGCAGGTCGGTGAGCCAGGCGGTATCGACATAAAACATCAGGTACGACCAGGGCTGGTTGTCGATCGGATTACAGGCGTGCACATCGCCAGGATTCATCAACACCACGGTCCCGACGCTGACCTCGAACTGCGCCTGTTCGTGGAGATAGGTGCTGCGCCCGGCTGTGATTGCGCCAATCGAAAAATGCTCGTGGGAATGGCGCGAGTAACACACCTCGCGGCCGTCGGCGATGGAGCGCGCCTCGATAAAGGGCAGGGCGTCGTCGCGCCAGAATTGAGGGGCTTGAGCGGCATTCCTGGCAGCTGCGCGTTTCATGTTCGAATCCTTGGCAGGTCAGCCTACGAGTTTAATGTCTCATGCAAATAAGGCCGACAATTTTTATGCAGTCCTTTCGACTATTCTTCGAGTCATAATGACCTATCGGTAAATTGTCATTATGACCCGATCAGCCGTAGCCTATTGATTTTCAAAGCGGGAAAAACTGGCACGACCCTTGATACATCCCCGGTACCCAGAACAACTTCAGGAGTACCGGAAAATGTTCACTTTCTTCAGCAATCCACACAATGTCCTGCACTTGTCGAGCCGAATCCTCGGCGCCGGCCTGGCCCTGTTGCTGGCCGGCATCTATGGCGCTTATCTGTACCACGGGCCCTTGCCAATCCCGGTCCTCGTGTTGATGCATGCCATGACCATTGTTGGACCCACCTTGTTGAAAATTGGCTACGTCATGCGCCTGTTGTCCCAGCATCGCCTGGGTCAGCGCCTGGCGGCGGTAGCTGCTTGATGCGCCCACAGACCTCGGCACCGCTGTTCAGCCTCGGGTTTCGCCCGTTTTTTCTCGGTGGCGCCGTTTTTGCGACCATTGCCGTCGCGGTCTGGGCCTTGTGGCTGTATGGCCGGCTGCCCGGGGCCCAGCCCGTGGGCGGGATGTTGGCCTGGCATCGGCATGAGATGCCGTTCGGCTTCGCCTCGGCAATTATCGCCGGATTCCTGCTGACCGCGGTGCCCAACTGGACCGGTCGCCCAGGCCTGCACGGTTGGCCCCTGATCGGCCTGGTTCTGGTGTGGCTGCTGGCGCGACTGGCGTGGTTGATACCGCTTTTGTCCCCACTGTTGGTCATTCTTCAGATTCCCTTCCTGCCATTGCTGGCCTGGTTCATCGGCCTGGACCTGGTGAAGGCTGGCAAGCGCGACAACTATCCGATCCTGCTGGTGATCGCGCTGCTGGCAGGCTGCCAATGGATGACGTTGGCAGGCATGTCGACTGACAACATCGAACTGCAACGGCGCGGAGCATTGGCTGCACTGTGGCTGGTCGGGGCACTGATGACTGTGATTGGCGGACGTGTAATTCCGTTCTTCATCCAGCGTGGTTTGAATCGTCCGCCGGTGCCGGTGACCAGCCCCTGGCCCACTCGCGTCCTGCTCGTTGCAGGGTTGCTTGCCGCCCTGTCATACGCTGCTGGCCTGAACGACCAGCCCAGGCCCTGGCTGGCAGGCCTGTTCCTGCTGATCACGGGTTTGCATCTGCTGCGCCTTTGGCGCTGGCATGATCGGGGTATCTGGCGGGTGCCGTTGCTCTGGTCGTTGTACCTGGCCTATGCCTGGCTGCTAGTCGCTGCAGCCGCCATGCTGCTGTGGCATGCCGGTGTGCTGGCGCAGCAGAGTCTTGCCAGCCATTCCCTGGCAGTCGGGGGTATCGGCGGATTGATCCTGGCGATGATTGCGCGAGTCAGCCTGGGGCATACGGGGCGTGCGCTCAAACCTGCAAAAAGCATTGTTGCAGGGTTTGCCCTGTTGATGGTTGCGGGCGTCTGCCGCGTGCTGGTCGTACCGTTTTCCGTCAACGGCCTTGGCCTGTCAGCGCTGTTCTGGTGCGCGGCCTTCATGCTGTTTCTGCTCAGCTACACCGGCATATTGTTGCGGGCCAGGGTTTAGCTCAGTGGCATGACCGGTGGTCGATGCGCCGGTCTCGCGCGCTATTTTGCGCTTAGCTGTAGGGATAACCCGAGTGCGCTGACACTGAGGAAATCCGCGATGCTGACGCTGAACATCAATGGCAAGGACCAGGCCCTGGATGTCCCTGCAGACATGCCGTTGCTCTGGGTGCTGCGGGACGTCGCGCACCTGACAGGCACCAAATTCGGCTGTGGCATGGCGCAATGCGGCGCCTGTACCGTGCACGTCGACGGCGCGCCGCTGCGCTCCTGCATTACCCCCGCCACAGCGGTGGCCCACGGGCAGAAGATCCTCACCATCGAAGGCTTGTCCACTGACGGCTCCCATCCGGTGCAGCAAGCCTGGGCCGAACTCGATGTGGTCCAGTGCGGCTACTGTCAGTCCGGGCAGATAATGTCTGCTGCGGCCCTGCTGGCAAAAATCCCCAAGCCCACCGACAGCGATATCGACCAGGCGCTGTCCGGCAATATCTGCCGCTGTGGCACCTATCCGCGAATCCGCGCGGCAGTCAAACGTGCAGCCGACATTGGTTGATGAACTGGGGAGGGCAGGACATGAACGGTAACCACACGCTGTCCCGTCGCGGGTTTCTCAAGGGCAGTGCCATGCTGGGTGGCGGGCTGGTGGTGGCATTTGTCATTCCTGGCGCGCATCGCTTCGCCATGGGCGCGGAAAATCAGGGCAACGTGTTCGCTCCAAATGCGTTCTTGCGAATCGGCAATGACAACAGGGTTACCGTGCTGCTCGGTCACTCGGAAATGGGCCAGGGCATCTGGACCGGCCTGACCATGTTGATCGCCGAGGAGCTGGACGCCGACTGGTCGAAAATCCTGGTCGAGCATTCCCCGGCGTCGGCCGCCGATTACGGCTTGGCCGGCTTTGGCGGGATGCAGATCACCGGCGGCTCGACCTCGACCTGGATGGAATTCGATCGCTACCGCCAAGCGGGTGCGGCGGCGCGCTTGATGCTGATTGACGCGGCGGCCAAGCGATTTAACGTCGCGCCTTCGACGATCCGTACCGAATCGGGCGTGGTCATTGCCGGTGACAGCCAGGCCACTTACGGCGAGCTGGCCGATGAGGCCGGCAAGTTGCCGGTGCCGGACCCCGCTTCGATCAAACTCAAGGAACCCAAGGACTGGAAACTGATCGGCAAGCCCACCAAGCGCCTGGATACACCTGAGAAAATCACTGGCCGGGCCCGATTCGGTATGGACGTGCAGTTCGAGGGCCTGATGACGGCCATGGTGGCGCGGGCGCCGGTGTTCGGTGGCAGCGTCAAATCTTTCGAGGGCGCCGAGGCGCTGGCGATACCGGGCGTGCATAAGGTGGTGCAGGTGCCCAGCGGAGTCGCGGTCATCGCCGAGCACTATTGGGCGGCGAAGCTGGGGCGCGATGCGCTGAAGATCGATTGGGACCTGGGGCCCCACACCGGCTTGGACAGCCAGCAGCTGCTGGAGAGTTTCCGCAAACTGGCGGCGACCCCCGGCTTGCCCGCCAGCAAAGCCGGGGATGCCAAGGGCAGCTTGACCAAGGCGACGAAAACCATCGATGTCGAGTACAGCGTGCCCTACCTGGCCCACGCGCCGATGGAACCGCTCAATTGCACAGTTAAAATCACCCAGGACAAGTGCGAGATCTGGACCGGTACGCAGTTCCAGACCCTGGACCAGATGATCGCCGGGAAAATCACCGGGCTGAAGCCCGAGCAGGTCGAGATTCATACCGAGTTCCTCGGGGGTGGCTTTGGCCGAAGGGCCAATCCGACTTCGGATTTTGTCGCTGAGGCGGTCGAGGTGGCGAAGGCGGCAGGCTCGCCGGTGAAGACCGTGTGGTCCCGCGAAGACGATATCCGTGGCGGCTATTACCGTTCGGCATTCCTGCATCAGGCGCGCATCGGCCTGGACTCGCAAGGGTTGCCCATGGCCTGGCAGCATGTGCTGGTCGGCCAGTCGATCATGGCCGATACCATGCTTGCGGCGAGCATGGTCAAGGACGGCATCGACAAGACCTCTGTCGAAGGCGTGGCGGACAGTCCTTATCTGGCGAACCTGGCCAACCATCAGGTTGAACTGCACTCGCCCAAGACCGGGATCAATGTGCTGTGGTTGCGCTCAGTCGGGCATACCCATACCGGGTTTGTCATGGAGTCGCTGATCGACGAACTGGCCGAAGCGGCGGACAAGGATCCGGTGGAATATCGACGAGCCCTGCTCAAGGACCATCCGCGGCATCTTGGCGTGCTGAACCTGGCGGTGGAAAAAGCCAACTGGAACGCGCCGCTGCCGGATGGCCACGCTCTGGGAGTGGCAGTGCACGAGTCATTCGGCAGTTATGTCGCCCAGGTAGCTGAGGTGTCCCAGGACAATCTGGCAATTCGTGTGCATCGGGTGGTCTGCGCAGTGGACTGCGGGATTGCGGTCAACCCGCAGAGCATCGCGGCGCAGATGGAGTCCTGTATCGCCTTCGGCCTGGGCTTCGCCTTGCACAGCAAGCTGACCTTCAAGAACGGCAAGGTGCAGCAATCCAATTACCACGACTACCAGGTGCTGCGGCTCAATGAAATGCCCAGGGTGGAAGTGCATATCGTGCCCAGTACCGATAAGCCTGGAGGCATCGGCGAAGCGGGGGTGCCACCGACAGCGCCGGCGGTGGCGAACGCGGTGTTCGCCCTGACCGGGCAACGCCTGCGGGAACTGCCGCTGCAACTGTCGGGGGTGTGAGATGAAACGACATCTGGTGCTGGGCGTGGTGATGCTGGTTGGTCTGGTGGCCTATGCCGAGGACCTGTTTGCCGATGACAAGGAGGCAATCAAGGCCTTCGAAACCGTGCAGAAAGTCTTCCAGAGCTCGCGTTGCCAGAACTGCCACATTCCGGGGGATTCACCTCTGCAATTTGACGCTGGAACTCCCCATGCGATGAATGTCGTGCGCGGTCTGGACGGCAAGGGGGCGGCAGGTTTACCCTGCGCCACCTGCCACGCCGAGTCCAACCCGCCGGCCAGCTACGGCCCCAACACGCCGCCTGGTGCGCCCCATTGGAGCTTGCCGCCCGCTGCTCACAAGATGGCCTGGATCGGCCTGCCCGCCGATCAGCTGTGCGCAATGATCAAGGATCGTTCCGCCAACGGTGATCGTGATTTCGCCGCGTTGATCAAACATGTCAGCGACGACAAGCTGGTGCTCTGGGGCTGGAATCCAGGAGCCGGCCGGGCGCCGGTGCCGGTGCCGCACGATATTTTTGTCGCGCAGTTCAAGTTGTGGGCTGAAGCGGGAGGGCCGTGCCCGGCTCAGGGCATCTGACCGTCGGTCACATAACGGGGAGTCAATCCGGGTAAGGGTGCCTCTAATGAACATACCCTTCAACGGAGCGACTGATGGTTGTTTCAGGCAAGCCGGGTAAATCCGGGCCCAGCGTAGATTCTGCGCGAGGGCACAAGGTCCTCGATATTGCCGTTCAGCACCGCGAACGGATGCGCGAACTGGCACGTGAGTTCGAGCAACAGCTAACAGCGGTGCAGATGGCGAGCATGGATGAGCTGACCCTGCTGCCTAACCTGCACGGCTTTAAGGTGCTGGCGCAGTTGTGGCTGGATGAATGCCAGCGGCAGGAACAGCCTGTGACTCTGCTGTATTTCGACCTCGGGTATTTCCAACAGACTAGCCGTGAAGAAGGCGACAAAGCCTTGAAAACCTTCGCCGACGTGCTGCGCATTGCCTTTCGCGAAAGTGATGTGGTTGGACGCGTCGGTGGCGCCGAGTTTGCGGTGCTGTTGACCGGTTCCAGTGCAGTTGAAGTGGCGGGCATTCGGGCCCGCCTGCAGGAGATGCTCGATGAGCGTGTCGCCCCGGCCCGTGGCGGCTACGATATTTGCTTCAGTATCGAACAGGTCGAATTTGCCTCAGGCATCCACAGGACCATGGCGTGTCTGATGGCTGCGCTTGAGGGATTGCAGCGTCAAGGACGTTGCTGTGCTTGAGTACACAAAAAAAACCCGCCTGAACAGGCGGGTTTTTTAATGGCTGACCGAAGATTACTCTTCCAGGCTGCCCATCGCGGTAGTGTTGAAACCACCATCGACATACATGATTTCGCCGCTGATCCCGGACGCCAGGTCCGAGCACAGGAAGGCGCCGGCGTTGCCGACTTCGTCGATGGTGACGTTGCGACGCAGCGGGGTTTGCGCTTCGTTGGCGGCCAGCATCTTGCGGAAGTTCTTGATGCCGGAAGCGGCGAGGGTGCGGATCGGGCCGGCCGATACGCAGTTGACGCGGGTGCCGTCCGGGCCCAGGGAGCCGGCCAGGTAACGTACGCCAGCTTCCAGGGAAGCCTTGGCCATGCCCATTACGTTGTAGTTCGGCATGGTGCGCTCGGCGCCCAGGTACGACAGGGTCAGCAGGCTGCCATTGCGGCCTTTCATCATTTCGCGACCGGCTTTGGCCAGGGCTACGAAGCTGTAGGCGCTGATGTCGTGGGCAATGCGGAAACCTTCACGGGTGGTGGCTTCGGTGAAGTCGCCATCCAACTGGTCGCCCGGGGCGAAGCCGACGGAGTGCACGATGCAATCCAGGCCGTCCCACTTCTTGCCCAGCTCAACGAAAACCTTGGCGATTTCTTCATCGCTGGCCACGTCGCACGGGAAGCACAGGTCCGGTTTGGAACCCCAGCTTTGGGCGAATTCTTCGACACGACCCTTGAGTTTGTCGTTCTGATAAGTGAAGGCAAGCTCAGCGCCCTCGCGATGCATGGCGGCAGCGATGCCGGATGCGATGGACAGCTTGCTGGCGACACCGACGATCAGTACGCGCTTACCGGCGAGAAAACCCATGTGTTGCTCCTCTCTTTCAGGTTATTGCGCAGTGGCTGGAGCCAGGAAAGCGGCTTCCAGCAACTGCTGTGTATACGGATGTTGGGGGGCGGCAAAAATGCTTTGCGCGTCTCCCTGTTCGACCACTTGGCCATGCTTGACCACCATCAGCTGGTGGCTCAGCGCTTTGACGACAGCCAGGTCATGGCTGATAAACAGATACGTCAGGTTGTACTTGGTTTGCAGTGAACGCAAAAGCTCCACCACCTGGCGTTGCACGGTGCGGTCGAGGGCCGAAGTCGGCTCGTCCAGCAAAATCAACGCCGGTTTTAGCACTAAAGCCCGGGCAATGGCGATTCGCTGCCGCTGCCCACCGGAAAATTCGTGGGGGTAGCGGTGCCGGGTGTCCGGGTCCAGGCCTACCTCCTTCAATGCCGCAATAATCGCTTGTTCCTGTTCCGCTTCGGTACCCATCTTGTGGATCCGCAGGCCTTCGCCAACTATCTGGCTTACGCACATCCGCGGACTCAGGCTGCCAAACGGGTCCTGAAACACCACCTGCATCTCCCGCCGCAGCGGTCGAACCTCAGCCTGCGTCAGGCAGTCTAGCTGTTTGCCTTCAAAACGGATCGCGCCTTTGCTACCGATCAGCCGCAAGATCGCCAACCCGAGGGTCGATTTGCCGGAACCGCTTTCTCCGACGATCCCCAGGGTCTGTCCCTGGGGCAGGCTGAAATTGATGCCGTCGACCGCCTTGATATGGTCAACCGTCTTTTTCAGCAAGCCTTTCTTGATCGGGAACCAGACTTTCAGGTCCTCGACCTGCAGCAATGGCGGGCCAATTACGTTGGTCGCCGGCTTGCCGCTGGGCTCCGCTGCCAGCAGTTCCCGAGTGTAAGGATGCTGCGGCGCGCGGAACAATTCTTCGCACGATGCCTGTTCGACGATGCAACCGCGCTGCATGACACATACTCGGTGCGCAATTCTTCGCACCAGGTTCAAATCGTGACTGATGAGTAACAGCGCCATGCCCAGCCGGGCCTGCAATTCCTTGAGCAATTCGAGGATTTTCAGCTGCACCGTGACGTCCAGCGCCGTAGTGGGTTCGTCGGCGATCAGCAGTTCCGGCTCGTTGGCCAGGGCCATGGCGATCATCACCCGCTGGCGCTGGCCGCCGGACAATTCATGGGGCAGGGCTTTGAGGCGCTTGTGCGGCTCGGGAATGCCGACCATCTCCAGCAGTTGCAGGGTGCGCTTGGTCGCGATCTTGCCGACCAGGCCCTTATGGATGCCCAGCACTTCATTGATCTGCTTTTCAATGGAATGCAGCGGATTGAGCGAGGTCATCGGCTCCTGGAAGATCATCGCAATCCGGTTGCCGCGAATATGCCGGATGGTTTTTTCCTTCAGGCTCAGCAGGTCCTGGCCCGAGTATTCGATGGTGCCCGACGGATGCCGGGCGAGCGGGTAGGGCAGCAGCCGCAGGATCGAATGGGCGGTGACCGATTTGCCCGAGCCGCTTTCGCCAACCAATGCCAGGGTCTCGCCGCGTTTGATGTCGAAACTGACACCTTCGACTACTCGCTGGACTCGCTCGCCGACGACAAACTCCACGGCCAGGTCGCGCACTTCGATCAGATTGTCCTGATTCATTTCACTTCCTCGGGTCGAAGGCATCGCGAGCGGACTCGCCGATGAACACCAGCAAACTCAACATCAGCGCCAGCACCGCAAACGCACTCATACCGAGCCACGGCGCTTGCAGGTTGGATTTGCCCTGGGCCACCAGTTCACCCAGGGACGGCGCGCCAGGTGGCAGTCCGAAGCCCAGGAAGTCGAGGGCGGTGAGGGTGCCGATGGCGCCGGTCAGGATGAACGGCATGAAGGTCATGGTCGAGACCATGGCGTTGGGCAGGATGTGGCGGAACATGATCGCGCCATTCTGCATCCCTAGCGCCCGGGCCGCGCGCACATATTCGAGGTTGCGCCCACGCAGGAACTCGGCACGGACCACGTCCACCAGGCTCATCCAGGAGAACAGCAGCATGATCCCCAGCAGCCACCAGAAGTTGGGCTGGACGAAACTGGCGAGGATGATCAGCAGGTAGAGCACCGGCAGTCCCGACCAGATTTCCAGGAAGCGCTGCCCGGCCAGGTCCACCCAACCGCCATAGAAACCCTGCAAGGCCCCGGCGATCACGCCGATGATCGAGCTGAGAATGGTCAGGGTCAGGGCGAACAGCACCGAGATGCGAAAGCCGTAGATCACCCGGGCCAGCACATCGCGGCCCTGGTCGTCGGTGCCTAGCAGGTTGTCTGCTGAAGGCGGCGCCGGTGCCGGGACTTTCAGGTCATAGTTGATGCTTTGGTAGCTATAGGGGATCGGCGCCCAAAGCACCCAGGCATCCTTGGCCTTGAGCAGTTCGCGGATGTAAGGACTCTTGTAGTTGGCTTCCAGGGGGAATTCGCCGCCAAAAGTGGTTTCCGGGTAGCGCTTGAGTGCCGGGAAGTACCAGCCATCGTCGTAGTGCACCACCAGCGGTTTGTCGTTGGCGATCAATTCGGCGCCGAGGCTCAAGCCGAACAACACCAAAAATAGCCACAGCGACCACCAGCCACGCTTGTTGGCCTTGAACAGTTCAAATCGCCGGCGATTGAGCGGGGACAGATTCATCTCAATGCTCCCGGCTTTCGAAGTCGATGCGCGGATCGACAAAGGTGTAAGTGAGGTCGCCGATCAGCTTCACCACCAGCCCCAGCAGGGTGAAGATGAACAACGTGCCGAATACCACCGGATAGTCGCGGTTGATCGCGGCTTCGAAGCTCATCAGGCCTAATCCATCGAGCGAGAAGATCACTTCCACCAGCAATGACCCGGTGAAGAAAATCCCGATGAACGCCGATGGGAAACCGGCAATCACCAGCAGCATGGCGTTGCGGAATACGTGCCCGTACAGCACGCGGTGGTTGGTCAGGCCCTTGGCCTTGGCGGTCACTACATACTGTTTGTTGATTTCGTCGAGGAAGCTGTTCTTGGTCAGCAGGGTCATGGTCGCGAAGTTGCCGATCACCAGCGCCGTCACCGGCAGCGCCAGGTGCCAGAAGTAGTCGAGGATCTTGCCGGCGGTGGTCAGTTCATCAAAATTGTTGGAAGTCAGGCCCCTGAGCGGGAACCAGTCGAAGTAGCTGCCGCCGGCAAACACCACGATCAGCAGGATTGCGAACAGGAAGGCCGGGATCGCGTAACCAACGATGATCAGCGAACTGGTCCATACGTCGAAATGGCTGCCGTGCCGCGTGGCCTTGGCGATTCCCAGGGGGATCGACACCAGGTACATGATCAGGGTGCTCCACAGCCCCAGGGAGATCGAGACCGGCATCTTTTCCTTGATCAGGTCGATGACCTTGGCGTCGCGAAAAAAACTGTCGCCGAAATCCAGCTTTGCGTAGTTCTTGATCATGATCCACAAGCGTTCCGGCGCCGATTTGTCGAAGCCGTACATGTGCTCGATTTCCTTGACCAGCGCCGGGTCCAGGCCCTGGGCGCCGCGATAGGCGGAGCCGGCCACCGAGACTTCGGCGCCGCCGCCGGCAATGCGGCTGGTGGCGCCTTCGAAGCCCTCGAGCTTGGCGATCATCTGCTCTACCGGTCCGCCGGGGGCGGCCTGGATGATCACGAAATTGATCAGCAGAATGCCCAGCAAGGTCGGGATGATCAGCAGCAGTCGCCGAAAAATGTACGCCAGCATCTGATTACTCCGTGCCCGTAGCGTCGGTTTGCAGTTTGGTTTCGACTTCTATTGCCGGCTTGGCATCCGGCTTGATCCACCAGGTGTTGATGCCGACATCGTAGGTAGGTGAGATTTTCGGGTGACCGATATGGTTCCAGTAGGCCACGCGCCAGGTCTTGATGTGCCAGTTGGGGATCACGTAATACCCCCATTGCAGCACGCGGTCCAGCGCCCTGGCGTGGGCCACCAGGCTTTTGCGCGAATCGGCGTTGATCAGTTGCTCGACCAACTGGTCGACCACCGGATCCTTGAGGCCCATGGAGTTGCGACTGCCCGGCTTGTCCGCGGCGGCAGACATCCAGAACTCCCGTTGTTCATTGCCCGGCGAGTTGGACTGCGGGAAGCCGCCGACGATCATGTCGAAGTCCCGTGAGCGCACGCGGTTGATGTACTGCGAGACGTCGACCCGGCGGATCACCAGGTCGATCCCCAGATCGCTGAGGTTGCGCTTGAACGGCAGCAGCACCCGCTCGAATTCGGTCTGGGCCAGGAGGAATTCAATGGTCACGGGCTTGCCGTTGGCGTCGACCATCTTGTCGTCGACGATGCGCCAGCCAGCGTCCTGCAGCAGTTGATAGGCCTGGCGCTGCTGGGCGCGGATCATGCCGCTGGCATCGGTGCGCGGATTCTCGAACGCCTCGCTGAACACCTGCTCGGGGATCTTGCCGCGAAAGGGGTCGAGGATGGCCAGTTGATCGGCATCCGGCAGGCCGGTGGCAGCCATCTCCGAGTTTTCGAAATAGCTGCGGGTGCGCACGTAGGCGCCATTGAACAGCTGCTTATTGGTCCATTCGAAGTCCAGCAACAGGCTCAGGGCATGACGCACTCGAATATCCTGGAACACCGGGCGCCGCAGGTTGAACACAAAGCCCTGCATGCCGGTCGGGTTGCCGTTGGGGATCTGTTCCTTGATCAGGCGGCCTTCGGTGACTGCCGGAATGTTGTAGGCATTGGCCCAGTTCTTGGCAGTCATCTCCAGCCAGTAATCGAATTGGCCGGCTTTGAGGGCTTCCAGGGCGACGGTGTTGTCGCGGTAGTAGTCGGTGGTCATGACATCGAAGTTGTAGAAGCCACGGTTGACCGGCAGGTCCTTGCCCCAGTAATCCTTGACCCGCTCGTAACGCACCGAGCGCCCGGCCTTCACTTCGCTGACCCGATAAGGGCCGCTGCCGAGAGGAATTTCCAGGTTGCCCTTGTTGAAGTCGCGGTCGGCCCACCAGTGTTTGGGCAGTACCGGCAGTTGGCCAAGGATCAGCGGCAGTTCGCGGTTGTTGCTGTGCTTGAACTTGAACAGCACGGTCAGCGGGCCTTCAGCCACGACTTCGGCGACGTCGCTGTAATAGCCGCGATAGAGGGGCGCACCTTCCTTGGTCAGCATGTCGAAACTGAAAATCACGTCCTCGGCCTGGATCGGGTGCCCGTCGTGGAAGCGTGCTTGCGGGCGCAGGTAAAAACGCACCCAGCTGTTGTCAGGGGCCTTTTCGATCTTGCCGGCGACCAGGCCGTACTCGGTGAAAGGTTCGTCCAGACCTTGCCTGGCCAGGGTGTCGTAGATCATGCCGACGTCGTCGGCGGGCACGCCTTTGCTGATAAACGGGTTGAGGCTGTCGAAGCCACCGAAACCCGCCTGGCGGAAGGTCCCACCCTTGGGCGCGTCCGGGTTCACGTAATCGAAATGCTTGAAGTCGGCCGGGTATTTTGGCGGTTCGTTGTACAGGGTCAGCGCATGTTGCGGAGCGGCGCAGGCCAGCCCGGCGAACATCAGGCCGCTGACCTGCAAGAGCAGGGCACGTACAGGTTTCATCGATCCTTCTCCGAAGATTTCAGCCACCACGCACTCAGGCCCAGGGTATAGGGCGGCGTCGTGACAAAGGCGAACCGGTTGCGGTAGGCCAGGCGGTGATAATTGAGGTACCAGTTGGGAATGATGTAGTGCTGCCACAGCAGCACCCGATCCAGTGCCTTGCCGGCGGCCACCTGCTCGTCGCGGGTCTGGGCGGCCAGCAACTGGTCGAGCAGATGGTCAACCACCGGGTTGGCAATGCCTGCGTAATTCTTGCTGCCCTTGACCGCCACCTGGCTGGAGTGGAAGTACTGCCATTGCTCCAGCCCAGGACTAAGCGTCTGGTTGAGGGTCATCAGGATCATGTCGAAATCGAATTGATCCAGGCGTTGCTTGTACTGGGCGCGATCGACCGTGCGCAGCCGGGCATCGACTCCGATACTCGCGAGGTTCTCGACGTAAGGCTGCAGGATGCGCTCCAGGTTCGGATTGACCAGCAGGATTTCCAGGCGCAATGGCTGGCCGGCGGCGTTCTGCAGGCGCTGGCCATTGAGTTTCCAGCCCGCTTCGGCGAGCAGCCCCAGGGCATTGCGCAGAGTCTGCCGGGGGATGCCGCGACCATCAGTCTGGGGCAGGCTGAAGGGTTCGGTAAACAGCTTGGCCGGCAGCTGGTCGCGATAGGGCTTGAGCATCAGCCATTCATGGCCGACCGGCAGCCCGGTGGCCGAGAATTCGCTGTTGGGGTAGTAGCTGATGGCGCGTTTGTAGGCGCCGCTGAACAGGGTGCGGTTGGTCCATTCGAAGTCGAACATCAACCCCAGCGCTTCGCGAACCTTGGGGTCGGCAAACGTGGCCCGGCGGGTGTTCATGAACAGGCCCTGGCTCTGGGTCGGAATCTGGTGCGCAATCTGCGCCTTGATTACCTCGCCACGCCTGACCGCCGGGAAGCGATAGCCGTTCTCCCAGTTTTTCGCCTGGTGCTCGATGTAGATGTCGAATTCACCGGCCTTGAAGGCTTCGAAGGCGACGTCGCTGTCGCGGTAGAACTCGACCTCCATGCGGTCAACGTTGTATTTGCCGCGGTTGACCGCCAGGTCCTTGCCCCAGTAATCCTTGACCCGTTCGAAAACGATCTGCCGGCCCGGCGTGACCGAGGTAATGCGATAGGGCCCGCTGCCCAGGGGCGGTTCGAAGGTGGTGGCCTTGAAGTCGCGATCTTTCCAGTAATGCTGGGGCAGTACAGGCAATTCGCCCAGGCGCAGGATCAACAAGGGGTTGCCCGCGCGCTTGAAAACGAAGCGGATGCGATGAGGGTTGAGGATGTCGACCCGCAGCACTTCCTGGAGGTTGGTGCGGTATTGCGGATGGCCTTCCTTGAGCAGCAGGCGATAGGAAAACGCTACGTCGTAGGCGGTAATGGGCGCGCCATCATGGAACTTCGCCTCGGGACGCAGGTTGAACACCACCCAGCTGCGATCTTCGCTGTACTCCACCGACTGGGCGATCAGGCCGTAGCTGGACGTCGGCTCATCGCCGGACGGCGCGTACTGGCCGGTGCCCACCATCAGCGGTTCGTTGAGTTCGTTGATGCCGTATTGCAGGAAATTTGGCGTGGAAACCGGGCTCGAACCCTTGAACGTGTAGGGGTTGAGCGTATCGAAGGTGCCGAATGCCATTACCCGCAACGTACCGCCTTTGGGCGCTTGCGGGTTGACCCAGTCGAAGTGGGTAAATCTGGCCGGGTACTTGAGCGTGCCGAACTGCGCATAACCATGGCTTTCGCTGATCGTCGCGCTTGCGGGGGAGCTCAAGGCCAGGCTGATCAGGAGCAGGAGGAGGGGACGCTTCAAGTCAGAGATCCGATCCAGGCGGCTTGGGCTTTATGGGCCGTACAGTAACAGCTTGTCTGGGCAGGAAAAAGATGGGGGTACTCGGCTACTCTACGCATAACGCTCGGTGCTGCTGATGCGTGGGAGCAAAGCTTGCTCGCGATTGGGGTCCTGCATTCAATATTGATTGTGTCTGACACATCGTAATCGCGAGCAAGCTTTGCTCCCACGCTTCGCCAGCTGCTACACGGCAGGTGTTCTCTCGAAATAAAAAAGCCCCTGAATTCAGGGGCTTTTTTTAGTGCGGCGAGTAGACCGTGAGCATCTGGCCGGGCTTGAGGGCTTGGCCCAGGCGTGGATTCCAGCGCTTGAGGTGCTGCATTTCGACGTTGAAGCGCTTGGCGACCATATACAGCGAGTCCCCTTGCTTGACCTTGTACTTGGTCTGCTGCTTCTTGCTATTGGCCGCAACGACCGTGTTGACTCGCCCGCTGCTGCGTTTGCTGGTGTCCTGCATCACCAGCGTCTGGCCGACTTTCAGATTCTTGCCAGTCAGCTTGTTCCACTGCTGCAGATCCTTGACGTCGACCTTGTTGGCCTTGGCGATGGTGCCGAGGCTGTCGCCGCGCTTGACCCTGTAGGAGCGCTTGGCGCCGGCAATCGCCGGGCTGTTGGCGCCCTCGAATACTGGTTTGAGCGGCCGCTTGCTGATCAGTTCTTCCGGTCGCATGGTCGAAAGACTGGTGGTCAGCAGCTGCGCCTTCGAGGTGGGCACCAGCAAATGCTGAGGGCCATCGAGGGTGGTGGTGCGCTGCTTGAATGCCGGGTTGAGCTGGAACAGTTCGTCTTCGTCGATGTTGGCTACTGCAGCGACTTTGGACAGGTCCATGCGCTGGTTGATTTCGACAACCTTGAAATACGGTTCGTTGGCGATCGGGCTGAGGTTCACCCCGTAGGCCTCCGGCGCCAGCACCACTTGCGACAGCGCGAGCAGCTTGGGCACGTACGCCTGGGTTTCCGCCGGCAGTGGCAGGTTCCAGTAATCGGTCGGCAAGCCAAGCTTTTCGTTACGCTCGATCGCCCGGCTGACCGTACCTTCGCCGGCGTTGTAGGCCGCGAGAGCCAACAGCCAGTCACCGTTGAACATGTCATGCAGGCGGGTCAGGTAGTCCATCGCCGCAGTGGTCGAGGCGGTGATATCGCGACGGCCATCGTAGAACTGGTTCTGACGCAGGTTGAAGTAACGCCCGGTGGACGGAATGAATTGCCAAAGCCCCACCGCATGGGCCCGGGAGTAGGCCATCGGGTTGTAGGAGCTTTCAATCACCGGCAACAGCGCCAATTCCAGCGGCATGTTGCGTTCTTCGAGGCGTTCGACGATGTAATGAATGTACAGGCTGCCGCGTTCACCGGCGCTTTCAAGGTAGGACGGGTTGCTGGCGAACCACAGGCGCTGTTGCTCGATGCGCGGGTTGACGCCCAGGCTGTCCTGCAACTGGAAGCCCTGGCGCATGCGCTCCCAGACATCCTGCGGAATTTGCGGAACCGGTTTTTCGCTGAGCCAGACAGGTTTCTGCTTGGCTCGCGCGGCGATGTTGGGAGTGTGTGTCGCTTCGGTCTGCGGCACATGGCTTGAACAGCCCGCCAGCGTGGCGGACACAGCCACCGCTATGGCTTGAGCCAGGCGGGTCAATGCGTCTGAATTGATGGACTTACGAATAGATGACGACATTGGCTGGAAGTAAGTTCCGGGCAAAAATGTCGGGCGATTCTAGAAAGCGCACCCCCCGAGGTCAACCATTCAGAATTCCTGTACCGCCCAGTAGCCTCCCTAGAACTTGTCTTTCCAGGCACGCAAGGCAGCAAAGACCGCACTCGGACTGCTGTTATCGGTGCCGCTCCGTTCGTCCACTTTTTCTTTAATAGATGTTTCGCTAGCACGCAAGAAGGGGTTGGTGAGCTTTTCCAGGGCCAATGTCGAAGGCAGCGTCATGATCCCCGCTTCGCGCATTTGCGTGACTTTGCCCAGGCGTTCGACAATGTGCGGATTGCCGGGCTCGACCGCGACCGCAAAGCGCAGATTGCTCAGGGTGTATTCGTGAGTGCAATACACCAGCGTATCCTCGGGAAGGGCTGCAAGCCGGTTCAGCGAGGTATACATTTGCTCTGGCGTGCCCTCGAACAGGCGCCCACAGCCGGCAGCAAACAGGGTGTCGCCGCAGAACAGCAGGCCATGATGGTAGAACGCAATATGCCCCAGGGTGTGTCCCGGAACGGCAAATACATCGAACTCCCAGCCCAGCACGCTGACTTTGTCGTTGTCCTTGAGCGCCACGTCGCGCGCCGGGATGCGTTCGCTGGCGGGGCCGTAGACGGTCGCATCGGTCGCGCTCTTGAGCAGCTCCACGCCGCCGACGTGATCATGGTGGTGATGGGTGATCAGGATGTCACTCAACACCCAGCCCGGATGGGCTGCAAGCCAGGCCTGCACGGGCGCGGCGTCTCCGGGATCGACCACGGCGCAGCGCTGGGTGCTGTGGTCCTGTAACAACCAGATGTAGTTGTCGGTAAAGGCAGGCAGGGCACTGATCTGTATCATCGTCGGATTCGCCAAGCGGAAAACATTGGCGCATCTTAGAACTTCCTGGCGCGTTGGAGAATGCAATGACTGATAAAGCGTTCGCTCAGGCCGATCCTGACTGGCTGGATTTGATCAGCGCAGCCCGTGAATGGCTGTCCGGTCCGATCGGGCAATTTCTCCTGGATGAAGAACGGCGCATGCTCGAAGACGAGCTGGGGCGCTTCTTCGGTGGCTATCTGGTGCACTACGGCCCGTCCGCCGAAACACCTCCGTCGGCGCCCCAGGTGCAGCGCAATGTGCGCCTTGGCGCGCCGTTGCCTGGCGTGGAGATCGTCTGCGAGGAACAGGCCTGGCCCTTGAGTGAACACGCCGCCGACGTAGTGGTGCTGCAGCATGGGCTGGATTTCTGCCTGTCACCCCATGGCCTGTTGCGTGAAGCCGCCAGCAGCGTGCGCCCCGGCGGGCACCTGCTGATCATCGGCATCAATCCCTGGAGCACCTGGGGATTGCGGCATGTGTTCGCCCATGACGGCTTGCGCAAGGCTCGTTGCATTTCGCCCTCGCGAGTCGGCGACTGGTTGAACCTGCTGGGCTTCGCGCTGGAGAAACGCCGCTTCGGGTGCTATCGTCCGCCGCTTGCTTCCCCGGCATGGCAGAACCGTCTGGCCGGTTGGGAACGCAAGGCCGGTGACTGGCAACTGTCCGGTGGCGGCTTCTATTTACTGGTGGCACGCAAGATCGTGGTCGGTTTGCGCCCCCTGCGCCAGGAACGCCGCGAACCCATGGGCAAGCTGATTCCGTTGCCGATGGCCAAGGTCAACCGTCGCCGCATCGAACCGTAATACACTCTTTTATTCCTGGTCGGGTTAACCCGGCCTCGGGCATCGTCGATCACGGATCGGCGAGCTACGGCATTTTCTGGAAAGGTTGGCATGAGCGATAGCGTAGAACTCTTCACCGACGGCGCCTGCAAGGGCAACCCCGGCCCTGGTGGCTGGGGTGCACTGCTGGTGTGCAAGGGCGTGGAAAAAGAACTCTGGGGTGGCGAAGCCAACACCACCAACAATCGCATGGAGTTGATGGGGGCGATCCGCGGCCTCGAAGAATTGAAACGCTCCTGCGACGTGCTGCTGGTGACTGACTCGCAGTACGTGATGAAGGGCATCAACGAGTGGATGGACAACTGGAAGAAGCGCGGCTGGAAGACGGCAGCCAAAGAACCGGTAAAAAACGCCGACCTGTGGAAGCTGCTCGATGAGCAGGTCAATCGCCACAACGTCACCTGGAAATGGGTGCGTGGGCACATCGGCCATCACGGTAACGAACGTGCTGACCAATTGGCCAACCGTGGCGTGGATGAAGTGCGCGGCTACAAACAGGCGTGACGCGAGCGTGTTAACATCGCCGCCTTTTCAAGATCGACCCGTTGAGAGCTGAGCACTGATGGCCACCAGATCCGTTGTACTCGATACCGAAACCACCGGCATGCCGGTGACCGATGGCCACCGGATTATCGAGATCGGCTGTGTCGAGTTGCTCGGTCGGCGCCTCACTGGCCGGCATTTTCATGTCTACCTGCAACCTGATCGCGAGAGTGACGAAGGCGCCATTGGCGTCCACGGCATCACCAACGAATTCCTGGTGGGCAAGCCGCGCTTCAACGAAGTGGCCGATGAATTCTTCGAGTTCATCAAGGGCGCGCAGCTGATCATCCATAATGCGGCGTTCGACGTTGGCTTCATCAACAACGAATTTGCCTTGATGGGCCAACACGATCGCGCAGACATCACGCAACACTGCTCGATCCTCGACACCCTGATGATGGCCCGGGAACGTCACCCGGGGCAGCGCAACAGCCTGGATGCCCTGTGCAAGCGCTATGGCGTCGACAACTCGGGCCGTGAGCTGCACGGCGCCTTGCTCGACTCCGAGATCCTGGCAGACGTCTACCTGACCATGACCGGCGGCCAGACCAGCCTGTCCCTGGCCGGTAATGCTTCCGATGGCAATGGATCGGGTGAAGGGGCGGATAACTCGGCGACCGAAATCCGCCGTCTGCCCGCCGATCGCCAGCCCACGCGGATCATCCGCGCCAGCGAGGACGATCTGGCGCAGCATGTTGCGCGGCTGGAAGCGATTGCCAAGGCGGCGGGGGCTCCGTCGTTATGGCAGCAGATGGTTGAGGCTGAGGCTTCGGCGTAGGAGCTGTCGAGACAAACGAGGCTGCGATCTTTTGATCTTCGCGGTGCATCGCATCCCCCGATGACCCATTTCAGGGCATCCCCACTCGCCACATCCGCTCCAACCCTCTACCCTGAGGAGATTGGCAGACCCAGGGCTGCCGCCTCAGGATTCTGGGCTCAATGTATAAAGACTTGAAATTCCCGGTATTGATTGTCCATCGCGACATCAAGGCGGACACCGTCGCCGGTGATCGCGTGCGCGGCATTGCCCGGGAGCTGGAGCAGGAAGGCTTCAGCATTGTCTCGGCGATGGACTACACCGAGGGGCGCCTGGTCGCCTCGACTCATCACGGCCTTTCCTGCATGTTGATCGCCAGTGAAGACGCCAGCGCCAACTCGCATTTGTTACAGAATATGGCCGAATTGATCGGCCTCGCCCGGGTTCGTGCGCCGGATCTGCCGATCTTTGCCCTGGGTGAACAGGTGACCCTGGAAAACGCCCCGGCCGATGCCATGGCCGAGCTCAATCAACTCCGCGGCATTTTGTATCTGTTCGAAGACACCGTGCCATTCCTGGCACGCCAAGTGGCCCGCGCCGCGCGCAAATACCTCGACGGCCTGTTGCCGCCGTTCTTCAAGGCGCTGGTGCAGCATACCGCCGACTCCAATTATTCATGGCACACCCCCGGGCATGGCGGGGGCGTGGCTTATCACAAGAGCCCGGTAGGGCAGGCGTTTCATCAGTTCTTCGGGGAAAATACCCTTCGATCGGACTTGTCGGTATCGGTGCCCGAACTGGGCTCCCTGCTGGACCACACCGGCCCGCTGGCTGAAGCCGAGGCGCGCGCTGCGCGTAACTTTGGCGCCGATCACACTTTCTTTGTCATCAACGGCACCTCCACTGCCAACAAGATCGTCTGGCATTCAATGGTCGCCCGGGATGACCTGGTGCTGGTGGACCGCAATTGCCACAAGTCGGTGCTGCATTCGATCATCATGACCGGTGCCATTCCTCTGTACCTGTGCCCGGAACGCAATGAGTTGGGGATTATCGGCCCGACTCCACTCAGCGAATTCAGCCGCGAGGCGATCCAGGCGAAGATCGATGCCAGCCCCCTGACCAAGGGCCGGCCGCCCAAGGTCAAGCTGGCGGTGGTGACCAATTCGACCTACGACGGCCTTTGCTACAACGCTGAGCTGATCAAGCAGAGCCTGGGCAACAGCGTCGAAGTGTTGCATTTTGACGAAGCCTGGTACGCCTACGCGGCCTTCCACGAGTTCTTCGCCGGACGCTACGGCATGGGCACTTCGCGCAGCGAAGACAGCCCGCTGGTGTTCACCACCCATTCCACGCACAAGCTGCTGGCGGCCTTCAGCCAGGCCTCGATGATTCATGTGCAGGACGGTGGCGCCCGCCAACTGGACCGCGATCGCTTCAACGAAGCCTTCATGATGCATATCTCCACTTCTCCGCAATACAGCATCATCGCCTCGCTGGATGTGGCGTCGGCAATGATGGAAGGGCCATCGGGGCGCTCGCTGTTGCAGGAAATGTTCGACGAGGCCCTGAGCTTTCGTCGCGCCCTGGCCAACCTGCGCCAGCACATTGCCGCCGATGACTGGTGGTTTTCGATCTGGCAGCCGCCTTCGGTGGAAGGCATCAACCAGGTGGTCACCCAGGACTGGTTGCTCCAGCCTGACGCCGACTGGCACGGCTTTGGTGGGGTGACCGACGATTACGTGTTGCTCGACCCGATCAAGGTGACCCTGGTAATGCCCGGTCTCACGGCGGGAGGCGCCTTGAGCGAGCGCGGAATTCCGGCGGCGGTGGTCAGCAAATTCCTTTGGGAACGCGGCCTGGTGGTGGAAAAGACCGGTCTGTACTCATTCCTGGTGCTGTTTTCCATGGGGATTACCAAGGGCAAATGGAGCACCTTGCTCACTGAATTGCTCGAGTTCAAACGCAGCTACGATGCCAACGTCAGCCTGGCGAGCTGCCTGCCCTGCGTAGCGCAGGAGGATGTCGGGCGCTATCGAGGCATGGGCCTGCGTGACTTGTGTGACCAGCTGCACGCCTGCTACCGCAGCAACGCCACGGCCAAGCACCTCAAGCGCATGTACACGGTCCTGCCACAAGTCGCCATGAAACCTTCTGACGCCTATGATCACCTGGTACGCGGCGACGTTGAAGCGGTGTCGATCGATGCCCTGGATGGGCGGATCGCTGCCGTGATGCTGGTACCCTATCCGCCAGGAATCCCGTTGATCATGCCCGGTGAGCGTTTCACCGACGCCACCCGCTCGATCATCGATTACCTGGCATTTGCCCGTACATTCGACAGCAGCTTTCCGGGCTTTGTCGCCGATGTGCATGGCTTGCAACACGAAGATGAGGGCAATGGACGGCATTACACCGTCGATTGCATCAAGGAATGAGGACCTTTCCCAGTATGCAACCGGTTATGAATCCGAAATACCCAGGGCTGTCGGTGCGAGTCGCCGACAATGGATTTGCCGCCTATATCTGGGGCAGCGATTTCAGTTTCGAAGTCAGCGCTTATGTTGCCGCGGAGGTCGGCAAACCTGTGGAACAGTGGCCCGTGACGCCGATCACGCCCTATCGCAAGTGCTACGGAATAGACCCCGAGGAGTTCAGCAGTTTTCGCGATGCCCCCGACAGCGCGGTGTTTATGGCGTATCTGGACGATGAGCCCGTGGGCCATCTGGTGGTCAGTACCAACTGGAACGGCTTCGCCCATATCGACGAACTGGCGGTGCACGCACCGGCCCGTCGACACGGCGTGGCCAAGGCGCTGCTGGACATAGCGCAGTTCTGGACACGGAAAAAGAAACTGCCAGGCATCATGCTCGAAACCCAGAACAACAACCTCGGCGCCTGTCGACTCTACGAGCGCTGCGGGTACGTAGTGGGTGGCATTGATTACCTGCGTTATCGCGGGATCGATCCCAACACTGCCGAAGTCGCGCTGTTCTGGTATCGACTGTTTGATGATCCGCTGGTCATGCCGCTCAATTCGCCAACATCGCCACGGCTTGTTCCGTGATGATATCCAGCAGGGCCTGAGCGGCGGGTGAGGGCTCGGCTTTTTCCAGGCGCAGGGCATACAGGCTGATCGGCACCGCCGGGGCCAACGGGCAGCAATCCAGTTCGGCAGTCCTAGCGCCCAGGGCGGTGAACGGATCAACCAGCGCCAGGCCTTCTCCGGCTTCGACCATGCTGCGCATCATCTGGTGCGTCTGCACCCGGGTGTGGATGACCGGGGCCGGGCGCAGGGCGTGCAGTTTGTGTTCCAGCGCCGGGCTCAGCGGATCATGCCCCTCCAGACCGACCATCGACTGGCCTGCCAGGTCCTGCAGCGAGATGTATTTCTGCTTTGGTTGCAGCCAGCCATGGGGCGCCAGCAACTGGACTTTGCCCTGGGCGATCACCTGGCAAGCAATATCGGCGTGGCCCGGGTCATGCAGGCTCAGGCCCAGGTCGGCTTCACGCAGGAGCAGGCTCTTGACGATGTCACGGGTTGGTTGAGTTAACAGCGAACAGAGTGCATCGGGATGACGCCGGCGCAGGGCGGCAATGCTGTGCGGTAATAATTTGTGCGCCAAGGGCGGGGTGCAGATGATTCGCAGGGGAGGCGCCTGATACTGCTTGAGGCTGCTGGCTAGACGCTGGACCGGCTCAAGTGCTGCATAGACGTGGGCGATTTCAACCTGCAACTCCCGCGCCTCACGCGTGGCCTGCAGGCGACCACGCACGCTGGAAAACAGCATGAAACCCAGCTGATCCTCAGCGTCGCGCAGCGTGCGTTCCACCTCGGCCACCGGCAACTGCAACCACTCGGCTGCGGTGCCCAGATGACCGGTCTGCAACAGCGCCTGGATTACTTCGATATGACGTAAACGCATGCGTGAAGTCCATGTTCAGCAGATGAAGGATTCAGTGGCTGAATCCTAACCCATGTCCGCCGATCTGACTTCTGCTCATAACGGCAGGTTATGAGGCGACGTTCGTTTCCGGCAACTTACCGACGTAGGTATCCGGCTCGCGAACGATGGTCACGTCCGACTGCACCAGCAGGAACTGGTTGTCATCGAGCTTTTTGACCCGGTCGCCGATGGCCAGCTTGTAGGTGGTGACAGGCACGGAGCCGGTGAGGCCGTCTGCTGACGGGGTGGATTCCTGGAACTCATGCACCGAATAAACGCGGCCTTCCGCGTCTCTTGCATGGAACTGACCGACAAGTACTGCTGCCATCTGCTTAGAACCTCTGGAGATAAATCACTCAATTTGCGGTGTTCAGACCGTGGTTGGGCGAAGTAAGTTTTCTTGCAAGAAAAAAATAGTCGCGGGCGCGAATTTTCGGTCGCGCCCTGGATGAATCGTCATCTATAACTACAAGTTCTTTCCGTTGAACAGTCGAGAATCTTCCATGAGCAATGTCTATTCGGTCGCCGTAGTGGTCGGCAGCTTGAGAAAGGAATCGATCAATCGCAAGGTTGCACTGGCCCTGGCTGATCTGGCTCCGGCGAATCTCAAGCTGGAAATCGTCGAAATCGGCGACTTGGCGCTTTATAACGAAGACATTGATGGTGAATCACCGCCGGCAGCCTACAGTACTTTCCGACAACACGTGAGCTCATCCGACGCGGTGCTGTTCGTCACTCCGGAATACAACCGCTCCGTGCCGGCTCCACTGAAAAACGCGATTGACGTGGGTTCGCGTCCTTACGGCCAAAGCGCCTGGAGTGGCAAGCCCGGTGCGGTGATCAGCGTATCGCCGGGGGCGATCGGCGGATTTGGCGCTAATCATCACCTGCGCCAGTCCATGGTGTTTCTTGACGTACCGCTGATGCAGCAACCGGAAGCCTACCTGAGTGGGGCGGGGTCGGCGTTTGATGAAGCGGGGAAATTGTCCGATTCGGTGAAGCCGTTTTTGCAGAAATTCATTAATGCCTACGGGAAGTGGGTGGAGCAGCACAAGAAGGTTTGACGCGGACCCTTGTAGCAGCTGTCGAGCCTGCGAGGCGGCGTTCGGCGGCCCAGCAGTCAGGCGAGGACTTCGTCCTCGAACTCAGCCTCGCAAGCTCGACAGCTGCTACGGGGCATAGTGCAGGCTCGACAGCTGCTACGGGGCTTATGCAGCTTCGACGTTGGAGCAGTCTTCGGGATCCTGTATGTTGCTTCGATTTTTGAAGGCTGCTCCCAGATGCTCACCGCCTCGCTGATATTCCTGCTGACCATTACCCTGGTGATCTGGCAACCCAAAGGCCTGGGTGTTGGCTGGAGTGCGGTGCTGGGTGCCGTACTGGCGCTGGTTTTCGGCGCGGTGCACTGGAGTGACATCCCGCTGGTGTGGCAGATCATCTGGAACGCCACCGGGACGTTCATTGCGCTGATCATCATCAGCCTGTTGCTCGACGAGGCCGGATTTTTTGCCTGGGCGGCGCTGCATGTGGCTCGTTGGGGGCGCGGTAGCGGGCGCAAACTGTTTGCCTTCATGGTGTTGCTTGGCGCGCTGGTCTCGGCGCTGTTCGCCAATGACGGGGCCGCGCTCATCCTCACGCCTATCGTGATTTCCATGTTGCTGGCGCTGCGATTCTCGCCCGCCGCGACGTTGGCGTTCGTGATGGGCGCCGGTTTTATTGCCGACACGGCCAGCCTGCCGCTGGTGGTGTCGAACCTGGTGAACATCGTCTCCGCAGACTTCTTTCACATTGGCTTCAACCGCTACGCCGCGGTGATGATCCCGGTCAACCTGGTGAGCGTCGCGGCGACCCTGGGGGTGTTGCTGTGGTACTTCCGCCGCGACATTCCCAAGGCCTACGACCCCGAACAGCTGGATGAGCCGGCCAGTGCGATCCACGACAAGGCCACCTTCTATGCCGGTTGGCTGGTGTTGGTCATCTTGCTGGTGGGATGTTTTGCCCTGGAACCGCTGGGTATTCCAATCAGCGCCATCTCCGCCGCCTGCGCGGCTTTGCTTTGGGTGATTGCCGCGCAAGGCCACAAGATCTCCACGCGCAAGGTGCTCAAGGAAGCACCCTGGCACATCGTGGTTTTTTCCCTGGGCATGTACCTGGTGGTGTATGGCCTGCGCAATGCCGGGCTCACCGGTTATCTGGCTGGTTGGCTGGACGGCTTCGCCGGGTACGGCATCTGGGGCGCGGCCATGGGTACCGGCGTGCTGACGGCGCTGCTGTCCTCGATCATGAATAACCTGCCGACGGTGTTGATCGGCCTGCTGTCGATCGATGCCAGCCAGGCGACGGGTGTGGTGAAGGAGGCGATGATCTACGCCAACGTGATCGGCAGCGACCTGGGCCCCAAGATCACGCCGATCGGCAGCCTGGCTACTCTGCTGTGGCTGCATGTACTGGAGCGCAAGGGAATCAAGATCGGTTGGGGGTATTACTTCAAGGTGGGGATTGTGCTGACGGTGCCGGTGTTGCTGGTGACGTTGGCGGCATTGGCGGTGCGGTTGTCTCTTTAAACCGTGGGGACCCTATCGCGAGCCGGCTCACTCCTACAGGGATATTCGCCAGAATGAATGCCTCTGTAGGAGTGAGCCTGCTCGCGATGAGGCCCGACCTGCCAGCACACACATTTCAGCCACCACCCGGCACATTCGGCCAAAGATCCGCCACCAGAAATAACCGCTCGGCTTCCTCCCAATCCCCCTCGGCATTTTCCACCAGCCGCACCAGCAACTGCGCCGGCGCCTGCGGTTCCAGCGCGCTTAACCAGGCATCCAGCTGCGCCACGCTCCAGGTCTGGTCTGCCGGATAGTGCGCCGGCGCAAGCCAGGCATGGCGGGGCAGGGGCTGCCAGCGTCCGCCAGGGCGCTGGGTAACGAATGTCTTCCAGTCTTTCTGATGCAGCCAGCTGCCACGCAGATGCTGCGGGTGTGCGCCACTGGGTGGCGCGGCTTGTCCCGGCCACGGGTAAAGCAGATACCCGCCGAGCCACAGGTGGGCGCTGAACTGCTGGATATCCAGAGCCGCCAGCACTTCGCGACTTTCCGGGCGGGCCGAAATAGGCAGCTGGTGCTGGCTCAGGTGCGCCAGTTTGCGGTCGAGTCGATCGTGACAGCCGGGCCCCAGCCATTGCCCGGCATCCAGGCCGTCGCCCTGTTGCGGGCCGAGGTACAGTTTGATGGCCAATTCCAGGTGATGCACGCCGTCGCGGTCACGCAACAGCATGTCGAGCTCGCCCAGGGTGTGGCCTTCACGGCGAATCGGCAGGTTCGCCGCGATCAGCTCGATCCCCGGCGCATGACGCACCGCGTACTGCCACAGGCGCTCGTAGTACAAACCCAGGCGCCGGGTCCGGGCCTGGGCCAGCCAATGCAGCAGGTCATAGCTGTCGCGGTCGAGCTGACGCAGCCAGTTTTCCAGCAGATGCGGTGCCTGCACCCAGTCGCTGCCGGCCAGGGGATGGCGCTGCGGCCACGGTGTGTCGCTGAGCATCGGCGGCGCGAGGATGACCCACGCGAGGTCACGCACCTCGGGATGGCGTAGCTGGTGGGGCAGCTGCAGCAAATCTGGAAATAGGATCATCTTGCGAGCATAGCCTGAAACACGAGTAGACCCTTGTGGCTGAAAGGATTTTGTCTCCAGCCAGGTTTCGCCCATAATCGTGTTTTTCGCCGGCACAGACCCAGGGGCCCCATGGAGCAATTTCGTAATATCGGCATCATCGGTCGCCTCGGCAGTTCGCAGGTGCTGGACACCGTTCGCCGACTGAAACGGTTCCTGCTCGATCGCCACCTGCACGTGATCCTTGAAGACACCATCGCCGAAGTACTGCCTGGCCACGGCCTGCAGACCTCGTCGCGCAAGATGCTCGGCGAGGTGTGCGACATGGTGATTGTGGTCGGCGGTGACGGCAGCCTGCTCGGCGCCGCACGGGCGCTGGCCCGGCATAATATTCCGGTACTGGGCATCAACCGTGGCAGCCTGGGTTTCCTGACGGATATCCGCCCCGACGAGCTGGAAGTGAAAGTCGCCGAAGTGCTCGACGGCCACTACCTGGTGGAAAACCGCTTTCTGCTCCAGGCCGAAGTCCGCCGCCATGCCGAGGCCATAGGCCAGGGCGATGCGCTCAATGACGTGGTGCTGCACCCGGGCAAGTCCACGCGAATGATCGAATTCGAGCTGTATATCGACGGCCAGTTCGTCTGCAGCCAGAAAGCCGACGGCCTGATCGTCGCTACGCCGACAGGTTCGACGGCCTACGCGCTGTCCGCGGGCGGCCCGATCATGCACCCCAAGCTCGACGCTATTGTGATTGTGCCGATGTACCCCCATACCTTGTCAGGACGGCCAATTGTGGTCGATGGCAATAGTGAGCTGAAAATCGTCGTGTCCAAGGATATGCAGATCTATCCGCAAGTCTCCTGTGATGGGCAGAACCACTTTACCTGCGCGCCGGGTGACACCATCACCGTCAGCAAGAAAGCCCAGAAGCTGCGGCTGATCCACCCACTTGACCATAACTACTATGAAGTCTGCCGGACCAAGCTCGGCTGGGGCAGCCGGCTGGGTGGTGGAGGCGACTGATGCTCGATCCCGCGCGTAGCTACGACCTGATCGGTGACGTGCACGGTTGCGCTCTGACCCTTGAGCACTTGCTCGACCGGCTCGGTTATCACAAGCAAGGCGGCGTCTGGCGGCACCCGTCGCGCATGGCGGTGTTCGTCGGCGACATCATCGACCGCGGCCCGCGCATCCGCGAGGCCCTGCACATCGTCCACGACATGGTCGAGTCGGGGCAGGCGCTGTGCATCATGGGCAATCACGAGTTCAACGCCCTGGGCTGGAGTACCCCGGCACCGCCCGGGAGCGGCAAGCAGTTCGTGCGCGAGCACACCCCGCGCCACGCGCGATTGCTGCACGAAACCTTGACCCAGTTCGAGGACCATCCGGCGGACTGGCATGACTTCCTGCAGTGGTTCTACGAAATGCCGCTGTTCGTCGATGCCGGGCGTTTCCGGGTGGTGCATGCCTGTTGGGATGCCGGCCTGATCGAGCCGCTGCGGGCGCAGTTCCCCAACGGCTGTGTCGATGAGCATTTCCTCCAGGCCTCGGCCGTGCCCGGCAGTTTTGCCTGCACCGTGTTCGATCGCCTGTTGCGCGGCACTGACATGCGCCTGCCCGATGGCTTGACCATGACCAGCGGCGATGGCCTGACGCGTTCGTTCTTTCGTACCAAATTCTGGGAAGACGATCCGCAAACCTACGGAGACATTGTGTTCCAGCCTGACGCCTTGCCTGACCCAGTGGCCCGGACGCCGCTGTCCTCTTCCGAAAAAACCACCTTGCTGCGCTATGGTGCCGACGAGCCGCTGTTGTTTGTCGGCCATTACTGGCGCAGCGGTAAACCCGCGCCTATTCGCCCGAACCTGGGCTGCCTGGATTACAGCGCGGTGCTCTACGGCAAACTGGTCGCCTATCGCCTGGACCAGGAAACCCGCCTCGATCCGCACAAGTTCGTCTGGGTCGATGTCGAGCGGCCGGAGGTGCTGCAATGAGTACCGTTGCCGTATTGCGCCTGCCCTTGGCGGTGGACCTGAGCGGATTCGTCAAGCTGCTGCAACGCATGCAGGTGCCGCACCGGGTCAGCGAAGAGGCGGGCGAGCAGGTGCTGTGGGTGCCGGCCAACATCAGCGAGGACGTGCGCTCGCTGTACGAGCGCTTTCCCGCCGGTGACCCGGATCAGCAACTGGACATCCCTGTGGCGCAAACCAGTCATCGCCCCGGTTTTGCCGAGCAGCTGCGCTACGCCAAGGCCACTGCACTGGTGTTGATGCTGAGCATCATCGTCGGCGCGGTCACGCTGCTCGGGGAAAACCTCGACACGATGCGCTGGCTGACATTTCTCGATTATCGCATCGTCGGTGAGTACATCCACTTCGTCCCCTTGGCTGACAGCCTGGCGGCGGGTCAGTGGTGGCGCCTGGTCACGCCGATGCTGATCCATTTCGGCATCTTGCACCTGGCCATGAACGGCATGTGGTACTGGGAACTGGGGCGGCGCATCGAGTCGCGCCAAGGCAGCATCAACCTGGTCGGCCTGACGCTGCTGTTCAGCCTGGTGTCCAATTATGCGCAATACCTGTTCAGCGGCCCGAGCCTGTTCGGTGGTTTGTCGGGCGTCTTGTATGGCCTGCTTGGACACTGCTGGATCTTCCAGGTGCTGTCGCCCAACCCGGCGTACCGCCTGCCACGCGGCGTGCTGGTGATGATGCTGGTGTGGCTGGTGCTGTGCCTGTCCGGGCTGGTCTCGATGATCGGCTTCGGCGAAATTGCCAACGCTGCCCACGTTGGCGGGTTACTCATCGGATGCTTCACAGGCCTGTTGGGCGGTTTGTACAACCGCCGTAAACTGGCTGCCTGAATTTTTTGCTGTGAATAAAGAGCGCGGAGACCCAATGTCCTCTTTTAACGAAATGATCAAGAACATCACCCCCGATATCTACGAAAGCCTGAAACTGGCGGTGGAAATCGGCAAATGGTCCGACGGTGGCAAACTCACCGCCGAACAGCGGGAGCTGTCCCTGCAGGCGATGATTGCCTGGGAAATCCAGAACCTGCCGGAAGACCAGCGGACCGGCTACATGGGCCCGCAAGAATGCAGCTCCAAGTCGATTGAAGTGCCTAATATCCTGTTCAAGTCGGATGCCATCCATTGATCGAGATTGGCCGCGGTGCAATCAGCAAGATGTCGGCGCGCCTGGACGGGCCGAATGTGCAGTACGCGTTTCGTCTGGGTGAAGTCGAGGTACCGGTCAATCCATTGATCGGCACCACGGTGCGCCTGGAATACCTGGGCGCCATCCATTGCTCCCATTGCGGGCGCAAGACCAAGACCAGTTTCAGCCAGGGTTACTGCTACCCGTGCATGACCAAGCTGGCCCAGTGTGACCTGTGCATCATGAGCCCCGAGCGCTGCCACTTCGACGCCGGCACCTGCCGCGAGCCGGAGTGGGGCCAGACGTTCTGCATGACCGATCACATCGTCTACCTGTCCAACTCGTCGGGGGTGAAAGTCGGGATTACCCGTGCCACCCAGCTACCGACCCGCTGGATCGACCAGGGTGCGCGCCAGGCATTGCCGATCATGCGCACCTCGACCCGCCAGCAGTCGGGGTTTGTCGAAGACCTGTTCCGCAGCCAGGTGGCGGACAAGACCAACTGGCGTGCTTTACTCAAGGGCGAGGCGACTTCGGTGGACCTGGCGCAAGTTCGCGACCAGCTGTTCGACAGTTGCGCCGAGGGCCTGCAAGGCTTGCAGGAGCAATTCGGCCTGCAGGCGATCCAGACCATTGCCGACGTCGAGCCGATTGAAATCTGTTATCCGGTCGAGCAGTACCCGGCCAAGATCGTCAGCTTCAACCTGGACAAGAACCCGATTGCCGAAGGCACGCTGCTGGGGATCAAGGGCCAGTACCTGATCTTCGACACCGGCGTCATCAATATTCGTAAATACACGGCTTACCAGCTCGCCGTGCATCAGTAAGGACTCCAGCATGCGCACCGAACAACCGAAGATGATCTACCTGAAGGACTATCAGGCGCCTGAGTACCTGATCGACGAGACGCACCTGACCTTCGAGTTGTTCGAGGACCACAGCCTGGTCCATGCGCAACTGGTGATGCGCCGCAATCCCGAGCGTGGCCCTGGCCTGCCGCCGCTGGTGCTGGATGGCCAGCAGCTGGAATTGCTGTCGGTGACCCTGGCTGACCGCGAGCTGGGCGAAGCCGATTACCAGCTGACTGAAAATCACCTGACCCTGCACCCGACCAGCACCACGTTCACGGTCGATACTAGCGTCAAGATCCACCCGGAAACCAACACCGCGCTGGAAGGCCTGTACAAGTCCGGCACGATGTTTTGCACCCAGTGTGAGGCCGAAGGTTTCCGCAAGATCACCTATTACCTCGACCGCCCGGACGTGATGAGCACGTTCACCACCACGGTGGTCGCCGAGCAGCACAGCTATCCAGTGTTGCTGTCCAACGGCAACCCGATTGCCTCAGGTCCTGGCGAAGACGGCCGGCACTGGGCGACCTGGGAAGACCCGTTCAAGAAACCGGCGTACCTGTTTGCGCTGGTGGCCGGTGACTTGTGGTGCGTCGAAGACACCTTCACCACCATGAGCGAACGTTCGGTGGCGCTGCGCATTTACGTCGAGCCGGAAAACATCGACAAGTGCCAGCACGCCATGAACAGCCTGAAGAAGTCCATGCGCTGGGACGAAGAGGTCTATGGTCGCGAGTACGACCTGGACATCTTCATGATCGTCGCGGTCAACGATTTCAACATGGGCGCCATGGAGAACAAGGGCCTCAACATCTTCAACTCCAGCGCCGTGCTGGCCCGCGCTGAAACCGCGACCGACGCTGCTCACCAGCGGGTAGAAGCGATCGTCGCCCACGAATACTTCCACAACTGGTCGGGCAACCGCGTGACCTGCCGCGACTGGTTCCAGCTGTCGCTGAAAGAAGGCTTCACGGTGTTCCGCGATTCCGGTTTCTCCGCCGACATGAACTCGGCCACGGTCAAGCGCATCCAGGACGTGGCGTACCTGCGCACTCACCAGTTCGCCGAAGACGCAGGCCCCATGGCCCATGCCGTGCGCCCGGACAGCTTTATCGAGATTTCCAACTTCTACACCCTGACCGTTTACGAAAAAGGTTCGGAAGTGGTCGGCATGATCCACACCTTGCTCGGCGCCGAAGGCTTCCGTAAAGGCAGCGATCTGTACTTCGAGCGCCATGACGGCCAGGCCGTGACCTGCGATGACTTCATCAAGGCCATGGAAGACGCCAACGGTGTCGACCTGACCCAGTTCAAGCGCTGGTACAGCCAGGCCGGCACGCCGCGCCTGGCGGTGAGCGAGTCTTACGATGCCGCCGCGAAAACCTACAGCCTGACCTTCCGCCAGAGCTGCCCGGCGACCCCGGACAAAGTCGAGAAGCTGCCGTTCGTGATTCCGGTCGAACTGGGCTTGCTGGACAGCCAGGGCGGCGAGATTGCCCTGCGCCTGCAGGGTGAAGACGCTGCCCAAGGCACCTCGCGGGTTATCTCGGTGACCGAGGCCGAACAGACGTTCACCTTCGTCGACATCGCCGAACAACCCTTGCCTTCGTTGCTGCGCGGATTCTCGGCGCCGGTGAAATTGAACTTCCCCTACAGCCGCGACCAGCTGATGTTCCTCATGCAGCATGACTCCGATGGTTTCAACCGTTGGGAAGCCGGCCAGCAATTGTCGGTGCAGGTGCTGCAGGATCTGATTGCCGATTACCAGAAGGGCGAAGCACTGGTGCTCGACCAGCGCCTGATCACGGCCTTGCACAGCGTGCTGACCGACGAGACGCTGGACCAGGCCATGGTCGCCGAAATGCTCTCGTTGCCCGGCGAAGCCTACCTCACGGAAATCAGCGAAGTGGCCGACGTCGACGCCATTCATGCGGCCCGCGAGTTTGCCCGCGAGCAGTTGGCGGACAACCTGTTCGAGCCGCTGTGGCTGCGTTATCAGGCCAACCGTGACCTGTCGAAGAAAACCCCTTACGTTGCCGAAGCCGAGCACTTCGCTCGCCGTGCACTGCAGAACATCGCACTGTCCTACCTGATGCTCAGCGAGAAGGCCGAAGT
The DNA here is from genome assembly GCF_026241895.1 of Pseudomonas sp. RIT-562. Classification (GTDB taxonomy): domain Bacteria; phylum Pseudomonadota; class Gammaproteobacteria; order Pseudomonadales; family Pseudomonadaceae; genus Aquipseudomonas; species Aquipseudomonas mandelii_F. Next base: position 211,123 of record NZ_JAPJIV010000006.1, on the reverse strand, counting down.
GTTGGCAGCGACCCTGGAGCAGTTCGAGGCCAGCGACAACATGACCGAGCGCCTGACTGCGCTGGCGGTGCTGGTCAACTCGCCATTCGAAGAACAGAAGGCCCAGGCCCTGGCGACTTTTGCCGAGCACTTCAAGGACAATCCCCTGGTCATGGATCAGTGGTTCAGCGTCCAGGCGGGCAGCCCGTTGCCGGGCGGCCTGGAGCGGGTCAAGGCGCTGATGCAGCACCCGGCATTTAATATCAAGAATCCGAACAAGGTGCGCGCACTGATCGGCGCATTCGCCGGGCAGAACCTGAGCAACTTCCACGCGGCCGACGGTTCCGGCTATCGCTTCCTGGCGGATCTGGTCATCGAGCTCAACGGCTTCAACCCGCAGATCGCTTCGCGGCAACTGGCACCGCTGACCCGCTGGCGCAAATACGACGACGCCCGCCAGGCACTGATGAAAGGCGAGCTGGAGCGCATTCGCGGTTCAGGGCAGCTGTCGAGCGATGTGTTCGAGGTGGTCAGCAAAAGCTTGGCTTAATGCATCGCACCTGTGGGAGCAAAGCTTGCTCGCGATTACGATTTGGCATTCAGCAGCAATGTTGGCCGGCATGACATAATCGCGAGCAAGCTTTGCTCCCACAGGAGACCTCCGCTCCCACAGGGGCGATCACCCCTCCTGATACCCCATCATTCAGATGTACCCCATCCGCCCCAGGTTAACAAAACATAACGTGGCGTCGATTGTCAGACCTTTCCAAACCCCGATAGGATAAGCCAGCTTCCGAAGGGGCTCTAGATTGCGCGTTTCAGGACTATGCTCCAGGACAGGCAATCAGCGCGAGCACCCTTGCGGCGCCCTGAAAGGTTGAACGACCTAACAATAATAATGGGGGAAAGGTCTATGAGTGAGCCTGTCATGGGTGTGGGTACCTGCCGCCCGCCGGCATTACGCAAAATCGCGTTGCTGGCTACAGCGCTCTCGCTGTTGGGCTGTGCCGTGTTGTCGGCGCCTGTGCTGGCCGCTGCAGCGCCGGCATCCGACGTTGTTTATTCCGTTGAATCGGCCAAGGCCAGCAAAAGCCTGATGCTCGACGTCGTCCACGCCGGCAAGCGCCTGGTGGCCGTTGGCGATCGCGGGCACATCCTGTATTCCGATGACCAGGGCGCCACCTGGACCCAGGCCAAGGTGCCGACCCGGCAGCTGTTGACCTCGGTGTTCTTCGTCGACGACCAGCATGGCTGGGCGGTCGGCCATGACGCACAGATCCTCGCCAGTGAGGACGGTGGGTTGACCTGGACCAAACAATTCGAAGACCTCAAACGTGAATCGCCGCTGCTCGACGTCTGGTTCCAGGACGCCAACAGCGGCTTTGCCGTGGGCGCTTATGGCGCGCTGCTGGCGACTACCGACGCCGGCAAGCATTGGGAAGACGTCAGCGATCGCCTGGACAACGAAGACCAGTTCCACCTCAACGGCATTGCCGCCGTCAAGGACGCCGGGCTGTTCATCGTCGGCGAGCAGGGCAGCATGTTTCGCTCTGCCGACTGGGGCCAGACCTGGGAAAAGCTTGAAGGCCCCTATGAAGGTTCGTTGTTTGGCGTGATTGGCACCGCTCAAGCCAACACCCTGTTGGCCTACGGCCTGCGCGGCAACCTGTTTCGCTCCACCGATTTCGGCAGCACCTGGGAGCCGGTTGAACTGCGGGCCACCCGCGGCGCGTTGGAATTTGGCCTGTCGGGCGCGACCTTGCTCGACGACGGCTCCATCGTCATCGTCGGCAACGGCGGCAGTGTGGTGCGCAGCACCGACAACGGCGAAACCTTCAGTGTGTTCAATCGCCCGGATCGCATCTCCGTTGCAGCGGTGACGGCGGCGGGCAACGGCAATCTGATTCTCGCAGGACAGGGCGGCGTTCGCGCTACTTCGCTAACCGGCGCCGAGCTGGGCAAATAATAAGAAGGGCGGAGCTATGACATCCATGACAAGTCATCACCAGGACAAGGCGACGTTTCTCGAACGCCTGATTTTCAACAACCGCCCGGCAGTGATCACGATCTGCCTGCTGGTCAGCATCTTCCTGTTCTGGCAGGCCACGCTGATCCGGCCATCCACCAGTTTCGAAAAGATGATTCCCCTGGAACATCCTTTCATCCAGAAAATGATGGAGCATCGCAACGACCTGGCCAACCTGGGCAACACGGTACGAATTTCCGTCGAAGCCACTGACGGCGACATCTTCTCCAAGGAATACATGGAGACCCTGCGCCAGATCAACGACGAGGTGTTCTACATTTCCGGCGTCGACCGTTCCGGTCTCAAGTCATTGTGGAGCCCCAGCGTACGCTGGACCGAAGTGACGGAAGAAGGCTTTGCCGGCGGTGAAGTGATCCCGCAGAGCTACAACGGGTCCCAGGAAAGTCTCGACCTGCTGCGCAACAACGTGCTCAAGTCAGGGCAAGTCGGACGCCTGGTGGCCAACGACTTCAAGTCCAGCATCGTTGATATCCCGCTGCTGGAGTCCTACCCGGATCCTGCAGACCAGGGCAAGCTGCTGGCGCTCGACTACCGCAAGTTCTCCCACGAGCTCGAAGACAAGATCCGGGACAAGTTCGAGAAACAGAACCCCAACGTGCAGATCCATATCGTCGGTTTCGCCAAGAAGGTCGGCGACCTGATCGACGGCCTGGTGATGGTGGTGATGTTCTTCGGCGTGGCGTTTGTCATCACCCTGATCCTGCTGTACTGGTTCACCAACTGCATGCGCAGCACCGTGGCGGTGTTGAGCACGACGCTGGTGGCGGTGATCTGGCAGCTGGGGTTGATGCACTTCTTCGGCTTCGGGCTTGACCCCTATTCCATGCTGGTACCGTTCCTGATCTTCGCCATCGGGATCTCCCATGGTGTGCAGAAGATCAACGGCATCGCCTTGCAGTCGAGCGAGGCGGATAACGCCTTGACCGCCGCCCGGCGCACCTTCCGTCAGCTGTTCCTGCCAGGGATGATCGCGATCCTCGCGGATGCGGTGGGTTTCATTACGCTGCTGATCATCGACATCGGGGTTATTCGCGAGCTGGCGATTGGCGCTTCCATCGGCGTCGCGGTAATCGTGTTCACCAACCTGATCCTGCTGCCGGTGGCCATTTCCTACGTCGGCATCAGCAAGCGCGCCGTGGAGCGCAGCAAGAAAGACGCCCACCGCGAGCATCCGTTCTGGCGCCTGCTGTCGAACTTCGCCAACCCGAAAGTCGCGAAGATTTCCGTGGTGCTGGCGCTGATCGCCTTCGGTGGCGGCCTCTGGTACAGCCAGAACCTGAAGATCGGCGATCTCGACCAGGGTGCTCCAGAGCTGCGTCCGGACTCGCGCTACAACAAGGACAACAACTTCATCATCAGCAACTATTCCACCAGCTCCGATGTATTGGTGGTAATGGTCAAGACCAAGTCCGAGGGCTGCTCGCGCTATGAAGCCATGGCGCCAATCGACGAACTGATGTGGAAGATGCAGAACACCGAGGGCGTGCAATCGGCGATCTCGCTGGTGACCGTGTCCAAGCAGATGATCAAGGGCATGAACGAGGGCAACCTGAAATGGGAAACCCTGTCACGCAACCCGGATGTGTTGAACAACTCCATCGCCCGAGCGGATGGTTTGTACAACAACAGCTGCTCCCTGGCGCCGGTGCTGGTGTTCCTCAACGATCACAAGGCCGCGACCCTCGACCGAGCGGTGCATGCGGTGCAGGAGTTCGCCAAGGAAAACAACAAGGACGGCCTGGAATTCATCCTCGCGGCAGGTAACGCCGGCATCGAGGCGGCCACCAACGAGGTGATCAAGGAATCCGAGCTGACCATCCTGATCCTCGTTTACATCTGCGTCGCGACCATGTGCATGATCACCTTCCGCTCTTGGGCCGCGACCTTGTGCATCGTCTTGCCACTGGTGCTGACGTCGGTGCTGGGCAACGCCCTGATGGCGTTCATGGGCATCGGCGTGAAAGTCGCGACCCTGCCGGTGGTGGCGCTTGGGGTGGGTATCGGGGTGGACTACGGGATCTACATCTACAGCCGCCTGGAAAGTTTCCTGCGCGCCGGCTTGCCGTTGCAGGAAGCCTACTACCAGACGCTGAAGTCTACCGGTAAAGCCGTGCTGTTCACCGGCCTGTGCCTGGCGATCGGCGTGTGCACCTGGATCTTCTCGGCCATCAAGTTCCAGGCCGACATGGGCCTGATGCTGACCTTCATGCTGCTGTGGAACATGTTTGGTGCGCTGTGGCTACTGCCGGCACTGGCACGGTTCCTGATCAAGCCGGAGAAGCTGGCGGGGCAGAAGGGCAATTCGTTGTTTGCTCACTGATCCATCATCAAACAAAAAAGCCGCAACCTTGGTTGCGGCTTTTTTACATCCCGAATTTTACGCTGCCCCCGTGTAGGAGTGAGCCTGCTCGCGATAGCGGTCGTACATTCAACATCGGTGCCGACTGACACCAAGCCATCGCGAGCAGGCTCACTCCTACAGCAGCAGTTGCATGGTGTTTAGTCAGTCGGGATCGCCGCCCAGCACCACATTCAGCGCGCTGCGCGCATCGTCCAGCTGCACCAGCGTGGCATGCCGCGCACCCAGGGCATCACGGTTCTCGATAGCCGTGAGAATCGCCTTGTGCCGCGGCAGTGCCAGTTCATGCAGGTTCGGTCGCTGGTTGGAATGCTTCAACGCTTCGCCTATTGCCACCGACAGCATGTTGCACAAGTTCGCCAGCAGGTCATTGTGAGTGGCGTCGGCGATGCGGCTATGAAAATCCAGGTCGGGTTGCAACAACGCTTCGGGGGTTGGCGCAGCTTCCATACGTTGGTACGCCTCGCCGATGGAAGCGATGTCGGCGTCAGTTGCGTGTTGAGCGGCGAGTGCGGCTGCCGCCGGTTCGATGATGCTGCGCACGCTGGTCAGCAGGTCGAAGAATTCATTTTGCGGGCTGCTTTGCATCAACCAGTGCAAGACGTCCGGGTCGAGCATGTGCCATTCCTTGCGCTGCTTGACCACCGTACCGACCCGCGGCCGCGAGTACACCAGGCCTTTGGCAACCAGCACCCGGGTGGCCTCGCGTAACACCGGCCGGCTGACCGCATACTCTTCGCACAGCAGGGCTTCGGCGGGCAATTTGTCGTCCGGCTTGAAGCGCCCCGAGACGATCTGCATGCCCAGTTCCTGGACGATGCGCGAATGCATGCTTTTGCGGTCGGAGGGTTTACGGTAATCCATGGGAAACGGCGCGATCCTGGGCGATGGAGATGCCGCGCATGATAGCAGGCGCGGCGTCTGCGGTCAGATCACCTGTAGGAGCGAGCCTGCTCGCGATGGAGTGTCAGGCACCGCTGCGTCAACTGAATCTCCATCGCGAGCAGGCTCGCTCCTACAGGAGGCAGTAGTGTTAGTGCGAGTGGCGGGGCACTTCAGCCCCGCGGCAACCGACCAGGAAGTCGAAGTCACAGCCCTGATCCGCCTGCAGCACATGATCAATGTACAGCTGGCGATAGCCGCCCAGGATCATCTGCTGGGGTGGTTGCAGATCCGCCATGCGCGCGGCCAGTTCGGCGTCCGGAATATCCAGGTGCAAACGGCCGTTGGCGCAGTCAAGTTCGATCCAGTCACCTTCTTTCACCGTTGCCAGCGGGCCGCCAGCCGCCGCTTCCGGCGCGACGTGCAGCACCACCGTGCCATAGGCCGTGCCGCTCATGCGCGCATCGGAAATTCGCACCATGTCCGTCACACCCTGCGCCAACAACTTGGCCGGCAAACCCATATTGCCGACTTCGGCCATGCCCGGATAACCTTTCGGGCCGCAGTTCTTCATCACCAGGATCGAGTTGGCATCCACCTCCAGTTCCGGATCGTTGATGCGTGCCTTGTACATGTCGAAATTCTCGAACACCACTGCACGGCCCCGGTGCTGCATCAACTCTGCGGTGGCGGCGGACGGTTTGAGCACGGCACCCAGTGGCGCCAGATTACCGCGTAACACACAGATGCCGCCGTCGGCGCGGATCGGGTTATCCAACGTGCGGATGACTTCGTCCTGGCCATAGATCGGCGCGTCCTTGGTGTTCTCGCCGAGGGTCTTGCCGTTGACGGTCAGGGCGTGCGGATGCGGAATCAGGTTGGCTTCGCCAAGGCGGCGCAACACTGCTGGCAGGCCGCCCGCGTAGTAGAACTCCTCCATCAGAAAACGTCCGGAGGGTTGCAGGTCGACGATAGTCGGCATACCGCGACCGATGCGCGTCCAGTCATCCAGGTCAAGTTGCACGCCAATGCGCCCGGCGATGGCTTTCAAATGGATCACCGCGTTGGTCGAACCGCCGATGGCGGCGTTGACCCGAATAGCGTTCTCGAAGGCTTCCTTGGTCAGGATTTTCGACAGTTTCAAGTCTTCGCGCACCATCTCCACCGCGCGCATGCCGGACATGTGCGCCAGCACATATCGGCGTGCATCCACAGCCGGAATCGCCGCGTTGTGGGGCAGGGAAGTGCCCAGTGCTTCAGCCATGCAGGCCATGGTCGAGGCGGTGCCCATGGTGTTGCAGGTACCGGCCGAGCGGGACATGCCGCCCTCGGCCGCGAGGAAATCGTCAATCGTGATGGTGCCGGCCTTGACCTGCTCGCTGAGCTGCCAGACCACAGTTCCCGAACCGATGTCCTGGCCCTTGTGCTTGCCGTTGAGCATCGGCCCGCCGGTGACAACGATGGCCGGCACGTCGCAGCTGGCCGCGCCCATTAGCAGGGCCGGGGTGGTCTTGTCGCAGCCGGTGAGCAAAACCACGCCGTCAATCGGGTTACCGCGAATGGCTTCCTCGACGTCCATGCTCGTCAGGTTGCGGGTGAACATGGCGGTGGGACGCAGGTTCGATTCGCCGTTGGAGAACACCGGAAACTCCACGGGAAAACCACCGGCCTCGATCACGCCGCGTTTGACGTGGTCGGCAATCTGGCGGAAATGCGCGTTGCACGGCGTCAGCTCGGACCAGGTGTTGCAGATGCCGATGATCGGCTTGCCGTGGAACTGGTGGTCGGCGATGCCCTGATTCTTCATCCAGCTGCGGTACATGAAGCCATTCTTGTCGGCAGTGCCAAACCATTGGGCGGAGCGCAGGGTGGGCTTTTTATCAGACATGATCGATTCTCTTATTGTATGACTATATTGTTCGAGCTGACGCCTAACATAAGCGCAAAATCGGCTGTTTGGAAGAGTTGTTGTGCAAATAGTATTACTATATAGTCGCTTTCAACGGAGGGATGGCCCTGGCGGTTTTCTGCGAGAGGCGTCCCCCGAGGTTCTATAACAACAACAATCGGAGACCGATCTCATGAGCCAGGAACTGCGGCTTATTCGTCGCATCACACTCAAACTGATTCCCTTCCTGATCCTGCTGTACCTGATCGCCTATGTGGATCGCTCCGCCGTGGGCTTCGCCAAGCTGCACATGGGCGCCGATATCGGCATTGGCGACGCGGCCTACGGGTTGGGCGCCGGCCTGTTCTTCATCGGCTATTTCCTCCTGGAAATCCCCAGCAACCTGATGCTCGAGCGATTTGGCGCGCGGCGCTGGTTCGCCCGGATCATGCTGACCTGGGGCGCTATCACCATCGGCATGGCATTCGTCCAGGGACCGCACAGCTTCTACGTGATGCGTTTCCTGCTCGGCGCTGCCGAGGCCGGCTTCTTTCCTGGCGTCCTGTACTACATCACCCAATGGTTCCCGGTGCGCCATCGCGGCAAGATCCTCGGGCTGTTCATCCTGTCGCAACCGATCGCGATGATGATCACCGGTCCGGTGTCCGGTGGCCTGCTCGGCATGGACGGAGTGCTGGGGCTGCACGGCTGGCAATGGCTGTTCATCGTCATCGGCACTCCGGCGATCCTGCTGACCTGGCCGGTGTTGCGCTGGTTGCCGGACGGTCCGCAGCAAGTCAAATGGATGGACCAGGCGGAAAAAGACTGGCTGACCGGTGAGCTGCAAAAAGACCTGCAGGAGTACGGCCAGACCCGCCACGGTAATCCGCTGCACGCACTCAAGGACAAACGGGTGTTGCTGCTGGCGCTGTTCTATCTGCCGGTGACCCTGAGCATCTACGGCCTGGGGTTGTGGCTGCCGACGCTGATCAAACAATTTGGCGGCAGCGACCTCACCACTGGTTTTGTGTCATCGGTGCCGTACATCTTCGGCATCATCGGCCTGCTGATCATTCCGCGCAGTTCCGACCGCCTGAACGACCGTTATGGTCACCTGGCGGTGCTCTATGTGCTGGGTGCCATCGGCCTGTTCCTCAGCGCTTGGCTAACACTGCCGGTAGCGCAGCTGGCGGCACTGTGCCTGGTGGCATTTGCGCTGTTTTCCTGCACGGCGGTGTTCTGGACTTTGCCGGGACGATTCTTCGCTGGCGCCAGCGCGGCGGCCGGGATTGCGCTGATCAATTCGGTGGGCAACCTGGGCGGCTACATAGGGCCTTTCGTGATTGGAGCGTTGAAGGAGTACACCGGGAATCTGGCGTCGGGCTTGTACTTCCTGTCGGGTGTGATGGTGTTCGGCCTGGTGCTCACTGGCGTGGTTTATCGCTTGCTGGAGCGCAAGCACGTGTTGCCGGCCGATCAATTTGCCGCAAGCGCTCGCGGCGCGACGCGCACCTGAGTCCGAGGATTCACACGGATTAACACTGTGGGAGCGGGCTTGCTCGCGAAGGGGCCATCACTTTCAACATTGATGGTGACTGACACTCCGCCTTCGCGAGCAAGCCCGCTCCCACATTGTTTTTGCGGCGTGTTCGAATTTTGCCTGAAGGAGAAAATCATGCGTTTAGTTCAGTTCGAATTGAGTAACGGCGAGCGCCGGGTGGGCGTCGTCGAAGACAGTCTGGTGCGCGAAGTGCAAGGCGCACTTAGCGTGCGCGACCTGGCGCTGGCGGCAATCGAGGCAGGCGTTAACCTGGAGCAACAGGTCAAATCCCTGGGCCTGGGCGCCAGCCATGACTACGCAGAGCTGCTGGCATCCCTGCGTATCCTGCCACCGCTGGATCACCCAGACCCGGCGCATCTGCTCGTCAGCGGCACCGGCCTGACCCACCTGGGCAGCGCTTCGGCGCGGGACAAGATGCACCAGCAGGCAGGCGATGAAGCGGCGATGACCGACACCATGCGCATGTTCAAATGGGGCGTGGAGGGCGGCAAGCCGGCAGCGGGGCAGGCCGGTGTGCAACCGGAGTGGTTCTACAAGGGGGACGGCAGCATCGTCGTGCGCCCGGGCCAACCGTTCCCGCTGCCGCCATTTGCCGAGGACGCCGGAGAAGAACCCGAGCTCAGCGGCCTCTACGTGATCGGCCACGACAGCAAGCCTTATCGCCTGGGGTTCGCCGTGGGCAACGAATTCTCCGACCATGTGATGGAGCGCAGGAATTATCTGTACCTGGCGCACTCCAAATTGCGCAGCTGCAGCTATGGCCCCGAACTTCGGGTCGGACAATTGCCTCAACACCTGGCGGGCACCAGCCGCATCCTGCGCGACGGCCAAGTGTTGTGGCAGAACGAGTTTCTCAGCGGCGAGGCCAACATGTGCCACAGCCTGGAAAACCTCGAGTATCACCACTTCAAGTACAGCCAGTTCCTGCGCCCCGGGGATGTGCACATCCACTTTTTCGGTACGGCGACCCTGTCCTTCGCCGACGGTATCCGCACTCGGCCGGGCGACGTTTTCGAGATCAGCCAGGCCGAGTTCGGCGCGCCGTTGATCAATGGCATTGCGCCCGTCGAAGCGTCATTTACACCCGGCACCATTGGCACTCTTTAAGGAGATCTTCATGACCAGCATCCTTGGCCACAACTACATCGGCGGCCAGCGCAGCGCCGCCGGCACCGTGAAACTGCAGAGCCTAGACGCTACCACCGGTGAGCCGCTGCCCCATGAGTTTTACCAGGCCACGCCAGAAGAAGTCGATGCCGCCGCCCGGGCCGCTGCTGCTGCCTACCCGGCGTATCGCAGCCTGAGTGCCGAACGTCGTGCACAATTTCTGGATGCCATCGCCGATGAGCTGGACGCATTGGGCGACCATTTCGTCGCAGTGGTCTGCCGCGAAACCGCACTTCCCGCTGGGCGCATCCAGGGTGAGCGCGGGCGTACCAGTGGCCAGATGCGCCTGTTCGCCAAGGTGTTGCGTCGCGGTGATTTCTACGGCGCACGAATCGATCAGGCGTTACCGGATCGCCAGCCATTGCCGCGCCCGGACCTGCGTCAATATCGCATCGGCCTGGGGCCGGTTGCCGTGTTTGGCGCGAGCAATTTTCCCCTGGCGTTTTCCACCGCCGGCGGCGATACCGCCTCAGCCCTGGCCGCCGGTTGTCCGGTAGTGTTCAAGGCGCACAGCGGTCACATGGCAACGGCCGAGCTGGTGGCGTGTGCGTTGATTCGCGCGGCCGAGAAGACCGCCATGCCCGCTGGCGTATTCAACATGATCTACGGTGGTGGAGTGGGTGAAGCACTGGTCAAGCATCCGGCGATCCAGGCGGTGGGCTTTACCGGTTCGCTCAAAGGCGGACGAGCACTGTGCGACATGGCCGCAGCGCGCCCACAGCCGATTCCGGTATTTGCCGAGATGTCGAGCATCAACCCGGTGATCGTCCTGCCCCAGGCGCTGCAAGTGCGTGGCGAAAACGTCGCCCGTGACCTCACCGCCTCGGTGGTCCAGGGTTGCGGCCAGTTCTGCACCAACCCTGGCCTGGTGATCGGCATCACCTCGGCGCAGTTCACTGCCTTCATGCATCAGGTTGCCGGGCTCATTGCTGAGCAACCGGCGCAAACCATGCTCAACGCCGGCACCTTGAGCAGCTATGGCAAGGGGCTGGAGAAACTGCTCGCGCATCCGGGCGTGACCCACCTGGCAGGTCAGGCGCAGCAAGGCAACCAGGCGCAGCCGCAATTGTTCCAGGCCGAGGCCAGCCTGCTGATTGAAGGTGATGAAGTCCTGCAGGAAGAAGTGTTTGGCCCGACCACGGTGTTTGTCGAAGTGGCGGACCCGTTGCAACTCAACGCCGCATTGAATGGCCTGCGCGGCCAGCTGACGGCGACGATCATTGGCGAGCCCGCTGACTTCGAGCAGTTTGGTGAGCTCACGGCGCTGCTGGAACAGAAGGTCGGACGGATCCTGCTCAACGGTTATCCGACCGGTGTGGAGGTTTGCGATTCGATGGTGCATGGCGGGCCGTATCCGGCGACTTCGGATGCCCGTGGTACCTCGGTCGGAACGCTGGCCATCGACCGCTTCCTGCGGCCGGTGTGCTTCCAGAATTACCCGGACAGCCTGCTGCCGGATGCGCTGAAAAATGCCAACCCGCTGGGTATCCAGCGCCTGGTGGACGGCCAGCCGAGCCGCGACGCGCTGTAACGTCCACTCACTGTAGGAGCCTGGCTTGCCAGCGATGGCGGGCGTTAGGTCGCCATCGCCGGCAAGCCGGGTTCCTACAGGGAATTGTGGCGTGCGCTATGATTGCGTCTTCCCTTGCAAAAGATTGACTGCCATGACGACTCTTCTCAACGCCCTCGAAAACGCTGACATGCTGGAAATCGACGGGCTGCATGCCTTCGATTTCTCCCTCGATGAAGACGATAACCTGCACATCGAATGCATGGATGGCCGTGCCCTCAAGCGGTGGACATTCAGCATGGCGCAAATTGAGGCCGCAACCTTTGATTCCGACCTCAAGAGCTGGGTCATCACCGGCGACTCCGGTGAGCACCGCCTGCTGCCGCTCGACGCCATCGGCGGTGACAACGACGACGAGGAAGATGTGAATGCGGATGCGTAATTTCTGGCCGCTGCTGATGGCCGGCAGTGTCGGCGCCATGGGTGTGCAGGCGGCACCGACCGATGCTCACCAACTTCTGGTGGGCAGCTACACCGCTGGCCAGAGCCAGGGCATCTATCGCCTGAATTTCAACAGCGCCACCGGCCAGATCGACGCCAAGCCGCTGCAGGTGGTCAAGAGTGAAAACCCCTCTTGGCTGACCCTGTCCCCGGACCTGCGTTACCTGTTTGTGGTCAACGAAAACGGCCCTGGCCAGAAAGACCCGGTCGGGCGCGTGAGCAGCTACTCTATCGATCCGAAAACCCAGGCCCTGAGCCTGATCAACCAGGTGCAGAGCCTGGGCAACGAGCCGACTCATTCGAGCCTGAGCGGCGATGGCAGTCACCTGTTCGTCAGCAATTACTCCGTGGTCGAAGACCCGGGTGGCACCCTGGCGGTGTTGCCGGTGGGTGCCGACGGCAAGCTGAAAACCGTGGTGCAGCTGAGTAGTCATGCCTCCAGCCGGGTCAACCCCGAGCGGCAGATGTCGGCGCACGTGCATTCGACGGTGTCCTCGCCAGACGGCAACTATGTGTTTTCCAATGACCTGGGCGCCGACAAGGTGTTTGTCTATCGCTTCGACCCCAAGGCCAATCCGGACCTGCCCCTGGTGCCAGCCACCCCCGCGTCGGTCCAGCTGCCACCCGGCAGCGGGCCGCGGCATTTGCTGTTCAGCGGCGATGGCAAGCATGCCTGGCTGACCATGGAAATGAGCGCGCAAGTGGCCGTGTTTGATTACCAGAACGGCAAGCTTGAACAGACCCAGATGGTCGAGCTGGCTGCCGGTCAACCGGCATCGGATAAAGCCGCTGCTGCGCTGCATGCCTCGGCTGATGGCAAGTTCCTTTATGTCAGCAACCGTGGCACCGCCAACCAGCTGCTGGTGTTCGCCATTGATCCTGCAAGTGGCCAGCTCAAGGAGCTGCAGCGTCGCTCGGTGGAAGGTGATCACCCGCGCGAGTTCGCCCTCGATCCAAGCGGCAAGTTCTTGCTGATTGCCAATCAGAAGAGCAACCAGATTGTCGTAGTGGAACGCGATGCGAAAAGCGGTCTGCTGGGTAAAACCGTGCAGAAGCTGCCAATGGATGCCCCCAGCGATCTCAAGTTCATGGTGCGTCAATAGGCCGCAGGCCCCGGTTGATGGGGCCTGCGCTGTTCTATCAATGAGGCTGATATCTGGAAGTGCTACAAAGCATTTCAAGGCGACAACCCTCGGAGGTTAAGTTTGCTTCACGGCCCCACCGGGCAAGCAAGCCAACTGACTCCGAGGACTACCGCCATGAACTTCAATCTCTTCTCCGTGATCGCCGCCTCCGCCATTTCCGCTACCGTCGCCTTGCCTACCAACGCCAGCGTCGAAATCAACAGCAAAAAATCCCACACCCAGAGCTACACCCAGAAATACCTGCAGCAGAGCGCCAACTTCTACGCCGCCCTGGATCACAAAACCCAAGCCTGAAATACGATTTCATCGCGCTCCCCCGTAGGAGCTGCCGAAGGCTGCGATCTTTTGCTTTTATAAAGTCAAAAGATCGCAGCCTTCGGCAGCTCCGACGCGCGTGTGTGTTTTCGATGGTCATTGGTTTTATCAAGCGTCGCGATAGACGGGTTTAATGATCAAGCAAGCTGATGATCACTATGGAAAACCCTGAGTGGTTGGCCCGGGTTTTCTGATTGATCCTGTGGGCTCTGAAACATGCCCACGGGAGAACACCATGGCCAGCACAATCCTCATCTCCGCCAAACGCGGCGCCTACCTGGCCATTGGTCTCTACGTGGCCCTGGTATTGGTGGTCAGCATCTCGGCGAACACCCAGCACGAATTCGAAGCGCCGATTCAGGTCGCGCATCCTGGTATCCAGTTTGAACACCGCGTGCAGAACGCCATGGTCGATCACGCTGATGTGGCGGGAGTGGCGGGATCATGAAAGGCGTTAGACTCTGGGTCATCGCCGCTCTGGCATTCATGACCAATGGCGCGTCGTTGGCGGGAATCGGGCAAGGCTCGGCAGGCTCCGTGGCACGCTCCATCGAAGCCAATCACAACATGGCGCACAATATCCAGACGGCCAAGGCCTTGGGGTTGTTGGCCGGTAATCCACCCATCGAACGCCAGGACGATTTCTTCGGACCGTTCCAGGTGGATTGCTCGGCGTTGCAGATGTGTGAAGCGTTGGCGTGAGTCGCCTGAACGCGCACCCTGTAGCAGCTGGCCAAGCCTGCGTTCGGCTCGGGCCGCGATCGGCGCTGTTGCAGGCGATTGAGTCTGTGCCTTGGAAACCTGGGGGCCGCTTCGCGACCCAACGCAGGCTTCGCCAGCTGCTACAGGGAATCAGCGCGGCTACTTGGCCATCACGCCAATAAACAGGTCGGACTCCAGAAACCGCTGCAACCAGCCCTGCAAACGGTGGTAGGGCGTCTGCCCGAACCACTCGCGATCGACATGGGCGAACTGCCGTACAAACGGCATCAATGCCACATCCGCCAGGCTCGGATGTTCGGCCAGCAAGTAGTCGCGTCCCTCTAGCAACTCATCAAGCCTGCGCAAAAACACCTCACCCTCGGCTCGATAAAACGCCATTGGCTGCTCGGGGTATCGCTCGGCGTACTTGTAGCGATTCAGGTGCACCTTGAACACCTGATCGTTTTCTTCGATCAGCTCGGCGATGAGTTGCTGCCCGACAGGATCATCCTTGAGCAACCAGTCCTGCGGATCACTCTGCGCCAGGGCCCAGTGCATGATCGCCAGGCTTTCATCGATCACCTGACCGTCGACACTCAGCACCGGCACCGTGCCCTTGCTCGACAGCGCCAGCATTTCGGCAGGTTTGGCTTTCAGGCTGACCTCGACAATATTCACCGCAACGCCGCAGTAGCGCAGGGCTATGCGCGCCCGCATCGCGTAGGGGCAGCGGCGGAAGGAGTACAGCGTATTCATTTCACCTCCAGGGTACTCAGACCGTTGCCCTGGCGGTGAACCTGGATCTGCACAGGAATCCGCTCATGCATTTCCTGCACGTGGGAAATCACCGCGACTTTTCGGCCCTGCGCTTGCAAGCCGTCGAGAGCGTCCATGGCCAGTTGCAGGGACTCCGGATCAAGGCTGCCGAAGCCTTCATCGATGAACAACGATTCGATTTTCAGCGTGCTCGATGCCATGGACGCCAAACCGAGCGCCAGAGCCAGCGACACCAGGAACGTCTCACCGCCGGACAACGAATGCACCGAGCGCAGTTCATCGCCCATCTCGGTGTCCATCACCAATAGACCGAGCATGCTGCCGCCGCGTTTGAGGCGATAGCGCCGCACCAGTTGGCGCAGTTGCACGTTGGCATGGTGCACCAGCAGGTCGAGATTGTAGGCCTGGGCGATCTTGCGGAAAGTGTCGCCGGTGGCCGAGCCGATCAGTGCATTCAAACGTGCCCAGCGCTGGTATTCGGTGTAGGCGTCAGCGATCAGCTGCGCGAGGGCCTGATTGGCGTTTTGCCGGCGCTGATCCTCGGCCTGTTCGGCGCGCAGTTCGGCGCAACGGTGTTCGCTGGCGGTGAACAGATTTTGCAATTCGGCAAGCGCCGTCGCCAGTTGTTCGGCGTCGAGATTGCCGTTGTGTTGTGCCTGGTGATTGAGCAGACGCTGATCGCGCTCCTGCAACAGAACCTTGGTCTGTTCAATGGCTTTTTCGCTTTGCTGCAATTGCTGACGCAGTTCGCTGACCTGCTGGTCGTCGACACTCAGCAGATCTTCCAGGCCACCGTCATCCAGTTCCGGATGCAATGCGCGCCAGTCGGCAATCTTGCCGCTCAGCTCGCGATCTTCGGTGTCCAGTGCCTGGGAACGTTCCTGCTGGGCCTTGAGTTCGGCGCCCAGCTGCACCAGCCGCGTACGCACGGCTTGCAGTTCCTGATTGGCCGTCGCTTCAGCATTGCGCGCTTGTTCGACGGCTTGATCCAGTTGCTGCTGCCACTGCTCGGCGCTGGCGTGTTCGCCGAGCAATTGCGCGAGTTTTTGCTGGCAGGCTTGTTGCTGGTCGGCGAGGGTGGTGAACTGCTGGCGAGCCGTTTCCAACTGCTGGAGGCGAGTCAGTTGGCGGTCCTGTTCTTTTTCCAGCGTCTGCTGCCGCTGTTGCTGTTCGCTGAGTTCATCGCGTTGCTGGTCGAGTTGTTCCAGGCGCTGGCTGATCTGCCGGTCCAATTGCATGAAGGTCGCGGCCGGTTCGTTGCGCAGCGCTTGCAGCGTGTCGGCCGGGAGCAGGGTGCTGAACGCCGTCAGCTCTTCGTCCAGACGCTGGCGATCGCTGCGCAACTCACGTTGCTGGTTTGCCAGGTGCTGGGACGCTTGCTGGCTCGCCGTTTCAGCGCTACGCAGTTGCTGTTGAAGGCGCGCAGCGTCCTGTTGCAGGGAGAGCAGGGCGGTCTGCCGTTGTTCGTCCTGAGTGATGCTTTGGTTCAACTGGTTGTTTTGCTGCACCAGCCAGGCATCGCGTTTAGCCGCATCTTGCGTGAGCAACTGCGCAGATAACGGATGTGCTTCAAGGCTCGGTGCCAGGCTCTGTTGCTGGATCGCGAGGTGTTCTTGTTGTTGCAGCAATTCCTTTTGCTGCGCAATCACGCCGCCCACTTCAGCGCGCAGTTCAGTGAGCCTTTCTTTCAGCAGGTCGACGGTTTTTTGTGCGTTGGCCTGTTCGCTTTCATCATGCCGGCCAAGGCTTTGCAGCAGGGCTTCGGGCTGATGATAGGGATGGTCGGGGCTGCCACAGACCGGGCACGGCTGATCGTCCTGCAACTGCTCGCGCAGTTCTTCGACGCTGGCGCTGCGGGCCAGGCGCTGGCGTTCCAGCAGTTCGCGGGTGACGGTCAGGGTCTGTTCGGCAACGACCAATTCATTCTTGGCTTTCACGCCGTCCTGGGTCAGACGTTCTCGTTCTTGCTGAGCGGTGAGCTGGCGCTGCTGGAGTTCGGAGGCGCGCTTGTCCAGTTCCTGCTGACTGGCCCACAGGCGCGTCAGTTCCTCAAAAGCACGCTGCTGCTTGCGGTTGTCCTGCAATAGACTCCCGAGAATCTGAATCTGCTCGGCCACCGCTTCCGGTTCGGCGCCGGCCTCCTTGTACAGCACTTCGAGGCTCTGGCGCTGAGTGGACAGGTCCTCGGCAGCGCGAGCGGCGCTCTGTTCCAGGGCGGCCAGTTCGGCCTGGCCCTTGTTCAGGCGATTGCCGATCAGCATCAGCTGTTGCAGGCGATCACGGTAGGCGTTCCAGGCATCGCTCAAGGGCGCCAGAGGGGTGCTTTGCTCAAGCTCCTCGGCAATCCGCTGCAAACGTTCGGCGACCTGTTTCTGTTGGTCGAGCAAACCTTGAATCGTGTGTTGGCCGTGTGTGCAGGCCAGTTCCGCCTGCTGCTTGAGGTCGGCACTGAGACTGGCGTCCTTGACCAGACGAGCGAGGGTGCTTTGCTCTTCGAAGGCCTGACGCAGCAATGGAGCGCTGGTGGTGTGCAGGCTTTGGGCTTCGACGAGCGCGGTCTGCGCAGCGCTCAGGCAGTGTTCGAGTTGCGCCTGGCGCTCATTCAGTTCGGTTTGCTGTCGGGTGTGCTGCTGAATCTGCGCGGCCAGCGGTGTCAGCTGGGCAGTGAGTTCAGTCTTGCGGGCGAACTGGTGCCGTTGCGGGGCCAGTTGCTCCAGGCGAGTCAGCTTCAAACGTTCGCCGGCCAGACCTTCCCAACGCTGCTGGGCCGATTGCAGTTGCTCGGTGGCGCTCTGCTGCTCGTCCTGCAACTGGCGCAAGTCCTTGAGCCAGGTGTGTTGCAGTTCTAGTTGCTTGAGTTGCGCTTGCTGGGTCTTGAGTTGTTGCTGAGCCTCGCTGAAGCGTTCATCGAGTTCCGCCCGAGCTTCTGGCGACAACGGCGTCACGCCAGTGGCCTGGTCCTGCAACAGCTTGTGGGTTTCGCGAGCCTCTTTGGTTTTGTCGAACGCCCGGCGACCGAGGCGCGTATAGAGTGCGGTGTCGGTGAGTTTTTCCAGCAGTTCGCTACGTTCGTTGTCGTTAGCCTTGAGGAACGCACTGAATTCACTCTGGGCCAGCAGCACCGCGCGGGTGAATTGCTCAAAGTTCAGGCCCAGTACGGATTCGAGCTGGGTTTTGAATTCAACTTTCTGACTGGCTAGCAGTTGATCCAGGTCGATGTCACGCAAACTCTGGCGGCTGGCTTGCAGCTTGCCGCCGGCCTTCTCGCGGGCGCGATTAGCCTCCCAGCGAGCACGGTAACGGCGGCCGTCGATGCCGACGAAGTCGACCTCGGCGTAACCTTCACCGGTGCCACGGCGTAGCAGCGTGCGCGGGTCACCGGTGCTGATCTCGCCGTCGGCATCTGGCGCTTTGGCCGACACCTGGGCATTGCTCAGCCGAGGCACAGCCCCGAACAGCGCCAGGCACAAGGCGTCGAGCAAGGTGCTTTTACCGGCACCGGTCGGCCCGGTGATCGCGAACAGACCGGCGCTGGCCAACGGCTCAGCGGTAAAGTCGATTTCAAAAGGCCCGGCCAGTGAGGCGAGGTTCTTCAGGCGGATCGCGAGAATCTTCATGGCTGTTCGCTCTCCATCTGCACGTCGTGCAATAACTCGGCGAAGTCTTTCAGCGTCTGCTCGTCAACCTCACTGCCGTAGTTGTCCTGCCAGGCGCGGCTGAACAGTTCCTGAGGTGAGAGCTGGTCGAGTTCGATCAAGGTCGTGCCGTCATCGACGCCATCGCGGCTGCCGTTGCCGGCATATTCAGCGGCGATCCGCACCAGGCGCACGGCCTTGCCTTGCAGGGCGGTTTCCACTTGATAACGCAAGTCGGGTTGCGGCTCATCGAGGCGTACCCGCACCTCCAGCCACGGCTGGCGCTGGATATCGGCCAGCAGGTCGATGTTCGGCAAGTCGGCCAGTTGCAGCAGGATTTCCGCCAATGGCGCGGGACCGATGCGTTGCAGATTCACAGCCCGGGGGATCAGTTTGGGTTCGACGCTGACCAGGGTTTCGCCATCCAGGGTGATGTCGAGAATCTGATGCCGGTAGCCGATTTCGGAGAATGACAAGGGGATCGGCGAGCCGCTGTAGCGGATTCGCTCTTCGCCATTGACCTTCTGCGGCTTGTGCAGATGCCCCAGTGCCACATAGCTGATGCTTGGACCGAACAGGCTTGCCGGCAGCGCTTCGGCATTGCCGATGATCAGGCTGCGCTCGGAGTCTTCGGACACCGAGCCCCCGGCCATGTGGGCGTGGCTGATGGCGATCAGTGCCTGGCCCGGCTTGCGCTTGGCGTTGGCGGCAGCGATCAGCCATTCGTGCACCTGGCCAATTCCGCGCAGATAGTTGTCGCCCAGCTGCGCACCGGTGACTTCCGCCGGACGCAGGAAGGGTAGCGCAAGACACCAGCCAACCACTTTGCCCTTGGCATTCGGTAGCGGCAGCAGCAGGCGCTCGGCGTCGAGTTGACCGTCGTCGAGCCACAGCACACGACCCAGCGCATGCGTGCGCAAACGCCGCATTAACGGCGCGGGCAGTTCGATCCGTGAACCGGAATCGTGGTTGCCGGCGATCATCACGATGGTCAGCTTGGGTTGCTGCTCATGGGCGCTGACGATGAAGTCGTAGAGGCGTTCCTGGGCTTTCACCGGCGGATTGACCGTGTCGAAGATATCGCCGGCAATCAGCAGCACGTCTGGCTGGTCCAGCTTCAGCTGGCGCAGCAGCCATTCGAGGAAGCAGCCATGTTCGAAATCGCGTTCCTGGCCGTGCAGGTTCTGCCCAAGATGCCAGTCGGAGGTGTGAAACAGACGCAAGGCATACTCCGTTGAAAATAAGGTGATGGCCGCGTGAACAATGAAAGCGGCGAAAGGTGGAGAGTTTACTGGCAAACAGGCTGGATGTGCGTGGCAACACTTTCCCGTAGCAGCTGGCGCTGTTGCAGGCGACTGGGTTTGTGCATTGGAAACCCGGGGGGGCGCTTCGCGACCCAACGCAGGCTTCGCCAGCTGCTACAAAAAACTGCGCTGACCTTGTAGCAGCTGCCGAAGGCTGCGTCCGGCTCGGGCCGCGATCGGACGGAGCAGGCGCTGTTGCAGGCGATTGAGTTTGTGCGTCGGAAACCTGGGGCCGCTTCGCGACCCAACGCAGGCTTCGCCAGGTGCTACAAGGGTTATTTCGGGTACAGCGGTGGAAGACCACTGTCGCCCACCGGATCTTGCGTCCGCTCGGCAACCGGGATGGCCTTGATCGCGCGCCATAGATCCTCCCCCTGCCAATACTGGCCGGATTCGCTGTACAAGGCGCCGTTCAACCCATCCAGGGCATCCGACAGCGGGACGAAGCGCGCTGCCATGTCGGCCAGGGTTTCCGGTTGTTGGCGAGCCCAGGCATCCAGTGCCTGGCGGGTGGCGTGGGAGTCGTTGGCCTGGCAGGCACGCTTGAGCTCGTCGAGCACTGTGCGCGGGCTCGGGCCAGTCTGCGCCGCCCGCAGGATTGCCGGCTGCCAGCGGGCGCGCCACCACAGGCCGAATCCCAGGAAGGTGGTGCAGGCCAGGATCAAGGTGCTGAGTTTCCACCACCACAGGCTTTCGCTGTCAGCGTTGCTCACGGCTTGTGGGCTGCTCGCCGGCGTATCGACCACCAGGCTTGGATTGTTTGCCACCTGCAGGGTTTGTGCAGGCAGGCTGGTGTGTTCCAGGTGGTCTTCGAACGTGTTCCACCAGACCACGTCGACCGCAGGCAACTCGATTGCCCCGCTGCGGGTCGGTACCAGGGCTTCGCGCTCCTCACGGCTGCCGATCAGGCCGCGGTCACCGTTCTGATTGGCCAGCACCGGTTGATCGGGATAGCGGCGCAACCCGCTGATCTCGGTCGCAGGCAGCGGCGGCAGTTGCGAACTGGCCAGGCCTTCGACTTTCAGCGTCAGGCTGCGGGTCAGTGAATCGCCCACCTGAGCCTGGTCGGCTGGTGGATTCCAGCTCTCGCTCAGGCTGACGCTGCGCGCGGGTAACCACGGTACGTCGGCGGGCCAGGTCGCGGGTTTGGCCTTGACGTCGAGCAAAATCGCGGCGGAACCCACACGCATCAGCTTGCCGGATTTCGGCGCCTGGGCTTCACCTTCCTGGGCCGGTTGGGTATCGACCAGCGTGGCGCTGAACTCCTGCGCTGGGATGGTCAATTCGCCGCTGTGTTGCGGGTAGATGGCGTAGCGCATCTCGATCACGCCATGGCGCAGGTCATTGATGACTTTCTCGTAGGTCCGCGACTCGCCCAATTGTTCGATGCGCGCATCGGGTATCTGCAAGGGCGTCAGGCTACTGTCATCGTACAGCGACACCGAGTGATAAATGCGCAAGGTCAGGATCGCCTGGGCCTGCACGTACACGCTGGTCTGGTCCAGGCTGACTTCAAGGAACACCGGTTGCAGCTTCTTCGCGCCGTCCTGGGTTTCGCTCTCGACCACTTGCACGGTGAGAGGCTCGCTGTGCGCATCACCGAGCTGCAACGACGGGATGATCACGCTGCCGTTCTGGCGCGGCAGCAGGGTGACGATCCAGCGCGTAGTGGCCTGGTTATCACCGTTGAGGGTATTCAACTGGTTGACCTGGCGAGTACCGCGTACTTCGAAGAACGCCTCCAGTGGTGCCAGGTCCGGCTTGCCGAATTGGGTCACATCGTCCGATTCCAGGGTCAGCTCCACGGTTTCACCGGAGCTCAGGCGACCGCGATCGACGCTGGCAACCAGGCTCGCCGCCTCGGCCTGAACAGTGCAGCACAGCAGTGCGAGTAACGTGACGGTGCAGCGGTTCATCGAGTGGTTCCCTGATCCTGATGTTGTTGCTGTTCGTACCAGAATTTACGCCTGAGTAACTCTGCCGGGTCATCCGGGATCTTGCGCAGCCATTGTTCGAGGGCCTGGCGTTGCTCGCCGTCAATCGCCTCGGAAGTCGGGCGCAGTGGCGGGATAGTGTGCTGCTCATCTCCCAGCTCGCTGCCGGGAACTTCATTGGTCCCGGGTTTTGGCACAGTGGTGGGCTCTTCCTCGCCAGGCTCGGCGTTGGCCTGAGGCGCTTCGTTTGGCGGTTCACCTTCGCTGGTCGCCTGAGTGGGCTGGGTCGCTGCGCCAGGGACCGGCTCGGCTTCGGCAGCCGCTGGCGGATCCTCCGGTGCCTGCTGTGATTGGACCGGCGGCGGGGCGTTTTTCTGCTTGAGCAGGTCTTCCACCAATGCCTTGTTGGTCAACGCCGGACGCAAATCCGGCTGGCGTTCCAACGCCTGTTCATAGGCGTCCAGCGCTGCTTCGAGTTCACCGCTGCGCGCCAGGGCATTGCCTCGATTGTAGTGGGCATGGGCGTCGTCGCCCTGGGCAAACCGCTGGGCGGCGCCACTGTAGTCGCCGGCTTCATAGAGCGCCACACCTTGCCACTGCGGATCTTCGAAGTGCTGCGCAGCCTCGGCTGGGTGTTTTTGCTTGAGCAGGTGCAGGCCTTGCTGGTCCGGGCGCAGCCACAGGTCTTCAAAATCGAAGGCGTAGCTGGGCTGCGGCAGCAGGAACAGCAGCGGCAGGCAGAACAACCAGCCGCGCCGCCCGGCGCAGGCCGCCAGTAACAGAAGTGGCAATAACAGCCAGTAACCCTGATCCGCCCAGGTATCGAGGCGCAGGGTCTGGCCGTCATTGCGCAGTGACCGCGGGCCGTCAAACAGTCCCAGGGCGCGCAGGTCGGTATCTGCCAGGCGAGCATGCCGATAGCGGCCATCCAGGGCGTTGGCGAAGGCCTTGAGGCTGGGCTCGTCAAGCCGTGGCACGAGGATCGCGCCCTGGTCGTCCTTGAGGAAACTGCCGTCTTCCTGGGTGATCGGCGCGCCTTCGGCGGTGCCGATACCGAGCATCAGGAACTGCGTGGACTTACCGCCCAGTGCCTGGCGAATACCCTGGCGTTCCTGCTCGGTGAGGTTTGAGCCGATCAGCAGAATCCGCCCGTCGCCAAGCGCGGCCTGTTCGAGCAGTGTCAATGCCTTGGCCACCGCCAGGTCAGCGCGGTGCCCGGCCTGGGGCATCAGCGAGGGCTTTAGGGCATCCAGAAGATTGCGACTGGTGGCCAGGTCATCGGACAGCGGTACCAGGGTGTGAGCGCTGCCGGCATAGACGACGATCGCGGTTTGCGCATCGCTGCGATGTTGCAACAGATCGAGCAGCTTGCGCCGGGCTTGTTCCAGACGGTTTGGCGACACGTCGGTGGCAAGCATTTCCGGGGTCAGTTCCAGCAACACCACCAGAGGGTCAGCCGGCTTCTGGCTGGTTTGCTCGACGCGCTCCCAGCCTGGCCCCAGCAAGGCCAGAAGTCCCAGCGTCCAGGCCAGGCCCAGGGCGACCCAGGGCAGCTTGCTGTCGCGTCCACTGCCGCCGCTGAGCAGCGCCGCATGGAAGGCGGGGGGCAATATCATCTGCCAGCGCCCGGCACGTTTTTGCCGGTGCCATAGCTGCCACAGCAACCAGGCCAGCAGCGGCAATACCAGCAGCCAGGCAGGACGAAACCAGAAGGGCCAGAGCGCGCTCATCGACGTCTCCGCAGGCGCAGGCGCTCGAGTCGCTTGCGCCAGTCGGGCAGTGGCGATTGCATGAACAGATCCTTGGTCAACAGGCGTTGCAGCAGGTTATTCGGCCAGCGTTCGCGCACCACCAGCAACATGCTCAACACCAGGGCCAGCGCCAGTGGCCAATGATAAAGCGATTGGGCGGGGCGGGCCTGGGTCGGCTGCTGAGTCACCGGCTCCAGCTGATCGAGAGTGTCCTTGATGGCCTCCAGCTCCTGGCCGTCGCGCGCGCGGAAATAGCGACCCCCCGTGACTTGGGCGATCGCCTTGAGGGACGGCTCGTCCAGGTCCAGGCTCGGGTTGACTCCGAGGAAACCTGCAGTGCCGCTTTCCTCGGGATCGGCGCCAATGCCGATCGGGTAGATCTTCACGCCCTCGTTGGCAGCCAGGCGCGCGGCAGTCAGTGGATCGATCTCGCCGCCATTGTTGGCGCCGTCCGTGACCAGGATCAGCACGCGGCTGTGGGCCGGACGCAAGCGCAGGCGTTTAAGGGCGAGGCCGATCGCATCGCCGATGGCGGTGTTTTTGCCGGCGATGCCAATGCGCGCCTCGTCGAGCCACACCCGGACGGTGCGTCGGTCAAAGGTCAGCGGGGCCTGCAAGTAGGCCTGGCTGCCAAACAGGATCAGGCCGACCCGATCACCCTCGCGTCCTTCGAGGAAGTCCCCCAGCAGGTGCTGGACCAGGTCGAGACGACTGACGTCTTCGTCCTGCCAGCGCATGTCAGGGAAATCCATGGAGCCGGAGACGTCGACCGCCACCAGCAGGTCCCGGCCACTCGCGGCGATCGGCAGCGGTTCGCCGAGCCACTGCGGGCGCGCCGCCGCTATCAGCAACAACAGCCATAACAGAATGAACGGTGCCTGCTGGCGCCACGCCGGAAGATTGGCCCGGGCGCGGCGTCGGGCCAAGCCTTCGAGATCATTGAGGAAACTGACTTTCAGTGCGGGCTCGCCACTGTCGGCCACGGGCAGCACCACCCGCATCAACCAGGGCAGCGGCAGCAGGACAAATATCCACGGCCAGGCGAACTCAAACATGTTTGCGAATCCAGGTGTCGATGGCCTGGGTCAGACCGGCGATGGCCTTGTCGTCCAGTTTGCACTCGGGTTTGTAGGCGCCTTCGACCAGCACCATCCAGCGCGTCAGGCCGGCAGCCGGGCAACGGTTATCGAGGAACGCCAGCCATTTGCGCCCGTTGAGCGTGTGGCTCTGGCTGTAGGGGTAATGGTTGCGGCACAGACGCTTGAGCAGTCCGTTGAGTTGCTGCAGCCAGGCGCCGGCCGGGGCGCCATCGTAGGGTTTGGGCATGAGGGCGAGCTCGGCCAGGGCGGCGACGCGCACTGGGTCCAGCGGTTGTTCGGCACGCACGATCGGGCGCTTGCGCACAATCCACCGGCGCAGCTGCCACAGGCCGAAGCCGATCAGTGGCAACAGCAACAACATGAGCCACCAGCCGGGCGCCGGCGGCCAGAAACCAATCGGTGAGGGGGTGATCAGCGGTTGCAATTGATCGAGGCTGCTCATCGACCTTTCCCCGGTTTCTGCGGGTTGAGGTACTCGCGCAGTTGTTCGACCATCTCGCTTTGGGTGCTCAGCGGCATCAGCAGCACCCGCAACTTCTGCGCCAGCAGTTCCCAGCGGGCGATGCGTGCGTCAGCCTGGGCTCGATAAGCCTGGCGCAGGTCAAAATTCAGCGTGTCGAGCTCCAGTTGCGCACCGCGCTCGGCGAAGCGCAGCAGCCCGGCGGCGGGCAGCGCATGATCAAGGGGGTCGGACAGCGGGAGCAGCAACAGGTCGCAATGACGCGATAACAGGCTCAGCTGTTGCTCGGAGCCTTCCGTCAAGGCGCGCTCGTCACAGATCACGATCACCAGGCTGCCCGGGCGCAGCACTTCCCGGGCGCGGCGCAGGGCCAGGTTAAGGGCGTCGCGATTGGTCTCGCCTTCGGTGTGCAGCGACTGGTTGACCCGTACCAGGCGGTTGAGCAGTTGCAGCAGGCTCTGCTTGCTGCGTCGCGGCTTGATCTCGTAGTGCTCGTTGTCGCCGAACACCAATCCGCCCACTCGATCGTTATGGCCCAGCGCCGCCCAGCCGATCAGGCTCGCGGCCTGGGCGGCGAGTACCGACTTGAACATCAGGCCGGAGCCGAAAAACAGCCGGCGACTCTGCTCCACCATGATAAAAATCGGCCGCTCGCGCTCTTCGTGGAACAGCTTGGTGTGGGGCTCCTGGGTGCGCGCGGTCACGCGCCAATCGATGGTGCGAACATCGTCACCGGCCTGGTACACCCGCACCTGATCGAAGTCCACGCCACGGCCGCGCAACTTGGAATGGTGCAGGCCGATCAGCGGGCTGCGCTGGCTCGGTGTGGAAAACAGCTGCACTTCGCGCACGCGGTGGCGCATCTCGATCAGCTCGGCAAGGCTGACTCGAATGCCCGGCTCGGGTAGCGGGAGGCTGTTCATCAGGGTCAAGCGACGGCTACGACGTCGAGGATCCGCTGGACCACCCGGTCCTGGTCAATGCCTGCGGCTTCGGCTTCGAAGGACAGAATGATGCGGTGACGTAACACGTCGAACAGTACTGCCTGGATATCTTCCGGGCTGACGAAATCGCGACCTGCCAGCCACGCGTGAGCCCTGGCGCAGCGGTCAAGAGCGATCGAACCCCGGGGGCTGGCGCCATAGGCGATCCATTCGGCCATTTCCGGATCGAACTTGCCTGGGGTGCGAGTAGCCATGACCAGTTGCACCAGGTACTCCTCCACGGCGTCAGCCATGTACAGCCCGAGGATTTCCTTGCGCGCAGCGAATATCGCCTGCTGGCTGACCCGGCGTTCGGGCTTGGTTTCGCCGTTGAGCGCTTCGCCGCGGGCCTGCTGCAGGATACGGCGCTCGACTGCGGCATCGGGGAAGCCAATCTTCACGTGCATCAGGAAGCGGTCAAGCTGGGCTTCGGGCAGCGGATAGGTGCCTTCCTGCTCGATGGGGTTTTGCGTCGCCATCACCAGGAACAGCGGCGACAGGTCGTAAGTGCTGCGCCCAACACTCACCTGGCGCTCGGCCATGGCCTCCAGCAACGCCGACTGCACCTTGGCCGGTGCGCGGTTAATTTCGTCCGCCAGCACCAGGTTGTGGAAGATCGGCCCTTGCTGGAACACAAAACTGCCGGTTTCCGGACGATAGATTTCCGTGCCGGTGATATCGGCGGGCAACAGGTCGGGGGTGAACTGGATGCGGTGAAACTGCGCTTCAATGCCTTCGGCGAGTTCCTTGATGGCCTTGGTCTTGGCCAGTCCAGGAGCGCCCTCGACCAGCATGTGGCCGTCGGCGAGCAAAGCAATGAGCAAGCGCTCGATGAGTTTTTCCTGGCCGAGAATCTGCGTTGAAAGAAAGGTTCGCAGCGCTAGCAGCGCTTCACGATGTTCCATCGATGACTGTTCCTGGAAAGGGCGACCGCAAGCGTTCCGATAACGCCGAGGGCTGGGGGCGTTACTTTAATGCATGGCGGGGGGTGGCGACTAACGGCTTTTTGCGTGAAGTGAGTGGATTTGAACTCGCTTTGGCCTCTTCGCTAGAAAATAAGCACAACCGTGCCGATGCTACTGCTCGGTTTGAAGGTCGCTCAATATCCGCTTGATCGCTGTTCGGTTGACCAGTTCACTCCAAGGCCCGTCACCAACAATCACGCCATCCTTCATGACGATCACTCGATCAAAGCGGTACAGATGGGGTAGGTCATGGGTTACGCAAATCAATCCGCGCTGGGCAAACGTGTCGAACAGGAGGTCCCACACCGCGTTGGTCATTTTTGGTTCAATCGAAGCGCTTGGCTCGTCGAACAAATTGAAACGCCCAGGCTTGTTGATAAGGCGTAGCAGTGAAAGGCGTTTGGCTTCGCCACCGGAAATGTTGGAAGCGTTTTCGCTAATGCTCCGATGAGACACGATTTTCTCCAGGCGCAACCGTGATATCGCTTGCAGCAGATCGGGTATGACCTGCGCTCCGAATAGAACCGACTCTTCAAAGGTTCCCTCCAAAAAACGAGGCTGTTGGGGGCAATATCTCAAAGCATTCAGATGGGTTTGCGCGGTCAGATTGGAAATGGGCACTCCGTCAAGGGTCAGCTGATTTCTGATCGAGCTATCCAGTCCAGCGATAGCTTCCAGTAACGTCGATTTCCCCGCACCGCTGGGGCCTGTAATTGCCACGGATTGAGCTTGCCTGAAGGTGAGGCTTTGCCTGATAGATAATCGAGCCTCAGCATTGTCAGCCGGCAAGCGCGGGCGCAGTACGAGTGTCGAAGGGGCGCTAAATGTGGCATTTGTCTGTCGTTCACAGTGATCGAAGTTGGGTAGTGACAACAGTCCCTGCAGCCGGCGCTGGTCTGCAAGGAACTGATCCAGAACCCTATAACCTTCCGTCAATGCAGCAATATTGAGAAGATAACTTCCTGCAATGGAAAAAATAGCCACCAATTGCCCGACACTGATGCTCGGCTGGTTCGACAGATGGTCGACGACACCCCATCCCAGCAATCCGCCCGTGGACAGGCTAATGAACAGAATCCTGGCTGCGCTCAAAAGTCCGCTGGAGGTCGTCGCGGTAACTGCGGCCTGGGCGTAGCGCTCAAAGGCTTGGTTTAACGGCCGCATTGCCATGCGCGCGGCATTTTCCAGCTTTATAGCTTTGCCAGCGTTAAGTGTGTTGAACAGAAGGGCGCTGAGTTCGTCTTCTTGCTCATTGACCGCATCGATATGTTTCCTGCGCCACCTAATAATTTTGTGGGTGGCTAAAAGATAGACAATGCCAAGTCCGGTCATCGCGAGGAACACTTCCATGCCCCCCATGTAAAGGAAGGCACCGCCGACAATCAAAAACTCGATGCACATTGGAAAGGCTGCGGTGACAAAGAACGTCAGCAGCTGCTCGTGAGCTGTTATTCCACGCTCAACTGATTTTATGAAAAGCCCGACGCGCCACGAGCTGAATTGCGAAAACTCCTTGCGCATCAGATCTGCCATCCACATGACGGAGGCATTCATCACAATGTTCTGCACCAGTCTTGAAAGAAAAAACATTTGCAATGGGCTAATAACGGCATGAGCGATGCCAGCGAGAACCAATCCTGCAGTTAGTCCCAGTAGCGTATTCTGGTTTGCATCGATAGCGCTGTACAACGCGTCGACTATTTTTCCTAATAGGAGAGGAGGGGCGAGCACTATTAGCTTTAGTGCTATAAGAGTGGCTATTGTTGATATTAGTAGCATCGGATGCTTTGCATAAGCGGTTTTGATCAGGTTTTGCATTGGGTGCATGTTGGCTGTCCGTGGATTTTTTCGTTGATTGAATCAAACTCCTCGTAAGATATGTTGCGGTGCAACAAGTAATCCATTTCTGATGATGTTGAACCGCTCAAGCCCAGGTATATAAGTTTGGCTGACAATGCTGTTTTTCGAAAAGCGCGCAACCGTTCTGCGAAATATTTTTTTATTTGTATTTAGTAGGGTTTTACTCAATGCATATATTTGCTCTGGCACAGTGCTTTTTGCGCTTGGTAAGTCTTCATTAATCGTAGGTAGCTTTAAATTTTTAATGGGTGAGAAGTCGATAAGATGCTTGAGGTTTTTTGAGCCGGAAAGAATTTCAAGGGTTTTTCTATCGCTGGCCTCCTCGGTAGTGTCATAAAGTAGATCGGATTGCAGTTGCTCGGTAACCGCCCTCTGGATGGCAGTGCAGATATCTAAAGAGCAACCTGAGCCTATAGGTGACAAATGCAGATCTCCAGGGCCGTTTTTAGGGAACGCCACCGAGAAATAGACGGACATTAAATCTTTTATGATAATGATTTGTAACTTGTCCGCCAGTTCTAGTGCGCTTTCATTGTTCTGAAGCGATTTTCGCAGCAAAGCTTTGGAGGGCTTATACAATCTAATTTTCGGGCCGATTGCGCATACGGCCATGAAAAAGAGAGATAGGATGTGTCGTTCAATAATCTCAAGGGTTCCATGCAGCAAGGCTTCGGCCTCTGTGCAGCCGTAAGCAATGCCCGAGTTGGAAGAGTAGCGATTCAGGAATTTTGTCGCTGAACTGTTTTTGCTGGGGGTATTGTTCGCTGTTTGAGGGGAAAGAAGAATGCTCGGAATAAAAATGGTTTCATTGTTGTCGAGTGTTGTAAGTTTGACGCACTCGATCAGCTCGTCGGTCAGTGGTAGGTTTGTTAAAAGCCCGTCGTGTGTGGCGGCTTTCTGAGTTGCAATAATATCGGAGCGCTGCCATACCCTATCGTCTGTAGGTAAGTGAAATGTGCTGAAATGCTCAATGCTTTCAGCCAATGCACCTACCAGCGCATCCGGCCCCTTTCCTGAGCCCGACTCAACAAGGTTGTTGTGTTTGTCAAAGAGCTCGGCTGTTGCCACAAGGTTAGTCGGATCCGCGTAGTGCGCAACGGGATGGAGGCCTAGTGTATGAATTGTAGACATGATAGTAAACAGGGCTTCGGACGATGTTATTTCGCGCTCGAACATAAAAAGCCTCTTGAAGTGATGAATGCCGAAGGGGCCCCTTCGGCATTGTTCTGCGGCTACTATTAACCGCGAGCTTTAGTCAGCCAGGGATTGGAAAAAGTCAGCTTCAGACAACAGCCAATCTTTCGGGCCCCAAGGCGGTCCAGTCATCGTGTTTATTTCAGAACGTTTTTTGCCCATGTTAACCAACTCCTTTGTTATTGATTTTCAAGCGCTGCGTCAGCGAGCGCTTCACTTGCGCGGTTTGTTTCGCAAGTCACTAATTAATAGCAGGGAGGCTATTGGTGGGGAAGATTAAAACGTCCGATACTGGTGTAGGTGGCGTCTTGTCATTAGGTAGGAAAAAAGTCGTTACATTTCTATTTTTGTTGATATGCGCGTGTTTTTATTTTTTATTCAGTAGCTTGAGGTGTTTAAAGTATTTTGAGCTGGGTGGGTGAGTTGGTTGATTTGACTTGGAGGTGGGGGGCAGTCATTGAGAGTGGAAGCGCGCGACAGAGTGGAAGATCGCGAGCAGGCTCACTCCTACAGGGAGTGAGCCTGCTCGCGATGAGGCCGGTAAAGCGACTGAAGTTACAACTCGCTCACGTAAGTGCCCGTCCCCTTGAGAATATTCTGCAAAGTCTCCTCCACCTCAGCCAAATCACCTGCCGCAGTGCTGTGAGTGATCTCCAGCGAATCATCCCCATTCAGTGCGTCGGCATCGCCTGGCGCAATCTCGATCAGCAGCCGGGTTGGGCTCAGCGTGACTTTCACCCCATCCAAAGTCGAAGGCTCACCGTCCAGGGTGATATCCAGCGCGTCTTCGTCCGGGTAACGAGTCATCAGGAACATTTCGCCCTGGTCGCTGTGGCAGGCGAGCATGGCCATGTTGTCTTCTTCGTCATCGCATGGGTTGACGATCAAGAGAGAGGTGGTCATTTGCATGGGGAAATCCTGGCTCGGCGAGCGTTGTGGAGGCGAACAAAGGGCGATTCTGCCAGTCGGCGGGAATTTCTGCTCGCCTGAGTGTCAGAGGATGTGTCGTGAACATCCGGGGTGTTACTGGTCATTTCTGGTACGGATGTACCGCAAAAACGGGCTTAAACCTGCCGTTTTGGCGTGCGGCTGCTAGTGTTGTTCGATGCACAAGGCGCAAGCTGCGTACCGATGACCGAATATGTCGCAGCACCGCAAGCAGGCACATTGTCGCACTCGTTAAGCTGCGCATCGAATGGATACCTGTAAAGACATTGCGCAATCGATCGCCAGTGGTTTTTGCAGATGCCCATTCATGGAAGGTGAATGTGACCCGAGTGTCTCGTCCAGCTTCACCCACCTGTCTCCCTGTTTCCTCTGCCCGAGAATCAGGAACAGGGTGACGGATCGCCCCGAAAGGGGTTTTGCACGCGACGCTTCCATCAATAACAAGCCCAAGCGGAGTACCACAGATGGCGTTCTTCACCGCAGCCAGCAAAGCCGACTTCCAGCACCAACTGCAAGCGGCACTGGCGCAGCACATCAGTGAACAGGCACTGCCACAAGTGGCGCTGTTCGCTGAACAATTCTTCGGCATCATTTCCCTGGACGAGCTGACCCAGCGTCGGCTGTCCGACCTCGCTGGCTGTACCCTCTCGGCATGGCGCCTGCTTGAGCGCTTCGATCACGCGCAGCCGCAAGTGCGCGTCTACAACCCAGATTACGAACGCCACGGCTGGCAGTCGACCCACACCGCGGTCGAAGTGCTGCACCACGACTTGCCGTTCCTCGTGGACTCGGTGCGCACCGAGCTGAACCGTCGCGGCTACAGCATCCATACCCTGCAAACCACTGTGCTGAGCGTGCGTCGCGGCAGCAAGGGCGAGTTGCTGGAAATCCTGCCAAAAGGCACTCAGGGCGAGGGGATCCTGCAAGAATCCCTGATGTACCTGGAAATCGACCGCTGCGCCAATGCGGCCGAAATGAACGTGTTGAGCAAAGAGCTGGAACAGGTGCTCGGTGAGGTCCGCGTAGCGGTCGCCGATTTCGAGCCGATGAAAGCCAAGGTCCAGGAAATCCTGACCGGCCTCGACAACAGCCAGTTCGCTGTCGACGCTGAAGAAAAGAGCGAAATCAAAAGCTTCCTGGAATGGCTGGTGGGCAACCACTTCACCTTCCTCGGCTACGAAGAATTCGTGGTGCGTGACGAGGCCGATGGCGGCCACATCGTCTACGACCAGGACTCGTTCCTCGGCCTGACCAAATTGCTGCGCACCGGCCTGACCTACGATGACCTGCGCATCGAAGACTACGCCGTGAACTACCTGCGCGAACCGACCCTGCTGTCGTTCGCCAAGGCCGCGCACCCAAGCCGTGTACACCGTCCGGCGTACCCGGACTACGTGTCGATCCGTGAGATCGATGCCGACGGCGAGGTCATCAAGGAATGCCGTTTCATGGGCCTGTACACCTCTTCGGTGTATGGCGAGAGCGTGCGGGTAATTCCGTACATCCGCCGCAAGGTCGAGGAAATCGAACGCCGTTCCGGCTTCCAGGCCAAGGCTCACCTGGGC
Source organism: Pseudomonas sp. RIT-562 (assembly GCF_026241895.1). GTDB lineage: Bacteria > Pseudomonadota > Gammaproteobacteria > Pseudomonadales > Pseudomonadaceae > Aquipseudomonas > Aquipseudomonas mandelii_F. The sequence goes on along the minus strand of NZ_JAPJIV010000006.1, from coordinate 178,591 downwards.
AAGGAACTGGCGCAGGTGGTTGAAGTACTGCCCCGCGACGACCTGTTCCAGACCCCGGTCGACGAGCTGTTCGCCACCGTGATGTCGATCGTGCAGATCCAGGAACGCAACAAGATCCGCGTGTTCCTGCGCAAAGACCCGTACGGTCGTTTCTGCTACTGCCTGGCCTACGTGCCGCGTGACATCTACTCCACCGAAGTGCGCCAGAAGATCCAGCAAGTGCTGATGGATCGCCTGAAGGCCTCGGACTGCGAGTTCTGGACCTTCTTCTCCGAGTCCGTGCTGGCCCGTGTCCAGCTGATCCTGCGGGTTGATCCAAAGAACCGCCTGGATATCGACCCGGTGCTGCTGGAAAAAGAAGTGGTGCAGGCTTGCCGCAGCTGGCAGGACGACTACGCCAGCCTCACCGTCGAAAGCTTCGGCGAAGCCAGCGGCACCAATGTGCTGGCGGACTTCCCGAAAGGCTTCCCGGCCGGTTATCGCGAGCGTTTCGCGGCGCATTCGGCTGTGGTCGACATGCAGCACCTGCTGAGCCTGAGCGAAAAAAATCCACTGGTGATGAGCTTTTATCAGCCTCTGGGCCAGGTCTCCGGCAAACGCGAGCTGCACTGCAAGCTGTATCACGCCGATACCCCGCTGGCCCTGTCCGACGTGTTGCCGATCCTGGAAAACCTCGGTCTGCGCGTGCTGGGTGAGTTCCCGTACCGCCTGCGTCACAACAATGGCCGCGAGTTCTGGATTCACGATTTCGCCTTCACCGCCGCCGAAGGCCTGGACCTCGACATCCAGCAACTCAACGACACCCTGCAGGACGCCTTCGTCCACATCGTGCGTGGTGATGCCGAGAACGATGCGTTCAACCGCCTGGTGCTGACCGCCGGCCTGCCATGGCGCGATGTCGCGCTGCTGCGTGCCTACGCTCGCTACATGAAGCAGATCCGCCTGGGCTTCGACCTGGGCTATATCGCCAGCACCCTGAACAACCACACCGACATCGCTCGCGAGCTGACGCGGTTGTTCAAGACCCGTTTCTACCTGGCGCGCAAGCTCACCGGCGACGATCTGGAAGACAAGCAGCAGCGCCTGGAACAAGCCATCGTCACCGCCCTGGACGACGTCCAGGTGTTGAACGAAGACCGCATCCTGCGTCGCTACCTGGACCTGATCAAGGCCACTTTGCGCACCAACTTCTACCAGACTGACGCCAACGGCCATAACAAGTCGTACTTCAGCTTCAAGTTCAACCCGCACCAGATTCCCGAGCTGCCGAAGCCAGTACCGAAGTTCGAAATCTTCGTCTACTCGCCACGGGTCGAAGGCGTGCACCTGCGCTTCGGCAACGTCGCTCGCGGCGGCCTGCGCTGGTCTGATCGTGAAGAAGACTTCCGTACCGAAGTCCTGGGCCTGGTAAAAGCCCAGCAAGTGAAGAACTCGGTCATCGTGCCCGTGGGCGCGAAGGGCGGCTTCCTGCCGCGTCGCCTGCCACTGGGCGGCAGCCGTGACGAGATCGCGGCCGAGGGCATCGCCTGCTACCGCATCTTCATCTCGGGCCTGTTGGATATCACCGACAACCTGAAAGACGGCGCGCTGGTTCCGCCGGTCAACGTCGTTCGCCATGACGATGATGACCCGTACCTGGTGGTGGCTGCGGACAAGGGCACTGCGACCTTCTCCGACATCGCCAACGGCATCGCCATCGACTACGGTTTCTGGCTGGGTGACGCGTTCGCGTCGGGTGGTTCCGCCGGTTACGACCACAAGAAAATGGGCATCACCGCCAAGGGCGCGTGGGTCGGTGTACAGCGCCACTTCCGCGAGCGCGGCATCAACGTCCAGGAAGACAGCATCACCGTGGTGGGCGTCGGCGACATGGCCGGCGACGTGTTCGGCAACGGCTTGCTGATGTCCGACAAGCTGCAACTGGTCGCAGCGTTCAACCATCTGCACATCTTCATCGATCCGAACCCGCAACCGGCCAACAGCTTCGCCGAGCGTCAGCGTCTGTTCGACCTGCCGCGTTCGGCCTGGTCGGACTACGACACCAGCATCATGTCCGAAGGCGGCGGGATCTTCTCCCGTAGCGCGAAAAGCATCGCGATTTCCCCGCAGATGAAAGAGCGCTTCGACATCCAGGCCGACAAGCTGACCCCGACCGAACTGCTGAATGCCTTGCTCAAGGCGCCGGTGGATCTGTTGTGGAACGGCGGTATCGGCACCTACGTCAAAGCCAGCAGCGAAAGCCACGCCGATGTCGGCGACAAGGCCAACGACGCACTGCGCGTGAACGGCAACGAACTGCGCTGCAAAGTTGTGGGCGAGGGCGGTAACCTCGGCATGACCCAGTTGGGTCGTGTGGAATTCGGCCTCAATGGCGGCGGCTCCAACACCGACTTCATCGACAACGCCGGTGGTGTGGACTGCTCCGACCACGAAGTGAACATCAAGATCCTGCTGAACGAAGTGGTTCAGGCCGGCGACATGACCGACAAGCAGCGCAACCTGTTGCTGGCGAGCATGACCGACGAAGTGGGCAACCTGGTACTCGGCAACAACTACAAGCAGACTCAGGCGCTGTCCCTGGCTGCCCGCCGTGCCTTGCCGCGGATTGCCGAATACAAGCGTTTGATGAACGACCTGGAAAGCCGCGGCAAGCTGGATCGTGCCATCGAGTTCCTGCCGGCTGAGGAAGCGATCAACGAGCGCATCGCCGAAGGCCACGGCCTGACGCGTGCCGAGCTGTCGGTGCTGATCTCCTACAGCAAGATCGACCTCAAGGAACAGTTGCTGGGCTCCCTGGTACCGGACGACGAATACCTGACGCGCGACATGGAAACCGCTTTCCCGCCAAGCCTGGTGAGCAAGTTCTCTGCCGCCATGCGCCGTCACCGCCTGAAGCGCGAAATCGTCAGCACCCAGATCGCCAACGACCTGGTCAACCACATGGGCATCACCTTCGTTCAACGACTCAAAGAGTCGACCGGCATGAGCCCGGCGAACGTCGCGGGCGCCTATGTCATCGTTCGGGATATCTTCCATCTCCCGCACTGGTTCCGCCAGATTGAAGCGCTGGACTATCAGGTGTCCGCTGACGTGCAGCTGGAGCTGATGGACGAGTTGATGCGTCTGGGCCGTCGGGCTACCCGCTGGTTCCTGCGTGCTCGTCGCAACGAGCAGAATGCTGCGCGCGACGTTGCCCACTTCGGGCCGCACCTCAAAGAGCTGGGTCTGAAGCTCGACGAACTGTTGAGTGGCGAAATCCACGAGAACTGGCAGGCGCGCTACCAGGCGTACGTCGAAGCCGGTGTGCCGGAGTTGCTCGCGCGCATGGTGGCTGGTACTTCGCACCTGTACACGCTGCTGCCGATCATCGAGGCTTCCGACGTGACCGGGCAGAACGCTGCCGACGTGGCCAAGGCCTACTTCGCCGTGGGCAGCGCCCTGGACATCACCTGGTACCTGTCGCAGATCAGTGCCTTGCCGGTTGAAAACAACTGGCAGGCCCTGGCCCGTGAAGCGTTCCGCGACGACGTCGACTGGCAACAACGTGCGATCACCATTTCGGTCCTGCAACAGGGCGACGGTTCCCAGGACGTGGAAACACGCCTGGCGCTGTGGATGGCAGAGCACGTGAGCATGATCGAGCGCTGGCGCGCGATGCTGGTGGAAATCCGCGCCGCCAGTGGCACGGACTACGCCATGTACGCGGTGGCCAACCGTGAGTTGCTGGACCTGGCCTTGAGCGGGCAAGCGGTAGTGCCTGCTCCTGCGACGGCCAGCGAGGAGCTGGAACCGGCGGCCTGATTAGGCGCTGAATGAAAAAACCCCGCATTGAGAGATGCGGGGTTTTTTTATACCTGATGCATTTATTGTGTCTGTATTGGCCTCATCGCGAGCAAGCCCGCTCCCACAGTGGACCGCATTCTAATGGAAAGACTCGGTCACCTGTGGGAGCGGGCTTGCCCGCGAAGAGGCCCTCTATGTCAATACAACTTCTGACCCTTGCTATTTTCCAGTATCGACACTTTTTCTGTCGGACTAGTCAATAAATTACTGAGCGACAGGTCAAACTTCTGCAATGCCCGAACTTGCACTTCCTGCTGCTCATTGATATCCGCCACTATCTCTTCGCTGCGCTTGTAATCAGCCCACAACGGGCTCAATGACTTGGCGTCGTACCCGCGTGCAGTGCCAATATAGTTAAGGTGACGGTCATAGAAGTGCGCACTGACATCCGCCTCCACATCCGAACTGCGCGAAGTAATCAACTGGCTGCGGGCATCAACGACTGCCGCCACATCCGGCTTGGCCGCGCGCAGGCTTTGCATGTCCGGATATTCCGTCACCGAGCCAAACTGACGTTGCAACGATGCCTTGACCCAATCCACGGCCATATCCGGCGCGGAGGTGGCCACGTAGGCGTCATGAATTGACTGCATTAGCAGGCTCTGGCCGAAGCCCGTCCCCGCGTTGGCGCGGTAGTCGTTGAGGTAAGCGCGGTTGGCCTGGGTATTGCCACTGTAGACAATGCCCACGGATTTGTCGGGCCCGCTGGGCACTCGCGTGGCAGCGCTGCGACCTACCGGTTGCGAGAATATCCCATCCAGGGACGCTACAGATTCGGGTGCAGTTGGAACAGAGCATCCGGTTATAACAAGTGTCATTGTCAGGGGCAGGGCCAGTGCAAGTTTCATGGTGTTACTCCAGTGAAACAACTTAATTCATGAAGTTCATCGCCGGCATCAATCCGGCAGTCATTCAAAGATTAAACCTGTGAGCTTTTTATGAAATAGCACTGGTGCCACCACGGAGGCACTCATTAGTTTTGTTCGGCGTAAAGATCGGAGATTTATCACCTGGGGAAATAAAAAGGCCCAATCAATTAAAATGGGCCTGATTATTTATACATCGCTGCGCAGCTATCCGTTTTTCAATGGGATCAACACTTGCTCTTCCGGCGACAACACCATGAACACCAACAGCTTGGCGGGTTGAGTCGCACTGGCGTTTTTTGACACAAGGTGTTCGGAGCCTGCCGGCTCATACCAGTATTCACCGGCCTTGTAGTTCACTGCCTTTTCGCCTTTCACCTGTGAAATGATCTCGCCGGAAAGGACATAGGCCATGGCGGTGCCTTCATGCTTGTGGGCGATGGAAGACTGGCCAGGTTGGTAGTCGACCTCGATCATCAAGGCTTTTTTTCCGGGTACGTTCTTCAGCATCTGGTCTTGCAGCACCGTGACCTTCTCCGATGGGTCGGCGTCGTGGGCCTGCGCAGCAGCGCAAATAGTCAGGGCCAGGGCAGCAAGGGGTGCAGCAAGGTAATTCAAGGCTTTCATGGTCGGTCACCTGAGGGTAGTGGGTTGTCCGAACCCACATTAGTGCGCAGGTGCACTCAAGCAAACAGCCAATTCCCGATAAGGTCAGGGGACCAATTTCAACGGATGGGGAAACTGTTGAAATCCACCGCATTAGCCAACTGGTTGTCGATCAGGCCGATAAAGCCCTGTACTTCGGGGCAGTTGAAGTGCGAGTGCATGGCGGCTTCCGATTGCCAGCGGGCGCTGACGTTCCAGCGGTTGCTGTCCTCGGGGCAGCGGTCGACCATATACGACTCGCAGCCTGGTTGCTGACGCAAGGTTTCGACAATTTTCTGCAGTTGCTTGCCCAGCTCTTCGGAGCAGCCGGCGGCAGCCTGCACTTGTACGGTATTGATCACTTCGGTAGACATTGCTCACACTCCTGAATCAGGCCGGACGAATCCTGCTCATTGAGGGAAAAACGCCTTAGCAGGATAGGCCTGTGTCCAGGGACCGCCAATAGCCAATCGCCGGATAAACCACTGTGCCAATCGATCAGGCGATCTGCTGCAGAATGTCGCGCACACGGTTTAGCGCAAGGTCGATGTCCAGCGTTTCAATGGCGCCAAAACCCATGAGCAGTCCATCCCTGGGCGCCCGTTGGTAGTAAAAGCCCTCAATCGGATAAAGCCCGACCTCGACTTTTTTCGCCAATTCCACCAGCAACGGCATATCGATAGGCACCTTGAACATCAGCACCATGTGAAATCCTGCGGTGGACGGCACCGCTTCGAGCCACGGCGCAAGATCCGTGGCAGCACGTTCGAGCAAGCGCTCACGACGCCCGGCATAGATCGTGTGGCAGCGCCTGATGTGCTTGAGCAGGCAGCCCTCGGCGATAAACTTGGCCAGCGCCCACTGGGGCAGGGTGGAGGTGTGCAGGTCAGTGAGCTGCTTGGCGCGAATCACCGCTTCCAGCAGGGCCGGTGGCAGGATCGTGTACCCCAGGCGCAACTCCGGTAACAGGGTCTTGGAGAACGTCCCGACGTAGGCCACGATGCCGCGCTCGTCCATGCTTTGCAGCGAGTCGGTTGGCCGGCCCTCGTAGCGGAATTCGCTGTCGTAATCGTCTTCGATGATGATCGCCCCCAGCTCGTGGGCGCGCTCCAGCAACGCGATCCGCCGTTGTGCACTCATGGGGATGCCGAGCGGGAACTGATGGGAGGGCGTGACGTAGATCAGCCGGGTGCCCAAGGGAATCTTGTCCACTTGAATACCTTCGCCGTCTACCGGCACCCCGATCACCGTCGCGCCGTGGCTGCCAAACAGCAGGCGCGCCGGGGGATAGCCGGGATCCTCCATGGCCACCAGGCTGCCAGGGCGGGTCAGCACCCGGGAGATCAGGTCCAGTGCCTGTTGCGCGCCGTTGCACACCACCACATCCTCATCCTGGCAGTTGACCCCGCGGGAAAAAGCGATGTGCCGGGCAATCGCGTTGCGCAGCGCCGGCAGGCCTTCGGCCTGGCTGTAGAAACCCTTGGAACCGGACATCTGGCGCAAGGCATGGGCCGTGCACCGCCGCCAATCGTCCTGGGGAAATTGGCCCTTGCTGGTGGCGCCGCCAATGAAGTCGTAGCGCAGCGAGCCTTCGAGCGTCGGGTGACGCAGGAACACCGGCAAATTGCGCCAGGACTCAATGACTTCGGCGCTCGCCAGGTCCGAGTGGCTCTGCTTGCGGGTGATTTTGGCCGGCCGGGCGTTGACATAGGTGCCCTTGCCGATGACCCCGGTGAGGAAGTTTTCGTAGGTCAGCTGGGCATAGGTATCGGAGATGGTCTTGCGCGAAATGCCCAACTGCTCCGCCAGCAAGCGGCTGGGCGGCAGCTGGGTGCCAGCGGCCAGGCGACCGGACTCGATGGCGCTGCGCAGTTGCTTGTACAACTGGCCGGCCAGGTCCTTGCGGCCGTTGATGACGACATGCAGTTCCATACCGGCAAGGCTCCGGGGCAATTTGTTGGGGGCGGATGCGATCGCGCAAGATTACCTGCATGAGCGCACCAGCAGTAGTTGCGTGGGTGAAAAAGCCCGGATTGGCCTGGCACCGGGTGGTCCACCGGAAATTCGCCGAATTGGACCTGTAACGCCCGGCGGTTCGCGCCTACCGTAAGGCGTATTTATCGGCCCGCGAGGCACGTCATGAATTCCCGCCTGGATTACTACAGCGCATCGCCCAAGGCGATGAAAGCCATGATCGCCATGGAGGCGCTCACCAGCAATCTCACGATCGAACCGCAGCTACTGCACCTGATCAAGATCCGCGCTTCACAGCTCAACGGCTGCGCATTTTGCACCGACATGCACTCGGTGGATGCGCGGCGCCTGGGCGAGACCGATCGGCGGCTCTATTCAATTGTGGTGTGGCGCGACAGCGGCTTCTTCAACCCCCGTGAACGTGCGGCGCTGGCCTGGACCGAGGCGGTCACGCTGCTCGCCCAGAGCCATGTGCCCGATGATGTCTACGCCCAGGCCCGGGAGCAATTCAGTGAAGCTGAAATGGTCGACCTGACCGTTGCCGTCACCACCATCAACAGCTGGAATCGCCTGGCCGTGAGTTTTCGCCAAACGCCTAGTTGTTGACCGGCGCAAGATGGTTATAGAGTGGGGGGCCATGTCTGTATCAAGGATGAATCACCCATGACTGTCGCCGATCCCGTCATTAGCCTCGAACGTTTCAACGAATCCCACCTCGAAGGCGTCGCCGCGCTCTACAACGATACGGCGATCACTCGCCAGGTGCTGCAGATGCCGTTCCAGTCCGTGGAAGTGTGGCGCAAGCGCATTGAGGCGGACAACGAACGCGCACTGAAACTGGTCGCGCTGCACCAGGGCGCGGTCATCGGTCACCTGGGGCTCGAACAATACTCGCGGGTGCGCCGCAGCCACGCTGGCAGCTTCGGCATGGGCGTTGCGGTGGGATGGCAGGGCAAGGGCGTAGGCTCAAGATTGTTGAGCGCCGCCATGGACATCGCTGACAACTGGATGAACCTGCAGCGAGTCGAGCTTTCGGTGTACGCCGACAACGAAGCCGCCATCGGTTTGTACCGCAAATTCGGCTTCGAAACCGAGGGTCTGTTTCGTGACTACGCGGTGCGCGACGGAGTGCTCGTGGACACGTTGAGCATGGCCCGTCTGCGGCGCACGCTCACTTCCCGCTGACCGGTCTGGCCGGATAAAAATACCGCTGGCGCGTTTAGTCGTACGCCAGCGGCTTGCATCTGCCATGCTCAATGTCCGCAGCACTGCTTCAATCTAAGGAACACCGCAATGGACGACGTACAGCAATTGGGTCAGATGCTTCGCCAGTACGCAGACAGCGAAGCGCACAAGAAGCAACTGTTTGAGGCGCAATCGGCCGTGTGGGCGACCCGCATCGGTGAACTGTTCGATCAGATCCAGCTGTGGCTGGAGCCGGTGAAGGCGCCCAATCTGCTGGAAGTCAGTCGCGAGGCCTATGTCGCTTTCGGGCCGAGTGTTCCGGTGGAAACCTCGAATTTCAAGACCGAGAAACTGAGCATCGTGATCGCCGGCAAACCGGTGGAGTTCGTGCCCGATGTGATGGGGACCGGCGGGCAGATTTCCCTGGCGGTCATGGGTTTGACGGCCGCCCGTTATGGCAGCGTTTCGCTGGTGTGCCTGCCGCCATCCAATAGCTGGCAGTGGCGCAAGACCAACGGGCTGAAGGACCCGGATACCTTTGCCTTCGATGCGAATTTCCTCGCGCAGCAGCTGCAGAGCCTGATCCCCCGCGAGCGCGGCTGAGATCCCTGATTGCGCAATCCACCCTGTAGGAGTGAGCCTGCTCGCGATGGCGGTGTATCAGTCGACACGTTTATCGACTAACACTGCGCCATCGCGAGCAGGCGCACTCCTACATTTGGATTTGCGCTAGATCACATTTGGCAGCGGCCCCAGCCTGGTTTTCGCACTTGCGCAGCTACTGCATTCACTTTTTTACCCGTCGCCAGCTCTACCCGTCGCGCTACCTCCGGGTCATCGGCAAAGGGAATCAGGCTGGCTTCCTCCAGGCTTTCGGCGGTCTGCCGATGAAGGCAGCACTCCACCGCCAGCCACAAACCCGCAACACCCAGCCCATTGATCAGCCACTCGACCATCTCAACCTCCGCCTCAGGCGATCTGCGCTTCACGGTTAGCCAGTGCGGCATCGGCAACCCGCACGGTGCGCCACACGTTGTAGGCCATCAGCAACATGCCGCTGAGGAAGAACACCCCGCCGGCAAAGCGCACGATGAAACCCGGGTGACTGGCCTGCAAGGCTTCGACGAAGGAATAGGTGAGGGTGCCGTCGTCGTTGATGGCACGCCACATCAGGCCCTGGGTGATGCCGTTGACCCACATCGAGGCGATGTACAGCACGGTGCCGATGGTCGCCAGCCAGAAGTGCAGGTTGATCAGCGGGGTGCTGTGCATCTGTTCACGTCCGAAAACTTTCGGGACCATGTGGTAGACCGCGCCGAAGGTAATCATCGCCACCCAGCCCAGGGCCCCGGCGTGTACGTGGCCGATGGTCCAGTCGGTGTAGTGGGAGAGGGCGTTGACGGTTTTGATCGCCATCATCGGCCCTTCGAAGGTCGACATGCCGTAGAAGGCCAGCGAGACCACCAGGAAGCGCAGGATCGGATCGGTGCGCAATTTATGCCAGGCCCCCGAGAGCGTCATCATGCCGTTGATCATGCCGCCCCAGCTCGGCGCCAGCAGGATCAGCGACATCGCCATGCCCAGCGATTGCGCCCAGTCCGGCAGTGCCGTGTAGTGCAGGTGATGCGGGCCGGCCCAGATGTACAGGGTGATCAGCGCCCAGAAATGCACGATCGACAGGCGATAGGAATACACCGGTCGATTGACCTGTTTGGGCACGAAGTAATACATCATGCCGAGAAAGCCCGTGGTCAGGAAGAACCCCACCGCGTTGTGCCCGTACCACCATTGCACCATGGCATCGGTGGCTCCGGAATACACCGGGTAGGACTTGAACCAGTCCACCGGGATCGACAGGTGATTGACCACGTGCAGCATGGCGATTACCACAATGAATGCGCCGAAAAACCAGTTGCCGACGTAGATGTGTTTGGTCTTGCGCTGCACCACTGTGGTGAAAAACACGATGGCATACGCGACCCAGACTACGGTCATCCACACGGCGCCGGAGAATTCGATTTCGGCGTATTCCTTGGTAGTCGTATAGCCCAGCGGCAGGGTAATCAGCATCACCACGATCACCGACTGCCAGCCCCAGAAGGTGAACGCAGCGAGCTTGTCCGAGTACAGCCGGACCTGGCAGGTGCGCTGCACGGCGTAATAGCTGGCGGCGAATTGCGCGCTGCCGGCGAAACCGAAAATCACCAGGCTGGTGTGCAGCGGGCGCAAACGGCCGAAGGTGGTCCAGGGCAGGTTCAGGTTCATGTCGGGCCACACCAGTTGCGAGGCGATCCACACCCCCATCGCCATCCCGACGACGCCCCAGACGATGGTCGCCACGATGAATTGCCGGACGACCTTGTAGTTGTAGGCCGCGCCGATTGCTGCTGTGCTCATGGTCAATGCTTCCACGGTTGCAAAGCAGGTACTGTAGAAATCTGCGAGTCAACAAAACAGACTCAGGAAAAGCGAGTTTATGCGGATCAGATAGAGGGCAAGCCTGCGGCGATAAGCCACGAGCTGATGCGGTTTTTTTTCGCGGGGAGTATCTGTTTGCTTGCACGCTACGCCACGTATTGCCGCTGTAGCAGCTGTCGAGCCTGCGAGGCTGCGTTCGGCTGCGCAGCAGTCGTGAGATCAGCGCTGCGGTGTATCAGGGCGACCGCTTGCGCAGGATTTGCGACTGCTGCGCAGCCGAACGCAGCCTCGCAGGCTCGACAGCTGCTACGTTGATCGGGGCGACGGCGAGGGCGCGCGGCGAGCACTCGGGGCAACCCGTCACTTCAATGCCGGGTCCCCCATGTTCATTTTCTTCCAGCCTTGCAGCAGCACCTGGGCCTTGGGTTCCTGGCCGTTTTCCAGGTAGTACTGAATCAACGACAGCCGCGCATTGCGATGGGTCGGCTGCTCTTTGAGCAGTCTTTCCAGCTCCTGGCAGGCCTCGTCGACTTTGCCGCTGTCGTGCAGCGCTACTGCCAGTACGTAGCCGTACTGCGCGGCCTGCGGCTCAAGTTGGGCCGCCTTGCGCAGGGCGGGCATCGCCTGGGCGGTTTTACCGGCGCGAATCAGCGCCAGGCCCTGGGAATGTTGCAGCAACGCCGCATCCGGGTGGTCCTTGAGACCCTGGGCCAGCAGCGCCTGAGCTTCCTGCCCACGCCCGGCTGCTTCCAGCCATTGCACCAGCGTTACCAGGGCCGGGTAGAAGTCCGGGTCGCGCTTGAGCGCGGTGCGCAACAAGTCTTCGACTTCACCGCTGCGACCCTGGGCCTGATACAGCATCGCCAGGTTGAGGTTGGCTTCGGCACGCTCGGCCAGGCTTTTCTGCACCGCTTCATATTCGCTGATCGCCGAGTCCCAAGTGGCCTGGTTGCTGCCCAAACCATTGCGTGCCGCGCCGAGCAGGTCTCGGGCGGCGGCGATCCGCACGGCCTTCACCGGATCAACCAGCAACGGCGCGAGCAGGGCGGCGCGCTCGGCCGGTGGCAGGAAGGCGCTGATCGCCCGTACGGCGCTTTCACGGACCTGGGGCGCGGGGTTGTTCAAGTCTTTACTTGCCAGCTTCAAAGCCTGTTCGCTGGGGTAGGACGCCAATTCAGCCAGCAGCGTCGCGCGTTGGATTGCCGGCAAGTTGCTGCGCTGCAATTGCTCGTACAGAGCTTGCGCGGCGCCCGGCTGGCCATTGCGGATCAGCCACAGGCTTTCGTCGTAGCGCGGCGCCTGGGCGGCAGTCGCGTTGTTCCAGAGCTTGAACTGTTCTGTGACCTTGTCTGCGGCCTTGCCCTGGTGGCAGGTCAGGCAAGCGTCGGGCGTGCCGAGTTTTTGTGCTCGCTGCGGGTTGGGGATGCTGAAACTGTGATCGTGGCGAAAGTCGTTGCCCATGTAGAACTTGCCCGGCATGTGGCAATCGACACATTGCGAGCCAGGCTGACCCATGGTGTGACGGGTGTGTTCGATGGAATCATAGTTTTTCGCCTGCAAGCCCTTGCCGTCGACCCCGGCGACGGCGGTTTTGCCCGCCGTGTTGTGACACTGCAGGCACACGCCATTGCCGGGTGCCTTCAGTTCATTGCTGTGGGGGTTGTGGCAGTTGCTGCAGCGCACGCCCTTGTCGGCCATTTTGCTTTGGGCGAAGGAGCCGTGCTCGAACACTTCATCCTTGATCTTGCCGTCCAGTGCGTACAACTCGCGAGTCAAGGCGCTGGGCAGGTAGTCATCCATCAGGCGCTTGCCGACAGTAAAACCATCGCCCAGGGGCGCGCGGCGGGAATGGCAGCGGGCACAGGTTTCGAGTTCGACCGTGGCGTTCTTGTCCTTGAGGTCGACGGCAAAACCCTTGTGTACCAGGTCACCTTTTTTCGCCGCCCACTCCAGGTGATTCGAGGCTGGACCGTGGCATGCCTGGCAGCCGACGCCGAGGCTGTTCCACTGGCTGTCGAAGGTGTTGTTTGCCGCATCGAAATTGCGCTTGAAGCCGGTGGTGTGGCACTCCACGCACATGAAGTTGGCGTTCTGGCTGGGCTTGCTCCAGTGCAGCGGGTTCTTGAAGTTGACGCCCTGGCCGGGATACAGATGAAACCAGCGATTCTTTTCGCTATCCCAGGCGACGCCGAGTGCTTGCAGTCGACCTTCACCGACCTCGATCAGGTACTGCTGCAGGGGTGCGATGCCGAAGGTGTAGGCCACCTTGAAGTCAGCATTCTTGCCGTCGATGCCAGGGGTGTTGACCCAGAAACCTTCATCCTTGCGCGAGAAGCGCGTGGTTTCGTTTTGCGCCTTGAAGCTGACGTTATTAAAGTCGCCCAGCACCGTATCAGTCTTGGCTTCCTGCATCGCCAATTGGTGATGGGAGCCTTGCCAGTCCTTGACCTCTGCACCGTGGCAACCTTGGCATTGCGCCTCATCAACCAGGGTCGCTGGCGCCATGGCGACGGGTTGCGCCTTGGGTGGTTGGGCAATCGGTGCAGGTGCAGATGCAGGCGCCGGCGCATAGGCGATCGGAGCAGGTTGGCTGTCCAGCAGAAACCAGCCGATACCCGCAACGCACATGAGCAGCGCAGAGATGATGACGGGAAACAGATAACGACCAATCGGGTTCGCAGGCGAATCAGGTTCTGCAGCTTTATTTTTATATTTCGGCATTGCGACTTCCGTAGTCCAGGTGCGATTGCCTTGAGGTGCGCGTGCAAGATCGTTGCAGCTTTGCCGTATGCCCGGCCTGTGTCAATTACCCGTTGTGAACCACTGCGCAGCCAGGATGAACATTGTGATTTTTCAAGGCATTATCCCAAGCATTGGCTATACCTGTTACACCGTTTCCCATAATGTTATCGACCTACTTACAGGAGTTTCCGCATGAAGCTAGCGTTAATGATGAGTACGCTGTGCATTGCCTCGGTTGGCATGGTGGGTTGTGCCAGCAAAGTGGTCGAACCGGATCAGTACTCGGGCTTCCTCAAGGACTACAGCCAGCTGCGCGAGGCACAGTCGCCGTCGGGCGCCACGGTAATGCGCTGGATTGACCCCAAGCTGGATATCAGCAAGTACACCAGCGTCTACGTGGAACCTACCCAGCTCTATCCGAAGCCGCAGCCGACAGTGAAAATTCCCCAGGCGACCCTCAATGGCATCACCGGCTACTACGACCAGGCGCTCAAGCGTGAGATTGGCAAGTCCTTGCCACTGGCCGCAGGGCCTGGACCGGGTGTGATTGTGGTGCGTGCGGCCATCACTGCGGTTAGCAGCAAGACCGAAGGCCTGAAGCCTTATGAAGTGATTCCGATTGCCCTGGTGGCGGCGGCGGTCAGCACGGCCAGTGGTATTCGTGACCAGGAAACCGACCTGTCGACCGAGGCCGTGTTCCTTGATGGCGGCGACAACCACGTGCTCGCCCAGGTTGTGCGCAAAGGCATCGGCAAACCGCTGGAAAATGAAAGCCAGGTGATGAAGGCGGATGACGTCAAGGGCGTGATCGATGGCTGGGCTGCGGATTTGCATCAGTCTTATTTGAAGCTCAAATCCAAGTGATGCGTTTGGGCTAGCGCAATACGCCGTGGGAGCGGGCTTGCTCGCGAATGCGTCGTGACATTCAGCATCGATGTTGGATAACCGACCGAATTCGCGAGCAAGCCCGCTCCCACAGGTTTTGCGACAGGCAAATTTTTATCGCGACAGCTACTCCATCACTGCCCCATGAACCACCGATAATACGGATTACCGCCATCCCCGCGCATCACCTCCCGGGCATCCCTGGCCCAGGCGGCGTCCCGGTCACTCCTTTTGCTCACTAACGTCGCGTTAAGGCGACAACGTTTTTACGGTCCTGCATTACGCTTTTTTTTACTGCACTTACTCTGTGGCGGGGGCGTCAAATGGATAAATGCGCTGCCATTCGGCGGCCATGTCCACAACGGTCCAGCCGCGCTTGTTTGCTTCGTCCAAGGCCTTGTCCAGACGACCGATCTGCGACTGGCGGTCATAGGCCCACTCGCGCTTGGCGTCGGTGTGATGCACCAGGCCCATGAAGCGTTTGCCGCTGCCGTCGGCGGTCCACTGCAGCATCTGCAGGTCTCCGTCGGAGTTGCCGAAGGCGAGGATCGGCCGGCGACCAATCACCGCTTCGATACTCTCGGGCTTGCCTGGGCCATCATCGTTGTGCGCCAGTTTCGGGGTGCGCAGGATCGACGCCTTGCCTTCCTTGAACTGGTACTCGGTGACAAAAGTGGTGCCGATCACCTGTTCCGGCGGCACTCCGTAAACCTTTTCGGCGAAGGCGCGCATGAAGCCGGTATCGCCTCCCGAGACGATGTAGGTCTTGAAGTCCTGGCTGCGCAGGTAGTCGAGCATTTCCAGCATCGGCTGGAAGATCATTTCGGTGTAGGGCTTGCCAGTCTTGGGGTGTTTGGCCTGGCTCAACCAGGTTTTGGCGTAGTCATCGAAGGCGTCAGTGGTCATGCCGGTGTGGGTGGCGCCGACGATCTTCAGCAGGCCGTCCATGCCGGTGGCCGCGAGGGCTTTATGGTCGTTCTCGATGACCGCCTTGAACGGTTGGGTGGTTGCCCATTCCGGGTGCTGCGGCGCAGTGCGCTTGACCTCTTCGAGGGCGAACAACAGCTCGAAGTACATCGGTTGCTCGCTCCACAGCGTGCCGTCATTGTCGAATACGGCGATGCGGTCCTGCGGCTTGACGAAGTCCTTGCTGCCCTGGTCGGTGACTGCCTGGACGAACTCGATGATGCTTTTTTCGACGGGCCATCGTTCCATGAAGGCAGGGGCTCGGCGGCAAGCGCTAGCAGTGGAATGCTCAAGGCCAGGGCGAAGAGAAACTTCAGCCCGTTGCGGTGGATCGAAGTCGGGTTCGTCATGGGAAGTCCTTCTCGTGGGCGGGGTTGAGAGGGCGTAAAGCCTGGGCCGGCGTCGCCCTATGGCGTGCCGCCTGACTGTGCAGCGTAGTCAAGAATTGCTTGAGCTGATGGAGTGCCTGACCTTCGGCGGGTTGCGGGCCATAACAGGCGCGCCACAACGTTTGCATGCGGGCTGTCAGTTTCAAGCCCAGACGACTGCGCCGCAGCCACAGTTAGAGAGCGCTTAACTGTGCCGGCTGGCTGTTGATTTGCTCGGGGATTTGCCTCGTATTAGCCAGTCGAAAGGATTAATTCCTTAGTTTTGCGTACGAGTTCTCACTCTATTCGTGTACTAAAAAGTTAATACAAATCGGCAGGTTGTTCCTCCGGAGTAAAAGGGGGCGGGCAAGCCTCGGGTTCGACGGTGGCTTGCGCGCACTTTAGGGTTCAGGTTTTTTTCGCCTGGGCCCGCACTCTTTCTTCCTGCTCGCGCAGTTCGGGGGTGAATTCGGCACCGAAATCTTCTGCGGCGAACACCGGGCGAATCTCGATTTCGGCGTCAGTGCCGGGCATTGGGTTGGGGCAGCGCTTTACCCAGTCGATGGCTTCCTGTTTCGAATTCACATCCCAGATCCAGTAGCCGGCGATCAGCTCCTTGGTCTCGATGAATGGGCCATCAATAACAATGCGCTGCTCTCCCGAGAACCGCACGCGGGCGCCTTTGCTGCTGGGTTGCAGGCCGTCGCAGGTGACCAGGATGCCAGCCTTGGCCAGTTCCTCGTTGTAGTTGCCCATGGCGGTCAGCAGTTCTTCGCTGGGCATGATGCCGGCTTCGGAATCGGCACTGGCTTTGACAATGATCATGAAGCGCATGGTGGGTACTCCTTCGTTGGCTTGCTCAATAGTCGAATTGCGGTGGCTGGAATCGACAGGCTGCAGAAGAAATTTGGCCTGGTTTCCTCGTAGGAGCTGTAGGAGCTGACGAGTGGAACGAGGCTGCGATCTTTTGATCTGGTCTTGGGTGCATATCCTTTGCTGCGGTCACGGCTGCTTATGGTTCCGCCCTTACGGCGGGTCACTTGGAGAAGCGCCAAGTAACCAAGCGCCCTTTGCCCCACCACTCGGCACCTCGCCTAGGCTCGGTGTGCCCTCACTCCGGCATTGCTCCGCGGGTCGCCGCGATGGGCCATCCCTGGCCCAGCGCGGCTAAACCGGCATCCTTGCCGGTTTCCCCGCTGCGCAATACCTGCGTTCGGCCATCGTGGTTAATGGGCGTCCGCGATCAAGAACCGGGCCGAGGCGGCCTGAAAGCCGACCTGGCGGGTAGTTCGGCTTTGCATCGGCGGTGTTATGTGAACGCGAATTTTTGGCACAACGAAATCTCCTGTAGGAGCCCGGCTTGCCGGCGATGGCGATCTCGCAGACGCCATCGCCGGCAAGCCGGACTCCTACAGGGGGCGTGTTTATTCAGGAAGTATGCGTAATCGTTCACGTCCATCGCGAGCAGGCTCGCTCCTACAGAGGGGTAGCGCAATGCGGCACGACTAGATAAGCGCAGCGCGCCGGCTTGATGCCTTGGTCGGCCCGAAGGCCGCCACGGCCCGGTTGTTGATCTCGGACGCCCCGTTAACCACGCTGGCCGAACGCAGGCATTGCGTAGCGGGTAAACCGGCAAGGATGCCGGTTTAGCCGCGCTGGGGCAGGGATGCCCCATCGCGGCGACCCGCGGAGCAATGCCTGCGTTCGGGCACACCGAGCCTAGGCGAGGTGCCGAGTGGTGGGGCAAAGGGCGCTTGGTTACTTGGCGCCGGGGCGCGCAGCCATTTCCAAGTAACCCGCCGTAAGGGCGGAACCGATACAAGCCATGACCGCAACAACGGATATGTACCCAGACACACAGCCCCCCGCGCAGCTTCTGCAGGCGATACAGGTCACGATTACGAGTAACAACGGATACACCACATTTTGTATCCGGGCATAGGTCGCCAGCCCATTTCGTGGTTAACTTCTGCCTCTTCAAAATTCTCCAAACCAACGTTCAGAAGGACTCCGTTCATGGCTCAAGTCACTCTCAAAGGCACCCCTGTTC
The DNA here is from genome assembly GCF_026241895.1 of Pseudomonas sp. RIT-562. GTDB lineage: Bacteria > Pseudomonadota > Gammaproteobacteria > Pseudomonadales > Pseudomonadaceae > Aquipseudomonas > Aquipseudomonas mandelii_F. Next base: position 160,649 of record NZ_JAPJIV010000006.1, on the reverse strand, counting down.
AAGTCAACGGCCAACTGCCACAAGCCGGTTCCAAGGCGCCAGCCTTTTCCCTGGTTGCCGGCAATCTGTCCGACGTAACCCTGGCAAGCTTCGCCGGCAAGCGCAAAGTGCTGAACATCTTCCCTAGCGTCGACACCCCGACCTGCGCCACCTCCGTGCGCAAGTTCAACGCCCAGGCCAACGACGTGGCCAACACCGTGGTGCTGTGCATCTCCGCCGACCTGCCGTTCGCCCAGGCGCGCTTCTGCGGAGCCGAAGGCCTGGAAAACGTACAGAACCTGTCGACCCTGCGCGGTGCCGAGTTCATCGAGAACTACGGCGTAGCCATTGCCGATGGTCCACTCAAAGGCCTGACTGCCCGCGCAGTCGTGGTACTGGACGAAAACGACAACGTGCTGCACAGCGAACTGGTCAAGGAAATCGCTGAAGAACCAAATTACGAAGCGGCTCTTGCTGTTCTGAAATAAGTTAACGCTTACAATTGTTAACGGCCTGGCCCTGTCCAGGCCGTTTTCATTTGTGTATCAGTATCTTGGACAAACATCCTGTTACGTAAGCCGAAAGTAAATTGCCGGTAAAGCCGCTTTGCTTAATGCCCGCCAGTGCTTATCGTTCAGCCTCCCGTAGAAGAAGCCCACGCGCCCAATGGTTGATCATTCAATGCAATCCTCCTCCCGTAGTCCCCGTCGCTGGCTGTTCGGCCTGCTAGTCCTGTTGGTCGTCGCCGGCGTTTGCTGGAAATTCTGGCCCGCAGGCGACCAGAACGACCCCGCTGGGCAAAAAGCCGTGGCCGGGCGCACTGGCAAGGCCGGGGGCATGCGTCCGGGGTTTGGCGGAGCGACCGGGCCGATTCCGGTGCGCGTGGCACCGGCAGTGCAGGGTGATTTCCCGCTGTACTACAAGGCGCTGGGCACCGTTACCGCGCTAAATACCATCAATGTGCGCAGCCGGGTGGGCGGGGAACTGGTGAAGATTTCCTTCGAGGAAGGGCAGATGGTCAAGGCCGGTGACCTCCTGGCGGAGATCGACCCACGTCCTTACCAGAACGCCTTGCTGCAAGCCGAAGGCACCCTGTTGCAAAACCAGGCGCAGTTGAAGAACGCCCAGGTGGATGTCGAGCGCTACCGTGGCCTGTACCGCGAGGACAGCATCGCCAAGCAGACCCTGGACACCGCCGAAGCGCTGGTCGGCCAGTATCAGGGCACGGTCAAGACCAATCAGGCAGCGGTCAACGACGCCAAGCTCAATCTCGAATTCACCAAAATTCGCGCACCGATTGCCGGCCGTGTGGGCCTGCGCCAACTGGATGTCGGCAACCTGGTGGCCGCCAATGACACCACGGCCTTGGCCATCATCACCCAGACCCAACCGATCAGCGTCGCTTTCACCTTGCCGGAGAACAACCTGAGCGTGGTACTGGAGCGTTATCGTTCGGGGGCCAAGCTACCTGCCGAAGCCTGGGACCGGGGCGATACGAAGTTGCAGGCGACCGGCGTGCTGCAGAGCCTGGACAACCAGATTGACGTGACCACCGGGACCCTGAAATTCAAGGCCCGCTACGACAACCGCGATCAGTCGCTGTTTCCCAACCAGTTCGTCAACGTCCACCTGCTCGCCGACACCCTGAAAAACGTGGTGCTGGCCCCTTCGGCGGCGATTCAGTTCGGCACCAACGGCACCTTCGTCTATGCGCTGGATGGCGACAAGAAGGTCACCATTCGTCAGCTCAAAGTCGGTGCCAGTGACGGTGACAACACCGTGATCACCGAAGGCCTGGTGGCCGGCGATCGCGTGGTGCTGGAGGGCACCGACCGCCTCAAGGAAGGCAGCGAAGTGGAAGTGGTCAATGACAGCAAGGACGTGCCGACCACGCCAACCGAACACCTGCAGGGCAAGTCGGCGGCCACGGCGCCTGATGCGACGGCGACCGACAAGGCGAAAAAGGGCGGCGCATGAACATCTCGCGGCTGTTTATACTCCGCCCGGTAGCCACCACGCTGAGCATGCTGGCCATTATCCTGGCCGGCATCATCGCCTATCGTTTGCTGCCGGTGTCGGCACTTCCGCAGGTTGATTATCCGACCATCCGCGTCATGACGCTGTACCCAGGGGCGAGCCCGGATGTCATGACCAGTGCCGTGACCGCACCGCTGGAACGCCAGTTCGGGCAGATGCCCGGCCTGACCCAGATGGCTTCGACCAGCTCCGGCGGCGCATCGGTACTGACCTTGCGCTTCAGCCTCGACATCAACATGGACGTCGCCGAACAGCAGGTCCAGGCCGCGATCAACGCGGCGACCAACCTGTTGCCCAACGATCTGCCGGCACCGCCGGTGTACAACAAGGTCAACCCGGCGGACACCCCGGTCCTGACACTGGCGATTACCTCCAAGACCATGCTGCTGCCCAAGCTTAATGACCTGGTCGATACGCGCATGGCGCAGAAAATCGCGCAGATCAGCGGAGTCGGCATGGTCAGCATTGCCGGTGGCCAGCGCCAGGCCGTGCGGATCAAGGTCAATCCGGAGGCCCTGGCGGCCAACGGCCTGAACCTTGCCGATGTTCGCACCCTGATCGGCGCGTCCAACGTCAACCAGCCCAAAGGCAACTTCGACGGCCCGACCCGGGTGTCGATGCTCGATGCCAACGACCAGCTGACCTCTCCGGCGGACTACGCCAACCTGATTCTCGCGTACGCCAACGGCGCGCCGTTGCGGCTCAAGGACGTGGCGGAGATCGTCGACGGTGCGGAGAACGAACGATTGGCCGCGTGGGCCAATGAAAACCAGGCGGTGCTGCTCAATATCCAGCGCCAGCCCGGGGCCAACGTCATCGAAGTGGTGGACCGGATCAAGGCGCTGCTGCCGAGCATCACCGACAACTTGCCGGCCGGCCTCGACGTCACCGTCCTCACCGACCGCACCCAGACCATCCGCGCCTCGGTCACGGACGTGCAACACGAACTGCTGATCGCCATTGCCCTGGTGGTGATGGTGACTTTCCTGTTCCTGCGCCGCGCCAGCGCCACGATCATCCCCTCGGTGGCCGTGCCGCTGTCGTTGATCGGCACCTTTGGCGTGATGTACCTCGCCGGGTTCTCGGTGAACAACCTGACGTTGATGGCACTGACCATCGCCACCGGTTTTGTCGTGGACGATGCGATCGTCATGCTGGAGAACATCTCCCGCTACATCGAGGAAGGCGAGACCCCGCTGAATGCGGCGCTCAAGGGCGCCAAGCAGATTGGCTTCACCCTGATTTCCCTGACGCTGTCGCTGATCGCCGTATTGATCCCGTTGCTGTTCATGGCCGACGTAGTGGGGCGCCTGTTCCGCGAATTTGCCATCACCCTGGCGGTGGCCATCCTGATTTCCCTGGTGGTCTCGCTGACCCTGACCCCGATGATGTGCGCCCGCCTGCTCAAGCGCGAGCCCGAGGAAAAACAACAGGGTCGTTTCTATCGAGCCAGTGGCGCGACCATCGACTGGATGATTGCCGCTTATGGGCGCAAGTTGCAGTGGGTGCTCAAGCATCAGCCGCTGACGTTGCTGGTGGCAATCGGCACGCTGGCGCTGACCGTGTTTCTCTACCTGATCGTGCCCAAGGGCTTTTTCCCGGTGCAGGATACCGGGGTGATCCAGGGCATCTCCGAAGCCCCGCAGTCGATTTCCTTTGCGGCAATGAGCCAGCGCCAGCAGGATCTGGCGAAAATTATCCTCGCCGATCCAGCGGTCGAAAGCCTGTCGTCCTACATTGGCGTCGACGGCGACAACTCGACGCTCAACAGCGGGCGCCTGCTGATCAACCTCAAGCCCCACAGCGCTCGGGACCTGAGTGCCAGCGAAATCATCGCCCGCCTGCAACCGGAAGTGGACAAACTGGTAGGTATCCGGCTGTTCATGCAACCGGTGCAGGACCTGACCATTGAGGATCGGGTCAGCCGCACCCAGTACCAGTTCAGCATGTCGTCCCCGGATTCGGAGTTGCTCAGCCTGTGGAGCGGCCGCCTGGTCGAGGCCCTGGCCCAGCGGCCCGAGCTGACGGATGTGGCCAGTGACTTGCAGGACAAAGGCCTGCAGGTGTACCTGGTGATCGACCGCGATGCGGCGTCCCGGGTCGGCGTTTCGGTGTCGAACATCACCGATGCCCTGTATGACGCGTTCGGCCAACGACAGATCTCGACCATTTATACCCAGGCCAGCCAGTATCGCGTGGTCCTGCAGGCACAGTCCGGCGAGAAAATCGGCCCGGATGCGCTGAATCAGATTCACGTCAAGACCACCGATGGCGGGCAGGTGCGCCTGTCCAGCCTGGCCCACATCGAACAACGCCAGGCGCAACTGGCGATTACTCATATCGGCCAGTTCCCGGCAGTAATGATGTCGTTCAACCTGGCGCCCGGCGTGGCGCTGGGGCATGCGGTGGACATCATCGAACAGGTGCAGCAGGACATCGGCATGCCTCTGGGAGTGCAGACCCAGTTCCAGGGCGCGGCAGAAGCCTTCCAGGCGTCGCTGTCGAGCACTTTGCTGTTGATCCTGGCGGCGGTGGTGACCATGTACATTGTCCTGGGTGTGCTCTACGAGAGCTACATCCACCCCATCACCATCCTCTCGACCTTGCCCTCGGCGGCGGTCGGCGCCTTGTTGGCGCTGCTGTTGAGTGGCAATGACCTGGGCATGATCGCGATCATCGGCATCATTTTGTTGATCGGTATCGTCAAGAAGAACGCGATCATGATGATCGACTTCGCCCTGGACGCCGAACGCAATCAGGGGCTCGACCCGGAAACGGCGATCTATCAGGCGGCGTTGCTGCGGTTCAGGCCAATCCTGATGACCACCCTGGCTGCCTTGTTCGGTGCGGTGCCGCTGATGCTGGCCACCGGCTCCGGCGCGGAACTGCGTCAACCCCTGGGTCTGGTAATGGTCGGCGGGTTGTTGGTGAGCCAGGTCCTGACCCTGTTTACCACACCGGTCATCTACCTCTATTTCGATCGCCTGGGCCGGCGCTGGGGTCATAAATCCGAGCCTGTGGAAGTGGTAGAGCAGCCATGAACCTGTCCGGACCTTTCATCAAGCGGCCGGTCGCCACCATGCTGCTGAGCCTGGCGATCATGTTGCTGGGCGGCGTGAGCTTCGGCCTGTTGCCGGTGTCGCCGCTGCCGCAAATGGATTTCCCGGTGATCGTGGTCCAGGCCAGCCTGCCGGGCGCCAGCCCCGAGGTCATGGCTTCGACCGTGGCTACCCCGCTGGAGCGCTCGTTCGGCGCGATTGCCGGGGTCAACACCATGAGCAGTCGCTCCAGCCAGGGCTCGACCCGGGTGATCCTGCAATTTGACCTCGATCGTGATATCAACGGCGCGGCGCGGGAGGTGCAGGCGGCGATCAACGCTTCGCGCAACCTGCTGCCCAGCGGCATGCGCAGTATGCCGACCTACAAGAAGGTCAATCCGTCCCAAGCGCCTATCATGGTGCTGTCCCTGACCTCCGATGTGCTGGAGAAGGGCCAGCTATACGACCTGGCCTCGACCATCCTGTCCCAGAGCCTGTCCCAGGTGCAGGGCGTCGGCGAAGTGCAGATCGGCGGCAGTTCCTTGCCGGCAGTGCGCATCGAACTTGAGCCGCAGGCGCTGAACCAGTACGGCGTGGCACTCGATGACGTGCGTACGGCCATCGCCAATGCCAACGTGCGCCGGCCCAAAGGCTCGGTGGAAGACGGCGAGCGCCTGTGGCAGGTGCAGGCCAACGACCAGCTGGAAAAGGCCAAGGACTATGAATCGCTGATCATTCATTACGCCGACGGCGCCGCATTGCGCCTCAAGGATGTGGCCAAGGTCAGCGACGGCGTCGAAGACCGCTACAACAGCGGCTTCTTCAATGACGACGCGGCGGTTCTGCTGGTGATCAACCGCCAGGCCGGTGCCAACATCATCGAGACCGTCAACGAGATCAAGGCCCAGCTGCCGGCGTTACAGGCCGTGCTCCCGGCGAGCGTCAAGCTGAACCTGGCGATGGACCGTTCGCCGGTGATCAAGGCCACGTTGCACGAAGCGGAAATGACCCTGCTGATCGCCGTGGCGCTGGTGATCCTGGTGGTGTTCCTGTTTCTGGGCAATTTCCGCGCCTCGCTGATTCCGACCCTCGCGGTCCCGGTGTCACTGGTTGGCACTTTTGCCGTGATGTACCTCTACGGCTTCTCCCTGAACAACTTATCGCTGATGGCGCTGATCCTGGCGACCGGGTTGGTGGTGGACGACGCCATCGTGGTGCTGGAGAACATTTCCCGGCACATCGACGAGGGCGTACCGCCGATGAAGGCCGCTTACCTTGGAGCCGAGGAGGTCGGTTTCACCCTGCTGTCGATGAACGTCTCGCTGGTGGCGGTGTTCCTGTCGATCCTGTTCATGGGCGGGATCATCGAGAGCCTGTTTCGCGAGTTTTCGATCACTTTGGCGGCGTCCATCGTCGTCTCGCTGGTGGTTTCGCTGACCCTCACGCCGATGCTTTGCGCCCGCTGGCTCAAGCCGCATACGCCGGGCCAGGAGAACCGCCTGCAGCGCGTAAGCCGCCGGACCAACGACTGGATGGTGGCCAAATACGCCACCAGCCTCGACTGGGTACTGCGTCACCGGCGTCTGACATTGCTCAGTCTCTTCGTGACAATTGGCGTTAATGTTGCGCTCTATGTTGTTGTTCCTAAGACATTTATGCCGCAGCAGGATACCGGGCAACTGATCGGTTTCGTGCGCGGTGATGACGGTCTGTCGTTTACCGTGATGCAGCCCAAAATGGAGATTTTTCGCCGTGCGGTGTTGAAAGACGCGGCCGTCGAGAGCGTCGCCGGCTTCATCGGTGGCAGCAACGGCACCAACAACGCCTTCATGCTAGTGCGCCTGAAACCGATCCAGGAGCGCAACATTTCCGCGCAGAAGGTCATCGAGCGCCTGCGCAAGGAAATGCCCAAGGTTGCCGGAGCGCAATTGATGCTTATGGCCGACCAGGACCTGCAGTTCGGCGGCGGGCGTGAGCAGACCACCTCGCAGTATTCCTACATCCTGCAGAGCGCCGACCTTGGCTCATTGCGCCAGTGGTACCCGAAAGTCGTGACCGCACTCAAGGCCTTGCCGGAGCTGACGGCGATCGACGCCCGGGAAGGCCGCGGCGCCCAGCAGGTCACCTTGATTGTCGACCGCGATCAGGCCAAGCGCCTGGGCGTCGACATGAACATGGTCACTTCGGTGCTCAACAATGCCTACAGCCAACGGCAGATCTCGACCATCTATGACAGCCTGAACCAGTATCAGGTGGTGATGGAGGTCAATCCGAAATACGCCCAGGACCCGATTACCCTCAAGCAGGTGCAGGTGATCACCGCTGATGGCGCACGGATTCCGCTGTCGACCATTGCCCATTACGAAAATAGCCTGGAAGACGACCGGGTCAGCCACGAGGGCCAGTTCGCTTCCGAGAGTATTTCCTTCGACATGGCCGAAGGGGTCACGGTGGAGCAGGGCACCGCTGCCATTGAGCGGGCGATTGCGCGACTGGGTATGCCGGAAGACGTGATCGTCAAGGTCGCGGGCACCGCTGATGCGTTTGCCGCCACACAGAAAAGCCAGCCGTGGATGATCCTTGGCGCGCTGGTCGCGGTGTACCTGGTGCTGGGCGTGCTGTACGAGAGCTACATCCATCCGCTGACGATTCTCTCGACCCTGCCGTCTGCAGGCGTCGGCGCCTTGCTGTCGATCTATGCGCTGGGCGGTGAATTCAGCCTGATTTCGCTGCTGGGGCTGTTCCTGCTGATTGGTGTGGTGAAGAAAAACGCCATCCTGATGATCGACCTGGCCTTGCAGCTCGAACGCCATCAGGGCCTGGCGCCGCTGGAATCGATTCGCAGTGCCTGCCTGCAGCGGCTGCGGCCGATCCTGATGACCACCCTGGCAGCCATTCTCGGGGCCTTGCCTTTGCTGCTCAGTCGCGCTGAAGGGGCGGAAATGCGCCAGCCTTTGGGCCTGACGATTATCGGCGGGCTGATCTTCAGCCAGGTGCTGACCCTCTACACCACCCCGGTGGTCTACCTCTATCTCGACAAACTGCGCCATCGCTTCAACCACTGGCGTGGGGTGCGTACCGATGCTGCTCTGGAAACTCCGCTATGACTGACCGTTCGCTTTTCACCCGGGCCGCGCCCTTGATCCCGGCCCGCGGCTCGCGCCTGCTGAGCCTGGTACTGTGCGTGTCCTTGCTCAGTGCCTGCGCCATCGGACCGGATTACCAGCGCCCGCAGGCGGTTGCCCCTGTGCAGTACAAGGAAGCAGCCGGCTGGCGGCAGGCCAACCCCAGCGATTCCCTCGCACGCGGGGCCTGGTGGGAGTTGTATGGCGATCAGCAGCTCAACGGCTTGATCGACCAGCTCAACAGCGCCAACCAGACCGTCGCCCAGTCTGAAGCTCAATATCGCCAGGCCCAGGCCCTGGTGCGCAGCGCCCGTGGCGCATTCTTTCCGACGGTGGACCTGACCGTGGGCAAGAATCGCTCGAGCCAAGGTACCGGGAGCAGCAGTTCCAGCCTGAGCAGTTCCTCCAGCGGTATCCGCGACACCTATACGGCGCAGGCCGGCGTGAGTTGGGAAGCGGACGTCTGGGGCAAGTTGCGGCGCGGCCTGGAAGCGGATACCGCAAACGCCCAGGCGAGTTATGCCGACCTGGCGGCCATGCGCCTGAGCCAGCAGTCGGAGCTGGTGCAGAACTATCTGCAGCTGCGCGTCATCGACGAACAGAAACGTTTGCTGGAAGCGACAGTCGCGGCCTACGAGCGCTCGCTGAAGATGACGCAAAACCAGTACCGCGCCGGAGTGTCCGGCAAGGACGCGGTGGCCCAGGCGCAAACCCAGCTCAAAAGCACCCAGGCCGACATGGTCGACCTGATCTGGCAGCGTGCGCAGTTTGAACATGCCATCGCGGTGCTGATCGGTCTGCCCCCGGCGCAGTTCAACCTGGCCGAGTCCCAGGACATACCGACTCTGCCCGAGGTACCGCTGAACCTGCCTTCGCAGCTGCTGGAACGGCGGCCGGACATTGCGTCGGCGGAGCGCTCGGTGATGGCGGCGAACGCCAACATCGGCGTGGCCAAGGCGGCGTATTACCCGGACCTGACGCTCAGCCTCAATGGCGGCTACAGCAGCAGCACGTCGTCGAACTGGTTCAGCGTGCCAAATCGCTTCTGGTCGGTGGGACCACAGTTGGCCATGACCCTGTTCGATGGCGGCCAACGCTCGGCGGAAGTGGACCGCAGCGAAGCCGCCTACGACGAAACCGTGGCCAAATATCGCCAGACGGTACTCGACGGGTTCCGTGAGGTGGAGGACTACCTGGTGCAATTGAAGGTGCTGGAGAACGAGTCCGAAGTTCGCCAGCAGGCACTGGACGCCGCCCGCGAATCCTTGCGCCTGATCCAGAATCAGTACAAGGCGGGGCTGATTGCCTATCTCGATGTGGTAGTGGTTCAGGCGACGGCACTGAACAACGAACGCAACATGCTCAGCCTGATGCAAAGCCGCTTGATCGCCAGCGTGCAGCTGATTGCAGCGCTGGGCGGCGGGTGGGATGGGCAGCTGGAACAAAACGCGGCCCGGTAACAATCAAAACATTTGGGAATAATACCGATCTTTTGACACCAACCTATTGGAGCAAGGCTTGCCCGCGATGCTGTTGGCGGCCTTGTGGCCCCCATCGCGGGCAAGCCTTGCTCCCACAGGTGATCTTCAACCACAGGTTGATCTGCACTCACAGTTCATCCGCACTCACAAGTTGATCTAAACCCCCACCTTTGCCACCGGTTTTCATGTTCAAACAAGCGTTTCATCGCCTTGATGGCCTTTTGCTAATTTTCTCAGTGCGTTCTTGTTGAGAATCAGTACAATCGCCGAATTCAACGCCACCGAGCAGGGACGCAGTACGGGGTAATTTCGAGAAGTCCCATGCTTATTGGTAGCTATTCCCCCACGCTCGTTATCATTTCCCTGTTCGTTGCGATTCTCGCTTCCTACACTGCACTCAACCTGACCGAACGTATTGCCACAGCCAAGGGCCGCGCGGTTTCGTTGTGGACGGCGGGTGGCGCCTTTGCCATGGGTGTCGGCGTATGGTCGATGCATTTCATCGGCATGCTCGCGTTTACCTTGCCTGTGGAACTGGGCTATGACGTCACGCTGACCCTGTTGTCACTGCTGATCGCGGTGCTGTCCTGCGGCTTTGCCCTGTGGCTGGTCAGCCAGCCCCAATTGCCCGCCTGGCAGCTGCTGTTCGGTGCGCTGACCATGGGCAGCGGCATCAGCGCCATGCACTACACCGGTATGGCGGCGATGCGCATGCAACCGGGTATCGACTATGACCCGACGTTGTTCAGCGCCTCGCTATTGATCGCGGTTGGCGCTTCCGGCGCGGCTCTGTGGATTGCCTTCCGCCTGCGCAAGCACACACCCCACGTGGCGCTGATCCGCGCGGGTGCGGCGGTGATCATGGGTATTGCCATCGTCGGCATGCACTACACCGGGATGGCGGCGGCACGTTTCCCCGACGGTAGCTTCTGCGGTTCGGCGTCCAGCGGGTTGAGCGGCAGCGGGCTCGATAACCTGGTGTTGATCACCACCTTGGCGGTGCTGAGCATCGCGCTGCTCACCTCCATTCTCGACGCCCGGATGGAAGCACGGACCGCAGACCTGGCCCAGTCACTGACCGAGGCCAATCGCGAACTCACCCAACTGGCCCTGCATGATCCACTGACCGGGCTGCCCAACCGGGTGTTGCTGGCCGATCGCATTGACCAGGCGATGCTGGTGGTGCGCGAGCAGGGTGGCTGTTTTGCGCTGATGTTCATCGATCTGGACGGTTTTAAGCCGGTCAATGATGCCTTCGGTCACCATATGGGCGATCAGTTATTGCGCGAAGTGGCCCAGCGTCTGCGGGTGGATCTGCGCAGCCAGGACACCCTGGCGCGGATTGGCGGCGACGAGTTCGTACTGCTGGTGCAACTGGCCGAACAGGATGACGCACTGAATCTGGCGGCGCGTCAGGTCGGCCTGATCGCGCGCGCATTCCGCGTCGCCGAACATGATCTGCAAATTTCCGCCAGCGTCGGCATCGCGGTCTATCCGGGCAATGGCGCGACGGCCCAGGAGCTGCTGATGAACGCCGATGCCGCGATGTATCACGCCAAAGGCAGCGGCAAGAACGGCTACAGCTTCTTTGATGCGTCGATGAACAGCAACGCGCGCAAGCAGCTGCAGCTGTTGCAGGACTTGCGAGCGGCACTGGAGCAAGAGCAATTCAGTTTGTACTACCAACCGAAGTTCGACGCCGCCAATGGCCGTCCCGTGGGTGCCGAGGCGTTGTTGCGCTGGGTCCATCCGACTCAGGGCATGCTGCTGCCGGACAAGTTCATCGAGCTGGCGGAAAAGACTGGTTTGATCATTCCAATCGGTGAATGGGTGCTTAACGAAGCCTGCCGACAGATGCGTGAGTGGTATGTGCTGGGTTACACCGACTGGCGTATCGCGGTGAATCTGTCGGCACTGCAGTTCTGCCATGTCGGCCTGGTCCAAAGCGTCGCCAAGGCCTTGGCGACTCACCATCTGCCGGCCAACAGCCTGACCCTGGAAATCACCGAAACCACCGCGATGAGTGACGCCGATGCGAGCATGACGGTGTTGCAGGCACTGTCGGACATGGGCGTGGACCTGTCCATCGACGACTTCGGCACCGGTTATTCCAGCCTGATGTACCTCAAGCGCCTGCCGGCCAATGAATTGAAGATCGACCGCGGCTTCGTTCGCGACCTGGAGCGCGACAGCGATGACGCCGCGATCGTCTCGGCCATCGTCGCGCTGGGGCAGGCGCTGGGCTTGCGGATAGTCGCCGAGGGCGTGGAGACCGATGTGCAGCAGGACTTCCTGACACAACTGGGGTGTGACTCGCTGCAAGGATATCTGCTCGGTCATCCGCTGCCGGCACAGCGCTTCATGATAGATATTGTTCGCGGGGAGCAAATGGCGGCCGCCGGAGCGCAAGCTGCCACAAACCATGCAAAAACCGCTGATGGCGGTTATTCTTGACCCCGACTGCTTACGCGAAAAATGGGGAAAGTCAGCATGGACAAAGTCATCGTCATCACCGGTGGGGGTCGAGGCATCGGCGCCGCGACAGCGCTCCTGGCCGCTGAACTGGGCTATCGGATCTGCATCAATTATCAGGCTGACGAAGAAGCGGCGCATGGCGTCCTCGAACAGGTACGCGCCCTCGGTGCCCAGGCAATCGCGGTACGCGCCGACGTCAGCATCGAAGATGAAGTGGTCGCCCTGTTCAATCGCGTAGACGCCGAACTGGGCCGTGTCACCGCCCTGGTGAACAATGCCGGTACTGTCGCGCACAAGTCCCGGGTGGACGAGATGTCCGAATTCCGCATTCTGAAAATCCTCAAGACCAACGTCCTGGCGCCGATCCTCTGCGCCAAGCACGCGATCCTGCGCATGTCGCCCAAGCATGGCGGCCAGGGTGGCAGCATCGTCAACGTGTCGTCAGTGGCATCGCGCCTTGGCTCGCCCAACGAATATGTCGACTACGCGGCCTCCAAGGGTGCGCTGGACAGCTTCACCATCGGCCTGTCCAAGGAAGTGGCGGGCGAGGGCATTCGGGTCAATGCCGTGCGGCCCGGGTATATCTACACCGACTTCCATGCGCTGAGCGGCGATCCGGACCGGGTCAGCAAGCTGGAATCGGCGATCCCGATGGCCCGGGGTGGCCGGCCGGATGAAGTGGCCGAGGCGATTGTCTGGCTGTTGTCGGACAAGGCGTCGTATGCGACGGGGACGTTTGTTGATTTGGGTGGTGGGCGCTAACCATCGACATCTGCGCTGCCTGAGCCTTTTTCGCGAGCAGGCTCGCTCCTACAGGGGACCGCGTTTCCTGTAGGAGTGAGCCTGCTCGCGATGGCGACGACGCCAATCCTTCAGAACGACCGCACAATCCGCCCCAACGTCTCCATCGCCTTCTCCGCAGCCTCATCCCAGGGGCTGCCGTAATTCAGCCGGATGCAATTCCTGAAGCGCCGGGTCGGTGAAAAAATCGGTCCTGGGGCAATGCTGATGCCTTGGGCCAGCGCCATCTGGAACAGCTTCAACGAGTCCATTTGCGCCGGCAGCTCCAGCCACAGGAAATAGCCGCCAGCCGGTTGGCTGACCCGGGTCTGCGCCGGGAAATACCGGGCAATGGCTGCCAGCATCGCGCTTTGTTGCTCCTCCAGTGCGTAGCGCAATTTGCGCAAGTGGCGATCGTAGCCGCCGTGTTGCAAGTAATCGGCAATCGCTGCCTGGGCGGGCATCGACGCACAGAGCGAGGTCATCAGCTTCAAGCGTTCGATCTTCTGCGCAAAACGCCCGGCAGCCACCCAACCAATGCGATACCCCGGAGCCAGGCTCTTGGCGAACGAGCCGCAATGCATCACCAGGCCTTCGGTGTCGAACGCCTTGGCTGGTTTGGGAGCCTGTTGGCCGTAATACAGCTCGGCGTAGACATCGTCCTCGATCAGCGGCACCTGATGTCGGCGCAACAACTCCACCAGCTCCTGTTTCTTCGCCTCGGGCATGCTCGCGCCCATGGGATTCTGGAAGCTGGTCATGCACCAGACGGCCTTGATCGGATGGCGCTCGAGGGTCTGCGCAAGCACGCCCAGGTCGATGCCCTCGCGCGGATGCACGGGTATTTCCACCGCCTTGAGCTTGAGCCGTTCGAGGATCTGCAGGCACGCATAGAACGCCGGGGCCTCGATAGCCACCAGGTCGCCCGGCTCGGTCACGGCCTGCAGGCACAGGTTGAGTGCTTCCAGGGCGCCGTTGGTGATCAACAATTCCTCCATTGGCAACATCAGCCCGCCCACCATGTAGCGCAGGGCTATCTGCCGGCGCAATTGCGGATTGCCTGGCGACATGTCCGTGACCACCATGCGCGGATCCATGTCCCGGGTGGCGCTGGCCAGGGACCGTGACAGGCGTTGCAGGGGAAACAGCGCGGGGCTGGGGAACGCCGAGCCAAAAGGCACGGTGTTGGGGTCCTTGATCGAATCAAGCACCGAGAACACCAGCTCGCTGACGTCGACCTCGGTGGACTCGTTAACCTGGGCGCTGATCACCGGCTCGGAAAACGGGCTCGGCGCGTGGGTGTTGACGAAGTAACCGGAGCGCGGCCTGGCGCGGATTAACCCGCGGCGCTCCAGCAGGTAATAGGCCTGGAACACCGTGGACGGGCTGACCCCGTAAGTCTGGCTGGCGTAGCGCACCGACGGCACCCGTTGGCCGGGACCGAGGACGCCGGAGCGGATCAGTTCAGCGATGTCATCGGCGAATTTTTCGTAGCGTTTCATTAAAAGCCCGGTTGGGTTGTTCTGTGAAATCGGGGGGACTTCTTCGCGAGCAAGCCCGCTCCCACAGGTGTTGTGGTGACCTTGTAGGAGTGAGCCTGCTCGCGATGGCAGTCTAAGGGATCAACGATTCATTGGCGCAACAAACCGGCTCTTGGCCTCGCTGTAGATCTGCGGCTCATCGGTATCGACGATCTTGAACACGATGCTTTGCGAACTGCTGCTCGGGCGCTCCGTGGTCATCGCCACGGACACCGGCACGTCGACGATTTCCCCTGGGGCCAGGCTCAATTCAGTCTTGCCTTGCAGCTGGAAGCCATCACCTTCGACCAGCATCAGCCGATAGTCCTGGCGCTGCTGGGTCTTGTTGATGATTTTCAAGCTGTAGATATTCTCGATCTGGCCCTGGCTGTTTTCGCGGAACAGTCCGCGGTCCTTGCTGACGTCGAGCGAGACCATTGGCCGTTCCACCAGGGCCAGGGCGAGGGCACCGATCATCAGCAGCAGCACGGCGGTGTAACCGATCAGTCTGGGCCTGAGCAGGTGGGTCTTGCCACCCTGCAACTCATGCTCGGAGGTATAGCTGATCAATCCACGGGCGTAGCCCATCTTGTCCATGATCGAATCGCAGGCGTCGATGCAGGCAGCGCAACCAATGCACTCCATCTGCAAGCCGTCGCGGATGTCGATGCCGGTAGGGCACACCTGCACGCACAGCTGACAATCGATGCAATCCCCCAGGCCAACAGCGGCTGGCGCGACTTCACGCTTGCGCGGGCCACGGTTTTCCCCGCGAGCGAAGTCGTAGGAAATGGTCAGGGTGTCCTTGTCGAACATCACGCTCTGGAAGCGCGCATAGGGGCACATGTGCATGCACACCGCTTCACGCAGCCAACCGGCATTGATGTAGGTGGCGCCGGTAAAAAACAGCACCCAGAACAAGCTGACTCCGGCCATTTGCAGGGTCAGCAGTTCCTCCGCCAAGGGCCGGATCGGGGTGAAGTAGCCAACGAAGGTAAGGCCCGTGAGCAAACTGATCGCCAGCCACAGCGTGTGCTTGGCCGACCGCCGCAGCAGCTTGTTCAGGGTCCAGGGAGCGGCTTGCAGCTTGATCCGCTGATTGCGTTCGCCTTCGGTGATCTTCTCGCACCACATGAAGATCCAGGTCCAGGAACTCTGCGGGCAGGTGTAGCCGCACCAGACTCGGCCAGCGAACACGGTGATCGCGAACAGGCCGAACGCGGCAATGATCAGCAGCGCCGAGAGCAGAATGAAATCCTGCGGCCAGAACGTCGCCCCAAAGATATGAAATTTGCTTTCGGACAGATCCCAGAGCACAGCCTGGCGTCCACCCCAGTTCAGCCATACCGTGCCGAAGAACAGCAGGAACAGAAAACCGGCACCGCTCATGCGCAACGTGCGGAACAGTCCGGTAAAACTGCGGGTGTGGATCAGGTTGTCGCCAGACCGGGTCTTCGTTTTTGCACGCGAAGGCTCAAAAGTCTGGACGGACGGGGCACTCTCAAGGGTTCGGACGGGAATTCTTTCGCTCATGGTCTTTCGCTCATCAGCCTCCATCAGGCCAGAGCACTATGAGCGCCGATCTGTTTGCATAACAGACTCAGCTATTGCAATAAAAAGCGGATCAGATGGGTGCTGATCCGCTGGCTGCGACAACTTGAAGCAGCTGGGAGACGTTGGCCGGGGCGCCTATAACAGACGCCTGCAGGCCTTGTTGATCGGCGTCAGTCAAATCACCGAATCACTGTCGGTGGCTTTCAAATGCCTACGCCCATCCACGGCGCCTGCTACGGTCAATGCATCGGCTTCTGCTTCGGTGATGTAGATGCGCCTGCCTTCAATTTCGACGGCCGACATGGCTTTGTCCGAATCGGTAATCACGGTGACGTCGGGACACAGGCGGATTTCTTCGCCGTTTTCGGTCGTGAAGAAGCAAGTCTGGTTTTCGATGCGAACGGTCATGGCGGAGTCCTTATTTCTGCGGGTTCTGCAGCGTTAGGCTACGGGCAATGCGCATCGTTCGGTGCAACCGATTAATGGTTGGCGTGGTCCATCTTCCAGATCAATCACAAGGACAGCAGCATGAAAGCCTGGTGGCATGAAGTTTGGGAAACCCTGCAAGCGGAATTCGCCGACATTGGCGATGCAGCACAATTGACACGAATTACCGTGAGACTGGTGATCGCCGCGATCCTGGGCGGCATCCTGGGATTCGAGCGTGAACATAAAGGCAAGGCGGCCGGGGTGCGTACCCACATGCTGGTGGCATTGGGTGCAGCGTTGTTTGTCCTGGTGCCGCAGATGTCCGGCTCCCAGGCCGATGCCATGAGCCGGGTGGTGCAGGGGGTGATTGCCGGTATCGGCTTCCTCGGCGCCGGGACCATCCTGAAGAACACCGAAGGCGATGAGGGTCATGTCAAGGGCCTGACCACTGCAGCGGGGTTGTGGATGACCGCAGCGATCGGGGTGTCGGCGGGTATGGGGCGAGAATCGACGGCGGTGCTGAGCACGCTGTTGGCGCTGGCGATTTTCAGCGTGATGCCGAGGATCGTGAAGATGCTGGACAAGGATCGAGGGGATGCGCCTTAACAGTCGCAACAACAGAAGAGGGGTGGGCCATGGATGGCCCACCGTTTTATGGGGGATCAGTGAGAGTTACACAACCACCGGCGGCATGGTCTGCGGCGGTTCTTCGCGCGGCGGTGGCACGGTTCCTGGCGGCTCCTGTTCTGGAACCGGCTGCGGGTCGGTGGGCGGAATGGTCGGACTGTCGATATTCGGATCTGGCGTTTCAACGGGGTTGGGAATCGTCATCGCTGCATCTCCAGTGGCACATGGCGTGAGTCGTGCTTAAGTCTGTTGACCCGTGCTTCATCAAAATGATTCCCGCGACCTCACCGGCAAATCAGCGTGAACTTTTACCGCGCAGGGTCGCTCGGAACCTAAGTGAGTTCATTCGGGGCCGACCGCTTTGCGATTGTCGGCTGAGTACAAGAGCGTCCATGGGGCGTAAAGGAGAGATGCTCGATGACGACTGAAAAGCCTACAGAGTTGAGCTACAACCCTCATATACCGTTGTCGCAGGCGCTGCTGCTGCCGCGAATCGCGATTGAAGACACCATGCCGATCCTCGATGGCGGGCAGTTCGCTGTCAAAGCCGTGGTGGGTCAGGACGTGGTGGTTACCAGCAAGGTATTTGCCGATGGCCACGACAAGCTGGCCGTGCGGGTGCGCTGGCGCTCCGAGGCCGATGAGACGTGGCAGAGCGCCGTCATGGGCGAGCTGGGCAACAACGGTTATCAGGGCCAGTTTCGCGTCGAGCGTCAGGGCCGCTATGTGTATTGCGTCGAAGCCTGGATCGATCAGTTCGCCAGCTTCTGTTACGAGCTGGAGAAAAAGCACTCTGCTCGGGTGCCGGTCAGCCTGGAACTGCAGGAAGGACGCACCCAGGTCCAGCACGCCGCAGAGCGCGCCGAAGGACCGTTGAGCGAAGCGCTGGCGGCATTGCACCACGAATTGTCCGGCCTGCTCGAAACCGAGCAGGTTGCGCTGTTCCTGCACCAACGTAGCGCGGAACTGATGGCCCAGGCCGATCATCGTGCTTTCGTCAGCCTGAGCCCAGAGTACCCGGTGGACGTCGAGCGCGACCTGGCGCAGTTCGCCAGTTGGTATGAGCTGTTCCCGCGCTCGATCACCGACGACCCGGCCCGGCACGGCACGTTCAATGACGTGCACTCGCGCTTGCCGATGATTCAGGACATGGGGTTTGACGTCCTGTATTTCCCGCCGATCCATCCGATCGGCCGCAGTCATCGCAAGGGCCCGAACAATTCCCTGACTGCCGGCCCTGATGATCCGGGCAGCCCGTATGCCATCGGCAGTGCCGAGGGTGGCCATGAGGCCATTCACTCGCAACTGGGTACCCGTGAGGATTTCCGTCGACTAGTCGCGGCTGCGGCAGACCACGGCCTGGAAATAGCCCTGGACTTTGCGATCCAGTGTTCCCAGGACCATCCATGGCTGCAACAGCATCCGGGCTGGTTCAACTGGCGTCCGGACGGCACGATCAAATATGCCGAAAACCCGCCGAAGAAATACCAGGACATCGTCAACGTCGACTTCTATGCAGTCGACGCAATTCCGAGTCTGTGGGTCGAATTGCGCGACATCGTGGTGGGCTGGGTCGAGGAGGGCGTGAAGATCTTCCGCGTCGATAATCCACACACCAAGCCGCTGCCGTTCTGGCAATGGCTGATCGCTGACGTGCGTGCGCTGTACCCGGAAGTGATCTTCCTCGCCGAAGCGTTCACCACGCCGGCGATGATGGCGCGCTTGGGCAAGGTCGGCTACTCCCAGAGCTACACCTATTTCACCTGGCGTAACACCAAGTACGAGCTCTCGACTTACTTGGCAGAGCTCAACGAATCGCCGTGGCGCGAATGTTATCGCCCGAACTTCTTCGTCAATACTCCGGATATCAACCCGGTGTTCCTGCATGAGTCAGGGCGTGCCGGGTTCCTCATTCGCGCTGCGTTGGCGACCATGGGCTCGGGCCTTTGGGGCATGTATTCGGGCTTTGAGTTGTGCGAAGCGGCGCCGGTGCCAGGCAAGGAGGAATACCTCAATTCGGAGAAGTACGAAATCCGCCCAAGGGATTTCAACGCACCTGGCAACATCATCGCCGAGATTGCCCAGCTCAACCGCATCCGCCGGCAGAACCCGGCGCTGCACTCACACCTGGGCCTGAAAATCTACAACGCCTGGAACGACAACATCCTGTATTTCGGCAAGCGTAGCGCCGATGGCAGCAACTTCATCCTGGTGGCGGTGAACCTCGATCCGCATAACGCCCAGGAAGCGAATTTTGAGCTGCCACTGTGGGAAATGGGCCTGCCGGATGACGCCCATACCCAAGGCGAGGACTTGATGAACGGGCACCGCTGGACCTGGTACGGCAAGTACCAGTTCATGCGCCTCGACCCGGCTCAACAATCGTTCGGGATCTGGCGGATTTCAGCGTCTTGAATAGAAGAGGCTGACCGCTGACCTCGGTAGGAGCTGCCGCAGGCTGCGATCTTTTGATCTTGTCTTTGATTTTTGAGGACATCTGCGTCAACGGAATTTCAACATCAAAAGATCGCAGCCTTCGGCAGCTCCTACGACGGAAATCCGTTTGCCAGACGCATTGCGGTATCGAATTCAACAGGAGTTTCAAATGGCGAAGAAACCCAAGGCAGCCACCTTTATCAAAGACCCGCTCTGGTACAAGGATGCGGTGATCTATCAGGTACACGTCAAATCATTTTTCGACTCCAACAACGACGGGATCGGCGACTTTCCCGGCCTGATCGCCAAGCTTGATTACATTGCCGACCTAGGCGTCAATACCATCTGGCTATTGCCGTTCTACCCTTCGCCCCGCCGCGACGACGGCTACGATATTGCCGAATACCGCGGCGTGCACCCCGACTACGGCACCATGGCCGATGCCAAGCGGTTCATCTCCGAGGCCCATGATCGCGGTCTGCGGGTGATCACCGAATTGGTCATCAACCACACCTCCGACCAGCACGCCTGGTTCCAGCGCGCGCGCAAAGCGAAGAAAGGCTCGGCCGCCCGGGACTTCTACGTGTGGTCTGATGACGACCAGAAATACGACGGCACCCGCATCATCTTTCTTGATACCGAGAAGTCCAACTGGACGTGGGATCCGGTGGCAGGCCAGTACTTTTGGCACCGTTTCTACTCGCACCAGCCGGACCTGAATTTCGACAACCCGCAAGTCATGAAGGCCGTGCTGTCAGTGATGCGCTACTGGCTCGACATGGGCATCGACGGCTTGCGCCTGGACGCCATTCCGTACCTGATTGAACGCGATGGCACCAACAACGAAAACCTGCCTGAGACCCACGACGTCCTCAAGCAGATCCGCGCCGAGATCGATGCCAACTACCCCGACCGCATGCTGCTGGCCGAGGCCAATCAATGGCCGGAAGACACCCAGCTGTACTTTGGCGACACCGACGCCGAGGGCCAGAATGGCGATGAATGCCACATGGCGTTCCATTTCCCGCTGATGCCGCGCATGTACATGGCGCTCGCCCAGGAAGACCGCTTTCCGATCACCGACATCCTGCGCCAGACCCCGGAGATTCCGGCCAACTGCCAGTGGGCGATTTTCCTGCGCAACCATGATGAGTTGACGCTGGAGATGGTCACTGACAAGGAACGCGACTACCTGTGGAACTATTACGCTGCCGATCGGCGCGCCCGCATCAACCTGGGGATTCGTCGGCGCCTGGCGCCATTGATGGAGCGTGACCGCCGCCGCGTGGAACTGCTCAACAGCCTGTTGCTGTCGATGCCGGGCACGCCGACTTTGTACTACGGCGACGAAATCGGCATGGGCGACAACATCTACCTGGGCGACCGTGATGGCGTACGCACGCCAATGCAATGGTCGATTGACCGCAATGGCGGCTTCTCCCGCGCCGACCCGGCCAGCCTGGTGTTGCCACCGATCATGGACCCGCAATACGGTTACCTGTCGGTGAATGTGGAGACCCAAGCCGGCGATCCGCATTCCCTGCTCAACTGGACCCGACGCATGCTTGCGGTGCGCAAGCAGTCCAAGGCGTTTGGGCGCGGCACCTTGAAAATGCTCTCGCCGAGCAATCGTCGAATTCTCGCCTATACCCGCGAATTCACAGGGGCAGATGGTAAGCACGAGATCATTCTGTGCGTGGCCAACGTGTCGCGCAGTGCCCAGGCGGCCGAGCTCGACTTGTCGGCCTACACCGGCATGGTGCCGGTGGAAATGCTCGGCGGTAACGCGTTCCCGCCCATCGGCCAGCTGAACTTCCTGCTGACCCTGGCGCCGTACGGTTTCTACTGGTTCGGCCTGGCGGCGGAAAACCAGATGCCGAGCTGGCACGTGGAACCGGCGCAGAGTCTGCCGGACTTCACCACCCTGGTGCTCAAGCACCGCATGGAAGAGCTGCTCGAAACGCCGTCCCGGGACACCATGGAACAGGGCATCCTGCCGAACTGGCTGCAGAATCGCCGCTGGTTTGCCGGCAAGGACGCCACCATCGAACAGGTCAAAATGGCCTATGGCGTGCGCTTTGGCGACGCCGAGCATCCGGTGTTGCTGAGCGAAATAGACGTCACCAGCAATGGCCAGACCAGCCGTTACCAACTGCCATTTGGCTTCATTGCCGAGGATCAGGTCGGCCCGGCGCTGCCGCAGCAACTGGCGCTGTCCCGGGTTCGCCGCGGTCGCCAGGTCGGCATCATCACCGATGCCTTTGCCCTGGAAAACTTCATCCGAGCCGTGTTGGCCGGCATGCAGAACAACACGGTGCTGGCATCTGACGCAGGCGAGATCCGCTTCGAACCGACCCCCGCGCTCGCTCAGTTGGGCCTTAACGCGGAGTCGGAAGTGCGCTATCTGTCGGCCGAGCAGTCCAACAGCTCGGTGGTGGTCGGCAAGAGCCTGGTGCTCAAATTGATCCGCAAAATCGCCTCCGGGGTGCACCCCGAACTGGAGATGAGCGCGTACCTGACCAATGCCGGTTTCGCCAATATTTCCCCGCTGCTGGGTTCGGTAATCCGCCGCAACGCTGAAGGCGAGGACACGCTGCTGATGATCGCCCAGGGCTTCCTGAGTAATCAGGGCGACGCCTGGGAATGGACACAGAACAACCTCGAACGCGCACTTCGCGACGAACTGGCGCAAGCCATTTCCGAGCAGGAACAGCACTACAACGCCTTGGGCGAGCTGAAGGATTTTGCCGGCATGCTCGGCCAGCGCCTGGGTGAAATGCACCAGGTGCTCGCGGCGCCCACCGATGACCCGGACTTTGCGCCGCAGGTCACCACGCAAAAAGAAGCCCTGGCTTCGGCCAAGGATGTCGCCGCGCAGGTGGAACATTCGCTCAAGTTGTTGAAACAGCATCAATCCGAACTGAACCCGGCCGACCAGGCGCTGGTCAGTCGTTTGCTGGACAACAAAAAGGCGATCCTGAGCCATGTCCAGGACCTGGGCAAAAAGGCCGCCGGTGGCCTGCGAATTCGCGTCCACGGCGACCTGCACTTGGGCCAGGTGCTGGTGATCAAGGGCGATGCCTACCTGATCGACTTTGAAGGTGAACCCGCTCGGCCTCTGTACGAACGTCGGGGCAAGCACAGCCCGTACAAGGATGTGAGTGGCGTGCTGCGTTCGTTCGATTACGCCGCAGCCATGACCATCAATGTGCACAACGTCGATAACACCGAGGACGCACAGGCGGCGCGAGTCAGGGTCGCCGAGCGTTATTTAAATGAAGCTCGCCAGGCATTTGTCGACGCTTATCGGCTGGCGGCAGCTAGTCTTGGACATGCGTGGCAAGATCCGGGAGGCGAGGACGCTGCGCTGGCATTGTTCGGTCTGGAAAAGGCCGCGTACGAGGTGGCCTACGAGGCGGAAAATCGCCCGACCTGGCTGCCCGTGCCGTTGCATGGTTTGTATGGATTATTGAGTGGGCTTAAACCCTTTTCCGATCTTGGTGGAGAGTAGTCATGAGTTTCCAGAACAAGGAACTGGGTCACGCTAAAGAAGCGCTGCTGCCCGGATCGCAGGACATCGACGCGCTGGTTCGCGCCGCACATCCCGACCCTTTCGCAATACTCGGCCCCCATGGCGACAACGCCGGCGGCCAATTCATTCGGGCTTATTTGCCGGATGCCCTGAGCGTCCAAGTGATCGCCAAGGACTCCGGGGAAGAACTGGGCAGCCTCGAGGCCACCCAGACTCCTGGCCTGTTCGTCGGCCATTTCGATCGCGCCCAGCCTTACCTGTTGCGCACGCGCTGGGCCGGTGGCGAGCAGGTTTCCGAGGACCCCTACAGCTTCGGCCCGTTACTGGGCGAGATGGACCTGTACCTGTTTGCCGAAGGCAATCACCGCGACCTCAGCAGCTGCCTCGGTGCCCAGCTGAAAACCGTCGACGGCGTTGATGGCGTGCGGTTTGCCGTGTGGGCGCCAAATGCCAAGCGGGTCTCGGTGGTGGGGGACTTCAACAATTGGGACGGCCGTCGTCATCCGATGCGCCTGCGCCATCCTACCGGTGTGTGGGAGTTGTTTATCCCACGCATGCAGGCCGGCGAAACCTACAAATACGAGATTCTGGGCGCCCACGGCATCTTGCCGCTGAAGGCCGACCCGATGGCGCTGGCGACTACGCTGCCGCCGGACACCGCGTCCAAAGTCGCCGCGCCCCTGAGCATTGAATGGCAGGACCAGGCGTGGATGCAGTCGCGCATCGAACGTCAGCACCCGAGTGCGCCGCTGTCGATCTACGAGTTGCACGCCGGTTCCTGGCAGTGCGAACTGGACGATCTGGGCGAAGTCGCCCGCCAGTACAGCTGGCATGAGTTGGGCGAGCGCCTGATTCCATACGTGAAGGAACTGGGGTTTACCCATATCGAGCTGATGCCGATCATGGAACACCCGTTCGGTGGCTCATGGGGTTACCAGTTGCTGTCGCAGTTCGCTCCGAGTGCGCGCTACGGCTCACCCGATGATTTTGCCGCCTTCGTCAACGCCTGCCACCTGGCGGACATCGGTGTGATCCTCGATTGGGTGCCGGCGCATTTCCCGACGGATACCCACGGCCTGGCGCAATTCGATGGCACCGCGCTGTACGAATACGGTAATCCGCAGGAAGGTTTCCACCAGGACTGGGACACCCTGATCTACAACCTCGGCCGCACCGAAGTGCACGGCTACATGCTGGCGTCCGGGTTGCACTGGCTCAAGCATTTCCACGTCGACGGCCTGCGCGTCGATGCCGTGGCGTCGATGCTTTATCGCGACTATTCGCGCAAGGCCGGCGAATGGGTGCCGAACCGGCATGGCGGTCGGGAGAACTTGGAGGCGATCGACTTCCTGCGCCACCTTAACGATGTGGTCAATCTGGAGGCGCCTGGCGCCCTGGTCATTGCCGAAGAATCGACTGCGTGGCCTGGCGTCAGCCAGAGCACCCAACAGGGCGGCCTGGGTTTTGACTACAAATGGAACATGGGCTGGATGCACGATTCGTTGCACTACATCCAGCAGGACCCGGTGTATCGCGGGCATCACCACAACGAGCTGAGTTTTGGCCTGGTGTATGCGTGGTCCGAGCGCTTCATCCTGCCGATTTCCCATGATGAAGTGGTCCATGGCAAGCACTCGCTGATCGACAAGATGCCCGGCGACCGCTGGCAGAAATTTGCCAACCTGCGGGCCTACCTGAGCTTCATGTGGTCGCACCCGGGCAAGAAATTGCTGTTCATGGGCTGCGAGTTCGGCCAGTGGCGCGAGTGGAATCACGATCAGCAGCTAGATTGGTACCTGCTGCAGTACTCCGAGCACAAGGGTGTGCAGAAGCTCGTCGGCGACCTTAACCGGTTGTACCGCGAAGAGCCGGCGATGCATGACCAGGACGACGCGCCCCAGGGGTTCCAGTGGTTGATTGGCGATGATGCGATCAACAGCGTGTATGCCTTCCTGCGCTGGAGCAAGGATGGCAGCCCGGTGTTGGTGGTAGCCAACTTTACGCCGGTGCCACGTCAGGGTTACCGAGTCGGCGTGCCGTTTGCCGGGCGCTGGACCGAGGTCATCAACAGTGATGCGGCGATGTATGCCGGGTCCAATTATGGCAATGGCGGCGGGGCGTTTACCGAAGAAGAACCGAGCCACGGTCAGCCGCTTTCGCTGTCGTTGAATCTGCCGCCGTTGGCGGTGCTGATCTTGCGACCTGAGGCGTAATTCAAAAGGTCGCAGCCTGCGGAGTGTGCGCGCTGCCGCAGGCTGCGATCTTTTGCTTTTAATCAATTACCAACGCATCCGCACACCCAGGCTGCCAATCAGCCCGTTCAAATCGTTGTCATCCACATCACTGCTGTAATCGGCACTGACATACAGGCTCACCGCCGGTGTCACCTTCGCCACCAATCCCAGCCCTAACTCCACCGTCGACGACTTGCGGCTGCTGCTGATCTTGTCGACCTGATCCAGCGATACCGTGTTGCCGGTGTACACCGTGTGCCACAAGTTGGTCCGCACATACGGCTCCACGCCCAAGCCATTGATATCGTAGCTGCCCTTCAACCGCGCTCCGACCCGGCCGCTCCAGGAGTTGAGATCGCTGGCAGCAGCATTACCCGAACCCGAATAGGGCGTATCGAGGGTAATTCGTTGGTTGATCAACTGCGCCTGGGGTTCGACTACCCAGTTTTCGCTCAGCCCGATGGGGAATCCGCCCTCCACCGACAGCGTCACCGCGCTGCCTTCGGTCACTTGCCGCGCGCCCTGTTCATTACGGCTGAAACCGTTGACCCGACCACCGCTGGCCGACAGGTCGACGTGCCAGCCTTGCGGCCCGGTCAGGCTCCAATAGGCGCCAAGGCTCTGGCCTTGCAGGTTGAGGGTGTCCGTGGCGGGGTCAGCCTGGGCGCGACTGGTCAACAGACCATTGCTGTTGCTCTGAAACTGACTCGTGCCGCCGATCAGGCCGACTCGCTGGGTATGTCCGCTGTTGCTCTGCAGGGTAAGGATCGCCGGGCCCTTGAATTCGCTGACACCGGGCCCTGAAAAACCTTGCGCCAGGGCGTCCTCCTGGGCCAGGCGCGAGGGCTGGCCGTACAGTTGGTCCCAGGTCGAGGGAGCTGCATCTTCGATGGTCAGGCGTGAACTTCGGGCGTCGGATGCGGCGCTGAAATGGCCGGGGTAGGGCGCAGTGATATTGATTGCGGGCAGTGACATCACCGGGACGTCCTGGCGATACCAGGGCAGGGTCTCATCTTCTATGGGCCCCGCCTGCGCTCCCACAGATGAACACAACAGCAGCGAACTCGAGAGGGTGTAGAAAGTAACTTTGATCTCTAGTGGGGGGAGTGATGTTCTCATGGTGGTCTACCTTGCAATCGCATGCGCTATCTCGCTTTGGCGTCTCTCCTACCCCGAATGAGGGGCGACCGAATTGAGTAGGCCAAACCTGCACCTGCCCTGATATGAGCGGTGTGAAGGCTTGTTCCTGGTAGTGTTTCCGGGGGTAGTACGGTGTAGCTAAGAAGATGCTTGACATTGCGTCAAGAAAATGGCCGATAAATGGTAGGCTTAATTTGATGCTATTAAGTGACTGATTTCCGGCGCGCTTGCAAGTGATTGTTTGTACGAAACATCGTCAAAAAACCGCGCGCCAGAGCCTATACATGATGATTACCAGCTAATCCTCACGCCCAAATTGCCAGACACTCCCTGTAGCTGTTGGCTGTCAATATTGGTGCTGTAGTCAGCGCCAGCGTAAACGCTGACGTCTTTGGCCAGGCTCAGGTTCACGCCCAGGCCAACATCAGCCGATGAGGCTTTTTGTTCAGTGGTGACCTGGTCGACGTTGTCGAAGGTCACCGTGTCAGAGCCGGACAGCGTGCGCCACAGGTTAACCCGCAGGTAAGGTTCGAGCGGGCGGCCGCTGACCTGGTAGCTGCCTTTGAGCCTGGCACCCAGGCGCCCGGTCCATGCACCGTCGGAGTCGAAGTCAACGCGGGAGATGCCGTCGTCCTGGCTGTCCAGGGAGATTTTCTGATGGATGATTTGCACCTGGGGCTCAACCACCCATTTTTCAGTGACGGCGAATGGATAACCGGCTTCGCTGGACAGCGTCAGCCCGTGACCACGGGTGTCGAGCTTCAGGCCGCGTTCCGAGCGATTATCGCCATCAAAGCGAGTCGCCATGATCACGTTATCGAAGTACCAGCCGGTAGGGTCCACCAAGGTCCAGTACAGGCCGACGTGGTCGCCGCGCAGCTCGATCTTACCGGCGCGTTTGTCTTCAAAGCCCTGGTTGAAGCCGTCGACGTTGCCTTTCATGCTGCTGTGGCCGACGAAAAAACCGGTGCGCTGGGTCTGCCCGCCGGAGGTTAACGAACTGAAGATGTCATTTCCGACCTGATAGCCCTTGATCGAACCGTCGAACTTCGGCGTTACCGTACCGGCCCAGGTTTGCTCGAGGTCCTTGCCGTAGGCCCGGCCCCAGCCCGCGCCGAACGCCCCCGTTTCCGTGAGCAGGCGCTGGTCGCCCTGGCGATCATGGAAAGTACCGAGCGCCATCAGGCTTAACTGCGCTGCGGCAGGCGGCAATACCGACCAGTTGGGGACTTCCGGGCGATACAGCGCGATCGGTGCCGCACCGGGTACGGCTTCGGGTAGCGGTGGCAGGGGCGCTGGCGCCGGCGCTGGCAACCCGGGGCTGCCTGGTTCAGGCGCTGGCGCTGGCGCGGGCGGGGCGAGTGCGGCAACTGGTACGGGAACGACCGGCACCGTAATGGGGGGCAGCTGCGGGTCAGGATTTGGAATGGTGGTGACCGCCGGCGCAACCACTGCCGAGCGCAGGTACCAGCTGTTTTCCGTGCCTGCAGTGACGCCACCTTTGAACAGGCGGTAATCAAAGGCACCGGCGGAAATCAGCCCGCCATTGAGCGCAAACGCGCTGATGTTGCTGACTGCCGAGCCTTGCGCTTCGACAAGCTGGATGCCGTTCTGCTGAGTGAGCCCGCCTGCACCGCCCAGGTTTTGCACGGTAATGACGGTGCTGCCGGTGAGGGTGCCGTTGTTGACCACCAGTTTATCGCTGGCCGAGTTGTCTTCGCCGAGCACGCTTTGCAGCAGCAGCTTGCCACCGTTGCCAGCATAGTTGCCTTGTACCGTCAGCGTGTCGTTGGTGCGCGAGTTGCCGCTGGTGAGGTCGATGGTGCCGGCATTGTTCAAGGTTGCCAGTTGGCCTGCAGTGAAAGGCACAATGCTGCCTTGGGTCGAGGTGAGGGTGCTGGTGGCATCGACGTTGATGACGCCGGTTGCGCTGGCACTGTCGCCCAACACCAGCGAGCTGCTTTGCAGGTCCAGGCTTGAGTTCGTGGTCAGGTTGACCGTTTCCCAGTTGGTGTAGCGCGACGCACCGGCAGTGGTGGTTTGCTTGAAGTTCAAGGTATCGGTGCCAAGGCCGCCGTCGAGGCCCGGCGTCAGTGCCAGGGTGCTTTCGCTCAGATTGGTGAGGCTTGCAATGTCATTGCCTTCGCCCATCAGGACCGGGGAGCGGATGATCCCGCCGCTCCAGTTGAAAATGTCATCGCCGACACTGGCGCGGATTTCGCCGACGATTTCGCCGCCGGTGACGGTAATGCTGTCGTTGCCGCCGCTGACGCTGATGTTGCCGCCGATTCTGCCGCCAGAAACGATGATGGTGTCGGTGCCGAAACCTGTCACCAGATTGCCGAGGATCTGGCCAGCCGACATGTCGAACAGGTTGTTGTCGAGTTTCATGTCGACCCGACCGATGGTGCCGCCGGTCATTTTCGCAACGTCGCCGTCTTCGAAGGCTCCGACTACGGTGCCGCCGGTCATCAGGAAGGTATCGCGGCTGTCGCCTTGGGCCAGGGACTGGATGGTCCCGCCCGTCATCACGAAGTCATCGATCTGGTTGCCTTGGTTGACCGCTCCGGTGATCACACCGTTGCTGATCCGCACCGAGTCGGTACCGTCACCCAGGTTGAGGGTGCCGGCAAGGGTGCCGGAATCCATCAGCAGTGCATCGGCACCGGCGCCAAAGGTGACGGTGCCATTGATTTGGCCAGTGCCGCCGGTGGGAAACGTCAGGCTGTTGTTGCCGAGAAGGTCGGTCAGGGGGCCGCCCATGCCGCTATCGCAGACATGGTTGTCATTACCGGCGGTGGGCGTAAGTGTGCAACTTGCCTGGGCGAATTGCGGCCAACCCAGGCTTAGACAAATGGAAACGGCGACGGCACTAAATCGGTATTCACTCATACGGTACTTAGGCAAACCTGTCGCAATTTCCATGCATTTCTCCAGGTGTTTAAAGGCGTCCAGCGCTTTAAACACCACAGTATCAAGAGAATTACGCGCAAACCACTGTCACAATTGACAGGTGTATTCGATTTGTTTAGCGCTTACAGGTGCACTTCCACTGCCAATGGCAAGTGGTCCGAGAGGTGCGTCCAGGGCTTGTGCCCCAGTATCCGCGGGTCATGGCTGCTGGCATTGCGCAGGTAAATGCGGTCCAGGCGCAATAGGGGAAACCGCGCCGGATAGGTTTTCGCCGGGCGGCCGTGATGGCGTTCGAAGGCTTCATGCAGATAATCGCGCCGGGCGAGGGCGGCATTGCCTTGCAGTTGCCAGTCGTTGAAATCTCCGGCGATGATGACTGGAGCATCGTCGGGCAGGGACTCGAGCAGTTGGCACAGCAGTTGGAGCTGTAGCTGGCGATGACTTTCCAGCAGGCTCAGGTGCACGCAGATTGCATGGACTTCGGCATGCCCCGGTACATCTAGCACGCAATGCAATAAGCCACGGCGCTCGGGACCGGTGATCGACACGTCGAGGTTGCGATATTCGCGGATCGGGTATTTGGATAGCAGGGCGTTGCCGTGGTGGCCATCAGGGTAGACGGCGTTGCGTCCGTAGGCGAAATCGCTCCACATGCTGTCGGCCAGGAATTCGTACTGCGAGACTTGCGGCCAGTTGTTCAGGCGCGAGGAATGGCGCTCGTGTTCACCGACGACCTCCTGGAGAAACACCAGGTCCGCCGAGGTGCTGCGCACCGCCTCGCGCAATTCGGGAAGAATGAAACGCCGGTTGAGCGCGGTAAAACCCTTGTGGGTATTGACCGTCAGGACTCTGAGGCGATGGATGGCCGGTGGTGTATTCAGCGGCACGTCTTCAAGTGCCTGCCGCGTTGGATCACTGGTCACGTTTGCTCCTGGTAGGCGGTTCCTTATGTATGCGACTGATATGCGCGTGCGCAGTTCCAAGGATCACGCACGCCGCATTTGCGCAGGCGAACGCAGCCTTCGGCAGCTGCTACAAGGTCGGCGCGGTTTTTTGTAGCAGCTGGCGAAGCCTGCGTTGGGTCGCGAAGCGGCCCCCGGATTCTCAAGACAGAAATCCAATCGTCTGGAATAGCGCCTGCTACGCAGGCGAACGCAGCCTTCGGCAGCTGCTACAAGGTCGGCGCGGTTTGTTGTAGCAGCTGGCGAAGCCTGCGTTGGGTCGCGAAGCGGCCCCAGGATTCTCAAGACAGAAATCCAATCGCCTGGAATAGCGGCTGCTACGCAGGCGAACGCAGCCTTCGGCAGCTGCTACAAGGTCGGCGCGGTTTTTTGTAGCAGCTGGCGAAGCCTGCGTTGGGGCGCGAAGCGGCCCCGTGGTCTTTACGCCGAAAATATAACCATCTGAGGCGTTATGCGGAGTCAGACGAACACGATTTCATAGGGTAGGCGCATCCTCTCCAACAGAACCCTAGGCAGAAGCGGCGCGAGGCCCAGGGCGGGTTCGCCGTCGAGCTGGCTGGCGTAGGCATGGGTCGCATGGCTTTTACGCGCGACGGTCCAGGTGTCGAGTCGAACTTTGCGTGCACGGTGCCAGGGGATTTGTTCGCGGTCACGAATCGGCCGGTGCCAGGCGCGGATCGGTACTTCATTAAAGGCTGCGCCGACCATCTTCGCCGCCTTGGCCGCCGCTCGGCCAACGGCATCGTGATCCAGGTGACGGTCTTCGCTCCAGGTGCTGAACACCACGTCGCCAGGGCGCAGATAGCGGGCGATGAACTCGCTCAACTGGGCTTCATGTTCTGTCAGGGCGTTGTCGGTAAAGCCGCCACGAATCCATTTCAGACTGTGCATCGGCATGCCCAGGCGGCGCAGGGCCTCGACGCTTTCCTGGGAGCGGAACACGCTGAGGCGCTTCTCGGACCATTGTTGCGAGCCCGGATAGCTGGCGCTGCCGTCGGTCATCGAAATTAATTGCAGCGGGTGACCCAGGGCACTGAGCAGTTGCAGCAAGCCGCCACACATCATGACTTCATCGCCAGGATGGGGCGAAATCACTACCGCGCGCGCGCCTGGAGGAACCAGGGTCTCGGTGTTGATGACGGGGATGTTGTCCAGTTGCGCCGCACTGTTCCAGATCTGCGCCGGCAGGCTGCTTTCGCTAAGGGAATTGGATTTCATCGGGCTACGTCCTTGTTCCAACAAATAAGCTTGCGGGTATGAGCCTAGGTGCGCACGCTCCAGACCATGGATTGCCGCGCAAGGAGTATTGCTCAAGTATTGTGATTCGTCGCGTAGATGTTCTATCTGGTACGTTTTTTTTATCGCAGGCCTTCCAAGGCAGCGACTGAGCGTGGTTCGCGGCTCCAGAGTTCGAGCAGAAAGTCGGCTTCCTGATGCAACACCAGCCGCGGTAGACCCAGGTGGTCGTGCAGAAGGTCATGCACTTGGCGGGCGTTCAGCGGGCAGCCGTCGATAGGCGGGCGCCAGTGGCATGCCAGCAGCTGGCCGTCGGCTGTGAGGGACCGCGAGGCGTGCTCGATCACACGCTTGAGGTCTTCGGCATCAAGGTAGTAGCCAATCTCGCTGATCACGATCAGGTCGAACTGCTCACTTGGCCACTGCTCAGGCAACCGTGCCTGGCGCACTTCAGCGTGATTAAACGGGCTTAAACGCGTGCGTGCCAGCGCGACTGCGGCACTGGCGGTGTCGCAACACAGCAGGCGATCACAGCGGGTGGCGAGGTCGGCACTGAGTTCGCCATTGGCGCAGCCCGGTTCGAAAATGGCGCGATAACGCGGTCGGGGCAGGGCCGCCAGGGTAATGGCCCGTTTGCGTTGCTCGTACCAGCGCTGACGGAAGGCCCAGGGGTCGTCACTGCTGGCAAACAAACCGTCGAAATAGCGATCCTCGACACTCATACGAACACCACTTCAAAGGGTTGCAGAAGACGCTCCAGCACGAAAGGCGCCAGCACCGGCGGCAACCCGATCTGCGGGTCACCTTCGAGCTGACTGGCAAAAGCGTGGATCGCGTGGCGCTTACGGGCGATCAACGACGGCGCCAACAGGATCTTGCGCGCCCGGTGCCAGGGCACACTGTGGTCCTCGGGCGTTGCCCAATGCCAGGTCCACACCGGCAGCTCGTGCAACGTCGCCCCGACCCGTTGCGCCGCTTCGGCACTGGCACGCCCCACGGCCTCGTGATCGCAGTGCCCGTCTTCGCGCCAGGTGGTGAACACCACATCACTGGCGCGCAGGTGACGTTCGATAAAATCACTCAGTTCGGCTTCCCGGGCAGCCACCTGGCTGTCGGCAAAACCACCGCGCAGCCATCTCAGACTATGCAAAGGCAAGCCGAGGCGACGCAGCGCTTCCACCGATTCCTGGGGCCGCACCGTGCTCAACCGCTCCACGGGCCAGCGCTGCGAACCCGGATGACTGGCGCTGCCATCGGTCACCGAGATTAGCTGCAGGTCCCGGCCCGCTTGCGCCAGGATCTGCAGGAAACCGCCGCAGCCGAGAATCTCATCGTCCGGGTGCGGCGCGATGATCACCGCGCGCGAGCCTTCCGGCACCAGTTGCAGAATGTCGATCGCTGGCATCTGCGCCAGTTGGCTGGAGGCTTGCCACTGATACAGCGACGTGCCCTGGCCGACAATCGGATTGGTTTTCATAACGTCCATGTCCCTTCACTAATAAGTTGCCCCAAGTCCGCGAGATCGCGCTCGGCGTGACTCTGGCGCAGAAAAACCGGCAGGTCGGCGCTCAGTTGCGCGAACTGTCGATCCTTGCAATAAGGGCCGGCGCCCAAGGCGCGACCAACATGATGAATGACTTGCTCGGCGGCGTTTTCAACCACGGCGCGAGCGCGTCGGGCCAGCAGTTCAGCGCTATCCAGCGGCGCCGCATCGATCGCCTGTGCGCTGGCGCGCAAGACGGCGGCAGCGCCTTGCAGGGCACTGTCGACGGCGCCCAGATGGGCAAGTGCGTGGGGTTCTTCGCGATGTGCACAGTGTTCGCGCAAGCGCTCGGCAATGCTGCAGGCGGCGCCGTACCAGCAGGCGGCAATGCCGATCCCGCCTTGCCAGAATCCAGGTCGTTGCAGGTAGTCGCCGGGGTTACCAATGGCAAGACCCCGGGCGTTGTCGAACAAAATTTCGACACTGCCGGTTGCGCCCATCCCCACCGCTTGCCAACCCTGATCAGTCACCGTAACACCGGGTTGATCAAGGGCCACTGCCACCAGTTGCTGGCGGTCCTGCTCATCCCAAGCGGTGAGCAATCCATGACTCAATACGCCTGCGCCCGAGCACCAGGCCTTGCGTCCATGCAGCACCACAGCCTGTCCCGAGGAAGTCACCCGAACCCGTGCATTCGGTGGTTCGGCTGCCCACATTCCCCAGGTACTGCCTGGTGGCGGGGCGGATGCACCGAGTTGCTGGAAAATGGCCAGCGCGTCCGTGTGCCCCTCATACAATTTGCACAACCGCAGATCCTGCCCACCGACCTCGGCCAAGCGCTGGAAACGCTCCAGCGTGTGGCCCTGGCCCGGCAGCGGCAGTCGATCCAGACCTGCCTCCACCAGTTGCCGCAGGCACTGTCCTAGTGCCTGGGTGCTGTCGTAATCCGTCGACTGGCGATCAAGATACGTCTTGAGCTCCATCTCACTCGTCTTCCTCACGTTGCAGTTCGAACAGCAACAGGGAGCGACCGGTCACCGAATACTCGTGGCCGAACTCGAAGCGTTCCTGGCCGCGGATCGACGGTTGGTTGGTGTCGACCATGCATGTCCAGAACACGCCTTCCGGTACTTCCGGCAAGGTGAAGTTAACGATGTCGTGGTGCGCATTGACCACCAGCAGCAGGGTCGCGTCTGCACCCTTGCGGCGAATCCCGGTTTCCTGGGCGCGCCCGTCCATCAGCATGCCGAGGCAGCGACCGTGGGCATCTTCCCATTGCTCGATGGACATCTCGCTGCCGTCCGGGGCCAGCCAGGTCACATCCTTGACGCCCAGGTCCTCGTTGTAGTTGCCGACCAGGAAGCGCCCGCGACGCAGGATCGGGTAAGCCAGGCGCAGCTTGATCAAGCGCTTGACAAACTTGAGCAGCGCCTTGCCATCTTCGCTCAGGTCCCAGTTGACCCAGCCAATCTCGCTGTCCTGGCAATAGGCGTTGTTATTGCCGTCCTGGGTGCGGGCGAATTCATCACCGGCGACCAGCATCGGCGTGCCCTGGGACAGGAGCAAGGTGGCGAAGAAGTTGCGCATCTGCCGCTGGCGCAGCTCGTTGATTTCCGGGTCGTCGGTGGGGCCCTCGACGCCATGGTTCCAGGACAGGTTGTTGTTGCTGCCGTCCTGATTGTTTTCGTCGTTGGCCTCGTTGTGCTTGTCGTTGTACGACACCAGGTCATTGAGGGTGAAACCGTCGTGGGCAGTGATGAAGTTCACTGACGAGTAAGGGCGTCTGCCGCGCTGGTTGAACATTTCGCCGGACGCGGTCATGCGGCTGGCGAAGTCCGCCAGTTGGCCGTCGTCGCCTTTCCAGAACGCGCGCACGGTGTCGCGGAACTTGTCGTTCCACTCGACCCAGCCCGGCGGGAAGCCCCCGACCTGGTATCCGCCGGGGCCGCAATCCCATGGCTCGGCGATCATTTTGACCTGGCGCAAGACCGGGTCCTGGCGGCAGGCAACGAGGAAGCTGTGGCGCTCGTCAAAACCGTCGTGGTAGCGCCCGAGGATGGTCGCCAGGTCGAAGCGGAAACCGTCCACGTGCATTTCCGTGGCCCAGTAACGCAAGGAGTCGGTGACCATCTGCAATACGCACGGATGGCTCAGGTCCAGGGTGTTACCCGTGCCGGAGTCGTTGATGTAGTAGCGCTTGTCATCGGGCATCAGGCGGTAGTAAGACGCGTTGTCGATGCCGCGCATGGACAGGGTCGGGCCTTGCTCGTTGCCCTCGGCGGTGTGGTTGTAGACCACGTCCAGAATCACTTCGAGATTGGCTTCGTGCAGGTGCGCGACCATCTCCTTGAACTCGGCGATCTTGCCGCTGGCCAGGTAACGCGGGTCCGGGGCGAAGAACGCGATGCTGTTGTAGCCCCAGTAGTTGGTCATGCCCTTGTGCAGCAGGTGCTGATCGTTGACGAAGGCGTGGATCGGCAGCAGTTCGACCGAGGACACGCCCAGTTTGCGGATATGTTCCAGCACGTCGTCGACCATCAGCCCGGCAAAGGTGCCGCGCACGTTTTCCGGCACCGAAGGGTGACGCATGCTGATGCCGCGCACGTGGGTTTCATAGATGATCGTCTTGTCCCACGGCACGCTGACGCGCTGGTCGTGGCCCCAGGTGTGTGCCGGGTCGATGACCTTGCACTTGGGTACGAAGGGCGCGCTGTCGCGTTCGTCGAAGCTGAGGTCGGCGTCGGGGTGGCCGATGGTGTAGCCGAACAGGGCCTCGGACCATTTCAACTCGCCCACCAGTTGCTTGGCGTAGGGGTCGATCAGCAGT
This sequence comes from Pseudomonas sp. RIT-562, assembly GCF_026241895.1. Taxonomy (GTDB): domain Bacteria; phylum Pseudomonadota; class Gammaproteobacteria; order Pseudomonadales; family Pseudomonadaceae; genus Aquipseudomonas; species Aquipseudomonas mandelii_F. Next base: position 124,841 of record NZ_JAPJIV010000006.1, on the reverse strand, counting down.
TTGTTGTGGTTGAAGCGGTGACCGTTGGCCGGGTCGTACGCACCGTATACCCGATAGCCGTAGATCAGCCCCGGGTGGGCGTCGGGCAGGTAGCCGTGGTAGATCTCGTCAGTGTATTCAGGCAATTCGATGCGTTCGAGTTCAACCTCGCCCGAGTCATCGAAGATGCACAATTCAACCTTGGTGGCGTTGGCGGAAAACAGCGCGAAGTTGACGCCCAGGCCGTCCCAGGTGGCACCGAGCGGGAAGGGCAGGCCTTCACGAATTCGCGAGGCCTCGGCGTGAGGTTCGGTCGCGGGGTTTTTTGGACTGCTCATAAGTGCTCCTGCAAATGGGGTCGAGTACGGTGTGGCTAATGTTTTTTCAGGGCGAACGACCCCGACATGGCGAGCAAGCTCGCCATGAATCCAGTCAGATCAAAGAATCAGGCGTCAGACCGCAGGCTTTTTGCTCGCTCGCGGTTTTTTCTCGGGCGCTTTCTCACCTGGCGGAATGACCGAGGAGGCGGCTGCAGGCTTGGCCTTGGTAGCGGCCTTGGGCTTGGCAGCGGGTTTTTCTTCAAGCTTGCCGTTGGGCTTGGCAGCCGGCTTGGCAGCGGCACCTTTACTTCCAGCAGCCTTGGACGACTTGCTGGGAGCCAGTGCTTCAGCTTCTGCCAGTTTGCGCGCCATTTCCCAATGCCGGGCTTCCTGACCCTCGGGTTTTCCTTCCGATTCCCAGATCTGATAGGCAAATTCGCGAACGCGTTTATCGTCGGTACTCATCGCTATGCTCCTGAACTGAACTCAAGCTTGGGTAGAAAATTGAATAAAAAGATTGACCGGGAATTCGCCCAGCGCGGTGCTGATGTTCAGCTCCTTGTGGTTTGTGACTGTGGCGCCTGGAAAAAGTCCCTTCAGATTTTCCGTGGATGCCTCGAACGGTAATATGACTCGGGTGTCGCCCCACTGCAGCGCATCGATCAAGGGTTCGGCACTGTTTTTCAGCAGTTCGGCGCAACGAATCGGCACGACCACCACGGCCTTGCTGCCCGCCTGTTCACGCATGAACGCGAGCACTCTGTGGGCCTGGCTGCCGACCACTTCCAGGGCCTGATAGCTGCCATGGGCGAACAACTCGGCATGCTCGGCCCGCAAGTTGAGAGCTCGGCGAATCAACGTCTGCTTGATGCGCCCGTCGCGCCAACCCGCCACCAGCTCTGCCAGCGCCTGAGGTTGTTGCATGGCTTGCTGCCGGCTCCGGGAATCCACCGGCCGACGGTTGTCCGGATCGACCAGCGAGAAGTCCCAGTAATCGTTGCCCTGATACAAATCCGGTATGCCAGGCACGGTCATGCGCAGCAAAGTTTGCGCCAGGCTGTTGACTGCACCGGGTACTGCCAGTGTCTGGGCGGCCTTGGCCAGGGCAGAGCGTAATAGCCGACCTTCAGGGCTCAGCAGCAAGCGCTCGATGAACACCTGGACCGCGCGTTCGTAGGCGTCATTGGGCGCGCTCCAGCTGCTTTGCAGTTTGGCTTCACGCAAGGCTTTCTGTTGCCACTGCCAAAGGCGCCGGGCGTAGTCTTCGAGGGCGCCCTGATCGTCAGGGCGCAGGTCCAGCGGCCAGCTGCCAAGGATGGCCTGATAGAGGATCAACTCATCGCCGGCAGACGGCATCTGGTCGTCGTCGCGCAGTTGGCGGGCGAGGGTTTGCCACTGCGGCAGTTGTTCGGCGTACCAGGCGCTGCGCTCGCTCAAGATAGCCAGGCGCGCGCGAGTGTCCTCGCCTCGTTTGTGGTCGTGGGTCGCAGTCGCCAGCAAATTTTCCGGAAAAGCTTCGAAGCGCTGCAGGCAGGCCTGGTGGAAATCGGCGACCGGCGCGCTGAACTGTTCAGTGCTGAAGCCCACGTCGTTGCGCGACAGCAGCACTGCCGAGCGATAGAACGCAGTGTCCTCGACAGCTTTGGCGGCCGCCGGTGAAGTCAGTTGCTGGAAACGCACGCAGGCATGCTTGAGGATCTTGCGCGAACGTCCGAGCGGGCGATCACGCCATGGTTTGCCACCGAGCCATCCGGCCAGGCAGTCGAGGACCGGCCAGTCGGCCTCGCCGAGGGTCTGCCGCGCGCCTGCCAGGGCTTGCTGGAAAAACACGTCGTCTTCGCTGGAGCGTCCAAGCGGGCTGATGTAGGTCCGGTACACCGGAAAGTGCACGATCAACTCCTGCAGCGCGCGGCGGATCGCGCCCAGAGTCAGGTCGCGGGTCATCAGGTCATCCCGGGCCACTTGCAGCAGCGCCTGGGCCACGCTTTCGAAATCACCGGCCAACGAACCGTTGAGGATTTGCTGGCGGGCCAACTGGGCTTCCTGGCGGAAATCGGCAGGCCGTTCGCTGTACTTGCTCCACAGTTCACCCAGGGGTTGGGCGCCCTCGGGGTCGTGTTGCAGCAGCGACAGCTGATTCATGAATTCGTAGCCGGTGGTGCCGTCCACCGACCAGTCGCGGTGCAGCGCTTCGCCCTCACCGAGGATTTTCTCGACGTAGATCGGCAAATGGCGCTCGGGAGACAGCGAGTCGACCCGGCGCCGCAGTTTGCGGCAATAGCCCCGCGGGTCAGCCAGGCCATCGATGTGGTCGATGCGCAGGCCGTCGATCAGTCCTTCAGCCACCAGCTCGAAAATCTTCGCGTGGGTGGCCTCGAACACGGCAGGGCGTTCAACGCGCAAGCCACCGAGCTCATTGACGTCGAAAAAACGCCGCCAGTTGATGTCATCACCGGCGGTGCGCCAACTGGCGAGGCGATAGCTCTGGCGTTCGAGCAGCAGGTGCAGGCGCTCGAAGCCTTCCGGGGTCAGCGAGTCGTAGCCTTGCAGGTTCTGTTCGATGCGCTGCAGGATCGCCGGGTCCTGCGCCAGTTCCCGCAGCTCCTCCTTCAGGGGAACGGCCAGGCTGTGGGCGTCGGTCTGGTAGCTCAGGGCGCTGAAGCGGTCGGCGAGAAACTTCAGCCGTTCGTCATCACTCTTGAGCAGTTCGCCGTAGCTGTTGGGACAGATCGGAAAGTGATGGTCGTAGTGTTCGACATGGAACGAGCCACGCTCTCGATCAAAGCGCAGGGCCAACGTACCTTCCTGCAACGCCACGCCATATTCGCTACCCAGGAACGGCAGCAGCAACTGGCCTTCCATCAAGGGGTCGGGGGAATGCCACTGGATGTCGAAGAACTCGCCGTGGGGGCTCAGGCGCCCCCATTCGAGCAAGTCCAGCCACCAGGGATTGTCACTGCCGCCGACCGCCATGTGGTTGGAGACGATATCGAGGATCATCCCCATGTTCTGTTCGCGCAGGGCCGCCACCAGGCGACGCAGAGCGGGTTCGCCGCCCAGCTCCGGGTTGACCTGGGTCGGGTCGACCACATCGTAGCCATGCATCGACCCGGCCCGCGCGGCGAGCAGGGGCGAGGCGTAGATGTGGCTGATGCCCAGGCTGGCGAAATACGGCACCAACGGCACCGCCTGGTCCAAGGTGAAGTCTTTATGGAACTGTAGGCGCAGGGTCGCGCGTAACGGTTGGATTAATGCCTGGTTCATTGGTCACGCTCACCGGCTTGAAGTCGCGCACAGGCGAGCAATTCCAGGCGCCGTGCAGCGTCTGGGTCATCGAGTAATGCTTCGCTGTAGCCTGGCAAACGTCGGCTCCAGTTGGGATGGGTATTGATGGTGCCGGGCAGGTTGGCCTGCTGTTCGATGCCCAGGGCATCTTCCAGCGGTAGCAGCACCAGCGGCGCGCGAGTGTGGCCAAGGAAACGCACGCTCGCGTCGAGCACCTGGTCGGTTTCGTGGGACTCTTCGCGAAAGTTCTGCGGGTCCTCACCCAGTACCCGACGCAAGCCCTCGCGCTCGCGCTCACGGTGGCGGCGCCAGTCGATTTCGCTGCTGGCGTCGGTCAGGCCCAGGCGCGCATTCCAGTCGATATCGCGGCCATGCCACCAGCCGTTGAGCGTCGGCAGGTCATGGGTGCTGGTGGTTGCCAAGGCATTGTCGGGCCAGTCGAGGATCGACTTAAAGTGCGTGTTGTCCTGTTCGAACAACAGCACGCGCATGCCAAGGATCGAGCGGGCGATGAGTTTTTCCTGCAGGCCCTCCGGCACTGTGCCCAGGTCTTCACCGAGGACAATCGCCTGGTGCCGATGGGATTCCAGGGTCAGCAGGCGCAGCAGGTCGTCCACCGGATAATAAAGATAGGCGCCGTCGGCGGGCGAAGCTCCGTTAGGGATCACCCACAACCGTTGCAGGCCCATCACGTGATCGATGCGCAACCCGCCGGCATGGGCGAAATTGGCCCGCAGCATTTCAATGAATGCGCGAAAACCATTGCGCACCAGGCCTTCCGGCGAGAACGCAGAAATGCCCCAGCCCTGGCCCGTGCGATTGAGAATGTCCGGCGGCGCGCCCACTGTCAGGGACGCGAGGAGTTCATCCTGGCGACTCCAGGCCTGGCTGCCACCACCATCTGCGCCGACCGCGAGGTCGGCGATCAGGCCGATGCTCATGCCGCTGCCGCGCGCCGCTGCTTGTGCGCGCTCCAGGCATCGGGTGATCAACCATTGGCAGAAAGCAAAAAAGCCGATGCGCCCGGCGTTTTCTTCGGCGAATTCGGCCAGCGCAGCGCTGCGCGGGTCACGCCACTGCTCGGGCCACTCACGCCAGTCGAGGGCTTCACCCTTGGCGGCGCGGGCTTCTTGAATGGCTTCGAAGCGACAGTGGTTTTCCAGGGCCTCGCCACCGGCGTGGCGGAAGCTGCTGAAGTCGGCGTGCAGCGGATGCTCGCCCTGGACAAACCCCTCATACAGCGCCTGCAGCAGGCGATGCTTGGCTTCAGCCGCCACCGGCCAGTCGATCAGCGCCTGCTCTTCAAGGTGCTTGAACTCGGCGGCCAGGCCAGTGGAGTCAATGGCGGCACGCACCGCGCGCTCACCGAGGATTGCGCCTGGTGCGGCATACAGGCTGTTGAGAAACAGCCGGCTGGATGGCGAATACGGGCTGTAACGCTGGGTATCGCTGCTGAACATGGCGTGCAGCGGGCTGATCGCCAGGGCATCGCTACCCCGTTCCCCGGCGACCCGGGCCAGATCTTCCAGGGCCTGGGTGTCACCAAAACCGCCATCGCCCGGGCGACGCAGGGAGTACAACTGCACGCTCAAACCCCAGGCGCGGGGAATCGGGTTGTCCACCGCATCGCCAACGCTGTAGCAGCGGGCCGGCGCGACGGCGAGGGTGAACTGCTGGCCATCGATGCTGACGTGTTGATAACCGACCGGCACCAGGCCGGGCAGCATCGATTTGGCATCCAGCTTCAGATTCAGACGCGAGCCGTCCTCGAGGTGGATTTCACACGGGGTTTCGGGCTCGAAGTAACGTGCCAGGTCAACGGCCACTCCCACATCTGCGGTGAGCATGGGTGGCAGATGGCGGGTCTGCTGGACTTCCTGCAACTGCAGCAGGCTGGCATCGATTTCCTGTGCGGTGCTGGCCGGATGGCCGAGACCGGTCAGGACGCTGCGCAGTACCGCAGGGGCAACTTTTTGCGGGCGGCCGTTGGCGTCGATCCAGTCGACTGCCAGGCCGGCGCGGCTGGCGAGTATTTCCAGTTGCGCATCACTCATTGGCGCTCTCCATCCGGGGGTAGCAAAGGGGCTGCGGCCTTGAGGCTGACTAGCGCGCTATACGGGGCCAGATGCCCCTGATCCAACAGGCTGGCGGTGTGTGCGGGGTGTTCGAACAACACCTTGGCACCGGCCTGAGAAGTGTGGACCACGGGCGCGTCGCCGAGGTTCAGGTCAATGCGCAGCTCAGTGCCGTCACCCATGCGCCAGCTGGCACTCACGGCGCCCTGGGCCAGCACCTTGGCGCCGAGAGATCGGGCGCCAGGCAGGCGCGGCACGATCTGGTCATGGCGCAGGCTCAGCAGATGCCGGTACAGCGCATGGATGGCCGGGGTCTCGGTGGGTGCCAGGTTTGGAATCGACGCTTCGAAGGTCTGCGGCGCGTTCGGGTCGGGAATCCGCTCGCGTTTTTGCGGATCGGCGAATGCGCTGAACGCCGCGAATTCGTTACGCCGGCCTTCGCGCACCAGCTCTGCCAGTTCGCCGTGGTGGTCGGTGAAGAACAGGAACGGTTCTTCGGCTCCGAATTCGTCACCCATGAACATCAACGGAATCATCGGTGACAACAACAGCAGCGCAGTCGCTGCGTGCAGGGCATCCGGGTGGGCCAGCTGATGCAGGCGTTCGCCGAAGGCTCGATTGCCAATCTGGTCGTGGTTCTGCAGGAACAGTACGAACGCAGTGGGCTCCAGGTGGCCGCTGGGTTCACCGCGAGGTTGACCATGGCGGTTGACGTGGCCCTGAAAGACAAAGCCTTCGCTCAGGCAGCGCGCCAGTTGCTGGGTTGGTTGTTCGGCGTAGTCGGCGTAATAGGCGTCGGTTTCGCCAGTGATCAACACGTGCAGGGCGTTGTGCCCGTCGTCGTTCCACTGCGCATCAAAACCTTCGTCAAGCAGGCTGGCCTGGTTGTGTTCATTTTCCAGCATCAGCCACACATGCCGACCCGGCGCAGTTGCCTGGCGAATTCGCCCGGCCATCTCGTGGAGAAAGTCGGGGCTTTCGATTGCGTGCACCGCGTCGAAGCGCAAGCCGTCGAAGCGGTACTCCATCAGCCACATGAGTGCGTTGTCGATAAAGAAGTCGCGCACTTCACGGCGCCGGAAGTCGATGGCCGCACCCCAGGGCGTGTGTTTGTCTTCGTTGAAGAAACCCTTGGCATAGCGATGCAGGTAATTGCCATCGGGGCCGAAGTGGTTGTAGACCACATCGAGGATCACTCCCAGACCAAGGCCGTGGGCGGTGTCGATCAGGTGCTTTAGTTGTTCCGGAGTGCCGTAGGAGGCTTGGGGCGCGTAAGGCAATACCCCGTCGTAACCCCAGTTACGCTCGCCGGGAAATTGCGCCAGGGGCATCAGTTCGATCGCGGTGATACCCATGTCGACCAGGCGCGCCAGATGCTGTTCGACTCCGGCAAAGCCACCGAGGGCACCGACGTGCAGCTCGTAGATGACCGCCTCATGCCACGGCCGGCCTTGCCAGCCGGTGTGTTGCCACTGATAGGCGCCGGGATCGACCACCACGCTGTGCAAGTGCAGGGCACCGGCCTGAGCCCGGGACGCTGGGTCAGGCACTTGCAACTCGCCGTCGATGTTGTAGCGGTAACGCGTGCCGGCAGGGCAACGCGTCTCGATCACGAACCAACCATTGGCTTGGGGCAGTAGCGGTAAGGATGGTCCATCTTCCAGTTCGACGCTGACGCCAACTGCATCCGGCGCCCACAAGGCAAAACGCGTGTGTTCTGCGTCCAGCATAATTGCGCCGTGGGGCCAGGTTTCAAGGGTCCGTAACGGCATCTTAAAAAAAACCTCTTATTGTCGGTGCGATTTACCCAGCGCCTTGGCGACCAGTTGTTCGTAAAGTTCGGCGTAGGGTTCTACGGCCTTGCACCAGTTGAACGGGGCGGCCATGGCCCGGCAGCGCATGGCGTTGAGCAGCTCGGGATAAGCAAATACCTTGAATGCGCGGCTCAGGGCTTCCTGATAGCTTTCTGCGGTGGATTCGTCGAACAAGAAACCGGTTACGCCATTTTCAATGGTGTCGGCCAGGCCGCCGGTATTGCGCGCCACCGGCAACGAACCGAAACGCTGGGCGTACATCTGGCTGAGGCCGCAAGGCTCGTAACGCGAAGGCATCAGCAGGAAATCGCTGCCGGCGAACATGCGTCGGGCGTCGGTTTCGTTGAAGCCGATGCGCACGCCGATCTGGCCGGGGAAACGCAGGGCCAGCTCGCGCATGGCTTGCTCTTCTTCCGGCTCACCGCGCCCGATGATGGCGATTTGGCCACCGGACTTGACGATGTATTCGGAGACCGCTTCGGTCAGGTCCAGACCCTTCTGGTAGACCAGCCGGGAGACCACCGCGAACAATGGGCCTTCGGAGTCGTCGAGGCCAAACAGCTCGCGGACATGGGCAGCGTTCACCGCCTTGCCGTCCCAGTCGCCAATGGTGAACGGGCAGAACAGGTGCGGGTCAGTCGCAGCATCCCAGCTCTCGTCGATACCGTTGGGGATACCACTGAGCAGGCCTTGCTGGGTCTTGGCGGCGAGAAAGCCGTCGAGGCCACAGCCGAAGTCCGGCGTGGTGATTTCCTGGGCGTAGGTCGCGCTGACGGTGGTGATGTGACTGGCATAAGCCATGCCGGCCTTGAGAAACGACATCTTGCCGTAGAACTCCATGCCTTCCTGTTGCAGCGCATGGGTGGGAATCCCCAGCTCAGGGCACGAACCCAGGCTGGTTACGCCTTGATACGCCAGGTTGTGGATGGTGAACAGCGTCGGGGTCCGCTGTCCACGCCAATGCATATAAGCAGGCGCGAGGCCGGCAGGCCAGTCGTGGGCGTGCACCAGGTCCGGGCACCAGTGAATCTGCGCGAGATTGGCCGCAATGTCGGCAGCAGCAAGGCCGAGGCGGGCGAAACGAATATGGTTGTCTGGCCAGTCGCGGCCGTTGTTGGCGCCGTAGGGCGAGCCTTCGCGCTCGTAGAGTTCGGGGCAGATCAGCACGTAGATGACCAGGCCATCAGGCATGTCCATGCGCCCGATCTTGCAGGGTGGCAGCGCAGCGTGACCACCCAGCTCACCGATGATGTGAATCGGGTTTTCGCTGTGGAGCACCTGCGGATACCCGGGGATCAGCACACGCACGTCGTGCAGGTGCGCCATCGCGCGCGGCAGTGCGGCGGAAACGTCGCCCAGGCCACCGGTCTTGACCAGATCCGCGATCTCGGAGGTCACGAACAACACACGTTTCTTGTTCGGATTCTGACTGGCTACCGGCGGCAGCTTGCGCGTGCTGGTAACGTTAACTGGTGTAGCCGCTTGCGCATTTACGGTGCTCGATTCGCCGACCTGCTGATGAGCACGTTCTCCCTGAATATCTAAAGCCGCACTGATCATATGAATCTCCCGTGTTGTTGATCTAGTTCTCGGTCTGGCACCAACGATGTTTGATGGCCTGTCCCTGTGGCCGGGCGCAAACGCGCTACGCATCGGTGAGCAAACGCTGCCAACGCGTTGAAGCACAATGGCTGGGGAGGGCTATTGCAAGGATCGAACCATTCGCAACTCACCCACCTTTAAGCTGACCTTGGGCCAGCGGCAAAAGTTTCTTCTATTTTTTCCAGCTGTGACCGACCGGTTTTACCCGGCGAAAATGAGTCTAGGCCAGAACCTAGAGCGGGCCAGTCCAGATGGGAAAATTGTTCGACAATCCGTTTCAGAGGGTAACGGGCTGAGCGTATCGGTGGGGGAACGCACCGACGAAGGGCAGCTTTTTTTTGCATGGCGCCTCACAATGTGACCAGTGAGTCACAATAATGGGCGAGGTGTGACAATTTCGTTGCACTGTTGTGGTGCGGTGGGCAAGTCCCGCATTTGGCTGAACCGCTGCCTTACTGCAGTGCCGGGAGGCTTGGTATAGTTCGGGCCTCTTTTTGTCCAGTAAAGGATCGCTGCCATGTCCCAGTACACCGCGTTCACCGTCGAACTGGCGGATAAAGTCGCCCATGTGCAGATCAATCGCCCGGAAAAGATCAATTCGATGAACGCGGCGTTCTGGAGCGAAATCATCGAGATCTTCCAGTGGATCGATGACTCGGACGAAGTTCGTGCCGTGGTGATCAGTGGGGCAGGCAAGCACTTTTCCTCCGGCATCGACTTGATGATGCTGGCCGGCGTCGCCAACGAAATGGGCAAGGACGTGGGGCGCAATGCGCGCCTGCTGCGCCGCAAGATCCTCGCCTTGCAGGCCTCGTTCACAGCCGTTGATAACTGCCGCAAACCGGTACTCGCGGCCATCCAGGGTTACTGCCTGGGCGGCGCAATTGACCTGATCGCCGCCTGTGACATGCGCTACGCCGCTGAGGATGCACAGTTTTCGATCAAGGAGATCGATATCGGCATGGCGGCCGATGTTGGCACCCTGCAACGCTTGCCGCGCATCATCGGTGACGGCATGCTGCGTGAACTGGCTTACACTGGCCGCTCATTTGGCGCCGAGGAAGCGCGCAGCATGGGGCTGGTCAATCGCGTCTACAGCGACAAGGACAGCCTGCTTGACGGCGTGATGGGCATTGCCCGGGAAATCGCCAGCAAGTCGCCAATCGCCATCGCCGGCACCAAGGAGATGATCAGCTATATGCGCAACCATCGTATTGACGACGGCCTGGAATACGTCGCCACCTGGAATGCCGCGATGCTGCAATCCAATGATCTGCGCGTGGCCATGGCCGCCCATATGAGTAAACAGAAACCCGAATTTCTGGATTGAATGAACCATGACTTCACGCTGGACCACTGCAGTACTGGACACCGATAAACCCGGGGGCTGGGCCGTGGCTCGCAGCCCTGAAGGCTTCCTCTACGACGATAATGGCGCGCTGTTCCCGCGGGAATGGCTCAAGCGCCAGGACCTGCCGGTTCTCGCCGAGCATGGCATCGGCCACCTTGATGGCGAACCGGTGTACCTGCTGGAACTGCGCGGCCCTGGCGAAGTGCCCGGCTGCAGCTGGAAGGGCCTGCGGGCCTTCATGCTGGAAGGCGATCACACGCTGTACAAGGTGCTGGGCTACGCCGCGCAGATTGGCACCTGGGCTCGCGAGCACCGGTTCTGTGGCAATTGCGGCCAGCCAATGACGCAGGTGCCACGGGAGCGCGCAATGTATTGCGCGCCCTGCGATTTGCGCAGTTACCCGCGCATTTCGCCGAGTATGATCGTGTTGATCACCCGCGGTGATGAGATCCTGCTGGCGCGCTCGCCGCGTTTTGTCAGCGGGGTCTACAGCACGCTGGCGGGGTTTGCCGAGCCTGGGGAGTCGGCCGAAGAGTGCCTGGTGCGCGAGGTTCGCGAGGAAGTGCAGATCGAGGTGAAGAACATCCAGTACCTGGGCAGCCAGTGCTGGCCGTTTCCTCACTCGATGATGCTGGGCTTTCATGCCGAGTATGCGGGTGGGCAAATCGTCTGCCAGGAAGACGAGATTGAAGACGCCCAGTGGTTCAACGTACACGAGCTGCCGCCGTTGCCGGCGTCTCGCTCGATTGCCCGTTACCTGATCGACGTCTATGTGGCGCGGCGCCTAGGCCACGCTGAACCAGTGCTGCCAGGCTAAGCGCACGGTCAAGCCGAGCACCACGGTGATGAACACCGGGCGAATGAATTTCGCACCGCCGCTGATGGCGGTGCGAGCGCCGAAAAACGCCCCGACCATGACTGACAGGCCCATGCTCAGGCCGATGATCCAGTCCACCTGCCCGGAAAACACGAACACCGACAGCGCCGCGATGTTGCTGACGAAATTCATGCTGCGCGCCACGCCGCTGGCCTTCACCAGGTCGATGGGGTACATGAGCAGGCTGCTGACGGTCCAGAACGCACCGGTACCCGGCCCGGCCACGCCGTCATAGAAGCCGAGGGTGAAGCCCTGGGTCGACTGCCACTTTTTCTTGATCGGCGCGTTACTGTCCAGCGGCGCCTTGGGTGTACCGCCGAACAGCAGGTACAGGCCGCAGGCGAACACGATCACCGGGAGCATTTTGTTCAACCACTCGGCCGGCAGGTAGTGCGCAACCACGGCGCCGGTCAGTGCGCCGACCAGGGTGCCGACGATGGCATGCACCCACTGGCGCGGGTGAAATAGCTTGCGCCGGTAAAACGTGAAACTGGCCGTGGCCGAGCCGAAAGTCGAGCTGAGCTTGTTGGTGCCCAGCACCAGGTGCGGCGGCAATCCCGCCGTGAGCAAGGCCGGCGTGGTCAACAGCCCGCCGCCGCCGGCAATGGCATCGATGAAACCGGCAATAAAGGCTACGACGGCGAGAATGGCCAGGGTGGTGAGGTCTACGCTGAGTTCGAAAGGCATGGAATCGGCTTATTCGGCGGGGTGCAGGACAGGGCTGCGGGGAAGGGGCGACATATTACCCAAATATTTGGCCGGTTGGGCACCTGCGGGGATTCTGTGGGCAGCTAGCGAGATTCTGTGATGGAGGTCCAGCCGCTGGCGAGATTCTGTGGGAGCAAGCTTTGCTCCCACAGTTGATCAGCAGATCAGCAGATCAGGTGTTCAGGCTGCGCTCCATCCTCGCGATACCTTCTTCAAGCAACGACCTTGGGCAGCCGAAGTTGAGGCGTACGAACTGCTGGTGCTCGTCGCCGAAATCCACGCCCGCACTCAGCCCGACCTTGGCCTGCTGCAGAAAAAACTGCTGTGGATCCGCCAGGCCCAGCGCCGAACAATCGAGCCACGCCAGGTAAGTGCTCTGCGGCACAGTCATGCTGACGCCCGGCAGACGGGTGCGCACGGCGTCCACCAGCCAGTCGCGGTTGGCCTGCAGGTAAGTCTTGAGTTCGGCCAGCCACGGACCGGCTTCGCTGTAGGCGACGCGAGTGGCCTCCAGCCCCAGGGGGTTGACGCTGTCGACCATGCCACACCGCGCGTGATTGACCCGCGAACGCACCGCAGGGTCCTCGATGATCATGAACGAGGTCTTCAGGCCGGCGATGTTGTAAGCCTTGCTCGCCGACATCAGCGTGATGGTGCGCCGGGAGATTTCCTCGCCCAGGGACGCCGTAGGAATGTGCACTCGACCGTCAAAACACAGTTCGGCGTGGATCTCATCAGAGATGATCCAGGCGTCCTGTTCAAGGCAGATATCGGCAATCGCCTGCAGTTCCTCGCGCGCGAATGCTTTACCCAGCGGGTTATGGGGATTGCTCAACAACAGGGCGCCGCCGCCTTGCAGCGACTGGCGCAAGCTGTCCAGAGGCGTGGCATAGGTACCATCCGCCTGCAGGTCAAACCCCAATTCAACCTTGTTCAGGCCCCAATGGCCCGGTGCATGGCGCAGTGGCGGATAGTTGGGCACCTGGACCACGACATTCTGTTGCGCCTGGACCAGCGCCTTCAACGCCATGTTGAAGCCCGATTCAACACCCGGCAGGAACACCAGGGCCTGGGGATCGACACGCCAGGCGTACTTGTTCCACAGATCGGCAACGATCGCCTGGCGCAGATTGTCCTGGCAGACGCTGTAGCCGAGCAGTGGATGCTCGAGGCGTTTTTGCAGGGCCTGGATGACCACCGGTGGTGCGGCGAAATCCATGTCGGCGACCCACATCGGCAACACATCGTCGGGGTAGCGGCTCCATTTGGTACTGCCGGTGGCGTGGCGGTCGTGGACCTGATCAAAATCGAAAGTCATGCAGGTGCTCATAGGAGGCAAGGGTGGTAAGGCACCATGATAAGCCCCCACCCCTGTAGGAGCGAGCCTGCTCGCGAAAATCCCCGGGACGGCGCGGAGCGTCAGGTGTGATCGCACTCGACCATCGCCAGCCCATCTCCAACCCTCTATCGAGCGTCTATGCTGAGCGAACGACCTTCGCCACCCGCATGGAGCCACCCATGGTGCCCACCCCGTTTAACGACAAGGCGTTGACCCGCACCCTGCTCGACGTGTTGATCCGTGCAGGCCTGATCACCGTCCTGGTGCTGTTCTGCTTTGAGATCTTCCGCCCGTTCCGCGACCTGATGTTGTGGTCGTTGATCCTGGCGATCACGTTGTACCCGCTGCAAACCCGGCTGATGCGCAAAGGCGGGCACAAGGCCGGGCACGTCGCGACGTTTATCGTGCTGGTGGCGATCGTGTTGCTCATGGTGCCGATCTACCTGCTGGGCACCTCGATTGCCGATTCTGTCGAGAAGGCGATGGTGCTGGTCAAGGACGGCGGGTTGCACGTGCCACCGCCGAATGCCTCGGTGGCGGACTGGCCGGTGATCGGCAAGCCTCTTTCCGCCTTCTGGTTGCAGGCCTCCACCGACCTGCCTGACCTCACGGCCAAATACATTCCGCAGATCAGGCACTTCAGCCTGGGCTTGTTGAGCAAACTCGCCGGCGTCGGCATGGGCTTCCTGATGTTCATCTTCGCCCTGATCATCGCCGGCATTTTCATGGCCCACGGCGAAGGCGGCAGCCGCAGTGCGGTGCAGATCGCCTCGCGGCTCAGCGGCCCGGTGCGGGGGCCGAAAATTGCCGAGCTGTGCACGGCGACCATTCGCGCGGTAGCCCTTGGGGTGGTGGGCATTGCTTTTATCCAGATGCTGCTGGTAGGCCTGGGGTTTGTGTTCAAGGGCGTGCCCGGTGCAGGCCTGCTGGCGCTGGCAGTACTGCTGCTGGGCATCATGCAGTTGCCCGTAAGTTTGATCACGCTGCCGGTGATTGCCTTCGTGTTGGCCACCGAGGGCGCGACCACCGGCACCATCATCTTCGCCATTTACGTGTTCGTCGCCGGGCTGGTGGATAACGTGCTCAAGCCTTTATTGCTGGGCCGCGGTGTCGATGTGCCGATGCCGGTGATACTCATCGGTGCCCTGGGCGGCATGGTGTCCAACGGGATCATCGGCCTGTTCATCGGGCCGGTGGTGCTGGCGGTCGGGTATCAATTGTTCTGGCAGTGGGTGCACGATCGGCCGGAAACCGAGCCTCAACCGGGGCCGCTGCCCTGAGCAAATACATTCTTTAAACCTTCTGATGACGCGAAGTGTCGATAACTGCAGACCTTACACTTCGCTCATCCGAGGGAACGCCAATGATCGGTGTTGTGATACCCGCCCACAATGAACAACAACACATCAGCGCGTGCCTGGAGTCCATCCTGGTCGCCGCGCGGCATCCAAAGTTGCGCGGCCGTGAGGTCAGCGTGCTGGTGGTGCTGGACGACTGTTCGGATGATACCGGCAGCTGCGTGCGGGCCATGGATGTGCCGACGCTCGATGTCTGCTTCAGGAATGTCGGCAAGGCACGGGCGACTGGGGCCGAAGAGTTGCTTGAGGCGGGGGTGCAGTGGCTGGCGTTCACCGATGCCGATACGGTGGTTCCCGCCGACTGGCTCGCCCGACAACTCGACTGCATGGCTGACGCCGTCTGCGGTACGGTCGAAGTGGACAGCTGGAGTGAGCACGGGGAGGGTGTTCGCGCCCGCTACCTGGAGCATTACCAGTTCATCGAAAATCACCGGCATATCCACGGTGCGAACCTGGGCCTGAGTGCCGCCGCTTATAAAAATGCCGGTGGCTTTCAACACCTGGCGGCCCATGAGGATGTGCATCTGGTGGCCGACCTCGAACGCATCAGTGCGCGGATCGTATGGACCGCGTCGAACCCGGTGGTGACCAGCGCGCGCAAGGATTACAAATGCCGGGGCGGATTTGGCGAGTACCTGGCGTCGCTGGGACAAGCCTTGAGTGCCGCGGCGCTGCCTGCCAGCGTTGACGCAGTGCGATGAACTCATCCAGTAAAACTGTTCAGTGGCACGCGTCGCTGACGGCTTTGGCGGCGCGGCGTAATTCCTGTTTGACGTCGACCGGGATGCGCTGCCGCACCATCCGCTGTTCCAGGAACGTCTGATCGCCCCCGGTCCCCACCTGCGCGTCAATCGCCGCACCCTTGGCCTCCAGCGCTGCAGCGTGGGCGTCGATCACCGCATCGACCTCGGCATCATTGTGCGCAGCATCAAGCTGCTCGATCAGCGCCGCCACTTCGTCCGCTTCAGCCTTGGCATAAGCCTCGACGGTCAATCCGGAGGCTAACGCTCGCGCACGGATCTCCAGGTTCTTCATCGCCTGTTTGGCGTCTTCGCACAGCGCGGCTTTTTTCCGGCTGTCGGCGACTTGCCAGTGAATCAATTGAAAGGACAGAACGCCGACCATGGCAATCACCAGGCCACCTGTGAGCAACGCAATCCTGGAGTTGTGATGTGCCGTCATGGTTCGTCCATGGTTGGGTCTTTAGCGGGTGCTGCAAATAGATTAGAGGGGCGTTTGAAAGTTTGTATTGAGTTGAGCGCATACCGACGACTGGCAGCAATTTTGTGAATATTTGCCGCCGGTCGCCAGCCTCCAATCTTTATCAAATTATCCCGCTGGCGATTGCTTCAGATAACTGTGGGCGGCGCATTCGGTGAACCTCCGGATGAGTAGCGGCGCCTTGAAGGCCTGAGGAGAATTGTCATGTTTCTACATAACAAACGACTTCAATACACCGTGCGTGTAGCCCAACCCAATCCGGGTTTGGCCAATCTCTTACTCGAACAATTTGGTGGAGCCCAGGGTGAGTTGGCGGCTGCGTCGCGCTACTTCACCCAGGCGTTGGCCGAGGAGGATCCAGGCAGGAAGGACCTGCTGATGGACATCGCTACCGAAGAGCTCAGCCACCTGGAAATCGTCGGTTCGATCATCGTGATGCTCAACAAGGGCGCCAAGGGACGATTGGCAGAGGGCGTGGAAGAAGAGGGCGAGCTGTATCGCGCCATTAATGGCGCCGGTAACGACTCGCACATCACCAGCCTGCTGTACGGTGCCGGCGCGCCACTGACCAACTCGGCTGGCGTGCCGTGGTCGGCGGCCTATGTCGACACCATCGGCGAGCCCACCGCTGACATGCGCTCCAACATTGCGGCGGAAGCCCGGGCCAAGATCGTCTACGAACGTTTAATGAACGTGACGGACGACCCTGGCGTGAAGGAGGCACTGGGTTTTCTCATGACCCGGGAGATCGCTCACCAGCTGTCCTTTGAAAAAGCCCTGCACTCGATCCAGCCCAACTTTCCCCAAGGCAAGCTGCCCGGCATGCCGGAATTCACCAACGTCTACTTCAACATGTCCCAGGGTGCCGAGAGCACTCGCGGGCCATGGAACCAGGGTGACGAGTGGGAATACGTGGAAGAACCGACGCCCGCCGTGGATGGCGGCGACGGCACGGCCAGTGTCGAGTTGAGTGCCGAGGATGAAGCGCTGCTCATGGACATGAAGGCGCGCACCATGTCGGACCCCGACAGCGATCCGGTGACGGGTGCTGACCTTGGTTCCGGCGGGCAACCGACCAACGATGCTTGATGTTGACGCCGCATGCCAGACGGCGTGCGGCGTTTTTTATAAAAGACCGAGGGTAAATACAATGAATGCAAAATCCAGGCGCATGGCGCTCGATCCCGCTGAAATTCTGGCCGATCTGTTCGACGCAACGGCGCGGTCCTTCGAATTGGAAGCGCTGCGCATCTCAAAACAGTTGCTACCGGGCGGCTCCCGGGCGCCCAATAAGCGGGCCAACCATCGATAGGAGTTTCCATGTCCGATCCCGTCTCGTCGAGCACCGGTTCTTCGCGATCCTGGCTGGAACTGGCCCGCAACAGCAGTTGGTCGGGCCTGTTGTTCTGGTTGACGTTGATCGTCGTGACCTGCCTGCTGCTGTTCAGTGGCTACAGCGCACTGACCGAGGCCGACTCCAATGTGCTGCACTACGCCATGCTGGGCGGTACCGCCGGGTTCGCGGCCACGGCGCTGGGCGCCTTGCTGGCGTTGGTGCTGCGTGACGTAGCCGTGCGCACCCAGGACATCATGCTTGGTTTTGCTGCAGGAATGATGCTGGCGGCCAGTTCCTTCTCGCTGATCCTGCCCGGCATTGCTGCGGCCCAGGGCATCACCGAGAACAAACTGGCGTCTGCGGCGGTGGTCGTGCTGGGCATGGCGCTCGGCGTGGCCTTGATGGTCGGATTGGATCGTTTTGTCCCCCACGAACACCAGGAGAGTGGCAGGCGCGGCCCCGAGGTCGAACGTCTGAATCGGGTATGGCTGTTTGTGCTCGCCATCACTTTGCACAACTTGCCAGAGGGCATGGCCATCGGCGTCAGTTTCGCCGACGCTGATATGAAGGTCGGGTTGCCCCTGACCACTGCCATCGCGATCCAGGATATTCCCGAAGGGCTTGCCATCGCGCTGGCGCTGCGGGTCACCGGGATCTCGGCTTTCAAATCGGCATTGGTGGCGATTGGTTCCGGTCTGATGGAACCACTGGGTGCGATCATCGGCCTGGGGGTGTCCTCGGCATTTGCCCTGGGCTATCCCGTTGCCTTGGGGTTGGCCGCCGGGGCGATGATATTCGTGGTGTCGCATGAGGTGATTCCCGAAACTCACCGCAACGGTCATGAAACACCGGCCACGCTTGGCTTGATGATGGGCTTTGGGGTCATGATGTTTCTTGATACGGCTTTGGGGTAAGACCCGGCACGCAGGGAGGCTCGATGAACAGCCAAATCAGGTTCGGGATCGAAGAGGAATACTTCATCACCGACCTGCAAACTCGATGCATGGCGGGACAGCCACCGGCGCAGGCCGTCGAGGAGTGCCGGACAGCCCTGGGCGATTGTTTTGCCTATGAAATGTTCCAGGGGCAAATCGAAGTGGCGTCGCCGATCTTCACGGGCCTGGCCCAGGCCGCTGACTATTTAACAGATGCCAGAAGCAAGCTGCGCAGCGCCCTGGAGCCTTTTGGCCTGGGGCTGCTCAGCACCGGCAGTCATCCGCTGGCGGATTGGCGAGCGCAACAGGCCACGG
The DNA here is from genome assembly GCF_026241895.1 of Pseudomonas sp. RIT-562. Taxonomy (GTDB): domain Bacteria; phylum Pseudomonadota; class Gammaproteobacteria; order Pseudomonadales; family Pseudomonadaceae; genus Aquipseudomonas; species Aquipseudomonas mandelii_F. The sequence continues at coordinate 106,326 of NZ_JAPJIV010000006.1, read as the reverse complement.
TACTGCCGCACTTCAACCAGTTGTTCGAAGACTTTCAACTGGTCGCCCGGCGCAGCCTGTGGTCGGGGCTGCATGTCCACGTCGAAGTGCCGGCTGCGGTGGATCGCATCCAGGTCATGAATGAGATCTTGCCCTGGACTCCTTTGTTGCTGGCGTTGAGTTGTTCCTCACCTTTTGCAGAGGGCGCCGACAGTGGCTTCATGAGTTATCGCCAGACCGCATGCGATGAGTGGCCGCGGATGGGCATACCCGAATATCTCGAAGACGAGCAGGCTTACAAAACCTACGTCGAATGGCTAATGGGCAATGGCTCGATTCGCCAGGCCAGCGAATGCTGGTGGGGCGTACGGCCGGCCACCCGGTATCCAACGCTGGAACTGCGCATGACCGATGCCTGCCCGCAGCTGGAACACAGCTTGTGCATTGCCGCCTTGTTCCGCCTGCTGGTCGCCTGCGCCATTGAGCAGGCGAACCCCGGCGCCAGCTATTCACCCACCTCGCGTCGGGTGGCGCAGGAAAACCGTTGGCGGGCCAAGCGCTCGGGAGTTCGTGGGGCGTTCATTGTGGAAGGCTTCGATCGGACGTTCTCTGCCGAGCAATGGCTGTTCAGGGCCGAGCAGCTGTACGGCGATGCGGCGCAGCAGTTGCTGATGCCCGATGTCTTCACCCAGGCTCGGCGTATTCTCGAGCAGGGCACCAGCGCCGAACGCCAGCGCGTGGTCTATACGCAAGCCTTGCACCAAGGCGCGGATGCCAATGCGGCGCTGGCGGCCGTGGTCGATCATCTGCTGGCAGAAGCTTCGCTGTAGGCGCGAGCGCGCTGGCGAAAACTGTTCAACATTGCGCTTGGCTCACCCACCACTGACCTTCCAATGCTTGATGTCTTCGGCGAACACCACTTGCCGCATCTCATGAGCGATGCCGTAGGCCAGGGACTCATGGGCGGCGATGACTTTTTCCTCGGCCGACAGGCAGTGGAAGATGTCCAGCTTGGTATCGGCATTGGCGGTCTCCAGCGCGTAGATCTGCACGTAGCGCGCCAGGTCGTTATCGAGGCTCGACAGGTACTCGCGTAAACGCTGGTGGTCTACCGAGCTCTGGCTGAAATACCAGTTCATGGGATGAATCAGGAAGCGCGAATGCGGTGAAGTGATCCGCCGGTCCGCCGCCAGGAACATGATGATGCCCATGGATTCGATGTTGCCGGCGTTGATCGCGCAAAGCGGTACGGGCAGCGACTTGAGGAAGGTATACAGGGTGAAACCGAAGTTGGTGCTGCCGCCGCTGGTCGACAGGTTAAGGAGCAGGGAAGTGGCGCCCTGTTCGATGGCCTCCAGGCAGCAATCGCGAAAGCGCTCCGTGGTCGACTGGTCGATCTGGCAGTGAAAATGAATGATGTGTTCGGTCATCGGATTTCCTCCGGTCGCAATCCCGTCGTGCCCCCAGCGGTTCACCCGGATTTAGAAACTATAGGCCCGGTTCCGTTCGTCGTGAAGCAGGCATATTCATTCAAACTTTCGAATTTCCCTGGCCTCGGAACTATACGAGCCCTGGCGCTCGTAACCCACAATAAGAGGTATGCAGAGATGGCTAACAGCGGAAGTGACAAACCCGGCAACTTCGCAAATGACCGGGATAAAGCCTCGGAAGCCGGCAAGAAAGGCGGCCAGGCTTCGGGCGGACGCCAGTCCGGTGAGGCCGGTAAGTCGACCGGCGGCGGACAAGGCAGTGGTCGCGGCGGCAACTTTGCCGATGATCCCCAAAAAGCCTCTGAAGCAGGCAAAAAAGGAGGACAACAGAGTCACGGCGGCGGCGGACGTAAATCCTGATGCCGTTTGATTGCGATCAAGCCCTGCGGCCATGCGGGGCTTGATTAATTCAGCCGCTTGTTTTCTTGCAGGTCAGTTCTTTCGCCCCGTAACCCCAGGTCACCCGCGCTTCACCCTGATGCTCCCAGAAACTTTCGTTGGCCCCCTGGTATCGCGCACCGCTGCCTGATTGCGCGATTAGCAGCAACGATTGCTGCCCTTTGTAAGTGCCCAGCATCGAAGCCGGTTCGGTCTGGAAAAACGTCGCATCGAGGCTGCCATCTTGGCCACAGTCGAAGGTCACCGGCCCCGTGCCTTTCACCAGCCCATAACCCGCCTGCAACTCGACCAGCCGTTGGCGGTAAGCGTCCTGCACGCAGGCCTGTTTGTCGTCCGACTTCCAACACTCGTCGCGACCCTTGATCCAGCCGCGCTGCTCGGCTTTGAGGGATTTGGCGCGGCTGCCGGCTTTCTTCAGCGCGGCGTCGTAAGTGGCGGCCAGATTGCGATCCTGGGTTGCCAAGTCAGGGTTGTGGCAGATCAAGTCCTCGATCGAGCCCTGGGTTTGTCCGCTGCACTTGAATGAGGGACCTTCCTGGGACGAGGCGTGAGCGGCGACTGCTAACAAGCTCAAGCCGGCGCTGGCCAGCAGCATGCGGTGGCTGAAGATCATGACTGACTCCTGGGTAAAGGTTGTTTTGATAAGGTCAACATACCGGCTCGTCAGCACAGCACCAGCGATTTCTACCCTGTTGCTTGGCGGTGTACAGCTGAGTGTCGGCCGCCTTCAACAGCGCCGCCGGCGTCACGTCTTCGACGCTTGGCTGGCAGCTGGTGATGCCTGCGCTTGCGGTGACTCTGCCCAGCGGATGCTCCAGATGCTCGATGTCGAGTGCCCGTATCGTTTGCAGAATATCCTCGGTCACCTGCTTGGCTCCGGCGCTATCAGTGTTGGGTAGCAAAACGGTAAATTCTTCGCCGCCGTACCTGACGGCCAAGTCTCCAGGGCGCTTGACCGCCTGCTGGATCGCCGTACCTACGGCACTCAGGCAGTCATCGCCGCCGGCGTGGCCATAGCGGTCGTTGTAGCGTTTGAAGTAATCGACGTCGAGCATGATCAACGACAGCCAGGAGCCCTGGCGCCGGGCCAGGCGGAGTTCGTCGATCAGTGCGGTGTCCAGGCGTCGACGGTTGCCGAGGCCAGTGAGGCTGTCCGTCAGCGCCATGTCGCGCATGGCCTGGTGGGCGTGTCGCAGCTCTCTTTCCATGACCATTCGCTGACGCAGCTGGTTGAGGACGATCAGGCCAAAAGTGCCCAGCACGCCAATCAGGCACAGCAGCACCCAGCCGGTCTTCAACAGGTCCCGGCGCCATGCTGCGGTGATCGAATCGCGCGACAGTCCGGCCTCCACTACCAGGGGGTAGGTGGTCAACGCGCGGTAAGCATAGAGGCGCTCCGTGTCATCGACCACGGCTTTGACTTCGGCGATGCCTTCATTGGAATTGGGCAGGTAACCCTTGAAGATCTCGCTGTTGGCCAGGCTCTTGCCGACGACCGAGGCAATGAACGGACGGCGCACCAGGATAGTCCCGCTGCGCATTGCGAGCACCAGCGCGCCCTTGTCGTCGATCTTGAAGTCGCCGTAGTAATCCACGAAATAACTGACCTTGATCGTGCCCAGCAAAACGCCGGCGAATGAGCCATCGGGGTAGTTCAGCCGGCGAGAGATGGGAATGATCAAGTCGTCGGTGGACCGGCTCCTGACCACTTCACCGATGCGCACGCCACGATCCGTATGGGTGCGGTGATATTCGAAGTAATCGCGATCGGCGTTGTTCGCGGTTTCGGGCGTCACTTCCTTGTCGGTGACGATCCACTGGCCGTCCGCCCCGTAGATAAATAGCCCGTGCAACTGCGGCATGATCTTTGATTGCTGGACCAGCAGTCGGTGAATCCGCGGCACGTTGATAGTGTGTATGCCGTCACCTTCCACCCGCTCACCGAGGGCTGCAGTGAGGATGTCGACCTGACGGATTGCATCTTCGGCGTGTTGGGCCGTAGCCCTGGCCAGGTTGGTCACCGAGTCCCTGGCTGCGGCAAAGGCTGCGTGATAGTCACGCCAGGTGCGCCAGCCTTCCACTGCCAGAAACGCCACGATCACCAGGAGCATGAAGCTCACAATGAGCCGGAAAGTAGCACCCGCCCGCCGGGTTTTCGAGGGGGGCTTCTCAATGGCGCCATTAGCCGAGGGCCGAGGCTGTTTGCGTCCGAGCATGCATTTCCCTTATACGGCTATCGACAGCTGCCGTGTACCGTACTCAATTGGTGCATGGATACGTATTCGATTAGTGAGACCTGAAAGCCGCAGTTTAGTGCCTGCACGGCATGATGTGGACGGCGGCTACACGGTCGGCGTAGATTTTTGTAGCAGCTGGCGAAGCCTGCGTTGGGGCGCGAAGCGGCCCTAGGGTTTCCAAGGCAAAAATTCAATCGCCTGGAATAGCGCCTGCTGCGCAGGCGGACGCAGCCTTCGGCAGCTGCTACAAGGTAGACGCAGATTTTTGTAGCAGCTGGCGAAGCCTGCGTTGGGGCGCGAAGCGGCCCCAGGGTTTCCAGGCAAAAATTCAATCGACTGAAATAGCGCCTGCTTCGCAGGCGAACGCAGCCTTCGGCAGCTGCTACAAGGTAGCGCAGATTTTTGTAGCAGCTGGCGAAGCCTGCGTTGGGGCGCGAAGCGGCCCTAGGGTTTCCAAGGCAGAAATTTTATCGCCTGAAACAGCGCCTGCTGCGCAGGCGAACGCAGCCTTCGGCAGCTGCTACACGTTCGTCGGCGCTGGTTTTTGTAGCAGCTGGCGAAGCCTGCGTTGGGGCGCGAAGCGGCCCCAGGGGTTCCAAGGCAAAAATTCAATCGTCGCGAATGGCGATTCCTCAAAATCTGCAGGCAATTTCGTTGAACGCGATCCGGCGGAAGTCGGCGTTGTCATCCAGCGGCGTGATTGCCGCCAGTTGATCCAGGCGCAACTCCCATTGGCGACCGTCCTGCTCGAAAACCATGAATTCTTCCTTGGTATCGCTGGTGCGTGTCGTCACGGCACGGGCGATCAGCCGCTGGCCGTCGATCAACTCGACGTCCAGCAGATAGCCGCGCATGCAGGCGATTTCCAGAAAGTCGTGCAGATCACAGTTCAGTGGCTGATAGCTCTCCATCTCAAACCTCCTTGCAGCCTTGCAGTTCAAGGATGTAGTAACCCTGCCGACTGATCGCCTGGGCGACCTCCGGGTTACCGGGCTCAACGTGACAAAAACGGCACTCGCTCTGGGCAATGTCCTCGTCATTCAAGCCTTTTTCCAGCAGGTATTCCCGGGCGTGAGCCTTGGCTTTGTCGGTGTCGTTACCTTCAATCAGCACATCAAAATGCAGGTAATGACCGGTTTTGGTCCGCACGTGGGTGTCGAATACTTTAATGCTCATTACTTGCTCTCCTCGAGTTTCCAGGTGCCGGGCAACGACAAGTCGCCCGAGGCAATGTCATACACACTGCTGACGCACAGCAACGGGCTGTGCAGATCGGCATTGACCTTGAGGGCCGCGGTCACGCCATCGAAATTGAAGCTTTGCGCATAGCCGACTGCCGCCAACGGTACGCGGATCTGCGCGGCGTTTTTTTCGACGCTGAGCTTGTAGCCCGGGGAGTCGATGTAGATAGGCGCACCGGGCCAGGTCGCTGGCAGCTTCGGTTTGGCATCCTTGGGAATGTCTCGCACCTTGAGACCGCCTGGGCCGCAGCTTTCATCCTTGCTCAAGACCACCCAGTGGGAGTGCCACAGGCCACCGTCATTGTCTTTTTTGCCGTCCTGGTTTTCGTCCGCCTGCGGGGTGTCATCGAAGTCAGGGTGCGAAGTGAGGGCAAGGGCGAGAATGCCGGAATTGGCCTCGAAGCCGACTACGCCGCTGTCGAGATTGGTCGGCCAGACATAGCTATACACTTCTGCCCCCGCGAACGAACCCTTGGCGCTGGGCACGCGGCTCCCGGCTTTGCCATCAACTAGCTGCTCGAATACCAGGTTGTTGCCTTCCTTGAAGACCCTTGTACTCACCAGGTCAAACGCGGCGTCGGTTTTGCCGGTGGTGCTGTGGATGTGGTTGGCTTCGTGGGCCCAGGCTTGCGAAGCGAGGAGGGCGCCGAGGGTGAAGGCGAGTGCGTTTTTCATGATGGCTCCTTACGGTTAATGGTATTGAGTCGATACCAATAGCCTAAAGGATGGACGCCGTTTGTCAATATAGTAGTTATTCGATACTATCTATCGACCCTATTGATCCGGATGTGACTGTGTTATTTGATCTGTTGGAACGACTCTCAAGCCTGACTCGCGTGTGGTTCCGCGAGCATCCCTTGCTCGCCGATCTGCAACCGATCCAGCTCAGCGCGCTGATGTACCTGGCGCGCTGCAATCGTTATTCCAACACGCCATTAGCGGTCACTGAGTACCTGGGGCTGACCAAAGGCACAGTGTCGCAATCGTTGAAGGCGCTGGAAGCCAAGGGCTTCCTGATCAAAGTGCAGGACGTGCGGGACAAGCGCAGCGTGCATTTGCAGCTGACTGCCAGTGCACGAGAGCTGATCGATGCGGTGATGCCACCCGACTTTCTGGTAGCCGCCGCACAAAGAATGGGCGCCCGCGCGGGCGATCTGGAGGGGCTGCTGCTGGAGCTGCTGCGCACTATCCAGCGGGGGGAGGACGTACCCGGTTTCGGCTTGTGCCGCACCTGCCGCTTCCATCAGTCATCAGCGAGCGGAGCGTTCTGCAAGTTGACGGATGAACCGCTGGAGGCAGTTGAGGTGGAGCTGATTTGCCGGGAGCATCAGTTCGACGAAGTATCTGGCTAGTCGTCATTTACTGTTTACGGAGTTCTTTTCATAAATATTCAGGTAGCAGCCGCCAGGTACCACTGAGCATAGGGCGTATTGGCAACTTTAAATCGGTTGTAGTCAGGGCTGCCATCGTCCCACCAGACCGGCCCACGTTCGCCAAGTGCGACTTTGGCCGAGTTGACATTGATGCGCGCGCGTTTCAATTGTGCGACATCGCCACTGGCCTTGGCAGCCTTGACCTCCCGTCGTGCATTCATCAACTCGTTGACCAGGAGTTGCCGCTCATCAACGGCCAGGGACGGGTCGGTACATCGCCACAGCTGGTCTTTGACCACGAAGTAGCGACCGTCCGGAGTGGTCAGCTTCATCGGTGCAGGTCTCCGTCGTTAGATGTCGGCGCGCAATTCTTAACATTCCCCACAACATGGCGGCCGCTATCGCCATCCAGGAGGCGATCATGCTGAAGATTGTCATTACAAGGCTCATAAATTCCTCCGCTGCTTTGGCGTCTTCCTGCTCTCTGAATAAATGACCGCGGGGTGCCTGGGGGATTCAAATTTTCTCGAAATGACAACTAAGTCCGCATCCTACTAATTCAAACTGTGTTTTTTGGTGTAATGTTAGGACACTCATCACGTAGAGATCTCCCATGTCCAAACTCGCAGAATTTCGCCAACTGGAAAAACACCTGGCAGAACAACTCCAGGCGCTGGAAGCATTAAAAGGTGATGCTGGCCTCAAGCAGGAAATTGAATTCGAAACCAAACTGCGCGCCTTGCTGGCCAAGTACGGTTACAGCTTGAAAGACATCGTCAACCTGCTCGATCCGCAAGCCGGTCGTCGTGCGCCTGCTGCCGAAGCCAAAACCGGCACGCGCAAGCCGCGCCAGGTCAAGGTCTACAAAAACCCTGAGTCGGGTGAAGTTGTGGAAACCAAAGGTGGCAACCACAAGACCCTGAAAGAGTGGAAAGCCAAATACGGCTCTGAAAAAGTCGAGTCGTGGCTGGCCAAGTAATTCTGGTTCGCGCCTGACGCGCAAGCTCGTTCAACTTGCAGCAGAAGCCCGCGAAAGCGGGCTTTTGTTATTTACCGCCTGACGCAAGTTTACGGCTGTCGACGGGCGGTTGGTCCGGCTCGGCGGAGTTCAGGGGCAAGGCCACGACAAACTTGGTGCCCGCCTTGTTTTCCGAAGACACTTCAATACGGCCACCATGGGCGCCTACTATCTGGTCAGCAATGAACAGGCCAAGCCCCAGGCTGGAGTACGGCCCGTGATCGATAGAAGACTGGGGGGAGTAACGTCCCATTGGATTGAAGATAAACGGCAAGATGTCTTGCGCAATGGCGCTGCCGCTATTGTGCACACTGAACAGCAATTTATCGGCCGTAACTTCCAGCGTGACGGTCACGGGATCGCGGCCATCACCGTGCTGAACTGCGTTGTTGATCAGGTTGGAAAATACCTGTTCCAGCCGATCCCCATCAAAATGACCAATTGCGCGGCCAACCGAATTCAAATGGATATCCGTGTCGGGATATACGGTGCGAGATTCATCGACAATCCGTTCGCAAATCGGACTTATATCAACCACCACTTTTTTTACCGGAATGCCGGGGCCAACCTGTGACCGGGTGAAGTCCAGTAGATCTCCGACAATCTGGCTGGCCCGTTTGACGCTGGAATATATCCGCGAAGCAATCTTGGTCGGCCGAGCCCCCAGTTCATCCATACGCAGTAAGACATCGGCCCCCAGCAGAATCGCGCTCAATGGCGTGCGCAGGTCATGACCGAGGATGCCCAGGAACACGTTGCGCGAAGCCTGCACAGCTTCGGCATAGCTGTTGATCGACTCCGAGAGCGCCTGGTCGATGGCTTCGTTGAAGCGAATCATGTCTTGCGCCTGGAACTGTGCGCCGGCCTCGACCTGACGCATCCAGTGGCGGATCACACTGGCCCGCAATGCGCGGAACTCTGACACCAGCTGATCAATGGTAAACCCTGACATCAACCGGGTCATTGCATGGGTCTTGGCGGCGGTTTTATCCTTGGATACGCCGTGGCCTTGGGACTTGTTGATTTGCTCTTGAGCAGATTGCTCGGTGCGTAAATCTGCGGCAATGGTGCGCAGCATCAACTCGGCGTGGTCACGTAGCGCTGCGGTGTCCAAGGGCTTGCCGGGGGTGTCCATGGTCCGCGCGAAATTCTCCCACTCCTGGACTATGGGCTCGATGTTCTCAAGGATAAATTCTGATAAACGCATAGCGGTCCAGACCTCAATGGTGAACCGTGCACGGCGCGGGCTCGATTGATCAGTAGATCATCAAACCATCCGGCCAGGGCAAAAAATGCATGGCAGATACACCCTGCGCCTTTCGATGCGAGCGTCTTTAAACTGTACGCTCATGTACATTTCGCCTGTGTGCAGAGTACAGTGACCCGAAATGATCAACACAAGGCGCACCCGCATGCCCCAGGCAGGACGAAGTAAAACCAAGGCTCAGGACTCCGGCTGGCGCGGCTCGGTTGATGTGTGGCTGGACGCCGCCTATGACGCGCTCAAGGAGTCGGGAGTGGACGCGGTGCGGGTGATGCCGCTGGCCAAGCGCCTGAATCTGTCGCGCACCAGTTTCTACTGGTTCTACGAGGACCGTGAGCAACTGCTCGCAGCGCTCCTGACCCGTTGGCGGGACAAGAATACCGGCGGCATGCTCAACCAGTGCGAGAGTTACGCCGAGAGCATTTCCGAGGCGATTCTCAACGTCTTCAAGTGCTGGTTGAACCCGCAACTGTTCGATTCGCAGTTCGAGTTCGCGGTGCGCAGCTGGGCGCTGCAATCGGACGAGGTGTCTGCAGAAATTGCGCTCGCCGATGAGACGCGGATGAGTGCCCTGGCAGCGATGTTCCGTCGATTCGGCTACGACGACGAAGGCGCCGACGTGCGGGCGAGAACGATCTACCTGACGCAAATCGGCTACATCTCGATGAAAACCACTGAAGACATCGTGGTGCGGTTCAAGCGCATTGCGCAGTACGTCGCCGTGTTCACCGGCAAAGCGCCGAAGCGCCGCGAGCTGGACCGCTTCTATGGCACCTTCGGCTACGCGCAGACGGAACCGGGTGTGTTCGTTCCGCTGGTGGAAACGTTCGAGGGAGCCACGAGCGATGACGAGTAGAACCCTGGGCATTATTGGCGGTACCGGTTGGTTGGGGCGTGCCATTGCCGAGGCGCTGCTCGACCGGCACTTCATCAAGCCTGAGTGCCTGTTGCTCTCCAATCGCAGCGGGGGCAGTGGGGTCGGGGCTGGCGTCAGGCTGCTGGCGGACAACCAGCAATTGGTCGACCAGAGCGATATCGTCATGCTGTCGATCCGTCCGGAACAGTTTCGTGAACTGCGGATCAATGCTCGCGGCAAACCCGTGATCTCCCTGATGGCGGGTGTGTCAGCGGCTGCGATCAGCGCGGCGACCGGGGCCGCGACGGTGGTGCGGGCCATGCCAAATGCCGCGGTGGAAATCCGCCAGGCGTACACCCCGTGGTTCAGCACTGCCAGCCTGGATGAACAGGATGCCCAGTGGATTCAAGGTCTGTTCGAGTGCGTCGGCAGCGCCGATGCCGTACCGGACGAAGCCTGCATCGATTATCTCAGCGCGCTGTCCGGGACCGGTCCGGCTTTCCCGGCCATGCTGCAACTGGCGCTGACCCGCCAGGCGATTGCCGCAGGCATTCCACCGGCCATTGCGCAACGTGCTGCCCAAGGCGTGGTAGTGGGTGGTGGGCAGATGCTCACCCGGCATGATCCACAACAGCTGATCGATTCTTTGCTCGGCTACCGGGGCGTGACGGCCGCAGCGTTACAATCCATGGTCGATGACGATATCGACGCGCTGATGGGGCGGGCAGTGGAAGCCGGCGCGCAGATCGCGCGCCGGGGTATGTAGCAGCCGCCACTGCCTGCGCGGTCAGATATCCTTCACCAGCCGCAGTGCGTCGTAGATTGCCGCGTGGGTGTTGCGCGCAGCGACTGCATCGCCGATGCGGAACAGCTGGAAGCGTCCATCGGGATGGGTGACGATGTTCTGCGCGTTGCCTGCTATCAGGTCATGCTGCTCTACCGCACCACCGTTGCGCGAGTGTGGTCGCAACTCAAAGTACAGATCATCCAGGGGCAGGGTGCCATGGTTCACGACTACCTGGTCGACCACGCGCTGCTTGTGCACCTGCCCGTAATCGCTGCCGAAAGTCGCTACCAGCGTTCCATCACGCTTCTCCACTGTCTCCACTCGATAGGTCACGGTAAAGGTCACGTCCAGATCCTGCAGGCTGCGCATGTAGGGCACCAGGTTCATGGCCATGACTTCCGGCGCAAATGATCGGTCCGGCGTGACGATTTCCAGGGTTGCGCCGCTCCTGGCGATGACCTCGGCGGCCTGCAGCGCGGCATGATCCCCGGCGTCGTCGAAGATCAGCACGTTGCGCCCGGGCTTGATATCGCCAGAGATGATGTCCCAGGTCGAGACCACCAGTTCGTTGCCCGCGCGCAACACCTCGGTGTGGGGCAGGCCGCCCGTGGCGACAATCACCACGTCGGGCTCGAAGGCCAGCACGGTATCGGCTTCGGCCCAGGTGTTGAAATGAAACTTGACCCCCAGCCGCGCACATTGCGCCATGCGCCAGTCGATGATGCTGATCATCTCGCGGCGCCGCTCGCTCAGCGCAGTCAGGCGAATCTGCCCGCCGGGCTGATCGGCCGCCTCCAGCACAGTCACGTCATGGCCACGTTCCGCGGCCACTCGCGCGGCTTCCAGTCCCGCCGGGCCGCTACCCACCACGACCACCCGGCGCTTGATGGTCGCCTTGGGAATGTCATGGGGCATGGTGGTCTCGCGACCGGTCGCCGCGTTATGAATGCAATAGGCGGCGCCGCCCTGGTAGATGCGGTCCAGGCAGTAGTTGGCGCCCACGCATGGGCGGATGTCCTCTTCGCGCTTCTCGATAATTTTGCGCACGATATGCGGATCGGTCATGTGCGCCCGGGTCATGCCGACCATGTCGACTTTGCCCGAAGCGATGGCGTAGCGCGCCGTGGCCACGTCGGGGATTTTCGCTGCGTGAAAAGTCGGGAAGCCGGTAGCGGAGCGAATTTCGCCAGCGAAATCCAGATGCGGCGAGTTGCGCATGCCCTGAATCGGAATCACGTCGGTGAGACCGGCATCCGTGTCGATGTGGCCGCGCACGACATTGAGGAAGTCAACCAGCCCGCTGTCCTTGAGCATGTGCGAGACCTGCATGCCCTCGCTGGCAGTGAAGCCACCAGGCAGTTCTTCATCACCGGTGTAGCGCACCCCCAGGAGGAAATTTTCCCCCACTCGCTGGCGGATCCCGCGCAGGACATCGAAGGTGAAGCGCATGCGGTTTTCCAGCGAACCGCCATACGGACCGTCGAGGTCATTGGTCAGCGGCGACCAGAACTGATCCATCAGGTGCCCGTACGCCTGCAGCTCCAGCCCATCCATACCGGCCGCGTGCATGCGCTCCGCCGCGTCGACGTAGTCCTTGATGATCCGCTCGATGTCCCACTCTTCCATTTTTTTCGGGAAGGAGCGATGCGACGCCTCGCGGCGGTGTGACGGCGACACCACCGGCAGCCAGTCGGCCTTGTCCCAACGGGTGCGGCGACCCAGGTGGGTCAGCTGGATCATCACCGCCGCGCCGTGCTCATGGCATTCATCCGTCAGGTCTTTCAACCAGCCGACCACCTCATCCTTGTAGGCCAGCACATTGTTGAACACCGGCGGGCTGTCCCGGGACACGGCTGCGGAACCGGCGGTCATGGTCAGCGCGACTCCAGCCTTGGCGCGCTCTACGTGATAGGCGCGATACAGGTCCTTGGGCATGCCGTCTACCGGATAAGCCGGCTCATGGGAGGTGGTCATGATCCGGTTACGCAGGGTCAGGTGCTTGATCTTGTACGGTTGCAGCAAGGGATCGCTGGACATCGGGAGGCGCTCCAGGGTTGGCTCATCAGGGCTCTTTGGCTGGAAATTAGGATAAATGTACATAGGTGTCAACAGCGAATACATAGGTGTACATTTTGCTTGCGCACGGTAAATCTCGCCGATAAGATTCACTTCGCTGCCTATCACTCCCCAATAGGAAGACGCCTGATGAATACTCATTCACCGAATAAAAAACCGCTGTTCGCCACGCTGCTCAGCGTCGTACTCGCCACCGGCGCGACGCTGGCCCAGGCGGCCGAGCAGCCGCCGGTGCGCATTGGCTGGGTCAACTGGTCCGATACCGAGATCACCGTCAAGCTGGCGACCACCGCATTACAGGATCGCCTTAAACAACCGGTGAAACTGGTCATGGCCGATATCGGCATTCAGTTCCAGGCCCTGGCCAATGGCAACATCGACCTGATCCCGATGGTCTGGCTGCCGAGCACGCACAAGGCGTTCTACGACAAGTACAAGGACCGGCTCGAAGACCTTGGCGTGTTGTATGAAGGGCGCATCGGCATGGCTGTGCCGAGTTCGGTGCCGTTGAGCGAAGTGGCCAGCGTGGAAGACCTGAACAAACCGCAGGTGAGGGCGAAGCTGGAGGGCAAGATCCTCACCTCGGAGGTGGGCAACGGCCAATACAAGCTCACGGTAAAAGCTATCGAGGAGTACAAGCTTGAGGGCTACAAGCTGGTGGCGTCCTCGGAAACCGGGATGCTCAACGAGTTGGATCGCAATCTCAAGCGCGATAAATGGTCATTGGTCAATGCGTGGAGTCCGCACTGGATGTTCTCCAAGTGGCCGCTGCGTTACCTGGATGATCCGAAGCAGATCTTTGGTGGCGCCGAGCAAATCCATGCCGTGGCGCGCAAGGGTTTCAGCCAGCAGTACCCGGAAGTGGCGTATTTCTTTGCCCATTACTCGGTGCCAAAGGCTGACCTGGAGGCGCTGATGATGCAGGCCCGGCAGAGTTCGTCGGATCAAGTGGTGGCCGCGTATTACGCCGCCAACAAACCGCGCTTCGACGCCATGTTCCAGCAGGGCGCAGAGGCCGTCAGCAGCCGTCAACCCTGAAGATCGCAGTGACGAAAGGCGGCCATGGAATGGCGCCATTCGGTCGCCCACGGGTGCCCGTCACGCAATTGGCCGCTACAATGCCTGCCTCGACCGTGACCAACCCATAAAAAAATCATGTCCCTACCCAAACATCAGCTGGAACTGCTCAGCCCCGCTCGTGATGTGAGCATCGCTCGTGAAGCCATCCTGCATGGCGCCGATGCCGTGTACATCGGTGGCCCAAGCTTCGGCGCCCGCCACAACGCCTGCAACGAGGTGAGCGAAATCGCCCAATTGGTCGAGTTCGCCCGTCGTTACCACGCCCGGGTGTTCACCACGATCAACACGATTCTGCACGACAACGAGCTGGAGCCAGCCCGCAAGCTGATCCACCAGTTGTATGACGCCGGGGTCGACGCGCTGATCGTCCAGGACCTGGGCGTGATGGAGCTGGATATTCCGCCGATCGAGCTGCATGCCAGCACCCAGACCGACATCCGCACCCTGGCGCGGGCAAAATTCCTCGACCAGGCAGGCTTCTCGCAGCTGGTGCTGGCCCGGGAGCTGAACCTGCAGGAAATTCGCGCAATCGCCGACGAGACCGACGCGGCGATCGAGTTCTTCATCCACGGCGCGTTGTGCGTGGCGTTCTCAGGCCAGTGCAACATCTCCCATGCGCAGAACGGTCGCAGCGCCAACCGTGGCGACTGCTCCCAGGCCTGTCGTTTGCCATACACCCTTAAAGACGACCAGGGTCGGGTAGTGGCCTACGAAAAACACCTGCTGTCGATGAAGGACAACAACCAGAGCGCGAACATCCGTGCGCTGGTGGAAGCCGGTGTGCGTTCCTTCAAGATCGAAGGCCGCTACAAGGATGTGGGTTACGTGAAGAATATCACGGCCTACTACCGTCAGCGCCTGGACGACGTGCTCGAAGATCGTCCGGACCTGGCCCGGGCATCCAGCGGCCGCACCGCGCACTTCTTTGTGCCTGACCCGGACAAGACCTTTCACCGTGGCAGCACCGACTACTTTGTTACCGACCGCAAGATCGACATCGGCGCCTTCGACTCGCCGACCTTCACCGGTTTGCCGGTGGGAGTGGTGGAGAAAGTCGGCAAACGGGATCTGCAGGTGGTGACCACGGACCCGCTGTCCAATGGTGATGGCCTCAATGTGCAAATCAAGCGCGAGGTCGTGGGTTTTCGCGCCAACATCGCCGAGCCCAAAGGTGAGTTTCTTGAAGACGGCCAGAAGCGTTATCGCTATCGAGTCGAGCCCAACGAGATGCCGGAAGGCATGCACAAGTTGCGCCCTAATCATCCTCTGAGCCGCAACCTCGACCACGACTGGCAGCAAGCCTTGCAGAAGACCTCTGCCGAGCGGCGCATTGGCCTGTCCTGGCTGGCAAGCCTGGATGAGCAACGTCTGCAGCTGACCGCCACGAGCGAGGAGGGCATCAGCGCCAGCCTGGCCCTGGACGGTCCATTCGGCCTGGCAAACAAGCCGGAGCAGGCGTTGGAGCAACTGCGTGACCTGTTGGGTCAGCTGGGCACCACCGACTACTACGCCACAGCGATCAAACTCGATGCGCCCCAGGCGTTCTTCATCCCCAATTCGCAACTCAAGACCCTGCGCCGAGGCGTGATCGAGGCGTTGACTGCGGCGCGCCTGGCAGCCCATCCACGGGGTAGCCGCAAGGCCGAAACCAGTCCGCCGCCGGTGTACCCGGAGTCGCATCTGTCGTTCCTGGCCAATGTCTACAACCAGAAAGCCCGCGACTTCTATCACCGCCATGGTGTGAAGCTGATCGACGCCGCCTTCGAAGCCCATGAAGAAACCGGCGAAGTGCCGGTGATGATCACCAAGCACTGCCTGCGGTTCTCCTTCAATCTCTGTCCGAAACAGGCCAAGGGTGTCACCGGCGTGCGCACCAAGGTCGCGCCGATGCAGCTGGTGCACGGCGACGAGGTGCTGACGCTGAAGTTCGACTGCAAACCTTGCGAAATGCACGTCATCGGCAAGATCAAGGGCCACATCCTCGACCTGCCACTGCCTGGCAGTGTTGCCGAGCCGGTGGTGGGATATATCAGCCCGGAAGACCTGCTGAAGACCATCCCGCGGGCGCCGCATTAAAATCCGCTGCGGCGCCGGTTGATCCGGGTGTACGCGGGATTTTGGCTTGGCACAAATCCGTAGGAGCCCTGCTTGCCGGCGATGGCGATTTTGCGGACGTCATCGCTGGCAAGCCAGGCTCCTACAGGGATTGGGGTGTACGCGGGATTTGGGTTTGGCACAAATCCGTAGGAGCCCGGCTTGCCGGCGATGGCGATTTTGCGGACGCCATCGCTGGCAAGCCAGGCTCCTACAGGGATTGGGGTGTACGCGGCATATGGGCTTGGCGCAAATCCGTAGGAGCCCGGCTTGTCGGCGATGGCGATTTTGCGGACGCCATCGCTGGCAAGCCAGGCTCCTACGGCGTTACCTGATAGCCGCGTTGCTGCATGCAAGTGCTGTAGGCGGATGCAGCCGTCGCAGTGCTCTGTTGCGTATTGCGGCGGTCCTCACGACGGTCCTGGCGTTGCCGCGAACCGCCCACCACAGCGCCCGCCACTGCGGCATCCTTGGCCTTGTTCTGGCGATATTGTTGTTTGACGTCGTCGTCTACCCGATCAGAAATTTCATCGTGCTGGCGTTCGCGCGCACCGGCCACGGCGGCGCCCGCAACGGCACCGGTAGCGGCGCCCCGAACCCGTCCTCCGGTTTGTGGCGAGGTGCTGGAACTGGTGGTACTGCCAGCCTGAGACTGGCAAGCGCTAATGTCCTGCTGGATGATCTCCTGGGATTGTCCTTTGAGTGGCGTTATGGTCTCAGCGCTGGCGCTCAGGCAGGCCACGGACAGGACCAGGGTAATAGGGGCGATGGCGATTTTCATGGTGAACCCCACTGCTGCAAGGGTGCGTTGGAGTTGCGGCTGATAGAGAAGCACGGCCCTGTTCGCGAAAGCGCCAGGCCCGGCCATTAGAAGATTAGTTCACCTGTATCGCCTGACCCGCACCTCTCATCACATTGCCTGAACATGCGTTACCCACTCCACTCGGGTGGGGCCAATCGCCGGGAACCGGGATTAACCTGCATACCTCATAAAACCCGTGCGTCGCACCTTCTGCCAGGCGGCGCGAATTCCAAGAGGTATCTGTCGTGAACCGTTCTCTATCCACTCTGACCGGTAGAAGTCGCAAACTTGATGGTGGCGTGATGTTCGGCAATACGCCGCGACAGCAGTGGGCTGACTGGATCAAACCTGACCAGGACAACCTGGTGGACCTGGCCTCGCGCGGGTTGCTGGTGCAGCAGGGAGGCAGGAACACCCTGGTGCTGGCGCTTCAATAGGCCTGAGAATCTACTGGTCGACTCAACTTCTTGCGCAGTTTTCGGACTTTTCCTACATTCCAGCGGGAGTCAACTGCTATCCAGATTTGGATGGAAAGGAAATAGTACAAGGCCAGGACTGGGGTGCAACGCCGGTAATGGGACAGCGGTTGCAACAGAGCTCATCGGCTGTCGAAAAATGCAGCCCTTGTATGGCCCGCTCAAACCCGAAAGGATTGCCCATGCGTCAAAACGATCGCGAAAATCTGGAACTCGATAAACTACAAGTAGAATTACGCAGATTCACCGCCGAAACCCGCAAGTTTATGGCTGAAGAAAGTAAACTGAACAGGAAGCGCTCTGGTATCCGTTTGCAGTGGGAGCAGGGGTTGTGACTGCCATCGTGGCTGCTGCGAGTCTCTGGTCCAAGTTTTGAGTGACAGTTCACGGCAGTACGGTCGTACATCGACGAAGCTTGAGTTTTTTTGTTTCGAAGCCTAGGTTGCCTGACACAGATCCACGCAAAAGGATTAAGCGTGGCCCAAAAAGGAAGAGACACCATGCCCTCAAAACCTACGCATCAAGCCAGCATTGAACAGTTACATCGAGAGGTAGCTGCTCTGGCAGAAGAAATGAGCAGGCCTACCCCAACTGCGGCCCGGGCCTCCCTGTTGCCTTTCAGCATCGGTGCTGCATTCGCCCTTACGACCTTTTTCATCGTCGCCATGGTGTCAAAGCTGATCTAACCTCCCGCCTCCAGCGTGCGTGGATGCGCTGAACACTTCGCCCGCTGGCGGTTTACCGAGGCAGTCTATACTCGGGGTCGCATTGCCAGCCAACCCCGGTAGTCGGGGCAGTGCTTCACGCTTCATGCGCATGAAATCAACGGAGTTGTTGCATCAACCATGGCCAGTAAACTCACATCCAGAATCGCGATCGTGACCGGGGCCGCCCAAGGGATTGGCGCAGCAATTGCGCGACTCTTTGCGCAGGAGGATTGTTTTGTCTACGTCACTGATATCAACGATGAGCTCGGCAGATCCGTTGCCGACTCACTCGGTGATCGCGCCCGCTATCTGCGCCTTGATGTACGGCGCGAAGATGATTGGCAACGAGTGACGGCGCAAATCCTCAAGGAGCACGGCAGGCTTGACGTACTGGTGAACAATGCGGGCATCACCGGATTTGAGCACGGCGCCGTGCCGCATGACCCGGAGCATGCGCGCCTGGAGGACTGGCACGCCGTGCATCAGACCAATCTTGACGGTGTATTCCTGGGTTGCAAGTACGCCATTCGCGCCATGCGCCATCACGGCACGGGCTCGATTATCAACATCTCCTCTCGATCGGGCCTGGTTGGCATTCCAGGCGCCGCGGCCTATGCGTCGTCCAAGGCCGCAGTGCGTAATCACACCAAGACGGTGGCACTGTACTGCGCAGAGCAAGGACTCAAAGTCCGGTGCAACTCGATTCATCCAGCGGCCATCCTTACACCCATGTGGGAGCCGATGTTGGGCACTGGCGAGGACCGTCAGGAACGAATGGCGGCACTGGTTCGAGACACTCCAATGCAAAGGTTCGGGATGCCCGAAGAGGTGGCGGCGCTGGCACTGCTACTGGCCTCGGATGAAGCGACGTACATGACCGGCAGTGAGCTCAACATCGACGGCGGCCTGCTGGCCGGCACGGCTGCGACGCCCACTGTACTGGGTGACAGCACAGACTAGCGCAAAGGGAAGGGCGCCTGTGTCGCAGCAAATGCCATCAACAGCAGCAAACTCCATGTCGCAAATTCAAGCGACAGCACTATCAGTTCTGCTAGTGGGCAGCGCTGGTCAATTAAGCGAGAGTAGGGACCTGAAACCACAGACCTTCCTGCGAGCCCCTTAATGCGAACAACTCGTGAAACGCCGCTCTGCTGCTACCACTACGACGCGCTGGATCGCCTGGCCGTTTGCACGCCAGCGGAGCTGGCAAGCACCCAACGCTTCTATCAGGAAAGCCGCCTGACCACCGAAATCCAGGGCTCGGTGCAGCATTCAGTCTTCCAACATGGCGATCAACTGTTGGCGCAACAACAGCGCCAGGGCGGCACGTTAGAGACAACCGTGCTCAGCACTGATCAGCAACGCTCGGTGTTGAGCGCGCTGGATGCAACGTCGCCGCGTTCCCTCGCTTATGCGCCTTACGGCCACCGTTCCCAGGGAAACGGCTTGCTCAGCCTGCTCGGCTTCAACGGCGAACCGGCGGATCCGGTGACAGGGCATTATCATTTGGGTAATGGCTATCGACAATTCAACCCCGTGTTGATGCGGTTTAACAGCCCGGACAGTTGGAGTCCGTTCGGGAAGGGGGGGGTGAATGCTTATGCGTACTGTGGAGGAGATCCAGTCAACAGGGTGGATCCAACGGGGCATCTAATAAAAGCTTTCAGCAAGTTAGTGGCCAAGACTGGAAGACTAGAATCATATAACAGTTTTAGTGATTTTTCTATGGCAGTTAATGAAGTGAGCGTCAAACTGGGGGGCACTAAAGGAATAAAGGCGATGGCATCTCAGACAGGTGAGGACCCTAGGACTTATTTATTCAGTGAGGTCGTAACATTAATGGCGAACAAATCAGAAAAGAGCCTGAAGAACTATCAACACAGTATTAATACGTCGACCACTGTGGATTTCTTCCTAGATGTCCATCGTGGGTATGCGAAAGAACTGGGCAGACATGAAGATAATGCAATCAATGTTTTGTACTTTGATGAATATTTGACTGAGACAGCTCGTGCTAGAGCCGATCTGTGGAGGTTAACTCTCGCTGAGTTGACGCGAGAAACTCGCATTATAGCTCGTAACAGAATCATGGTTTTGGCCCAAGCAACCGCTGGCCCGCTTCCCCCTTATACCAACCACCCTACGCCTCCTCCATACCCAGGCGACGCCCGGAACAACATTCGAAATCAATGACTACCCCAGCAGCCGCGACTGTGTGCCGGGCAACCAGCCTTATTCACTCGGACGCACTAGCGGTCAGTCAGCTAAACCCTGCATGAGCGAGCGTAGAACCTGATAACGCTGCGCATTGTCAGGCGAACAATGACATCGTTGCCGGCTACCTGGTGAACTTCGGCAATGAGCTGCAAAAGTAGACCTGGCTGCCGAGAATGGCGGCAGGCGAGGCCATTGGCGCGGTGGCCATGACCGAGCCCAATACCGGCTCCGACCTGCCGTCGGTCAAAAATCGCGCCTTGCTGGAAGGCGGCACCCGCTACGTGCTGCTGGCAGGGTTTCAATGCCGAAATACAGTTGTGTGGAATAGCGCCTGCTGCGCACGCGAACGCAGCCTTCGGCAGCTGCTACAAGGGTCCGCGCCATTGATTTTTGTAGCAGCTGGCGAAGCCTGCGTTGGGGCGCGCAGCGGCCCCAGTTCGCGTAATCGGTCTCGCAACGCGAGCCGCCGTGACGCAGCTGGCCAACCGGTTAATGTCGCGATAGGCTTGGTAATAAGCGTTATTAGCGAATGATTAGAAATACCAGCCTGAAAAACGGCCATGTTCATTTCTAATAGCGACGCTCCCTCTTTTTGCCCAAGAAGTCGCTGAGCAGTTCGATGACAAGGACCCGCTGCGCCATGGCTTTCAGCTAGCCTGATCGCACTGAACATACTTCTTCTGACACGCACCCGAGCCGACATGACATACCGAACAGGAACCGAAGCGTTTGTGCAGGGTGTAAGAACGCTCATCCCCCTGACCCCGGGCGTCATTCCATTTGGCCTGGTGACAGGGGTCATGGCGATTGAAATGGGCATGTCGCCCGGCATGAGCATTGGCATGACATTGCTGTTCTACTCGGGGTCAGCCCAGCTGGTGGCACTGCAGCTCCTGCAAAACGGCGCCCTGCCGGCGGCGATTATCGCCACCGCCTTGATCATCAACCTGCGCTTCATCATGTACAGCGCATCGCTGGCGCCCTACCTGCACCACTTGCCGCGTCGCTGGACGTGGCCGGTGTCGTACATGCTGTCGGACCAATCCTATGCCTTGTGCAGCCTCAAGTTCTCATCCGGAGAACTGGGTCGATTTGCCCCGCATTTTTACGCCGGTACGGCTGTCGCCATGTGGCTTACCTGGCAACTGTCGGTGTTGGCCGGCGTGTACCTGGGCGCAAGCATCCCGCAGACGTGGTCGCTGAGCTTTGCCGTGCCGTTGTCATTCCTCGCGCTTCTGGTGCCCAACGTGCGCAGCGCGGCGACGCTGGGGGCCGCGACCGCAGGAGGGCTGATTGCGGTGTTGGCGGTGAACTTGCCTTACAACCTGGGGTTGGTCACGGCTTCCATTGGCGGAGTCGCCGCTGGGGTGCTGATCGAAAGCATTCGCGCGAAAAGACTGATGAAGTCCGGGGGTGAACGCTATGAGTGATCTGGCCTTGTGGGGGATGTTCCTGGCTGTCGGCCTGGGGACGTTTATCATGCGACTGTCCTTCGTCGAGCTGTATGGCCGCTGGCGAATTCCTCCGTTGCTGAGTCGCGCCCTGGCGTATGTCCCTGCCAGCGTGCTGGCGTCGCTGGTCTTGCCCGCCGTGGTGTATCCCGGTGGCCAGGGTGATTTTGTCTG
This sequence comes from Pseudomonas sp. RIT-562, assembly GCF_026241895.1. GTDB lineage: Bacteria > Pseudomonadota > Gammaproteobacteria > Pseudomonadales > Pseudomonadaceae > Aquipseudomonas > Aquipseudomonas mandelii_F. The sequence continues at coordinate 84,605 of NZ_JAPJIV010000006.1, read as the reverse complement.
GCAGAACCCACAGATTCCGGCGGCCTTGATTGCCGCCTGGATCGCCTGGAAAACCCGCAGCACGGTGCTGACATTGGCTGCAGGCATGGCCGTGCTGTGGGGACTCAAGATGATGGGGGCGTAGATTTTGTTGGAGGGTGGCGCCGCTACAGTCCCAGGTCCGACAGCCCAGGATGATCATCAGGCCGGCGCCCCAGCGGCCAACGGAATTTGCGCTCCGATTCCTTGATCGGCATGTCGTTGATGCAGGCAAATCTATGCGCCATCAAGCCGTTGTCGGCGAATTCCCAGTTCTCGTTGCCGTAGGAGCGGAACCAGTTCCCCGAATCGTCGTGCCACTCGTAGGCGTAGCGCACGGCAATTCGATTATCGGTGAACGCCCATAGCTCCTTGATCAGGCGATATTCCAGCTCCTTGTTCCATTTACGCGTAAGGAAAGCCGCGGCTTCATCCCGGTTGCTGGCGAAGTCGACTCGATTGCGCCATTGAGTATCCGGGGTATAGGCCAGGGAAACTTTCTGCGCATCGCGGCTGTTCCAGCCATCCTCGGCCAGGCGAACCTTCAGCAGCGCTGTCTCTCGGGTGAACGGAGGGAGCGGGGGACGGGTTTCGGAATCAGCCATGGTTGATGCTCCGATGGAAAAATGGGCGGATCTTTGTTGAACGACCCTGCAGGCAAAAAATTGTAGTCGAAACGAGCTCAATCGTAGTGAGAGCCTGATTCAGCCATTCTTGCTGGTCAGTTAAGAAAAAATCAGGATAATCGCCTAAAGTTAAGATTTTCTTGGTGCGGTGAAGAAAATTGCGCGCCAAAACCAAAAAATGAAGGATTTACCCATGATCTCTGCTGGTTATGCCTGGCTCCAGGACTCTCTGCGGCTCTGCGCTTTCCCCTTGGCCCGCTCGGCAAAGGTTCAGCCGGTAACCCGGATCCAGCGAATCGGGGAAACCTTGGCCGTACCCTCAAATATAGTACCTGCCCCGGATGATCTGCTTGGTCATCTATTATTCGCGCTCAAGCATGAAGGTATCAACCTTGCCATTCTCGCCCAGGCGCTGCCGCGAATCCCTGCCGCGACTCTGGAAGCAGAACTGGAACGAGCCCCCAACGGTATCTACATCCGCAAAGCCTGCTATTTACGCGAAGCCTTTACCGGTGAAGAACTGCGCCAGCATTCGCCCGTGCGAGGCGCGTTCGTCCCTTTGTTCGATCCAAAACTGTACGTGACCATGGCGGGAGAGCGAAATTCTCGCTGGCGGGTGGAATTCAACGGCATCGGGACGATCGCGTATTGCGCCACTGTTGAGCGCACTCCCGAGATTGTCGCACTCATCGAACACGATATTCTTGGCCGCGCACAGGACTTCATACAAAGACTGCCGTCGGGGATGATGGATCGCGCTATCCAATGGGCGTACTTGCATGAAACCCAGGATTCGTTTGCGATAGAGAAGGAGTCACCTAGTGAAGACAAAGCGCGCAAATTCATCAAATTGCTTCGCCAGGCCCACGAGGGTATTCCACTGAGTGAGGACTACCTAGTCCACCTGCAGAATGCGACTATTTCGAATCCCTTTGACATGGCCGCGGGGTTTCGTCATGAGCAGAATCATTTAGCCAGTGGCTTGCAAGGCGCTGCGGGCGTCACTTATGTCCCCCCCGGACCAGATCTGTGCCGTGAGCTGATGGAACAACTCATGGCTCTGGGGAATGACGCACCAGCGCGCATCGATCCTTTGATCGCTGCAGGAATCATCTCGTTCGGCTTCGTTTTCCTTCATCCATTCATGGATGGGAACGGCCGCCTATCGCGTTTTCTGATCCACCAGACACTATGCCGCGCCGGTGCACTGGATAATGGCTTGTTGCTTCCCGTCTCTGTCGCCATGAAACGCGAGGAACGCCAGTACCTGGAAACGCTGCAGCAGTTCTCCCGCCCGGCGCGAGAGTTTTGGGATGTGCGGTGGATCGATCAGGGTCAGTACTCGTTTACCTTTACCGGTGATTGCGCAATCTATCGCTACTGGGATGCCACTCCCGGGGTTCGGTTCACTCTGGAAATGGCGCAGCGGGCACTCGAAGTTGAGCTTCGTGAGGAAACGATATTCCTTGAAAATTACGACAAGGTAGTGAGTGCGGTCAATGACGCCTACGACGTGCGCGGGAGCGACTTGGCCACCCTTGTGATGATGTGCTTGAGCAACAATGGGATAATTTCCAAGAACCGCCGCAAGCAGTACCAGTATTCGGTGCAGACTGAGGTACTGGATTACATTGAGCAGGTCACACAAGCTCTCATCAGGCAGAGAGAGTTGGAAAAACAACCCATTGAGGGCGGCGATTAATGTCCATCTTCGATAGGGTTCATCTGTTTGTTTCTCTGGATGGCCCCAAGGGCGCTGGCAAAACCACTCTTTTAGAGGCCGTCACAAAAGCACTGAGGGCAGACAACAAAAAAGTTATCCGGATTTGCGAGAAAAAAAGCGATCCGTTCAGGGGCGAAACCATGGCCCTGGTGAACAAGCTCGTCAGACATCCCGACCGCGACCTGGAGCTACAGGTGTGTGAGCGCCTGGCGGATAGCCGTGCCTGGATCTCCCGGCATGTGCTGGCCAAGCAGCCACAAGACAGCATCATCCTGATCGATCGCTGGTACCCCTCTGATGCGGCATTTCGCCGGATGGTCCCATTTGCCGAGATTTTGCAGCTGAACCTTGAGCGAAACGTGCGAGTTCCCGACCTGCACGTCGGGGTGGTTACTGCACCTGAGGTTTCATGGGCGAGGGCCGCAGCCCGACAGCGCGGGCTGGGTAGTACCGTGATTCACAAGCTCGAAGAGCATGTCGCCTGCACCAAAGCGTTCGAACGAGCGGTTACCGATCAAGGCTGGGTTCTATGCCGTAATGAAGGATCGATCGAAGACGCTACGATGCAGGTGGTTGGCGAGATCCATAAAGTGCTCGCTCGCCTTGATGCGCTTGAGATGGTCGTCTCGAATTAATCAGCTGGCGCCGTTTCCCGACCGAAAACGTTTTGCAGCGCCTGCGCGATAGCCAGTAGCTGATCGTCACTGTTGGGCAGTCCGTCGATTTCCAGGCCGACGGGCAGGGACGGCGTGCCGGCGAGCCCGATGGGCAGGCTGATCCCGGGGAGCCCGGCGTTTGCACCAGGGTCGGTATTGCGGATCATGCGGGCGAACGCAGCAAAGCTGGTCGCTTCCAATGAGCTGGGTAGGGCGAGATCTGGAGTGGTCGGAAATACCAGTGCGTCCAAGTGGTGTGTCTTCATCAATGCCTGGTAGTCGGCAATCATCTGCGCACGCCCAGTCTCGATGGCCCAGCGATAGGCCGGAGCCAGGTCTTCCAGGTCCCCGTTCCCGCCCGGCGCTTTCCTCGGCAAGATGAACTGTTCGAAAATCGCTTTGACGTCTGTGCTGGAAATTTCTGCAACCAGGTTAGAAAGCGTTACGCCGGCGCCACTGCGCTGCAGATAGTCTTGCAGCGCATCGAATGTCTCATAGAGCACAACCGGCATGCTGACTTTTGCGTTAAGCGCCAGTATCTCCGGAAGGGACACCGTAACGATTGTTACGCCGGCTCGCTTCAGTTGAGTCAGAGCCTCTGTGGCCCGGAACGCTACATCCGGCGAAAGCTCCGTCCAAAACTCCTCGACCCTGCCCAATCGAATGTCCTGAAGCGCGGGGACGGGGGCCGGTGGCAGGCCGGTGATTATCTGATCGAGCACAATCACGTCCTCCACGCAGCGCGCCATCGGCCCTGGGGTGTCGCGTGTCGGCGATACCGGGACTACACCGTCTGTGCTGTAACGGCCCATGCTGGGGCGAAAGCCTACGCAGCCGTTAAGCGCGCAGGGCAGGCGCATCGACCCGCCCGTGTCCGTCCCCAGTGCTGCCGGCACTAGCCGGGCTCCCACTGCGCTGGCACTTCCGGAGGATGAACCACCCGCTATGTAATCGGGATGATAGGCATTGCGCACGCCCACGATGCCGGGCACATGGTAGGCCGTGTTGTAGCCCGACGTTCCGTACGCCAGCTCATGCATGTTTGCCTTGCCAATGACGATCGCGCCTGCCGCCTCCAGTCGATCGATTATTGCGGCATTACGGGCCGCGTAGTGATGCTTGAGTGCGGGCGTTCCGGCGGTGGTATTGAAGCCCTTGACCGCAATATTGTCCTTGATCGCAAGAGGTACGCCACCTAACGGCAGGCAGGCTTCACCTGCGGCGATTCGTTGGTCGTAAGCATCTGCTTTGGCGAGCGCGCTCTGGGCGTCGACAGAAATAAATGCGTTGAGGTGCGAGTGGGTGCTGATTCGCCGCAGACAGGTCTCGACCAGTTGGCGACTGGTGACAGTTCCACAGCTTACCCGTGCGGCAGCATCGATAACCGTCAGTTCGTGCAGCGCATCGTCTGCTGGCGCAAACGAAATTGTGCTGGCCTCTGCCGACGCCAAGGCACCTTTAATCGATTTAGAGTCTTGCATGGCCCGTCTCATGAATTCATCGGCGAAGGTGCCGTGCGAATTAACTTAACGAGCTTGGCGCTCGGTGCCTCTCCTCAAAATTGAGGAGGCCGTGCGGTTATGTCAAAAATAGCGGGACAGTTGCGTACGGTTAGCGCAGTCAAGTTTGTCCATTGCACTGTTCAGGTGGGTACGTACAGTCGTGAAGGCAATACCCAGTTGACGGGCAACCTCCTTGTCGCTCGCACCGCTGGCGACCAGCCTCGCCACGTCAGACTCACGTTTGGAGAGTTTTGCCTGGCAGGCGGAGCCCATCGCGAGTGACTTCACAAAGTAGGGGGTCAACTCATTGAGAATGCACTCTTCACGCTCGGCGAAAGGGCGATCGTTGGGGCTGCGCCACAGGCGGAAATCGCCGAGGTCGCGCCCCTGATCAGTGAAATAGACGTTGATCCCGTGGTGCATGCCCGCAGGCTGCAGAAAGTCGCGATAAAATTCGCTGTGCACTAGATGGCTGCGCTGGATGACTCGATCCACGCGGGTGGCTAGTGCTACGGAGCGCAATACCGGCGTAACCAAGTCGATCTCATGGAAGTAGCTGTCGTAGGCATCAAGCCACCGATCATCGATGTTGACCGAACAACGGCGTGTTGAACGATTTGCCCGCTCATCCCAAATGAACGACGCCGCGTACTCTGCGCCAACCAACTGCGAGACCAGCGGCAAGACCGCAGCTCTGGCCTCTGGTTTGCCGCGATATTCACACAGCTGCCAGACGATCTCCGCAATGCAATCGACCTCGACACGGCGCAGCGTTGTGCTCATAGACGTTGCCTCTTCGCTTTATTTTTATTTGGCCTGACTCACCAGCAAGATATATGAACTTTGCTCAGTCGAGAATTTCCATTGCTTGAGAATGCCCACCTGGCGCCCAGCCCGGTCGATGCATTTCGCAGCCTCCAGCCAGGAAATTGAATGTGACCAGCCCAACACCCAAGACATCCCTGCGCCGAGCCGTCACCGGCCCGATGCTTTTTCTTTTCATCCTCGGCGATGTTCTCGGCGCCGGAGTGTATGCCCTCGCCGGGACGATTGCGGGAGAGGTGGGCGGAGCGATCTGGGTGCCGTTGCTGGTTGCCCTGTTTTTCGCGATGTTGACTGCCGGCTCCTACGCGGAGCTGGTCACCAAATATCCTCACGCAGGCGCGGCTTCGGTCTTCGCTGAAAAAGCCTTCAGGTCACCGCTCATTTCTTTTCTGGTGGGTTTTTGCATGCTGTCTGCTGCTGTGACAAGCGCGGCAGGCTTGTCGCTGGCATTCGCAGGTGACTACCTGGCAACGTTCATCCGCGTATCACCTCACATTGCTGCGTTGCTGTTCCTGTTGGTCATCGCGCTCCTCAATGCAAGGGGAATCAAGGAGTCCTTGGGAGCCAATCTGGTGATGACAGTCATTGAACTGTCGGGGCTGATTTTAGTGGTTGTCGCCGCTGCCTGGTTTTTCCGAACCGGCGAAGCGGACGTTGGGCGCGCCCTGGAATTCAAGCCTGGAATCAGCCCGACGCTGGCCGTACTGGGCGCCGCATTGCTCGCGTTTTACTCTTTCGTAGGATTCGAAACGTCCGCCAATCTCGCCGAAGAAATTCGAGATGTGCGCAAGGTTTACCCTCGTGCGTTGTTTGCCGCGTTATTAACCGCCGGAGTCATTTACATGGCTGTCGGAGTGGCTGCATCTTCTGTGTTACCCATGGACAAGTTGATTGCGACCTCGGCACCTCTGCTTGAAGTGGTTCGAGCGTCAGGCCTGAATATTCCGCCTCGGGTGTTTGCGTTCATCGCACTGGTAGCAGTAGCCAACGGCGCGCTGTTGACCATGATCATGGCCAGCCGTCTCACCTACGGCATGGCCCGCCTCGGACTCTTGCCCGACGTACTGGGCAAAGTACTGCCCAAGCGGCGCACTCCGTGGGTGGCCATTATCGCGACCACGCTGATAGCCATTGGACTGACACTGACAGGCACGCTCGCCACATTGGCACAAACCGTGGTGCTTCTTTTACTTTTCGTTTTCCTCAGCACTAACCTGGCGGTACTGATCCTGCGCCGTGACGAAGTTGCACAAGATCACTTCCGGGTTCCGACCTGGGTGCCCATACTCGCTATCGTCTCGTGCCTGGTATTGCTCAGCCAGCAAAGCCTGGAAACCTGGCTGCGCGGGGGCGTCTTGATCGTGATTGGAATGCTGCTGTTCGCCTGCACTCGCGTTGCGATGCCGGCGGCCGTGAAGCAAGGCTAGTGGGGGGAGGGTGGCGCAAGCACCAAGAAACGGCTTCGAAGTCGCAAGGATGGGCATTGCGGAACTCAAGAAGAGTATGGGTGGGGATGGCGTCAGTCTTTCAGTCACAATCGCCGAATGGATCGAAACTCACGCCTGAAGGTTCTTTTTCGATTTAGATTGGTCAGCATTTTTTTCTTTGAGGTAACGGACCTGCATCTACAGGAGATCGGAGGTGGTCATGACGCCTTTACGTTTCAAATTGACGAGCAGCTGCTCGACCGTGTCCAGAATGATCGTGTCACCGGACAATGAAGTGATGCACTGGGCCATGCGGCTGACGCTATCTCGCTCGGCAGTGACCTTGTGAGCCCTGGCCAATTTGCGGACTTCACTGGCGACGCTTTGGGTGGCAGGTTTGGTCATTTGGAATGCCTCTTGCTCGGTACAATATCATTGTACTGTACTACAAGATTTTTGTACTTCTACAGGGTGTGGTCCTGGTCAGCTGCTCCACTGAACGTCCGGCTGTCGGAGTGTAAGTAGAGAGGCTTGCTGCAAGAAATGCTGGGCGCTGAGTTCACATCGACTCCCCGGCATCCAGCTTGCCGAGCAGCCTCTGGCCCCGCTCCCACAGCGCCTGCTGCTTGGACTCAGACATGCGGTCGAGGTTTTTGTAGACCATGCCCATACGCTGGTTGCTGCGCAGCAGGTCGCCGTGACGCATCACAAAATGCCAGTAAAGTGAGTTGAACGGGCAGGCGTCGTCGGTCGTGCTTTCGCTGACTTTGTAGGCGCAGTTGCGGCAGTAGTCGGACATGCGCTTTATATATTGGCCGCTGGCACAGTACGGCTTGGAGCCCAGGTAACCGCCGTCGGCATGCATCACCATCCCCAGCGTGTTGGGCAGTTCGACCCAATCGAAGGCGTCCATGTAGATTGCCAGGTACCAGTCGCAAATTTGGGTCGGCACGATGCCGGCCAGCAGCGCAAAGTTGCCGGTGATCATCAGCCGCTGGATATGGTGGGCATAGGCGTGTTTCAACGTTTGGCCGATGGCTTGGCCCATGCAGTTCATTCTGGTGTCGCCGGTCCAGTAAAACTCCGGAAGGGGCCGGCTGTTGCCGAACAGATTACCGCCCGCGTAGTCGGGCATTTTCAGCCAGTAGACGCCCCGTACGTATTCACGCCAGCCGATGAGTTGGCGGATAAAGCCTTCGGCGGCATTCAGCGGGATCTGGTGTGCCCAATACGCAGCCTCGACGTCGCTGCACAACTGGCGCAGATCCAGCAGGCCAATGTTGAGCGCCGCACTGATACGAGCGTGAAACAGGAACGGCTCATCACTGGCCATGGCGTCCTGATAATCGCCGAATCCTGCCAGTCCATAATCCACAAAATACTCCCACAGCGCCTGCGCCTCGGCATGGGTGACCGGATAGTTGAAGTCGTCGAGGGTGCCGTAGTGATGACTGAAACGCGCCCTGACCAGCGCAAGCACGTCGCGGGTGATGGCGTCTGCGCTGAAGCGAGCCGGGTAGGGGGCTTTCACCCCTTTTGGCAGCGCCTTGCGGTTGTCGGCATCGAAGTTCCACGCACCGCCCACCGGAGAGCCGTCGCCATTGAGCAGCAGCCCGCTCTTGCGGCGCATCTCGCGGTAGAAGAACTCCATGCGCAACTGCTTTTTACCTTCCGCCCAGGCGCCAAATTCTGCGCGACTGCACAGAAAGCGCGTGTCGAGGTGCCAATGAATCGGCAAGCCACATTCCTTTAGCGCCTGTTCCAGCCGCCAGTCCCCACACTCGGTGACGTGCACTTCGTCTGCCTGCAGCAGCGTTTGCCAGCGGCGCAATTCACTGGCAACCGAACCGCTGTTGTGCGGATCATCCAGGGTGACGTACTCGACCGGTATTCCCCGCTCTCGCAGCGCCCCGGCGAAATGACGCATGGCACTGAAGATCAGGGCGATCTTCTGCGGATGGTGAGGCACATGGCTGGCTTCTTCCATGACCTCGACCAGCAGCACCGTATCGCACCTGGCATCCAGTTCGCGTAATGACGCCAGGTCGAAAGACAGTTGGTCGCCCAGTACCAGGCACAACCGACGGCGCTTGTTCATTCAGTTCACTGCGCTGTTCATTGGCCTTCTCCCGAGCCCTGGCGGCGGAAGAACAAGGTCACCTGGCCGACCTCTACGCCGAGCTTGGACATGCTGGTGCGGTTGATCAACGTGTCCTCGTCCATCAGATACATCCAGTCGTCCATGCTCATTTCATACGTTGTGCCGTCCACCGGCACGTTCAGGCGATATCGCCAGTGCAGCGCATTGCCGGCGACTTCGCCCTGGGCGACACCCACGACATCATGCGCGCGACCACTCCAGCGCCCCTGGCCCTCGGGCGTAAGCGTCCAGATCCGGCCTTGGCGGGTGCCGTCGCTGTAAAGGAAGCGCTCATCGAGAATCAGGTTGTTGCCCTCACGACGGCTGACGATATTGACCTCGAAGCGCTTGGTGACTTCCCCTGAGCGCTTCTGCACCATCCCCCAGGCTTTCACCGGTTTGCTGAAAAAGCGCTCCAGGTTCAATGTCGGTTGCTGATCGGCATAGCGGGTGACATCCACGCTGCCGCAGCCCGCAATGCTGAGCGCCAGAGCCAGTATCACTAGAATTCGGGTCATTGCCTTTCTCCTGAGAGCGCAGGTGATGAGGATGAAATGCTGAAACAGCACCTGTACAGTAATTTTTGTTTGTACAGGATTACGCGGCCAAGCGAGACCTATGAGTCAGCCATCTCAAGCAGCAGAAGAATGCGCGGAGCCGAGTGATAGGCGTCGATCGGCTGTCAAATAGTTATACAGATATGATTTAGATGTACAGGAATTATTCAAGATAGGCGGAAAAAATCCACCTGACAATCAGTCGGCAAACTTTTTGTGTAGAAACGTTGATCGAGCAACAAACAGGGGAGGGGCGCCCAACCTCGGCTGGGCGCCTGGTATTCAACCAGCGTGATGGCTTTCGGCAAGGCCGTAGACAGAGGTGTCGAGACCTTCGAAGCGGGCTTTCAACTGCAGCGCCAGGTACAGCGAATAATGCCGTGACTGATGCAGGTTGCCTCCGTGGAACCAGAGGTTCTGCTGCTGTGTGGGCTTCCACATGTTGCGCAGTTCGCCCTCGTAAGGGCCAGGATCATTGGTGGTTCCGGAACCGAGGCCCCAGCAGCGGCCCACTTTGTCAGCGACTTCCTGGGAGATCAGCTTCGCGGCCCAACCGTTCATTGAGCCATAGCCGGTAGCGTAGACGATCAGGTCGGCGGGCAGCCGGCTGCCATCGTTGAGTACTACGGCATCGGCTTCGATGCGTTCGACGCCCAAGCCGGGCGCGCTTTTGAGCTTGATCGTGCCATTGGCGATCAGTTCGCAGGCGCCGACGTCGATGTAATAACCCGAACCGCGGCGCACGTACTTCATGAACAGGCCAGACTCGTCGTCACCGAAATCGAGCATGAAGCCGGCCTTGGTCAAGCGCTCGTAGAATTCCTTGTCACGCTGCTTGATCGCGTCAAAGATCGGTCGGTGAAAGCTCGGCATCACCTTGTAGGGGATCGAGGCGAACAACATGTCAGCCTTGTCCGTGGTCAAGCCTGTTTCCAGGGCGTCTTCCGAGTAGAGCCCGCCGAAGACCAGGTCCATCAAACTGTCGGAACGCACGATGTGGGTGCTGGAGCGTTGCACCATGGTCACCTCGACGCCGTTCTCCACCAGGTCCGCGCAGATATCGTGAGCCGAATTGTTGGCGCCGATGACCACCGCGCGTTTGCCGCGCCAGGCATCTCCGCCGGGATGACGGCTGGAATGATGCTGCTGGCCCCTAAAAGCCTCAGCCCCCGGATACACCGGCACATTGGGTACGCCAGACATGCCGGTGGCAAGGATCAACTGGGCAGGCTGGAGAGTCATCCGCTCGCCATCGCGCTGGACTTCCACCTGCCAGGTGCCACTGTGCTCGTCGAAGCTGGCGCTCACGCATTCCGTGCGCGGCCAATAATTGAGCTCCATGACTTTGCTGTACATTTCCAGCCAGTCACCAATCTGGTCTTTGGGGGTGAAGACCGGCCAGTGATCGGGGAAGGGCAGGTAAGGCATGTGGTCGTACCAGACCGGGTCGTGCAGGCACAGCGACTTGTAGCGCCCGCGCCATTGATCGCCCGGACGCTCGGCTTTGTCGACGATCAACGTGGGTACGCCCATGCGCTTGAGCCGCGCAGCGAGCCCCAGCCCACCTTGACCGCCGCCGACGATCAGGCAATAAGGTTGCGTGGTGATGCCCAGCGCCGCTTCTTCGTCACGCCGGCGTTCCAGCCAGTTGCGTTTGTCGGCATGGGCGTGGCCATGATTGGCGCCCATCGGACGGCGGCGGCCGCTGGGTTCTTCAAAGCCTTTGAGCTCGCGCATGGTCGTCAGCAATGTCCAGCACAAGCCGTCCTTTAGCCGCACATAACCTTTGCCTCGCGCCGCATCGGTTTCCAGGCTGATCCAGCCTTCGAGCACTCCGTCATTCAGCGTCGCGTCACCTTCCAGTTTCCAGCCCTCGGGACGAGTCTGGTCGAGCCGTGTTTCGAGCATGGCGCGGATCGCAGGCTTGCCTTCCAGGGTCACCAGGTTCCAGCTGAAAAGCAGCAGGTCACGCCAGTGACACTCTTCGGCAAACAGTTCCAGCACGCCCTCCACATCGTGTTGGGCGAGACGCCCGCCGAGGGTCTCGACCCAGGCCGCGAGCTGGGCAGTGGGCGTTTGCAGGGGTGTTTCGACAGCGATGTTCATGGGCTTCTCCCGTTCTTGTTGTTTTCGTAACCACTTGGCCTGGAGCAAGGGCCGGGCCATGTCCGCGAAAGGCCCGTTGCAGAGCGGCAGGCGCGGTATTGCCCAAGCCTTTGCGTGGATCTGTGTCACGAATTCGGGAATGGCGGATGACAGAGTGTCACGTGGGACATAAAACGCTCTGCGCAGCCTTTTCGTATAAGCTTCGAACAGCCCCGTGTCCTCACCGTAGCGGAGAACAAGAACAATGAAGCCGGCCTTTATCAACGCCCATGCACAACAAGTGCTGCAAGCCGTACAGGGCATTTCTGCCAGCCACGGCCCTTCGACAGATCTGGCGATTACACGGTCCTGGCGCCGTTGCCTGGACCAGCACCAGCTCGATCCCGCCAGCCGCCGCGGGCCTAACGTAGTTGAGCACCCACGCCTGCAGGATCACCGCGCGCCCCTGGAACACATCATCCGCGTGGCGCACTGGCAGATGACCAGCTTGCACCAGCAGCTTGGGTGTGACGGCCACGTGGTGCTGCTCACCGATGCTCGTGGAGTGGCGATCGACAGTGTGTTCAACGACTCCGAACGCGCCGAGTTCCAGCGCTCCGGACTGTGGCTCGGCTCGGTGTGGAGCGAGGACTGTGAGGGTACCAACGGAGTCGGCACCTGCCTGGTGGAACGCCAGCATGTGACCATCCGCCGTGATCAACATTTCCGTGGCAAGCACGCCGGCCTGACCTGTTCGGCCAGCCCGATATTTGATGCCAGCGGTGAGTTGCTCGCCGTGCTCAACCTCTCTTCTGTGCGCGAGGAACAAAGTCTTCAGCAGCACTTCAAAGCCATGGCGCTGACCAACCACACCGCCAATTTGATCGAGAACTGTTATTTTCTCGGGCATGATCCGCAGCGATATTTGCTGCGCTTTCACCCAGAAGCAGGCTTCGTCGGGCTGTTGGGTGAAGGGCTACTGAGTTTCGACGAGGGCGCCTGCGTCCGTTCAGTCAATCATGCGGCGCTGCAGCTGCTGGGCCTCAGCCGCGAGCAGGTGGTTGGGCAGTCGCTGACGATGCTGCTGGAAACCCCTCTCGATCAGGTGCTGAGCCAGGCCAGCGCCCAGCCAAATGTCTGCTGGCCAATGCGCCTGGTGGACGGACGCCAGCTCTACGGACAGCTGCGCGAGCCTTTACGCCAGCTGCCCTCAGTCACTCCGGCAATAGCCAAAATCAACGACGTGCAGGTGTGCCTGGAAGATCCGCGCCTGCAACGCGGCATTGCTCGCGCCTTGCGTGTGTTGGAACATGACGTACCGGTGTTCCTGCAGGGCGAAACCGGGACCGGCAAAGAAGCCTTCGCGTCGGCGCTGCATCGCGCCAGCTCCAGGGCCAGCCAGCCGTTTGTGGCGATCAACTGCGCGGCCATTCCGGAAACGCTGATCGAGAGCGAGTTGTTCGGTTATCGCGGCGGCAGCTTCACCGGCGCACGCAAGGATGGAATGATCGGCAAGCTGGAGCAGGCCCATGGCGGCATTCTGTTTCTCGATGAAATCGCCGACATGCCCCTGGCGTTGCAGACTCGCCTGCTGCGTGTGCTGGAGGAACGCCAGGTGGTGCCCCTAGGCGGCGCAACGCCCCGGCCGCTCGATGTGCGCCTGGTCAGTGCCAGCCACCAGGACCTGCAGGCGTGTGTGGCGCAAGGGCGTTTTCGCGAAGATCTGTTTTATCGAATTGCCGGATTTTGCGTGCAGCTCCCGCCATTGCGCGAGCGGTCAGACAAGGGGCGTTTGCTCGACCTTCTACTGCGCGAGGAGACCAAAGGTGCGCGGATTCGCCTGGACGCAGGCGTTAGAGAGCGCTTGCTGACACATCCGTGGCCGGGCAATGTCCGCCAGCTGCGTACGTGTCTGCGCACACTGATCGCGTTGTCGATGCAAGGGCGCATCACCCTGGAAGACTTGGCAGAGTTGCTGCCGGCAGCGCCCGCCGTGTTGGCCGAAAACCCACTGGAAGAATCGGAACGGCAAACCCTGCTTACGCTGATTGAGGCAGAACACTGGCACATCGCGCGAGTTGCCGCCCGACTGGGGATTAGCCGGAATACGTTGTATCGCAAGCTGCGGCAACATGGGATTTCGCGACCGGGTTGAAATGTGCAGTAGCTGTACCACTGCTGCAATCAGATTGGAAAAGTAAGTAGATGAGGGCTCAATGTTACGGCGTCGGACGCTACTGATTTTTTGGTTATGCCTCATATACGAGGCATCTAGGGCTAAAACGACTCATATATAGGTCAAATTCAAAGTTTCCGCTACACTGAGATTGTCTCTTGCTAACCATGAAAGGTCGGGGCCATGGCTAACCGAACATATTCACCTGTGACGTTGAACGCGCTGCAAATCTTCAGCCAGCTCATTCAGGTCAAGCGCAAAGAACGGGGTATGACTCAGCAAGCTTTGGCTGAACGAGCAGGGGTTTCCCGTAGCTTGGTGCAGCGGGTCGAATCCGCAGACGCACGATGCGAGATCGGAGTCGTATTCGAGATGGCGCAGCTCCTGGGAATTCATTTATTCCAGGCCTCTGATAGCCATTCGACTTTGCTTGCAAGCCTGCAAGACAAACTGGCACTGCTTCCAGCGCATGTCGTGGTACCGAAGCAAGAGGTAAGCAATGACTTCTGAGCATATTGCAAAGAACTGCTTCGTCTGGATCTGGCTTCCGGGAAGTGCTGAGCCGGTGGTTGCCGGCCGTCTGATCCGGCAGGGCCGCCACGACCGGTTCGCCTTCATCTACGGTCAGAGCTACCTGGCTAATACGCAAGCTATTGCAGTGAATTCTTTCGAGCTGCCCCTAGGTACCGAGGTAATTGCCCCTCCAGAAGGCATGAAGCTAGCCAGTGGGCTGCGCGATGCATCACCAGACGCCTGGGGCCGTCGCGTGATTATAAACCGGCTGCTCGGTAAAGCAGGACCTGATGCGTATAACCAGGACCTTGATGAGCAGACCTACATGCTCGAGTCAGGCTCTGACCGAATAGGTGCCCTCGACTTTCAGCAGTCAGCGACGGAGTACGTTGCTCGGAGCAATGACAATGCTACATTGGCCGAGCTGCTCGACGCGGCTCGACTCGTGGAGCAGGGAATCCCATTGACGCCCGAACTCGAACAAGCGCTTCGTCATGGCACCTCGATTGGAGGGGCTCGTCCAAAAGCGCTGATTCAAGCGAACGACCGCAAGTATGTCGCGAAATTCTCAGCCTCCAACGATACCGTCAGCGTAGTGAAATCCGAGTTCATCATGATGCGGTTGGCTGGCCTAGCGGGACTGGACGTCGCGCCAGTGCAGCTACAAAGCGTGCTGGGCAAGGATGTTTTGTTGATCGAGCGGTTTGATCGATACAGGGTCGCTACCAGCGGATGGGCGAGAAAACTGATGGTGTCAGCACTCACTCTCCTAGGTCTGGATGAAATGATGGCTCGCTATACCAGCTATGAAGCTTTGAGTCATATCATCCGCCGCGATTTTCACGACCCCAAGAAAGATCTGCGAGAGTTGTTCGGCAGGTTGGTATTCAACATCCTCTGCGGCAACACTGACGACCACGCCCGCAATCACGCTGCGTTCTTCGACGGCAAAAGCTATTCACTAACACCTGCGTATGACATATGCCCCCAGGCGCGAACAGGGAATGTGGCAAGCCAGGGCATGTTGATAATGGGACAGGCAAATCAAAGTCAGATCGCGCTCTGCCTGGATGCTGCGCACCTGTTCTTGCTCGACCGGCGTGCAGCTCGGTCTATCGTGCTCGCGCAGCTGGAAACTGTGCGGCAACATTGGCCGACTGTGTGCAACGAGGCGGGTATCAGCACCGTCGACAGGAACGTCCTGGCGACTCGGCAGATGTTAAATCCGTTTATTTTCGAGCAGTTGCGGGAAGAGGATATGGATATTGCGCTAATGGCGGATGGGATCAGGCCAGGACTGATTTCAGTAGGTTCGTGAACCCTGGGAGCGATAGACAGCCGCCAACTGGCAGGTCTTGACGCGCAACACGCCCAAGTCGTTGAATGACCGACTTCAATTCGCGTCCAACAACGCGCTCATGCAAATGCCAGAGAGATAAACGGATTGGTCGGGCGACCATCAAGGTATTAAGGCAGGTATAGGTGCAGGGGCCGCAGATAGCACTAAAATTGATCCTGATAATACTCTATGGGGTCAGAACCCTGATGGTAGTTGGAAAAATCACGGTCCTGCAGGCAATTTTACCGGGTCAGGAAAACCTTCCGGCCGGAAAGGGAAAAATAGGGGACCGAAGTGGTAGCAAATACGGAAAATTCCACGTTGATTTTTCAATATCGCATCCAACCATGAATGATAATTGACGCGCTTGAAGTCATCGACATCGAGCATCACGACTATTGAACGTTCATGCCCAGGCGTTGAAGAGTCCTGCTTTGACGCCGCAGCGCTACTCGATCAGGCGAATTAATCAGAAAACAATTCGAACATCAGCTGGCGAAGCCAACGATTGGCGGGGTCCTTGTTATAGCGTGCATGCCAGAACAGGTTTATTTCGATGTTGGGCAGTTCCACTGGCGTCGGTAGCACCGCGAGACCAAAGGGTTGTTCGCAACTGCTGGCGAATCGTTCAGGCACTGTGGCCATCAGGTTGGTGCGTTGAAGGATGTGCCCCACGGCGACGAAATGGGGCACCTCCAGGCGAATGTTTCGCTCGATGCCGGCCCGCGCCAGGAACGAATCGACTTCGCCGTGCCCGGTGTTCGCCGCTACGACACGAACGTGCTCGTAACTGCAAAAACGCTCAAGCGTCAGCGGTTCCCTGGTAGCAGGGTGGTCTTTGCGGCACATGCAGACATAGCGATGGTGGAACAGGCGCTGCTGGAAAAAACCTGCCTGCAAGTGCGGCAGTAAGCCAACGGCGAGGTCGATAGCACCGTTCTGCAACCCTTCGGCCAAAGTATCGGAGGTATTGCGCAGTGTGCTGATCGAGCACCCCGGCGCGCGTTCAGCCAGGGCGTCCATCAGCCGCGGCATGAAGTAGATTTCGCCAATGTCAGTCATCGCCATTGTGAAGCGACGGTTGCAGTTGAGCGGGTCGAACGTGTCCTGTCGGCTCAGGGCATCGCGCAAGGTCTGAATCGCCAGTGAAATGGGTTCAGCCAATTGCTCAGCGTAGGGTGTGGGCTCCATGCCTTGATAGGTACGAACGAACAATTCGTCGTTGAACGTGACGCGCAGTCGCTTCAGCGCATTGCTGACCGCGGGCTGGGTCAGATCGAGATTGTCCGCCGCCGTCGATACCCGACGATCAATCAACAGTTGGTTGAAGACCAGAAGCAGATTGAGATCAAGCTCACGTAATTCCATAAAGCCTCGTGCAGATTGCGCACTCATAAGGGCGAAAGAGCTTTGCGCGTTGATGGGCTGCACCGCTCTGCAATCCCCGCTGCAAGAGTCCCAAGCCTAACAAGCGCCAGAGCGCTGAGTCCATCGCAAGCGCGAAGGGGCTCTTGCTCGTTCTCGAGCTGTATTCACCCTCGAAATAATGCCTATTCATCTGGCTGCATTTATCACGCTCGATCGTTTGCCCATGATCGACTCCATGCCCGTTTCTGCACAGTCTGTGTAACACCAATGGGCACCGCGCAATAACCGGGGGCATCAGATCTCCGGCTCTTATAACAATGACAAGAAGAGCGATGCCATGCGTACGATAGATGTATCAGCCCTGATTGACGGGGCACGTTTTAATACCTTCCATGCACGCGTGCTGCTCTGGTGCGCGCTGATCATCATTTTCGACGGTTACGATCTGGTCATCTATGGGGTCGTGTTGCCCTCACTGATGGCCGAGTGGGGGCTCAGTTCGTTGCAGGCTGGAGCGCTAGGCAGTTGCGCGCTGGTGGGCATGATGCTGGGTGCGTTGTTCTTCGGTTCATTGTCGGATCGTATAGGCCGACGCAAGACCATCATGATGTGCGTCGCGATCTTCAGCGGGGTCACGGCGCTCAATGGCCTGGCCCAGAGCCCCGAGGCGTTTGCGTTATGCCGGTTCCTCGCCGGTCTTGGGATCGGCGGGGTGATGCCCAACGTTGTGGCGTTGATGAATGAGTACGCGCCAAAGAAATCTCGCAGCACCCTGGTCGCGATCATGTTCAGCGGCTACTCGTTGGGGGGCATGCTATCGGCGAGCCTTGGCATGGTGCTTATCCCTCAGTGGGGCTGGCAAGCCGTGTTCTATGTAGCGCTGATTCCTCTATTGGCCTTGCCATTGCTGATACGTCAACTGCCTGAGTCGATGGACTTCCTGTTGCGCACCGGGCAGACCGTCAAAGCGCAAAACCTGTTGGCACAAGCCGCGCCGTCTTATGAACCGAGCGCAAATGACCAGTTGAACCAGATGGTCGCCAAAGGCACGAAAGTGTCGATTGCGCAGTTGTTCCAGGACGGGCGCAAGCTGAACACCTTCATGCTGTGGCTAGCGTTTTTCTGTTGCTTGCTGATGGTTTATGCACTGAGCTCCTGGCTGCCAAAACTCATGACCGCCGCCGGCTATGGACTGAATTCCAGCCTGGCGTTTCTACTGGTGCTCAACGTCGGCGCGATTGTTGGCGCGGTGGCCGGAGGATGGTTGGGGGATCGGATTGGCATAGCGAAAGTGCTGTTCGCGTTTTTCAGTTGTGGCGCGTTAGCCCTGAGCCTGTTGGCGCTCAAGGCGCCTTTACCTGTTCTTTATCTGCTCATCGCCATCGCAGGGGCGTGCACCATTGGCACGCAGATCCTGGCGAATGCCTGCGCGGTGCAGTATTACCCCGCGCACATACGCTCTACAGGACTTGGTTGGGCGATGGGCGTAGGGCGCACCGGTGCCATTATCGGTCCTTTGTTGGGCGGCGCACTGCACGCTTCATCACTGCCGCTGCAAGCCAGCTTTCTCATCTTCGCAGTACCCGGCCTGATCGGGGCTGTCGCCATTCTGGTCTTTCTTCTTCAGAACGCTTCAGGCGAGCGGGCTGCTTCATCCAGACAAACCGTGTCGCAGTAACGCTGGCAGGTGAGCTCAAGGAAGAGCTCGCTTGGCGAATGGCTGCTCGAGCGCAACAGTAATATTCACACGCATGATGGGATGTATGGGAGTTGCGATATTTATCAATAGCGCTCGGATGGCGATGATTCGGTTACTCCAATAACAATCAACCTCATGGGTAACTTGCTATGCCTACTTCTCAATCCAAACTGCAAATCGGCATTGTTGGCGGCGGTATTGCCGGCGTGGCCTTGGCCCTGGACCTGTGCCGTCATTCCCACCTTAGCGTGCAGTTGTTCGAATCGGCGCCGGCCTTTGGCGAGGTCGGCGCCGGTGTTTCTTTTGGCGCCAATGCCGTTCGTGCCATCGCGGGCCTGGGTATTGCCGAACCCTACCGCAAGATTGCCGACCAAACCCAAGACCCCTGGCAAGACATCTGGTTCGAATGGCGTCGTGGTGAAGATGCCGGTTATCTGGGCGCCAGCCTGGCCGAAGGGGTAGGGCAGTCATCGGTACACCGTGCCGACTTCCTTGACGCCTTGGCCAGCCAGTTACCCGAAGGAATCGCCCAGTTCGGCAAGCGTGCCGTCAGCGTGGAACAGGATGCCGAACAGGCTCGCGTGGTGTTCACCGATGGCACTGAGCATCGCTGCGACCTGTTGATCGCCGCCGACGGTATCAAGTCATCGATTCGTGACCATGTGCTCAACGGTCTTGGTCAACCCCTGGTGGCGCCGCGTTTCAGCGGTACCTGCGCCTACCGCGGGATGATCGACAGCGAACAGCTGCGCGCGGCCTACCGGGCTCGGGGGGTCGATGAGCACTTGATCGATGTCCCACAGATGTACCTGGGGCTTGATGCCCATATCCTCACGTTCCCGGTCAAACAAGGCCGACTTATCAACGTCGTGGCCTTCATTTCCGATCGCAGTCGTCCTGATCCAACCTGGCCAAGCGATGCGCCGTGGGTGCGCAATGCCAGCCAGGAAGAAATGCTCTCTGCCTTCAACCGTTGGGGCGACGCCGCACGCGTGCTACTCGAATGCATTCCTGCACCTACCCTTTGGGCGCTGCATGAACTCGATGAGTTGCCAGGCTACGTGCACGGTCGCGTGGGGCTGATCGGCGACGCTGCACACGCCATGTTGCCGCACCAGGGTGCTGGCGCGGGGCAGGGGTTGGAGGACGCCTGGCTTCTGGCCCGCTTGCTGGCCGATCCGCAGGTCCTGGACAGCCAGGCACAAGCGGTGCTCGCAGCTTACGACGCCATCCGTCGTCCGCGTGCCTGCCGTGTTCAGCGCACCTCCTGGGAAGCCGGGGAGCTGTATGAAATGCGTGACCCCGCTGTAGCCGATGATGAACAACTGCTGGGCAAGACCCTCGCCGAGCGGTTCGACTGGCTGTGGAATCACGACATGCAGTCCGACCTTCAAGAGGCTCGTGCTCAGTTGGGTTGGCGCGCACTCGCGTAATGATTTGAACCGACGAACCGCAGGGCTGCGCAACGCAACTGAACCTGACGTTCCACGACCCATCAGATCGGCGACGGGGAAGTTATGATTCTCGCGGCCGTCGCCGGCACAGGCCTGTGCCAGATGCCACGCAGCCTGTTCCAGGAGGATATCCAGGCCGGCAGGCTGGTGGAGGTTTTGCAGGGGTATGAACCCGACGCAGTCGATGTGCATGCCGTGTGGCCAAAGGTGTCGCACCTGCGGCCGAAGGTCAGGTATGTGGTCGATGAGCTGGTCAAGCTGTGTGCGCATTGGCAGTGATTCAGTACAGGTGACTGTATTCGCCACCATTCGTATTATCCTATTTAACTTATGGGCCATGTCATATGTTCATAGGCAGGCCGTTACTATGTTTTGCGGCAGGTCCGAAGGCTATTGGCGTGGAAATGTTCATCGGGCCATGTTCATGGAAACCGGGCTGCAGCTTCAGGACTGTCCGGCCAGCAGAACATCAAAACGGCCAAGCACCCCGACCATTCCAGCCAAGCGGCGGCAATCTGATACTGTTTTTTATGTTGGATCTGAGCCTTTTATTAGTTAGCTGGCGCTCTATAGAGTGCGCGTCCGACGCACTAGTGGACAGTGATCGGCCGCTTACTATTCAGGCTCTCTGAAGACCGGACGACCTCGAGAGTCTTCAGGAACCACCATGAATACTCGTCCAAGCTTTCACAGCAAGACCTTCCCCGAGTCGCAACGTGACATTCTCGGCATGATCGCGACCGATCATCACCTGGGCGACATACTCTGCGCCATCTGCCAGATGCTTGACGATCAGGCCCCCGAAACCTTCTGCTCTATCCTGCTCACTGATGCCGAGGGCAAGCACTTGCTGAGCGGCGCGGCGCCTAGCCTGCCGGTCGAATACAGTGACGCGATTCATGGAATGGCCATTGGTCCACACGAAGGAACCTGCGGCACCGCAGCGTTCCGGCGCGAGCTTGTGGTCACCGAAGACATCGCCCGAGATCCAAACTGGGAGCGTTTTCGCGGCCTGGCGCTGGGGCATAACCTGCGTTCCTGCTGGTCGGTGCCTTTGCTCTCCCATCAAGGAAGCGTGTTGGGTACATTTGCCCTGTACCAGAACCGGGCCCACGCGCCGGACGAGGCGCAGATTCAACGACTGGCCTTTGCCGCCCAACTGGCCGTCATTGCGATCCGCCATGAGCGTGACGGCCAACGACTGGAGGCAAGCGAACAACGTTTTCGGTCATTGTTCACCTACAACCCCAATCCGGTGTTCGCCCTCGATCTGGCCGGCAACATCCAGAGTGTGAATCCAGCAGGCCTGAAGCTGAAACCGCACACTGCAACCAATTTCATTGGTCATCACTTTTCCCATCTGGTGCTCGAAGAAGACCTGCAACGGGTCAGTCAGCATTTTTCCGCAGCCCGCGCCGGAGTGCCTCAGCGCTTCGAGGCGCGGGTTCGCGACGAGAGTGAAAAACTGTTGACCATGGACATCTCTAACCTGCCGATCATGGTCAACGGAGAAATCGTCGGGGTATTTGGCATTGCCCGGGACATCAGCGAGCAGAAGCATTTCGAGCGCCAATTGAGCTTCAATGCCAGCCATGATCGGCTGACCGGTTTGCTTAACCGTGTTTCGCTTGAAGACCGGCTTGTTCTGGATTGTCACATCAGTCGTCGGCGTAAGCGTCGTCTGGCGGTGATGTGCATTGATCTGGATGGATTTAAGTCCATCAACGATTCGATCGGGCACTACTTCGGTGATCAGGTGCTGATCGAGGTGGCGCAGCGTATGACCCAGCAGGTTCGTCCGGGGGATACCATCGTGCGCATGGGTGGTGATGAATTTATCGTTCTGCTACCAGACCTGCTTCATGATGAGGACGTTGTTCCAGTAGCCGAGCGATTGATGGCCAGCATTTCCAGACCCTACTGCATCCAGGGCATTGACCTGCACGTGAGTGCAAGTGTCGGCATCACCCTGAGCGATGGGCACATCGAGCAGCCGATGCAACTGATCCAGCAGGCTGACATGGCCATGTACAAAGCCAAGCAGCACGGGCGCAACAACTTTCAGTGGTACACCAGCGATCTCAATCAGCGCGTTTGCGAGCATGCGGGCCTGCGCAATGACCTGCAAAAGGCAATCGAAACTCAGTCGTTGCAGCTGCATTACCAACCGCAGCTAGACGCGCGCACGGGGCGGGTGGTCGGGATCGAAGCGTTGCTGCGCTGGGAGCATCCGGAAAAAGGATTTATCTCACCCGCGGTGTTTGTGCCGGTGGCAGAGGACAGTGGTCAGATCATCCCGCTAAGCCTTTGGGTCCTCGATACGGCCTGCGCGCAGCTGCGCGAGCTAGGCGAGCAGGGCATCACCGGCATCTCAATGGCGGTGAATATTTCACCGATGCATTTTCAGCGTGGCCAGTTCGTCCAGTGTGTCCAGGCCACCCTGGAGAAACATGGTCTGTGTGGTGAGCAGTTGGAGCTGGAGATCACCGAGTCACTTCTGTTGCATAACGCTGAACAGGCGATCGACACGTTGCACCGGCTCAAGGCATTGGGGGTGCGCATTGCGCTCGATGATTTCGGCACTGGTTTTTCCAGCCTCAGTTACCTCAAGCGCTTGCCCATCGACAAGATCAAGATTGACCGCTCGTTCATCCAGGATATCGCCACCGACCATCACGATGCAGCGATCACCCAAGGCATTATTTCCATGGCCCATCACCTCAGCCTGACGGTGGTCGCCGAAGGCGTGGAAACGGCTTCCCAAGTGAATTTCCTGAAGGGCTGTCGCTGCGATGTTTTTCAGGGGTATTACTTTGCCAAACCGATGCCCTGCGCAGAAATCGAAGCTTTCCTGAGCCATCCCGCCTCACATCCCTGACCGCCAATTCTGTCTGGATCCAGACCTGAAAATCAGACGCTAAGGCAAATTTTCAGACCCCAGCGCAGAACTCCCTCTCCTCAGGCAAGGCGCTCCCCGCGCCTTTCTCACACACTCGGCTCTAACGCTATCGCGCTGCACAACAACAAGAGCCGCGAAAAAAATGACTAGTTTCCAGCCTGCTACCGAAAGCCAGACCGGCCATATCGGCGCCCGTCAGACCCGTGTCGAGGACGCCGCATTGTTGCGTGGCCTCGGCTGCTATGCCGATGACGCGGCGATTCCTCCGGGTACGCTACATGCGGCGATTATCCGTTCACCCCACGCTCATGCGCGGATTACCTCGGTGGACTTTTCCCGTGCGCTGCTGATGAAAGGTGTGCACGGCGTGCTGGTCGGCGAAGACGTCAAACGCTGGGCGCTACCGTTCCCGGTGGGTGTGCGTCAGCCGATGGAGCACTGGTGCGTCGCCGTCGACAAAGTGCGTTATGTCGGAGAGCCGGTGGCCGTGGTGATCGCTGAGAGCCGCTATCTGGCCGAGGACGCGATCGAAGGGGTGCGCGTTGAATACGAGCCGTTGCCGCCGATCATCGATCCGGAACTGGCCACCGCCGAACAGGCGCCGATCCTGCACGAAGCCGTCGGCAGCAACGTGGTCAACGAGCGGCACTTTCGTTATGGCGAGCCGGAGCAGGCGTTCGAGCAGGCGCCGCACAAGGTCTCGCTCAAAG
The DNA here is from genome assembly GCF_026241895.1 of Pseudomonas sp. RIT-562. Lineage (GTDB taxonomy): Bacteria > Pseudomonadota > Gammaproteobacteria > Pseudomonadales > Pseudomonadaceae > Aquipseudomonas > Aquipseudomonas mandelii_F. Next base: position 60,888 of record NZ_JAPJIV010000006.1, on the reverse strand, counting down.
TGAAGTTTCCGCGCAGTTCCTGCACACCCATTGAATGCTATGTGGTGCTGGCTCAGTACGAGCGCGCCACAGGCATTTATGACGTGCTGGCCAATTTCCAGGGTCCCTATGCGCTGCACACGGTCATGGCCCGGGCACTGAATGTGCCCGGCAACCGCCTGCGTTTGCGCACACCGAAAGATTCCGGCGGCAGCTTTGGCATCAAGCAAGGGGTTTTCCCTTACGTGGTGATGATGGGCCTGGCGTCACGCAAGGTCGGTGCACCGGTGAAGTGGGTCGAGGACCGTCTGGAACATCTTCAGGGGGCTTCTTCGGCGACCAATCGGGTCACCGAAATTGAAGCGGCGGTAGAAGCCGATGGCCGCATCACCGCGTTGCGTTATGACCAGATCGACGATTGTGGTGCCTACCTGAGAGCGCCGGAACCGGCGACTTTCTACCGCATGCACGGCAACCTGACGGGTGCCTACGCGATCCGCAATTTGCAAGTGCGCAACCGGGTGGTGCTGACCAACAAAACCCCGTCCGGCCTGAACCGTGGTTTCGGTGGCCCGCAGGTGTATTTCGCCCTTGAACGGCTGCTGCAACACATCGCCGTGCAGTTGAAGCTTGATCCGTTGGACGTGATCCGCCGCAACCTGGTGCCGGCCGATGCCTTCCCTTATCGTGCGGCGGCCGGTGCGTTGCTCGATTCCGGCAATTACCAGGCAGGCATTGCCTTGGCGGCGGCTGATGGCGGTCTCGACGAGTTGCTCAAACGTCGTGATCAGGCGCGTGCCGAAGGCCGGATCTATGGCATTGGTTATGCCGCGGTCATCGAACCGTCGATTTCCAACATGGGCTACATCACCACCGCGATGACACCCGAAGAGCGGCGCAAGGCCGGTCCGAAAAACGGCGCTGTCGCCACCGCCACCATCAACGTCGGACCATTGGGTGACGTCAGTGTGCACGTGTCCTCGGCACCGCAAGGGCAGGGCCATCAAACCACCGTCGCTCAGGTCGTCGCCGAAGTGCTTGGGGTTGCGCTGGAGTCCATCGTGGTCAACGTCGAGCTCGATACCCAGAAGGACGCCTGGTCGATTGCCTCGGGCAACTATTCCAGCCGCTTCGCCGGCGCCGTGGCCGGTGCCGTCTACAAGGCCGCGCTGAAGATCCGCGATCGCCTCGCCGCGATTGCCGCCGAGCAATTACAGGCCAGTCCCGAAGATATCCGTTTCGCCGGCGGCAAGATTTTTGTGGTCAATGGCGGGGCGGTGGCGCCATTCCATCGGATTGCCGGTGCGACCCACTGGTCGCCGGGCCTGCTGCCGGAAGGGGAAAACGGCGGTCTGCGTGAAACCGCCTTCTGGAGCCCGCCGCAATTGGAGGCACCGGACGACCAGGATCAGGTCAACAGCTCGCTGTGCTACGGCTTTGTCTTCGACATCTGCGGTCTGGAAATCGACCGCATGACCGGCGAGATCCACATCGATCGCTACGTCACCTGCCATGACGCCGGCCGCCTGCTCAACCCGGCGCTGGTCGATGGCCAGATTCGTGGCGGCTTCACCCAAGGCCTCGGCGCGGCGCTGATGGAAGAGTTCGCCTATGGCGAGGACGGTAGTTTCCTCTCCGGGACCTTCGCCGATTATCTGGTGCCGACCGCACCGGAAGTGATCGAACCGGTGATTCTGCACATGGAAACGCCATCGCCATTCACCCCACTGGGCGCCAAGGGTGTAGGCGAGGGCAACAATATGAGCACGCCGGTGTGCATCGCCAACGCGGTGGCCGATGCCCTCGGTCGCTCGGACATCCGTTTGCCACTGACGCCATCAAAAGTACGCACGCTCATCGGCATCGACGAGCCGCCACGGCCCGCCGGTATGGAGGCCGATGACAACCTGGACGCACCTGCCGGTGGACCGGCACTGCGGGCCAACGACTCGGTGGTGATTCCTGCTTCGCCGCAACAGGTCTTCGACACCTTGCTCGACCCGCAGACGCTGGCGGCGATCATTCCCGGTTGTCACGACCTCGTGCTTGAAGGCGAAAACCGCTACCGCGCAGATGTCACCGTCGGCGTCGGCATGATCCGCGCGCGCTTCGAGGCCAAGGTTGCCCTGAGTGATCTGGACCCACCGCATTCATTGCGTCTGTCCGGTTCCGGCAGCAGTTCGATGGGCTCTGCTCAAGGCCAGGCCAAGGTTCGTTTCGTCGAACTGGAAAATGGCCACACACGTCTGGAATACCAATACCAGGTGGCGGTCAGCGGCAAAGTCGCCGCGGTCGGCGGCCGAATGTTGCAAGGGGCCTCGAAGGTGATCATCGGACAAATATTTACTCGCCTGTCACAACGGGTCAGCGGCCAAGCCATCTCCACCGGCTGGTGGGCTCGCCTGCGGGCCTCGCTTGGCGCGCTGTTTGGCAAGGGAGGTGCGCAATGAAACCGGCTGCTTTCGATTACGTTCGGGCTGAAAACCGTCGTCAGGTCGTTGAGTTGCTCGCCGAGTATGGCCAGGAAGCTCGCATCATCGCCGGAGGCCAATCGCTGATGGCGGTGCTAAACATGCGCCTGGCTCAACCCAAGTTGCTGATCGATATCAATCATGTGGCTGACCTGGCCTATATCGAACTGCGCAAGGATTGTCTGGCGGTAGGTGCCGGGGTACGGCAGGCGCAGTTGCTGGCGCGTTCGACCCTGATGGACGAGGTGCCTTTATTGGCACTGGCGATGCCCTGGATCGGTCACTTCCAGACGCGTAATCGCGGCACAGTCTGCGGCTCGGTGGCTCATGCCGACCCGAGCGCCGAGTTACCGCTGTGCCTGGTGACGCTGGGTGGCGAGATCGTTCTTGAGTCGAAAAAAGGCAAGCGCATCGTCAAGGCTGCCGACTTCTTCCAAGGCATTCTCACCACCGACAAGCGTGCGGATGAACTGGTTGCCGAGGTGCGTTTTCCGCTCAAGCGCGAAGGCATTACCTATCGCTTCCGCGAGATCGCCATGCGCCACGGCGACTTTGCAATTGTCTCCCTGGCCGCGGCCATCGGCGCGGACCAGGTCGAACTCGGCATCGGCGGGGTCGCCGACCGCCCGCAACGTCGCAGTCTGCCTCGTGGTGCGGGGCTGCCGGAAGCGCTCAATCAAACCGCCTGGTCGCTCGACGCACAAGACGACGTGCAGGCCAGCGCTGCCTATCGCCGCCAACTGATTCGCGAGCTGGGTCATCAGCTGATCGAAGGAGTCTGAACATGCGTGTAACTGCCGACCAAACCTTTCCGATTCGCCTGGAACTCAACGGCCGCTCCCGCGAAGCCCTGGCTGAACCGCGGACCCAACTCTGCGACTTCCTGCGCCACGACCTCGGCGCCACCGGTGTCCATGTCGGATGCGAACACGGTGTCTGCGGTGCCTGCACGGTGCTGGTGGACGGAGTCGCGATGCGTTCCTGCCTGATGCTCGCAGTACAGGGGCACGAGCGGCGTATCGAGACCGTCGAGTCCCTGGCTGACGACGACACTCTGAGCGACCTGCAACAAGCCTTTCGCCGTCATCACGCCTTGCAGTGTGGCTTTTGCACTGCGGGCATTCTCATGTCCTGCGTGGATTTTCTCGAGCGGGTACCCAACCCGGACGAGACCCAGGTACGCGACATGCTTTCGGGGCACCTATGTCGCTGCACGGGTTACACCGGCATCGTTCAGGCCGTGCTCGAAGTCGCTGCCCAGCGCCAAACGAACAAAGGGGTATAACAAAAATGTTCGATCTCGGACGCAGTTTCCTCGCTGCCGTTGAACGCCGACCGCATGCCGTGGCGGTCAGTGACGGTGCGTTGAAGAAAACCTATGAAGAATGGTTCGTCGATATCCAGAGCGCCGCCTGGGGCTTGCAATGCCTTGGGCTGCAACGCGGTGATCGACTGCTGGTAGCGATGCAAAACCGTTGGCAGATGGCAACCCTGCATTGGGCCTGTCAGTTTGCGGGCATCGTCATGACCCCGTTGAACTGGCGTTCGACTGCCGATGAACTGGGCTACTGCATCGAAGATGCGCAAATCCGTGCAGTGGCTTACGACGACGCTACCGTGACCGCCGTGGCGGGTTGCAGCGCCGCCACGAGGCTGCCACGGATCGCCACCGGACTCTGTGCCGCCAACACCGACCTGAGTTTCGAGGAACTGTGTTCGCAGACCCCCTCCGGCATCATTCTGGAGGCCGACGCCGAAGACTTTTCACTGCTGCTGTACACCTCAGGAACCACCAGCAAGCCCAAGGGCGTGCCCCGTCGGCACCGTACCGAACGCGCCGCGGCGGTTGCCCACGTCGCGCAAAACCTTTACCGCCAGAGCGAGTGCACGCTGGGTGTCATGCCGCTCTACCACACCATGGGCGTGCGTTCGTTGCTGTCCATGGCGCTGATCGACGGGCATTTCGTCTGTGTACCGAAGTTCGACGTGGAAGCCACGCTGCAGGCCATCGAGCGGGAAAAGGTCAGCAACCTGTACCTGGTGCCGACGCTCTACCACATGCTCATCGAACACCTGGGCTTTGCCCGGGAGCGAGTCGCCAGTGTGGAAAAAATCGGCTTTGCCGGTGCGCCGATGAGCGACGGTTTGATGCGTCGAGTCGAGCAGGCATTCCAGCCGCAATTGTTTGTCAATCATTACGGCAGCTCGGAGATCTACACCTTCACCATCGACCAGCAAGCCAGCCGCAAACCCGGTTCGTCAGGGCGCAGTGCAATGAACCAGCGCGTGCGCGTGGTACCGCTCGATGCTGAAACGGCGGACGTGCAGGTCAACCCGTTGGAGGAGGGCCAGATCATCGCCGACCTGGCGAGTGACGAGGCGTTCGAAGGCTATCTGAACCGCCCCGAAGCGACCGCCAAGGCGTTGCGTGACGGATGGTATTTCACCGGTGACATCGGCTACTTCGACCTGGAGGGCGATCTGTTCGTCACGGGCCGTGTCGATGACTTGATCATCACCGGCGGCGAAAACGTCAGCCCGGCAGAAATCGAAAACATGCTTTCCCTGCACCCGGCCGTGGAAGAAGTGGTGGTGGTCGGTCTGCCCGACGAGCAGTGGGGCAAGATCATTGCTGCGTTTATCAAGCTGCGCGCCGAGGTCTCGGAAGGCGACCTCGATGCCCATTGCATCGCTTCGGGCCTGGCCAAGTTCAAGCGGCCACGGCGGTACCAGTTCATCGATCAGATTCCCAAATCTCCAGTGGGCAAGGTGCTGCGGCGCGTGCTGCTGGCTCAATTTCAGGAACAGGCCTTGAAGGCCATCAGCTAATCATCCAGAGGACACTCATTCAAATTCCAACCGGCGAATCAGTGACCGAATAGAAGCTGCCAGTCAGGTACCTGAGGGGAACATAGATAGGAGTGTGTTTCATTTTAAGCATGTCCTGAAGGACATACCGTCACGCTACCGGATTTTAGATGAAGCACCAGTCAAAGTAGGTTTCGAAGATCCGCTATGACGATTTTTGGCGCTGCTTTTTGGTGCCAATTGGCTCTGGAGTGTCGATCAACCCTGCTTTGATCATCCGGCGGACTTGTTCGCGGCGAGGAGCAGGCGGCGAGGGGAGCTCGCAAGGCAGGGGAACGCCGTCACGCTCAGCAATGCGCCGTATGAGATCGTGGTACGCATCGACATAGGTTCGCCTCCCGATATAAGCGCGCAGTCGCTTCTTGCCAGGAGCTTCATTGCTCCCCCAGTAGGAACGACCAGTACTGGAGTGCGAAACGATCAGCGAGACACCTGACCACGGCCGTTCAGGGCCTTTGGAGCGCAAGCTGCCGGGTCTTATTCCGAGCTTAAGCTCGGTGGTATCGCGCCAGGCTTTAGCGTGCCGAAGAGCCGCAGCGAGAGATCCGTCGAAATGAGAGGCTCGGAATGACGAATGGTACCGTACGCCTTTTGGCCCGCGCCCCTGTTGTATCATGACGCGGTAACCCGTAACGGTACCTACCTTATTTTGCAGTGGACTCATGCGCCGCATCTCGAACGCGTCATCTGCGTGCCACCGCTTACACCGCTCATGCACCGGAGGTGCAGCATCCGTTATCTGCGCTGCAGTACCATCTGCGTAGCGACTTTCAGCCAGAAGCAAGAAAGCATGGAGACGCTTGTTAATTTGGTCACTTGGGTTAGCGGGTCGTGGCGCACCTGCGCCTCGATCGACTTGAATAAATTTTCCAGAATCCATCATGCCTATGCGCCTCGACCGCCGCTACAAACTTCAATTCGAGTCCGTATGCAATGTAGAATTTCGCGTCGCCTGCCAGAGCTCGGGTTACGGCTTCTATCTATGAGTCTATCTATGAGTCGGGGAATTGGAAGGGAAGGAAAGGCTCTCTTGTCGGATACGCTCAAGCAGCAAGTCTAAGTCCGCGTCAGGCTCGAGGAGCAAAAAACTCTGGAAAAGAAGGGTAAGCGGATGTATGCCCATTCTTCCAGCGAGCTCCGATGCTTTCTCCAGAGTGACGTTCTTGAGGCCTCGCTCTAGGGTGCTGAGGTATGTCCTACTGCTGACGATTCCAAAATCTTCTTGAGTCAACCCCTGGCGAATCCGTGTGTTGCGCAATGCAATGGCAAACGCTTCCCGCAGCTCCATTTTGCTTTATCCACAAAAGGAACAATGAAGCCTTCTTGAGCTCTATAGAACTACAATCTATAGTGTTCATTTTACGAGGTTTTTATGGCCGCACTACAGATAAGTGCTCGTCAGTTATCCGGGATCGGTAATGAGCATGGCCCCTCAACTATGCTTATTGTAGCAGTGGCGAGCATTGCTCAACCGGAGCAAGGTGTGGAGATAATCAAGCGCTTTTCCGGCCAAAAACTGATCGATCTCTTCAATGAAATGGATCGACCAGATTCAGAAAAAGCCATTGTTGGAGTCCTGCTCGCGATTCCGCCAGCACTTAACGGCTCTGCAAGATGGACCGCTGAAAATGTGTTTGATTTTGCCAGGGTCAAGCTCAAGAGAAGGGGAGAGGCTTGCATGGATACATACGCATATCGGCTTGCTTCAAAAGCTGTTTTCCGAGACAACGCTAAGGTCGAGCCAACAGATATCCTCGACTGGAGATCACTCTACGAAACGTCCAACGCGAGGGGTGACGTCGACACAGAACTTGATGCTCATCAAACCTGGCTGTCTATAGTCATTACTCGTATGGTCAACGCGGTCAATCTACCCGACGATGAAGAGCCCCCTGAGTAATTGCCGGCATTTATCTGCGATCGCGACCTGCGGTGTGCATGAGAAAGCAGTCATCAAACGAAGGCGAAAACTCAACACGTGCAATTGGTTTTTGAGAGCTAAGTTCATGCTCGAGGCGCAGCACATCGACTCGTTTTGATCAAAAAAGATCGCAAACAGTTTCTAGATACAGTGCCGTGTTGAGCAACAGTGCGCTTCACGTAGTGGGAGAATTTAATGGCAACCGGCAGGAGATTCGTGACACGGAAACCTGGTAAAGGCGTTAAAGATGTCTCGGGCCAGGCGCTCCTTCGTGCCGAAAGCTCTAGTCGTTCGGGTAAACCAGTACTAGATGATAACCCAGACTGGTATTCAGCGCCGGAGGCCGGGCTTACACGCACAGATGACAAGCGCCGGACGATCGAAGAAAGAGAACGCAAAATGTTCGACCTCGCCAGATCTCATATCCTCTCCAGCGGAGACTTCCTTCTGGCTCAGGATTTGGCTGATCATCTAGGCATCCACGTTCAACTCATGAGCGCCGCACTCAAGGAGTGGGAAGCGGACCGCCGAATTTTCTCGATCGAACACGGGGACTTCAAGTCTTTTCCAGTTTACGCGTTCCCGGCGGAAGGCGGGGCCAGCCCAATTCCTGCCCTCAAGGATATATTATCAATTCTTTACCCCATGAAAAATGGTTGGGGAGTTTCATTCTGGTTTATCTCGCCTAACGCGTTCCTTGGAGGCAAACGTCCACAAGACCTCCTGTCCACTGAGGTCAACAGCGTGATTTTAGCCGCACGGGACGAAACAGTAGGTGTCACGCATGGCTAGTACAGGAGCCTCGCCAAACCCAAAGAACGACGGCGCCGAAAAATGATTATTAATTCCCGGCACTCTTGGAACCTACAAAATGACCGCGTACGGAATATGCAAAATGGAAAACCCATCACCAATTTGGAATTTCAGTTGCAAGGATTTCGGAGATTTAGTTCGGCGTGCTTCACAGACCTTTGGGGAAGTGCCGTCCTGACACCTAGTTTAACATAATATACATTATGCGTAATGATGGAATGCGCGGTTAGCCCGGTTGCACGCAGATTTTGAGGTGGTCCTTTCCCAGTTGGCGGCCACTTGATGGTCTGAGCCTTGGGCTTGTTCTATTGCCTGGGGTCTGGTTGGTCTGCGTTGGTGATGATCGCACAGCTGTGTTTGTGTTCGCCTCTCGGTGATTCGATGACGTTGATTTGGTAGCCGATGTATTTCGCAGTCTGCGATGGTTCGGTCTGGTGCCTCTGGTTTGGTGAATCAAGATCAGAAAATCGCAGCCTTCGGCAGCTCCTACGGTGATTTGTGTTTGGGCTGTGCTTGCTGCGTTCAAATGATCCTGCGGTTGGCTCAGTGTGTTGGTTGAAGCATATGGTTTGTCGGCGCAATTGATATTTCGCGTGATTTGGCGTGACTGAGTTTCGACCATTCGCCATAGCCGATTGGATAGTTCCACTGTTATCGATTGCTGAGGTGCTGTAGCCAAGGTTCTAACGATAAACGTGCTCAAAATCCTTTGCTGGACTAAACACTCCAAGCACACACTGGCGCTCCTACTTATAAAGAGATGAAAGACCTGCTCTATTAGGTGAGCGAGATGCGGTAGGATTTAACTATACTAAATGTCTCTTTAGTTGAATTATATTTTACCGCTCCCCAGATCACCCTCAATCTCGGACTTTCACCCTGCTGGCTAACGTGACTGCAGGTCTGGCAGTTTGCCCCAGTCCATCGCATCCAGCGAACCGAGAATGCGAGGCGCTTGCTTGCCGTCTACTTTGACGAAAAAAGCTTGCGTGTAGGCGCTGTCACGTTGCCCTGCGCGCACGCCCAGCTTGCGTTGGAATTGATCGATACAGCCGCTGTGGGTGATCAGCACCAGGTTTTCATGCGCCTTCTTGTGCGCTAGCACGGCATCCTTGAATCCACTGTTGCAGTCCTCTACCCAACTTTGAGTAGGTACTACCTGACCCAAGATAAATTCTGCGGTCTGTCTGGTGCGGGTTAATGGACTGGCAATGAGTTGGGCCTGCTGCAGCCCCAGACGCTGTAAACCGACACCGACGGCCGTCGCTGTCTGACTGCCATTGAAGGTGATCCCATCAGCACTGCCCAGGCACGGGTTGGTGGAACGGTCGCAGCGTTCAGCATGCCTGATCATAAGCACCAGGTTTCCTCGTTCCCATTCAGCAGACAGTTTTGACTGGGTAACAGTGTCAGCTTCGCCCAAATCGATCACACGCGTGGCGGTCAATAACCAGGCGAGCACTGTCGACAAGGCCAGTAGCAAGCCAGACAACATTAACCTTTTAAGGACAGTCCTGCTAAAACCTGGCGTGCGCGAGGCTTTACTCGTTGAAATCGACATTGGATATTGTGCGCGAGCCACACGATTGCTCCGTAGCTAAAAAGCTGATTAAAAATTGCCGGCGAGGTCATTAGCGTCTCATATCCCCACAGTACGATTAGTCCTGTGGCTAGTTAGTGAATGAAATGTCAAAAAATAGTTGAGGGAAGTCGACAGCGGACGATGCGTCCCAGTAACGTTATGTGAAGTGAACATCACATTTAGCCGACCTTTCCTTGGCATTTCTTTCACATAAAATTGATCATTGCGCACCTAGAGTTCGCTTTATCCAGCACGCCGGCCTACTCCCGTAGCTCGCCGCACCTCAATTTTTAAAGCGGATTTTCCATGTTTAGAATAAAGGCCGCTCGCGCGGAATTTGTGATCGCAATCGCCAGCGCCTTCTTGTTGCTAATGTTTAACTCCGTTCTGTGGCAGCATCTGTTCAACATTGTCGAAGATAATCAATCGAGCTTATTGCTGCTTCCCGCGTTCGGCATCATGATATTTTGTTTATTTAATATCACCCTCAATGTGCTCGCCTTTAATAACGTTTTAAAACCCGTATTAACAATTTTGTTTATGGTCAGTGCGGGCGTTGCTTACTTCATGAGCCGATACGGTGTTTTAATCGACACAGGCATGCTTCGAAATTTTGCTGAAACGAATGCAACTGAAGTCGGGGGCTTGCTTTCTGCAAAGCTGTTTTTTTATATCTTGCTGCTGGGTGTCTTGCCGTCACTGCTGCTGTGGTTGACCCCCCTCCACTACCGACGCTGGCATCGAGAGTTAATCAGTAAAGCGTTGGTCTGTGCAGGCTGTGCGGTTATTTTCGGCGTCGTCGCCCTCTTCAACTATCAGGGTTTGTCCTCGCTGTTTCGCAACCACCATGAGCTGCGGTTGATGGTGGTGCCCAGCAATTACATCGGCGCGTCGGTTAGTTATCTGCGCGAGCAGTTTGCCACCGCTCAAAAACCCTTCAAAAAGATCGGTGAGGACGCCGTACTGAGCAGTCAATGGGCGCAACGAACCCGCAAAACCCTGACGGTGCTGGTGGTGGGAGAAAGCGCACGGGCCGAGAACTTTGGCATTTTGGGCTACAAACGCGATACCACGCCGCAATTACAGAAGGAACAGGGGCTGATCGCATTCACCGATTTCTCCTCCTGCGGCACCGAGACAGCCGTCTCGGTACCCTGCATGTTTTCCAATATGAACCGCAAGGATTACAAAGCCTCCACCGCTAAAACCCAGGAGGGTGTGCTCGATATCCTCAATCGTGCGGGTTTGAACGTCGTCTGGCGGGACAACCAATCCGGATGCAAGGGAACCTGCGATCGGGTGAATTTCGAAGATATCAGTCACTCAGTCGACGCTCAATTGTGCGCAAAAAATGAATGCCGGGATGAAATTCTGCTTAAAGGTCTACAGAACTATATCGACCACCTGGACAAAGACACCGTGCTGGTATTGCATCAGATGGGCAGTCATGGCCCGGAATACTTCAAGCGTTACCCAAAAGCCTTTGAGAAATTCACTCCGGTCTGCGAGAGCAATGCCCTTGATAATTGCACTATGGAAAGCATTATCAATGGGTATGACAATACGCTGTTGTATACCGACCATGTATTGGCCAGCCTTATCGATATATTGCGAGCCAATCAGGACAAAGTCGACACTGCGATGATCTACCTGTCCGATCATGGTGAGTCATTAGGCGAATACAATCTGTTCCTGCACGGCACACCCTACTTGCTCGCCCCTGACCAGCAGACTCATGTACCCCTGCTGACCTGGTTTTCTGACAGCTATAAACAGGCGTTCAATCTCGATACCGACTGCCTGCAGAAGAGTACCAACAGGCCGTTGAGTCAAGACAACCTGTTTCATTCGATGTTGGGTTTACTGCAGGTCAACACCCTGGTGTACAACTCTTCACTTGATATGTTTGCGCAGTGCAGGACGTTAGCGGATAACAGGCTGTTGTCTGGTAACTGATAATGCGCTGGGCAGGTTCACCCAGGTGGGGAACCCTCCAGCGAATGGTCCATTGAGTCGATCAGCAAGTTTTTGACAATGATTTCACTACAAATTGAGGTTTGCTCAGTTAACTTCATCCCGGTGGCCATCATGGCCGCTGTCTTTGGCGATAATTGTTCGGGAAATAGCGAGTGGAAACGGGAAAAACGAGATTTTTCGCCTGGCACCTGGGGTTGCCGCTGGTTTTCGGTCTGGCGATTTTTATAATTTTTGACCTCACTTCGCTGGACCAGACGATCAGTAACTGGCTGTACTATCCAGCAGGCACATTTCCATTTGCCCATGATCGTTTCTTCGAGAATCTCACCCACCGCTGGCCGCGAATCATCCCAAACTGGACGGGTGAACTAGCGCTGATTGGCTCGGCACTTTCATTTATTTGGCCACTGCTCAAACCTGAAGGCCATGGCGGGCTGATCCGCAGGCTGGAAGCATTGCGTATCGCGCCAATTTTGCGATTTACCACCCAGCATCGGCGTGACTTTCTGTTCATCGTCGTTGCCTTCGCGGTAACGACTGGGATGATTCACTTTTTCAAGAGCCATACCAGCATTTATTGCCCGGTAGAAACCACGCTATATGGCGGCATTGAGGACAAGAAGGAATGGTTTCGCAATTTCAACCTGTTGCATGAGGCCGGTGCCGGCCGTTGCTGGCCCGGTGGTCATGCTTCCGGGGGCTTTACCATGCTCGCCTTGTACTTCGTGGCGCGCCGGTATCAATGGCGTTACGCCAAGGCGACACTTTATGCGTCGCTGGTGCTGGGAACGATTTACGGTACTACGCGAATTGTTCAGGGTTGGCACTTCATGTCGCATACGTTCTGGGCTGGCGTCATTGTCTGGTTCAGCACACTGGCGGTTGCACTGGCGTTTTACGGATGGCGGCAATTGGCGCAACCCGAGCACACGAAGATCCCAAACACCAATCCACTGGGCGGCAATGCAGTAGAGAGCGTCTAGGCCTGGCTACTAGCCCGCTGTCATGACATGGATGATTTGAGTTGCAAGAAAAAGGATCTCGCAATGCGCTTACTTGTTATCGAAGACCATAAAGATATTCTCGCTAACATTAGCGAGTATTTCACCCTGAAAGGCTGGGAAGTGACTGGTGCGCTGGATGGGTTGAGCGGCCTGCATCTTGCGGTCACCGGTAATTTCGACGCGATTATTCTGGACCTGATGTTGCCAGGCATGGATGGCATTCTCGTGTGCAAGACCCTGCGGGAAAATAGCAAACATCAGACGCCCATTCTGATGCTGACCGCTCGGGACGAACTGAGTGACCGGATATCCGGGTTCAAAGTCGGTGCCGATGACTACATCGTCAAGCCCTTTGCACTTTCTGAGCTGCTCGCACGGGTCGAGGCGGTTGCACGGCGTTTCAGCGGTTTGAAAAAGCGCGTGTTGCAGATCCATGACCTGACCTACGACCTGGATGCTCTTGAAGTCAGACGTGCCGGCGGGTTACTCAAACTTAACCCCACCAACATGGTGTTTCTTGAGTTGCTGATGCGCCGGAGCCCTGGCGTGGTGAAACGCCGTGAGTTCGAACAAGCCATCTGGGGCAACGATCCTCCGGACTCCGATAGCTTGAGGACCAATATTTACCTGCTGCGCAAAATCATCGACAAGTCATTTGATATTCCCTTGCTGCACACGGTTCATGGCACCGGCTACAAGCTGCGAGGGCCGAAATAACAGGATCCGTTTACTAATAATCGGATCCTGGCCATCACGCGCCCTCCCCTTTGGGTTCGTCTAATGCCGCACGCTCATTTCGCGGTGGCCGTCTTGAATTTGGTCCAGGTGCGCATCCGTGCGCGCATGTCGGTCTGGGAAATGTCCTTGCCTGGAATCAGCCGTGCGTAGGTGGCCTCATCAAGGTAGATGTCGGGGTTGTTGCGCATCGTCGCATCGACGCTCGGCCGGGCCTTGGCGCTGGAGGTCGGGTAGCCGGTGAAGTTGCTGATGGCGGCCATGTTATCCGGGCGCATGACGAAGTTGATGAACGCATAGGCGTACTCCGGGTGTTTGGCGTCGACCGGAATGGCCATGGTGTCCATCCACACCGTGGTGCCTTCGCGGGGGACGCGATATTCGAAGCGCGTGCTCTTGCCGGCGCCGTCGGAGGTGCGCTGGGCCTGGGTCATGTCGCCGCTGTAGCCCAAGGACAAGCACAGGTTGCCATTGACCAGGTCGGTGACGGGTTGCGACTGGAACTTGCGAATGTACGGTCGCAGTTTCATCAGCAATTCGGTCGCGGCGGCCAGGTCTTCGGGTTTGCCGCTGCGTGGGTTGCGGCCCAGGTAATTGACGACCACGGCCAGGACTTCGTCCGGAGAGTCGATCATCGAGATGCCACAGTCGGCAAATTTTGCCGCCAGTTCCGGTTTGAACAGCAAGTCCAGGCTGTTGACCGGGGCATCCGCCGCGCGTTGCTTGATCTGGTCTGCGTTATAGGTCAGGCCGATGGTGCCCCAGGTGTAGGGAACGGTGGCCTGGCTCGACGTTTCATACTGCGAGCGCAGCTTTTGCAGACCGGGTTCGATGTCGTCCATTGCGCTGATTTTCGAGCGATCCAATGGCGTCAGGCTGCCGGCGCGCATCAGGCGTTCGGCGACGGTGTCGCCGGGGAAGATCAGGTCGTAGCCGCTGCCGCCGGCGAGCATCTTGGCTTCCAGGGTTTCGCTGCTGTCCATGACGTCATAGATCACCTGGATCCCGGTTTCAGCGGTGAAGCGGGCCAGGGTGTCTTCGGCAAAATAATCGGACCAGTTATACAGCCGCAGAGTTTTCTCTTCGGCCTGCAGCGACGCTGACGCAACGGCCAGGCCCAAGGCGCCCAGCAGCAGTGTGTGGGGAATGCGCATGTCAGACTCCTCGAGTGTTCCAGCGTGCATGAAGTTGACGACCGTCCTGGCTCAGCAGCGCCCCGTACATGTCCGGGCGTCGGTCGCGGTAGATGCCCCAGCTCAGGCGCTCCTCGCGCATTGCATCCAGGTCGAGCCGTTGCACCAGCACGCCGGTGCTGTCGCGGTCGGCTTCGGCCAGTAGCTTGCCCTTGTGATCGCAGATGAAAGACGAGCCGTAGAAATTCATTTGCAGGGCGGCATCGGTGGTCGCCACTTCCCGACCGACGCGGTTGGCGGCGACCACCGGCAGCAGGTTGGCGGCCGCGTGGCCGCGCATGGTCATCTGCCAATGGTCGCGAGAGTCCAGGGTTGCGCAACCGGGCTCGGAGCCGATAGCGGTCGGAAACAGCAGGACCTCGGCGCCCATCAGGGCCAGGCAGCGGGCGGTCTCGGGGAACCACTGGTCCCAGCAGATACCGACTCCGATGCGCCCGAACGCCGTGTCCCAGACCTGGAAGCCGGTATCGCCGGGACTGAAGTACTCCTTCTCCTGGTAACCGATGGCATTGGGGATATGCGTCTTGCGGTACACCCCCAGCAGACGCCCATCGGCATCGGCCACGGCCAGGGAATTAAAATAGGCGTTGCCGGCCTGCTCGAACCAGCTCAGCGGCAGCACCACCCCCAGCTCTTTGGCGAGGGCGGCGAAGCGTTTTAGGACCTTGCTGGCCTGGAATTCTTCCGCCAGCGCCAAGTGTTGATGGCTTTGCTCGATGCAGAAATACGGAGTGGCAAACAGCTCCTGCAGAAGAATGACCTGGGCGCCCTGCCCGGCCGCCTGCCGTACCAGCTGTTCGGCTTGATCCAGGTTGCTCGACAAATCCCAGGTGCACGGCATCTGCGTGGTCGCGATGGTTAACAGACTCATGGCATCACCCCTGCACTGGCCAGGCGGGCTGTTGCTGGGTGATGCAATGCACCCCGCCACCGCCATGGGCCAGGGCGTTGATGCGCACCGGCACCACCTCGCGACCTGGGAAGGCCTGGGCCAATACTTCGGCCGCAACGTGGTCGGCATCGATGCCATAGGCCGGCATGATGATCGCGTTGTTGGCGATGCAGAAGTTGGTGTACGAGGCGCAGAACACTTCAGCGTCGGCGTCCACGACATCACTGGCTTCGTACAGCTCGATCAGTTCGAAACTGCGCCCGTGGGCATCGGTGGCCAGTTCCAGGGCGCGACGGTTTTCCCGGGCGACTTCGGCGTACTGCGAGCTGCTGTCGTGGGTGGCATCTACCAACAGCACACCAGGACGGGCGAAGGCGCACACGCCGTCGACGTGGCCATCGGTCACGTCACCGGTGACGTAGTCCGGGTCGCCGGGGAGCCAGATGGTTTTCTTGACCCCCAGCAGGCGTGTGAAGATCTCTTCGATCTCGGCTTTGGTCACCCCGGGGTTGCGGTTGGGGTTAAGCAGTACCGACTCGGTGGTGATCAGCGTGCCCTCGCCGTCTACATGGATTGCCCCGCCTTCATTGCTCAGCGTCGTGCCGAAGCACGGTACGCCCAAACCCTCAAGTGCCCGGCGTGCCAGGGTTTCGTCGAGGTCGTGGGCAGACTTGCCTCCCCAGGCGTTGAACCGCCAGCTGACACCGGCCAGGCCCTGTTGCGGATGGCAGACGAAGCTTGGGCCGGAGTCGCGGCACCAGCTGTCGTTGACCGCCAATTCGATCAGTTCGATGTTGGGCCCGCAGAGTGCCTTGGCACTGGCGACGGCAGATGGATCGACCACCATCTTCACCGGTTCGAAACGCGCAATGGCGTTCGCGACCCCGGCGAAATCGATTTGCACCTGCGGCAAGGTCACGCCCCAGTTCGACTCCCACAGCGCCTGATTGTGCGGCCAGACCATCCAGGTCGCCGCGTGTTTGACCCACTCCGCCGGCATCTGCCAACCACTGTTCTGACGATCTTCGTGCTGCATGCTATAAACCCCTTGGTTAAGTCATTGTGTTCAATGAAAACTGCAATCGTGGTGCTGGCATGCATGCTACGGCCGTGATTACGGGCTAACAAACGATGGATTTTGTGGACAAGTGATTAGAGGAACTTATCAATATGCTTAAGCACTGGCCCCCTCTCGGCACGCTTCGCGGGTTTGAAGCGGCCGCTCGCCTGGGCAGTTTTCACAAGGCGGCCGATGAGCTGCACTTGACCCAGTCAGCCATCAGTCAGCAGATCCGCACACTGGAGGCCTATCTGGAACAGCCGCTGTTTTTCCGCAGTGGGCGCAGCGTCAGCCTGACGGATGCCGGCCATGATCTGCTCAGCACTACCCAGGCATTACTGCAGCAACTGGCGGTGGGCATTCGTCGCCTGGGGCAATATCAGAAACCCAATCAACTGGTGCTCAACACCACGCCGACCTTTGCCCGGCACTGGCTGTTGCCGCGCCTGGAGGATTTTCGGCGTCGGCATCCTGAAGTAGACCTGTGGATTTTCAGCACCGATGAAGTGCCGGACATGACCACCCAGACCATCGACCTCGCAGTGCGCGATGACATCAGCTCTCAGGCCGAGTGCAGCTTCAAGGTGCTGCATGCCGATCGCCTGTACCCGGCGTGCCATCCGGACGTGCTGGCGGTGCCGCCCGAGCAGCGCACTACCCTGCATGGCGAGCGGGAAATGGACTGGAGTCATTGGGCCGTGGAGTCCGGGATTGACGTGGGGCAGCGTGATCAGGGCCTGAATTTTTCCGATCCCGGTTTGTTGCTGGACGCGGCCTGTGCCGGGCTCGGGATCGCGTTGGTCAGTCAGCTGCTGAGCCAGACTGCGCGCGATGGCGGGCTGTTGCAGCCTTTGGTGGAGGACACGATTCGCGGGCCGAACTGGGCGCTGCTGACGCATCGGGACAGTGAGAACAGTCCGTTGGCGCGCAATTTTGTGCAGTGGCTGCAGGCGAATTTGTAGCGGGTGGTTTGGTAGATGTGGATGTGGGTGTTGGTTTGGGTGTGGGAGCAAAGCTTGCTCGCGATAGCGGTCTTCCTGCGGGTGAGTTCGTTACCTGACACACCGCGATCGCGGGCAAGCCTTGCTCCCACAGGGGCCATATCTGCGTTGCCCCGGCGAGGCAAAAACGCCGTACAGCACCTGCCCAGCGGCGTTCGCAGTGTGTGTCTACTATAAAAGTCTGTGCGAGCGCATTTCCGACCAAGGAACGAGTAGTCCCGATGACAAAAAGTAGTAAATGCCAAGCAGACGCACCTGGGCCTGGTCGGTTACGTCTACCATCAAATTACGGGCGACAGCGGCAGCGGCGCGGTACTCGGCGATTAAAAGTCGCGGGTCAGCGCGGTCGGACCGCAGGTCGGGCACTTTTTCAAGGTGGGCAAGGACCTCGGGTACACCAACCTCAAGGGCTATTACGAGTTTGATGCGAAGAATCGTCCGGAAGGCTGGAACGCCTGGCTGTCCGTGGTGGTGCCGATCTCCAATTAACCTGGATCGATCATGAAAACGCTCACGGGTATCTGCACCTGTCTGTTCGTTGCCAGCGCGGCGATAAGCCTGTGCGCCAAGGCTGCAACCCCTGCCCCGCTGTTTAAAACCAGCTTCGATTGCGCCGGCGCTACTGCGCCGGTGGAGAAACTCATCTGTCGCGATGCGCAACTGGCGGGCATGGACCGGGAACTCAATCGCCTGTATCGGCTGGCGCTGACCGATGAGCGCTCGGTTCCGCGCCCGGAGAAAGTCGACTCCGAACAGCAGATCTGGACGCTGAAGCGCAACCAGTGTTTCACCGAGGCCGATCCCAAGGCCTGCACAGTGGCTCGTTATGCCGAGCGCGCCCATCAGTTGCGCCAGGGCTCGGCCATCGTCAGGACCAAGGACCCGGACCGCCTGACCGAAGGACCTGTGGCGATTCGCTGCGCGGGACTGAACGCGCTGATCGCCGCGACCTACTTCAACGCTGACCCCGGCGTGGTTTATCTGAGCTGGGCCAACTCTGCCATCACGCTTAACCAGGAACCGGCGGGTGCGGGGCTGCGTTACAGCGGTAAGGACAACAGCGGCTACTACAGTTTTTCGCAAAGTGGTGACGAGGTGTTGTTCCAGAAGCCGGGCTCGGCGACCATGCGCTGTCAAATGGAGCCCACCGGTTGATCGCCGGGGGACGCAGGCTATGGACAGCGAGGGGGCGGGACGCGTCTATGAGTAACGCATTGAAGTGGATTCTTTTTAGCCTGTTGATGCTGTTGCAAGCCAGCACCGGGCGGCTCTGGGCTGTTGAACAGGCGACCTTGGTCACTGCTGACAGCGGTACTTCGTCGTTTGCGGTGTCCCAGAGTGACCTGCAGGAGTTGCAGATTCGCCTGGATCGTATCAAGCAGCAGGTCTCCCAGGCCAATAACCTGAGCCTGATGGTCGGCCTGCAGGACTCCGTGCAGCTGTATATCAACGACGTCGACAACTTGCAGTCGTCTCTGCTCCCCGAGCAGAAGCAACTGCAGGCGCAACTGGATGTGCTGGGGCCGGTGTCTGCGGGGGAAGTGGTCGCCGACACGTCCGAAATCGCCACTCAAAGGGCCTATCTGTCCGAGCAAAAGCGCCGGATCGATGCCAGCCTCAACACCTTGGCTGCGCTCAGAAGCAGTGCTGCCGGGCTCATTACGCAGATCGCCGGCATTCGTCGCAGTCTGCTCGAAAGCGAAGTCACCCTGCGCAGCGGCAGCATCCTGGGGCCTGAGTTCTGGTCGCCGTTGCTTAACCCGCGCAAGGATGATCGCCAGCGTTTGAGTGAATTTGTCGATCAGACGCAAGGCACCCTTGCAGCCGCCTGGCAACCGGGAAACCGCCTGGTCAACCTGCTGGTGATCGTGCTGGCTTTGGCCATCTGGACCTGGGGGCGCAGGGTGGCCGATCGCGGATTGACCTGGCTGTGCATTCATCGCATGCCTGAGGGGCGGCTGCGGCGCAGTTCCCTAGCCCTGGCATCAGTGATCGCCACGGTGCTGACCACCGCGCTGGCGATGCAGTTGCTGTTCTATGCACTCACTCGCCAGCTCCCGCTAACGCCCATGCTGCAGAACTTCGCCGACGAGTTTGAGAAGCTGATTTATCTGTGCGTGATGATTACCGGGTTGAGTCGAGCGCTGTTGTCGACTGCGCATCCGTCGTGGCGGCTGCCGAGCATTGCCGATCCCGTGGCCCATGCCCTCGAACCGTTTCCGAGGATGCTGGCCTGTACCCTTTTGGTACTGGTCGGCCTGGCCCAAATCACCAATGTCAGCGGCATGAGCTCTTCGGCCATATTGCTGGGGCGCGGGGTCATTGCCCTGATCGTCACACTGCTGTTCGCCATGCTGTTTCGCCGAGCCAGTATTGCCCGCAGGGCCGTGGCGGTGACCGGCGACTCACCGGAGGCCAGTACCACGCTGGCGGGGCTGATCTATTCCGCTGCCACCGTGGCCATGGTGATCTCGCTGTTCGCCCTGTTGATCGGCTACGTCTCCCTGGCCCGCTTCATCACCTATGAGCTGGTCTGGGGATTCCTGGTCCTGTCCGGTTTTTACCTGCTCACCCAGCTGGTCAAGGACAGCTGTGAATACCTGTTTTCCGCCAAGAGCCCCAGCGGCAAGGCGCTTAAACAACTGCTCGGCATTGGTGATACGCGCCTGGAGCAAGTTTCCATCGTGCTGTCCGGCGCCAGTCGCGCGGCGTTGCTGTTGCTGGCGGTGATTTCGATGTTCGTCGGCGGCGTCGGGGTCACGCTGGGGCAATTGTTCACCCAGGTGGTCGCGATTCTTGGCGGCGATGGCTTGCGCAAGCTCAACGTGGTGCCGGCGCATCTGCTCAATGCGGTGCTGGCGCTGCTGATCGGCATCTACCTGATTCGCTCGTTGCGCCGCTGGCTGGATAACGAGTTCCTGCCCAAGACCAATATGGACCCGGGCATGTGCGCGTCCCTCAGCACCTTGTTTGCCAACATCGGCTATGCGTTGGTGATTCTGCTGACGCTGTCATCCTTGGGAATCAAGTGGACCAACCTGGCGTGGATCGTCAGTGCCCTGTCGGTCGGCATTGGCTTTGGCTTGCAGGAGATCGTGAAGAACTTCGTGTCCGGCCTGATCCTGCTGACCGAGCGCCCGGTGAAGGTGGGCGACCTGATCAGTATCAGCGGAGTGGAAGGCGACATTCGCCGGATCAACGTGCGGGCCACGGAAATTCAGCTGAGCGACCGTTCGATCGTCATCGTCCCCAACTCGCAGCTGATCTCGCAGAACTTGCGCAACGTGACCCTGGGCGGCAGCGCGCAAGGCGTGGCCAGCCTGGAGCTGACCTTCCCGCTGGACATCGACCCCGAGCAGGTGCGCAACCTGCTGTATGACACCTACTGCGAGCACGAAACCATTCTCGACAAGCCACCGCCGATGGTGCGTTTCAGCAAACTCAGCCCCGAGGGAATCACGCTGACAGTCACAGGCTACGTCAGCAGCCCGAGGATCGTTGCTGCGACCAAGAGTGATCTGTTGTTCGAGATCTTGAAGCGCTTAGGTGCGGCGGGAATCGCACTGGCCACCCCGGCCCCGACGGTGTGAGGCATCCGTTGTAGCAGCAGGCGAACTGTGGGAGCAAAGCTTGCTCGCGATTACGATGAGTCAGACACCATCAATATTGAATGCAGGCCCCCAATCGCGAGCAAGCTTTGCTCCCACAGTTCTCCAGCTGCTACCGACTGCTACGCTTTAGCGTCTCGCTCGGCAGCTCCCTGAACAGCGCCCGATAGCTGCTGGAAAACCGTCCCAGGTGCCAGAACGACCACTTCATCGCGACTTCAGCAACCGTGGTTTGCATAGGCGTGCACTTAAGCAGCTCGCGGTGCGCGCTGTTCAGGCGGCGCAAGCGCAGCCAGTGGGTCGGGGTCATGCCGGTGTAGGCCTTGAACGCGTGCTGCACCTGGCGCAACGACACCCCGGCGACCTGGGCAAGTTCCAGCAGGTTGAGGGTTTCCTCCGGCGAATCCGCAGCCCACTCGCCAATACGCTTCATCACCGCCCGCTCCTCGGTGCGGCGCTGCAGGCCGCCGTGGTCGAGGCACACACTGGCATTGTCGAGCAGGTACAGGCAGTCCTCCAGCAACTGCTGGGTCAGCGCTTCCTTGCTCGGCGGATCAAGGGTCTGGGCCAGCTGGGTCAAGGTGCTGCTGAGCCAGCGACTGAACAAGGCGTTCTGCCCTGAATTCAACGGCGCGAGAAACAGCCCCTCGAGCCTGGCCACGTTCAGGCCGTGCCGGCGCACGAAGTCGGGGCCGAACACCACGGCGATCTCCTGGTAGTTCTCCGGGGTGATCCAGATGTTGCGACTCTCGCCATTGAGCACATACAACGCGTTGTCACTGCGATCGAAACAGAACGCCAGCGACCCCTCGGGCGCGCTGAAATTTTGCTCGACCCGGGTGTTCATCTGCTCCTCGTAAATCTCCACGCCCTGCAGGTCCAGGTAGCGCACGCGCCCGGCGAAATGCCCCGGTGACATCTGCTGGTACTGCTGCACCCAGCCGGGCGTGGCACGGATCTGTTCGGCCACATCGGCGGTATTGAACGCTTGAACGTGTAAAGGACTGGACACTGTCATGGGTGAACCCTACGCACTCGTTTGGTGCGTTTTTGTGCTGCTGAAAGTGGATAGATGGAACTGCAAGGCTCGCCCAAGATAGTCGCCAACGCGTCCCAGGGGAAGTGTGTGGTGGATCAAACCGCCCTCCCCGGCGTTAATAAATCCAATAACGAGGTCTGTATGAATGTCCCTTTCGATCAGCTGTCCACTTGGCTGAAAGATCACAAGATTACCGAAGTCGAGTGCGTCGTCAGCGATCTGACCGGCATTGCACGCGGCAAAATTGCACCCACCAACAAGTTCCTGCATGAGCGAGGCATGCGCCTGCCGGAAAGTGTGCTGTTGCAAACGGTGACCGGGGACTTTGTCGACGACGACATCTACTACGACCTGCTCGACCCCGCCGATATCGACATGGTCTGCAAGCCTGACGCCGATGCAGTTTACGTGGTGCCATGGGCCATCGAGCCGACCGCCATCGTGATCCACGACACCTTCGACAAGTTCGGCAACCCGATTGAACTGTCGCCGCGCAACGTGCTGAAAAAAGTCCTGCAGCTATACACCGACAAAGGCTGGCGGCCGATTGTCGCGCCAGAAATGGAGTTTTACCTGACCCAGCGCTGCGAAGACCCGGACTTGCCGCTCAAGGCACCACTGGGTCGCTCGGGCCGTGCGGAAAGTGGCCGGCAGTCGTTTTCCATCGATGCCGCCAACGAATTTGATCCGCTGTTCGAAGATGTCTACGACTGGTGCGAACTGCAGGGCCTGGACCTCGACACGCTGATTCATGAAGACGGCCCGGCGCAGATGGAAATCAACTTCCGCCACGGTGACGCCCTGGACCTCGCAGACCAGATCACCGTGTTCAAGCGCACCCTGCGCGAAGCGGCGCTCAAGCACAATGTCGCGGCCACTTTCATGGCCAAGCCGATCGGCGATGAGCCCGGCAGCGCCATGCACATTCACCAGAGCGTGGTCGACATCGCCACAGGGCAGCCGATTTTCGTCGATGCCGACGGCAAGATGAGCGAACTGTTCCTGCAGCACATTGGCGGCCTGCAGAAATACATCCCCAAAGTGCTGCCGATGTTCGCACCCAACGTCAACTCATTCCGCCGCTTCCTGCCGGACACCTCGGCTCCGGTGAACGTCGAATGGGGCGAGGAAAACCGCACCGTCGGCCTGCGAGTGCCGACTTCGAGCCCCGAGGCAATGCGCGTGGAAAACCGCCTGCCAGGCGCTGACGCCAATCCATACCTGGCGATTGCCGCCAGTCTGCTGTGTGGCTACCTGGGCATGGTTGAAGGCGTGCAACCGAGCGCTGCGGTGGAGGGGCGCGCCTATGAGCGACGCAACCTGCGCCTGCCGATCACCATCGAGGAAGCGCTGACTCAGATGGAAGAGTGCCAAACCATCGAGAAGGTCCTGGGCAGCAAATTCGTGCGCGGGTATGTCGCGGTCAAGCGTGCGGAACACGAGAACTTCAAGCGGGTGATCAGTTCCTGGGAGCGGGAGTTCCTGCTGTTCAGCGTTTAATGATTAGTCGTCTTTGAAATCCCATCGCGAGCAGGCTCAATCCTACAGGGGGATGCGTGCACCTGTAGGAGTGAGCCTGCTCGCGATGAGGCCTCAAGAACACTAGAGAAACACCTGAAAAATCCAACAACTCCAAGAGGTGTCGAATGCGTCTATTGAAATCCGTGGTTCCGGCCACGCTGGCCTTGCTGTTCAGCGCGATAGCCCAGGCCCAGCCATCCGTCAGTGTCTACAACTGGACCGATTACATCGGCGAGACCACCCTCGTCGACTTCCAGGCGAAAACCGGGATCAAGGTCATCTATGACGTCTTCGATTCCAACGAAACCCTGGAAGGCAAGTTGCTCGCCGGGCGGACCGGCTATGACGTGGTGGTACCGTCCAACCACTTTCTGGCCCGTCAGGTGAAGGCCGGCGCGTTCCTCAAGCTCGATCGCGCGCAGTTGCCCAACTACCAGCACCTGGACCCCAAGCTCCTCGCCCTGCTGGAAAAGAACGACCCGGGTAACGAGCATTCGGTGCCGTACCTGTGGGGCACCAACGGCATCGGTTACAACGTCGACAAGGTCAAGCAAGTGCTGGGCATCGATCGCATCGACTCGTGGGCTGTGCTGTTCGAACCGGAAAACCTGAAAAAGCTCAGCCAGTGCGGCGTATCGATGATGGACTCGGCGGACGAAGTGTTCCCGGCCATCCTCAACTACATGGGCATGGACCCGCGCAGCGAAATCCCCGAGGATTACAAAAAAGCCGAAGCCAAGTTGCTCAGCATTCGTCCCTACATCACCTATTTCCATTCCTCCAAGTACGTATCGGACCTGGCCAACGGCGACATCTGCGTGGCCTTCGGTTACTCGGGCGACGTGTTCCAGGCAGCCAATCGCGCCAAGGAGGCCAAGAACGGCGTGAACATTGCCTACGCCATTCCCAAGGAAGGCGCCAACCTGTGGTTTGACTTGCTGGCGATTCCAGCCGACGCCAGTAACCCGAAAGAAGCCCACGCCTTCATCAATTACCTGCTCGACCCGCAAGTGATCGCCAAGGTCAGCGCCTCGGTCGGCTACGCCAACCCCAACCCTGACGCCAAGCAATTCATGGACCCGGAGCTGGTGAACAACCCTGAGGTTTACCCGCCTCAGGCTGTGCTCGACAAGCTCTACATCTCGACCACCCCGCCCCAGGCGATCATGCGGCTGATGACTCGTTCGTGGAGCAAAGTGAAGTCCAACAAATGAATCAGTACACCGAGGAACATGCGCACTCTTACTACGCCGCCACGGCCCGGGGCCTGACGCCCTACCCTAGCCTGACGACTGATCTGGTCGCCGATGTGTGTGTGATCGGCGGCGGTTTTACCGGGGTCAATACCGCGATCGAACTGGCCCAGCGTGGGTTATCGGTAATCCTGATCGAAGCCCGGCGGATCGGCTGGGGTGCCAGCGGACGTAATGGCGGGCAGTTGATCCGCGGAATCGGCCATGACGTCAGCGGGTTTGCCCGTCATGTGGGAGCCGAAGGCGTGCGATATCTGGAGCGTGCCGGCACTGAATCCGTGGAGCTGGTGCGCCAGCGCATTGGCCAACACGCTATCGATTGTGATCTGCGCTGGGGCTTTTGCGAGCTGGCCAACACCCAGGCGCAGTTCAGCGCGTTCAAGGTCGAGCAGCAGCAACTGCAGGAATCCGGATACGCCCATGAAACCCGTCTGGTGGGCCCCGAACAGATTCGCCAGGAAGTGGTGAACTCCACGGTGTACGCCGGCGGGCTGGTGGATATGGGCTCGGGCCATCTGCATCCGCTCAACCTGATCCTCGGCGAAGCGCAGCTGGCGGCCTCCCTTGGTGTGCGGATCTTCGAGCAGAGCCCGGTGCTGGAGTTGATCCATGGCGACACGGTGCAGGTGCGCTGCGCCGGTGGCACGGTGCGCGCGGGCCGGCTGGTGCTGGCGTGCAATGCGCACCTGGATGAACTGGAGCCGAAACTCAGCGGCAAAGTGCTGCCCGCCGGCAGCTACATCATTGCCACCGAGCCGCTGACGGCTGCAGCGGCCAGTGCCTTGATCCCCAACAACCTGGCGTTGTGCGACCAGAAAGTCGGGCTGGATTACTACCGGCTCTCGGCTGATCGACGCCTGCTGTTTGGTGGCGCCTGTCATTATTCGGGACGTGACCCGGCAGACATCGCGGCCTACATGCGTCCGCAGATGCTCAAAGTGTTCCCGCAACTGGCGGATGTGCGCATCGATTATCAATGGGGCGGCAAGATCGGCATCAGCGCCAATCGCTTTCCCCAGGTCGGTCGCCTCAGCCAGCACCCGAATGTGTTCTATGCCCAGGGTTATTCCGGGCATGGGCTGAACGTGACTCACTGGTGCGCCAAGCTGCTGGGTGAAGCAATTCATGCCGGGCACAGCCAAGGGTTCGATGTGTTCAGCGCGGTGCCGCACATGACCTTCCCGGGCGGACCGATGCTGCGCTCGCCGCTGCTGGCGTTGGGGATGTTGTGGTATCGAGTACGTGAGTTGGTCGGCTAACTCTGCGGCGTCTGGAATATCGCTTTCGCGAGCAAGCCCGCTCTCACAAGGATTCACTGGAACCCTGTGGGAGCGGGCTTGCTCGCGAAAGCGTCGGGTCGGGCAATGAAGATGTCAGATGTGCTGCGATTCGGACGATGAACGATAACGCGGTATCATTTACGCGTTTCGATTTGCCGATTCGCCACTCACCTCTATATTGAGGATGTGCTCTGCCTTTATCCCTCCGATTGAGCGCGACCCATGGCCTCGACCGACCAGCTGATCATCTGCGAGCATTGCGACTGCGTGTATGAAAAAGTGACGCTCGCCAAACATCAGAAAACCCTGTGCTCACGTTGTGGCGGCGTGCTCCAGCGCTATAACGGCTTGACCATCGAACAGCGCCTGGCGTTGAGCCTGACCGCGCTGGTGTTGTGGGTCTTTACCAATTTCTACCCGGTGATGAGCATCAGCCTCAAAGGCCTGAAAAACAGTGCCACGCTGTGGGATTCGGTGCTGGCCCTGAGCCAAGGCCCCATTACCTTTATCGCCATGGTGGCGGCGATCGCCATGATCATCGCGCCCATCATCCAACTGGTGCTGCTGATCTGGGTGCTCGGTTTTGCCCTCTCCCACCAGCGCTGCCCTGGGTTCAAGTTCTGCATGCGCTGGCTGGAAACCCTGCGGCCCTGGAGCATGCTCGAAGTCTGCCTGCTGGGCGCAATGGTCGCGGTGATCAAGCTGGCAGGATTGCTCGACGTACTGCCCGGCATTGGCCTGTTCGCCCTCGCCGTGCTCAGCCTGATGATGATCCGCATCGCCGGGCGCGACGTGCGTGACCTGTGGGACACCCTATGAGCCGACCTCCGGTAGCGAGCGAACTCAACTTATGCCTCTGCCACAGTTGTGGCCTGGCGTGCGACATGACGCATGAACCCCATGAGTGCGAGCGTTGTGGTGCGCCGCTGCATCGGCGCAAGACCAACTCGCTCACCCGCACCTGGGCCTACCTGCTGACTTCGCTGGTGTTCTACATCCCCGCCAACCTGCTGCCGGTGATGAACACCAAGATGGTCGGCAATGGCGCCGACAGCACAATCATGAGTGGCGTCCTGGAGTTCTGGGAGGCTGGCGCCTGGGACATCGCCCTGATCATCTTCATCGCCAGTATCGCGGTGCCCGGCATCAAGTTCGTGGCCCTGACGCTGCTACTGGTGACTGTGCAGCGCAACAGCCTGTGGGCACGCCAGGAACGTTCGAAGATGTACCGATTTGTCGAGGTGATCGGCTATTGGTCGATGCTCGACGTCATCGTCGTGGCGCTAGTGGCCGCACTGGTGAAATTTCAGGCCCTGGCCGATATCGAGCCGAGGCCGGGTATTCTGTTTTTTGGCCTGGTGGTGGTGTTCACCATGCTGGCGGCGATGAGTTTCGACCCGCGCCTGATCTGGAATGAAAAGCGGGAAGAGCCGCATAACGAGGAGGTCATGGATGAAGTCGCAAGTCACTGACGGGCCCCTGGCCCCCGGCCAGGCCCCGATCAAGACCCGCAGGTTCAGCGTTTCGCTGGTATGGATCGTGCCGATCGTGGCGGTGCTGGTGGGTATTTCCCTGGTGGTGCACAGCATCCTCCAGGAAGGCCCGACCATCACTATCACGTTCAAGACGGGTGACGGGCTGACGGCCAACAAGACCGAGGTCAAGTACCGCAACGTGGTCATCGGCCATGTCTCGGACGTGGAACTCAGTGGCGACCAGAAGAGTGTCAATGCCACGGTGAAACTGGCCAAGCAGGCAGAAAGCTTCACTCGTGAGGACTCGAAATTCTGGGTCGTGCGCCCGCGCATCGGCGCGGGCGGTGTGTCGGGTATCGACACCCTGCTGTCCGGCGACTACATCGGCGCCGACATTGGCCAGGCCAACGCCCGGGCGAAGAACTTCAAGGGCATGGAAAATCCGCCGCCGATCACCTACGGCGAACCGGGCAAGCGCTTCACCTTGCACACCCAGGACCTGGGCTCGCTGGACATCGGTTCGCCGGTCTACTACCGCAAGATCCCGGTTGGCCAGGTGGTGGCCTATGCCTTGGACGCCGATGGCAAAGGGGTGAACATCGATGTGTTCGTGCACTCGCCCAATGATGCCTACGTCACGGAAAACACCCGGTTCTGGAACGCCAGCGGGATTGATGTGAGTGTCGGTGCCAACGGTTTTGCGCTGAAGACCGAGTCGTTGTCCTCCCTGCTGGTTGGCGGGATCGCCTTTCGCGCACCCGAGTACAGTCCCGACGACAAACCTGCCGCAGAAGAATATGCCTACGAGCTGTTCCCCGACCAGCAGACTGCCCTCGCCCCGCCCAATGGCAAGCCGCAGTACCTGAGCCTGCGTTTCGACCAGGCATTGCGTGGGTTGAAGGTGGGTGCGCCGGTGGAATTCCTCGGCACGGAGTTTGGCAAGGTGGTCTCGGTCAACCTCGACTTCGATGCGCAGAAACGCACCTTCCCGGTGAACGTCGGCATCGTCATTTACCCGCAGCGCCTCGGCACAGCGCATACCAAGATGCTCAAGGTGCTCAGTCACGACCCCAACGATGAAGCTGCGGGTATACGCCTGATGGGCACCTTCGTCGAGAATGGCCTGCGCGCCCAGGCCCGCAGCGGCAACCTGCTGACCGGTCAGTTGTACATCGCGCTGGACTTCTATCCGAAGGCGCCCAAGGTCGCGTTCGATGCCAGTGCCCGCCCCGTCAGCATCCCGACTATTCCTGGCAGCCTGGAAGAGATCCAGGGCAAGCTGGAGGCGATGGTCGACAAGATCAACAAGCTGCCGATCGAAAGGATCGCCAACAACCTCGATGCCAACCTGGTCGAATTGCGCAAGGGCCTGACCCAGTTCAATGCCAAGACCCTGCCTGGCGTGCAGAGCACCCTGGCGGACGTCAGCAAGACCTTGCAGTCGGCGAACTCGACGCTGGCCGAAGACTCGCCGCAACGTGAGCAACTTTCCGAAACCCTGGACGATCTGGGCCGTACCTCGCGTTCCTTGCGTGACCTGGCGGACTACCTGGGACGCCACCCCGAATCGTTGATTCGCGGCCGCCCTAACAACGCCGCGCCTATCGACCTGCAAGGGCCGCCGAGCAAATGACCACAGGAGCATCACCCATGGCTTTTCCACTGAAGATCACCCTGTTGGCGGCGCTGTCATTACTCGCCGCCTGCCGCAGTGATCCTATTCACTTCCACACCTTGATCCCGGCGCAGATGAACGCCAACTCGCGCTCCACGGCAGAGATCCAGGTCGAATCGCTGACTGTACCGCCCCAGGTCGATCGCCCGCAGATCGTCGTGCGCCAGGGCAATACCGGCATCGCCATTCTTGAAACCCAGTGGTGGGGCGCCAGCCTGGTGGATGAGTTGCGCAGTGCACTGCTCGACCAGATGGTCAACAGCAACCCCAAGCGCAAGATCTCGGTGCGGCTGGAGGTGCAGCGCTTTGATTCGATTCCCGGTCAATACGGGCTGATCGACGTGAAATGGCGCCTGCGCGACGCCGGCCCCGGCGAGAATGGCGCCCTCACCTGCCGCAGCACTTTGCAAACCCCTTCGGGGCCGTCGATTGACGAACTGGTGGCGGCTCAGCAGAACAACGTGAAGCGCCTGGCTGCGGTGATCAGCCAGGCGGCCAGTAGCTCGCAGAATACCTGTCCTGCAAACTAACCCCTGTAGGAGCGAGCTTGCTCCTACAAGTCAAACCGATCCACTGCTCGCCGCCGCTCGTTGTCGTCTCGCACGTCGTAGTTGGCAGTTGTCTGGATATTGCTGTGGTGGGCCAGTTTCTGCGCGATCGACAGGTCATGCTCTTCGATAACCCGGGTGATGAACGAGCGCCGAAAGTCATGGGGCATGATCTTTACGCCGACCTGCGCGCCCCGCTGGCGGGCGATGTAGTAGATCGCATGCTTGGTGATGCGCTCGCGGGTGATATGGCTGCCACGGCGAATTCGGTTGAACAGGAACGGGTCATCCACCTCGCCCTCCTTGAGCTGCGAGCGGCGCAGTTCGAGCCAGGCGTCGAGCTTGGCGAAGGCCCAGGTCGGGGCATATTTGATCAGTTGCTTATTGCCCTTGCCGGTGACTCGCAGGCTGCGCTCGGCGAAATCAACCTGGCCGAGGTCGAGGTTGACCGATTCCGACTTGCGCATCCCCGACCCATACAGAATCGCGATGATGGCTGCATCGCGCAGGCCCTGGGGCCTGGGGTCGGCGGCGCACACCGCCATCAGCTCCTGGATCAGCGAGCGACGCAAGTTTCGGCCCTGGGACAGCCGCGTACCCGCGATGCCTTTGACCGAGCGCATTTTCAACAGGTGCTCCTGGCTGATCAAGCTCATGCGCCAGGCCTCGTTCATCACCCCGCGTACCGCGTTGACATACAGCGACGAGGTATTGGGCGCGTAACCGTCCTCACGCAGGGCGGCAACCAGGGCAACCACGTCCTCCGGCTGCAATTGATGCCAGGGAATCTCCTCGACATTCATGTCTTCGAATCCCAGGCGATCGGCGGCATCCTGCAGGACGTAACGCATCGTCAGTTGGCTGGAGGGCGCCAATCGCGCCAGGTAGACGGTCAGCGGATTGGCCTTTGGAGCGGCGCTAGCGGGTAAGTCAGTCAAACGGAACGGCCTTGAGTGAAATCAGTGTAATGAACACAAAAAAGGTTCGAAGAGCGTAGCAGCGAGAGCAGCGCAATTGCTCGACGTGCCCCGAAGGGGCTCCCAACCCTGCCGGCCGCAGCGTTAAAAGTCAAATCATCCGGCCTGTGCTGCGCAGCAGTCGTGATCCTGGCATGAAACCAGGGGCCGCTTCGCGCCCCAACGCAGGCTTCGCCAGCTGCTACAAAAGATAGGGGCGCCTGTGGACTGTGTAGCAGCTGCCGAAGGCTGCGTTCGGCTGCGCAGCAGTCGTGATTCTGGCGTGGAACCAGGGGCTGCTTCGCGCCCCAACGCAGGCTTCGCCAGCTGCTACAAAAGATTGGGGCGCCTGCGGACTGTGTAGCAGCTGCCGAAGGCTGCGTTCGGCTCGGGCCGCGATCGGACGCAGCAGTCGTGATTCTGGGGTGGAACCAGGGGCCGCTTCGCGCCCCAACGCAGGCTTCGCCAGCTGCTACAACAGATAGGGGCGCCTGCGGACTGTGTAGCAGCTGCCGAAGGCTGCGTTCGGCTTGGGCCGCGATCGGACGCAGCAGTCGTGATCTTGCGTTGCAGGCTTCGCCAGCTCCTACAAATTGACCGGGGCGGTGGTTAGTTATCAATATAAATGCACTGAAGCTGCATTTATATGAATTTGTCAGTAATGAGATCACAAGGCAAACTGTGCACGTTCCTCCCCCAACAGTTGGAACACCTTCAAGGGCTTACTGGGTTTCCAGCCGAGCCTTTTTTTTCGCCTGGCTTTTCAACGGATCGTTTGACTCATGCTTGCTCGCTGGTTACCTGCCGCTATCAATACTCGCCCCACCGAATGGAGCCGCGCCGCGATTGGCATGGCCATCGGCACACTGTTTACCGTCTGGCTGTGCAGCCAAGTGTTCGGGATCGAAGTGGCACAACATCTGATCGGGCCGCTGGGTGCTTCGGCCGTGCTGTTGTTCGCGGTGTCCTCCGGTGCCCTGGCCCAGCCCTGGTCGATTCTCGGCGGTTACCTGAGCGCCGCAGTGGTGGCGTTGCTGGTGGCTCACGTGCTGGGTCGAACATTGACCAGTGCGTGCATGGCGGCGGGCATCGCGCTGGTGCTGATGTGCTGGCTGCGTTGCCTGCATCCGCCAGCGGGTGCCCTGGCGCTGACCCTGGTGTTGGCCGACCCTGCGACCATCGCAATGGACTGGCAAGCCCTGGGGCCGGTCATGCTTGGCGCGGCGACCCTGCTGCTGTGCGCCCTGCTCTACAACAACCTGACGCGCATTCGTTATCCCAAACGTGCTGCTGAGCCACCCGTGGCAGTGCCCGCCGGCCCCGCCGTAGTCGACAGCCAGGCCATCACCGCCGAGGATCTGAAGCTGGCCCTGGCAGACCTGGAAGCCTTCTACGACGTCACTCCCGAAGACCTCGAGCAGTTGATTCATGCCAGTGAAGTGCACGCCCGGCGGCGCAGCATCGGCGATGTGTTCAACGCTCGGTCCGAATAACCGGCAAACAACCCTGCATGCATATCTGCAGACTGGACCTGCACATATCCCGGTTGTACATCACAAATTTGCACTGGTACGATCCGGGATCGCTCGCGTGCGAGCTTCTCAATAAAGAACAATAAAAGCAGGGAGTTAGTGATGACTGCTGAGGTTTCTTCTCCGGTTATTCAGCCCATGGATGCCACACAAAACGATGTCCTGGCTGAAGTACGCAACCACATTGGTCACCTGACCCTCAATCGCCCCGCCGGTCTCAACGCCCTGACCCTCGACATGGTGCGCAACCTGCAGCGCCAGCTCGACGCCTGGGCGCAGGATGCTGCCGTACACGCCGTAGTCCTGCGCGGCGCCGGTGAAAAAGCCTTCTGCGCCGGCGGTGACATTCGCTCGCTGTACGACAGCTTCAAAAGCGGCGACTCGCTGCATCAGGATTTCTTCGTCGAGGAATATGCCCTCGACCTCGCCATCCACCACTACCGCAAACCGGTCCTGGCCCTGATGGATGGTTTTGTCCTCGGTGGCGGCATGGGCCTGGTGCAAGGCGCCGACCTGCGGGTGGTCACCGACAAGAGCCGCCTGGCGATGCCGGAAGTGGGTATCGGCTATTTCCCGGACGTCGGTGGCAGCTACTTCCTGTCTCGGGTTCCTGGGGAATTGGGGATCTACCTGGGCGTCAGCGGCGTACAGATTCGTGCAGCCGATGCGCTGTATTGCGGGCTCGCCAACTGGTGCCTGGCCAGCGATAAAATTGCTGCGCTGGACGAACAGCTCGATCAGATGGAATGGCACGACGCTCCGCTCAAGGACCTGCAAGGCGTCCTCGCCGGGCTCGCAGTGCAACAACTGCCCGATGCGCCACTGATTGCCCTGCGCCCGGCCATCGACCACTTCTTCGCCTTGCCCGATGTGCCGAGTATGGTTGAGCAACTGCGGGCGGTAACGGTAGCTGACAGCCACGACTGGGCGCTGGCGACCGCTGACCTGCTGGAAACCCGCTCGCCGCTGGCCATGGGGGTGACCCTGGAAATGCTGCGCCGTGGTCGCCACCTGAGTCTGGAAGACTGCTTCGCCCTTGAGCTGCACCTGGACCGCCAGTGGTTCGAGCGTGGCGACTTGATCGAAGGCGTGCGCGCCTTGCTGATCGACAAAGACAAGACCCCCCGTTGGAACCCGCCGACGCTGCAAGCGCTGAGCGCCGGGCATGTGGCGAGTTTCTTCGAAGGCTTCGAGCAGAGTGGGAGCTGAGCCATGCACGATATCGAATTGAGCGAAGAACAAGTGATGATCCGCGACATGGCCCGGGATTTTGCCCGCGGCGAGATCGCGCCCCATGCCCAGGCCTGGGAAAAGGCCGGCTGGATCGACGACACCCTGGTGGCCAAGATGGGCGAATTGGGCCTGCTGGGCATGGTGGTCCCTGAGGAATGGGGCGGCACTTATGTTGACTACGTGGCCTATGCGCTGGCGGTGGAAGAAATTTCCGCCGGTGACGGCGCCACCGGTGCCCTGATGAGCATTCACAACTCCGTCGGCTGTGGGCCGGTGCTGAACTTCGGCACCGAGGAACAGAAGCAGACCTGGTTGCCGGACCTGGCCAGCGGGCAAGCCATTGGCTGTTTTTGCCTGACCGAACCCCAGGCCGGTTCCGAAGCGCACAACCTGCGTACTCGTGCTGAACTGCGCGATGGCCAGTGGGTGATCAACGGCGCCAAGCAATTTGTCAGTAACGGCAAGCGAGCCAAGCTGGCGATCGTGTTCGCGGTGACCGACCCGGACCTCGGCAAGCGCGGTATCTCAGCCTTCCTGGTGCCGACCGAGACCGCCGGTTTCATCGTTGATCGCACCGAACACAAGATGGGCATTCGCGCTTCCGATACCTGTGCGGTGACCTTGAGCAACTGCACCATTCCCGAGGCTAACCTGCTGGGCCAGCGCGGCAAGGGCCTGGCCATTGCCCTGTCGAACCTCGAGGGCGGGCGTATCGGCATCGCCGCCCAGGCACTGGGAATCGCCCGCGCGGCGTTCGAGGCAGCGCTGGACTATGCCCGGGGTCGGGTACAGTTCGACAAGCCGATCATCGAGCACCAGAGTATCGCCAACCTGCTGGCCGACATGCAGACGCGCCTGAACGCGGCACGCCTGTTGATCCTGCACGCGGCGCGTCTGCGCAGCGCCGGCAAACCCTGCCTGTCGGAGGCGTCGCAAGCCAAGCTGTTTGCTTCGGAAATGGCCGAGAAGGTCTGCTCTTCGGCGATGCAGATCCATGGCGGGTATGGCTATCTGGAGGATTACCCGGTTGAGCGCTATTACCGCGATGCGCGGATCACCCAGATCTATGAGGGGTCGAGCGAGATTCAGCGGATGGTGATTGCCCGAGAATTGAAGAATTATCAAATTTAGAATCTAAAAGCATCGCGGGCAAGCCCGCTCCTACAGGTATTGGTGCCTGTGGGAGCAAGGCTTGCGTGGGAGCAAGGCTTGCCCGCGATAGGTTCAGCGCTCTACTTCCCTTGGAATTCAGCCTCACGCTTGGCGATAAACGCCGCCATCCCTTCCTTCTGGTCCTGCGTCGCAAACGCCGCATGGAACACCCGACGCTCAAAACGCACACCCTCAGACAGGCTTACTTCAAAGGCGCGGTTCACGCTTTCCTTGACCATCATCGCGATCGGCAGGGATTTAGCGGCGATCAAGGTCGCGACTTTCAGCGCCTCGGCCAGCAATTCATCCGCAGGCACGATGCGCGCCACGATGCCGCAGCGCTCCGCTTCCACGGCATCGATCAAGCGCCCGCTCAGGCACATTTCCATGGCCTTGGCTTTACCCACGGCGCGGGTCAGGCGCTGGGTGCCGCCCATGCCTGGCAGCACGCCGAGGTTGATTTCCGGTTGGCCGAACCGGGCGTTGTCGCCGGCCAGGATGAAGTCGCACATCAGGGCGAGCTCACAGCCACCACCCAAGGCAAAACCGTTAACCGCGGCAATGATGGGCTTGCGGCGGTTGGCCACTCGGTCGCTGTCGCTGAACAGATCGTCGAGGTAGATCTGCGGGTAGGTCAGCTCGGCCATTTCCTTGATGTCGGCGCCAGCAGCGAAGGCTTTTTTCGATCCGGTCAGCAC
Organism: Pseudomonas sp. RIT-562; assembly: GCF_026241895.1. Taxonomy (GTDB): domain Bacteria; phylum Pseudomonadota; class Gammaproteobacteria; order Pseudomonadales; family Pseudomonadaceae; genus Aquipseudomonas; species Aquipseudomonas mandelii_F. Next base: position 25,422 of record NZ_JAPJIV010000006.1, on the reverse strand, counting down.
GATGCAGCCAATGTCCGAATCCGCTTCCAGGCCATCGAGCGCCTGATTCAGTTCGCTGACGATCTGCGCATTTAATGCGTTTAGCGCCTGAGGACGGTTCAGGGTGATCAGACCCACACGACCGTGGATTTCCAGCAAAATCGTTTCGTAGCTCACAAATGGACTCCTGTTCAAAGGTTGCGCGAGATCACCATGCGCTGAATGTCGCTGGTGCCTTCGTAAATCTGGCAGACCCGCACGTCGCGGTAGATGCGCTCCAGCGGGAAGTCATTGAGATAACCGTAGCCACCGAGGGTTTGCAAGGCCGCAGAGCAGACTTTTTCCGCCATCTCGGAGGCAAACAGCTTAGCCATCGAGGCCTCGACCAGTGCCGGCTTGCCGCTGTCACGCAGCGCCGCTGCGTAGTGCACCATCTGCCGTGCCACCGCGATCTGGGTGGCCATGTCGGCCAGGCGGAACGCCACGGCCTGGTGTTCGATGATCGGTTTGCCGAAGCTTTCCCGCTCCCTGGCATAGTCACGAGCCGCTTCGAAGGCGGCGCGGGCCATGCCCACCGATTGCGAGGCAATGCCGACTCGACCACCTTCAAGGTTGGCCAGGGCGATTTTGTAGCCTTCACCCTCCTCGCCCAGACGATTGGCGACGGGGACCTTCACGTCTTCGAAGAGGATCTGGCAGGTGTCGGAGGCGTGCTGGCCGAGTTTGTCTTCGACTCGCGCGACTTTATAGCCCGGCGAATCGGTGGGAACGATCAGCGCGGTGATCCCGCGCTTGCCGGCGCCGGGGTCAGTCACGGCGAACACAATCACCACGCCGGCGTTCTGCCCGGAGGTAATGAACTGTTTGCAGCCGTTCAGCACGTAGTGGTCGCCTTCGAGGCGGGCCCGGGTTTTCAGGCCGCTGGCGTCAGACCCCGCCTGCGGTTCGGTCAGGGCAAAAGCGCCGAGCATCTCGCCCCTGGCCAGGGGTTTGAGGAAGCGCTCTTTCTGCTCATTGGTGCCGTAGTTGAGGATCGGCACGCAGCCGACCGAGTTGTGCACGCTCATGATGGTCGAGCAGGCGCCGTCGCCGGCGGCGATTTCTTCGAGGGCCATGGCGTAGGCCAGGTAACCGGTGTCGCAACCGCCCCATTGTTCCGGCACGAGCATGCCGAAGAAACCCAGCTCGGCCATTTCGCCGATGGCTTCAGTGGGGAATCGATGCAGGCGGTCCCATTCGGCGGCGAACGGCTTCAGCCGCTCCTGGGCAAACTGCCGCGCCGCTTCGCTGATCTGGGATTGTTCGTCATTGGGTATCATGCGAAGTCCTTAAAAGTTGAGCCTCAATGCACAGAATTTGTAGAAGGCCCTGTGGGAGCGGGCTTGCTCGCGAACGCGGTAGGTCATTCAACAAAACGGTGACTGACACGGCCCTTTCGCGAGCAAGCCCGCTCCCACATTGGTTGCTCTGCGTTTCAGTAGAGGCATTCCACAGCCATGGCCGTGGCTTCACCGCCGCCGATGCAGATGGCTGCAACGCCGCGCTTCAAGCCTTTCTGGCGCAGCGCCGAAAGCAGGGTCACGAGGATTCGCGCACCCGATGCGCCAATCGGATGGCCCAGTGCACAAGCACCGCCGTGGACGTTGACCTTCTCATGGGGAATTTCCAGCTTGGTCATGGTCACCAGGCTGACCACCGCAAACGCTTCGTTGACTTCAAACAAGTCGACCTGATCCAGCGACCAGCCGGTTTTTTTCATCAGCTTCTTGATCGCACCCACTGGAGCCACCGGGAACAGGCCCGGCGTATCGGCAAAGGCCGCATGCCCGTGAATTACCGCCAGCGGTTTGAGGCCTTGTTTCTCGGCAGCGGAACGGCGCATCAACACCAGTGCCGCCGCGCCGTCGGAGATCGAGCTGGAGTTGGCGGCAGTGACCGTCCCACCGTCGCGGAACGCGGGCTTGAGTGCAGCAATTTTGTCCAGCTTGGCTTTCGGTGGCTGCTCGTCGTTGCTGATCAGCACCTGCTCCTTGCCGACGGTTACGGTGAGCGGGACGATCTCGTCCTTGAAGCTGCCATCCTTGATCGCCTGCTGTGCGCGGGTAGTCGAGGCGATGGCAAAAGCATCCTGGGCTTGGCGGCTGAAGCCGTTGGTTTCGGCGCAGTCTTCGGCGAAGGTGCCCATCAGGCGTCCCTTGTCGTAGGCATCTTCAAGGCCGTCGAGGAACATGTGATCCATCACCCGGCCGTGGCCCATGCGGTAGCCACTGCGGGCGCGGTCCAGCAGGTACGGCGCGTTGGACATGCTCTCCATGCCCCCGGCGACGACTACCTCGGCACTGCCGGCGATGAGCATGTCGTGGGCCAGCATCGTGGCCTCCATGCCCGAGCCGCACATCTTGTTCAAGGTGGTGCAACGGGTCGATTTATCCAGGCCGGCACCCAGCGCGGCCTGACGGGCCGGAGCCTGGCCGAGGCCTGCGGACAGAACGCAGCCGAACAGCACTTCTTCGACCTGGTCAGCTGCGATACCGGCGCGCTCGACGGCGGCGCTGATCGCGGCGGCACCCAGTTGTGGTGCGGTGAGACTTTTCAGCTCGCCCTGGAACCCGCCCATGGGGGTGCGCACGGCGCTGACAATAACGATTGGATCGTTGGCAATAGTCATGACAAATCCTCCTACCTGGCCGCCATGCGCAAGGCACCGTCGAGACGGATCACCTCGCCATTGAGCATGCTGTTTTCAATGATATGCCTTACCAGCGCGGCATACTCGTCCGGTTTGCCCAGGCGCGGCGGAAAGGGCACGCCCGCCGCCAGGGAGGCGCGCACTTCAGGTGTCATGCCGGCCATCATGGGTGTCTCGAAAATGCCCGGGGCGATGGTCATCACGCGGATGCCAAAGCGCGCCAGTTCACGGGCGGCAGGCAAGGTCAGGCTGACGATAGCGCCCTTGGACGCTGCATAGGCGGCCTGGCCGATCTGGCCATCATAGGCAGCGGCAGACGCGGTATTGATGATCACGCCGCGTTCGCCATCGGCATTGGCTTGAGTTTCGGCAATCGCCGCTGCCGCCAGGCGCAGCATGTTGAAGCTGCCGATCAGGTTGACGTTGATCACCTGGCTGAAGCTGGCCAGCGCGTGCGGGCCAGTCTTGCCGATAATTTTCTCGCCGCGCACGATGCCGGCGCAGTTGACCAGGCCATTGAGGCCGCCAAAGGCCTTGACCGTTGCCTGCACCGCCGCTTCAGCGGCGGCCTCATTGCTGATGTCGGCGACCACGCTCTGCGCACCCAGGCGCTGGGCCTGAGCGGCAACGGCCTCGGCGTTCATGTCCACCAGCATCACTTTGGCACCGGCGGCCACCAGCATTTCAGCGGTGGCGGCACCTAGCCCGGACGCACCGCCGGTCACCAGAAAAATCTTGTTTTCGATCTGCATCACGGTTTCCTTGGATTCAAGCTGAAACGTTCTTCGCCGCGGCCTCTTGAGCCTTGGCGATTTCCTGGTTGCGCAAGATAAAGCGCTGCAATTTGCCGCTTGGGGTTTTCGGCAACTCGCTGACAAATTCAATTTCACGCGGGTACGAATGCGCGGCCAGGCGCTTGCGCACGTGCTGGCGCAGCTCTTCGGCGAGCGCAGGATCGGCGCGGTACTGCGGGCTGAGCACGACAAAGGCCTTGACCAGCTCGGTGCGCTCCGGATCAGGCTTACCGACCACCGCCGCCTCGACCACGGCCGGGTGCTCGATCAGCGCGCTTTCCACGTCGAACGGGCCCACCCGGTAGCCGGAGGTTGTGATCACGTCATCACTGCGCCCGACGAAGCTGATGCTGCCATCAGGGTTCCACTCGACGGTGTCGCCGCTCAGGTAATAGTGGCCGACGAATGCCTTGGTCGGCGCCCCCTCGTAACCGGCGAACCAGCACATCGGCGACTGGCTACGGTCGATCGCCAGAATGCCTGGCTGACCGACGCTGAGCTCCTGGTACGCCTCGTCCAGCACCACAATGCGGTGCCCGGGTGAGGCAAAACCGGCGGCACCCATGTGAATCGGGTGGTCCAGGCCATGGTGATTGCACAGCACCATGCCCAACTCGGTCTGGCCATAATGGTCGTGGATGACCACGCCGAGGTTGTCGGCGAACCAGCGGATCACTTCCGGGTTCAGCGGCTCACCGGCACTGCTGACGATGCGCAGCTTGCCTTTGATCGACCGGGCGAACTCGTCGCCGCCAGCGATCAGCAGGCGGTAGGCCGTTGGCGAGCCGGTGAGGTTGGTGATGCCGTATTTGTTGATAACGCGGCAGGTGCTTTCGAGGGTAAACGGCCCATCGTAGAAGGTGATCGGATGCCCCAGCGCCAGCGGCCCGGTCACACCGAAATAGATGCCGTAGGCCCAGCCAGGATCGGCGACGTTCCAGAACGCATCTTCCGGGCGCAGGTCCACCGCGTCACGGGTGTAACTCTGGAACGCGACAATGGCCTTGAGGGGCACGGACAGGGCTTTCGACGGCCCGGTGGTACCGGAGGTGAACATCAGCAGGAACGGGTCTTCGCCGGTCAGCAGCACCGGTTCGCAGACCGCAGGATAATTGGCCAGCTCGGCCCAGAAGCTGTAATCGCCGCGGACAATGCCCTGGCCTTTGGGCCCTGCGACGGTAACGATGGTGGGGCAATTCTCGACCTCGGCCAGTTTGCTGCGATTACCCGCATCGGTCACCACCACCTTGGCACCGGAGCTGCCCAGACGGTGCTCGATGGCCTTGGGGCCAAACGCGGTGAACAGCGGCTGGTAGACCGCACCGATGCGCCAGGTGGCGAACACCGTGATCAGCAGTTCGATATTACGGGGCAACAGGCCTGCAACCTTGTCGCCTTTGCGCACGCCCTGCTCCAGCAGGAAGTTGGCGAAACGCGCGGCCTTGTCCTGCAGATCGCTGAAGGTGTAGGTCGCGCTGGCGCCGTCGCGCCCCTCCCAGAACAGCGCGATGCGCCCAGGCAATGCGTGCCGGTCGCAGCATTCCACGCAGGCGTTAAGCGCAGTGAGGTCGCCGGAGAGAGCGGCATCGACGGTGTGCTGATAATCGAACTGTGAAGTGGCAGACAGGTAGTCGCGCATTGCCAGAATCCCTCTGTGTTTTTATTAGGTTGGGGGAACCGTAATCAACAGGGGAAATAGTCGCTCTGTGCGCTGGGCGGGACAATGGTCAAAGGAATCAAGTTGTTTGACTGGTTTGGCCAAGGGTTGGGAGGTGTGGCGGCTGTTTTGGCCTCATCGCGAGCAGGCTCACTCCTACGGGGTCGTGCGTCGCTGCTGTTCCTGTAGGAGTGAGCCTGCTCGCGATAGGGCCAGCCCAGTCAGCAACATCCTCTCAATCAGCCTCATTGAGTATCAGACTACGGTAATGCCCCGGGTTGGAACCCGACCACTTGCGAAACGCTTTGTAGAACGAGCTGGCATCCGCAAACCCCAGGCGCGTGGCGATCTCGGCAAAGCTGATCGCCGGGTCCGCCAGCCAGACGATCGCCAGCTCCTTGCGCACACTGTCCTTGAGCCCCTGATACGTCTGCCCCTCCTCCGCCAACCGCCGGCGCAGGGTCGAGGCCGACATGCAAAGGCGCTGCGCCAGAGCCTCGGTCTCCGGCCAATCCTGGGCCGTGAGCTGGCGCAGATCATGTTTGATCCGGCTGGCGAGGCTCTGTGGGTCACGGTACTTCACCAGGATATTGGCCGGCGCATGGGCCAGGAAGCGCTTGAGCTCCTCGGGACTGCGGCGGATGGGTACGTCGAGGCAATCGGCGGCGAAGATCATGCGGGTGCGCGGGCGATCGAATCGCAGGTTATCGGAGAACATCACCTGGTAGTCGTCCTGGAAATCCGGTGCCGGGCAGCGCAGTTCAATCGCCAGGATCGGGATCCGCCGCCCGGCGAGCCAGCACGCGACCCCGTGCACGATCATCCAGTAGGTGAAATAGGTGAACGCGCGCTTGGCTGGCTGCTCATCCTCGATCAGCACGATTTCCGCCAGGCTTTGCTGTCGTACCAACTGCGCGGGCAGGTGCTGGAACATCAGCGAGAGAAAGCCCAACCCGCAGGTCACTCCTGCCATCAGGCTGGGCTGGGCCATGGCGCTGCGGCAGAGGAATTCGAAGCTGCCGGCCCTGAGCGGGCGCGGGTCCATGCCAAAAAACTCATCGTCACAGCGCCTGGCGAGCAGTCGCCACAAGCGTGCGTAGGCCGTCGCCGGCACCCGCGCACTGGCGATGCCGAGTAACGCCGGGTTGATCCCGACCTTCTCCAGGACTTCGACGGTGGCCGCGCCGGGAGCGCAGCTTTGCAACAGTGCTTCGCGCACCAGTTGGATGGAGATAGTGTCTTTTTCCGACATTAAATCAGGCAGGCCAATGATTATTAGAATTGCGACATATTACACGTCGGAGCCCACCGCAAGCAGGCTCATAAAGGCGATCGGGGTGTACGCGAAACCGGGCTCCTACGGATTGGTCCGTCATTTCTTAGATCCAATTAATCCTCGTTCAGGTTACGTTCAGGCAAATAGCAATACATCCCATGTGAGAATGAGTGTCATTATGTTACAACTTAGCACCCTATCTAATTCGCTCCCGGTGCTGATGAATGCTCGTTCCCTTTTTGATCATGCTGCGCGAAGGCATTGAAGCCGCGCTGATCGTTGGCATCATCGCCAGCTACCTCCAGCAGACCGGCCGTGGCCAGTGGATGCCCGCCGTGTGGATCGGGGTGTTCCTCGCCGCAGCGCTGGCATTGCTGGTGGGTGGCGGCCTGGAACTGGTGAGCGCCGAGTTTCCGCAGAAGCAGCAGGAGCTGTTCGAAGGCGTGGTCGGCCTGGTGGCCGTGACCATCCTCAGCTCGATGGTGTTCTGGATGCGCAAAGTCGCCCGATCGATCAAGCATTCGCTGCATGCTTCCCTCGACCACGCGCTGGCGGGCTCCCGGCATCAAGTCACGGCGTTGATCGCCATGGTGTTCTTTGCCGTGGCCCGGGAAGGCCTGGAAACAGTGTTCTTCCTGCTCGCGGTGTTCCAGCAAAGCGAAGGCCCGGCGGCGCCGGTCGGCGCCCTGCTCGGCCTGGTCCTGGCCATTATTGTCGGCTTGCTCATCTACTCGGGCAGCATGCGCCTGAACCTCGGGGCGTTCTTTCGCTGGACCGGGCTGTTCATCCTGGTGGTGGCCGCGGGGATCCTCGCCAACTCCGTGCAGGCGCTGCACGAAGCCGGTATGTGGAATCACCTGCAAACCGTCCTGTTCGATTTCAGCGCCACGCTGCCGATGGATGGCCCGGCGGGTTCGGTACTGGCAGGCATGTTCGGCTACCAGGACGCACCGACGATCAGCACCCTCGGTGCCTACCTGATTTATCTGTTGGTGGCGCTGGTGATGTTCTTCCTGCCGACGCCGAAGTCCGCGCCTGCCACACCCTCCACCCGAGTTTCCATCCAGTAAGGGCTCCCATGCCAAATCAAGCCCCACCCCATGCGGCCCCTTCCCGCGCTTTGCGCTGGGCGGTGGCGGGCTCCGTCGTTGTGATGATTGCCGCCGGTGCGCTGTTTTATTACGCCTCGACGATTGCCGCCGCCAAGCGCCAGACCAACCACAACGAGCGGGTGGTGACCATTCACCCGCACAGCTGCGAGCCAAACGCCCTCACCGTTCCTGCCGGACGTGCGAGTTTTCGCATCGTTAACCGCTCGGACCGGGCGGTGGAGTGGGAAATCCTCGATGGCGTGCTGGTGGTCGAGGAGCGGGAAAACATCGCGCCGGGCCTGAGCCAGGTGATCAACGCAAACCTGTTGCCCGGCGACTATGCGATCACCTGTGGCTTGCTGAGCAATCCCCGGGGCACCTTGCACGTCACCCCCACCGCCGCCTCGCAGACTGCCGCCAAGGCCAAGCCGTCAATGGTGGCCTTTGTCGGGCCGCTGTCAGAATTTCGCGTCTACCTGAGCCAGCAAGGCAGCGCACTGATCAAGGCAGTCACTGCCCTGCAACAGGCCATCGCAGCCGGCGACCTGCGTCAGGCGCAAGCCTTGTATGCACCCGCCCGGGCAGCGTATCAACGCATCGCCCCGGCAGCGCAGCGCCTGGCGGAACTGGACAACGGGATCAACGCCCGGGCCGATTACTTCGAACAGCGCGAGCAGGATCCCGGTTTCATCGGTTTCCACCGGCTCGAATATGCCCTGTTCCAGCAGGGCACTCTCGACGGTCTGGACCCCACTGCGCAGCGCCTGGTCGCTGACGTCAGCGCCCTCAAACAGCAATTGCTGGCCCAGTCACTGGCGCCGGAACAGCTGGTGAGCATGCTGGTGCGCAACCTCGACAGCCTGGCCGAATTACGTGCCGGCAGTGGTGAGGAAGAACGCTACAGCCACACCGACCTCAATGGTTTCGCGGCCAATCTGCAGGTCACCCGCAAGGTCGTCGAGTTGTTGCGCCCGTTACTGACAAAGGCGCCTGGCGAACTGCTGCAGAACGTCGATGGCGCCATGGCGGCGCTGGATAGCCAGTTCAATGGCCTCAAGGTCGACCAGGGTTACGCCAGCTACGACACCGTGAGTGCCGCGCAACGCCAGCAGATCGCCGACACAGCCAAGACGCTGGCCACTGCGCTTGAATCCATCGACCCCGCCCTCGGCCTTTCCGGCCTGTCAGCAGAAGACTCACACCGATGAACGATACGGAACACTTTAACCTCCAGCGCCGCCGGGTATTGCTGGGCATGGGCGCCGCCGGCGTGGCTTTGGCTGGCTCCGCCTTGAGCTGCCCGGCCATGGCCGCCGGCGCCGCGCAGGTGACCGAGGCCCCCAGCAGCGAGCAAACCGAAGATCGCCAGGCCTTCCACGGCCAGCACCAGAGCGGCATTGTCACCCCGCGTCCGGCCTCGGGCATGCTGGTGTCCTTTGATGTGCTGGCCAGCGATCGGGAAGACCTCGAACGCCTGTTTCGAACCCTCAACGAGCGCATCGCCTTCCTGATGCAAGGCGGACCCGTGCCGCAGGTCGACCCAAAACTGCCGCCGTTGGACTCGGGGATCCTTGGCCCCGTGGTTACGTCCGACAACCTGACCATCACCGTATCGGTCGGCGAATCGTTATTTGACGAGCGTTACGGCCTGGCGCCGGCAAAACCCAAGCGCCTGGTCCGCATGGTCGGCTTCCCCAATGACGCGCTGGACGCCGATTGCTGCCACGGCGATCTCAGCCTGCAGTTCTGTGCCAACACCACCGACACCAATATCCACGCCTTGCGCGACATCGTGAAGAATCTCCCGGACCTGCTGCTGGTGCGCTGGAAACAGGAAGGCAGCGTGCCGCCCCAGGCCCCGGCCAAACCCGGCGTGCCGGCGCAGAGTGCGCGCAACTTCCTTGGCTTTCGTGACGGCTCGGCCAATCCCGACTCCAACGACGCCAAGGCCATGGCGCAAATCGTCTGGGTGCAACCCGGCAGCGATGAGCCGGCGTGGGCGGTGAATGGCAGCTATCAGGCGGTGCGGATTATCCGCAACTTCGTCGAGCGCTGGGACCGCACGCCCTTGCAGGAACAGGAAAGCATCCTCGGTCGGGAGAAGAATTCCGGCGCGCCCATAGGTGGCTCCCGCGAGTTCCAGGTGCCGGATTACTCCAAGGACCCAGCAGGCAAGCTGACTCGCCTGGATGCGCATATCCGCCTGGCCAACCCGCGCACCGCCGCGACCCAGGCCAACCTGATCCTGCGCCGGCCGTTCAACTACTCCAACGGCGTCAACAAGAACGGTCAGCTGGACATGGGCTTGCTGTTCATCTGCTATCAGGCCGACCTGCACAAGGGTTTCATCACGGTACAGAACCGCCTCAATGGCGAGCCGCTGGAGGAGTACCTGAAACCGGTCGGTGGCGGCTACTTCTTTACCCTGCCCGGCGTCACTGGCGACCAGGACTTCATCGGCCGCTCATTGCTCGAGGCTCCCGGTGCTCAACCCCAAGCAAACGCATGACCATCCAACACGGAACCGTCCCATGAAAAAAACTCCTTTCGCGTTACTGCTGACTCTGGGCTTGCTCAACGCACCGCTGGCCGCGCTCGCCGCCACGGCGCCGCTGGACCTGGTGGGGCCAGTGTCGGACTACAAGATCTACGTCAACGAGCAGCTGGATGAGCTGGCCAGCCACACCCAGGCATTTACCGCTGCGGTGAAAAAAGGTGACCTGGCCACCGCGCAGAAGCTTTATGCGCCCACCCGGGTGTATTACGAGCAGATTGAACCGATTGCCGAGCTGTTCAGTGACCTGGACGCCTCTATCGACTCCCGCGTGGACGACCACGAGCAAGGCGTCACGGCAAAAGACTTCACCGGCTTTCACCGAATCGAGTATTCGTTGTTTGCGCAGAAAAGCACCGAGGGCCTGAGCGCCTTGGCTGATCGCTTGAACGCCGACGTGCAGGACTTGCAGACCCGCGTGGCCGGCCTGACCTTCCCGCCTGAGAAAGTGGTGGGTGGCGCGGCAGCATTGCTCGAAGAAGTGGCGGCGACCAAGATCACTGGGGAAGAGGATCGTTACAGTCACACCGACCTGTATGACTTCCAGGGCAACATCGACGGCGCGAAGAAAATAGTCGAGCTGTTCCGTGGGAAAATTGCCCAGCAGGACCGGGCGTTTATCGCCAAAGTCGACAAGAATTTCGCCAGCGTGGACAAAATCCTGGCGAAGTACCGCACGGTGGATGGTGGTTTCCAGACCTATGACAAGGTCAAGGACAGCGATCGCAAGATGCTGGTTGGGCCGGTCAATACCCTGGCCGAGGATCTGTCGATGGTGCGCGGCAAGCTCGGCTTGAATTGAGCGCCGGATTTGTCTGCATGCCGGCGATGGCGTCCGTGAGATCGCCATCGCCGGCAAGCCGGGCTCCTACGGATTTGTGTCGACCCCCAATCCCGCGTACACCCCGATTACCTGTAGGAGCCTGGCTTGCCAGCGATGGCGTCCTCGAAATCGCCATCGCCGGCAAGCCGGGCTCCTACGGATTTGTGTCGAACCCCAATCCCGCGTACACCCCGATTACCTGTAGGAGCCTGGCTTGCCAGCGATGGCGATCTAACATTCACCACCGCAATCGCGAGCAAGCTTTGCTCCCACAAGGTTACAGGTTCACAGCTTCACAGCTTCACAGCTTCACAGGGTTACAGGGTTACAGGTTCACAGAATCCGGTACAGCAGCCTCTCAATCCGCACACGACTCACGCGCTTGAGGAACTTGGCCACGCCTGCCGGGTATTCCACCAGCGTTTCCAGGTCCTGGTAGCGGCCGATGCGCGTGGTGTGCTGGAAAATCTGCGCGAGCTCTTCCCGGCGCGGGGCCAGCAACTCACCTTTGGGATCATCGATCAACAAGGCGTTTTCCAGATCGAGACGGAACGCCCGCGGGTTCAGGTTATTGCCGGTGAGCAAGGTATAACGCTGATCGACCCACATGCCCTTGAGGTGGTAGGTATTGTCGCCGTCTTTCCACAGGTGCAGGTTCAACTGGCCGCTGTCGATAAACCGCTGATGGCGCTTGGCGAAACAGCGCAGGCTGATCTCGTACAGGTACGGCAGCGCAGCGATCACCTTGAACGGTTCGCTAGGCGGAATGTAGAAATCGTTGGCGGTCTTGTCGCCGACCACGATGTCGATTTTCACGCCCCTGGCCAGTGCCCGGTTGATTTCCCGGGTCACCGCCAGCGGCAGGTTGAAATAGGGGGTGCAGATGGTCAGCTGCTGTTGGGTGCTGGCGATCAGCTCGCAGATCACCCGGCTCAGCGGATTGTTCTTGCCCACGCCCAGTAGCGGGCTGACCGACAGTACGCTTTTGTCCGTGGTGCCGCTGGTGGTGTCGTAGGCCGCGTGCTTGAGGCGGCTGCGCAGGTCGCCGATATCGTTGCGCAGGCTGCGGGTGGTCGGCAGATTGGGCAAGTCCAGGCGATTGACTGCCTTGGAGGCGATCAGGCCGTGCTGCACCAGGTGTTGCATCGAATCGGCCAGGTCACGGTTGTGCAGCAGGTGATAACGGTCGTAGCGGTACTTGTCGAACTTGTGCAGGTACACGTTGTTCAGACTCGCGCCGCTGTAGATCACGCAGTCATCGATCACAAATCCCTTCAAGTGCAATACGCCAAACAGCTCGCGGCTCTGCACTGGCACGCCGTACACCGGCACCTCGCTGGCATGCGTGCGAGTGGTCTCCTGGTACCACGCCGAGTTGCCCGGCTGCTTGCCGGCGCCGATCAGCCCACGCTGGGCGCGCAGCCAGTCGACGACCACCACTACGTCGAGTTCCGGGCGCGCCAGCTTGGCGGCATGCAGGGCATCGAGGATTTCCTGGCCGGCTTCATCCTGCTGCAGGTACAGCGCGACGATGTAGATACGTCGGGTTGCACTGGCGATTTTTTCCAGCAGGCAGCGGCGAAATTCCGCAGCGCCCGGGAGGATGGTGACGGCCTCGGCGGTCAGCGGAAAGCTACGCAGTTTGGGCAGCAGGGAGCGTTTGAAAAGCGACGGCATAGGGCTCGCAAAGGGTCGAATCCGAAGAGTCCGAGAGCTTACACCATGGCGCAGCGCCTGGCACAGCGTGTTGACCGTTCAATCCGCTGATCGAAAATCCAACCGAACCCACGACAAAAGCCCAGGGTCAACCCTCTGACTCTTTCGCCTTGAGACTGGAGATTCATGATGAACGACTATCCAAAACCGCCTTTCCCCAAACAGGCGCAAGCCGTCCCCGGCTCGCAGAAGAAAATGGAACCGTATCCGGACTGCGGCGAGCAGAGCTACAAGGGTTCCGGCCGGCTGGAAGGCAAGATCGCCCTGATTACCGGCGCCGACAGCGGCATTGGCCGCGCCGTGGCAATCGCCTTTGCCCGCGAAGGTGCGGACGTGGTCATCGCCTACCTCAACGAACATGAAGACGCCAAGGAAACTGCCCGGTGGGTTGAGCAGGCGGGCCGCCAATGCCTGCTGTTGCCAGGGGACCTGGCGCAGAAAGCCGAGTGTCAGGCGGTGGTCGACAAGACTGTCGAGCGCTTCGGCCGTATCGACGTGCTGGTCAACAACGCCGCTTTCCAGATGACCCACGAGAATTTCGAAGATATTCCTGACGAGGAATGGGTGATGACGTTCGACGTCAACATCACCGCGATCTTCCGCATCTGCCAGGCGGCGTTGAAACACATGAAGCCGGGAAGTTCGATCATCAACACCAGCTCCATCAACTCGGACATGCCCAAGCCCACCCTGCTCGCCTACGCCACCACCAAGGGTGCGATCGCCAACTTTACCGGCGGCCTGGCACAGATGCTCGGGCCGAAGAACATCCGGGTCAACTGTGTGGCACCGGGGCCCATTTGGACTCCGCTGATCGTCTCGACCATGCCCGACGAAGAGGTGCAGAACTTCGGCGCGCAGACTCCGCTGGGGCGCCCAGGGCAACCGGTCGAAGTCGCGCCTATCTATGTGCTGTTGGCCTCGGACGAAGCCAGCTATATCACCGGCCAGCGCTATGGCGTGACCGGCGGTAAGCCAATGTTGTAACAGTCCCAAGCCTGTCCTTGCGCATGTGTGCGAGGACTGGCTGGCCATCCTGGAAAAAAATGAACCCTGGGCAAATCTCCCTGCTCAATACGTTTATAGCCCTCCATCAGGGGCCGTTCGAGGAGGTCGTCATGCCCGCACCTATCGTCAAGCTGTTTACCCAACCCAACTTCGCCTGGACGGATATTCGCAAGGAAGAGGAAGCTCATCCGCGCCACTATCTGGCTCATCTGCTGCTTCTCGCGTTGATCCCCGCCGTGTGCCTGTTTATCGGTACGACTTACGTCGGCTGGAGCCTGGCGGAAAACGAGACGGTCAAGCTCAGCACCAGCAGCGCCTTGCAGCTGTGCGTCATGCTCTACCTGACCATTTTGCTCGGCGTGGCAGTCATGGGCCTGTTCATTCGCTGGATGTCGCGCACCTTTGACTCTCGCCCGACCATCAACCAATGCATCGGATTTGCCGCCTACACCGCAACTCCATTTTTTCTCGCTGGATTCGCCGGCCTGTATCCAAGCCGCTGGCTGGCCATTGCAGTGCTGGGCGCGGCGGGGATCTACTCGACTTTTCTGCTGTTTGTCGGGTTGCCGACCTTCATGCATGAACGCAAGGAACAGGGCCTGTTGAATGCCGCGTGCGTGTGGGGCGTGGGCTTGCTGGTGCTGGTGACCATCCTGGTGGAAATGATCCTGCTGTGGTTCAACGTGTTGACGCCGGAATACCTGCGCGCAACTGTCGGTTGAGCACTCCTTACGCTGTATCACGGCCACCCACCTGCGGGACGCATGCATGAGCTTTACGATTTGGGTGGCCGTACTCGGTGCCGTGTTGCTGACCCTGGCACTGACTTCGTCCTATTTACGCTGGATGCCTGTCACCACTTCAGCGGTGTGCCTGGCGCTGGGTGTTGCCATTGGTCCCACGGGACTGGGGTTGTTGAAGCTGGATGTGGACGATGCATCAGTGTGGATGGAGCACCTGACCGAAGTTGCCGTGCTGTTTTCGCTGTTTGTCTGCGGCTTGAAGCTGCGCGCACCGTTTAAACAGAAAAACTGGCGCGTGGCACTGGGCCTGGCGGGCCCGGTGATGATGCTGAGCATTGCCGGCGTTTGCCTGCTGCTGCACTTTGGCTTTCAGTTGCCTTGGGGTGTCAGCGTGCTGATCGGCTCGATCCTTGCGCCCACAGACCCGGTCCTCGCCTCGCTGGTGCAGGTCAATGACGCCAGGGATGACGACAGCGTTCGGTTCGGCCTGTCTGGCGAGGCCGGCCTGAATGACGGAGTGGCATTCCCGTTCGTGATTCTCGGTCTGCTCTTGTTGCAGCAAAATGGCAGCCCCGGCTGGCTGGGTGACTGGGCCTTGGGCCGATTGCTCTGGGCGGTGCCGGCGGGTTTGTTGATTGGGTATTGGATGGGGCGCGGCATTGGCCGTTTGACCTTGTCCCTGCGCATTGCCAACGAAGACAGCACACTCTCCCCCAATGATTATCTGGCCCTGGCCCTGATCGCACTGGCTTATGTCGGCGCCGAGTGGGTTCACGCCTACGGATTTCTCTCGGTGTTCGCCGCCGGCCTGGGTCTGCGCCAGGAAGAGGTCAAGTCCACAGGCGACGCCCAGGTGCCGGCCGAACATCTGGTACAGCCCGTAGTCGGTCATCAGAACGTGGACCCACAGCACGCGGTGCATGGGGACACTGAGCATCTGGAAGATACCCAGGTGGCTGCCGGCATCATGATGGGCGATATGCTCGCCTTCGGCGGCCTGGTGGAGCGTGCCATGGAAGTGTTCCTGGTGACATTGCTGGGCGTGGTGTTGATTGCCCACTGGGATTGGCGCGCGCTCCCGATCGGCGCGGTGTTATTCCTGCTGATACGGCCCCTCAGTGTCCTGGCCATCCCTTGGGGTGGGTTGCTCGAAGGGCGCCAGCGCCTGTTGATTGGCTGGTTTGGAATTCGCGGGATTGGCAGTCTGTACTACCTGTTTTATGCGTTGAACCACGGGTTGGACCCGTCGGTAGCGGCGTTGTGCACCAACCTGACGTTATCGGTGGTGGCACTGAGCATCCTTGCGCACGGGATCAGTACCCAGCCGATTCTTGCTCGTTACGAGCAGCGTAAAAAACGCAAAAGTTGAAAATTTGCTGTTGCACTCAGGAGCCCGGCTTGCCGGCGATGGCGATCTCTGGGCCGCCATCGCTGGCAAGCCAGGCTCCTACGGGTGCGTATTTCAAATCTGCCAATGGGTGCTTTCCAGCGGACGCGTCAGTCACATCGCCGGCACAGCCTGGGTCTCGAAGGTTTCGGCCAATGGTTGATCCGGGCTGCCCGGGGTCAGGATGACTTTGCGGCAGTCTTCCTGCTTCTTGTCGAACAGCTTGTAGCCTTCAGCCGCCTGTTCCAACGACATGCGGTGGGTGACGATGGCCTCAGGTTGCAAACGCCCGGTCTCGATATACCCCAGCAGCTCTGGCAAATAACGCTGGACGTGGGTTTGGCCCATCTTGAATGTCAGGCCCTTGTCGAACGCATCACCAAACAGAAAACCATGGATGAAGCCGGAATACACCCCCGGAACGCTGACCACCCCGCCTCGGCGAACGGCGGCGATGCTCTGGCGCAGCGCCTTGCCACTGCTGCCCTCCAGCTTCAAGGTCGCCAGCACGGTTTCGGTGGTGCTGCCCTTCGCTTCGAAGCCCACGGCGTCAATGACCGCATCCACTCCCCGACTGCCCGCCGTCTGGCGAATGATGGTGTCAGCCGGGTCATCATCTTCATCAAAGTTGATCGGAATCACCCCGTAGGCACTTTGCGCATAGGCCAACCGATAGGGATGGTGGTCAACCATGAAGATCTGCTCGACGCCCAGCATTCGCGCGCAAGCTGCACTGAGCAGGCCCACTGGACCGGCGCCATAAATAGCCAGACTCGAGCCTTGGCCGACTCCGGCATTCAACACCGCCTGCCAGGCTGTGGGCAGGATGTCGGAGAGAAACAGCACCTTCTCGTCAGCCAACAAGCCCGGAACCTTGAACGGCCCCGTATTGGCTTTCGGCACCCGCACCAGTTCCGCCTGCCCTCCGGGAATCCCCCCATACAGCCGGCTGAAGCCGAACAGCGCCGCAGGTGGCGGGATCGCCTTCTTGTTGACGATGGCGCCGCGCCCGGTGTTGGTCGTTTCGCAGCAGGCGAACAACTCTTGCTGGCAGAAAAAGCAGTCGCCGCAGGCGATCACGAACGGGATCACCACTCGATCACCGCGCTGCACTGCGGTCACCACCGCACCGGTTTCTTCAACGATGCCCATGAACTCATGCCCGAAAATGTCGCCGTGTTCCACGGTGGGAATCTTGCCTCTATACAGATGCAGGTCCGACCCGCAAATGGCAGTCGCGGTGACGCGAAGGATTATGTCATCAGGGGCTTCGATCACCGGATCGGGTACGGTTTCGACTCTGACATCGTGGGCGCCGTGGTAGGTCATTGCTCGCATGGCTACATCCTCGCTGGTCACTAGAGACTGGGTTGTCTGTAGTTAAGGGGGGTGCCTGAAGCGACGAGTTCAGTTGGATGCGGGGCTATTCGGATCGGCGGTCCCGGCGCTTTTTCAAGCACTTGTGTGGCTGAACCAGGTGCAATGCGAAGTGCATGAACGAATGTGTGAACTCATGCAGGCTGCATGACTACGGTTGTCGTTCATGGCTTTTAATTGATTGATTTATATAAGAATTCTCCGCTTATCAGTTCCGGCACGGGAAATGCTCTTTCACTGTAAGCGACCTGCGGCATCGAGACCGTTAGCGCTCTACCCGTGACTATTCGAGAGAACCACCATGAACGCCATCGACCTGTTGAAAGCCGACCATGAACGCGTAAAAAGCATCCTCACCCAATTGAGTGAGTCGACCGAGCGCGGCATCAAGAAACGCACTGAACTGCTCGCCAAGTTGGAGATGGAAATCACCATCCATACTCGCCTGGAAGAAGAAGTGCTGTACCCCGCCTACAAAAAAGCCGGGGGTAAAGAGCAGGAAATCATGTATTACGAAGCCAAGGAAGAGCACCGCACGGTTGACTCGTTGGTGCTGCCGGATCTGAAGGTAACGGACCCGTCCACTCCGGAGTTTTCCGGCCGGGTGAAGGTGGTCAAGGAGCTGCTGGAGCATCACATCGAAGAGGAAGAAACGGAGATGTTCCCTGAGGCCAGGAAGCTGCTGGGCAAGGCCGAGCTTGAAGAGCTTGGGGCGCAGATGGAGGCTTTGAAGGCACAGTACAAAAAGGAAATGAGTGCAAATCTCGCGGCCTAATATGGCGACTGCTATGCAGTCGGACGCAGCCTTCGGCAGCTGCTACAGGTATCAGGCAACACGCAAACCCTGTAGCAGCTGGCGCAGCCTGCGTTGGGTCGCGAAGCGGCCCCAGAATGCCAAACCCGGCGCCTATCCCCCCGGATTCGTCACCTGAATAAACACCGAATAACTCCCCAACAGCACCCAGAACGTCGCAAAGATCCACGGAGTGCGCACTGAAAACAGTAGCGACTTGCGATAACCCTTGTGCGACGACTCCATCTCGCTGAACAACGGCGACTCATCGTACGCCAGGCCCATCAAGGGTTCACTGCTTAGCAGTTCGCTCTGCTTGAAATGCCAGTGATCGATAATGTCATACGCCGCGCGGATCCCAGGCCAGGCATTCAATGAACTGAGCAAGCCAAGCAGTGCCAGGAACGGCGGGACAGCCAAAGTGAACAGCTTGCCCCACTCCGGGTTGAGGTTGGCCATGCAGGAGGCAAACGCAATGACCAGGAACGACTGCGCCGCCAGATAGGCATCGGTGCGGTTGGCCAGGATGCTGGTCTCGTACTGGATCTCCCTGCGGTAGAAATCCAGGCGCTCCTTGGGTGAGCCGAACATCTTGGCATTGTGTTCGGTCAGGGCTTCTTCAGCCGTGTGTTCGGTGAGTATTCTGGGCACGGGCGTCACGTCAGGCAGCAAAGACAGTTAGAAGAACCGGCACCGGACAAGTTCAGCCGGATGTACCGAACTGCGCCCAGATGCTGATCAACCGCCGTCTTCATTTCATCGTCGAGGCGATGATCTCTACCAGATTTAATTGATTGAACGGCTTGGACAGCCGCGGCAGGTTGGCCGCAAATCCTTCCAGCCGTTCGGCGAAGCCGGTGGCCAGGATGATTGGCATGCTCGGGCTGATGATCTGGATAGAGTGAGCCAGTTGCGCGCCGGTCATGTGTGGCATCGCCATGTCGGTGATCACCAGATCAAAATGTTCGTCGCCACTGAACAGCTCCAGCGCTCTTGCCCCTGAGCCGGCGCCGACTACCTTGTGACCCAGGTCTTCGAGCAGCAGGCAGGTGCTGGTCAGGACCAGGCTATCGTCGTCGACTACCAGCACCGACAGGCGGGCCACGGGAGAGGATGACTCGGGTTCGGCAAGCGGCTTGCTGGCCACATCCGCGGACGCTACCGGCAGCCACAATTCGGCAGTGGTGCCCTTGTCCTTCTGGCTCTTGAGGATAAAACGTCCGCCCAACTGTTCGATGAAACCATGAACCATCGATAACCCAAGGCCCGTGCCCTTGCCTAAACCTTTGGTGGTAAAAAACGGGTCCTTCGCCGAGGCCAGTGTGGCGTCGTCCATACCTTCGCCCGTATCGATGACACTCAGGCAAATGTATTGGCCCGCCGCGAGGGACAGGATCGACTGCGCCTGGATCTCCACCGACTGGGCACTGATGATGATTTTGCCGCCAGTGGGCATGGCATCCCGGGCGTTGGTCACCAGGTTCATCACGGCCAACTCGAGCTGGTTGAGGTCAGCCATGGCCGGTTCAAGGCCTGCGGGAAAATGCGTTTCCAGGCGCACTGAGGGGCCCAGGGCGCTGCGTAACAGCCCGCTGATTCCTTGCACCAGTTCCCGAACCTGGACCGGCTCGGTCTTGAGCTCCTGGCGCCGGGCAAAAGCCAGCATACGCTGGGTCAGGGACACCCCACGCAAGGCGCCCTGGGTCGCGTTGTCTACCAGTCGAGTGATTTTCGGCTCGTTTTCCGCACGCTTGCGGATGATTTCCAGGTTACCCAGGATCACCGTCAGCAAATTGTTGAAGTCGTGGGCAATGCCGCCACTGAGTTGTCCGATGGCCTGCATTTTCTGCGCTTGGAACAGCGCCTCGCGGGTCTGCTCCAGAGTGCGCTGAGCCGTGAACGACTCGGTGATATCACGGGTGATCTTGGCAAAACCCAGCAGGTTGCCGTTATCCCCCCAGATCGGGTCGACGACCACGTGCGCCATGAACTGCGTACCGTTCTGGCGCACACGCCAGGCCTTGTTCTCGAACCGACCCTCGCGCACTGCTGTATCCAGCGCCCGCTGCGGTTCACCGGCAGCGCGGTCCTCGGGGGTGTAGAAAATCGAAAAATTCTGGCCCACCACCTCACGCGAGGAATAGCCCTTGATCCGTTGCGCCCCGGCGTTCCAACTGGCGATGGTACCGTCGGGATCAATCATGTAGATCGCATAATCGATCACTGCATCGATCAACAAGCGAAAGCGCTTCTCTTCGATGGCACCGGCTTTCCTCCGATCCTCGCTCATTCAACCCTCACGTGAATTTGGTTTCCGAGAGTATGGGACATCCGGCGCGTTTGAAAAGCTGCAATCACCGACGAATTATCGTGTTTTATCCGCCGCGGTAACCGGCTGCGGCGCCTACCGCCCACCAGCTTGGCAGCAATTGCCTGACCTTGCCCTCGGCGAACCGGTCATCAATCAGCATGACGACGCCCTGATCCGTTTGGGTGCGGATCACTCGTCCGGCGGCCTGAACCACTTTCTGCACGCCGGGGTAGAGATAGGTGTAGTCATACCCGGCGCCAAAAATCGCCGCCATGCGGTGTTTGAGCTGTTCGTTGACCGGGTTCAACTGTGCCAGGCCCAGGGTGGCGATGAACGCGCCGATCAGGCGCGCTCCGGGCAGGTCGATGCCCTCACCAAACGCACCACCGAGCACCGCAAAGCCGATGCCCTGGCTGTCGGCGGTGAACCGGTCGAGAAATTCCTGGCGCGGCCCTTCCCCCATGCCTCGCGATTGCGCCCACAGGTTGATGTGCGGATGGGTCTCGGCCAGCAACTGGGCGACTTGCTGCAGATAGTCGAAGCTGCTGAAGAACGCCAGGTAGTTGCCAGGCCGCTGCGTGAACTGCTGAGCCATCAGCGCGACGATAGGCCCCAGGGAGGCCTGGCGATGGACGAACCGCGTGGAGATCTGATGGACGATATGCACTTGCAACTGGTCGGCGTGGAATGGCGACTCCACATCGATCCACACGGTGTCGGGCGGCGTACCCAGCAGGTCGGCGTAGTAGTGACGGGGGCTGAGGGTTGCGGAAAACAGCACGGCACTGCGCGCGGCAGTCAGGCGTGGGCGGATAAAACCGGCGGGCACCACATTGCGCAGGCACAGGGTTGAGAGGTTGTGCTTGCGCTCCAGGTCGCGTTTGCTGATATCGAACAGGAACTGTTCATCGAACAGCTCGGCCACTCGGGAAAATTGCAGCATGTCGAAATAATAGTTCTGCAGCGCACCGTCGAGGCCCTGGGGATGGTCGTTGAGGTAGTCGCCAATGCTCGCGCAGCAGGAAAACAGCGCCTGCAGGAGTTTTTCCGGGGGCCGATCATAGGCCTGGTAGGCAGCCAGTTGCTGATTGTGCAGGGCATTCCATTCGCGGTGAACGCGCTGCAGGGATTTTTTCAATGGCTCGGGTGCGGTTTTGCGCACGCCGTTCAAGACCGATTGATCAAGGGTCGCGCTGTACATCTGGCGGCCGCGCTCTACCAGGTTGTGCGCTTCATCCACCAGGGTCGCCACCCGCCAGTTATTGTCCTGGGCCAGGCCGAACAACAGTGCGCTGAAGTCGAAATAATAGTTGTAGTCGGCTACCACCACATCGGCCCAGCGTGCCATTTCCTGGCTCAGGTAATAAGGGCAGACGTCGTGTTTGAGCGCCACCTCGCGCAACGCGGCCTGATCCAGCAGGCTCAGTTCGCTGGCGGCCTGGCGCGCGGCGGGCAGGCGATCGTAAAAGCCTTGCGCCAGCGGGCAGGATTCGCCATGACAGGCCTTGTCGGGATATTCGCACGCCTTGTCGCGGGCAATCATCTCCAGCACGCGCAAGGGTGGCGCGCCGGCGCTGTCGAGGATCACCTGGGCCGCGTCCAGCGCCAGTTTGCGGCCTGGGGTCTTGGCCGTGAGGAAGAAGATCTTGTCCAACTGCTGCGGCGCCAGGGCTTTGAGCATGGGGAACAGCGTGCCGACGGTCTTGCCAATGCCGGTGGGCGCCTGGGCCATCAGGCAGCGCCCGGTGCTGACCGCCTTGAACACTGACTCGGCCAGATGGCGTTGGCCGGGGCGAAAGCCGGCGTGGGGAAACTGCAACGCCTGGGCGGCGTGATTACGCGCCTCGCGGTGGGCCATTTCCTCCTGCGCCCAATGCAGGAACAGCCGACAGTGGTGCTCGAAAAACTGCCCGAGCTCTGCTGCACTGAATGCCTCGACCAGGCAGGTTTCCTTCTCGCTGACGATGTCGAAGTACACCAGGGCCAGATTGATTTGTTCCAGTGCGGATTTCTGGCACATCAGCCAGCCATAGATCTTTGCCTGAGCCCAGTGCAGTTGCCGGTGGTTGGCGGGTTGCTTGCTCAGGTCGCCGCGGTAGGTTTTGACTTCTTCCAGGCAGTTCTGTGCCGGATCGTAGCCATCCGCCCTGCCCTTGACCCGCAAAGTCTGGTAATGGCCCTCAAGCGCCACCTCACTCTGATAACCCTCGCTGCGCCGCGAGGCTACGGTGCGATGCCCGACGATGCCTTCCAGCGCGGTGGGTGACGGGGTGAAGCGCAGGTCTAGGTCACCGACCTTGGCGGTGAATTCGCATAACGCTCGCACGGCAATGCTGTAGCTCAAGCGCCCTGCTCCGCCCACTGCACATAGCAGACGGCGATGGGCATCTGGTGTTCATGGCAGAACTCCAGCCAGCGCAACTGGTTGTCCTGCAGGCGGTCGCCAGGGCCTTTGACTTCGATCATGCGGTAGGTCTTGTCCTGCGGCCAGAACTGGATAAGGTCCGGCATGCCGGCGCGGTTGGCCTTGATATCCAGCAGCAGGCGGTTGAACCAATGCCTGAGGTGCTCGGCGGGCAGGCACGCCAACGCCTGGTCGAGCAATTCCTCGCTCAGGGCCCCCCAGAACACGAACGGTGACTGCACGCCCCATTTGGCCGCATAACGATCGCGAATGGTGTGCACGTACCGACCGTCATCCAGCTCGGCCAGGCACGCCGAAAACAGGTCGGCGCGACGTAAATGGAAGTCTTCGTAATGCAGGTCTGCCGGCCCGCGCTGGAACGGGTGGAAAAATGCCCCAGGCACTGGAGCAAAAATCGCCGGCCAGCACAGCAAGCCGAACAGCGAATTGATCAGGCTGTTCTCCACGTAGTGCACCGGTGCAGTTTCCTGCGCCAGGTGCGCCTGGACGTAGCGCTCGACCGACAGCGCATGCGCCGATAAAGCAGGATCAACCTTGGGCAGTTGCAGGTCCAGGCGCAGCATTTGCCGGGGGGCTGCACGTTTAATGGGTGGCCCGCCGAGTTTGCGGCGCAATCTAGGCAGCACTCGAAGCACATGCTGTTGTTCGGTGGCGCTCTCAGGCGCTTGCTGCGCGTGAAGGGCCAGGTCCAGGGCCAGTTGGTATTCGGCGCAGCGCTCAAGAACGCGGATCAGGCGGATACGCGAGCCCGGATGTGTGCCGTCGCGATACAGCGTGATGGCCGTGGCAAAATCAGCAATGCGCTCACAGTATTGGCCCATCTGGAACATCAGCTTGCCGCGTCGGCGTTGCAGCCAGGGATTGGTCAGCGTCAGGCTGTTGATCTGCTCGACGATAGCCGAGAGCGCTTCGCCTGCTTCGAAACGCTGCTGACAGTCGTGCAGGAACAGGCAGGCATCGACATCCTCACGGCAGCGCAGCCCTCGGGAGTCGGCGCCAATCTCGATTTTCTCGTAGGTAAAAATGCCCAGGTCGGCCAGTACAAACTCGGACCAGTCCTGGTAGAGATTGCCGAAAAACATCAGGCGCAGGCGGTCGCACAGGCCCATGATAGTCAGGCTCAGCAGCCGGTCATCCAGGGGCGCGCACCACTGGCTGAAGCTCTGCGCTTGGGGATGGTGCTCGATCAGGGCTGGCAGCCAATCGTTTTTTTTGCCTTTGGGTTGGTCGATGGCGCTGGCGAAGCACTGCAGCACTTCGGACTTGAGCAGCACTGGGAACAGGGTTTCGATGGTGAGCGGGCTTTGTTCGTCGATCCAGCCTAGCGTGATCAGCGGCGCTGCGGCGTCCGTGATGCCGCCGATCTCTGCGTAGTGCAACTTGCTGGCGCGGAAATGGATACCCTTGCGCATCACCATGCGCACCAGCAGCGCGCGGGACTCTCTGGGCAGCTGGGTGAATTGGGCAATGAAGTGCCGCTCCTCGTCACTCAACACATCCGCATAGCGATGCTCAAGCCAATCAAGCACTTGCATGAAATTGTTAAGGTAATAGAACGGATCTTCGAGAGGATTAGCAGTCACAGAATCAGGCGCCATGGCAAAACGAGTACTGGTTATGCGTACAGATAACAGTTCTGGTTGGCTTGGCGCAAACGGAAAAAGATAAGCGGCTGGCGAACTTTTCAGCGTTGCGCTGCACCAACGGCGATAGAGATGCGCAGTTTTTTACATTTGTGAGGTGAATATGAACATCAAGACTCTGGCTCTGCCGCTCGCTGTTGCGAGCTTTCTGGCGCTGGCGGGTTGCTCGACCGCTACGGTGGTCACCCTGCAGAACGGCACTCAATACCTGACCAAGGACATGCCGAAAACCGAAACCAAGGATGGTTTTTACGAGTTTGAAGATATTTCCGGGTCGAAGGTCAAGGTCAGGGCGGACGAAGTGGCTACGGTTCGCGAGGAAGATTAAACACCGGCGCTTGAGCAAACATGGCGAGTCAGGCTCATGTTTGCTCGGCACCGTCAGGTCGATGACTTATCAGCTGGTGCGTTCAGCGCCCGCTGCGGTGCGTGAGATATCGAAGTTTGCGTCGACCGCATAATGCATCTCGTTGTAGACCTGTGTTACAAACTTGGCCGAACCGGTAATCTTACCGATTGGAGTTTGGTTCTGTATTTCGATCTGACCGGACACAGCGATAAGTTGTGGAGATTCCCCAACATTCAGGTAGGCAGTGACCTTGTTCGATCCAATGGTGTATGTGCCGGTAAGTGGTTCATCGCCTGGAACCACGAGAATTATTTCGTAGGCTTTTCCAGGCTGCGCCACCACTCCGATGAGGTACGTCATTTCGGATAAGAGGTTTCGAATTACCCTGAATGATTGGAAGTTATCTACCGTTCCGTTATGTAAAAAAGTTATGGTGCCTGTCATGTTGCCAGAGGCATTGTCTGTAACTAGAGGGTTATCAATAGACTTGTTCATCACTAATTCCTTTTAATCATCCCGGCAGAGAGGTCTGCTGGCACTGGAACTATTTATTAAATAGGAAAAGTGCTGATAAAAAACCTGTCATGAATGACAGGTCTTTTGTGCCAATTAAAACAACAAGCATCGATTGTATTTCAGCGTTAAAACCCTGGGGCCGCTGCGCGACCCAACGCAGGCTGCGCCAGCTGCTACACGGGATTGTGGTGTATGGGGAACCTGCAGCAGCTGCCGAAGGCTGCGTTCGACTGCGCAGCAGGCGCTAGTCCAGGCGATTGAATTTCTGCCTTGCAAATCCTGGGGCCGCTG
>NZ_JAPJIV010000059.1 GCF_026241895.1 Pseudomonas sp. RIT-562 | reverse complement strand
CGGAAGGTAAAGGAGTGCCTGCATTGGCTTTGCGTGGCAAAAGAATCTCGCCCAAGTGCATGACCATCTCTCCGGTATTTGTTAGGTCGCGGCCGCTGCCCAAGGGAGGGCTCGTTCTAAAGCTCTTGTGTTGGGACAGATGCCACATAGAATTTTGCAATTGATTGCCTGAGCCCTCTGGAAGACGGAGGCGTTCGCAGAGAGTTCATACAAAGGATGTTTAAGTCATGGGAAAATGCGCAGGTTCTTGATCCGACGAACGGGTTAAATTGTAAGAAAGTATTTCAGTTGCCGATGTGGTCTACCCGAGACCCAAATCAAGAGTTTGCAATCATGAAATTTTCAATTTTCTGCCAAGCATTGTCCAATCGGGCTGGCAGCTCAAAAACCTTTCTCGTGGCTGTGGCGTTAATTGTCGTCTGGGGACTGACGGGGCCGTACTTTCATTACAACGACACCTGGCAGCTCATCATCAACACGTCGACAACGATCATTACGTTTCTA
>NZ_JAPJIV010000058.1 GCF_026241895.1 Pseudomonas sp. RIT-562 | reverse complement strand
CGGCCCGAACACCTCGCGGCGGACGATTTCGTCATCCTGCTGCGCGTCCGCCAGGACCGTCGGCTCGAAGAAGAAACCGTTGCCTTCCACCGCCTTGCCGCCCGTGATCAGGCGGATGTGCGACTGCGCCACGGCGCGTTCGACGAACCCGGCCACGCGGTCGCGGTGTTGCGCGGTGATCAGCGGGCCGAGCTCGGTCGCCGGATCATCCTGCAAGCCGTACTTGATGCTGCTGACCGCGGCACCGAGTTTCTCGACGAACTGCTCGTAGATCCCGGCCTGGGCGTAGATGCGGCAGGCTGCAGTGCAATCCTGGCCGGCGTTGTAGAAACCGAAGGTGCGGATGCCTTCCACGGCGGCGTCGATGTCGGCGTCGTCGAAGATGATCACCGGGGCCTTGCCGCCCAGCTCCATGTGCATGCGCTTGACGCTGTCGGCGGTGCTGGAAATGATGTTCGAGCCGGTGGCGATCGAGCCGGTCAGCGAGACCATGCGCACTTTCGGGTGGGTAACCAGTGGGCTGCCCACCGTAGGC
>NZ_JAPJIV010000057.1 GCF_026241895.1 Pseudomonas sp. RIT-562 | reverse complement strand
CTCAACGCTGGGCAGCCCAATACCGGTGTACGGCGCCTTGCGAGCCTTGCACCGGATCCTGGTCGGGAAACGGCAGCGTGTCGATGCTCGCCAGTTGGGCTCTGGTTGGCGCCTCGCGGCAGATATCTGCATGTTGCCCTGGCGGATAAGCACCGACGACCAGAAAGTCTTCGCTTGAGTCTAAATTGCAATGGCCAGTGCCGGCAGGCAGTAGCAAAACGTCGCCTGGACTGACTTCAAGTACATGACCATCCGGGCCACCCAGCATCAACCGAGCCCGACCACTTGCGATGCCAAGTACTTCATGTCCTTCAGTATGGTAATGGTGGTAGCTGTAAACCCCATATCGCCATTGTGGTGGCCAGCCATTGGCAATGAAAATTCGCTCGAACAGTGCAGCCGGATCGTCGCCCTGAACTGCAATCGAGGCTGGGTAAACGAGTATTGGCAGGTGCGGGTTGTTGGGAACCCATTGGTTGCGTTCAAACATCAGGGTTTGAACGGTAGCTGTCTCAGTTCGCGGTTTTTTCATTTAAGGATCTCCGAAACCTAGATGCGGCG
>NZ_JAPJIV010000056.1 GCF_026241895.1 Pseudomonas sp. RIT-562 | reverse complement strand
TTCAACGCTGGGCAGCCCAATACCGGTGTACGGCGCCTTGCGAGCCTTGCACCGGAGCCTGGTCGGGAAACGGCAGCGTGTCGATACCCGCCAGTTGTGCTCTGGTTGGCGCCTCGCGGCAGATATCTGCATGTTGCCCTGGCGGATAAGCACCGACGACCAGAAAGTCTTCGCTTGAGTCTAAATTGCAATGGCCAGTGCCGGCAGGCAGTAGCAACACGTCGCCTGGACTGACTTCAAGTACATGACCATCCGGGCCACCCAGCATCAACCGAGCCCGACCACTTGCGATGCCAAGTACTTCATGACCTTCAGTATGGTAATGGTGGTAGCTGTAAACCCCATTTCGCCATTGTGGTGGCCAGCCATTGGCAATGAAAATTCGCTCGAACAGTGCAGCCGGATCGTCGCCCTGAACTGCAATCGCGGTTGGGTAAACGAGTATCGGCAGGTGCGGGTTGTTGGGAACCCATTGGTTGCGTTCAAACATCAGGGTTTGAACGGTAGCTGTCTCAGTTCGCGGTTTTTTCATTTAAGGATCTCCGAAACCTAGATGCTGCGATGGATTTTCATGTATCGATTTGCAACTCCAAATCAGCATTTTCCAGTCGGCGGGCGTGAGCCACCGTGCCGTTCAAGCGCTCTCCTGTAGAAAGAATAATGGTCAAGGAGTGTGCTTTGTGTAGGTCGTCTGGCA
>NZ_JAPJIV010000055.1 GCF_026241895.1 Pseudomonas sp. RIT-562 | reverse complement strand
GCTCCCACTGCTTGTACGCATACGGTTTCAGGATCTATTTCACTCCCCTCTCCGGGGTTCTTTTCGCCTTTCCCTCACGGTACTAGTTCACTATCGGTCAGTCAGTAGTATTTAGCCTTGGAGGATGGTCCCCCCATATTCAGACAAAGTTTCTCGTGCTCCGTCCTACTCGATTTCATGACTAAGAGATTTTCGCGTACAGGGCTATCACCCACTATGGCCGCACTTTCCAGAGCGTTCCGCTAATCTCAAAGCCACTTAAGGGCTAGTCCCCGTTCGCTCGCCACTACTAAGGGAATCTCGGTTGATTTCTTTTCCTCAGGGTACTTAGATGTTTCAGTTCCCCTGGTTCGCTTCTTAAGCCTATGTATTCAGCTTAAGATACCTAACTTATGTTAGGTGGGTTCCCCCATTCAGACATCTCCGGATCAAAGTCTGTTTGCCGACTCCCCGAAGCTTTTCGCAGGCTACCACGTCTTTCATCGCCTCTGACTGCCAAGGCATCCACCGTATGCGCTTCTTCACTTGACCATATAACCCCAAGCAATCTGGTTATACTGTGAAGACGACATTCGCCGAAAATTCGATAATACTCAAAACTGAGTAACTCACAAATTTTACCTTAGCCTGATCCGTTACCAGTGAAAGTAACGTTCAGTCTATCTTTCTATCACATACCCAAATTTTTAAAGAACGAACTAGTCAAAGACTAGAAATCAA
>NZ_JAPJIV010000054.1 GCF_026241895.1 Pseudomonas sp. RIT-562 | reverse complement strand
TACCGGGGCGACCTCGAACGGCGCAGCGCTGGAGAACCCAACCATCGGTGGCCCAGCTTCGGTGACCATTGGCGACACCACCAGTGAAGTGTTTGCGACCCTGACGGCGGATAAAACCACCGTGGCAGAAGGCGGTTCGGTGACTTACACCGTGACCCTGACCACCAGCACCGGTCTGCCACTGACCAACCACCCTGAGCTGACTTTCAAACTCACCGACGGTACGTTGATCAAAGTCCCGGCTAACAGCGTCACCGGCCAAGCGACCATCACCGCTGCCGATGACATCGCAGTGGGCGGTCAACCGACCATCGTGAACAAGCTGGAAACGGTCGAAGGTGCTGGCACCTACGAAAAACTGACCCTGGGTCAGAACTCGCTGGAAACTACCGTTACTGACGAACCTACTGGTCAAGGCGATGCCGTTGGCATCACCATTACCGGCAACGGCCCCGTCCTGGAAAACCAGGGCGCAGCCTTCACCATCAAGCTCGACAAAGCGCAAGACCACCCAGTGACCGTCAAGCTGAGCGACGGTTCGACCTTGGTCTTCGCTGCTGGTCAGACTGAGAAAGTTCACACCCTGGCTCCGCAAGGCGACGACGTCTACAAAGACGGCGGCACCGTGTCTTTGAGCATCACCGGTGCCACCTCGAACGGCGCAGCGCTGGAGAACCCGACCATCAGTGGCCCAGCTTCGGTCACCATCGGCGACACCACCAGTGAAGTGTTTGCGACCCTGACGGCGGATAAAACCACCGTAGCTGAAGGCGGTTCCGTCACTTACACCGTGACCTTGACCACCAGCACTGGTCTGCCACTGACCAACCACCCT
>NZ_JAPJIV010000053.1 GCF_026241895.1 Pseudomonas sp. RIT-562 | reverse complement strand
CCCTTGGGAGGATATGCGTCAACGCTCCAGTGCAACCATTGACCCGGCAATTGCGGGCCACTCTTGGTTCAGGGCTACGAAATCTCATGCTCGGCTTCGATTTACAGACCCTCAATTCGGTTTCGTCACGCCATTAGCTCGATTTTTCGTCGTAACCTTCACTGATGAACTGGTCAGAAGCGTGCGCATGTCTCCGCAAACCGAGCCACTATTGCTCGACGATACGCTCAAAATCATTCTCGATCTGCAGGATCAATGGCGCCGAGCCGGCTGGGTACCCAACCGCCTCGATCACTTCCCATCATTCGCCGACACGCCGCAATGGCGCGCTCAATTGCGAGATGAGAACACAGGGGGAACAGCGTATTGGCGGGCAGGCGATAAGTACCAGATCATGCTGGTGGTCAATCGCTTTGAGGATAGAAAGCGCCCTAAAGAGGAGCGCTATCTCATAACCCTCGAAGTCTCCAAATCACGGGGGGTGCCGTGAGTCTTCAGCCTGACGCACATACAGTTCTCCTCCATATCCCAGGTCATATGTTCGATGCAGCCTTAAGGAATTTCTCTGACTGCGGAGGACTGAGATGACTCCGATTCGATGGATCGGCTGGCGTCGATTCCTATTCACCTTGGTAGTGACCGTCGTCATATCAGCAGCAGCCCTTCGAATGCTGTCGGACGATCCTGAAATTTCGCTGGTGATTGGCGAACCTTGGGAGGACATGCGCAAGCGCTCAACGGCTGACATAGGCCCAGCCATCCCCGGGCACTATTGGTTCAGGAGTATTGAGTCTGATGCACGGCTACGATTCAACGATCCTCAATACGGATTCGTAACGCCTCTAGCCCGCTTTTTCACGATCAGCTTCGATGATGAAAAAATCAGTAACGTGCGTATGTCACCTCAAATCGAGCCCCTGTTGCTCGACGATACGCTCCAGATCGTCCTAGAC
>NZ_JAPJIV010000052.1 GCF_026241895.1 Pseudomonas sp. RIT-562 | reverse complement strand
GCGCGCCATTGGAGGTCGCACCGGTGATGCTCAGGGACACGGTATCGCCGTCTTTATAGACGTCGTCACCTTGCGGATCCAGGGTGTGAACCTTCTCAGTTTCACCAGCAGCAAAGACCACGGTTTTGCCGTTGCTCAGGGTCACAGTGACAGGCTGAGTCTGGGCCTTGTCGAGCTTGATGGTGAAGCTTGCATCCTGGTTTTCCAGGACCGGGCCATTACCGGTGATGCTGATGTTAACCGCGTCGCCTTGACCGGTAGGTTCGTCAGTGACGGTCGTTTCCAGTGAGTTCTGACCCAGGGTCAGTTGCTCGAAGTTATCTGCGCCGCTGACGCTTTCCAGCTTGTTAACGATGGTTGGTTGACCGCCGACCAGGATGTCGTCCGGGGCAACAATCGTTGCGCTGCCGACGTTGCCGTTGGCTGGGACTTTGATCTGCGTGCCGTCAGTCAGGGTGAAGGTCAGTTCACCGTGATTGTTGAGCGGCAGGCCGGCAGCGTTGGTCAGGGTCACGGTGTAAGTGACGGAACCGCCTTCTGCAACGGTGGTTTTATCCGCGGTGAGGGTCGCGATCACTTCACTGGTGGTATCACCAACAACAACTTGAGCTTCACTACCAATGACCAGATTCTCGAAGGTCTTACCTTCGACCGCTGCATCAGTAATACCCAGCTTGATGGTTTCGCCATCTTTGTAAACATCATCGCCCTGAGCGGGCAGGGTATAGGTAGCTTGAGTTGCACCAGCCGCGATAGTCACGGTCTGGCCATTGCTCAGGGTCACGGTCAGGTCTTGATCCAGCTTCTGATCAACCTTGATGGTGAAGGTCGGCGCCGCATTTTCCAGAACGTCGCCAGCACTTTCGATTGTTACAGTGACGGTATCGACGCGGTCGGTGATGGTGGTTACAGCTGGAGTAGTGCTAGGCACCAGGTTTTCAAAGTTGCCGCCAGTAGCGCCAGTAATCGTGGTGCTAACGGTGCTCCCGTTCACATAAACGTCATTAGCCGGAGTTTCGACCACAACGCTGCCAGTGGTCTGGCCA
>NZ_JAPJIV010000051.1 GCF_026241895.1 Pseudomonas sp. RIT-562 | reverse complement strand
TTACCGATTCGATCGATGCCACTGCTGTCACGCTGACTGCAGGCTCGACTGTTGTTGAAGGCGGTTCGATTACCTACACCGCTACTTTGACCAACCCAGCTGGTACTCCGGTAACCGTGACCTTGAGCAATGGCTCGGTCATCACTATTGGTGCGGGCCAGACCACAGGCACCGTTGTGGTCGATACCCCGGCTAATGACGTTTATGTAAACGGCAGCACGGTTAGCACCACGATCACTGGCGCTACTGGCGGCAACTTCGAGAGCCTGGTGCCTAGCACTACTCCAGCTGTTACCACCATCACCGACTCGATCGATGCCACCGCCGTCACCCTGACTGCAGGTTCGACTGTTGTTGAAGGCGGCGCGATTACTTACACCGCTACTTTGACCAACCCAGCTGGTACTCCGGTAACCGTGACCTTGAGCAATGGCTCGGTCATTACAATCGGCGCCGGCCAGACCACCGGCAGCGTTGTGGTCGATACTCCGGCTAATGACGTTTATGTAAACGGCAGCACGGTTAGCACCACGATCACTGGCGCTACTGGCGGCAACTTTGAAAACCTGGTGCCTTCGACTACACCAGCAGTCACCACCATCACCGACTCGATCGATGCCACCGCCGTCACGCTGACTGCAGGCTCGACTGTTGTTGAAGGCGGCGCGATTACTTACACCGCTACTTTGACCAACCCAGCTGGTACTCCGGTAACCGTGACCTTGAGCAATGGCTCGGTCATCACCATCGGCGCGGGCCAGACCACTGGCAGCGTTGTGGTCGAAACTCCGGCTAATGACGTTTATGTAAACGGCAGCACGGTTAGCACCACGATCACTGGCGCTACTGGCGGTAACTTTGAAAACCTGGTGCCTTCGACTACACCAGCAGTCACCACCATTACCGATTCGATCGATGCCACTGCCGTCACCCTGACTGCAGGTTCGACTGTTGTTGAAGGCGGCGCGATTACTTACACCGCGACCCTGACTAACCCTGCTGGTACTCCGGTAACCGTGACCTTGAGCAATGGCTCGGTCATCACCATCGGCGCGGGCCAGACTACTGGCAC
>NZ_JAPJIV010000050.1 GCF_026241895.1 Pseudomonas sp. RIT-562 | reverse complement strand
GCCTTGGCCAAACCGCTGCGTATTGCCCTGACCCAGCCGCAGCCCGGCCAGATGAAGCTGCTGGGCTTGAAATTGTACGTGTACGGATTTTCCCGGGGGGCAGCGGCAGCGCGGGCTTTTGTCAGCTGGTTGAATCAGTTGCTGTCAGGGTCGACGCCGAGCCTGACGCTGCTCGACCTGAAACTGCCCGTGAGTGTGGAGTATCTGGGGCTGCTGGATACCGTGGCCTCGGTGGGCATTGCCGACATTATCCCGGGGGCGCAGGGCCATATGAGCTGGGCCGATGGTAATCAGCAATTGCCCGGTGGCGGTTTGGTCAAGCGCTGCCTGCACCTGGTGGCCAGTCATGAGCAGCGGTTGTGTTTTCCGTTGGAATCCATTCGGGGCGAGGGGGGCGGTTATCCGGGGAACAGTGTCGAGGTGATTTATCCAGGGGTGCATTCTGATTTGGGGGGCGGGTATCCGCCAGGGGATCAGGGGAAGGCTATTGGCGATGATGAAGATGATCTGCTCCTGTCACAGATCGCACTTAATGATTTATATGCTGATGCTTTTGCTCATGGCGCGCCGCTTAAAGTACCGGAGGACGCTTTGCCTTCAGCGATGCGTAATGAACTATGGCGTGCGTTAGCGCCTGAAGTTGCTCGCCAGTTCAGTGCTAGACCGCTACTGGCGGAACGATTTAATGCATGGCGTCAAGTAACTCTAGGTTTGGAGCCCGCGTTGCGACCCCTTTCGATAGAGCAAGCGGAAAGATATCTCCCCATACCCGCCTCGGACAGTGTGGAAGCCGCATTACGGATACAAATGGGCTGGATCACCGCCTGGCGCATCGACCGCTACGCATTTGCCAGTCTCGAGAAGCAGAACTTCTATCTTCAAGCGACCAATACCCAGGCAGACAAGGGCGTGCGTAAATCCGCTGAGCACGCTCGCGACACCGCACAGAAAAGCATCGAGGGAAGTCGCAGGGTACAGCTGACCCGAGAACGGATTCTCAAGGAAGAAAAACAGCCGCTGGAACCCGGGGTGAAGGACTTCGATGCCGACATGGCCCAAACCCAGCTGCGCGAAGCAGCCGCAGAATTTGCGTCAGCCTATCGTGCTTCCGCATCGCTCGGTGCCATAGCGCGGCGCGTGGCGTTGCTGGCACTCATCCAACATCCGTATCAGTTCAGCGAAATGGG
>NZ_JAPJIV010000005.1 GCF_026241895.1 Pseudomonas sp. RIT-562 | reverse complement strand
TGGCAACAGCATCGATACCAAACCCAACAGTACCTGGGGTATAACCGGATTTGAAATTAAGAATGAAGCCTTGAGCCCACTCTTCAGCCTTGGGTTTCTCGGTCCCACGAATATCTAAGTAGTTGCGTTGAAAGTAGTAATTTCTGGCTTGCAGTGTAGCGGTTGAATCTTTAAAAAAATCCGAATCCTCAGCCCATGCCAAGCCCGGCGCACAAAAATACAGTAACGCCGGCCACACGAGTGGCGCGCAATTTTTGTTGTTCACGATTTCACCCTTTTTATTTTTATAGAATGATCATTGCGTGCAGCTGAAAGCGACGATCAACCCGGCAACTGAGCACCGTTGAATAATTGATCGTCACTGGATTTCTAAATTACCGCGTCATACAACCAAGAGAGACCGGCATACGCCTGTTCAGGAGTACGGGTGCCGAGCATGTTGTTACGTAGTTCGGCCGCAACTCCCTCGGCGTGGTAGAACTCACCATGAACACGTGCCATGACCTGACAACGGCCCGTGCGAAGGTATCGGCGAGCCTGATAGGCTTTAAAAGCCGACTCAAAATCACCCTGACACTTTTCGATCTCCTGTGCGAGTACGACGCCATCCTCCATCGCCATACACGCCCCTTGTGCAAGGTATTGCAACATGGGATGCGCTGCATCGCCCAGAAGTGTGGTACGTCCCTGACTCCAGTTTTTCACGGGTTCACGATCGCACAATACCCACATCCGCCAGCTTTCAATTTTGGACAGGAGCGTTTGTACGGTGTCACACGTGCCGGCAAACCGACGGCGTAATTCTTCAGGGTCGCCCTCGGTGTTCCAACCCTCTACATAGCGGTCGCTGTGGAAGACTGCCACCAGGTTGAATAGTTTTCCACCTCGAAGCGGGTACTGGACCAGGTGGGACTTTGGCCCCCCCCAAAGAATCATCGAGTTGCGTCGAAACTCAAGCGGCACGTCCTCAATGGGCAACACCGCCCGGTACGCAATGTGCCCGGAGACCACAGGCGCACCGTCACCGACAATTTTCTCTCTGACTTTCGACCACAATCCATCTGCGCCAATCAGTGCGCAACCCCGAATGGTTTCACCTTGGTCAGTGGTCACGCATACGGACAGGCCATCATCTTCGTAGCCCACCACTTTTGTGGCGATCCTGAATTCGACATCAGCGGACTCGCGACACGCGGCCAGAAGAACCGAATGCAGGTCCGCACGATGCACCAAGGCGTAGGGATACTTGAAACGTTCCCGAAACGCTGCGCCTGTCGGGATGGTGGTAACCATCTCAGCGCTGACACTGTCCATGAAGATCAAATCATCGGGTAACACGGTCAGTTCGCGTACTTGATCAGCAACGCCGAGCGTCTCCAACACGCGAAAACCGTTAGGGCCCACCTGGATCCCCGCACCGACTTCGCGAAACTCTTCGGCCTGTTCGATCAAGAGCGTTTTGAAGCCCTTATGTGAGAGTGCCAGCGCTGCTGCCAGACCACCAATGCCCCCCCCAATGATTACAATTGGATCTTGTAGGCTCATGACGACACGACCTCGACAACAATTTCACCAATCCCTTCAATTCGTGCTTTGATCTGATCACCGTGAACAATGGGACCCACACCTTCGGGCGTTCCGGTGTACAACAAATCACCCGGCTCAAGTGTGTAATAGGTCGAGGCGAATTCGATCAGCTCTGCCACGTTCATGATCAAATCCCGAGTATTGGCGTGCTGGCGTTTCTCACCATTAACCTCCAGCAGCAACTCCAAGCCCTGTGGGTCGCTGAGCTCATCAGCCGTGACAAGCCATGGCCCCAACACCGAGTAAGTGTCCAACGATTTGCGCAAGCTTCGCTCTTCAGGCCCGCGGATCGTGATGTCCAGGCCAATGCTGTATCCGGCAACATAGGCCAGTGCGTCTTTCGCCTTCACATCCTTGGCACGCTTGCCAATAACAGCGACTAGCTCGATTTCGTGATCGGTACGGCGCTCTGGAAGATTAATCACAATCGGTTTACTGACACCGATCAGCGAGCTGGTAGCTTTCAGGAAGAGGCCCGTCTCCTGGATTTTTCGGACATTGGCACGTGTAAACGTCTCCGTGTCTGCGATGGCTTCATCAAGGTGAGCTTGATAGTTGACAGGCGCAGCCACAATTTTGCCTGGGTTACCGACGGGGCTAAGCAGCTCGACATCGCTTAACTTGAAGACCGCTGCGCTTCCCTTGGCAAGCGAGATTTCGGGGCGTAGCTCGGCCAGGTTAGCGATCAGCAGGTCATGGCGCGGAAACGGATAACGGGCAGGTGACAAAATACGCAGTGCTTGGGAAACGTCATAGACAATGTCGCCCTCAATCAGGCCCAAACGGTTATCGTTAAACAGACAAATTTTCATGGTTTTTCTCCTGGTGTAGTAGTTGCGCTCGGATTGATTTCGCTGCGCCAAAAACCGAGGTGTTCTTGCAACGGTCGATCGGAAAAGCTGAACAGTACGCATTGCTCGTCCGCCTCAAAACAACGCCATGCCCAACCCGGAACAACAAATACGTCGTCCTTGCAGGCTGTCCACGTTTGGTCACCGACCTGAACGCGCAGGCTGCCTTCAACCACGCAGCAAACAGCTCCGTCGGTTTCACGAAAGCTCGTGCCCTTGAACCCTGCTGGGAACATCTGCATAAAGGCACCCATCGAGCGAATCGGGGACAGCCCATTCGTTGGGTTGGTAAACATCAGTTTGAAACCGTTGCACGCGTCCCACTCATCGACGAGCGACAACTGTTCAAGCGCTGCACGCGTGCGCGAATAGGGGTAGTGAAAAAGTGGGCTGACGGGGCCGCCGTGGGTGTCGCCTACAGGTCTCAGGCCAGCGGCGAATCGCGCATTGGAGTCGCCTGTCGGGCGTGTCAGGGCCTGACGTAGATTCGGGTCATCAGCAGAGAAACCGGCGTTGAGCATTTGCACAACAGGCACATCCAGGCCGTCCAGCCACATCACAGGTTCCGTGCCCTGCGCACCATGGTCATGAAAAACGTTCGTGGGCGTGATGACAAAGTCACCCGGGTTCATTAGTACCTTTTCGCCATGCACCGTAGTGAACCCACCCTGGCCACTTAAAATCAGTCTTAGCGCAGACGCCGTATGGCGATGACTGGGGGCGACCTCCCCGGGCAGGATCATTTGAATACCCGCATAGAGGGATGACGTTATCTGCGACTTGCCCCGAAACTTAGGGTTTTCTAGGACAAGCACACGGCGCTCCGCATCTTCGGCGGAGATGACCTCACAGGCCATTTTCATATTTTGGCGAATGGTTTCGGCGCGCCAGATTACGGGGTCCGCCGTCTGCTTGGGCTCGCGCGGGGTAAGCCCGCGCAATACCTCCCAGAGGGGCGTCATGTTGTCATGGGCAATGTGATCTCTAAAGGCATTGTTACTCACAAATATCTCCTTACCTATCTATCGAACTTCGTTCAGCCGTGCATCGCTACGGTCTTGGTTTGCGGTCCGTGCGATGTGGCGACGGACGAGGGTCAGCGCGACAAAAAGAATCAACATCATGGCTGCTATAAAACCGAAGAACCGAGTGCCTGTGCTGGCAAGAATCCAGGGGCCGATGAAAGCGCTCAGCACCGCGCCCAGCCGTCCGAAAGCTGCGGGCAAACCGACGCCACTTGCACGCATTGAGGTAGGGAATATCTGCGCCGCCAGCACGAATAGGATTGCTTGTGTGCCCGGTACGCAGAGGCCGAGCAGCAGCAGGCTAACGGTGATGATAGGGAGCGAATTCGCAGCAGGTTGCAACGGCGTTACCATCAGCGCAGCGCAGCAGGCCAACGCCCCCGCCGCCATGCAGAGCATGGTTTTGCGCGAACCGAAGCGACTGAACAGCCAGCCGCCGCCCACCCCTCCAATCAGGCCACCGAGGCTGAACAACGCCATACTTGCGCTGGACATACTGACGCTGTAACCGGCCTCGACGAACAGGGAGGGGGACCAGGTAAACATGAGGTAGCTAGACAGAATCACGGTAAAGAAAGCGACCGCCAGAACCCGTGTGTCGCCGGCATATTCGCTGGCCATTAACGTTCGCACCGAAGCCTTCTTGACTGCAGCCGCTTCGCCGCTGTCCTCCAACGTGGTGGTCAATGACACCGCATGCCCCAGGTGGCGAATGATGTTCAGGCACGCTGCCGGCTTGATGCCGCGCGCCACCAGAAATCTCAGCGACTCTGGGACGCCAATGATCAGCGTCAGCGCGACGATCAACGGCGCACACCCCGCAATCACGAAAAAACTGCGCCAGCCAAGGGCAGGAAGAATTTGCGCCCCTAACAGGCCAACGACAATACCGCCAAAAGGCAACGCGCTCATCCCGATGGCGAGGGCAAGGCTGCGCCGGCGCAAAGGTGTGTACTCAGCCAGCATTGCCGTGA
Organism: Pseudomonas sp. RIT-562; assembly: GCF_026241895.1. Taxonomy (GTDB): domain Bacteria; phylum Pseudomonadota; class Gammaproteobacteria; order Pseudomonadales; family Pseudomonadaceae; genus Aquipseudomonas; species Aquipseudomonas mandelii_F. The sequence goes on along the minus strand of NZ_JAPJIV010000005.1, from coordinate 268,640 downwards.
CGTTAGGCATGGCTGCTCCCATGCCCAACGATGCAATCACTCGGCAGACGCCCAGAAAGACGATGTCATCGGCGAGCGCGCCCAATAACGTCATCAGGCCAAACGTTACGCTGGACGCGATGAGGGTCCATTTTCTGCCGATGCGGTCGCCCAACAGGCCCCCGAGGGCCGTCCCCAGTGCCATGGCCACGAAACTGAATCCAAGCACCGGTGCAAAGGCTGCGCGGCTGATACCCCATTCGGCTGAAATGGAGGACAGCGACAGGCTAAGCACCTGCGCGTCCACGCCATCGAACACCATGACGAGGGCGACCAAGAAGAGAATTCGCTTTTGATAGGACGTCCACTCTCCGTGATCGAGAATAGGGGCGATGTCGAGGACGGGGGACGATGGCTGCGCTAGCTGGCTCATGATGGAACCCTCACACCTTAAGGTGTTTTGTATTATTTGTTGTAATACGATAATTATGTTTTTTCCAAAAAGTGTCAACGCTTTTATCTTATGGCGCTATTTTTGTTTTTACTCACCTCGTGGTCGAGCTTGGCGGTAACATGCGGGCTCCGTCAAGCACACCTTTCTAAGGGGGCAGGGTTGATAAAGCAGCAGGTAACCGGCGCGTCAGCCATGCAAGTCTCAGGCGCAGAAGATCCCAAAGGCAGCTCCCAGGATCGCTTGATGCGCCTGCTCGAATTGTTCAGTGGAGACAGCAAATCTGATTGGTCTGTGGACGAAGCGGCGATCGAGTTAGGACTATCGGCGAGCCATACGTACCGTTACTTTCGAACCCTGTCGGGTGCCGGATACATCAGCGCCTTTACCCCGGGGCGCTACGTGCTGGGCCCAGCAATCATCGCGTTGGATAGAAAAATGCGGTTGGGTGATCCGATGATCCAGGCTGCAAGGTTGGTCATGGGTGACATGCTGAATGCGGCCCCCGCTGACAGCATCGCGATTTTATGCCGGTACTTCCAAGAGCACGTCATGTGCGTGCATGAGGAGTTCACCACCCGTTTCAAGCAAGACATCAGCTATGAGCGCGGCCTCCCAAGGCCCCTTTACCAAGGCGCAGCCTCAAAGGTCATCCTGGCGCACCTGCCATTGCGCCAGGTCAAACCCTACTACGAAGGCGTAACGGGCGAATTCGAGCGCTTTGGCCTTGGGGCCAATTGGGCGCAAGTCAAGCAGACACTGAGATCGCTGAGAAACGAGTCCGTAGTCATCACTTCAGGCGAATTGGGCAATAGCGCTGCGGGTATTTCAGCCGCCGTTTTTGACGATAAACGGGTGATCGGCAGCATCAGCATCGTGATACCCGTCGTCGATGCCTCCCCGGAAGTCAGAACACTGCTCGCGCCTATTGTTGCGAAGGCCGGGGCCGAGATGACGCAGAAAATGACGGTGTTGGCGTCTTCTGGATCATGAAATACACAACGCCGTCAGCTCTCTGGAAACAGCCAAGGCTCGGTGGCGCGTCGCTTGCTTTCGTATAAGCGCACGTCGTCGGCTTGAGCGAGCGTCAGGCTGATTTCATCGAGCCCCAACATCACGCATTTTTTGCGGAATGCATCGATCTCGAAACGGTAGATCACGCCCTCAGGCTGGGAAACGGTTTGGTCCGCTAGATTGATCTCAAGTTGCAACGCAGCATCACGGGCCGCGAGTGAGAACAGGTGATCCATTTCATCCTTGGTCAACACGATGGGCAGCACGCCGTTCTTAAGGCAGTTGCCATAAAAAATATCTGCGAAACTGGTGCTGAGCAGCGCTTTGAACCCGAAATCACGCAAGGCCCACGGCGCGTGCTCGCGGCTCGAACCACAACCGAAATTATCTCGGCACAGCAGGATTTGCGCTGACTTGAACCGGGGCTGGTTGAGCATGAACTGCTCGTTGAGCGGTCGTACCGAGCAGTCGTCCCCAGGTTGGCCTTGGTCTAGATAACGCCAGTTATCGAACAGGTAATCGCCATAGCCATATTTGCTGATCAATTTCATGAATTGCTTCGGCAAAATGGCGTCCGTGTCCACATTGATTCGATCAAGCGGCGCCGCTACTGCACAAAACTGCTTGAATGGTTTCACGGCCTTTCAACTCCTTATCTGGGCAGCGGTTATATCAACGAAATGTCCTGCCAGGGCCGCCGCTGCTGCAGTGACCGGGCTCACGAGGTGAGTTCTGCCACCCTGCCCCTGACGCCCCTCGAAATTGCGATTGGACGTAGATGCACAACGCTCCCCAGGGAGCAGCCGGTCCTCGTTCATTCCCAAGCACATCGAACAACCGGGCTCGCGCCATTCAAACCCAGCGTCGATGAATATCCTGTCCAAGCCCTCGGCTTCAGCCATGGCTTTGACCTGTCCTGATCCCGGCACCACCAATGCTTGTTTGATACGCGTGGATACTTTTTGACCGACTACAACCTGGGCAGCTGCCCGCAGGTCCTCGATGCGTGCATTGGTGCAGGAGCCTATGAAAATCTTGTCGAGTTCGATTGAAACGATGGCTGTGCCCGCTGTAATCCCCATATAGTCGAGCGCGCTGACCAAGGCCTGACGTTTAGCGGGGTCTACTTCGTCCGCGGGGTCGGGCACCTTTTCTAGAACATCGCACACCATTTGCGGAGAAGTTCCCCATGAAACTTGAGGGGCAACTTTTGCTGCATCCAGGTTCACCACCTGTTGGAAAATTGCCCCAGGGTCGCTGTGAAGCGTGCGCCAAAACGTAGCGGCGGCCTCCCAGCCTGCGTCTCGCGGCGCATGAGGTCGGCCGTGCAGGTAGGCCAGTGTGGTCTCGTCTACACCGATCAGCCCGACGCGAGCTCCGGCTTCGATTGCCATATTGCAAAGGGTCATCCGCGCTTCCATGGACATGCTACTGACCGTGCTGCCCGTGAACTCGATTGCATGACCGGTGGCCCCCGCAGTACCGATTTTGCGAATCAAGCTCAGGGCCAAGTCTTTTGCGGTCACGAACGGCTGCAATTCGCCGTCGATCTGAACCTTCATCGCCGCCATGGGTGAAACACGCAGGCACTGGGTGGCGAGAACGTGCTCGATCTCGGAAGTGCCGATGCCAAATGCCAAGGCCGCGAAAGCACCATGGGTACTGGTATGAGAGTCGCCACAGACGATGGTCATTCCCGGAAGACTGGCGCCAGATTCAGGCGCGATGACATGCAAAATGCCCTGCCTTTGATCACCCATTTTAAAGTGGCGCAGGTTCAGGTCATCGCAGTTACGCTCAAGCGTCTGAACCTGAATTTTCGCTACCGGATCCTGAATGCCCAGAGCCAAGTCCCTAGTCGGCACATTGTGGTCCGAGGTGGCGATGATCGTGCCGCTTCGCCAAGGGTTCAGCCCCGCTGCCGATAAACCTTCAAAAGCCTGGGGGCTGGTGACTTCATTGATCAACTGCAGATCGATGTAAAGCATCGCCGAACCGTCCGGGTCATGACGTACGACGTGCGTTTCCCAGAGTTTTTGCAGCAGCGTTTTGGGCACTGGAGGCTCCTCTTGTCAGATCGATCATTACGGACCTGCCTGGCCGGATTGTAGGCAAGCTTGCTCAGACAATATAGAGCGCTTTTATCGTAATGCGCTATTTTTGATTTTTAAAGAGTGGCAAAGTACTATGTGTTGTCCAACTGTACTGTTCAGATTTGTAAAATCTGAACAGCGAAAGCGCCCGCTTAAACGATTCCTGATCTCGGCTTTTGATAGCGATGTCTGATAGGCAGTGCGCTATCCCCCCTCAATACTCATCCGTTCAAGAGCGATCCGCAGTGGGTAAATATGACAACTAAAAGCTTTGACGTGCTGATTGTAGGAAGTGGTGCAGCCGGATGCGTGGTGGCCAGTTATCTGGCCGAGAACAGTCGGGCCAGCATTGCCGTGATCGAAGCCGGCGGCAAGGATTCCGACCCGCTGATCCATATTCCAGCCGGCTTCGGCACCATCCTGGCCAAGGATAAACACGTGTGGACCCATTCCACCGTCGCCCAGCATGGTACTGAGCGACGCTTTCGCTCCGGCAAGGTGTTGGGGGGAGGCACGTCGGTAAATGCCATGGCGTATGTGCGTGGCCAAAAACGCGACTTCGATGCGTGGGACGAAGCCACCGCAGGCGACGGGGACTGGAATCACGCCAGCATGTGGCGTGCCTTCATCGAGCAAGAAAAAAACGACACGTTCCATGATGAACATCATGGCACCCAAGGCAATCTGGCCGTGCAGCTGCCCAAAGGGATCAACGAACTGAACCAGTATTGCCTGAAGGCATTTCAGGAATACGGCCTGCCCTACAATCCGGATTACAACGGCGCCAGCCAGATCGGTGTGTCACCGGTGCAATCGAACATCGAGAACAGTCGCCGTTGCAGTGCCGTAGTCGCGCACCTGCGCCGTCATCTGGAGAGTGGCCGCGTCACCTTGCTGGCGAACACAACGGTCACTCGGGTGCTGATCGATAGCCACCGCGCGGTAGGGGTCGAAATACTCCAGGGCGGGACTACGCAGCAAATCCAGGGCAAGCAGGTCATACTCAGCGCCGGGGCGGTACACAGCCCGAAGATTCTCATGCATTCCGGCATAGGCCCCAAGACCCAGTTGCAGGAATTCGGCATTGAGGTGATGGTCGATTCCCCCGGCGTGGGCGAAAACCTACATGACCACCCTATCGTACCGCTCAGCGCCTATGTGAAAGGGAACTTGGGCTATCAAAGCGTTGCCCAGGGCCTTGGGACGCTGAAGGCAGGGATCCGCTACATCCTGACCAAAGACGGCCCGGCCGCAGGCAGCGGTATCGAGACGGTCAGCTATTGGGATCCCCTGAACTTACAGGGCGACCCTACCGTTCAGTGCTATCACGTACCAATCATTTCCAAAGACGGCTTGAGCCCTACCGGTACGCGCCCCGGCGTGACCTTCGAGTTAGTGGTGCTTCAGCCTAAAAGCCGCGGCTGGGTACGTTTGGCTGACGCTGACCCTACCTCTATGCCGCTGATCAACCCAAATTTCATCGGCCACGAATACGATTTGAAAGTGGCCGTTGAGTCGGTGAAAGCCATGCGCCATGTCCTGACTCAGGAATCGCTAGCGCCGGTGATCGACGAAGAGGTCTCACCGGGTCCCAGCGTGCAATCCGATGAGCAGATTGGCGAATGGGTCAAACGCGTCGCCACCACCATGTGGCACCCGGTCGGCACCTGTCGCATGGGCAAGGACGAAGGTGCCGTCGTTGATGGTCGCCTGCGTGTGAAAGGCGTGGAGCATCTGCGTGTCATCGATGCCTCGATCATGCCCAACATTACTAGCGGCAACACCAACGCGCCCACTCAGGCGCTGGCCCTGCACGCTGCCAAAATGCTCTGTGAAGATTACTTTCGCTGATCTGCGTGACGCTCATAAACATCCACTGAATTCGATAAGGTGACAACCCATGAACTATCCAAGCTCCGAGTCCATCGATGCAGTATTCGAGTCGCAGCGTGCCTATTTCGCCTCCCGCCAAACCCACCCCATCGAGTTTCGCAAACACAGCCTGGAGCGCCTGAAACAGGCAGTGCTCAATCACAAAGAGGCGCTGTACGTCGCACTGGACGAAGATTTAGGAAAACCCAAGGCCGATGTGGACCTCGCGGAGATCGGCGCAGTCCTCCACGAAATCGATTTCGCCCTCGCCCACCTTGACGAGTGGGCGACACCAGAAACGGTACCCACCGCAGACCTGATTGCGCCGTCCCAGTGCTATGTCACGCAAGAGCCCTTTGGCGTTACTTACATCATCGGGCCGTTTAACTACCCCGTAAACCTGACGCTGACGCCGCTGATAGGCGCAATCATTGGCGGCAACACTTGCATCCTTAAGCCCTCCGAAACCACCCCCAACACTTCACTGGTCCTCGAGAAAATCATTCAGGAAGCGTTCTCTCCCAACTACATAGCTGTGGTTCAGGGTGGACGCGATGAGAATACTCACCTGCTGAGCTTGCCGTTCGATTTCATCTTTTTCACGGGCAGCCCTAACGTCGGCAAGATAGTGATGCAGGCAGCCGCCGCGCACCTCACACCAGTGATCCTGGAACTAGGCGGCAAGTGCCCTTTGATTGCCCTGGCCGATGCCGATGTCGATCTGGTGGTGTCGCAGCTGATGTTTGGCAAGTTCATCAACAGCGGCCAGACCTGCATCGCACCGGATTACTTGTACGTCCACAGCAGCATCAAGGATGAACTGCTAACTCGCCTGACGCAGCGCATTCAGCAGGACCTGCCCGACATAGGTTCCACGGGAAAAGTCGTCACGAGCCAACAAGTATCGCGTCTTCAAAACTTGTTGAGCAAGAGCGCGGGCAAGGTGCTGGTCGGCGGCGATGCAGACCCAGAACGGCGCGTATTCAGCGCCACCGTGGTCGACCAAGTGCAATGGGACGATGCGCTGATGGCCGAAGAGCTGTTTGGGCCCATTTTGCCGGTGCTGACTTTTGATTCGGTGGATAATGCAGTCGATCTCATCAATCAACATCACTCCAAACCACTGGCCGTGTATGTGTTCACAGGCCACACAGCCAATGCCAACCCCGTCATCGACCACATTCAAGCCGGCGATGCTCAGGTCAACGGCGTGCTGGTGCACGCGTTTTCGCCATACCTGCCGTTCGGTGGGGTGGGCGGTTCAGGGATGGGCGAATATCACGGCCGATACAGCTACCTGGCATTTACCCACAAAAAGTCTGTACGGATAGTTGAGTCTGGCAAGCCGGTATAAATAAAACACCAACTCCGCGAACCTGAGGCAGGTCAACGGCAGGTATTCTTTGCAATCCTGCCTTGATCGCGCGACCACATAAACCGTGACGAGCTCAACATAAACAACTGCATGCACCTCAGTACCAACACTCCATAAGAATTCGTACTCACAACCCGGAGACAGCAATAACACCAAAGGCTAGCATTCTATTAACCCTTAATAAGACACCCCTATTAGCCTTCGGGAGATACATCATGTGGAACAATAGCAGCCCCTTTTTACAAGGTATTCGCCAACCCCTCTCCAACGAAATCATCGCCAATGAACTTCGCATAGAAGGTACTGTGCCGCCTGAACTTGAGGGCGTGCTTTTTCGAACCGGATCCAACCAGCGTTGGGAGCCTGCTCGCCCTGACCGATACCACTGGTTCGACGGAGATGGCATGGTTCATGGGTTTTATATCAGCAACGGCGCTGTCAACTACCGCAATAAATGGGTGCGCACCGAGGGTTTCAAGGAAGAAGAAGCAGCCGGTAGATCGCTCTACAACGGTATTTACGGGTCTTACGAAGTAGCTCAACCACAGCTTGAAAAGGGGCCGGCTGCCGTCAAGCAAGTAGCCAACGTCAATGTCGTGGAAATCGACGGACGCGTATTGGCTCTGCAAGAGGCGGGTAGACACTATTATGAACTTGACCGAAACACCCTGGAAACCATTGGTACCTTTGATTTCCACGGCGCAATTGATGCACTGGTTACCGCGCATATCCATACCGACGCCGCAAAAAATGAACTACTATTGTATACGGTCGAACCCGAAACCCGCCGATTCGTCTGTGCACTGGCTGACAAACAAGGGAACATCCTGAAACAGCACGTCGTTACACTTGACGCCCCCGCCTATATTCACGACTTCATGTTCACTGAAAATCATTTTGTCTTCTTCTTTGGGCCCATCAACTGGCGTCCAGAATCACCCGACCGAGTTCCTGCAGGCAAATCTGCGTGGACGTTTGACCCAAAGCAGAGCAATCGAACCCTGGTGGTCCATCGGCAGACCGGTGCAACTCAATGGTTCACCGATGAAGCTTACCAAACCACACACTTCGTCAACGCCTACGAGGAAGATGGCAAAATAATCGTCGACGGCTGCGTCAGTGACCTCCAGTTTGTCGATGATATAAAAGTCGAGAATTTCTTTCCGTTTCCTTTTCCTGACGCTGGACGCTCGCCGTTCACACCTCCCGCGCTGTACCGCTGGACCCTGGATCTCGATGCCGGTCAGATGACACGAGCACGGGTCGGAAATTTCTCCGTCGAATTTCCTAGGATCAATGAAAAACTCCTGGGTGCAAAACACCAATACGGCTACTTTGCCGGTGTACACCAGCCCAAAAGTGACAGCCACGATTTCAATTGCCTGATAAAGCACGATTTTATTTCAGGCAAAACCGAGTACCAAACACTGGAAGGTGACAGGGACGTGTCCCCTGCCGAGCCGATATTCGTGGCCAAACCCGATGCGGTGAGTGAAGACGATGGTTGGTTGCTGGTCGTCTGGTGGGATCCCCAGACAAACAAAAGCGAACTGGTGATCCACGACGCGAGCGACTTCACGGGCGCACCATTGGCACGGGTAAAGCTGGATCATCATATACCGCTGGGTTTTCATGGGAACTGGATCCCATAACCCACCGGTAGAGGTCTAGCCGAGCGTTCTGGCAACAGCAACGCACAACTGACTGCCCTGCAAATAACGTATCGCTGCAGGGCAGTCTTTGTATGAAGGAACGCCCCTTTCAAGGGGCATTCATGCCATACGATCAGTCCACTAAAACCCTGACCTTAAAACGGATAAGCGCGACGTTTGTGTTGCACCGAGTTCCAGTGATCGCTGGTCAGCTCCGCGATGATCCAATCGCTGTTGAATCGCCCGATACCACTGTTTTTCTCGCCGCCAAACATGTTGTTCGGATCATCATTGACCGAGATGTCGTTGATGTGAGTCATGCCGGCTCCAGCGCATGTGCCTCGTCACGCGCAGTGATGATCGGCGCTACAGGACAAAATTGCTCAGCCTGGGCCAAGTCACTCATATTATCGACATTGACGAACACATGAGGCGGCAGTACCTACCCGTGTGCAGCGCCACCGAGCAACAACTCGATGCTTTCGGCTTTCGCCGCCTCGATCCGGGCCACTGCGCCCTCCAACTGGCGACGGTTGATCAGCGGGCCAATGACTGTATCTGCAAGGTCAGGATCGCCGACTTTCAACTGGCGAACGCGCTCGACAAACGCTTCGACGAAATCCTTTTGCAACGAGGCGTCGACGATAATCCGGTTACTGCTCATGCAGATTTGACCTTGGTGCAGGAAGCGCCCCACAACGGCGGCGTGCACCGCCAGATCGAGGTCCGCGTCATCAAGCACCACACACGGAGCATTCCCACCCAACTCCAACCCGACTCGCTTGAGCGTCGGGCCTGTGACTGCCAACGCGCCCAATGTGCCGCCCGACCCGAGTCGATCCCGTGAAGAAGATGAATTTTGGAATCGGGTGCAGGGTAAAGGCATCACCCAAATCAGCCACGTCTCCCACGACCACGTTCAAAACTCCCGGCGGAAAACCGGCCTCTTCGTAAATTTTCGCCAACAACAAACCACCGGTCACCGGCGTATCGTCGGCAGGCTTCACGACGACGGCGTTACCGAGTGCCAGCGCCGGTGCGATAGACCGATTGGAAAGGTGCATCGGCCAGTTCCAGGGACTGATAACCCCGACCACACCCAATGGTTTACGGTAAACGCGGCTTTCTTTGTCGGGGGTGTCGATTGGCAGAATGCGGCCGACGACTCTCGAAGGCATGGCCGCGGCCGTGATCATGGTCGAACGTACCGCTGACCACTCGATTTCGGCTTTGGTACGCGTGCTGCCTGACTCACGAATCAATCAGTCGACAATTTCTTCGTGCCTGGCTTCCAGTACGCTAACGGCGCGCATGAACAAGGCTGAGCGCTCATTAGGTAACGTCTGCGCCCATGCTTTCTGCGCGGTTGCTGCCGCCTGGTAGGCGTCGTCGAGGTCGCTAACATCACCCAGCGAAAGCTCGGTCAGCAGGGCGTTGTCATAAGGGTTGCGGTTCTCCAGGACCTTGCGCGTACTTCCGGAACGCCAGGCCCCGGCGATGTATTGGCCAGTAAAGTTTTGCCACGGTGTTGGGCGGTCAGACATGGGTGTTCTCCGGTTGATTCAAAGTAGGTCAGCGCCAGTATTCTTCTTGCTTGCCAGCCTGGAAGTCGCGAGGTTTTCCAATTGCTGGTGCAGTGCAAGGGTGTGATGTTCATCAGTTCGGTGGTGAGCGAAAAGCTGAGCAATCGCTGCGCATTCGAACGCAGCAATGAGCAGTGGAGAGGCCTTTTTTTCGAGGCTGATCAGACTTGTCAGAAGACCCCTGACTTGATCATAAATTCGTGCCTGAGCAGGTGGGGCAGGTGTATCCGAGATCTTCAGTGCGAGCCGCGCAATGCGCTTGCACAGGCGCTTGCGCTGGGAGCCTGGCGATGAAGGAACCAACCATCGGTAGGTCAGCACGGCAGTGAACACCCCGCCCAGAATTGCCAACATCTGCAACAGGGTATGTTCAAGGGAGGTGTCTACCTGCAATCCAGGTTGAGCGATTAACAAAAAGGTCATGTTCAGGTCGATGGCCAGTTTTGCTGTACCGGGCCGAGCCATGAGCAACGCTCCGATCATCAAAAACGGTGCGATAACCAAGGCCAGCTCCCACACCGTTCCCACTTCAGGTAACAGCCAAAAACGGCAGGTCACGCCAAGAACGGCTCCAGCGGTCGAGCCAACAAGTACGTCTTTTAACGCCGCACTGGCGTGGCTATGGCTGGAGAACAGCGAGGCGAACAACACGGCCGTCATGACCATCATTGGACCGTCTGACCAACCCAGGCCCCACCACATTGCGGTGGCGATGGACATCGCAATCAAGGGTCTGGAGCCCGCGAGGCATGTTGCGTGCCAGTCGCGCTGTTGAGTTGATTGCAACGCTTCCCTGCCTGGCGTTTCACAAGCATTCAACGCTGCAAAGACGCGTTGTAATTTTTCAACGAACAGCGTGCCTGCGGCAAGGTTTTCAGTGTTTTTGTGGACCTCATTGATCACCGCGAGCACCATTGCAGCTGCCGATTCAGGATGAGTTGCTACCAACAGGTCAGAGGGAAATCGGAGTTTTTCGCCAACATCGAAATGGCTACTTACGAGCAAATCGACAAGCGCGCCCAGCGTGTCGCGAGTGCGAAAGACCCGTAAACGCATTGTTCGAGAACCTGTAGCAATTTCATCCAGGCACAGATCAAGCGCCGCTAGTTCCTGCAACAGCGCACTAAAACTTTTGGCATCGTGTGCAGTGCCTGCCTGCAACCTTTTGAGGCTGTAGTGAACGCTGGCCACAATCAGCGCATCGAGTCGGTTGTACACGGATTCCAGGGACGCGGACTTGCCTGTAAACGTCCATGAAAAACAAGCTGAAGCCAACACGCCGATGACGGTGCAATAGATTCTGCCAAGGGCTAGGTCCACATCGAGCACGGGGTCTTGAATACCAAACAGCGCGACGATCGCTGCGGTGTAGCCTGCCAGCACAAAACCGTAATTTCGAAAATGTCGAAACAGGTTTCCATACCCGGCGCACGCTGCGATCCAGGCTGCCAGTACGAGCATTAGCCAGTGCTGCTGATCAAAGAACACCGTCAGCAAAAGTCCGCCTGCCATGGCTCCCACCACCGTACCGATCAGCCGCGCGCCGATGCGTTCGATCAAGAGGCCTCGCGTAGGTTGCGCCACCAGCCAGACTGTCATCGCAGCCCACCAAGGATGGTGCAGGTCCAGCATTTGAGCGATGACCAGCGCCAAGAGAGCTGCCGTGGTTGTGTGCAGACTGAAAATCAGTGCTGACCGAGAAGGCCACTGAAGCTCGGGCTGCATGCCAAAACGGCCTATCAAGCGACCGAATGATTGAGTGATCCACTTATTCATTTGATGAACTGACATCCGCAGCCTGATAAGGGAAACGCAGCCGCACGCGGCTCTCATTGCCATGGTGCATGCCGACGAGAAACCAAAATATCATATTTCCTGCTATTTAGGATTTTGGTTTATTTTATCTTTACAGGATTTTTGCTTCGTAATAGATTTAGCCTCAGTCAAGGGCACCTGCCTGCCCAGACAATAAAAACAATAAGAGGCCAGTTCATGCATACGCCTACACCCAGCAATATCCTCTGCGACGTCGTTGACGCCCTCCCTGTCAGCCGGTTGCAATGGGAGGGGCTCGCCCTCTGCGTACTGGTCGCAGTGCTAGACGGATTCGACACCCAGATCGTCGGTTTTCTGGTGACTGCCATGGCATCAACCTTGAACGTAACGCCCCAAGCCTTGGCACCGGTGTTCGCGGCGGGTTTATTTGGTTTGATGCTCGGCGCACTGCTACTGGCCCCTATGGCGGATCGCTTGGGGCGCAAGAGAATTCTGGTGTTGTCGATCCTGCTGTTCGGCACATTCGCGTTACTGACCGCTTTTGTTAACAACGTCTCGCAGTTGCTCGTCGTGCGCTTTCTGACCGGCATAGGCCTCGGCGGGGCAATTCCCAACCTGGTGGCGCTGATCTCTGAATACAGCCCGCGACGTTACTCGCGCAGTGCCGTGACGCTGCTGTTCTGTGGCATGCCACTGGGCGCCATGCTGGCTGGCTTGACGGTCGACCAACTGCTCGCTACCTGGGGGTGGGAAAACCTTTTCCTGATCGGTGGCGCGCTGCCGTTGCTGGTCGCCGGCGTTGTGGTGTGGCGGCTTCCAGAGTCGGTTGAGTTCCTCAGTCGCCAACCCGGCAGTCGTGCTGCCCTCAGCGCTATCATTAAACGGCTCGCACCCAACCTCGCAGAACTGCCCGCCAGTCTTGGCCAACTACGCCAACAGGCAACCTCCTCTACCTCCCTGAGTCGTCTTTTCACAGCCGGCATGTGGCGCCGCACCCTGCTGCTTTGGCTGCCGTATGCCATGAACTTGCTGATTTTGTACTTCATTATGAGCTGGATCCCGACGCTGTTAGTGGCAGCCCATGCACCGCTGAGCATGGGCATTCGCGCCATCATTCTCTTCAGCCTGGGAGGTGTGATCGGCTCGGTCGTACAAGGCTGGCTGATGAACCGCTGGGGGTCGGTCAACGTATTGACCATCGAATTCATGGGCTACCTGACAATCGTGCTGGCGCTCAGCCAATTGCCTGTTTCTATTTATTCGCTTTTCCCCGCAATGTTGTTGCTGGGCATTTTGGTGCAAGGCGCGCAGGCAGGTCTTAACGCTTTGGCCGCCGAGTTGTACCCACAGGAAATACGCTCCACAGGCATCGGCTGGGCACTTGGCGTCGGGCGAGTGGGTTCCATTACAGGGCCCGTTTGCGGCGGCTTGATGTTGGCAGCCGGCTGGGTTTTGACAGAGATCCTCAGCGCAGCGTTGGTTCCGGGAATCATCGCGCTGACGGCGATTACCTTGCTACGACTTGACCCCGCGAGCAAACAACAACCCACACCCTCACAGTCTGTTACACATCATTGATGCAACCAGAGGCATACCCATGAAAATCGCAAGCTTCGTTTACCAAAACCGTTCCACGTACGGCATTGTTAAAGGTGACCACGTCATTGACCTGGAATCACTCAAGTCTCACCTGGGTGCGGACCTCAAAGAAGCCATCGCGCGCAATCGACTGAGCGAACTGGGGGCTGATGCGCTGAAAGACCTGCCTCGCCTGGCATTGAGTGAAATCACCTTTTTGCCGGTCATTGCCAACCCAGGCAAAGTGCTCTGCATCGGGATCAACTACGCCACGCATGTGCGCGAGACTGGTCGGGACATGCCGACCTACCCGATGATTTTCACCCGCTTTGCCGACAGCCAGACCGCACACCTGCAGCCCATCGTTCGCCCAACCGTGTCCCACAAGCTTGACTTCGAAGGTGAACTGGCCGTGGTGATCGGCAAGACCGCTCGCCACGTCAAACCGGAGGACGCCTTGGACTACGTCGCCGGCTATGCCTGCTACAACGACGGCAGCGTACGTGACTGGCAGAAGCACACGATCCAGTTTGTTCCAGGGAAGAACTTCCCGGCCACCGGTGGATTCGGCCCATGGATGGTCACCAGCGATGAAATCGTCGACCCGCAGGACCTGGAACTGACGACTCGTTTGAACGGCGAAGTGATGCAACACACGCGCACCAGCGACATGATTTTCGATGTGCGCAAGTTGATCGAGTACTGCACCGCGTTCACTGAACTGGCCCCTGGAGACGTAATCGTCAGCGGCACCACCGGCGGCGTTGGTGCATTCCGCGAGCCACCAGTCTGGATGAAGCCGGGCGATATCGTCGAAATCGAAATCGAGCGCATTGGTATCCTGCGCAACAGTATTGTAGACGAGAGCTGACATGCAAAAACCGTTTGATTCCGAAGACACCACCGAGCACCTGGCAGACAGCAAAGGCTCCAGCCTGGAGCGGATGCTGCGAATTCTCGACCTGTTCACCGAGCACCATCCCATCTGGACGGTCGACGGGATGGGAAATGCGCTGGGGTTCACACGCTCCACTGCCTACCGTTATGTACGCGAACTGGCCGAGGCCAATTTGCTGTTTCAGGTGGAGGCCGGTCGCTATGCGCTGGGCGCGAGAATCATCACCTGGGATCGCCAACTGCGCGTCAGTGATCCGTTGGTACGCGCGGCGCACTCCCTGGAGTCGACCTTTCCGCAATGGGGTGCCGAGCAAGCCTGGTTGGTGTGTCGGCTGTTCAAGGATCAAGTGGTCTGTATCCATCAAACCGGCAACCTTTCCAACCAAGTGAGCTACTCGCGAGGATCGCCAAGACCTTTGTTCATGGGAGCGACCTCTAAAGCGATCCTCGCCAACATGGGCTCACGGCATCAAAGCCAACTGTTTCTGGAAAACCCGAGTGACATCGAGTCCAGCAACCTTGGCAAGACTTGGGAGGTGTTCCGGCGCTCGCTCCAACGCTTGCGCCGCCAGGGATATGTGCTGAGCACCAGCGAAGTCGATGCTGACGTCTTTGGCCTCGCGGCCCCCATATTCGATGGCGACGGCAAAGTGGTGGGCAGCATCAGCTGCGTGCGCCCGACCTCGCAACGCGATAGCGAACAGGATGAAGTGCAAGGCCAGCAAATCCTCGCCCTTGCCGACAATCTTTCACAACTCATGACCGCGCTGGCGCACAGACCAGAAGTACTGGACTGACCAGCCCGGCGGTCACCGAGGGAATAAAAATGACAACCCTTACACCCGTGAATACTGACGTACTGATTATCGGTGCCGGCCCGACAGGACTCACGTTGGCCAACCTCCTCGGACAGGCCGGCGTGCGTACGACCATTCTTGATCGTAAAGCCGGCACCGTGACTGAACCGCGTGCCGTTTCGATCGACGATGAGTCGCTGCGAACCATGCAGGCAGCCGGGCTGGATGAAGCCGTGTTGGCTGACGTCGTCAAAGGCTACGGCGTTCACTACTTCGACAAGCCAGGGGGACGTTGCTTTGGCAAGGTCGAACCTGTCGGCAAGCAATACGGCTACCCCAAACGCAATGCGTTCAGGCAACCCCTGTTCGAACGCACGCTGATGCAAGGTATGGAGCGTTTCCCTAGCCTGACTCCGCTTTTCTGCCATGAACTGATCGACTTCACACAGAACGCCTCAGGCGTTCTCGCTCGAATACAAAATGCGGCCGGTGACACGGTTGAGGTGCACGCCCAGTACATGGTTGCCTGTGATGGCGGCAGAAGCCCGGTTCGAAAACAACTGGGTATCGATATGGTGGGTTCCAGCTTCAAGTCCCGATGGTTGGTCGTGGATCTGGATCAGGACGATGACCCGTTCTGGCAGACTCGTGTGTATTGCGACGCGCAGCGACCTGTCGTAGAAGTGCCCGGCCCTCATCAGACACGTCGCTTCGAGTTCATGCTCAAAGACGACGAGACTGATGAGCAAATGCTCAGCGACGCTAGCCTTGGCAACTTGCTGCGGCCGTTCCGGGGTGAAAAAGCTTATTCGCTGGTGCGCAAAGTGGTCTACACCTTCCACGCCAGGGTTGCCTCTCGCTGGCAGGAAGGTCGTGTTTTTCTCGCCGGTGACGCTGCGCACCTGACCCCACCCTATGCGGGCCAAGGCATGAACAGTGGTGTGCGTGATGCGCATAACATCGCCTGGAAACTTGTGGCGGTACTCCGGGGACAAATGGCGAAAAGCGCCCTCGAGACCTATGAAAGCGAACGCCGCGATCATGCCTGGGCGCTGATCAAGCTGGCGCTGAATCTCGGGGTGGTCATGGCGCCGGCTTCAGCCTTGCGCGCCAAACTCATTACCAGCACCTTCCGCGTGATCGGGCTGATCCCGCCTCTGCGCGATTACTTTCTGCAAATGAAGTTTAAACCAAAGCCTCGTTTTACCCAGGGCCTGGTGTTATCCCAAGGTAAGGCCGGCAACCTGCGCGCCGGGACCATGCTGCCGCAGCCGACTCTTTTCGACTCTCACGGCTGCGCGCAACTGTTGGATGAGCACATCGGCCCGGGCTTTGCCTTGATTCAATATGGCGATCTGCGCAGCCAACGCATGGATCAACTGCAGCACCCGCTCTGGACCCACCTGGATGCCAAGCGCATCGTGATCATTCCACAAGACGCTCCGCTTCCGCCCCCTTTGGCGGGACTCACGATCGTACATGATCGCAACGGTGAGTTAAGCGCACTGTTTGCCGAGGCCAGCACCTTCCTGCTGCTACGTCCCGACCGCTATGTCGCCGCCATATTTGACCAGGCTCAGGAGTCAGAAACAGCTCTGGCTCTTCAGTCCTTGTTGGGCATTGCACAGGCTACGACAGTCGCCGTCGCGGCTGCCAATACCGCCCATTCCCCAGTTACTCTTTGATCGCGGAGTTTTCCATGACGACCCTCCAGACTTCGACCCCTGCTCAACTGTGCTACCTGCACCTGGCAAGCAAAGAACCTCAACGCCAGGTAGATTTTTATACGCGAATGATGGACATGCGCGCATCGCCACAAGCAGATGGCAGCCAGGTGATGCGGGGGCCGAAACGAGCGGCAATCATTTCGCCAGCCGACCATAGCGGCCTGCTGGCCGCTGCCTTCAACCTCCACTCCAACGCCAAACTGGAAGCGCTGCGTCAGAACCTGATTGAGCGTGAATGCCAGATGGATCCGGTGACCTCGCCTTTACTTGAGCCAGGCGCGTTTGCCATTCGGGATCCACAGGGTCGCCAGACAATATTCGGCGTAGTACTTCCCGATACAAGTGCTGAACTGCAAGGCATGCCGTCGAGGTTGCAGCACGTTGTGTTCCAAACCACCGAGCTTGAGACGATTATCGACTTTTACGTCAACACCGTTGGCTTCACCATTTCCGACAACGTGGTCGACCAGGAAACCGGCCAGCTCATGGTGTGTTTCCTGCGCTCCGACGACGAGCATCACTCCCTCGCCTTTTTCCGTGGGTCGAAGAATGAATGGGACCACCATTGTTACGAAACCAATGAGTGGAATGACATTCGTGATTGGGGCGACCGGTTTGCCAAGGAGCGCATCAGCATTTTCTTCGGCCCTGGCCGTCATGGTCCGGGCAACAATCTGTTTTTCATGGTGGTCGATGCCGATCGGAACCGACTGGAATTCTCGGCCGAACTTGAACTGGCGCCAGCAGACCGTGAAGCCGGCGTATGGCCGCAGAGTGAGCACACTCTTAACTCCTGGGGCCGCGCCTGGATGCGCACCTGATTTTGCAGGGAAGTCAATCCATTAAATTGATCGAGTCGCCTAAATGAACAACCAGAACGCACCCGCTCCATTTGCCATTCAAGGTCATCAATACATTAACGGCCGCTGGCAGCCAGGTCGCTCAACCAAACGCCTGGACAACCGCAACCCCTTCAACAACGAGTTGCTGTTGGACATGCCGCTCGCCTCGGTCGCCGATCTGGATGAAGCCTATCTGGCCGCCGAAAAGGCACAGCTGGAGTGGGCTGCGCTACACGCCGGCCAACGGGTTATGTTGCTTGAAAAGCTTGCCGTTATCGTTGCGCAGCGCAGTGAAGAAATTATCGACTGGCTCATCAAAGAGTCGGGCAGCACTCGAATCAAGGCTGGCATCGAGTGGCAAAGCACGCTGAACCTGGTCCGAGAATGCGCGAGCATGCCGATGCAAGTAGAGGGTCGGATCTTGACCAGCTACAAGCCCGGCGAACAGAGCTTTGTGTTCCGTGATCCACTTGGCGTTGTGGGGGTGATCAGCCCATGGAATTTTCCGCTTTATCTAAGCATGCGCTCCGTTATTCCGGCCTTGGCATTAGGTAATACCGTAGTGCTGAAACCTGCGAGTGATACCGCTGTCAGCGGCGGATTGTTGATCGCCTACCTACTGGAGGCGGCGGGCTTCCCTGCGGGCACCATCAACGTTGTTGTGGGCGCCGGATCGGAAATCGGTGACGCCTTCGTGGAACATCGAGTACCCAGGCTGATCTCGTTCACCGGTTCTACGGACGTGGGGCGCAATGTCGGGCGCATCGCCACGGGTGGCAAGCACATCAAACGCGTTGCTCTTGAACTCGGTGGTAACGCGCCACTGGTGGTGCTGAATGATGCCGACGTTGAAGTGGCAGCTCACGCAGCCGTGGTCGGCCGTTTCCTGCATCAAGGGCAGATATGCATGAGCGTCAACCGAGTGATTGTTGATCGCACCTTATACCCGGCGTTTGCAGAACTTGTGGTGGAGAGGGTCAGCAAGCTGAAAGTGGGTAACCCTAATGATGCGGACACCGTGATTGGGCCTGTCGTCAATCAATCGCAATTGAATGGCCTGTTACGCAAGATTGATCAGGCACACAGCGCTGGCCTGACTAAACTGTTCGGCGCTTCAGCCAACGGTCTGTTGCTCCCACCGCATGTTTTCGGCAACGTAAAAGCCGATGACGCCCTGGCGGTAGATGAAACATTTGGCCCACTGTTACCAATGCTCATAGCCGACGATGAAGCGCACGCCCTGCGACTTGCGAATGCCAGCGAGTATGGGTTGTCCAGTGCGGTATTCACCCAAGACATGGCGCGCGGGTTGCAGTTCGCTCGTGGCATCGTCGCCGGCATGACGCACATCAACGACATCACCGTCGATGACCAGCCAAACGCGCCCTTCGGAGGTGAAAAGAACTCCGGGCTCGGGCGTTTCAACGGTCATTATGCCGTCGATGAATTCACTCGCGCACACTGGGTGACCTGGCAGCCAGGTGGTCACCACTACCCTTTTTAATGCACCACGCAGTCAGCCCCTGTCGGGGCTGATTGTCATGCAGGGCAACAAGGTGAGTTGGCGTTACTCGTCGCCGCCCAAAGCCGCTACCTGAGCCTCTATGGACTTGATGCTTTGTTTGTCGGCTGCATTTTGCGGTGTAACGCCATCGCCCAAAGCGGCATGAAAAGGGCAACCGACAAATTTAGGATCATTCTTGTACGTTTCGACGTAATGCTCGGGGAATTGCTTGTCCAGCGCCTGGATGCCCTTTCGCACTTCGGCTTTATCTCCACTGGACATGTTCATCCGCTCTTCGATATAGGCTTCAGTCGGATCGTCGGCATTCATTTCCATCATGCCCATCATGTAGCCGGCCAGTTGCGGCAAAAGCTGGGCCGCGGCGGGGTCAGGGCGGTCGACCTGCATGGTGTCGAGCGTGGTGGTCAATGACATGGCGCGCAGTAACTGATGGCCAAACCAATGCAACTCCTTGGGGAAGAAGCGGAAGACAAACTGCTCATGAATCGCCGTGATAATGAGATTGCCACGTTCAAGCTTGGGTTTTGGAGCATTTTCGAAGGCTTCGCAAAATTCCACGAGCGCGTCGAAACTATCCGGGTAACCAGTGATCGGCTGATCGTTTTCAGCACGGAAGAGTTTGCACATGTCACGCCAGAACAAGTGCGCGGCAATCTTCTCGTTCTCGGAGAGGCCCGGGGCGCCCATCTTCAACTTCAGACGGTGCATTGTGATGGCGGTGAATGCACAGACGTACACGTAATCGTCATTATAAGAAAAGGCACCGGGATACTGCTTGGCCCAATGCGCATGAAGATTATTAATACCTTCAACCGACTTGATGGTGCGGCTGTCTTCAGGACCGTAGAACCACCACAGCGCATTGGCGCTGCCGGTCTGCTCTACACGCGAGGTGGACCGTGAAACGACTTTGCCACCGTCTTCACGCCAGACCGCTCTGGAGCCCCAATCGGTGACGACAAAATTAGGGAAGGTCAACGCGTAGATGAAGTTCTGCATGAAGTCGTTCAGCCCGTAGCTGTTCGATAAACGCCAGATTTCAATGTAATCCTTGCTTGGGTCGAGGCTTTGGATTTTGGCTCGAATCCACTTTTTAGGGGCAGACATGTAGATCCTCTCTTCGCTTGAGTGCACATAGTGAATACGAAAATAGAGGCCTCTGATCAGCGGCCTTCAGTCGTCAGACAGAAGCGCTCATGGCGCAACGTCTGGGTGCTCTCGATTTAAAAACACCACCACTTACGATAGGGCCTCGCCCCGGGCCAGTCTCCGGTCTGTCCATCCAAGCTCGACGGCGTTTTTGGTATTGCAGTATCACCGCGACGCTATACTGCAATCACAGTGCGCTGGATCCCCACGGGCGGCTGCGTGATGCGTACATAAATAATCATTACGACTCACAGGGAGTACCGTTTGACTACTGATCTCTATTCTCACCTGCAGCCAAAAGGCTCGGTCGAGGACGCTTTTTCCAAGGCGGTGATTGGTCAGCATCATCTGACCAATGCTGTGTTGAAGATGGGTGAAGGTGCGGTGGCCTGGGCGCTTGAGGAGGCCGCCAGTTCCCTCAAGCGCTTGCAGGACGAATTTCAAACGGTGCCTGACTTGCCGACGCCAGAGATACGCCTCAACCTTGAAACGCTCATCCTCGATATATTCATGAGTTCGTTATCGAGAAACAGTGAGCACTTTACGCTGAAATTGATCCCTTCAATGGCGCGACAAGCTGCACGTCGCGAAGTACCGTTCAGCAGCATCGTCAAAAACATGCGAGCCAACCAGACTATCTGGGTCAATCATTTTTTCACCGCGTCGGCGTCCAGGACTTTTGCACCCTCAACGGTTCAACGGTTAGTCACCAACGGTGCATGCGTGGTGGATGAAATCATCGAGCACTTTGTGCTGTGCTACCTGGACGAGCGTCAGGTGCTGATGGAAAGTCAAATCGCGAGACGCCGCGCCCTTGTGGAAAAGTTGATCGGCAATGCGGGCGCGCTTCAACCATTCGAGCTAAAGCAAATCAAAAAAGATCATGGCCTGGATCTTGAGCATTTCCATGTCGGTATCATTATTTCTGATCTCAACACCAAGCTCAGCTCAGACTTGGGTGAGTTACAACGCAATTTACAAGATGCAATCATCGGCGATACACCGCTGGTAGTTTCCTTCACTCAGCATTTGACATGGGCTTGGGTCAGTACACCGCGCGCCCCTACTCCGACCCAACTGAAACGACTTGAAGAAACACTGGGGCAATTAAGTGGAACTCAATGTGCACTGGGTGAACCAGCGAAGGGCCCTGCTGGGTTCAGGCGTACTCATCTTCAAGCCAGAGATGTCAGTAGCGTTGCAATCCTTTCCCCAATCAAAGGCGTCATGCGCTGGGCTGACCATGTCCTGACGATCCTGGTCGGTCAGGATCTTGAAAAGGCCGCGTGGTATGTCGACTCCGTGCTCGGACCTCTGGCAAACAAATCAGAGAAAGCCGGCGGCTACCGCCAAACACTCAGCGCTTACTTGCAGTCAGGCAACAGCTTGCTCCACGGTGCTGAAGCGCTAGGTATTCACCGCAACACGCTAGTGTATCGACTGCAACAGATAGAACTACTGCTGGGTTGTCCTATCAAGCAACGAGAGCTCGAAATACGCTGCGCCTTGCACCTGATCACCCAGTACGAGGGCCGTGTCCTCAAGCATGAAAGGGAATAGAAACAGGTAAACAGTGAGATTGATGTATCCCAGTCGATAGACCATCAACGCACGTTTCAAGCGCTCGAGGGCCGCCGTACTGCAATACCAAAACCAATCATTATTTTGGTTTTCCGGCCTAATGACTGCGCTCGGTACTTCTTCTAACTTGTAAGCCATCCGCAGGAAGCGCAATGACCATGCGCCCAGTGAGATGACAACAAAAATAAGAGGAAAACCCGATGACCCGCAAATGGATCGCCGCGCGTATTGATCAGCTCGACCCTGCTACCGACTATGACGAGATCTGGAAACTCTCTGCGGCTTATCGGCCAACCGACTTCATCATGAATCTTGTGTACGCCGTCACTTTCCCTCACTTCTTCGTAAGGGAACTGGACGCGTTGCCTCTCATTGACAACGGTGACGGGAAAATTCTAAAAAACTCATTCAGACGCTCCGATGACACATCCTGGAAGATGCAGGTTTGGTGGCATTACGGTTCACACCACGACAAGACCCGCGAAAACGTTGAGTCGATAAACAAAATACACTCCCACTACGCTCAGCGATTTGGCGAGAGCTTCAGCCGCAACGACACCTACGTCTACACGCTTTGCTATGAAGCAGCCGGCATGCATCGCCTGATGCAACGCGTAGGTATGGCGGGCATGAGCGAAAAAGAGAAGCTCGCCGCTGTTAAATACTGGCACCAGATGTCAACCATTTTTCGCAACGCCGGGACGGGCGAAGCGATTACAGGCTTCCCTGATTCCTTTGATGGAATCATGGCCTTCATGGATCGCTGGGAAAGTGAGGATGTTCCCAAACACGACATGGGCCCACCGGCGGCGCGAGCAATAATCCAACAGTTCGCCGATCGTTATTTTCCAAAGTTCTCACACTCTCTGGTATTTGCCTGGGTGATCAGTCTTTATCCCGATCATCTGATCCGCGCCTACGAACTCAAACGACCCTCACCGTTGGCCAGGAAAGCATTGCGTTTGTTTACTGCCGGTTTTCTGTGGATGGGGGAAAAGGTGATCCCTGATCCGAAGGACACCTTCACGGAACGCCGGCAAGTGGCGCATGCCGCCAAGCGCGCTGCGGGTGCATCTAAAACACCAGATCAGCAGAGCGAGCAGGCGAAAGTCGCGGGTTGCCCTTTCCATCGATTCAGAGCAAAGCCCTCAGCGTCTGATGCCGCGAGCCCAGGTACCACGCAAGCAAAAAAATAATGTGCCAAAAGCACATTGGTACCAGATTGCTTGATGCAAAAGCACTCTGGGAATTACCAAATAGCGCCAAAAAAAATAACAATAGAGCCAACAACGATGAACACAATAAAAAAAATTTGTCCAGCCTTGCTAGTCCTCGCCACTCTCTCGTCCCTAGAAACTGTAGCCGCCAACGGCCCTCCACCGCCTAGCGTTGGGGAGCCGAACGGGATCAATCTGGGAGGCACCAGTTTTTACGATGGATTTGCCGGCCTGCCCGGCTTTTCGTTCCAGCAATACTTGAAGTACACCAGCGCCAGTTCGATTCGAAATAACTCGGGTAAGGAAATCAAAGACTTTGATAACCCGAAGATCAATGTCACCAGCCTGATCAACCAACTCAGCTATTACTCGCCCAACACTATTGGCGCGGGCGCACACCTGGGCTGGAACATCATTGTGCCGATCGTTTCACTCGACGGTGACTTTGGTAGCAACGGTCCACAACTCAAGGACAACGCCACTGGAGTTGGCGACGTCACCACCGGCCCGCTGGTGCAGTTCGATCCTATTGTCGATGAGCATGGACGACCTATTTTCGTCCAGCGCCTGGCACTGGATGTGTTGTTACCCGTCGGTAAATACGATGAACACAAGGACCTCAACCAAGGATCTAACTTCTACTCGATCAATCCTTACTGGGCGGCGACCTGGATGCCCGCACCCCGCTGGGAAGTGAGCTGGCGCTTGCACTATCTGCAAAACTTTAAAAACAAGGACCCAGCCAGCAGTTCAGTGCAACTGTTCGAAGGTCAGCCTGTGCGTGATACCCAGGCAGGCAAAGCGGCATGGATTAACTTTACTGCCTCCTATGAAGTGATACCCAACGTCTCAGTTGGCCTCAATGGGTATTACTTCAAACAAATAAGTGATGATGAGGTCAATGGTCACCGCCTCGCCGACTCTCGCGAAAAAGTGCTTGGGATTGGCCCTGGGGTGTTCTGGAAAGTAGGCGATGGTGATGGTGTCTGGTTCAACACTTATCGTGAGACCGAAGTAGAGAACCGCGCACGCAACGACTACGTCGTGCAGGTACGTTACGCGCACACCTTTTGAGGTCAAGAGCATTATCCTCGATGTAGCGATACGTCGAGGTGGCGCTCAACTCTTCCCCGCCACGGACGCGTTGGCTTCCAAGTTAACCGTTCGTCGAAATAAATATTGGATATGGAAGTGGGTCGACAAATGGAAGGTGGGCCTCAACGAGCTGAACGGCAATCTGCAGGTAACTCCTACCGAGCACAATAGCCGTTCGTGTGTCTTTTGCGTTTGTCCGGCTGCACTGAAGATTAGCGCTACCGAGAACATATCCGTCGTTCACACCGAGATCGCCTATGACTTGTGCTACCTCAGTAATGCTTAATTCTACACAAATTTCAGATCCGCGTTTCGCCGATTATCTCGCCTACTCCGCAATGCCGCGAGTCGCATCAGGATGAAATTAACCCTGCATCGTTTCTGCTGAAAGACCACGCCAATAAAACGAGATCCATGATGCAATATTCGCTCGCAGGCAAAATGATGATGACGCTCACACTGGTCATGCTTTGCGTTTCACTCGCTGTCGCGACGCTCAACTATCAATTCACGTCTCGGGAGTTGAGCAGACAGCAACTCAGGCAAGCCACTACGTTACTTGAGCTTGCGGCACAATCCCTAAGCGAACCGCTCGCGAGTGGTAATCAGGCTCAGATCGAAAACTTGCTGAATGAACTGTTGCGCGCCCCCGATGTTAATGGACTAACGGTGCGCGATTCCCGTACGCAACGTTCAACTTCTGTCAGTCAGAAAAACGCGGCTAATGTCTCCTTCCGGCTCAACACACAGGTAATGCATCATGGTCAGGCGCTGGCTATGCTGGATATTGAGTTCAACAACCAGGCGCTGAGAACGACCCTGAAAACTGTATTACTGCAAAACTTGGCAGTCACCGCAGTTTTGTTGCTCGCTACCTTGGGGACTGTGTGGCTATTGACCCGGCGTCACATTCTGCGACCAGTCAAAGAGGTCAGCCTTTGCCTGGCGCAGATAGCACGAGGTGAAGCTGACTTGAGTAAACGCCTAGATGCCAGTTGCCCTGATGAAATTGGTGAGTTGGCTGGCAACTTCAACCTAGTGCTTGAACGGCTATCGAACCTGATTGCGGATGTCGGGCTCGTCTCTAGCGCTCTCGATCAGCATGCCGGTGAAATGGACATAACAACTGGTCACACCTCGCACGCTACCGCCCAGCAGGTTCAGCAGGTCGAATCCGTAGCCGCTTCCGTGCAGCAACTCGCTCGATCCGCCATCCAGGTTGCCAGACACGCCTCGAGCACTAGCGCACAAACACGCGAGTCGGCAGCCCATGTCTGCGAAGGGAACGCCATGATGGACGCCAGCCAGCAAATGGTCGAACGCCTGGGGACACAGATAGCCCATACCGCTCTGAAACTGGGTGACTTGATGCGAGACAGCGAGGGGATCGGTGCGATGGTGGTCACTATTCGCGGGATCGCCGAGCAGACCAACCTTCTCGCCCTGAACGCCGCCATCGAAGCCGCACGAGCCGGTGAGCAAGGACGAGGATTTGCCGTGGTCGCTGACGAAGTCCGTGCCCTGGCGCTAAAAACCCGCCAGTCGACCGAAGTCATTGAAAATATTGTCACCCAGTTACAGGGCGCAGCGCATCAGGCACGAGAAGCCATGGAGGGTTGCCAGAATGCGCTGCAGGATGCGGTGGGCACCTCACGGCAAGTCGGTGAGTTCCTGACGCGAATCAGCGAAAACATTCAGGGCATCAATGAAATGAACCAACACATTGCTTTGGCTGCTCAGGAGCAGAGTACTGTCGCGGAAACGGTGAACGAAAATATCATCACCATTCACCGACTGAGTGATGGAGTCTCCCACTATGTCAATGACCTGGCTGATGGAGCACGACTCCTGAATAAGCAAAGTCAGTTGCTGCACCACAGAATAAGCTCTTTCAAAGTCTAGCGATGCATAGGTTATTGGGAGAAGCACCGTGGTGCTGTGCGTCTAAATCGTCAATTGAAACAAGCGTAAGAACTCGATAACCAGAGTGCATTAGGTGCTTAATGCTCGGATCTCTCACGAAAAAAAGGATATCGATTTACCAACAAATAAAACCGAATCAAGGGACAGTTGCCGCACGGAAGCCCAGCTAGTAAAGGCCATAAAAACGTAGTTAGCGGATCTGCTCCCTCGAATATGAGGCTGCTCCTATGTATGAACCCGACAGCTACAACGTTTTTGCAAAAATTTTTTATCGGCCCATTGACGCAGCTATACGCTGGTGCAATCTCATGGCTCATGAAACCCAAATACTAGAATCGGCTTGGGACTGTCCTGCGCTCCTGTCAAAATACTTCCCCCAATGGCCGTGCCTACAGGCAAATACCGAAAAAATTATAGATGCCATTCGCCATGGCGACCTGGCCTATGGCTGCTTCGGCGTGTCGGTCACGATTGGCACGCCCATCGATTGCAGTCAGATAACTATCCGCCATACTGACCTCAGAGTTTGGATGGCGCGCTACTACCCTGACCAAAGACCAAGCTTTCTTTTCGAACAGTCCTTCAACCAACAAGGAGCTATCAGCCCTGGCACCTATCTGGCCTTACAAGCCGACCGAGATGCAATGCAATTGCGGATAAAAAATATAGAAGCGTCTTATCAACAACTACTCGATGAGCTTGAGGCAATGGGGTTGGAAAGAGAAAATATCCATCAGTTACTAAAGTCCAACAGTAAACTCAGTGACCGCAGTGAAATCGGCTACCTGAAAGTCATAGGGGCGTTGCTTGAACTAATCTTAGGACACTCGCCATCAGGTAAACCGCACTCAGTATTTGATAGTCAATCCTCCATCGTCAATTCCATCTCAGCTCATCGCAAAGACGATCCTGGCCTGAGCAAACGCACGCTGGATGCAAAGTTCGCCGCAGCCAATCGCATACTCAAAAAAGGTATCTGAGTGGAGCAATTGCACTGCAATACCTCTGATTGCAGTGCAATGACTCTCCCCCACTTCTGCTATTCAATTCAGGTCACTTCCCACCACGCGCCAATCGGCGCCAGGAGTGACCAGCATGTCCAGCCAATCCTTACCCATCGTTGAAGCACCTCAACTGCAGGTAGAACGCCACATCATGCGACGTGACGAGGTGGAGCGAAAAACCGGCTTCAAACGCGCGCACATCTACAACCTGATGAAGGAAGGTAAATTCCCTCAGGCTAAACGCATTGGATTGCGGGCAGTCGGTTGGGACTCGCTAGAAATCGAGCAGTGGGTCGTTGAACGCTTAGGCAAACAGGCCTGATGCCATGCGTGTGGTATCGGTGGTTTCCACCAAAGGCGGGGTGGGCAAAACCACAGTAGCCGCCAATCTCGGCGGCCTACTGGCTGACGCAGGCCTACGCGTCCTGCTACTGGATCTGGATAGCCAACCCACCCTCTCCAGCTATTACGCCTTGAGCCAGAAGGCTGATGTCGGTGCGTACGAGTTCATCGCACTCAACCTAGCTATGCCTGCCCAGATTATTTCCAGGACAGTGATTGCAGGGCTCGATCTGATCGTCTCCAACGACGATCAAGGTCGACTGAGTACCTTGCTGCTGCACGCCCCTGACGGGCGATTACGCCTACGCAATCTGCTCGACAACTTCCGCGCCCGTTACGACCTGCTTTTGATCGACACCCAAGGTGCGCGTAGCGTGCTGCTGGAGATGGCCATCCTGGCCTCCGACCTTGCCCTCTCTCCCATCACCCCGGAAATGCTCGCCGCCCGCGAACTGCAGCGTGGCACCTTGAAGCTACTCAGCGAACTCGAACCTTTCCGCCACCTGGGCATTCCACCCCCACCCTTACGACTGCTCCTGAACCAGGTGAATGCCATTCGAGTGGACACCCGGATGATCATCCGTGGCCTGCGCGAGACCTTCGCAGGGGCTAACAACATCTCGGTTCTAGACACCGCAATTCCGGAGCGAGTGGCGTACCTCAACGCCGCCTCCCTTGGCCTACCGGTCCACCGAGTCGAGACACGCCAGTCACGGGAACGACGCTCGCCATCCGCGATGGAAACCATGCAAGCGCTGGCCATCGAGTTGTTTCCGGAATGGCGCGAAGCGATTTCTAGGGTGGGCAGGTGCACGGAGGTTAAATGACACCATTCACCATGCCGGCACTTCTCGCCCAATCATTGTGTTTGCTCGACCTTATAGCCAACAGCGTTTGGCAAGGAGTCTTCTGATGTTGGATCAACTTCCCATCATCGCTCCACCATTCACTCGACCACACCACCCATCTGGCGATGAATACTGCACTGTCGTCTTTCGCCTGCAGGGTGGACGCTCGGCCATGGGTTGGCTCCTCGCAGAGCTTTCCAGACATTTCGAAGGTTCGGGGACTGCCAAGATCGTCAAGTTCGAGGTCGGTGACCATTTGCGTAACCGGCGTTAACTGAGGTTGTTCCGATGAAGAAGCTCAGTCAGGCGCAGATCACCGACAAGCTGCACCAGGACCACTTCCCTCGAGGTCCAGAACTGGAGCGGCTATCCGATCCACTTACTGACACGCCTATGCTGGTCACTCTGGAGCAGTTGCGGCCCTACGAACACAACCCTCGATTCATTCGTAATCCGCTGTATGACGATATCAAGGCTTCGATCCGTGAACGCGGGCTGGATCAACCACCGCCGATTACCCGTCGCCCGGGAGAAACCTATTTCATCATCCGCAACGGCGGTAATACGCGCTTGGCGATTCTCGGCGAGCTGTGGCAGGAAACTCGCGACGAGCGTTTCTTTCGGATTCACTGCCTGTTCCGACCTTGGAGCAATGAAACCAACGCCCTACTCGGCCATTTGGCGGAAAGCGATCTGCACGGCCAACTCACGTTCATCGAACGGGCTCTGGCGGTAGCCAAACTCAAAACCATGCTTGAATCGGATGGCCCACAGCTCTCACAACGGGAGCTGGCTCGACGTCTTGCCGCTGGGGGCTATCCGATTTCACAGTCGCACATCAGCCGGATGCTGGACACCCTCGAACACTTATTACCCGCCATTCCACAAACTCTGTATGCCGGGTTGGGTAAGCCTCAGATAGAGCGTCTGATCGGTCTACGTAGTCAGGCTGAGCGAATCTGGAACCGTTATCCAACTGCCACAGTTGCATTTGCAGAGTTCTGGCTGGAATCCATGGGTTACTTCGATTGCGATCCTGAATCCTTTGATCTTGAGAAGATCCAGGATGAATTACTCGAACGCATGAGCCGCTTGCTCGGACAGTCCTACCGTATGCTGGCCCTGGAGCTGAGCGATACCCAACGGGTCGTATCCACGCCTGGGGCTGTCACTACCAGGCCCTCAGAGAACATCTATTCGCCAAGCGAACATGAAGCCGCGGCAGAACCGCCCTCCTCCGACACTGAATCACAATCAACCCAGGTCGAGAGCAGGATAGAGTCAGTTTCAGAAGAACTGCTCGCAGAACCCGAAACAAATGTTTCACCAGCGGTCAATCCTCGATCACGCGTTCAACAGATTCGTGAGCAAATCGATCGCGAGATAGCCACCAAAGCGACGTCTCCAGTCGAAACCTGCCCAATCGACGACCTCTGGACGATCACACCAACGCTGGATACACCCGAACAACTGCGTTTAGCCATTGCCGGACTGGCGCGAGAAATGGCGGCCTATGCCGGATACCCCGAGAGCATCATCGGTCAGCCGCTTGGCTTGGGCTTCGCCCTGAACATCGAGCGAGTTGATCTTGCAGCGCCTCACGCAACCGGCGTTCACCTACTGCTCATGGCCCTGCTGCGCGCTCAAGACGACGTCAACTGGGAAGATCGTAAGCAACTGCCGTCAGCGCTGTTCGGCCAATTGTTGCTGGGGATCTATCAACTCCCGCTCACAAATCGTCCCGCCGTGGACGTGGGACTGGAGCGGCTGCCCGACAGGCTGTTAATCAAACTGTATCGCCTGATCCGCCTGGCCCGGCGTCTGATCGACTTAACGATTCCCCCTGAAGATAGCTCACCGAAGGAGCTGCCATGAACCTGTCCTTCAATGTGCTCAACCAGGCCATGCTGACCCAGATACTGCATGAGCTGCGCCAGGGTAACCTGCAGCGCTGCAAGGCACTCGGACTGGGTGAGGACGACATCTACCTGTTGCAATCCTTACCGCCCACTACGTTGTCGCGCCTGGCCCATGCAACCATCCCCTGGGTTGAGATCAAGATTGACTCGCCGGTGCTGCATCGGTTGATCGAGCAAGCCGAACGTGACGAGCAGAACGAGCGCTTGATCAACCGCGCGCTCAAGCTCGGCGCCAGCAGCACCATCATGTACCAATGCTTTGGCTTGGCGCATTCGGAAACCGCCCTGCGTCGACGTCTGCTCAAGATAGAAACCCGAAAAGGTCGCCCTCAGAATTTGAGCGAGGCGCAGGAGCATGCGCTCTGGCAGCGTTGGTGCCAACTACGCGCTCAGGACAGTACCGAGGACCAGCTCGACGCCATGATGATGCTGGCGGAGGAGCAACAAGTCAGCTTGACCATCGTCTGGCAACAAATCGACCAGTACAGCAACGGCACATGAACACAGCCCCTTCCAGTCGTTGGCAGCGTGTCCTGCAGCAATGCACCCAGCATCTGAGTGAACGCTGGCCCGTACGCCCTACCACTGAACAACCCTCCAACCAGGCCCTGCAAGCTGGCTTTCTATTCAGTGGCCAATCTCACGAAGTCGTGCCACGTCGGCTGCTGTTGGATAGTCGGTTGACGCCGTTGGAACGCAATGCCTGGCAGGTGTTTCGACTCATGCTGCAAGGCCAGGGCGTGGTCACGCCGCGCTATGAGGATTTGCAGCCTTACCTGTCGAGCGTGCCCTACGGTGCGTCAGCCTCCCGTGAAACCATTGCTCGGGTGTTGACGATGCTCAGGTTGACGCGCTGGCTCAGTTTGGTGAGTCGCGGACGCGATCAGCTCAGCGGACGTCTTCAAGGTTTTCTGTATGTTCTGCACGATGAGCCGTTAACCCCCGCCGAAGCCATGGAACTGGATCAGGATTACCTGGCGCTGGTCGGGCATGCCCTCGGTCATGCGACGAAGGCGGTGCGTATTGTCGCTCAGCACGTTGTGGAGGAAGTCCGCCAGGACACGAATATCGATCGTGATCGGTTACCGACGCGGCTCGACAGCTGGGGCGAACACTGGACGCAGCAAGGATTGGATCAGCCAGCCGTTGATGCCTTCCACGATTCCGAACGGGAGGAAGATCACCGCGTTCGGAATCGTGCAGGCCCTCGTTCGGATTCCGAACCGGGCCTGAACGTCAATGTTTCAGACACCGTTCGGAATCCGAACGCCGCCTGTACTGTATTAAAAGAAAGTATTTGTACAGTACCGCGCGCGACCGCAGCGGTGGATAACCTGCACTGGCCCGCTGCGCTGCACCTGAGCCCAAGCGAGCGTCAGGCCGTCGCCGTGGCGCTGAACAAACTCAAACCAGCGGATCGGCAGGCGGTGCTCAACGAAGCGGGAGCACGTTGTGCGGCCGGTGGAATCCGCAAGCCAGCGGCGTATCTGATGGGCCTGATCCAGCGCGCACTGAAAGGTGACTTTCGTCCTTGGGCAGGTCAGGCCGAACCTTCACCCATTGCAGAATCACCTCCACCCGCTCCCTCGCGGCCATCTCGACAACAGGGCGAACCCGCGTCTGCCCTCGCACAAGCGTGCCTGAATGAGCTGCGCCAACTGCGTGGCAAACGCGGTGGACCTCAGTAGATTTGATGCCAGTGGCATCAAATCCATGGTGTTCCACTCTACGAACACATCGGACCAAACTATGAAACTCTTAGGGAAAAGCCGGGACATCTCTTTCGATGAACGTAGACGTCAGTAGATTTGATGCCGGTGGCATCAAATCTACTGACGTCTCCATAATTAGCCCTCTTAAACCAAACCGAACAGACCGCATTCAGTTTTTTGGCTGTCCTTGACCCTCATCTGCCGCAACGTTTCCGTCCAAGCGAATGCGAGGACAACGCCGTGGCCGATCATTACCAACTCAACCTGGGTTCATTGCGCAGCAGCATCACCCTGACCCTGCACACTCACCACGCCGCCCGTATCTGGCAAGGGCGGACCGCACGCGAAGGCGTTCACTCGATCATGGGCATGGCCGGCTACATCAGTGTCACCAACCTGATCAAACAAACCGCGGCTCAGGACGATCCCTATGCCGACTGGGCCATCGTACAACTCGAAGAAAAACTGATGCAGGCCAAGGCTGGGATGCTGGAACTGACCCAACAGCTGGATCGGATCAGACAGGACCTGCCGACACAGATCGACATGGGCGACAACCTCAACATCCACCCCGTCACCTTGCCGTTGTACATCGGCAGCCAGCTGGGTTTTCTGGCGGTCTACCTGCTGACCGACTACGACACCCTGGTGCGTCGTACCCTATTGGCCCATCACACAGCCTTGATCGGCCGCGTCGACATGGAAGCCTGGATCGATGACGGCGCCCATCTGCTGCGCAGCCTGTTCGGCCAGGCGCAGCGCTATCGGCATTCTGGCGTCACCCGTGATGACATGGCAGCGAACAATGCCCGTGCTCTGGCGGCCATCGAGAAGATGGGTTTGCCCCCCATGGACATTCTTGAGGGTCATCGCCGCTCCCAGTTCGCGCCACCGATCATTCGTCGTGGTGCTGTGGCAGTGGATGACGCGGACGCATTGGCAGAGGAAGCGAGAGAGCCATCTGCGACGGTGGATGAGCCGGAGGACGAAGCATGAATCTCATGATCCCGGCTCAACCAATGCCCTTCGAAGCGTTAACACCGGATGCCTATCGACAGCTCGAACACGCTGCCTCCCTAAAAGGCCTTTTAAAACCTTTTAAGGGTAAGGGGGAGTTGGACCACCTGGCGCAGGTGGCGAGGGAAATCGAGGCGCAGTTATGTCACCTGATGGAAGCTGTTGTGCAGCAAGCCGGACAGCCCCCGTACTCACTGCTGGATATTCGATTGGTGCTGCAGAACACCAGCGCGGGCAGCACCTTTTTGCGTTGGCGAACCCGTGACTTCGCCCGCATGGGGGTTGCGGTCTGGGAACGCCAGGTCCGCAACAAGACCCAACCGCAGGCCGTACGCGAGGGGTTGCACCGTTTCGAATGCAACCGTATTGCACTGAACCTGCAGATGAGCGTGGTGCATTCGCTTTACCGCCAGGCCTCGACCTGCGCGATCAAAATGGCCAGTGCCGAACGGCTGCTGCGCCAGTTCACAACCGCAGCGGAGATATCACGATGAGTACTTTTTTCGTCGGCGAAGGCAACATCGGCAGTGCGCCAGAGTTCCAGGAATTCGCCTCAGGCAATGACGAGCCACGGCGTTTGCTACGGCTGAATGTGTACTTCGACAACCCCGTGCCACGCGAGGGCGGCTACGAAGATCGAGGCGGCTATTGGGCGCCGGTTGAGCTCTGGCACCGCGAGGCTGAACACTGGAGCACGCTGTACCAGAAAGGTATGCGTGTGCTGGTCGAGGGCCGCACGATACGAGATGAGTGGGAGGACAGCGAAGACAACGCGCGGGTGACCTTCAAGATCGAGGCCCGTCGAGTCGGCATCCTGCCTCATCGAGTGCACAGCGTGGTCATGCGGGAGCGATCCAATGAACCGGCAGCATCTGCGAAACACGTCGGGCAAAATACAGAGCAAGCCAGCTCACCTGCGTCGAAGCCAAAAAAGCGCACAGGGCCGCCACCTCCGGAATGACGAGCATTAGGCATAAAAATTGCGCCTTTGCGCGAAGTTGCTGGCGTATTACTACTCGCTGCTCGTGAAGACCCACACTGTCGTCCACGCTAAAACGGGGTAACAGCATCGGATCGTCAAGGCAGTCCTCACCGACTAATATGAGGTACCTGCGAGTCAGGTTTCTCATATCTCGTAGCTGCTGTTTCCAACAACTCTGCTCCGGACCCCATCCGGAGCAGTCTTATGCGCCTCTTCCTCTGCGAGAAACCTTCCCAAGGTCGTGACATCGCCAAAGTTCTCGGAGCCAGCCGGCGCAGCGATGGCTGCCTAATCGCACCCGAGACAACCGTCACCTGGTGTATCGGTCACCTGCTGGAGACAGCACCGCCTGAAGCTTATGGTGAACACTTCAAGAGTTGGTCGTTAGATCATCTACCGATCATTCCCGCGCAGTGGCAGGTCGAGGTCAAACCCAAGACTGCGGCACAGTTCAAAGTCATCAAGCGCCTGCTCAGTAAAGCCACCACCGTCGTCATCGCGACCGACGCCGACCGCGAAGGTGAAATGATTGCCCGCGAGTTACTGGAACTCTGCAAGTATCGAGGCCCCGTTCAGCGCCTCTGGTTGTCGGCACTCAACGAGGCGTCGATTCGCAAAGCATTGTCCTCGCTGAAGTCTGGTCAGGAGACCTTCCCGCTCTATCACTCAGCCCTCGCCCGCAGCCGTGCTGACTGGCTGATCGGCATGAACCTCAGTCGTTTGTTTACCCTCCTCGGTCGGCGGGCAGGCTACGACGGCGTGCTGTCGGTTGGACGCGTACAGACACCCACTTTACGCCTAGTGGTCGATCGGGATCGTGCGATTGCCAGTTTCGTTCCGGTGCCCTACTGGAACGTTGAAGTGCACTTATCGTCGAGGGGTCAGCGATTCATCGCATCGTGGTTACCGCCAAGCTCAG
This sequence comes from Pseudomonas sp. RIT-562, assembly GCF_026241895.1. Classification (GTDB taxonomy): domain Bacteria; phylum Pseudomonadota; class Gammaproteobacteria; order Pseudomonadales; family Pseudomonadaceae; genus Aquipseudomonas; species Aquipseudomonas mandelii_F. The sequence goes on along the minus strand of NZ_JAPJIV010000005.1, from coordinate 233,771 downwards.
GACAGGACGAAGCGGGTCGTTGCCTGCAACAGGCGCTTGCCAGTCAAACGGTCCAAGCGATCTCTTGCAGCAAGACCGCCACAGTACTCTCGCTGCAGACTGAGCATTTCCGCGAAGCGGCGCCCCTGCCCTTCGACTTGAGCACGCTGCAAGAAGTCTGCTCGCGCAAGTTGGGACTCGGCGTTCAGGAAGTCCTGAATATCGCCCAGGCTCTGTATGAAACCTACAAAGCAACCACCTACCCGCGCAGTGATTGCCGCTATTTGCCAGAGAGTATGTTCGACGAGGTATCTGGGGTATTCGATGCCCTGCTCAAAACCGATCCCACCCTGCGGCCCGCATTCGGAAGACTCGATCGATCACTGCACTCCCGCGTGTGGAACGATGCCAAGGTCACCGCGCACCACGGCATCATTCCCACCACCGAGCCGGCGAACCTTGCGCGGATGTCCGAACAAGAACGCCAAGTCTACGAACTGATTCGTAGCCACTACCTCGCGCAATTTCTTCCGTCTCATGAGTTTGATCGAACCCAGGTCGAACTGGAATGTGGCGAAAAACGATTGACCGCTGTTGGCAAACAGATCCTGGTCCAGGGCTGGAAAGGCTTGCTCTCCGAAAACACCGAGGAGGACGAACCCAGTCACAAGTCCCAAGTCTTACCCGTCTTGCAACAGGGCACGCAGTGCGCAGTGGACGACGTCGAACTCAAGTCCATGCGCACCGCCGCCCCCAAACCACTCACCGAGGGCGATCTGATCAAGGCGATGAAAAACGTCGCCAAGCTGGTCAACGACCCACGCCTGAAACAGAAACTTCGGGACACTACCGGTATCGGTACCGAAGCCACGCGAGCCGGCATCATCAAGGGGTTGATTGATCGCGGTTACTTGCTGAAGAAAAAACGCGCCTTAATGGCCTCCGCAGCGGCCCATACCCTGATTGAGGCGGTACCCGCCGCAATCGCAGATCCGGGCATGACCGCGATATGGGAACAGGCCCTGGACGAAATCGAAACGGGACGCCTGACCCTTGATGCGTTCGTCGCCAAGCAGGCGAACTGGATTGCACAATTGGTCGAACACTGTGGCGCACTCACCTTGGCGGTACCTGTCGAAGCCGGCCCGGCCTGCCCCATTTGCAATGCCTCGATGCGTAGACGTAAAGGAAAATCAGGGCAGTTCTGGTCATGCTCCCACTACCCAGATTGCAAGGGCACTGTGTCGATCAGTAAAGATACGCGTCGCTCATGATGTTCCATGGGACGATCATTATGAGAACGGTGCGTTCTCTGCCTTGACGTCGTCCCACCCTCTCTGCTGTAGTGCCTCAGGATCATCGCCAATGGCGACCCAAGACCGATTTGCTCCGGGTAGCTCGGTCGAACTCGTCGAGTTCGGAGCCTTCTCTTCTGCGGGATTTCATTCCCGTTTTGTGCTTGACCTGATCGTGGTGGCGGATGACCACTGTTGCCTCTACCCGGCAACAGCGGTCATCCGCTTCGGCGATCGTATTCAGTCCCGGAGCCCGCCGGGGAAACACTGGGCACCTTTTGTGCGCGGATGCGTGCCAGCATGTTCCGACCCAGGCCACGACAAGGGTCGGTTGGCGAATCATGGCGCAGTTCAACCAAGTGTTGCGAGGCGCTGGTCGACTGCGTAAGACCGTCAAAGGTGGTTTTTTTCTTCCTCGACTGGCATCCCGTCAGGCCCACTCTTCACTTTCTTCAGTCCAGTGACTGCCACTGTATTCCGGCTATAAAAAATCGGGTTGCAGCGTCTTGACGCTCCCCTGTGACAGGCTTATACAAAGGGCGTGGTTTGCTGTCGTTGACAGCCCAGCCCAGGTAGCTTGAACCTTCAAGGCTACGCCACGTTCGTGGTGGTTTACCCAAGTGCGATCAGCGTTCGGAAGCTCGCACGGTTACCGCCTCAGCGGTGATGAATGCCCACTACCCCATGTCTGCTAACCACTACCGCAGACGTTCCTCAGCTGCACCGTTATTCCGCCAGACGCATCGTTCTGATCGTCATCGGCTTGCCGGTGGTGAGTCGTTCATCGCTCTTCTTCACCTTACCCACCCTGACGGGGGCTCACTTCCCCATCAGGGACTGTGCGTCGCCGTTTCCCCTTGAAACAGGAGAACCACCATGGCCCACGCCAACCAATCCAAAGAAGCGACCACTTACTTCAACCTGCACACCGTCGGTATCGGCTACCTCAACCGTGTTCGTGAAGTCCAAGTCCGCCGCGGCCAACCATTCATTGCCTGCGATATCGCAGCCCTGCACGGTGCCACCGATGCGGTGGAGTACACCCGCTTCGACTGCAAAGTCGCTGGGGGTGAAGCTGAACGCTTGATTCGTCTCTATATGGACGCCGTCAACGCCGAGAAAAAGGTCTTGCTGTCGTTCCGTATCGGCGACCTGTGGATCGATCCGTTTCTCTATGAGAAAGGCGAGAAACAAGGCCAACCGGGCGCCAGCCTGAAAGGTCGTTTGCTGTTCATCGACTGGATCAAGATCAACGGCACGTTCGAATACAAAGCACCCGCCAGGCAGGAAGCAACAGCACCTGCTGAGCAAGCGCCAAACAGTGAACCATCCCCACCGTCGGCTGATGCCGAAGTTGAGGATACCGAAAACCCAATAGAGGCTCGGGTGGAACCTGAATCTCCACCCGCTCCGCGCACGGCCCGCCGTGATGCCACCCGTACCGTTCAGTCCGCCTGAACAGTCCACGATGTTCCTCATCAAGGCGCTCCGTCGAGCGCCTTTTCTTCAATCAGCACAGGGGACCATTATGGAATCCTTCTGGCTTTGCGACGACTGCCTGTTCGCTACAGCTTACGAGGACTACAGCACCTTATCGCTGTATTACTCGCAGGATGAGGTCGAACAACGCATCGCCGCGATACATCGTGAGCTAGTTCGGTTGATGCCCATCAGTGCCGACTTCGATCCCGAAGCCGGCTGGGGAATAAGAACCTTTTCTCCATCGCCTTGCGACGGCTGTGGTTCACATCTACACGGTCAACGCCACCGATTCACTCGGCTGTAAACAGCGCGCCATCTGCTAACGCCCAAGACTCCACACCCACCTTGGGGGATACCACTCCCCTCGGGCGTGTACCCCTGATTGTTCCCTTCGGAGGTACCGCCATGAGCACCCAACTTACACTGATTGAGACCTCGGATTTCGAGGCTGATCGCATTGTCCAAGAAAACCAGCTGATCGACGAAGCGCAGCATATTCTGGATCGTCGGCTGTTCGCCCGCGGCCCTATCCTGACGTCGCCTGACACTGTTGCCTCCTACCTAAAACTGCAGCTTGCGCAACAAGAGCATGAAGTCTTCGGTGTGATCTTTCTCGATGCCAGGCACCGGGTGCTGGCATTCGAAGTCCTCTTTCACGGCAGCATTGATGGCGCCAGCGTTTACCCCCGCCAAGTCGTTAAGCGTTCCCTAGCGCATAACGCTGCGGCCGCCATTTTGGTTCACAACCATCCCTCGGGTTGTACAGAACCCAGCCAGGCGGATCGCGTCTTGACCGCACGGCTGAAGGAGGCCTTGGCCTTGATCGAAGTGCGTGTATTGGATCACTTCATCGTGGGTGAAGGTCGTCCTCTCTCCCTTGCCGAATACGGCTGGCTTTAACCCTCACAGGCGCCTTCGGGCGCCTTGTTCATTTTCATTCTGGAGAACCCTCATGAACCCCGCACACCAAGCCCCAGCTCTGCTGATGGCCTCAACCCCATTTGCTCGCGGCTACGACAACCTTCATATCGAACGGCTGCTACTGATCACCTACGAAAACGACTGCCCTCCCTGCGTTCGACCAGTGCACGACTCACAAGCACATCTGCCCGACAATGAGCTGCAACTGTTCACCTGCCTGTTCAATGACGATTTCGCCTTGATCAGCGAAGGCCAATCCATTCCGGATGAATTGGATGAATTAGATGAACGCTGCCAGTCCACCGGGTTGGTGCGCCAAGTGATCTACGCCGTGATGGGCGACATGCTCAACGAGCGGCATCACCTCGGCGATCTGTACTCCCTGGAAGAAGCCCAAGCCATGGTCCATCGCTTGAGCTTCGAAACGGGGCACTACAGTCGAGCCTGGGAGATCAGTACCGCACACCTTCCTGAAGAAGCGATGTTCTATCTGGAAGGATGGGCAAGTAACTCCGCTCCGAGGCAAACCGGCCTTTTGTTCGAGCTTTTCGAGTTGCCGGATTGCTGCGGCATCAGTTGCAAGCTGATTGGCACGCCATGGACGGACGAAAACTTGCTGAACATTGAGGGCAAACGTTATTCAAGCTTGAGACAAGAGCAACTCGACGCAGGCACACCGGAAGTCCTAGTCAACGTACTGTACCTGGCGGCATTGGCGGATGCGAGATTGTTGATCTTCGACCCCGACGCTGCCGTCTTGAATGGGCTCGCTATTTTTGATGAATAGCAACGCGTTCAGCGTTAACACGACCCGCCTTGAATCAACTTTCTCACTGAGTTGCTCCTTCACCTCATGTCAGGTTTTGCACTGAATCTGTCATGAGGTTTTTTCCATGGAGCGTTTTTTCACGCCTGTCTGCCTGCTGGGTTTGTTGAGCGCCTGCACCGCGCAAATCCCCAATACATTGCCAACCCATCCAGAGATCGACAGTGGCTCCAATCGGGCCCAGCTTTCGAGGGACACAGCGGAAGGAAACCATCCGACAGAACTCCGCTATGGCCGCTATACGCTGGTCAGCACCGAGCCCACCACGGAACAACGCTATCTTCTCGCTCAAATCATTGAAGTGAACATCCCGTCCAGCCTAAACCCCTCAGTGCAGGATGCGTTGCAGTACGTATTGCAGCGCTCGGGCTATTCGCTCTGCCCCGTTACTGCGTCGGTGAAGTTGCTGTTTACCCGGCCTCTGCCTGCAGCCCATTACCGGCTTGGTCCAATCCCTTTGCGCCGCGCGCTACAAGTGCTGGCTGGCCCCGCCTGGCAACTCACGACCGATGAAGTCAGCCGTTCGGTCTGCTTCGAACAGCAGAAAACGGATGCCGGTGTCGCGCTGATTACACCCGTCTTGCCCCATCAATCGGAGGCGCGGTCATGAAAGCCTCAACGTTTCAAACCCTCATCATCGGGCTCCTTTGCCTGGCGGTCGCCGGGCTGAGCGGTGGTTTGTATAACCAGTATCAACGCATGGCAAAACTGCAGAGCACGGACACGCAATACCGACAAACTTTGGACACCCTGCAACATGATTCAAGCGCCCTCAAGGATGCACAAGAGAAGCTGCAGTACGCGCTGAAAGACCTGAAGCAGATGGTCGATACTAGTGAGCAACAGGCCAATACCCTCGATCCGATGCTGGATCAGTGGGCGCAAGAAATACAGGAGCTGCGCGATGGTCTGGCAGCCCGCGCCACCGTGGCAGAACTGACAGCGCTGCGCGCACACCTTGAACAGGTCGAGCAGCAGTTCCAGGAGCACAAGACCCAGCCATCACCCCCACCGCCGTCGCCTTCCGCGACTAAACCGAAAAAGACCGCTCGCCCCAAGCCCGTCCCGCTCTCGCCACCGTTCTCGGTGTTGGGGGTCGAATCCCGTGGTGGTGAGCGCTTTTTGGCAGTCGCACCTCATGACAGTCGCTCTCTCATAGATGTTCGGCTGCTGCATAGCGGCGAGCAGCTCGGAGCCTGGTACCTGAAAGTGCTGGAGCCGAACTCAGCCATCTTCGCGGTGGCCGCTCAGCCAGACCAGACCGTGCACCTCCCTTGAGAAGCGATCATGAACAGAGCGCTACTGCCCACCGTCGTCTGTCTCGCTTCGCTACTGGCCATGGACGCTGCGATGGGCAACCCCGTCACGACACAGTCACAGACCCAGGACACGCAGTCTGCTCCGCTGGGGCGCTCTGACTCTGAACAGGCAGCGAGCTGGGGCCTGACGGGGCAGGAGTGGACGCGCTTCGAACAGATCCAATCCGGCCCACGCGGTTTCTGGAGCCCGAACCTCGATCCGTTGACCGCGCTCGGGGTTGAGGCCCAGACCGACCAAGAGCGCCAGCGCTATGCCGAATTACAGGTAGCGCTGGAAGCCAAACGCGCCGAGCGCGAGTTGGCCTACCAAAACGCTTACGCCGCGGCCTGGACCAAGCTGTTTCCCGGGCTGCTACCGATCCAGGGCATGGCATCCCCGCCCCCTATCAGCTCAGCGGCCGCGCCGCGCCAGGCTCTATTTGTGGAGGACCACTGCTCAGCGTGTACCGCCGAAGCCCAGCGTCTGCAAAGCAGCGACACGGCGTTCGATATCTACCTGGTGGGCAGCCAAGGCGAGGATGAACGCGTCCGTAGCTGGGCTCGGCAAGCGGGCATCGATCCCGTCAAGGTTCAACGCCGGCAGATCACCCTGAACCATGACCGTGGTCGCTGGTTCAGCCTGGGTGCCCCGGGGCCAATGCCTGCCACATTTCAACAGGTGAATGGACAATGGCAACGCCTCGACTGAGTGGTCTTGCGCTGGTGCTGACGGTGCTCGCCGTCCAGGCCGACCAACTTCCGCCTCCGGCCTATCAATTGGCGGCGCATGACGCCGACATCCCTTCTATGGTGCTATTCGCAATTGCCCTGCAGGAGAGTGGTATCCACGTCCGTGGTCGATTGCTGCCCTGGCCCTGGACCCTGAACATCGCCGGAATACCCTACCGCTTCGCCACTCGCCAGGCCGCCTGTCACGCCTTACTTCAGGCGCTCGCGCGACATGACGCCAAGCGGGTCGATGTCGGTCTTGGACAAACCAACCTGGGTTACCACGGGCAACGTTATTCCAGCCCCTGCGAAGCCCTTGACCCTTACCGAAATCTCGCCGTGACCGCCGCGCTGTTGCAGGAGCATCACGCCACCACCGGTGATTGGGTATCAGCTGCCGGCCGATATCACCGCCCGGCAGGAGGAACGCCGGCCGCGCGTTACCGCGCCGGCTTTTCCCGGCAACTCGAACGGTTGCTGGTTTCTTTCAAACAGGGCACACCACCATGAAGCGAATCCCCATCGCCTGTTATTTCATCCTGCTTTTGGTATCTTTCGCCCAGCCGGAACTGACCGTAGCCGGGGATCAGCCTAGCGACTTCACCCGACACCATTTTCAAGTTGCCAGGCCGCTAATAAACAACAAGATCCAGCCTGATCGGGCCATGCATGCGGACCTGTCCACGTTTGCCGATGAAGCCTGGATACTGCCCATCCGTAGCCCCCACTTGAGCCCCGGCCAGATCACGTATCGCGCCCTGAACATGCCGGGCTTGCGGCCATTTTTTCTGGTCGGTGACGATCCCCTGTCGCTGACTTGGCTGCGTCAGCGCGCTGCTGAACTGCAGGAAATGGGCGCGGCTGGCCTCGCCGTCGAAGTAGCCGACACTGAAGCCCTGGCCCGAATTCGCGCAGCCGCTCCAGACATCACCATCCTGCCGGTCAACGGCAACGACATCGCCACCCGCCTGCAGATTTTGCACTACCCCGTCTTGATCACCGCCACCTCATTGGGACAGTGAGTCAGGTCATGGCCGAGCATGCGATGGAGTCCAAGCTCCGGCCAGCGGTCGAGTTGTACACCGTAACAATCTGCATCGCCGCCGCGGTGTTGTGCGTGTACTCGCCCTGGGCCGTGGCCCTGTCACCCGAGATCGGGCAGGTTGCGGCGCTGGCCTATACCCTGTTCGGCCTGATCCGCCTGCGACAAGCCTGGGAGGTGTTGCGCTATCGGCGCAATATCCGCCGGCTGCCCCGCTACGAGCTGACCAGCCGGCAGATTCCGGTCAGTCGTAAGCGTTTGTTCATGGGTCGCGGCTTTCGCTGGACCCGCCTGCACACCCAGCGCTTGGTCGAGGCCCAGGATCCGGCGGTCGCCCATTATGTCGACCAACCGACCCACTACCGGCTGGCCCGTGAACTCGAACGGCGCCTGGAGCATGCACCGTTTCCGCTCTCGATACTGGCCCGTGTCACCGCCTGGGACAGTGCCTTCAATCCGTTGCGCCCTTTACCCCCAGTCGGTGGCTCGCCTCTGTTGCATGGGGTCGAGCCCAACGAAACGGAAGTCAGTCTGCCGCTGGGCGAACGGGTCGGACACACCCTGGTGCTGGGCACTACCCGTGTCGGCAAGACGCGACTCGCCGAGGTGTACATCACCCAGGACATTCACCGCGTCGAACATGAGGTGGTCATCGTCTTCGATCCGAAGGGCGATGCCGACCTGCTCAAACGCATGTACGTCGAAGCCAAACGGGCCGGTCGGGAAAAGGAATTCTATGTTTTCCATCTAGGCTGGCCAGAGATCTCCGCGCGTTACAACGCGGTGGGACGTTTCGGGCGCATCTCGGAGGTAGCATCGCGCATCGCTGGGCAACTCAGTGGCGAAGGCAACTCCGCAGCCTTTCGCGAGTTCGCCTGGCGCTTTGTCAACATCATTGCCCGGGCTTTGATCGAGTTGGGCCGGCGCCCAGACTACCTGCAGATCCAGCGACATGTGGTCAATATAGACGCGCTGTTCATCGAATACGCTCAGCAGTTTTTCGCCAAGACCGATCCGAAAGCCTGGGAAGTGATCGTCCAACTGGAAGGCAAACTCACTGAGAAGAACATTCCCCGGCATATGGTGGGACGCGAAAAGCGTGTGGTGGCCATCGAACAGTACCTGGCGGTGAAACGGGTATTCGATCCGGTGCTGGATGGACTGCGCTCGGCAGTACGTTACGACCGCACCTACTTCGACAAAATCGTTGCTTCGCTGCTGCCGCTGCTGGAGAAACTCACCACCGGCAAGACCGCCCAACTGCTGGCCCCCAACTACACCGACCTAGATGACCCGCGACCAATCTTCGACTGGATGCAGATCATTCGCAAACGCGGCATCGTTTACGTCGGCCTGGATGCGCTGACCGACGCCGAAGTCGCAGCCGCTGTGGGCAACTCCATGTTCGCTGATTTGGTCTCGGTCGCGGGCCACATCTACAAACATGGCATTGACCACGGCCTGCCCCCATCAGGCAGCAGCAGTGACAAGCTGCCGATAAACCTGCACGCTGATGAGTTCAACGAATTGATGGGCGATGAGTTCATCCCCCTGATCAACAAGGGTGGCGGCGCCGGTATCCAGGTAACCGCCTACACCCAGACCCTCAGCGATATCGAAGCACGTATCGGCAACCGCGCCAAAGCTGGCCAGGTGATTGGCAACTTCAACACCCTGCAGATGCTCCGCGTGCGCGAAACCGCCACCGCTGAACTGCTCACCCAGCAGTTACCCAAGGTTAACGTGCTGACCAAGACCCTGATGTCGGGTGCGACGGACACATCCGATCCGGACGCCAACACGGACTTCACCTCGTCCTCCCAGGACCGTGTCAGCAGCACCAGTGTGCCGCTGATCGAGCCTGCTCATATCGTCAGTTTGCCCAAGGGGCAAATGTTCTCCTTCCAGGCCGGTGGGCAGCTCTGGAAAGTCCGCATGCCGTTGCCAAAACCCTCCAACGTCGACGCCATGCCCAAGGACCTACAGGAACTCACTCAACGGATGCGGGCGGCCTATAACGCGCAGGCGGGGCAATGGTGGAGCGCAAGCGGTGGCGGCCCAACTACCAACTTCGATCTGGATCAGGTGGGGTAGCCCTACCCCACAACAGGTTTCGATTCAGCAGAAAACGATCCAGGAGACGTATTGCCCACATCAACTCTGCAGCGCGCAATGGGGTGAACTATGGCGACTTCCACCCAGAACACGCCGCCACAACCGATCCAGCGTCCGGGATTGATCATCTCGACGATCAGCCTAGTCCTGCGCATCATCGGTTTGCTGATTGCCTCGTTGCTGTTCTCGATCCTCATCGAGTTCGCCGGGCTGCTACTGTTCTGGGGTGATCAGGGCTGGCGGCATAGTCAGGCTATGCTAACCAGTGAGTTGGGCTGGCTCAGCGAGCACTTCAAAGCTTCACTTCTCATCCAACAGCCTGGGAAAACAATTGTCCAGTGGCTGGAGCTCCTCAATCAGTGGCTGCTGGTCAAGACTGGCTTTGAGGATTTTGCCCGGCAGGCGCGGGTTTCGGGCCAGGGCAATGGCTTCTGGAGCTGGGCGAATCAGCTCTACGTGAGCATTGAGGATTTCGTACTGGCGGCGGTGTATGTGACCTTTACCTTCGTAGTGCGCCTAACCATCTTGGCTCTGGCCACACCGCTATTTTTGTTGGCCTCGTTCACCGGTTTTGTCGATGGTTTGATGCGCCGCGACCTGCGCAAGTTTGGAGCCGGGCGAGAAAGCAGTTTTGTCTATCACCGAGCTAAACGAGCAGTGATACCCCTGCTGCTCGTACCCTGGATCATGTATCTGTCCCTGCCCTTTTCGCTCAATCCTATGGCCGTCTTTTTGCCTTGCGCGATGATGCTCGGAATAACGACAGCCATCACCGCGGCGACGTTTAAAAAATACATTTAATAAAATGTAACGCTGACGTGTTAAACCATTCCGGTGAATTTAGCCAAAATCGCGACGACATAACCGCCAATAATAGACAAACCAACAATACCCAACGGCCGCTGCCACCAATCACCGCTAGGGGACGGCGGCATAGACTGCTGATAAAAATTGATCTGCCCGATCTGATTTGCGTTGACTTGGGTGGCTGCTCCATTTTGCATCGAGTTGCGCCACTGAGCTTCCTCAAGACGTTCGAATTGAACCTGAACACGCCTCTTGAGTTGGCTAGCGGAAAGGAGAATTTGCTTTCCAATAATCATCACACCCAGCAAACCGAAAAACAGCAAATTTCCATAGCTGAGCGGGTTTTCCTGGCTGAGGGTAGGCGCGTGCTCCCATACAAAACCGATGTAGGGTGATGTGACCTGGTAAACATCGGCTACTAAATTTTGCACAACCCCTCCCAAATGCCCAAAAAATTTTGTGCTCGCGAGAGTCTCTGCTTGATGGTGCAGAAAAATCAACGATGAAACCAAATAAAATAGCCCCCCGAAGACCATCAAGGAGAAGCCCACGGCCTGTCGAATACGGTACCGCCGAATTGCTTGTTGGATGTTCACTCTCTGCTATCACTCTTCGTTAACTGATTTCGTCCGCGCTTATCTGCGCCCCGCTAACAATGCTGTTAGCGGAATCAAAAGTTAACGGCTACTAATCGTTTTTCATGAGTAACCAATGCTGTACTTGCGGTCCAATCGTGTCATTTTTCCGCGTTTCGTAGCTCTCGATACGGTGTTCGAACTCGCTCCACGATCAGAGACTGTATCGAAATAAAATGACGCAGCGTGTTTCGTGTTTCTTACTGCTGAGTCCTGGACGTTAGTTGAATGCTGGCCCCATCTCCAAATGGGCTATCCACATGCCGACTACATTTTTCCGAATCTGCCTACTGCTCATATTGATGACGTTCCATAGCGGCGGCTATGCCGCATCTGCTCATGAGCGCGAGCAGCTCAGCCTAGTTCAGCAGCAGGTCGACACTATTGAGCGCCTTGCGGCGCAAGCTAAGGTAGCCAGGACCTCCGAACCAAACGAACGCTATCGCTTCGACTATCCCCGCCTGTCTCAGGACATCCAACGCATTCGCCAAGGAATGCAGAACTATCTGTCGCCCTCCCGTGCTCAACCTCACGACGCTGGTGAGCTGGTCGGCGATTACCGCCTCGACATCCCGTCCGTGGAACCGTCGCCATGAGCATGACCGACGCTCAGACCGCAGCGTTCCAAAACGCCTCCGGTTTCTCGGCACAGAGCAGTTCGACACTCTGGTTGTCCCTGGTTCTCGTCCTGGCTTTGCTCTGGTGCACCTGGGTGATGTGGACGGCTTACCGGGGCTGGGCCACCGGCAGTGTGCGCTTCGGCGCGTTTGGCGGCAGCGCCGCACGTGTTTTGCTCGCCCTACTAGTCCTGATGTTCTTCACGCTGTCCTAATCCAGGAGATCACTGCCATGCTCAAGTGCTTTACCCCTCTAAAAAACAACCTGCGTGATCGTGCCAGCCAGCGCTTGATCGGCCTGCTGTTGGTGCTCGGCCCAAGCCTGGCTTTTGCCGAGCTTCCCACCATGGAGGCTCCTTCGCGTGGTGAAGGTTCCGGGTTGATCGAGACGATCAAAAACTACGCCTATGACGGCGGCATCCTGCTCGGTTTGTTGATCGCCCTGCTCGCTTTTCTCGGGGTGGCTTGGCATTCCCTAACTGTCTATGCCGACGTGCAGAACCAGCGCAAGACCTGGAAGGACCTCGGCGCGGTGGTCGGCATCGGCGCCCTGTTGGTGGTGATCATCATCTGGTTCCTGACCAAGGCCGCCGCGATTCTGTGAGGTCGACATGAACGACACTATCGAACGCCTTGCCGACGGCACCTTGGTCTTTCTGCCGGAGCGACTCAACCGCGATCCTGCCGTACTGCGCGGTTTGACCAATGATGAGATGTGGGTAGCTCTCGGCACTGGCGCCGCCATTGGCCTGCTGCTGGGCGTTCCTCTAGGGATCGTCACCTCGTCTATTGCCGTTGCGCCGACCAGCATGATCGCAAGCATGGCGCTGGTGTTATTTGCCGGTGGTACGCTTTTGCGTCGGGCCAAACGGGCTCGCCCCGAGACCTGGTTGTACCGCAAGCTCGAATGGATACTCGCCAGCCGTTGGCGCCTGGGGCGCGGAAGTTTGATTCTCCACTCCGGCGCCTGGACGATTCGCCGTTCGCGTCGACTGCGCCCTGCCCTGTTCCGGTGGCAACCATGAATCGTTTTCGGAACAAGGTGGATGCCCAACACGCCCACATCTTCAGCCTGCGTCTGGCGGTAGTGATTCTGGCCCTGGTCTGTGCCGGACTTTGGTATGGCTGGCGCTCGGCACCGACCGATCTGACGGTGCATGTCCCCCCGGATCTGCGCTCGGGCAGCACTCGCAAGTGGTGGGATGTCCCCCCAGAGAATGTCTATGCCTTTGCCCTGTACATCTTTGGCCAACTCAACCGCTGGCCTTCGGATGGCGAGCAGGATTATCGCCGCGCCATCTATGGCTTGCAGTCCTACCTGACACCCGCCTGCAAGGCCTTCCTCGACGGTGATTATGAGTACCGCAAGGCCGCCGGCGAGCTGCGCCAGCGGGTGCGTGGCGTCTACGAAATTCTGGGCCGAGGCTACAGCGAAGATCCGGAACTCAGGGTCAAGCAACTCGACCGCGACAGCTGGCTGGTCAAGCTCGATCTCAATGCCGATGAATATTACGCCGCCGAACCGGTGAAACGGGTGGTGGTGCGGTATCCATTGCGCGTGGTGCGTTTTGATCTGGACCCCGAACGCAATAAGTGGGGGCTGGCACTGGATTGTTACCAGGGCACTCCGCAAAAAATCTCCCTGCCTGGAGGTGAGCCATGAAGCGGATTTCTACCCTGGGACTCACCGTTGCACTGATGCTATGGGGAGCTGTAGCGCAGGCCGTCGAGCTGATGCACTGGGAACGCCTCCCCCTCGCGGTCCCGCTGGTGATCAATCAGGAACGAGTGGTCTTTATCGATGAGGCTGTTCGCGTCGGTGTGCCCTCAACCCTGACAGGCAAACTGCGTGTGCAATCAACTGGCGGCACGCTGTACCTGCGCGCGTCAGAAGCCATTGCACCGACACGACTGCAACTGCAATCGGTCACGACGGGCGAGATTATCCTCCTGGATATCGCGGCCACTCCCGGCGATCAACCGCTGGAGCCCGTACGTATTCTCAAGAATGCTCAGGGGCAAGCTACCGAGGCTGAATCTAGCACCGTCCCTGTTCCAGAACACACACCGATCCCGGTCGCTTTGACGCGCTACGCCGCGCAAAGCCTGTACGCGCCGCTGCGCACCGTGGAGTCCCTGCCCGGTGTACGCCGCGTCCCGCTCAAGCTGCGTACCGAACTGCCGACCCTGCTGCCGACCGAAAACGTGTCCAGCACACCCATCGCCGTCTGGCGACTCGGTGATTACTGGGTGACGGCGGTGAAATTGCGCAATCGTGGTTCAGAGACGGTGCAACTCGATCCGCGTCGACTTCAGGCCAAGCTGTTCGCCGCGGCCTTCCAGCATGCTTTCCTCGGGCCTGTCGGCAGCGCTGAAGACACCACGATCGCCTACCTGGTCACCCGCGGTGCCGGCCTCGAGCAAGCCGTGCTGCTCCCGCCCGTTGCGCGAGGTGCTGACGATGAAAGCTAACGCCTTGCTCAAATGGCTGGTACCGGCTGCGCTGTTGGGCGTGGTGCTGATCATCCTGAAAACCTGGGTCCCGGGTGGCAGCACACCTTCTCCAGAGCACCCAGTTGATCAGGGCAATATTCAATTATCCGCCGAGCAAGCCAAGTCGCTCGGCATTGCAGGCGATACCCCACGCGACACGGTCGCCACCCTGGTCGGCCAGGTGAAGGCCATGCGCAGCGACATGCTCGGTTTGAAGAAACACAATGACTCATTGCAGACGGAAAACAACCGCCTACGCGAGCGGGAAAACAGTGTCGATTCGCGTATCCAGACCGCGCTTGGCAGTGTGACCCAGCAGGTCGACGAAGGCCGCCGCCAAGCCAACGAGGCCCGACTCAAAGCGGAACAAGACAGTCGTCAGGCTCGCGGCCTGCTCACGCAATTGCAGGATCAGTTGTCGGGGCTGACCGGCAAAGGCAAGGATATGCCAATCGGATTGGGGATCGAGCCTGGCGACGGTGCTCAGTTTGACGGACAGCATCCTGCCAATGATGCGCTGCAGTGGATTGAACCCTCGGATGCTTCGGGCACCGACACCCGAGGCAAAACCAAGACCTCCTCCCCCGCATTGAGTCTGCCTACCGCCTTCAACTCACTGGAAGGCTTGAAAGACAATCCTATTGATCGCAGCCAGAAACAGCTACGTGCAGTCACCAAGGGTGAGCGTGACCTGACGCGATCCGTTGACCGAACCGAAGGGGCGAAGCCGGTCTACACCATCCCCGAAAACGCGACATTGATGGGCTCAGTCGCCATGACCGCGCTGATCGGCCGCGTCCCGGTGGACGGCACTGTGAATGATCCCTATCCCTTCAAAGTGCTGGTTGGCCCTGAGAACCTGACCGCCAACGGCATCGACCTGCCAGACGTCGCGGGTGCCGTGATGAGCGGCACGGCGTCCGGTGATTGGACCCTGTCTTGCGTACGCGGACAGGTCGAGTCAATCACCTTTGTGTTTACCGATGGCACCATCCGCACGGTGCCTCAGCCAAAGGCGGTAGCCAGCCGCAATGCCTCCACCACCCAGAGCTCGAACACTGACAAGATCCGCGGTGGACTCGGTTACTTGTCCGATCCGTATGGCATTCCTTGCATTGCCGGCGAGCGCCGCTCGAACGCCCAACAGTACCTCGGCAGCCAGAGCTTGATCACCGCAGCCGGCGCCGGGGTCGCTGCCCTGCTCGGGGATGAGCGGAACAACAGCAGCGTGATCAGTTCGGGCGGCAGTGCCTTCGGGGTCACCAACAGCACGGGCAACAGCGCGCTGAATTCAATCCTCAGTGGTGGGGTCAGCGACATCCGCGAGTGGGTGAACAAACTGTATGGCGAAGCCTTTGCTGCCGTGTACGTACCACCTGCAGCACAGGTCGCACTGCACCTTGACCATGAGATCACCATCGACTACGAGCCCAAGGGCCGGAGCGTTCGCCATGAAAAAGACCATGCTTCTCTGCCTGACCTGGATTAGCTTGCTCTGCTGGGTCCTGACGGGGTGTTCCACCGATAAGGAAACGCTTTTGCCCCATGGCGAGCAAACCATGCTGGACATCTGGAACGGCGCCGGTTCACAAGGAACTCAGCAGCAACTGTTGGAGGCTCGGCAACAGTTACGCTGCCCGCTGGCTCAGGCAGATTTCTCCTCTTCTCTCCAGGAACCGTACACTCGCACAGCGGCGAATGAGATCCGCAACCTGTTCCCTCGCCTGCCCAATCCCGATCTAGTGCTGTACGTGTATCCGCACCTGAGCGGTACCGAGCAAGCACCGGTCCCGGGTTACTCAACCGTCTTTCCGTTCTACCAACGGGTGCAGTACGCATTACCTGGTGAACGTCAGGAAGACTTGTAGTGCGTACCGGCGATTCGGGCAACCGCACTCACGCGTGGAAAGCTTGGCGCAACCCGTCGCGCCCGCGCGTGACCTTAGCCGATGAAACCGCACTGTATGCGCACAACCCCAGCTTCACCGATCACCTGCCTTGGGTCGAGTACCTCGACACTGAGCAGTGTTTTCTGCTCGATGACAATCGTTCGGTGGGTGCGGTGTTCGAGTTGCTGCCCATCGGCACCGAAGGGCGCGAACCCGATTGGCTGATGGCGGCCCGCGATGCCCTCGAGGATGCCCTGCAGGATAGCTTTGACGAGTTGGATCAAGCGCCTTGGGTGGCGCAGTTTTTCTGCCAGGACGACAACGATTTCACCCCCTATCTGACCCGACTCACCGACTATATCCGGGACAGCGCGCGAGGCACGGTCTTCACCCAAGCATATTTGGAGCTCAGCCGTCGTCATCTGAAGGCCATCACCAAGCCCGGTGGTCTGTTTGAGGATAAGGTGGTTACGCGCCTATCCTGGCGTGGCAATAACCGACGGGTGCGCCTGGTGATCTATCGCTGGCTTGAGTCTGACGCTGAGGAGACGGGACTCACTCCAGTGCAATCCCTGCAACAAGCTTGCGAACGTATCGCGGCTTCGTTGCAGGCGTGCGGGGTGCAATCGACACGAGTCGATGGCCGAGGTCTTTATGCCTGGTTAGTGCCCTGGTTCAATCCTGCGCCCACGCTAACCAATGAAGCGCCCGAGGAGTTCTACCAACGCGTTGCCTATCCGGAGTCTGCCGAGGGCGAGTCGCTGGAACTGCCCTTCGATCATGACTTTGCCGAGCGGCTGTTCTTCAACGAACCGCGTTCGGATGTGCAGCACGGACTCTGGTTTTTTGACGATCAGCCCCACCGGGTCATGGTGGTGGACAAGCTTCGCCGGGCGCCCTTGATTGGTCAACTCACCGGAGAAACTCGCAAGGGCGACGCGGTGAATGCCCTGTTCGACCAGTTACCCGAAGGCACGGTGATGAGTCTGACCTTGGTGGTCAAACCGCAGGATGTACTTGAGGATCAGTTGAACCGCCTTGCCCGCAAAGCCATCGGTGAAAACCTAGCCTCGACCCAGACCCGCCAAGATGTTGAAGAGGCTCGTACGATCATCGGTCGCCAGCACAAGCTGTATCGCGGCACCCTGGCGTTCTACGTGCGCGGTCACGATGAGCAGCAATTGCACCAGCGCTCGGTCAGCCTGGCCAACGCGCTGTTGGGTGCGGGGCTGCAACCGGTACGCGAAGGCGATGAAGTCGCCGCCTGCAACAGTTACCTGCGTTGGTTACCGATGGTTTACAACCCAGCCCGCGACACGCGCAACTGGTACACACGCCTGATGTTCGCCCAGCACCTGGCGAACCTCGTTCCAGTCTGGGGCCGCAGCACCGGCACTGGCCACCCAGGCATCACCCTGTTCAACCGCGGGGGGTCGCCACTGAGCTTCGATCCGTTGTCACGCCTGGACCGGGCCATGAATGGTCATTTGCTGTTATTCGGTCCCACCGGTGCCGGCAAGTCGGCCACCCTGGTCACCCTGCTGATGCAGGTCATGGCCGTGTACCGTCCTCGCTTATTTATCGTCGAGGCCGGCAATTCGTTTGGTTTGCAGGGTGACTACTTCGCGACACAGGGCCTGTCGGTAAACAAGCTCCAATTGAAACCTGGTGCCTCGGTCAGTCTCGCGCCCTTTGTCGATGCTTGGCGCCTGGTCGAGCAGCCGGATCAGGTCGCGAGTCTGTCGATCGATGAGCTGGACGATGAGGCGGTAGCCAGTCACGAAGACCGGCGCGATGTTCTCGGCGAATTGGAGATCACCGCCCGCCTGATGATCACCGGCGGCGAGGCCGAGGAAGAAGCCCGCCTAAGCCGGGCCGATCGCAGCTTGATCCGCGAGTGTATCCTCGATGCAGCACATACCTGTGTCGCAGCGGACCGCCAGGTACTGACCCGCAACGTGCGCGACGCCTTGCTGCGCGTCGCCGCTGACCCGCATTTGCCGGAGAAGCGTCGTGAGCGTGCCCAGGAAATGGGCGAGTCCATCGACTTGTTTTGCCAGGGTTTCGAGGGCGAACTGTTCGATCGCGAGGGCACGCCTTGGCCCGAGAGCGATGTGACCATTGTCGACCTGGCCACTTACGCTCGCGAAGGCTATGAGGCACAGATGTCCATCAGCTACATCAGCCTGATGAACACCGTGAACAACCTTGCCGAGCGCGACCAGTACCTCGGGCGGCCGATCATCATGGTCACCGACGAAGGCCATATCGTCACCAAGAACCCATTATTGGCACCGTTCGTGGTCAAGGGTACGAAGATGTGGCGCAAACTTGGCGCGTGGTTCTGGCTGGCGACGCAAAACCTTGCCGACTTTCCCACTGCTGCGCAGACCATGCTCAACATGATCGAATGGTGGATTTGTTTGAACATGCCGCCGGCGGAAATCGAAGAGATCGCCCGCTTCAAGAAGCTCACACCAGCGCAAAAAAACCTGTTGCTGTCCGCCAGCAAAGAACCAGGCAAATACACCGAAGGGGTCGTACTGTCGAAGAAGCTCGAGACGCTGTTTCGGGCCGTGCCACCCAGCCTCTATCTCGCCCTGGCTATGACGGAGCCCGAGGAAAAAGCCGAGCGCTGGACACTGATGCAGGAGAACAGTTGCTCAGAGTTGGAAGCGGCTTACCGGGTAGCTGAACGGATCGATAGCGCACGAGGAATAGAGCCCATATAAGGGAGGTGTGGCGCTCCCAGCTTTGGCCAATCCGGCAGCTAGCCGTTGGACACCTTTTCAACGTAGGCATCCATGAACCAGTCAGGGACCTCATCAACCCTGAACTCAAGGTCCGTCCCATCCGTAACTTCGGCCAGCAGCACCAGATCGGCACCGGAGTTATCGAAGATGTAGGCCCGGTCCGAAGCAGCAATAGCCACAGGCAGCAGGCTCAGGCAACGGCCGTAGCGCTGTACAATTTTTTCTGTGGGAACTGGGTGCCCACCTGCCGCGACACGGTTCCTGACCCTGTTGATATTGATGTCAGGGTCTTCAGTTGCCACAAAGTACAGGTAGGTTCGGTATCCAGACTCTCTTGCCTTGAGCATAAAAGCGATTTTGTCGTCGCTAGACATCACCGTTTCGAAGGTGAAAGACAGCTGGTCTTCGAGGAGCTTGTTCCGGATGAAGTCAGAGAGCACGGAGGCAAAATAGGAGTTCATCGCGACCGTCTGGAAATTCAGGCCGTTGCTGCTAAAGCCTATGTTGGTCGCCTCCTCATCGAGCCGGGCAGACCTGACCAGCCGATGCTCCCTAATGAAACCGAGGACCTCATCACCCTCAACTTCCAGTTGAAAATCACTGAACTCCAGACGACCGCTGTCTTTGGCAGCCTTCTCGATTTCATCCGGGTTAATGTAGATACCGATCAGGTGGGAAGGGATGGCACTTTTCATCGTGCTCTTGCCGGAGCCGTTGGGTCCAGCAAAGACCCTCAACCGAGGGACAGTCATGAGCAACGGCGCACCTTAATGACGCCACCCAGAGTCACTTTGTGCTTGGGCTTGGCCACCCGAATGACTTTGTGCTTACCGTCAGCAGTCGTTTCAACAAGCATGCCGTTCATGACTTCCATCACACTGCGGCCGGCAGCCAGGGCGTTGATATAGGCGGTATTGATGGCGCCTTCAGCCATGACCGGGATCTTATCCTCCAGTCGGCTCACCAGATCGTCACTCAACACTCGTTTGGCTTTCATATCGCGCTCCACGTTCTCAGAGCGTGCAGAATCTGCACTTAATCAGAATCTTAGCTACGTAAACCTGTTTGTAACAGGGCGAAAGCTACTTCTGTCAGCCTCCATTCTAGAGGAATGGCGTCTGGAACCATACCTTTCAAGAGATTTTCACGTTCGATGCATGACCGGTGGCATTTGAAGCAAGTGCCGCCCTTGGTGCAGCGCCCAAATAAGGGAAGCACAATCCCCCACCGAGTTGTTCAGCCGGTGGAAAAAACGCGCCAGCGAAGCGGCAATCGTTCTTAAACTGCATGGTCTGTGTCGATGCAGCCAGGTTGAGTGCAAACGGGCGATCAAGACGATGCAATCGCCCATAAGCAACAGGGTTACTGTGACACGCTCCGAAGCCGTTGCTGAATTCTCAACAGAAAACCGGCTTCGAAGGCATCTTGGCAGTCACCGACAGGAAAGGTCTTGCGCGTTTGCGCCAGTTCCCACCACAAAGGAATATCGGTCGTTGCCTCAAGCCAAGCCTGGGCACATTGCACACCACGCTCGATCATCGGCGAAAATTCGCTGCCCCAAGGTGTCAGAAGACTTGGGCAATCATCCGCCGCGGGAATTGAAATGTAGTTTTCGTCCATACGCACCCTAGATTTCTGATTTTATTGTTAGACACTGGACCCAGCCTCGAAATCTTAACGACACCAAATGAACGCTCGATAACAGGCATGGGCACCAAATGTCCTAATTCAATGCCAATGTAGACTATATCCCGTGGATTGAGAGTCCCTCAAGGCGCAATTTGCGCGCATGACTCAAGACTACGAACAACTTCGTCTGCAACTGGCGGAGAACATCCGCTGGATGCGGCGCGTAAAGAACCTTACCCAGGAGCAGCTGGCGCTCATGGCCGAGGTGGATCGCACCTACGTCAGCCAAATCGAACGATGCGCGGGCAACCCCTCGCTGTTGGTCCTGTGCAAACTCGCCAATATTTTCGAAATCACCACAGATCAACTACTTGTAGACCCCGATACCCTGCGCAGCTCCCTTCACGTCAAATAATAGTCCCACGCCTCACAAATCCGATAGATCCGCCTTCATAATTCCCACTGACAGTCTTCAGTCCCTAACCGAACCTGCCCAGGCCATACACCGAGAGCCTGGATAATGCCTGTTGCCTGCTCGTCACTTCCGCCCACAAAACTACGGCCCTTGGCGCTAAGCATTCTGCTGGCGTGCGGCCTAAGCATGGCGCTGGACACCGTCAGCATCACCTCCTCCGTGCTTTCGCCAAACTGTCTCGAATACAGGGTCGTCGGTATTTGTTTCTGGCTCCTCTGCACGCCCTTCGGCTGCACAGTCAAAACCTCGACCAAGGTTCGTCATTTCATTCCTGAACTGGTCGTCTCGAGCTACGCCACCACCGGCAATAACCCCTGGACCGAGATGACCACCCTCTCCGCTCCCATCAGCGGTGCAGAAGGTGGCGGCAACCTGATCACGCCGAACGCCCGCCGCGACAACCTGCCTCGATTCAAGAACGTTGATGGCATCGGCCACCCCGGTGGCTGGGTCGCAACGCAACTGGCTTCGCAATCCGGCTATGCCTGCGCCAGCGGTGCAACTGCATTAATGCCTTACTACCTGAGTACCCTGGACTCACTGGCCTGGCGCCATGGCATCCCAGAAAGTTTCTACCCCGAATCGCTCATGCCGGGGATCCGTGAAATTGGTCGTCAGGTCTCGGGAAACATGTGGGGCAACGTTTATCCCCGGCAGGGCTTTCTGGTACAGCCCGACGATTTCAAGGCGGCCGCAGTCATGGCGCAACGCGCCGGCGATGTGATTACCCACAACTGGCAGCCGCATGTGTACTTACCACTCACGCCCGCCAAACGCGACGGCTACTGGCCGCCTGGCCCGATCGTTGAAAACGACGCTTCGACCCACAAATGGCAATTGCTCTACCCCCAGGTGCAGCCCACGTGCGCCATCTTCCCCAGCGATCCGGTACAGAGCGCGGATGGCGGCTACGCCTGGTCGCTGTGGCGTCCCTATAGCTGCTGCAAACGTGAGGGACAGACCTTCCTGTTCAGCATCGACTTCGAAGGAGGTGCTTCATGAGTCGGCTTCTCGCGCGGCCCTGGTTGGGCACGATGAGTCTGTTGCTCTGTGGACTGCTCGCCATTGCCACACATGCCTACGCCGCCGAGGGCGATTACCGTCTGGGTACTCAAGGTGAAGTACTCGACGACCGAGTGATGTACACCATTGGTGGCGGCTCGGCAGTGGGCTCACCGAGCTCGCTCTATCGACCCAGCGGTCTCGGCGTCGGCGGCTCCTGGCGAGCGAACATGATGTGCGGAAACATGAGCCTCACCAACACCCTGCAAAACCAGCTGAACGGCGTCACCGAAGGTTTCCAGCAGATCATGGGCAGCATCGTGCAGAACGCGACCCAAGCGGTGATGTCGCTGCCGGCGTTGATCATCCAGCGCGCCAACCCCGGTCTGTATGAGTTGCTCAGTAACGGGGTGATGCAAGGTCGGATCGACTTCGACCGCTCCAAGCTAACCTGCCAGGCCATGGCCGAAAAGATGGCGGATAAGGTCGGTCAAGCCGGCTGGGGTGCGCTGGCCAAAAACCAGGAGATGCAGGGCAATCTGGAGCAAACCGGAGGTGATGCGGTGGCAGCGGTGAAAAACACCGAGGCCCATAACGGCAACAATGGGGTGTCCTGGGTCGGCGGTTCGAAGGCCGGAGGTAACGGACAGACGCCCATTCGGGTGACCGCCGACGTGGTCCGCGCAGGCTATAACCTGCTGCATAACCGTACGGTGGATGACAGTGCCTCGATCAGTAGCAGTGATTGCCTGGGAGGGGCTATTTGCCAGACATGGGCTTTGCCCCAAGAGGAGTCCGACTGGGCCGTTCGGGTGTTGGGCGAGAGCGAAGTCGCGACCTGCGACAGCTGCGAAACTCTGCGTGCGACCGCTGGCAGCGGACTGACGCCGCTGATCCAGGAGGCCTATAACGAGCGCCTCAAGGCCCTGCAAGGGCTATTGTCTGGCTCTCTGCCGCCTACCCCTGACAACCTGGCGAAAGCCTCCAGCCCGATGCTGCCGGTGACCCGTGGTGTGGTCGAAGCCCTGCGTGACGACCCCGATCAGGACCTGTTGGCGCGGCGCCTGGCCAGTGAGACGGCCTTGTCCAGTGTGCTCGACAAAGCGTTGCTGCTACTGCGCACCCTGCTGGCGGGCAGTCACGAACCGAACATCGCCTCAGCCGAGCCGGCACAGAGCGCCTTGACGAAAAACATCGACACCCTGGAGCGCGAAATACGCCTGCTGCAGACCGAACTGCAGGTCCGGCAGATGCTGGCCACCAACACCGCCAGCCTGGTGCTCGACCGGCATGCCGGTGGTGCCGACGCATCGCGTACCGTCGAGCAAGGCGACCCCGAGCCCGGTCGACTCAATGATGCTGACGCCAGGCGCAAGTGAGCCATGAAACGCTCACCGCTATTCACTTTGCTTTCAAGTCTGGGGATTGCCGCAGTGATGATCCTGACCGCTGCACTGGTCGCATGGATCGGCCGCACTGCGCTAGGTAGTTTCGAGGCCTGGCAGCAGGCATTCGAATCCGTACGACCCTATCTGCGGGGGTGGCGTGCCCTGCTCTACGGCGCCCTCTTTGCGCTCTGGTGGGATCTGCTTCAGCGCTACCGACATCGACCCCAGGATCGACTGCGCGTGAAACGCATCGGGACATTAGGGCTCGTGCTCTTTACCTGCGTCGAACTCACCCGACTGTGAGGTCACCACCATGCTCCTGAGCACCAACAGCTACCTGGAATTTTACCTCTCCCTGCTGGCCTGGATCATTAACAACGGACTCTGGAGCGTCCTGTCCGACACCGGGCTGTTTGCCGCGCCCTTCGGCGCGATCATCCTCCAGGAATGGCTGTCAGCCCGTCAGCAAGGCGCGGATGAGGGAAACAAGGGATTGCTCTCGGTGCCGCGGATCGAGAACCGGTTGTGGCTGGCCTACATCGTCGTATTGTTCGGCTGCGCGCCGGTCTTTCCGTTGAGCCTCTCGTCAATGACGTTCGATGATGCGGCAAGTCAGCGCTGCGGCGTAAGTGTGGCCAAGCCAGCGGAAACCGCCTGGGGGACGACCTTCAATACCATCGGCGAACGCTCCGCCAACGTACCGATCTGGTGGTTTCTAGTGCATGCCTTGAGCAAAGGGGTAACCGCCGCAGCCACCGCCTCCATTCCCTGCGCACCGGATATTCGGCAGATGCGCATGGAGATCGACAGCTCGCGTATCAACAGCCAGGTACTGCTGCAGGAAGTCGCCGACTTCACCCGCGACTGTTATGGCTATTCCCGTTCTCGGTTGTTTACCAATCGCCCGCAACTGGACAAGGCACAAAGTCACGACGCGTCCTGGATCGGCTCAAGCTATCTTCTCGACACGCCCGGCTACTACGACACGGATCGTTCACGCACACCGCGAATCAGTTGGCCGTATGACGAAAGCCGCGATGTTTCCTTGCCGCGGCTGGAGAATGGCGCGGGCTACCCCACTTGCAAGCAGTGGTGGAGCGACAGCGGTGTTGGCTTGCTCGAGCGGTTGATCCAGCAGGTTGATCCCTCTCTGCTGACTCAGCTGAAAGGTTGGCTGACTGGCCGCTCGAGCAACGAGATCGAGGATGCCACCCTGCGCGAACTGGTCAGTCCGCGCCAGCAATCGATGTCCATGTCGCCCGGACAGGTGTACCAGGACTATGGTTCCAGCGCTCGTGGCGGCTCGATCAATCAGGGGCTTAATAACCTGGCCACCAATACCGGCTTGGCCCTCGGCTCCTTCAGCAACTTCCCGGCGATGAATGCGCTACGCGCCGCCCTGCCGATGGTGCAGGCTTTCCTGATCATGGGCATCATCATCAGCTTGCCGCTGATCTTGCTGGTCAGTACCTATCAGTTGAAGACCGTCATGACCGTGACGTTCGCGCTGTTCACCTTACACATGCTGACCTTCTGGTGGGAACTAGCGCGTTGGGTCGACTCCAGCATGCTCGATACCCTGTACAACCAGGTTTCGGCTTCCAATCAGGTGCTGTTGTCGCTGCCCACATCCGGGTTTATGGATGGGACTGTCACCGCGCAGGTGATCGAGTACGTGATGGGGGCGATGTTCATCGTGCTGCCGATGGTTTTTCTAGCCACCATGAGTTGGGCCGGATATAGCGTAGGTTCAGGCGTAGAAGGAATGCTCAGCAGGGGAACCCACGCAGCACAGACAGCGAGCTCTAACGGAACCTCTCAGTTGATGAGCGGTGCAAGAATTGTTTCGGGTAAATCGAGCTCAAAATAACCAAGAGGCTACTTCAGAGAACCCCATTTATCGTACCGCTCAGGCCAAGACGTTCTATGCACTGGATCATCGATATCGTCAATACCTGGAGTGTCTGAATCTTGAATTGGGATAGCTGCTAATACGACGATTGTGCACATCAGCACAAACAACCAGAAGCTAACAAAAATAAATGCTCCGAGCAGAGCCAACTTGGCAGCCAGAAAACTCCCGCGAACAAGAATTTTATCTGCGGGCATACCTACCGTCTCCGCACGCTCAACCACGCGGGATTCAAACGTTTTCAACCTGCGGTAACCACGCTTCACCGACATACCACAGACGTACGCCCAGCGGTGGACACGTGAACTCTGAACAGGTTGCTGAATCGGCATGGTCTCGCCCTCTTCTGAGCGTTTTCATGGTTGAGACAAGAGCAATAGCGTACTACTGAAATCGGCCCGTGCCTGACCGTTTATCAGTTTGCCCCAGCCGAAAAATCTTCACTGGAAGACAGAAGACAAGCTCCGTGAAACAGCGTCTCTACAGTCATTGACCCATACAAATCGTCCAGTTAAATACAAGGTACGGATCGCTGTTATCGACAGCACTTTCCCAGGTAGTCAGAACCTTCAAGGCTACGTCACTTCGATGATGGCTCTCCCCAAGTGCGATTAGCGTTCGGTAGCTCGCACGGTGACCGTTTCTACGGTGATGAACGCCTACTGCTCTCCTGAGCGCCTTTCGAGCTCTGCTCGTCAGGAAAACCTTCTTGATTTTCTTCAACCCACTGCGGGGAAATTTTTCCCGCACGGGACAGGTTTCTTCGCGTTTTCAACGGAGACATACCATGCCCGACTCACTTACACCGGAAACACTGAACACCCTTCGGTTGCCCATCGTGTTCACACCTGGCGCGTGGCAACGCGCAGTACAGCTCGAGCGTTCCGATCACGCTGGGAAGCTGCAGATCGATCGGTTGAGCCACGTATTGCGCGCAGCCTTCGAAGCCCACCTGGCCTATCCACAAAAGCCCTATGTGCTGTTCGAGGTAGTCCACATTGAACCAACCGATCACTTCGACCACGACCCGTTGCTGCAATTGAGTCTCAGCCTACTCCAAGAACCGGGTCAGCCTGGCGCCTTACTGATAGCGCTTACAGGAGAACACCAGCGCTAAGCGCAATTGGCGGCGCCCACCTCCACATTCGGACGGCATGCAGGCCTGCATCAATCCAGCCCATCACCCACCGGGGAACTCTCCCCCGGCGGGCAAGGCGTTCCTCCATTTTTCTCTCGAGGAAATTGCCATGCGCGATATCTACCAAGACGTAACTGACAAGATCGTTACCGCGTTAGACCAAGGCGTTGCTCCCTGGATCAAACCCTGGTCCTCAAGTGGCTCCGCTTACATCGGCCATCAACCCTACCCCATCAATGCCATCACGCGACGTCCGTATTCGGGCATCAATTTACCGCTGCTCTGGGCCGAGGCCAGGTTGCAGGGGTTCACTCAAGATCGTTGGCTGACCTTCAACCAAGCTAAAAAGGCCGGTGGGCACATCCGTAAGGGTGAGCACAGCACTCTGGCTGTGCTCTACAAGCCGATGGAGCGCGAGGAACAGACCGAGTCAGGCCAACCCGTACTCGATGAAAACGGTCAGCCCAAGGTTGCTCACTTCGGCATTCTCAGGACGCATTTTCTGTTCAACATCGAGCAAACGGAGGGGCTCGAGATGTTCAATCAAACCCTGCTCGAAACGGAACCGACCGATCCATTCCAGGCCAATAGCGTTGCGGAAAATCTGCTGTTAAGTTCAGGTGCACACATCGTTCATCGGCCTGCCGACGAAGCCTTTTACCACCCGATCAGGGATCTCATCCAACTGCCGACAAAAGCACAATTTCACGATGAAGGCGGGTACTACGCCACCGCACTGCACGAGCTGACGCACTGGACCGGGCATCACGCTCGGTTGCAACGTGAGGGGGTGACGTCAGCCTATCCGTTCGGCTCGCCAGGCTACGCGCTTGAGGAGTTGATCGCCGAGATGGGCGCTGCGTTTTTATGTGCTTACGCCGACATTCAGGGAGAGCTGAGGCACGAGGGCTATATCGATTCCTGGCTCGGCCTGCTCAAGGCTGACAAACGCGCGATCTTTCGCGCCAGTGGTCACGCCCGAAGCGCCTCGGAGTATGTACTCAACCTGGAGCAGAAACTGAAGCAGATGGTAATGGATGACTCACGATGCATGAACGATGGAGTTTGATTGTTACCTCACCGCTGCAATCGCATCACAGGGCCCAACGCGAGTTGGGCCCTTTTTTCTGCGCCCAGAAAAATCCCCATGCCGCGGGGCTCTGATGCAAAGAATCAGAGATGGGCACACACCCGCAGACTGTCATTCCGCATCCAGGTTCTGCGCCAGAAAATCCACCAGTTCAAGCGGACTCCGGCTGTCGATCACCTTGTAGATCAGATCGCGTTTACTGCGCGGCAACTTCTTGACCACGCTCTTCGCCGAGGCCCTGACGGCTTCGTCGGTCCCATGGATACGTGCCGCGAGCAGCAGCACGAGCGTGGCGTCAGTGAGGTTCATGGCAAGACCCAAAAAATAGGCACCGCAGTGTACCGACTCTTGTCTTTTCCATACCAGCCCTCAACAAACTGACGTGTAGCAGTATCGATAATCCGATTGCCGCACAAAGGGACACGAGCCAAAAGGACGGGTAACGGTTGGAAAGGAATGGGGAGTCAAGGGTAAGAGCCCTATCCGAAAAGGCTAAAAGGCTACTGACCCAGCCACTTCCCGGAGGTCACGATGCTCAATCTGTTTCGCCACAAAAGGCAGAAGCCCACTCCACCACCGACCGTGAGCGTCGCCGAAGGTTACCTGCCCGTCGAGTCGGCCCTCAGTTTGTTAGCGGCGGAGCACCGCCGTCAGTTGCTCGATCGGATTTGGCAGTACACCGCCCTCTCCCAAGCGCAATTCACCCAGCTCTATTTAAACCCGATCCATCGCTACGCCGAACAGGTCCAGCAACTTCCAGCCAGCGAGACACACCACCATGCGTATCTCGGCGGCATGCTCGACCATGGCCTAGAGCTGGTCGCTTGCAGTTTGAAACTGCGTCAGTCGTATCTGCTACCCACCGGCGCCGCGCCCGAAGACCAATCTGCCCAGACTGACGCCTGGTCGGCAGGTATTGCCTATGGCGCCCTGTTGCATGACATCGGCAAGATCGCCGTGGACCTGCTGATCGAACGCCAGGATGGCCGTGTTTGGCATCCTTGGCAGGGCTTCCTGGATCAGCCCTACCGTTTTCGTTACATCAAGGGGCGTGACTACCACCTGCACGGCGCCGCCGCAGGCTTGCTCTACACCCAAATTCTCGACCGCCCAATCCTCGATTGGCTCAGTGGATTTCCGCCACTGTGGGCCAGTCTGCTGTATGTCCTGGCGGGCCAGTACGAACGTGCCGGCGTGCTCGGTGAGTTGGTGATGCAGGCCGACCGTGTTTCCACCGCACAGAACATCGGTGGTAACCCGAGCAAGGCGCTGCAAGCGCCGATTCATTCGCTGCAACATCACTTGATCAGCGGACTACGTCATCTGGTTCAGCACGAGTTGAAACTCAACCAGCCGGGTGCCGCGGGATGGCTGACCCAGGACGCACTCTGGCTGGTCAGCAAGACGGTCACGGACAAGCTGCGAGCCTATCTACTGTCGCAAGCGATTGAGGGCATTCCCTCCTCCAACCTTGCTGTGTTCGACGAACTGCAATCGCATGGGCTGGCCGAGTCGACTCCAGAAGGCAAAGCCATCTGGACCGCTCTTGTCGCTCAGGGGGACTGGCAGCAGACCTTTACGTTTTTGCGCATTCAACCGGCATTGATCTGGGGGAACGAAGACCGCCCAAAAGCTTTCAGCGGAACGGTGAGCATTGCAGTCGATGACCACCCGACTGACGCTCCGGCACCTGCACTAGCCCCCAAGGCAGGCGGAACAGGATCGCATCAAAACCAATCGCTGGAAGATCCTATGGCGATGGAGGATGCCGACTACCTCGGAACATTGCTGGATATGTTCGGAATGGGTGAAACCGAGGTGCGTGATACGCCGTCACAAAAAGCTCTCGAAATATCAAATTCCACTTCGGACAACCCTGGCCAGGCATTCCTGAATTGGGTCAAGGCAGGCATCCAGAGCCACAAGCTGATCATCAACGACAGCAAGGCTAAAATCCACACAGTGAGCGGCACTGTGCTATTGGTCACACCAGGTCTCTTCCAACGCTACGCGCAGGAGTTTCCTGGTATCTCACAGGATTCCGATCAAGAGATTGAAGAATGGCGTTGGGTGCAGAAGCAGTTCGAAAAAATGAAGGTCCACAGGAAACGGGAAGATGGCTTGAACATCTGGATCTGTCAGGTCCAAGGTCCTCGGAAGAAAGCAAGACTCAAAGGTTATTTGCTAGAAAGGCCGGAACTGTTGTTCGAAACGATGCCTGCCGACAATCCTTTTCTCTTGCTTGAACCAGAATGAACATGCACATATCGCAAGGTCTAGCGTCTCTAGATACAGAAGAATATCAAGCCCACACTCCTGCTGGTGAAAACAGAGATGCTCAGTTTTTGATCAATTCATTGCATCCTGTATACGTCGTAGTAAATAGACAGTTACCCACAGAAATATCCACGCGGTTTGTGGGTAACTTTTAATCTGATGCGATGGGTTTTTGAGCCCTACACACCACCGTAAGCGTACCGGGAACACACCTTCCGAACTCCAACATTTCGGGGTCAGATCATATTTAAGCGGACGCGATAACCCTTAACGTCAGGATTTCCATGCGCCAACGAAGCGCTTATCCCATGCCGCAAATTAGCGCTGACATTTCCAATGAGAACTTCGCGATACTTGGTGGACATTACCAACATGGTGACAAAAATTCAGAAACGCTCCTCATGGCCGCTCTGTAACCCAAGCCACACTGGCTACGGTTGGAGCAATCGAAAAACATCTATACCGAGCCCGTAAATCGGGCTTATAAATAGCGCAGTGTGACATCCCCGCTTTTCTTGCAGTCCCCGACACCGTATTCCTAGGAGTCCCAGAATGGCCACAGCCGACAAGGTAGAGCTGATTCTCGCCAAGGATGGCCCCCAGCTCAGCACAGACGTTACGAAAAAGCTCATGAGCGTTCATGGGATGTACAGCGACGCCGCCAGACAAACAATCAGGCGCTCCTTTTCAACGGTACGCAGGCTGAAAGGCATCGTCTTTCCTCACCGTGCCCGCTTCCTGTATCTCGACATGCACTACGGCATGTTGATGTTCTCCAACAGGCTTCTGGAAGCTCTGAAAGCATCCAACCACCACTGCTACTCCGGGCTCCTGGCCCTTACAGAGAGAGATGGCGTCTTACCATTGGGGCATTTCAAGACCGCATGCGGCGCTCCGAAGATGCAGAAGAAACAGGTTAATGCTGACCGCCTCCTGGAAAACCTTCTGGCCTCGAATCTTGCCAAGTTGGTTGATATCGATGGGATAGGGGAATGCGTTGCCCTTGGAACACTTCGCGAAGAAGACATCGATGTCCCTGGCCTCA
Organism: Pseudomonas sp. RIT-562; assembly: GCF_026241895.1. Classification (GTDB taxonomy): domain Bacteria; phylum Pseudomonadota; class Gammaproteobacteria; order Pseudomonadales; family Pseudomonadaceae; genus Aquipseudomonas; species Aquipseudomonas mandelii_F. Next base: position 202,934 of record NZ_JAPJIV010000005.1, on the reverse strand, counting down.
AAGCCCGGCTGGTGACAGAGACCCTCGCGCTGAGCGCTGTGAAGGAATGGGCGCGCAGGCTAGGCGTTGGGGGCTACAACCAGGTAACCATCAGAGGAAATGATGTAGATCCTCCCAGCGCTGGCCCGAACTACTGGGATCTGACAGCCCCTTGCTATCTATACCCTCTCCTCGGCAAGTCCTCGGAGCAGAACAAGATCAAGCCAGGCTCATTTGTTTGCGACATCTACCTTGGTGGCAAGGTCTCTGAGGCTTGCATCGAGACGTTCATGAAGAAATGCCTGAACGTCCGAGGCTTCCCGAAGGTGTCCCCCATGCTGCAGATGTTTGTGGCGGACTCCTACTCAAGCGAAGCTATGAAGCGTATCAAGGGCAACGGTGCGATCGCCGCCACCATTGATACCCTCCTGGGTACGGAGGTTGCCCAGGCGCTGAAGCAACTGACCCAAACGTTAACTTCAACGGCGCAATCAGCGCGCGATCCAGACAAACTCGACAAGCTCTTCCAGACCCTTCTCAAAATCGAAGGCTCTGCGAGTACTCTCAGAGGTTGCCTGTTTGAATACGTAGGCGCCGAAATCGCACGGGAGTTCTACAAGCCCATCGACATCATTCTCAACCACAAGGTAGTAAGCCAGACCACAGGCGCAAGGGCTGAGATAGATGTGCTGGTCAAGGTAGATAGGAAAAGCCTGGTGTTCATTGAGTGCAAAGGGCACCGGCCAAACGGTGCCGTCGACGAAGCTGAAGTCGAAAAGTGGCTGAATAAACGGCTGCCCGTGCTCCGCGACTTTGTCAAAGCACACACTGATTACAAGGATTGCAAGCTGTCATTCGAATTGTGGACAAACGCATCACTGACCGATGCATCGAAAGATCTGATCACTTCCAAACAGGTGCTCACAGACAAATATGAACTAGGGTATCGGGAAGGCTTGGAACTGCTTTCGATCACTGAGCAGAGCGGGAACAAATCTTTGATCAATACGTACCGGCAACACTTTCGAAACCATCCACTTAACGTCTAGATCTGGGGCAGAACAGATCCTGATAAACGTAGGGCCACTGTTAGTGCCTGTCCACTCAGGCAGCCGCTCAGTCCTCGTCCGGCATGCAGCCATTGACGATCCAGCGCGGCTCCCCCTTGATCAGATTCAGTTCAAGCTCGGAACGCCCCGATGTTTCACGCACCCGCTGCAAAATTCGCTCGGGCACGGTGTACACCTGATCGTTATTCGCGCCTCTAAGCACCACTTTCAATCGCTCACCCACCGGCACGACTACAGCATTAAAGCCGATGTCACTGATTCGTGGATATAGAACTGGATGAGGGCCACCCAGACTGATGAAGCGATAGTTTTCCAGCCATTGAAAACGTAAGAGATTTCCATTATCCAACGGGAAATTCCCAATGCCGTCATAGCGCCGCAACGTCAGATTCATCGCATCGTCGAGATTCATCTGACTAGGCCTCACGGTTTTCTCACGGTATTTGAAACAACCATAAGGCGATGGCACTCTCAGCAGAAGATCAATCGTACCCCGTGAGTCATGGAGCCCTTCATCCAGCACGCGACAGCCTGGCTGCTCACTGTTTTCAGGCAAGGCGCAATTGTAGTTTTTCAAGTTTGGCCTCAATCCCATCCTTGCCATCGTCATTCGGGCATACTGCGTGACCGCCATGCCGGCACCTTTTTTGTACGAGTCGCCCAAGTCCGAGTGCGCTCCCGGTACTTCAATCGTCACAATCCGCTGCGGAAAGTAAAACAGTTTCGCCAGAGGATTACTTTCGTAGCCCTCATCGGCATCGACCACCAGCCCGAAAAACTTGCGAGTTTCGTTCTGAGCCACAAAGTGGTACGCGAACTCCAGATTCGCTGGTAACGCCAGATCCAGATAGTTCGCCATCCCGGTCGCTACCGTATCGAACAACAACGCGTAGGACCGCACTGTCAGCGCTTCACCCCACACGTTAACCAACGGCTTACTGGCCAACAGATTAAGGAAATATCGAGACGTCGCCGCCCCCCGACTGAAGCCGATGACAACGACACGAATCTCCCTGACCCCGGAATCCAGATTCGCAATTTTGGACTGTACGTCGGCCACGGCGCGACGGGCCGACAACCAGGTACTCCAGCCAATCGCCGAATCAAAGGGGCATGCCACCCAGGAAGGACAACCCGGACCCCGATAGTAAATCGCCGACAAAGCATCCACAGGGATAGATGCCTTTTCACTCCCCTTGCGAATTTCATCGACAACATCCTGATAAAGCCTGCCAACCACCGTGGCGTTTTCCGAGTCAGGAGTATTGAAGAGGTCGTTGTTGGTGCCATCAAACGCCACGACCAGGGTATATACACCCGACTCGCCATCGTTGACCCTCGGCAATATGAAAGAGGACATTCCCCCCAAGTCATGAAGCCTGGTTTTCTGCTCTTCGGAAATCGGCACTTCACGACTGCCGGAAAATAGACTGGAGCAACCTGATAACACCAGACAAAACAGAAGAACCGCGTAATTTCTTGGCAGCTTACTCACTCAAACGTTTCCCGCTAGCGGACATCGATCACCTGCGCCGAAGTCTTGATAGCTCTATATCGGCAGTACCAGTCGCTCCTTGATTGATTGCCAGCCTCGAGATGCCGCCCTGATATGGAGCGATGTCACGCCTGTGCCCAACCAAAGACCCAATCGGGGAGTCGTTCCGGGATACATGACTCAGTTGCAGGATGCTTGTGACCGCGAACAATTCACCCGCTACGACCATCGCGAGGCATGCTGTGTCCATTGAGCCAGGCTAACTGGAACCCTGAGCCATTGATCAACGCCGCCTCAGTCTCAGGAACGTTTGTTGTTGCTAATAGCCGACATCTCAGGACTGCCAAAAACGAAAGGAGTAACTGTGGAACTGGGCGCAGAACTGGTCGCGGTAGGGATGGCAGTTACCTGCTACCCCCCGCACAGATCCGTATGTGCGGAACTACCGCATACCGCGAATGGGTCAACAAGCAAAAGCTGAGCATGCGACAGATCCACCTCCCTGGAGACAAGTCCTTCGTGGATTTTTGTGGCAGAACAATGCCTGTGACAAACCCGGACAACGGAACGGTTAACCGGTTCGTCACCCGGTACGCCGCGCTGCCGACTCGCATCCGCCTTGATGATGCTAGCGTCCACGGCAAACCCTTCGCCCTTGACCAAACCTGCGTCCATGCAGCGACGCAGCACCTCATTGAACAACCAGCGAAACAAATCGCTGTCCCGAAAACGGCCGTGTCGATTCTTGGAAAAGGTCGAGTGGTTGGGGACTTCATCTTCAAGGCTCAACCGGCAGAACCAGCGATACGCCAGGTTCAGATGGGCCTCTTCGCACAACCGCCGCTCTGAGCGAATGCCGTAGCAATAGCCCACGATCAGCATGCGAATCATTAGTTCGGGATCAATCGACGGACGCCCAATCGGGCTATAGAAATCGGCGAGGTAATGGCGCAGGTCGCTCAGATCGAGACACCGATCAATGCTGCGCAGAAGGTGATTGGCTGGAATGTGATCTTCAAGGTTGAACGAGTAAAACAGCCGATCCTGCCCACTCGATAACTGTCCCATCATGCTGCGTGATCCCCCTCCGACCAATGCAGAGATTTTGCCGGAGGTCAGCCAGAGGAGCTACTTTTTCAACAGAATCGGTCGATTGCTGCCGTTCGCATCTGGCGGAGTCGACCAAGTTTCGCTCACTTTCGACGACTTCCAAGTGGTGAAGATTGTTCTGCACCGAGGCAGAGCAACTGATTACAGGAAGGATGCTTTATACATATGAATCAATGTGTTACAGATTTTCTTATTACGTCGCAACACTATGGAAACCGCGATTTGTATAGGGCTACCGGTCCTTATTACGTGGTTTCATCGGGTGCAGTCGGGATGACGCAATCCATGCCGACGGGGCCTATGCCCATCCAGCTGCATGAGCAAGGGGGGCGCCGTGACCGATTTGTTTTTAGTCTGAGGGAGATCAACTCATCTGCTCGAAGTGAGCAGGTAGCGGTTCGACCAACGGATCCATATGTTTAACTGGTACCTGGCAAGCCTGATCGAACTACACGGGTGAAAAATATAAATGAGATGCAAAAAGCGGCGGCGGGGCTTCTTTACAACGCCAATCACGACATGGAATTGCTGAAGCAGCGAGCTGAGGTCAAAGACAAACTTTTCGAATTGAACAGTACCCGACCCAGCGACACGGAAGCCCGTACCCAACTCATAAAGGCCATCGTCGCCCGAATTGATGATGGCTTCACCATCGAAGGTCCATTTTACTGTGACTACGGCTACAACATTGAAATTGGGAAAAACTTTTACGCTAACACCAATCTGGTGATCCTCGACGGCGCCAAGGTCACGATTGGCGACAATGTTTTTATAGCCCCTAATGTGGGTCTTTATACAGCGGGGCACCCGCTTGATGCTGCCCGCAGAAACGAAGGCCTAGAGTACGCACTCCCGATTCACATTGGTCACAACGTATGGATCGGCGCCGGTGTTTCCATCCTTCCCGGCGTGAGCATTGGTGACAACGTAGTGATCGGATCAGGAAGTGTTGTTACACGCTCTCTGCCCGCGAACGTGGTGGCAGTCGGAAACCCATGTAAGGTGCTCCGCGAGATCACAGCGGCTGATGCTCAGGCCTTCAGCCAAAATGAAGGCCTGCCAAAGGGCGCATAACGGGACATTCGTCAAACCACCCCCTACAGACGAGCTCGCTGCGGCGGGCTTTTTGTGCTCGCTTAAAACCAGAGCCCGGCAGTCTGGTCTACCCTTACCGGTGCTCATGGTGTTGGCAGGTCGATGGACTGGAGGAAAGCTAGTGTCGTTACCGATCACCGCCCGGCAACTGAACGCCTTGCGAGCACTGCAACGCATCGACCCCGATTTGGGTGAACTGGCCACCACGATTGCGCTGGCGTTCGATCCGTCGAGCATCGAGAACCCACAAATGGCGCGGCTAATCCTTGAAAAAACTTGTCGACGGATTGTCGCCGGTCAACCGGGGAGTCATGAAGCGATGATCCAGCATCTGGAGCGCTTCGGTGACTTGGACTGTCTGTCACCTGAGCAGGTCAGTGACTTTACAGACCGGATCAGGAAGCATGCGTAATCATGCGCCAAGGTATCCACGAAGACGCGCTGCGCGCCATGCTCGAGGGCGGTGCGGTGCGCGATGTACTGGTCAATCGTCATGACGAGAAGTGGATGTTGGCCGTCCGTCTGGGCGGGGCCGGAAGTCGCTGGCTGCCCGTGCGCTCACGCCGCGAAGCGCTGCGCACCCGGGCGAGCCTGACGGCGGTGGGCGCTTTGCCGAGGCGGCAGGCATCCGGGTGTTCCAGGTAGAAGTTTAGTCGGCAGATTTACAGCCGACTGTCATCCGCCTGCTGGGCTCAAGGGAATGAACCGGTAAGTTCGCCTCATCCCCTGCAAGGAGCTCTTGCATGACGAAGGACGCGGTATTCACGCATTGCGTGGCGCTTGATCGCAGTAAACTGCTCTGTGAGCGGCAAATTGGCTGGGCGGGGCGATGGAGCCTTATGGGAGATTTCGTGATCTGCACCCAGTGCCAGGCGACACAGTCGATCAGCCTGGCGCATGAACCCTTTGATCATTTGCCCGCTTGTGCGGCTGCCGGGTACGGTCTGCACCCTGGCACGATCTAGCCCGTCTGTTGAGCCAGCTTCCAGCCGTTACCCACTGAATCACTGCACTGACAGGATCCGTTTCTGTTGCAGGTCAACGTCCCGGCGGGTAGCTACGTCTGCGAGGCATTCGCTTTAAAACTTCATCAAGATCTTACTCATCCGCAACAGTCTGCCGGCCAAAAGCTGACAGTCGTGGCCGCACTGTGACGCGCTGGCCCCAGTCGAGGCGGTGGGCATTCGATGCTTGAGCTCCACACGACATCCCCTGTCGGGACCGACAAAGACAACAAGAGTCTTGGCAAGCGCGTCTGCATTACAAACGTAAGCGTTCCGCCAACTCATCTTGCATGGCTGGGGTATTGCGCAGACTCGGCCTTTATCGGGGTATATGAATCCAAGCGACATGTTAGTGAGTGTTGCCCTCATCGATGGTCAGATGCTCAGGAAATCCATGCACACCGACGCCAAATCGCTCAATAAGCACCGTCATGGCGAATTGCTTTTTTAGCGTTACACGATTTTGTGAAAGGCAAAGAAAAAGGGCTACTGGTGACAGTAGCCCTTGATTTTAAGCATGAAATATTTTTGCACACTCTCATGCGGGGGTGTGGAGGTCTCACCCTACGCTGATGTCTAGATCATCCACGGGGTTCCTACGCCGGGTATATGCGACCATGACCGATTATGATCGACCGTTCGCGAAGCTACCTTTTACTGACGGGGAAGGTCTAAAGCTCGGTCTAAAGATATCCGCACCCACACCTTCTGTGTCTGACTCGTTATCGAGATGATTTTGCAACCAAAAGAATCGGCATGTTTCACGGTCATTATTTTCTGTTCCTTCTACATCGATACTACCAGAACTGGAGCATTTGCTCGGCCATCATTCGATCATGCAAAAAGGCACCCATATATGGACGACGATTACCCGAGCGATTAGACGGTATTAGGTATACACCCTGGTGAAGTCGTCCTACTATCGGCCGTAGGGCTTTGACATTGATCGTAGAAAGTAGCCTGAATCGTTTCGGTTGTGGCCATAGGCCTGATCAGCGACTACCCTCCTATAACAATGGGATATAAACGTGGCTTTAAAACATGCCAAATCGGCTGAGGTGGTCAGTCTGCTCAGCTCAGTCGACTCATCGCAGGCCCCGATCTCCCAAGCGCTCGTCAGCAGCCCAGAGATCGAGCTAATGCGTTTGATTCTGAAAGCTGGCAAAGAGCTTCCGCCTCACGCTGTCGCTGGTCCTATCACGCTTTACTGTCATCAGGGTTCGGTCGAAGTCCGGGCAGGTGGGGTCTGGCAGACGATGAGCGAAAGCGATCTGATGTACGTCGAAGGTGGGGCGGAGCATGCCTTGCACGCTCTTACCGACGCGATCGTTCTGGTGACTATCTTTCGACTGCCGGACCGATAGTCTATCTCCAACACGCGAACGATCAGCGCGGCACGGCACCGATACGGCCACTGCACTCACTTGTGCCTAATGAAAAGCGACGCTTCGTCCATTCACCGCTAACCGCACTGAAATAGGAGATCTGCGTTGGAAAAGACTTTCAGAATTCTCAGTTTCGCGGTCATCGCGCTCATGCTTGTGGCCTCTGTCTATGCCGGCGCCATCGGCATCTATTACTGGACCGGTATCGGCGTGTAACACGTCTCTGAGAGCATCCCATGAACAAACGCCAAACTCGCCTGTTCGCTGTGATCTCCACAGCCATCGCTGCTGTGGCTTTCCTGGGCATGACCTTGGACACCCACCGGCAATTCCCGGCACTGACACATTCCGAGAACATCACGCCGGCCGTTACTCGCGGCAAGGATGTCTGGCATGAGAATAACTGCATCAACTGCCACACCATCTTTGGCGAAGGCGCCTATTACGCGCCGGATCTGACAAAGATCTCTCAACATCGCGGCGCGCCGTACCTGACCGCGTTCCTGAAAGACCCGTCAAAATTCTATGATGAGAAACGGCATCGCCGGCTGATGCCCCAGCCAAATCTGAACGACCAGGAAATCTCGGACCTGATCGCCTTTTTCGACTGGGTCGCCAATGTCGACAACCAGGGCTGGCCACCGCGCCCAATCTTGGTAACCGGGTCCTCTATTCCAGGCACTACTCTCACAGTCGCGCAGCAGGATGCTTCAGGTCCCGGCAGAACCACCGACCCCATGCCACCCGGCGCCCGTCCGGTCAGTGGTAGCGATGACCCGATAGCTCTTGGCGAAGCGCTGTTCGGCACCGCCACACCAGTCTGCAACGCCTGTCATTCGATCGCCCCCGGCGTGAACCTCGCCGGCCCGACACTGGCCGGGATTGCTACCCGCGCGCTAGAAACCATAGCCTCGCCGGAATATGCGGGGAGCGCCGACAGCGTGGAAGCCTATATCCGCGAGTCGATCACCAAGCCCAGTGCCTATCTGCACCCTGGCGAGATGTACTCAGCAGGCGGTACTTCATTCATGCCGAACAACTACGCCGAGTCTTTGACCGACGAGCAGATCGACCAACTGGCCGCCTACCTGGCCACGTTCAAATAACAAGGTCGTGTTAGAGCTGTCGACGATTTGACCGGACATTATTTTTCAGGGGTGGGCAATGCGTTATAAATCACAGTCGGTCGCTTACTGGTACTTTGCCATCGCAATGGTACTTTTTGGATTGCAACTGGTGTTCGGACTGCTCTCGGCAGCCAAGTACCTGGGTCCGGATCCGTTGCTAAACATCTTGCCATTTGACGTCACCAAGACGATTCATACCAACTTGCTGATCGTCTGGGTACTGACCGGCTTCATGGGTGCAACCTACTGGATGGTGCCGGACGAATCACGCACTGAGCTGTACAGCACCAAACTCGCCTACATCCAGCTCGGTTTGTGGACAGTAATGGGTGTCACTGCCGTCATCGGTTATCTGTTCGGTTATGGCACCGGGAACAAACTGCTCGAGCAGCCGTTACCGCACAAGATCGTTATTGTTATCTGCATGCTGATCTTCCTCTACAACATCGGCATGACGATCAAGAAATCCGGCCGCTTCACCACCACCGAGGGCGTGTTACTGCTCGGCTTGGGTAGCGCGGCAGTGCTCTATCTGCCGGCCCTGCTGCATTACGAGAATTATGTGGTGTCGATCTACTACCGTTGGTGGACCATCCATCTCTGGGTCGAGGGCGTGTGGGAAATGATCCAGGGCGGCTTCCTTGCCTACTTGCTGATCCGTCTCTCCGGCGCCGATCGCGAGGTGATGGAAAAGTGGCTGTATGTGATCGTCGGCCTGGTTTTCATCGCCGGAATTATCGGTACCGCGCACCACTATTATTGGATCGGCGTACCCACTTACTGGCTGCCGATCGGCGGCTTATTCAGCGCGCTGGAGCCAGTCGCACTGGTGGGCATGGCGATGTACGCCTACTACGCTATGCGCCGCTCCGGGCTTGCACACCCGAACAAACTGGCTCTGCACTGGACCATTGGGAGCGCGCTGTTCACGATGTTCGGCGCCGGCCTGCTAGGCCTTGCGCATACCTTTCCCAGCGTCAACAAGTGGACTCACGGCACCCTGATCACCGCCATGCACGGACATGCGGCCTTCTACGGCGCATACGTGATGATCGTACTGGCGATGATCACCTACGCTATGCCCTCGATCACCCGCCGCGAGAATGTGGACGGCACTAACCTCGGCTACTGGGCGTTCTGGTTGCAGCTGGCCGGGATGTTTGGCATGACCCTGTCGTTCGGTACGGCGGGAATCGGCCAGGTCTACTTGGAGCGCATCCTCGGCATGGGTTATCTCGATACCCAGCTGAAGATCCAGGTGCATTTCCTGATGCTGGTAGCGACTGGATCGCTCTTCGCCCTTGGCGTTGGCATGTTCATCTACGACTTCTTCCGCTTCCCGCCGCGCCTGAGTGTGGGCGACAGTGAACCGCTGCCGATAACCACCACTAGCGCCGCAAGGCCAGGCTTGTGACCGATCTGCGAATGGCCGGCTCCGGACCGGTCGCCAAACACGCCGATGAAGCGCCCTGGTACGAAGCCAGCGGCGACGAAGTGATGATTTTCGAGCAATGCCACGCACGGCAGTTGGCCGTCATGCTCAAAGGCCCGACCGGCTGCGGCAAGACCCGTTTCGTAGAGCATATGGCTTGGCGCCTGGGCCGTCCGCTGGTGACCATTTCCTGCCACGACGACATGACTGCCAGTGACCTGATCGGACGTTTTCTGATCGGTAACCAAGGTACCCGCTGGGTCGACGGGCCGCTGACCCGAGCGGTGCGCGAAGGCGCTATCTGCTACCTGGACGAAGTGGTCGAGGCGCGCCAGGACACCATAGTCGTGCTCCACCCGCTCACTGACCACCGACGCATTCTGCCGCTGGACAAAACCGGCGAAACCCTCGAGGCTGCGGCCGGCTTCCAGCTGGTGGTCTCTTACAATCCTGGTTATCAGCGCATGCTCAAGGATCTCAAACCCAGCACCCGGCAACGCTTCGTCGCGTTGGATTTCGACTTTCCCTCCCCTGAGCGAGAGACACGCATCGTAATGCGCGAGAGCGGCGCCGACCACGCCATCGCCACCGCCCTCGTCTCGCTGTGCCAGCGGTTGCGCGCATTGCATGATCGTGGCCTCGCCGAAGTACCGAGCACTCGCTTGCTGATCGCCACCGCCCGTCTGATCGCCAGCGGCATCCCGGCGCGCGCAGCCTGCAACGCCGCGCTAATTTCGCCGCTGTCCGACGATGCCACACTGGTGGGCGCCATGCATGATCTGGTCGACATGACCTTCGTCTGATGGCCGAAGCCGAAGACGTCATCAGCGACGTCGCCCGCCATGCCACCGTGTACGTACAACGGCTCTGGCAACGCCGACGCAACGCGCTCAATACGGCGAGACCCATCGCTCTGGAGGATGTGGCCGAGCGACTCGACCTGTTAACTCACGCGGTCTTCGGTTGCAGCTATCCGCTGCGCATCGCTCAGCCACCGGCGCCGCCGACACTGCTGGCCAAACTCTTTCAGCGTGTCGAACGCCCCTATCGACAAACCGCCGTGCCCGCCACCGACGGGGTGCGTATCTGGCTGCCTGCTCATTTGGGCATCGCGGATTTTCAACAAGCGCTCCCGCGGTATCGCACCCTCGCTCTGCAACAGGCGATGCGTGCCTGGCGTGGCAGCGCCACGCTCCACGACGCCTTGGATACACCGCTGCAACGCAGTCTTTATCTGCTGCTCGAAGCCTGGGCCGCAGACTTTCAGCTGCTTGAACGTCTGCCGGGTATCGCCGATGCCCTGAACGGATTGCGCCGGCAAGCCTTGAGCGAAAGGCCGGCGCTGAGTCAGTTCTCTCCATCCCGTCAGCCGTTGGAGCGCTTGCTTCGGCAAGTATTGCAGCAGCGCTGTGGCGAGCCCATCGCTGGATTGCATCCACCCGTCACACCCGACGACGCACTGATTCAGGCGCGCCACCTGGCAATCACGTTGGATGACGGACAGCCATCGGCGCAGCCGGGCAAGCAACCCCTGCTGCTTGATCACTGGACGGGAGACCTGCGTTCGGCTCCCGACAGTCGCTCACACGACAATGACAACCGCAGCGAACCCGACCCCGCGCCAACCAACCCGCACGGCGCCCGCCTGTCACGCCGCCCCGAGGTGCGCGAAGCGGTGGAAGGCGAAGACGAGGAACAGCCGGATGGCATCTGGATGGTGCAACCCTCTCCTCCGCTGGAGCAGGCGGAAGATCCGATGGGCATGCAACGCCCCACCGACCGCGACGAGGCCACCCCGGCCGAGGAATACGCCGACTCTCTATCCGAGCTCAACGAAGCGCGCCTGGTGCGTACCCCGGGCAGTCCGAAGGAAGTTCTTGTTTCCGACGATCCGCCGGATGCCTGCAGCCTGCAAGCCGGCAACAAGTCGGAAAGCCATGCCGAACAGCTCAGTTATCCCGAATGGGACTACAAACGCGGCAGCTATCGCAACCCCGGCACCACAGTTCATCTCTTGCCGGCCCCGTTGGGAACATCGCAGTGGGTCACGCAAACACTGGAAACCCATCGATCGATGCTCGACGCCATTCGCCGCCAATTCGAGATGCTGCGCGCCCGCCGGCTACGTCTGCGCCGCCAACTGGATGGCGACGAGTTGGATCTGGACGCCTATATCGACGCCTTGGGTGAAGCGCGTGCCGGCTTGGACATGCCCCAGGCCGTCTACCAATCGCAGCGCAGCGCACGTCGTGACATGGCCATCATGCTGCTAATCGACGCCAGCGGCTCCACCGACGGTTGGCTATCAAGTAACCGGCGCATCATCGACGTCGAGCGCGAAGCCCTGTTGCTGATGTGCATGGCGCTCGAAGGCTTGGACGAACGCTACAGCGTGCAGACCTTTTCCGGCGAAGGGCCGGGCATGGTGACGCTGCGCAGCATCAAGGCATTCGACGAGCACTACAGCGAGGAAATCGGCCAGCGCATCGCTGGGCTCGAACCGGAACGCTACACCCGCGCCGGCGCCGCGATTCGTCACGCCAGCGGCCTGCTGATGAAGGAGCCGGCCACGCACCGGCTGCTGTTGCTGCTCTCCGATGGCAAACCTAATGATGTTGACGACTACGAAGGCCGTTACGGCGTCGAGGACATGCGCCAGGCCGTCAATGAAGCCAAGTTGCAGGGCATCTACCCCTTTTGCCTGACCATCGACCGCCAGGCCGCCAACTACCTGCCTAGAGTCTTCGGGGCCCAGCAATACGCCTTGCTGCCCAAACCGGAACTGCTGCCGGGCGTACTCCTAGAGTGGCTCAAACGACTGATATCGGCCTAATCGACACCGTAACGCGAGGAAATATTTATGCTCGAAATACAGGTGTATCGCTATAACGAAGAACAGGACTCCACGCCCTACATGCAATCAATGTCGGTGGCCGATGAATTCCGCGGGCGGATGGTGCTGGATGTATTGGAGCATTTGCGCGAAACCGATCAGTCACTTGCTTACCGTCGCTCCTGCCGCGAGGGTGTTTGCGGCTCGGACGGCATGAACATCAACGGTAAGAATCGTCTGGCATGCATCACCCCGGTTTCGGAGGCACTGGGCGGTTCAGACAAGCTGATCATCCGACCGTTGCCTGGAATGCCGGTGATTCGCGATCTGGTCGTGGATCAGAGTCTGTTCTTCAAACAGTACGAACGGGTCAAACCTTGGCTAATCAACGAAGAACCCGCGCCAAGTACTGAGCGCCTGCAATCTCCAGCAGAGCGTGCCCTGCTGGATGGCCTTTACGAATGTATCCTCTGCGGCTGCTGCTCCTCGCAGTGCCCTTCTTGGTGGTGGAACCCGGAGAAATTTATTGGCCCGGCGGGGCTGCTGCAGGCTTGGCGCTTCATCGTGGATAGCCGCGACACCGCGGCGACCGAGCGGTTGTCGAATCTCGACGATCCATTTAGCGTGTTTCGCTGCAGAAGCATTGGCAATTGCAGTTGGGTTTGCCCGAAGGGTCTCAACCCCATGGGCGCGATCGGCCACATTCGTAGAGAACTCACCAGACAGGGCACTTGAACGAGTGGCTGGCCTACACCCAGAGGCTTCTCACGGAAGAGCGAGCGCCGCGCAAGTGTCTGACCGAGTCCACAGCAGCCTCGGTGAAGGTCGTCAAGAGGTCTTGAAGATGATTTTGCATCGTCATTTCCATCATGCGCAGCCAGGCCACAGGCTGCCCGCTCCGGGTCTGTGGGCAGCGTTTTCTAGGGGCGCAAGTGGTACAGAGGTGTTTGGAATGCCGTTGCGCAAGGGTCAGCCTGGGTTGCCATCGACCCGCGCGCTGACCAGCATCGGCGCATACCGCCAGATGTAAAGCGCGAAGGCCACCGCCCAGCAGATCGCCGCTAACCAGAGGCCCATTATTGGCCACTGGCCAGAGAGGAACACCCGCGACGCGGCTCCGAGATTGAGCAGCACGAAGGCGCCAATGATGCCACTGGGTAACGCCAAAGAACGCCCGGTATGGCCGAGGGTGACTCGGGCGATCATCGCGAGGATCAGGCCGCTCATGGAGCCAACCGATAGCGCATGCAACGACGGGCTGGAACTGTCCAACAGACCGAAATTCCACAGCGCCAGACCTGCCGCCGCAACCACCAGCCAGAGCATCGCCAAGTGCAATGACCAAAGCAGCGGCACACGCCAGATAGCGGCGTCGTGCCAGCGCACCAACCGCAGCAGGTGGCCGGCGGCAATGGCGAGGAACAGTACACCGAGCAGCAGGTTTTGCTGCAACGCGACACCTGCGGCGTAGAACACCGCGATCAGGCCGGAACCGACCAGCAGCGCCACGTCCAGCCAGCCCAAGGGCTTCACAGCCGTGGTATGGCCCAAACCGCGCTGAGTGAAGAAGGGAATAACGCGTCCGCCAATAATTGACATCAACGTCGCCACCAGCCAAAGCCCGGCTAGTGTGCCTTGGCGCTGCAGGCCGTCGTCGCTTAGAGCAATTCCGCAGAGCACCATTACATTGGCGGAGATCATCAGGGTGAGAACGGCGATAATCGGGTAGTTGCGTTTCTGCCTGACGACCCAGAGCATGCGCACCATCAGTCCGGTTAAGCCGAACAGGAACATCAGGTCCAGCGGAATCATCAGAGCCAGGGGCAATCCGAACAGCCAGCCCAGACGTGCCAGCAGCCAGACGCCGGCCAGCACCATCAGCTTCTTGCCTGAAACCCCGGGCTGCCCTGTCCAGGTCTGCCCAGCTGTGAGCAGGAAACCTGCGACGATCGCCATGGCGAAGCCGAACAGCATTTCGTGGCGATGCCAGGATAGCCAGCCTCCGGTTGGCTGAAAACCGGGCCAGATGCCCGTCCAGGTGGCGACCCAGAGCGGAATCGCGAGCATCGCGAAGAAGCTGCCAGCGAGAAAAAACGGGCGAAAGGCAAGGCGCCACATGGGCGGAATACTCATGGCCTTTCGCCGATCGATAACTCGCACAAGGCCTCCTGAACTACTAAGTGTCTACCGGCAGGATGAGGAACTAGCCGGGCAGAACGGTAATGGCTCCCAATATCGCGGAGCCAGGATTACTTTCTACAGGTTAGCGGGTTCCGACAGACTTAATTGCAATTATCATTCATCGACAGACATCGGTGCCGACTACCCGCAGGTCTTAGTGGGCTAACGCAACACGCGTTAGGGCGATTGCCCCAACACAGTCATTTACCGGGCCGGTAGGTCGATCAACTTGGGATCGTTCAGTCTGGCCATCAACTCACGGTTCGTCCAGCGAGACTTTGTTGATTGACGCGAGGCATGCAAGCTTGGGCCTTAGCTTTTATATCACACGCCGGTATTTTTTTGCCTTTTCGCACTGGGCAACTAGCTACCATCTGCCACCGTTAACTCGCCGTACAACGGATGCAGGAGTTGAGATTTAAGCCCCAGGTACTTGTATGTGAATGGCCGCAATCGGCCCAGAGTGTGTAAAAACGCACGGATGCACTGCCGGCGCGCAGAGCCGACGGTTGTTAGCTGAGTAGCTCACACATGTCCTGCGGATCATCACTAGGTCTTGGGGGCCCCAGCGCCGCTTTTACCTTGCTGCGTGGCCAAAATATGGGTCTCCTCAGGCCGACAGCGCTTTCATTAAACCTCTGGTACCGAGAATTTTCATGACGCACTTCAAGTTGTAGGACGTTCAAACTCATCTCCGCACTTACTCCGCACAGCTTTCGTGTCAGGAATGCGTGGCGCCCATCCATTTTTTGAGTGTCCCGAAGGGATGCTCCACAGTACGCTTGCGGAATCGCATCATGTCCGGCGCGTTGCTCAGTCTGTTATGCATTTCCTCCAGTATGGCTTCATGCTCCCAGCGTCGAACCTGCCGTTCCGTGCTCGATGTGCACTGCGGTTTCATTGCGCAGCCCCAGCATTTCGAACTCCAGTAACGGTGCAGCATCAGGCCTTTTTCATCGTTGGTATAGCGCCAGATCAGTGTAAGCAAACGGGCATTACAGGTTGCGTAACGGTATCCAGTTATGCGGCAACAACCCGGCGATCTCACTCGCTCGCTGCGTCGGTAGCCGCGCCGGAACGTCCTTCAGATAAGCATACGGGTCATGCCCATTGAGCTTGGCCGACTGGATCAGACTCATCAGCGCCGCCGCACGTTTGCCGCTGCGCAACGATCCTGCAAAGAGCCAATTTTTGCGTCCAAGAGCCCATGGCCGGATCTGCTGCTCGATGTGGTTGTTATCGATAGGCACGACGCCGTCATCCAGATAACGTGACAACGCCGTCCCGCGCTCGAGGCTGTAATCCAGGGCTCTGGCGATGGCCACGCCATCGTGCACAAGCTCGCGCTGGGCGATCATCCAGGCATGCAAGGCGTCCATTGCCGGTGCGGCTTTTTCCTGGCGTATTCGTCGTCGAGCGTCAGGCTCAAGGTCGCGGATTTGCTGTTCTATTTCGTACAGCACCTGGATATAGCGCAAGGCCTGTTCGGCCAGCTGGCTTTTGTTCGTGGCGTGCAGGTCAAAGAATTTGCGCCGAGCATGAGCCATGCAACCGATCTCTGTCACACCCATTGCAAAAACTGGCCTTGTAGCCACCAAAATCGCCGCACACCAGTTTGCCTTTCCAGTCTTGCAGGAAGGCGCGAGCGTGTTCACCCGAGCGGCTTGGGCTGAAGTCGTACACCACCGCGCGGATATCGGCAGACGCGGTGGGCGCATAGGCCCAGACGTAGGCCCGATGGGTTTTCTTCACGCCGGGCATGAGCACCTGTACCGGCGTGCACCATGCTGTGTTCAAGCACCACTCGCGCAGGGCATCGACCAGCGGTTGCAGTTGCACACCGCAGGTGCCGACCCACTGCGCCAAGGTCGAGCGCGGGATGGCGAGGCCGGCCCGGCCAAAGATCTTTTCCTGACGGTACAGCGGCAAATGATCAGCGTATTTGGCGATCATCACTTGGGCCAGCAGACCTGCCGTGGGGATGCCCTTGTCGATGATCTGCGCGGGAACCGGTGCCTGGATCAGTGTCTCGCATTGATCGCACACCCACTTGCCACGGATGTGTTGTTCGACGGTGAACACGCCGGGCGTGTAGTCGAGTTTCTCGCTGACATCCTCGCCGATACGCTTGAGGGCGCAGCCGCAGGTGCACTGCGTGTTGTCCGGTTCGTGATGGATCTGCATGCGTGGAAACTCGGGCGGCAAGGCTGTGCGTTTAGGTCTTTGCCGAGCCACGGTCGGGGCCAGAGCGGGTTGCAACGCCTCAAGCTCGGCTTCGATGGCCGCGATGTCGGCGTCGATCAGGTCATCGAGCAGGCTGGCTTGATCCGGGTTTAGTTGCTCGCTGCGCTTGGCAAATTTGAAACGCTTGTGCTGTGCGATCTCATGGTTCAGCTTGTCGTTGACCGTTTTGTAGTGGTGGATCTGCTTGTCCATGGACTCGACGCGCTGCATCAACTGCGCCGCGATAGTGCGCAGTTGTTCAGGGTTTAGTTGGTCGAGATTAGGAAGCGAAGTAATGCCACCGATTTTGCCAGAGCAGGTCAACACCGACGATGGCTCATCGGACAATTGCACGGCGACGCTGGCCATGGCAGACGTTTCATGATGGAAATCGCGTTGTCTGGCCCAATTCTTTGCCAAGGCAAGCCCAGCACCAGAGCGAGTAACTGTTCGTCGCTCAGCGCCACCTGAAGACCATGACGAGAACCTGGCCAGATGAATTTTCCTTGATGCAGTCGGCGAGCCGCCAGCCAGATACCCAAACTGAACTCCTTGTTTGCCTCACGCAACTGATGTGAAAGGGACTGGAAGACTGTCCTTGCGCGCGACCTCAATCCTGGGCGGTACTTGCTTGTACCCAACAGAGCTGTAAAACGGGTCAGTCGACGCCGAAAAGGTCACCTAGGGAGTAACGGGAAATGAATCGAAGCTAGCAAAATGCTATACCCACGTCCACCCGTGGTTGCTGCTGATGGTTGCGGCTCGCTGAGTGGGATCACGCTTGATCAGCCCTCTCCCCGTCACGCCGCTGAAACCGCGTGATACCTAATGCCTCTGCCGGAACCTGAGCGATTGTCTGAATCACCTCAGCAGCAACCGAGACTATCACCCCGCCAATACCCATCCTCCGGTGCTCGCCTCGCGGACCTTCGATATGGGCAATACAGTTGACGAACGCACTTGTCAATTCAGAGCATTGCCTTGGCACGGGGAGCCTCCGGACACGAGATCAGAACACAATTGCGCCTTCCGGATGGCAACGCTACCCAGATCCAAAATATCCGTGGGAGTAAATGTGGGAGTATTTGTTTAGACATGAAAAAGCCCAATCTTTTCAGATTGGGCTAAATCATTGAAATATATGGTCGGGACGGAGTGATTCGAACACTCGACCCCTAGCACCCCATGCTAGTGCGCTACCGGACTGCGCTACGCCCCGACTAGGCGTGAAACTTGTCCCTCATCTCGAAGGACGCTCAAGAATATATCGCAAGCTTTTGAAAACTGGAAGTATTTAAAAGCGAAATATTATTTCTTGAGTACCACCAGCACGTCTTCCAATTCGGCAATCATCTGCCGGATCATCTGCTTGTACTGGGTGGTGTCATCTTTGGCTTCGTCGCCGGACAAACGCAGTCTCGCGCCGCCGATGGTGAAGCCCTGATCGTAAAGAAGCGCGCGGATCTGCCGGATCATCAGCACGTCTTGACGCTGATAATACCGGCGGTTTCCGCGGCGTTTAACGGGGTTGAGTTGAGGAAACTCCTGCTCCCAGTAGCGCAGCACGTGTGGTTTTACCGCACACAGCTCGCTGACTTCACCGATGGTGAAGTAGCGTTTGCCTGGGATGACGGGTAGCTCGTCGTTATGACTTGGTTCCAGCATAAGCCTCAACTCGGGCCTTCAACTTCTGCCCTGGACGAAAGGTGACCACACGGCGAGCCGTGATCGGGATTTCTTCTCCCGTTTTCGGATTGCGGCCAGGCCGCTGGCGTTTGTCCCGAAGGTCGAAATTGCCGAAACCGGACAATTTGACTTGTTCGTTGTCTTCCAGAGCGTGCCTGATTTCTTCAAAAAACAGTTCAACCAATTCCTTGGCCTCCCGTTTATTCAGGCCCAACTCCTCATACAGACGTTCCGCCATCTCAGCTTTCGTCAGAGCCCCCATACGTCACTTCCTTAACGTGGCGTTCAACCTTTGTTCGAGCGAGGTGAGGATGTTTTGCGTCGTGGTATTCACCTCATCGTCATTAAGAGTGCGCGATGGATGCTGCCAGGTCAAGCCGACTGCAAGGCTTTTTCTATCAGGATCAATGCCTTTACCCTGATACACGTCAAATAGCCTGAGGTCTGTCAGCCATTCGCCTGCATTTTCACGGATTACGTCGAGTACTGCGCTCGCTGCGACGTCTTTCTGCGCGATCAGTGCCAGGTCACGTCGCACTTCAGGAAAGCGCGATAACTCCTGGAATTTAGGCATTTTACCCAGTGCCACTTCGGCCAGAACCAGCTCGAATACGAACACCGGACGGTCGAGACCGAGGGTTTTCGACAGTTCCGGGTGAATGGCGCCGACGAAGCCGACCAGGCGCCCTTCACGTTCGATGCGCGCGGTCTGACCCGGGTGCAGCGCTGGGTGTTTGCCCGGCACGAACGTGAACGAATCCAGTGCGCCGGCGAAGCCTAATACCGCTTCCACGTCAGCCTTGACGTCGAAGAAGTCGACGACGTCGCGACCTTGTGCCCAGCCTTCAGGCAGGCGACTACCGCACACCACACCGGCGATCATCGGCTCTTGCTTGAGGCCTTCCAGCTGACCGACGAAACGCAGGCCGCTTTCGAACAGGCGGACGCGGTCCTGCTGGCGGTTCAGGTTGTGCTGCAGCGCCTTGACCAGGCCTGGCCACAGCGACGAACGCATGGCGGCCATGTCGTTGGAGATCGGGTTGGCCAACAGCAGCGGTTCAACACCTGGATTAAACAACTCGAATTGTTTCGGATCGATGAAGCTGTAGGTAATCGCTTCCTGATAACCACGGGCGACCAGCAGGCGACGCAGTTCCGGCAGGTCGCTGCGGGCTTCGGCCTTGGCTTGCGGAGCCAGGCGGGCTTGCGGGTAACGAACCGGCAGACGGTTATAACCGTACAGGCGGGCCAGTTCTTCGATCAGGTCGACTTCCAGGCTGATGTCGAAGCGATGGCTTGGCACTTCTACGCGCCACTGCCCTGCCCCGTCGGCGGAAATTTTCAGGCCCAGGCCGTTGAGCAGGCGCTCGACTTCGGCCGCTTCCATTTCCATGCCGAGCATCTGGCTGATGCGCTGTGCCCGCAGGGTGACTGGTGCGATGGAAGGCAGGTGCTGTTCGCTGACGGTTTCGATGATCGGGCCGGCTTCGCCGCCAGTGATTTCCAGCAGCAGGCCGGTGGCGCGCTCCATGGCTTCACGGGCCAGTTGCCAGTCCACGCCACGCTCGTAGCGGTGCGAGGCGTCGGTGTGCAGGCCGTAGGAACGGGCCTTGCCAGCGACGGCGATCTGGTCGAAGAAGGCGCTTTCGAGGAACACGTCACGAGTGGTCGCGGTGTTGACGCCGCTGTGCTCGCCACCCATGACGCCGGCGATAGCCAGGGCGCGGGTGTGGTCGGCGATGACCAGGGTATCGCTACGCAGGCTGACTTCCTGACCGTCGAGCAGTACCAGCTTCTCGCCTTCTTCAGCCATGCGCACACGGATGCCGCCATTGATTTCGGCGAGATCGAAAGCGTGCAGCGGCTGACCCAGTTCCAGCATCACGTAGTTGGTGATGTCGACGGCGGCGTCGATGCTGCGCACGTCGGAACGACGCAGGCGCTCAACCATCCACAGCGGAGTCGGCTTGGACAGGTCGACGTTGCGGATCACCCGCCCCAGGTAACGCGGGCAAGCGGCAGGCGCCAGGACTTCAACCGAGCGCACTTCGTCGTGCACGGCTGGCACGCTGGCCACGACCGGACGGGTGACTTCGGCGGCGTACAGCGCGCCGACTTCACGGGCCAGGCCGGCCACGGACAGGCAGTCGCCGCGGTTCGGGGTCAGGTCGACCTCGATGCTGGCGTCGTCCAGGCCCAGGTATTCACGGATGTCCTGGCCGACCGGTGCATCGACCGGCAATTCCATCAGGCCGTCGTTGCCTTCACCAACCTGCAGCTCGGCTTGCGAGCACAGCATGCCGTTGGACTCGACGCCCCGCAGCTTGGCTTTCTTGATCTTGAAGTCGCCCGGCAGCTCGGCGCCGATCATGGCGAATGGGATCTTCAGGCCCGGGCGCACGTTTGGCGCACCGCACACGACCTTGAAGGTCTCAGCGCCATTGCTGACCTGGCACACGCGCAGCTTGTCGGCGTCCGGATGCTGCTCGGTGCTCAGTACTTCGCCCACCACCACGCCACTGAATTCACCGGCGGCCAGCGTAACGCTGTCGACCTCAAGACCGGCCATCGACAGACGAGCAACCAGCTCGTCGCGACTTACCTGCGGGCTTACCCAGCCACGCAGCCATTGTTCACTGAATTTCATCCTGCTCTCCTAAGAATTCGTTACGACTAGCGAAATTGCGCGAGGAACCGCAAGTCGTTGTCGAAGAACAGACGCAAGTCGTTCACGCCGTAACGCAGCATGGCCAGACGCTCGACGCCCATGCCGAAGGCAAAGCCCGAAAACTCTTCCGGGTCGATGCCGGACATGCGCAGCACGTTCGGGTGAACCATGCCGCAGCCCATGACTTCCAGCCAGCCAGTCTGCTTGCAGACACGGCAGCCTTTCCCGCTGCACATCACGCATTCCATGTCGACTTCAGCGGATGGCTCGGTGAACGGGAAGTACGAAGGACGGAAACGCACGGCCAGCTCTTTTTCGAAGAACACCCGCAGGAACTCTTCGATCGTGCCTTTGAGGTCGGCGAAATTGATGTCGCGATCGACCAGCAGGCCTTCGACCTGGTGGAACATCGGCGAGTGGGTGATATCGGAGTCGCTGCGGTACACACGGCCTGGGCAGACGATGCGGATCGGCGGCTGTTTCGATTCCATGGTGCGTACCTGTACCGGCGAGGTATGGGTGCGCAGCAACATGTTGGCATTAAAATAGAAGGTGTCATGCATCGACCGGGCCGGGTGATGGCCTGGGATGTTGAGCGCTTCGAAGTTGTGATAGTCGTCTTCGACCTCAGGGCCTTCGGCAATGCCGTAGCCGATGTGGGTGAAGAACTGTTCGATTCGTTCCAGAGTACGAGTAACCGGATGCAGACCACCCGAGGTCTGGCCGCGGCCAGGCAGGGTCACGTCAATGGACTCGGCAGACAGTTTGGCGGCCAGGTCGGCCTCTTCAAACAGTGCCTTGCGGGCATTGAGAACCTCTGTGACACGCTCCTTGGCAACGTTGATCAGGGCGCCGACTTGCGGACGCTCTTCTGCCGGCAGATTCCCCAGGGTCTTCATCACCTGAGTCAATTCGCCCTTCTTGCCAAGGTAGTGAACCCGGATTTGCTCCAGGGCATTGATATCTTCAGCGCTTTGCACAGCCTCTAGTGCTTGAGAGACGAGCGCATCCAGGTTTTCCATGTACAGACTCCAGATACAAAATAGGGGAAGAGCTTGAAGGCTCTTCCCCTATTTATGACGTTTAACACCTGGCCCCACAAAGGTGAGGCAGGGTGACTGTCGGGGGTACTTAAGCCAAGGTGGCTTTAGCTTTCTCGACAATCGCAGCAAACGCCGCTTTTTCGTTCACTGCCAGATCAGCCAGAACCTTACGGTCGATCTCGATGGACGCTTTTTTCAGGCCGGCGATGAAACGGCTGTAGGACAGACCGTTGATACGTGCACCAGCGTTGATACGAGCGATCCACAGAGCGCGGAACTGACGTTTTTTCTGACGACGGTCACGGTAGGCGTATTGGCCTGCCTTGATTACCGCTTGCTTGGCAACACGGAATACGCGCGAACGAGCGCCGTAGTAGCCTTTAGCAAGTTTCAGAATTTTTTTGTGACGTTTACGGGCAATGACGCCACGCTTTACACGAGCCATGAGTTACTTCCTCTATTCTTGACTAAAATTAACGAAGGCGCAGCATGCGCTCGACTTTTGCCACGTCAGACGGATGCAGCAAGCTGCTACCGCGCAGTTGACGCTTACGCTTGGTCGACATTTTAGTCAGGATGTGGCTCTTGAAAGCGTGCTTGTGCTTGATACCGTTAGCAGTTTTCAGAAACCGCTTAGCAGCACCACTTTTCGTTTTCATTTTTGGCATGTTCGGATACTCCGCATTCAGTTGATAAACATAATCAGAAGGCCTGCCGTGCCCTATTGATTACTTCTTCTTTTTCGGGGCGATGACCATGATCAGTTGGCGTCCTTCCATCTTAGGATGCTGTTCGACCGAACCGTACTCGAGCAAGTCACCTTCAACTCGCTTGAGGAGTTCCATCCCCAGCTCCTGGTGGGCCATCTCACGGCCGCGGAATCGCAAGGATACCTTGGCCCTGTCCCCATCACTCAGGAAACGTACCAGGTTGCGCAGTTTTACCTGGTAATCCCCTTCCTCCGTCCCTGGACGAAACTTGATTTCTTTAACCTGAATCTGCTTCTGGTTTTTCTTGGCTGCGGCAACCTGCTTCTTCTTTTCGAAGATCGATTTGCCGTAGTCCATCAGCTTGCAGACAGGAGGTACAGCATCGGCGGAAATTTCCACCAAATCGAGCTTGGCTTCTTCAGCCTTAAGAAGCGCGTCTTCAATTGACACAATCCCAAGCTGCTCGCCTTCAGCCCCAATTAACCGAACCTCGCGTGCCGAGATATTCTCGTTGATCGGGGCTTTCGGTGCAGCTCGTTTATCTTGTCTCATTTCACGCTTAATAGTAATTACTCCGAATCTGGGCGACCACGCCGGGAAACCGCTTGCGCGAGAAACTCAGCGAACTGGGCGACGGGCATCGAGCCCAGGTCAGCACCTTCACGAGTACGCACAGCGACAGTCTGCATCTCGACTTCCCGATCTCCGATAACCAAGAGATAGGGAACCTTGAGCAAAGTATGCTCGCGGATTTTAAAGCCGATCTTTTCATTTCTCAAGTCAGACTTGGCACGAAATCCGCTTTCGTTGAGAGTTTTTTCAACTTCAGCGGCGAAATCAGCCTGCTTGTCAGTGATGTTCATGATCACTGCCTGGGTCGGAGCCAGCCACGCAGGGAACGCGCCCTCGTAGTGCTCGATCAGGATTCCGACGAAACGTTCGAAGGATCCGAGGATCGCCCGGTGCAACATAACCGGGTGCTTGCGACTGTTGTCTTCGGAGACGTATTCGGCTCCCAGACGGACAGGCAGATTAAAATCGAGCTGCAGGGTACCACACTGCCAGACGCGGCCAAGGCAATCTTTCAGCGAGAATTCGATCTTCGGACCATAAAAAGCGCCCTCGCCCGGTTGCAGATCGTACGGCAGGCCCGCGCTATCAAGGGCTGCAGCCAATGCCGCCTCGGCGCGATCCCACAGCTCGTCGGAACCAACGCGTTTTTCCGGACGAGTGGACAGCTTCATCTCGACGTCTTTGAAGCCGAAATCGGCATAGACGTCCATGGTCAGCTTGATGAACGCTGCTGACTCGGCCTGCATCTGCTCTTCGGTGCAGAAGATGTGGGCGTCATCCTGGGTGAAGGCACGCACGCGCATGATGCCGTGCAGCGCACCCGATGGCTCGTTGCGGTGGCACGCACCGAACTCGGCCAGGCGCATCGGCAGCTCGCGGTAGCTTTTCAGGCCCTGGTTGAACACCTGCACGTGGCACGGGCAGTTCATCGGCTTGATCGCGTAGTCGCGGTTTTCCGACTGGGTGGTGAACATGTTGTCGGCGTAGTTGGCCCAGTGCCCGGATTTTTCCCACAGGCTGCGGTCAACGACTTGCGGAGTCTTGATCTCCAGGTAACCGTTGTCGCGCTGAACCTTGCGCATGTACTGCTCGAGCACCTGGTACAAAGTCCAGCCGTTCGGGTGCCAGAACACCATGCCCGGCGACTCTTCCTGGGTGTGGAACAGGCCCAGACGCTTGCCGATCTTGCGGTGATCGCGTTTTTCAGCTTCTTCGATGCGCTGGATGTAAGCCGCCAGCTGCTTCTTGTCCGCCCAGGCAGTACCGTAGACGCGCTGCAACTGCTCGTTCTTGGCATCGCCGCGCCAGTAGGCGCCGGACAACTTGGTCAGCTTGAAGGATTTCAGGAAGCGGGTGTTCGGCACGTGCGGACCGCGGCACATGTCGACATATTCTTCGTGATAGTACAGGCCCATGGCCTGTTCGTTCGGCATGTCCTCGACCAGGCGCAACTTGTAGTCTTCGCCACGGGCCTTGAAAACTTCGATCACTTCGGCGCGCGGAGTGACTTTCTTGATCACGTCGTAATCTTTCTCGATCAGCTGCTGCATGCGCTGTTCGATGGCGGCCAGGTCGTCCGGGGTGAAAGGACGTTCGAAAGCGATGTCGTAATAGAAGCCTTCGTCGATGACCGGACCGATGACCATCTTGGCCGTCGGGTACAGCTGCTTGACCGCGTGGCCAACCAGGTGGGCGCAAGAGTGGCGAATGATCTCCAGCCCCTCTTCATCCTTTGGCGTAATGATTTGCAGCGTGGAATCGCTGTCGATGATGTCGCTGGCGTCGACCAGCTGGCCATTGACCTTACCGGCCACGGTGGCTTTGGCCAGGCCTGCACCAATGGATGCGGCGACCTCGGCTACGGAAACCGGGTGATCGAATGAACGTTGACTGCCGTCGGGAAGAGTAATAGTTGGCATGGCGCCTCCTCTCCTAGTGGTGACCCCTACCAAAGGTCACGTGGGTTGGGATGAGCCAGTACAAGATCCGATCCAGGCCATTCAATGACGAACGCCTGCCTTACAGCGGCAGGAGCCTTGCGGCCAACCGGAAACCGAACCAGAGTGACTGGGATTCAAATCAGGGTTATTCGAGCCTGTGCCGCCACCGGGACTGAAGGTCATCCGGAGCCTGCAAACGCCCGAGCGCAGCATGCTAGCACAGATGAACGGTCGCCGACGCCAGGCAGTACGCCGCGAGGGTAAAACAGGGCTTTTTATGCCAGAGTGCTGAACTTGAACCGGGTTTTACCCCTCAGATAACAAGACATTGACCCACAAGGAGCATCCCCGCATGCGTCTGAATCGTTTATTCGCCATCGTCGCCCCCGTCGTCCTGCTGCTGCCACTGGCCGCCCACGCGGACTGGCCGAAGGGCGAGCGCGAGAAATACATGGCTCAGTGCACCCAGGCGGCCACGCCGCAGATCGGCGCGGCTGCTGCCAAGTCCCACTGTGCCTGTGGCGCCGATGCAATCAAGTCGTACCCGGCCAGCGACATCCAGGCACTGATGGACAACAAGGCCAGTGACGCGCTGAAACAGAAAGCCCTGACCCAGATCGCCTCCTGCAAAGCCGATCCGAAGGCGAAAAAATAAGCCCGGCCGATCGCTTTTTTGGCCGAGACGAGCACTAAAAAGCCCCTGAAAACCGCCTTTTCCTACAAATTTTTCAGGTTTTTAAGCTTTTTTTATCGTCTTTACTTTCGGCTGAGAGCCTTTTAAACCGGGGCTTTCAGCCAATATGAGCAGCAAAGCAAGCGTGACTGCAGGGCAAACAGCTTCTCCGGGGGGCTCCCAAAGCGAACATTTCGACTATGATACCCCGGTGTGCCCAGTTGGCCTGAGCAGCACAGTACTGAAAAAATATATGTTTCTTGGAGATACACCATGTCTAATCGCCAAACCGGCACCGTTAAGTGGTTCAACGATGAAAAAGGCTTCGGCTTCATCACTCCTCAAGGTGGCGGTGACGACCTGTTCGTACACTTCAAAGCTATCGAAAGCGACGGTTTCAAAAGCCTGAAAGAAGGCCAAACCGTTTCCTTCGTGGCTGAGAAAGGCCAAAAGGGTATGCAAGCTGCACAAGTTCGCCCAGAGTAAGTTTCTGGCGCACTAAAAAAACCCCGTCCATGTGACGGGGTTTTTTATGCGCGCAACAAAAGAGCTGTCAGCCGCAGTTGACGCGGGTAACTACTCGGGCCGCATCGGTATTGAGATTCAGGCGGTCGGAGCGGTATTCCAGGGTGACCATGTCATCGGGCAACAGGAAACGGGCATTCTGTGCCCCTGCGCGAGTGCGCGCCTGCTCCAGCAATTCAGGTGAAGCCTTCTTGCCGATGGCGAATTCGGCAGCCTTTGCTTCGCAGCGGCTGTGACCCGCTTCAGTCGCCGCTACAGGGTCTGTTGCCGACTCGGAGGACGTACTGCTGCAGCCTGCCAACAACGTGGCGGCCAACAAAGTACCCAGTGACGCAAGCTTCCAAGGCATGAAGCCTCCTCTTTCAATAGTTAAGCTGAGATCGTGCGACCGCTAATCTGGCGATTGGTTTCACCGCCGGTGATAGCACCCTGCCCTCAGGCCGGATAATTGCCAAGTTTGCCTGAGCACCGTCCTGTAGATCATTGTTCAATCGTGACTGGATATGAACAAGCTTCAGTAGACGTCGATGTAGTCAAACGGTGGATTTGGCCAGTTCTCTTTCAGCGCGTTATAGATCTGCATCACCCACACCTCATCGCTGGCGGCGATGCGCCCGACATAACCGGAACCCTTGGCCCAGGTCTCCAGGCGAAACAGCAGGTCGCCGATATCGGTGCCGCCGACCACGCCTGAGGAGATATAAGCGATTCCGTCTTTGGTGACGCGCAGCTGGGTGTGCTCATCGTCACTGGCCGAGGCCAGCAATTGGCGAACGGCATCGAGGGTCAAGCCGTCGGGCGTGTTCAAATCAATCTGCACGGAGTAGTCCTTGGGCAATCTTCAAAGACCAAGTGTCGCATAGCCCTCCCCTCATGCCTAAGTCGGAGTGCCAAACGTCGCGCAAAATGGTTAACTTCGCCAACTGACTTCCACCCTTTCACGAGCGCCATTCATGACCACCGTAAGTATCGACGCCGACATCAAGGCCAAGTGGCCACAGGGCCACAGCTCCTATAGCCCGGGCAGCCCGGAAGAGTTGGCAATCATCGGCATAGATCTTCTGGTCAAGGAACTGGGGACCGAAGCAGCCCAGTCGTTTATCACTCAGGTATTCGAGAAATACCCGGCGAACTATCTGGGCGTCGCGTACACGCCAGGCAAGTAACTCCCGCAGGCTGGCACCTGCGGGAACTGGCCGCTTACTTGAGACGCGCCAGACGCTCGGTCAGCAGGTCAAAGAAGCCCTGGGCATCACCGTTTTCAACCCAGAACGCGTTTTTCGGCGCTTTCAGGCCGTCGTACCAGTCGACGATGGTCTGGCCGAAGGTCGGGCCTTCGCGGCTATCGACTACCACGTTGACCTCGCGACCGCTGAACAGCTCGGGCTTGAGCAGGTAGGCGATGACGGTGGCGTCGTGCACCGGGCCACCGGTCATGCCGTAGTGCTCCATATCGCCCTTGACGTATTCATTAAGAATATCGCCCACCAACTTGCTGGCATTGTTTTTCAGGGCCGCGATCTGCTTCAGGCGCGCGTCGCTGGTGAGGATCTTGTGGGTCACGTCGAGTGGCAGATAAGTCAGCTTCACGCCGCTCTTGAGCACCACTTCTGCCGCCTGCGGGTCCGCGAACAGGTTGAACTCGGCCACCGGGGTAATGTTGCCGCCATTGAAATGCGCGCCGCCCATGATCACCACTTCCTTGATGCCCTGGACGATCTCGGGCTCCTGGATCAGCGCCAGCGCCAGGTTGGTCTGCGGACCGAGCATGGCGATCGTGATGCTGTGGGGCTTGGCAGCTTTCAAGGTGTCGATCAGGTAGTTGACCGCATTGCCTTCGGCCAGGCCTTTTTTCGGTTCATGCACGGTGACACCCGACAGGCCTTCCTTGCCATGGATGTTCTCGGCGTAGATCGGCGTGCGCATCATCGGCCGGGCTGCACCGGCATACACCGGCACCTCCTCGCGCCCTGCCCACTCACGTGCCAGTCGCGCATTGCGCGAAGTCTTGTCCAGGCGCACGTTACCGGCCACGGTGGTCAGCGCACGAATGTTCAGCTCTTCAGGGGACGCCAGGGCAAACAGCAAGGCCACCACGTCGTCGGCACCAGGGTCGGTGTCGATGATCAGGTCGATCTTTTCCGCCGCCTGGGCGCCTGTTGCAGTAATCAAGGACAAAAGCAGCAAACTCCGGATCAGTTGGTGCAGTTTCTGAGCATAGCGGTGCATAGCGCACTCCTTGTGCGTGGGAAAACAGTGAGGTCGAATCTCTAGAAGGTCACTCCGGCGATCAGCACGATGTTGCAGTACGGCTGGCACTCGCCCGTTCGCACAACCGCCCGCGCCTGACGACTGAGAACCTTGAACTGGTCATGGCTGAGCAGCTCGCGTCTACCCAGCTCGCCGGCGGCATCGAGCTCGTCGAGAGTGGCCAGCGCTGTCGGTTGTTTCTCGAGTATTTCCTGGGCCAGCACATGGCTTTCGACCTGCATTTCACTGAGCACGACCTTCAGGGTGCTGATGAAATCCGGGACGCCATGGGTCAGCGCCAGATCGATCAATTCGACGCCAGCGGGTACCGGCAGGCCGGCATCGCCGATCACGAGCATGTCGCCATGGCCTAGGGAGGCGATCAGTCGCGACAGTGCGACGTTAAGCAGAGGAGTCTTTTTCATAGGGTCTTGAAGGCCTGTACTTCGGACAACGTGGGAATGGAGGGCTGTGCGCCGGCACGGGTCACCGACAGCGCCGCAGCCACCTGGCCGAAACGGATCGCTGCGGCTTCGCCCTGACCCTTTGCCAGCGCCGCCGCGAAACCGCCGACGAAGGTGTCGCCGGCCGCCGTGGTGTCGATCGCCTTAACGTCTGGCGCGGGAAAATGCTCGAAGCTGGCGCCATCAGCGAACAGCGAGCCCTGGGCGCCAAGGGTGATGATGACCTTGCCGGCGCCCATGGCGATCAGTTGGGTCGCGGCCGCCTTGGCCGTGTCCAGGGAATCCACCGGCAGGCCGCTGAGCGCCGTGGCCTCGCTCTCATTGGGGATCAGGTAATCGATGTGGGCGTACCAGTCTGCCGGCAGCGGACGACTGGCCGGCGCCGGATTGAGGATCACGACCTTGCCCAGCTCGCGGGCACGCTTGAGGGCATGTCCGACCGAGGCGTCGGGTATTTCCAGCTGGCAGATAATCACGTCGGCGGCCTGCAGCACCGAATCGAAGCAGCCGATGACTGCCGGGGTCAGCGCCCCGTTGGCGCCGGCGACGATCACGATGGCGTTCTGACTATTGTCATCGACCACAATCAGCGCGACTCCGCTGGAGCCATCGACGATGCTGACCGCCTGGCAGTCGATCTGCTCGGCCAGCAGTGCGTCGCGCAGCTCCCGGCCATAAGCGTCGCTGCCGACACAGCCGACCATCGATACCTGCGCACCCAGCCGGGCGGCGGCGACTGCCTGGTTGGCGCCCTTGCCGCCGGACACCGTGGCGAACGACTGGCCGATCAGGGTTTCACCGCCACGGGGCAGCCGCGGCGCCCGGGTGACCAGGTCCATGTTCAGGCTGCCTATTACCGCTACTTTTGCTGGCATTCGTCACTACTCGTCAATTCTGTTTCAGTGATGCGGTTGGTTCAGCGGTACTCGACAAAGACTCCCGCCACCGGCGCTGTCGATTCTCGCAAGACAATACTGGGGGTCACGATCCGCTGGTCGGTGGCCATGGCCGGGGAGGCAATTCGGCGCAGAAGCACTTCTGCGGCCATTTCGCCGAGTTGCAGGATCGACTGGCCGACGGTGGTCAGCGCCGGATACACGTAGCGGCTCATCTGGATATCGTCGAAGCCGATCACCGACAGCTCGCTGGGCACTCGGATATTGCGCTCGGCTGCCGCACGCAGCACGCCGATGCCAATCATGTCGTTGCCGGCGAATATCGCACTGGGCGGATTGTTTTCCAGTAACTGCGCCGCCGCAGCGTAACCGCCGGTACTGGTGAAATCGCTCTCGAGCATGCGCTCTTGAGGCACCTCGATACCCGCTTCATGCAACGCCCGGCAGAAACCCGCCAGACGCATCTGCGCCACACTGGTACTCGCCGGACCGCCAATCGTGGCGATGTCCCGATGCCCGAGTTCCAGCAGGTGCCGGGTCGCGAGGTACGCCCCGTATTCGTGATCGATGCGCACCATATCGGCATTGACGCCTTCCAGGCTGCGGTCGACGATCACCATCGGCGTGCGCACGCCCGCCAGGCCTTCCGCCAACCCGGCATCGCCGCCAGCGGACGCCACGATCAAGCCGTCGATGCGTTTTTCCAGGAGCACCCGCAGGTAGCTGCGCTGCTTGTCCGGGTTGTCGTCGGAGTTGCACAGGATCACGCAGTAACCGTTGCGCTCGCAGTAGTCCTCGATCCCCCGCGCCAGTTCGGCGAAGTACGGGTTGAGGCTGTTGGGTACCAGCAGGCCGATGGTCGCCGTGGTCTTGGCCTTCAGCGAGCGGGCCACTGCGCTTGGCACGTAGTCGAGGGTCTTGATGGCCGCCTCGACCTTGATCCGCACTTCTTCGCTGACCGGGCGGGTCTTGTTCACCACATGAGACACCGTGGTGTAGGAGATTCCCGCCAGGGCGGCGACGTCCTTGATGGTTGCCATGACTCAGGTCCGCCGGCTTGCGCGCTGACTGCGATAAGTATCCAGCACCACCGCGATCACGATGACCGCACCGGTGATGATGCGTTTGGTGGGCTCGGTCGCGCCGATCTGCGCCAGGCCGGCCGCCAGCACGGAAATGATCAGCACACCAAAGAAGGTGCTGATCACCGATCCGCGGCCACCCATCAGGCTGGTACCGCCGATGACCACCGCCGCGATCACTTGTAGCTCCAGGCCAGAACCGGCGTTGGGGTCGGCGGCTTCCAGGCGCGAGATCTGGAACAGCGCGGCGATACCGGCCAGCAGCCCCATCAGACTGAACACCAGGATCTTGTACGGCTTGGGATTGATCCCCGCCAGGCGCACGGCTTCTTCGTTGGTGCCAATACCGATCAGGTAGCGACCGAACACGGTACGGGTCAGCACCGCCTGGGCGATGATGATGATCAGCAAGGCGATGATGAACGATGGCGAGATACCGAACGCAATCGGGTTGGACAGCCAGGCGAAGGCATCGCCGATGTACGCGGTGCGCGAACCTGTCATCTGATACGCCACGCCTCGCGCCATCTCCAGCACGCCAAGCGACACGATAAACGATGGAATGCGCCAGGCCACGGTGATCGAGCCCGTGATGGTGCCGGCCAACGCCGCAATCGCCATGCCGAGCAAAGCGGCCGGCAATACGCTCCAACCCCAGCCGAGTATCGCCACGCTGACCGCCGAGGCCGCGAGCGCCAGCACCGAGCCCACCGACAGGTCGATGCCGCCGATGATCAACACAAACGTCATGCCGACCGCCAGCACCATCAGGTCGGGAATCTGGTTGGCCAGGGTGCTGAAGGTGTCATAGGACAGGAAGTGGCTGCTCAGCACGGAGAACAGCGCGATCATTGCCAGCAAGGCACCGGCCAGGCCCAGGTAAGTACCGAGGCCGTAGAAGTTGTCACTTCGTTTGCCAACAGACGTTGCAGTTTTCATTGAGGATCCCTAGGCGCTGCTTCGTTGAGCAACGCATCACGTTTTTGGTAGCCGGCAAAGGCGGCAGCAAGCAAATCATCCTGGGTCCAGGTATCGCGCTCGAACGTGTCGATCAGGCGCCCGGCCGACAGCACGCCGATGCGGTCACAGATCAGCATCAATTCGCGCAGGTCGCTGGAAACCACCACCAGCGCCTTGCCCTGGCGGGTCAGCTCACCGAGCAAGGCATAGATGTCGAACTTGGCGCCGACGTCGATGCCGCGGGTCGGCTCGTCGAACAGCATCACCGAGCAATCGCGTTCGAGCCAGCGGCCGATTACAACCTTCTGCTGGTTGCCGCCGGACAGCTGCGACACCAGTTGCGTCGGACTCGAACTGCGGATACGCATGGCGTCGATCTGACGTTGGGCCAGGGACATCTCGTCGCCGCTGTTGACGATGCCGCCACTGGAAATCACCGGCATGTTGCCCAAGGCAATGTTCGCGCTGATCGACTGGGTCAGCAGCAAGCCTTCGCCCTTGCGATCCTCGGTGATCAGCGCAATGCCATGCCCGACTGCATCGGCCGGCGATCGGATGCTCACCACCTGCGCCGGCGAACCCAGGGCCACGGTGCCGCTGTCGGCGATATCCGCGCCGAAGATCAGCCGCAGCAATTCGGTGCGCCCTGCCCCGATCAGCCCGGAAATTCCGTAGATTTCGCCAGCGCGCACTTCGAAGGAGACATCGCGAACCTTGTCGGAACGGCTCAGGCCCTTCACCGTCAACGCCGGTGCGCCAATGTTGCGCGGGCCCATCTCCATGTGTTCGCCCAGCTCACGCCCGACCATCAGCGTGACCAGTTGCTCGCTGTTGTAGTTGGCCATCGGCTCGACGCAGACCAGGTTGCCGTCGCGCAGCACCGCGATGCGTTGGGCCACCCGCGCCAGTTCTTCGAGGCGGTGCGAGATATAGATGATGGAAACACCACGCGCTTGCAGGCGGGTGATCTGTTCAAAGAGCATCTCGACTTCCCGGGCCGTGAGCATCGCCGTGGGTTCGTCGAGGATCAGCACATGGCAATCGCCGATCAGGTTGCGGGCGATCTCGACCATCTGCTGGTGACCGATGCCGAGCTCGCCGACCAGGGTGTCCGGGTCGATCGCGTCGAGCCCGACCTGGGCCATGGCTGCGATCGCCGCCTTGCGCAGTTGCTTGCGACTGATCCAGCCAGCGGTACTCGGCAGATTGTGCAGGAACAGGTTTTCCGCCACCGACAGGGTTGGCAGCAAATTGAGCTCCTGCATGACCATGCGGATGCCCAGGTCTTCGGCCTGGGTGCGGCTGCCCGGGCGGTAATCCTGGCCCTGGAACTGCATCTGCCCGGTGGTCGGAGTGACGAGGCCGCCGATGATTTTCGACAGCGTGCTTTTACCCGCGCCGTTTTCACCGGTCAACGCCAGCACTTCGCCGCGCATCAGCGTCAGGTCGATGCCGGTGAGGACAGGCTGGGCGTAGGTCTTGCCGACACCGCTGACCGAGAGGACAGCATTCGCAGCGGAAACTGACATAAAAACTCTCCATGCGCTCGCTCAGGAAGAGCGAGCACCTTGTGTCACCAGAAGGACTACTTGGTCACCAGCTCGACCGGGGTTTCGATCACGCCGTTGGTGCCGCTGTCGACTTTCTCGCCCTTGATGATCTTCAAGGCAGTCTCGATGCCGAACACCGCCTGCTTGGCGGCGAACTGGTCGGCGGTAGCCAGGACCCGGCCGTCCTTGAGCATTGGCTTGATGGCGTTGATATTGTCGTAGCCAACCACCTGGACTTTGCCAGCCTTGCCGGCTGCACGCACGGCAGACACTGCACCGACGGCCATGCTGTCGTTACCGGCCAGCAGCGCCTTGACCTGCGGGTACTCGCTGAGGATCGAGGCGGCTACCTTGTTGCCCTTGTCGATTTCCCAGTCACCGGACTGCAGGGACACCACTTTGATCTGAGCCGCTTCCATCGCATCCTTGAAGCCTGCGGTGCGAGCCTGGGCGTTGGTGGTGGTGGACACGCCTTCGATGATGCCGACTTCGTCACCTGCCTTCAGTTGCTTGGCCAGGTACTCACCCACCAGGCGGGCGCCTTTGCGGTTGTCCGGGCCTACGAAGGGCACGCTGATGTTCTTGCTCTTGACCACGGCCGGGTCCAGCTGGTTGTCGATGTTGATCACGGTGATACCGGCATCGATGGCTTTCTTGATCACCGGCACCATGGCCTTGGAATCCGAAGGCGCGATGACCAGGGCGTTGACCTTGGCCAGGATCATCTGCTCGACGATACGGGTTTGCCCGGCAGTGTCGGTTTCGTCCTTGATGCCGTTGGAGATCAGGTCGAAATCGGCGGAGTGTTCTTTCTGGTAAGCCTTGGCGCCGTCTTCCATGGTCAGGAAGAATTCGTTGGCCAGGGATTTCATGACCAGCGCGACTTTAGGTTTTTCAGGGGTTTCGGCGAAAGCCGAGGAGAGGGGCAATGCGGCGGATGCGGCAGCCAGCATGGCGACAGCAAGAAGGCGTCCAGCGAATGGCAGCTTCATGGGTTCACTCCGATCTTATGATTATTATGTGCAACGCTTGCGCTGGCGTAGGTTCTACAGCGTTCCGTGTAGGACCAAGCTATCAGAACACTGCGCAAACGTTTGCGAAGACCGAACTATGCGAACCCTGCGCAAATTTGTCAACGACCGCCAGTAGTGATTTTGTGTCAGGCCGAAGTACTGACCATGCTGCCACTGGTCGAACCTTCGGTGAGGGCCTTGGCCAATGCACCCGCCACCTGGGCGATTGCTCCGGCGGTGTCGGCAATACGCTGTTGCACCGCCATCACCGCAGTGGCCTTGGCTTCCTCATTGGCAAATTTGGTGGCCTGGGTGGCTGCCAGTTGCTGTTGTTGTTCGCGCAACTGCTGCTGCAGTTCTTTCATGCGCTTGAGCAACATCTGTACGGTAATACTCTGGCTGCTACTGCTGCTCTCGGTTTTCGAGTCTTGCTGGGCGGGCGCCACGCTCAACGGTTTATTCTCGCCCTCTTCCGGGGTCGCCGTCGGCGCGGAGGCTTCAGCAGCTGTCCGCACCGGGGCATCCGCCGGCTTGTTGGCAATATTGATCACACGCGCATTGGATAAAGCGACGGTCAACGACATTTTTTGCTCCCTCTTAAACGATCCATTACAGGGGCATCGACCGGTCGGGCGGATTCTTTAGGGCGGACCACCGATTCCGCATGAAACACCTATACCACTATTTTCAGCAGGGACTTTCGGGAGACCGAACAAAAGGACGGCGCTTGTTCGGAACTCCGGACGCTGCGCCCGCACATCGCTCACAACAAGATACAAATATTCGTTACAGATCAATATGTTACAAATAATCTTGTCACATAATACACATGGTACGGATCCTGCTCCCTCACTCTCACCCGGCATTCAGATGTGCCGGGGCCAACTGGAAGACCTGCAATCAGCACCGTCTCACCACAAGAGAGAAAAAAATAATGACATCTGCTCTTAAGTCCTTCGTTCCGGGCACCTTGGCCCTGCTGCTCCTCCTGCCTACCGCACTCCAGGCAAAAGAAACCCAGACCGAACAGAAACTGGCCAACGTGGTGATCCTTGCCACCGGCGGTACCATCGCCGGCGCCGGCGCCAGCGCGGCCAACAGTGCCACCTACCAGGCGGCCAAAGTCGGCATCGAGCAATTGATCGCTGGCGTGCCGGAACTGAGCCAGCTGGCTAACGTGCGTGGCGAACAGGTCATGCAAATCGCCTCCGAAAGCATCACCAACGACAACCTCCTGCAACTGGGCCGTCGCGTGGCGGAACTGGCCGACAGCAGCGACGTCGATGGCATCGTCATCACTCACGGCACCGACACCCTGGAAGAAACCGCGTACTTCCTCAACCTGGTGGAAAAAACCGACAAACCGATCATCGTTGTCGGCTCGATGCGCCCGGGCACCGCGATGTCTGCTGACGGTATGCTCAACCTGTACAACGCCGTGGCAGTCGCCAGCAGCAAGGATGCACGGGGCAAAGGCGTGCTGGTGACCATGAACGACGAGATCCAGTCGGGTCGCGACGTCAGCAAAATGATCAACATCAAGACTGAAGCGTTCAAGAGCGCCTGGGGCCCGCTGGGCATGGTGGTTGAAGGCAAGTCCTACTGGTTCCGCCTGCCGGCCAAGCGTCACACCATGGATTCGGAATTCGACATCAAGGACATCAAGACCTTGCCTGCCGTCGAAATCGCCTATTCCTACGGCAACGTCAGCGATACCGCCTACAAAGCCCTGGCGCAATCCGGTGCCAAAGCCATCATCCACGCCGGCACCGGCAATGGCTCGGTGTCTTCGCGGGTAGTTCCAGCCCTGCAAGCACTGCGCAAGGACGGCGTGCAAATAATCCGTTCTTCCCACGTCAACGCCGGTGGTTTCGTCCTGCGTAACGCCGAACAGCCGGACGACAAGAACGACTGGGTGGTTGCCCATGACCTGAACCCGCAGAAAGCCCGGATCCTGGCCATGGTCGCGCTGACCAAGACCAATGACAGCAAGGAACTGCAACGGATGTTCTGGGAGTATTGATCCCCTCGCCCGACCGATTCCGGTCGGGCAACCCGCCCGCCTGATAAAAAACCCGCCCTCGCCCCACACCAAAAGCGAAAAACCGCTGTCAGAGGAATTTCTTGAATTTTAAGCAGTTGCGATAATGCCTACAGTTTAATACTGTATGCACGTACAGCTTAATAAGGATAATTCCGTGGCCACTCCTGCATCCTCTCCAGACTCCTATGCACGCATGGGCATTCGAGTTCAGAAAATCATCAATTCCCCCACTGCCCAAAAAGCCAAAGCTGCGCTGATCTTCCGCCTGCCAGATGAACCGGTGGACGAGTGGGAGCAGTTGCTCGAAGAAATCGACGAAAACGATAACGTCACCCTCGCCTACCGCGACGATGGCGGCGTGCAGATTTTCTGGGTTGTGCCGAAGGAAGATTGATTCGATGAGCGTCCGCTGTTTAGCTTTACTGCTGCTGTTCTGTGCCATGGGCGCCCAGGCAGCCGCCCCTCGAACCTTCTCGGAAGCCAAGAAAGTCGCCTGGAAACTCTACGCGCCGCAATCGACCGAGTTCTATTGCGGCTGCAAATACACCGGCAACAAGGTCAACCTGTCCGCCTGCGGTTACGTGCCGCGCAAGAATGCCAAGCGCGCTGCCCGAATCGAGTGGGAGCACATCGTGCCGGCCTGGCAGATCGGTCATCAACGCCAGTGCTGGCAGGAAGGCGGGCGCAAGAACTGCACCCGTTACGACGCGGTGTACCAGAAGGCCGAGGCCGACCTGCACAACCTGGTCCCGAGCATTGGCGAGGTTAACGGCGACCGCAGCAACTTCAGCTTCGGCTGGTTGCCGGTGCAGTCGGGGCAATACGGCTCGTGCCTGACCCAGGTTGATTTCAAGGCGAAGAAGGTCATGCCGCGCCCGTCGATTCGCGGCATGATCGCCCGCACTTACTTCTACATGAGCAAGCAGTACGGCTTGCGTCTGTCCAAGCAGGATCGGCAACTGTACGAAGCCTGGAACAAGACCTACCCGGTGCAGGCCTGGGAAAGCCAGCGCAACCAGACGGTGGCGTGCGTGATGGGACGTGGTAACGAATTTGTCGGACCGGTGGACCTCAAAGCCTGCGGCTGAGTGCCAGGGCAAAAAAAAACGCCCCGGGTGGATAGCCCGGGGCGTTTTTTTATACCTGCTGCCTTACTGGCTCAGCGGACGCTCGATCACCAGCAATTCGATATTCTGCTTTTTCGCCCGCACCAGTGCCGCCTGCACTTCGGCCTGCTTGGCCTTGGCTTCGGCCTCGGAGTTATACGGCCCCATCAGAATGCGGGTCTTGCCGTTTTCCTTGACTACGCTGGACACGAAACTGTGCTCGATCAGCCAGCCGCTCAGGTCGCTGACCGCCTGGGTGATTTCGCCCCGAACTTCCAGATCCCACTGTGGCGCGGCAACTGCAGCGGACGTTGCAGCGACTGTCGGCTGCGGTGGAGGCACATCGCCACGCTTGCGCTCGTCGCACCCTGCCAACGCCAGTACTGCGACTACCCAGACCAATTTGCGCACAAGTTGTCCCTCTGAATGCTTAAAGCAGCATTTTAGCATTCATGAATAGTTCTTTAGAGCCGAAAAATCGAGATAAAACAACGAGAATGATGGGTCCGGCCTCTGTATAGTTACGCCTTGGGAATTAATGCAGCATCTGCGCGTCAGAAAGAGGCACCCAAACTGTGAGACTTCGCACTAATCTATACGTACCACCGACCTCTGCACTGTTCGAATCAGGTGCCCTACAAAGCAATCAAGGAGAAGACCATGCTGATACTCACCCGCAAAGTCGGTGAAAGCATAAACATTGGTGATGACATTACGATCACCATCCTCGGCGTCAGCGGCCAGCAAGTCAGGATTGGCATCAATGCCCCGAAGGACGTCGCAGTTCACCGCGAAGAGATCTACCAGCGCATTCAGGCTGGCCTGACCGCACCGGACAAGCCACAGAACTGATCTTGCGGCAGCCAGTAGCCAGCCCGTTCACCCAGAGCTCCGGCTGGCTAGGATTCAAGTGCCGCGCACCTGAACCTGCCACTGGCTAACCAAAGGTCACGGCCCGCGCCATGCCTGTGGCCGCCACGACCATCAGCAACACCAGCATCGCCTCCACATGACTGATTCGTGCAAACAGCTTTG
Source organism: Pseudomonas sp. RIT-562 (assembly GCF_026241895.1). Lineage (GTDB taxonomy): Bacteria > Pseudomonadota > Gammaproteobacteria > Pseudomonadales > Pseudomonadaceae > Aquipseudomonas > Aquipseudomonas mandelii_F. Next base: position 163,782 of record NZ_JAPJIV010000005.1, on the reverse strand, counting down.
CACGTCCAGCGTCTATTGCCCGCCCCCGCCCCAGTGCAATTCGCCATTTGATCAACGTGATCATCGGCGCCAGCTCCAATAGCAGGATCAGCACGAAGAGCGTCATCTTCAGGTGGAACAACGGCTGGTGCAGATAGAAGTCGGCGCCCTTCTCGTATCCGCCAAACGCACGCAGGCCGCCGGTCACCAGCAATACCACAGCGCTGACACCCCACAAATTATCGGCGATCAGCACGCTGCGTGGTTCTCCCGTCCCGGCCGCCAGCCGCCGCAACGCCGTCCCCCGGGACAACACCGCCCAGAAGCCCAGCGCATACGCCAATAGATGAACCGCCGCGAGCAACCAGTGAGTCAGCATCGGATACCCCTGTCAGTACGAACAATCGGACTGTCAGTAGTAGCTCATCGCGGCCGGACGCGCCTGCTCGCCGACGGGCAAAAGCTGGTCAAATTGAACTGGACCCCAGCACGAATAAACCTGGGAGCGGCTGGTCGTAATCTGTACATCAAGACAGCCCGACGCACTGCTGGCCGGTTTTTTTTGCTAATGTGTCATGCACTTTTTAAAGCGAATGGATTTGGCGACCTAAAGCTCAGCCAGGCAAACGCCAACCGCTTTTGACGCCTTAAAGGGGAAAATTTTGACGAAAACCGACATCGCTGCCTCCCTCCAGTCCGCTATCGACAACTGTGCTCGCGAACCCATCAGGACCCCGGGCAGCATCCAGCCCCAGGGATTTCTGCTGGTGGTCGATGAGGCCAGCATGACGGTGCTGCAGGTCAGCGAGAACGTGACTGACTGGATCGGTATCGCCCCGGCGCAGTTGCTGGGTCTTCATCTGGATGACCTGGTCAAGAGCGGTTCGGCCTTCGTCGACCAGTTGAGCGAGCTGGACGAGGATCAGCTGCAAGCGTTCCATGTCGGCGACACCACGCTGCTCAAGGGTGATCGTGAGGGGCAACTGTTCGCGATGATGCTGCACCGCAACGATGGCGTGCTGATTGCCGAACTTGAGCCCGCCAGCGATGCTTCCAGTGCGCATGGCCGGCTCTACCCGCTGATTCGTTCGTTCATCAGCCAGATGCGCGAAGACGAAAGCATCGATGAGTTGTGCCTGCGTTCCGTCGGATTCATCAAGCGCATTACCGGCTATGGCCGGGTGAACGCCTACCGGTTCGACAAGGAAGGCAATGGCGTGGTCAACGCCGAACTGGCGGACGAAGGTTACGACCAGTACCTGGGCCTGTGCTTCCCGGCCTCCGATATTCCGCAGCAGGCGCGCGAACTCTACTGCGCCAACCGCATCCGCATCATCGCCGACGTCGACTATGTGCCGTCGCCGATCATCCCTGCGCACAACCCCACCACTGGCCAGCCGCTGGACTTGAGCTTTGCGACGCTGCGCAGCGTTTCTCCGGTGCACCTGCATTACATGCGCAACATGGGCACCGGTGCGTCGATGTCCATCTCCGTTGTCATCGATGGCCAACTGTGGGGGCTGATTTCCTGCCACAACCATGCACCACGTGACGTCAGCTTTCAGACGCGCACCGCCTGCGAGCTGCTGGGCCGGGTGTTGTCGCTGCAGGTCGAGACCAAGGGCGCGCACCTGCGCAGCCAGAAAATGCTCAGCCTGAGAAAGCAGATCGTGCAGATGCTCGCGGCCATGGCCGATCACGACAGCGTGCTCAATGGCCTGAAATCCGTACCCGACGTATTCCTCGGTTTCGTCGGCGCCAGCGGCGCAGCAGTGGTCTCTGATACCGAGTGCGACCTGTATGGCCTCACTCCCCCGGAAAACCAGGTGCAGGCGCTCACCACCTGGCTGAACCATCGCCAGGGGTCCGACGTATTTCATAGCGACAATGTCGGCCGCGACATCCCGCAACTGCCTGGCCTCACCAAGTCCATCGGTGGAGTGCTGGCGGTATCGATTTCCGAAGTCCATTCCAACTACATCCTGTGGTTCAAGCCCGAGCAGACCCATGTGGTGCAATGGGCGGGCAAGCCGGAAAAAGTGCTGGATGTCAGCGGCTCGCTCTCGCCGCGCCAGAGTTTTTCCAAGTGGCAGCAGACGGTAGAGGGTTACTCGACGCCCTGGGAAGAAACCGAGATCGAAGGCGTTGCCGAATTGCGCCTGGCGGTGCTGGGTATTGTCTTGCGTAAGGCCGAAGAGCTGGCGCAACTGGCCACCGAGTTGAAGCGCTCCAACAAGGAGCTGGAAGCGTTCAGCTACAGCGTCTCCCACGACCTGCGCGCCCCGCTGCGGCATATCGCCGGCTACGCCGAACTGCTCACCGACATGGAACAGGGCAACATGACCGAGCGCGGCCAACGCTTCCTCGGCACCATTGGCGAGTCGGCGAAATTTGCCGGCACCCTGGTCGACAACCTGCTGAGTTTCTCGCAGATGGGGCGCTCGGCCATGCGCCTTTCCGAAGTCAATCTCAGCGCGATGATCGAGTCGATCAAACGCGAAATGCAGCCTGAATACGATGGCAGGAAGATTGAATGGGTCATGGGCGATCTGCCAATCATCGTCGCCGACCCCGCGTTCCTGCACCTGGCCATGCGCAACCTGGTTGCCAATGCCATCAAGTACACCCGCAACGAAGAAGTCGCGATGATTGAAATCACCGCGGCCGAGACAGCCGACACCGTGACTGTAAGCATCAGGGATAACGGAGTGGGCTTCGACATGCAGTACGCCGGCAAGCTGTTTGGAGTATTCCAACGCCTGCACCGTATGGATGAGTTCGAAGGAACCGGCATCGGCCTGGCCAACGTCAGGCGGATCGTCGAACGCCATGGCGGCACCGTCAAGGCCGAGGGCGTCCTCGACCAGGGCGCGACGTTCTCCATGACCCTACCGAAAAAACACCTGAGCCCAGTCGCCCGATGACCCAGAGAAAACGCCATGCTTAAACCGATACTGCTTGTAGAAGACGACCCCAACGACCTGGAACTGACCCTGGTGGCCCTCGAGCGCAGCCAGCTGGCCAACGACGTGATCGTCGTGCGCGACGGCGCCGAGGCGCTGGACTACCTGTTCCGCCGCAACGCCCATGCCGGTCGCGCCGATGGCAATCCGGCCGTCCTCCTGCTGGACCTGAAATTGCCGAAAGTCGATGGCCTGCAGGTGCTCGGGGCGATTCGCTCGGCTGAGGAGCTGCGCAGCATCCCGGTGGTCATGTTGACCTCGTCCCGGGAAGAGCCGGACCTGTCGCGCGCCTATCAGCTGGGCGTCAACGCCTACGTGGTCAAACCCGTGGAATTCAAGGAGTTCGTCGGCGCCATTTCCGACCTGGGTATTTTCTGGGCCGTGCTGAACGAACCGCCACCGGGCTCGGTCAGATCCGTGCGCCGCCCTAACTCCTGATTTTTTCGACGAACATGCACAGCTGAACTACATGCCACTGAACAAGCTGAAAATCCTCCTGATCGAAGACAGTCCTCACGACGCTGAGTTGACTGTGCTGACCCTGGAGGCTAGTGGCATCGAAGTTGATTCGACCCTGGTGCACAACCACAAAGGGGCGAAGCAGGCGCTTGACCAGGACACCTTCGATGTAGTGCTGTGCGACTACCTGCTGCCGGGTTCCTCTGGCGCCGATGTACTGCAGATTGCCCAGCAAATCGCGCCCCAGACTCCGTTTATCTTTCTCTCGGGCATGTTTGGCGAACACCAGGCCGTGGAGATGATTCGGCTGGGGGCGGTGGATTACGTCCTCAAGCAAAACCTCAAGATGCTGCCCAAGGCGGTCCGCCGTGCCGTTTCGGAAGTGCGCGAGCGCAAGCAGCGGTTGGTGGCGGAAGCTGCCCTGCAGGAAGTCGAGGCGCGCGCGCGGCTGGCGATCGAGGCAGCGGAGATGGGCGTATGGGAGCTTGAACCCAGCACCGGCCGACTGCTGTGGGACGAGCGTTGCAAGGCGCTGTACGAACTGCTGCCGACCGCATCGATCGACCTCGCCTACCTGCTCGACCGCTGTCACCCGGACGACCGCTCGCTGGTCGAAGAAAAACTCCAGGAAGCCATGAGCGCCCAGGCGGATTATCAGGTCGAGTACCGGGTCATCCTGCAGGGCGGCCGCCAGCGCTGGATTTTTTCCAACGGCCGCTCGGTGTTCGAGAACGGCCAATGCGTGCGGTTCACCGGGGTCATGCAAGACGTCAGCGAACGCAAACGCGCCACTGAAGAACTGGTGGAACTCAACGAAGCGCTCGGCCAACGCGTCGAACAGCGCACCCGCGAGCGCGACCGCACCTGGGAGCTGTCCCGGGAGCTGTTGGCCGTGCTGCGCCTGGACATGACGCCCATCGCGTTCAATCCGGCGTGGAAAGCCGCACTGGGCTGGTCCCATGAACAGATCAGCCAGATGCGCCTATGGGAACTGATTCATCCCGAAGACCTCGAGGCAACCGTACGCGAAACCGAAAGCATCGCCCGCGGCAACGTCTCCACCCGCTTCGTCAATCGCATGCGTCACCTGGGCGGTGACTATCGCTGGCTGTCCTGGACCATCGTTCCGGAAAACGGCCTGATGTATGCCGCAGTGCGCGACATTACCGAAGAGCGCGCCGTGGTCGACGAACTGGCCGCCGCCAACCAGCGGCTGCGCGACCAGATCCAGGAGCGCGAGCGGGTCGAAGCTGCGCTGCAGCAGATGCAGCGCCTGGAAGTCGTCGGGCAACTCACCGCTGGCGTGGCGCACGACTTCAACAACCTGCTGACGGTCATCCTCACCAGCACCACGTTTGCCATCCGCGATGTAGAGAAAGGCACGCTGGAAAAGACCACCCGGCGCCTGCAAAACGTCATCGAGGCCGGTGAGCGTGGCGCCAGGTTGACCGCGCAACTGCTCTCGTTCTCGCGTCGGCAAAGGCTTGAGCCAACCGTCATCAGCCTCAACGACACCATTCGCGGCATGGGTAGCCTGCTGGCGCGGGCACTCGGCGGCAGCATCTGGATCAAGAGCGAACTGTGCCCCGATCTCTGGCACGCCATGGGCGACCCGACCCAGACGGAAATGATCATCCTCAACCTCGCCATCAATGCGCGGGATGCCATGGCGATGGGCGGCACCCTGTGCTTTTCGACCTTCAACGCGGAAATCACCGAGCCTGCGGTCCGCCCCGAAGACCCGGAGCCCGGTCGGTACGCCGTCCTGGCGATCCAGGACTCGGGCAGCGGCATGAGCGACGACACCTTGCTCAAGGCCTTCGAACCGTTCTTCACCACCAAGGAAGTCGGCAAGGGCTCGGGCCTCGGCCTGGCGCAAGTCTTCGGCTTTGCCAAGCAGTCCGGCGGCGGGGTAAGGATCGAAACGCAGCTTGGAGTGGGCACCAAAGTGATGGTCTACCTGCCCAGCGTGGAAAAGAGCCTCGTAGTACCTGCCGAAACCCTGCCTGAAGTGGCGCCTCAGGCACTCGTAGAGGGCCGCACCGTGCTACTGGTCGACGATGATCCGGCCGTCCGCGCGGTCACCGTGCAGATGCTGGAATCCCTGGGCTACAGCGTCGAAGAGGCGCAGGACGGAATACAGGCCCTGGAAAAACTCGGGCCGAAGATCGATGTGGTGGTGACCGACTTCGCCATGCCCGGCATGACCGGTGGCGAACTGGCGGAACTGATCAGAGAAAAAACTCCCGAGGTGCCGGTACTTTTCGTCACCGGCTACGCCGACGTGGACGTGCTGGGTCTGGAGGCTTCGGCCGTGGTGCAGAAGCCGTTCAGCGAGCATGTGCTACGCGACAAGCTGCATAATGCATTGAGCAAACTTCGCATCGACTAAGCCCCTTTCGTCGCCCGCGCCTGTGAGGATAGAGAAATGGTCTGCTCGGACAGCCGCAATTTGCAGAAGTTCAACTAGCCTGAGTCTACGTCCCGCCAAGAGGAGTAGAAACGATGATCCTGCGCATGGTGGTTTCAGACTGGGTTTGCCTCGCCTTTGCGGGCGCCTGCGGTTTGGCATTGATTTCCATGGTGTTCTGGTGGGATCAGTGGCTGGCGTTGATCCTTAACTAGCCGCCTTCTACGGCGTGAAGCCCGGCAAAAGTGCCGTTCGGCGGCTGCGTTGAAAAATTGATAATTCTTCTCATTAAGGGGATTCCGCTTTGCTCTGATTCAGCTCTACAATGCTGACGCTGACCAGTCTCAGCTTGGAAAACCACGTCAGGGAAGAGCGCAATGAAATCCTCAGCAGTCTTTGCCACGCTTCTGTTTGCCGTCGCTACATATTCCGCCGATACCCTTAGCGCCTCAGACGACTATTACACCGCCTATTCCATCGAAACCGTCGCCGGCGAAATGCCGATCCGCAACGTGGTGGTCAAGAGAGCCGGAGAGACTTTCACCTCTTATAGTGGCTTCCAGTTTGACTGCACGACTCAAAAGTATATTCAGACTGGCTTCTACAGCTCACCTGAAAGCGCGCTGGCCGAACTCGCCGAGACCAAGGCCGCTGGCAACTATATCTACTCTTCCCTCTCCAACTCGGCGCGCATGAAAGCGTGCGGGCTTGAGCCCGGGCTTAACGTCAGCGATACGAACCAGCCACCCAACGCGTCCTGAGTAGCGCCTTGGGGGATCCTGGCCTGATCGCTGGGTACGGACTGTCTCCCGATACGCGCGGCAAGGCTAGCTACTCGCAACCCATTTTGTCAGCCAGTCGCCCGCGAGTGCTTTTTAATGCTGCCTGCGTCATCAACGGCAGCTCGCCCCAGAATGACAAGCCGGTGCGCTGTTCAATCTGCAGGACACTTACCTGGTAGTCGCAGAAGCTCGCGCCACGCGGAGTGTTTTGATTCATCACGAACGAAGCGTAAAGCCCCCGCTCAGGCGAGCTTCCGACAAAGATAATTTTCCAGTACCCACTCGGAATCGTGTGCACCTTGTCCGTGCGCGGCAGCACGCCGACGAAGCCTTCATACAGCGGCCCGGTCATGACGTGGACCTCATCGATGGCAGGATCCTTGCTCAGGCTGCGCTCCTGATCCTCAAGCCGCGCCCACGCCCCCTGGTTCAAATCGGACTTCTGCGGAGTGATGTTCGATAGGTAGTTCAACGATTGCCAGTCAGAAACCCCACCCAACGACGCCAGGTTGGCCTGGTGACCGCGATCGATTTTCAGCGCGGCACTGGCACCTCTGTAGTCCGCCGGAGCGAGTGTTTCGCCAGGGGGATTATCCGGGTCGGCTTTCCACACTCGCGGCCGATTCGTCGCCGCAGTGGCCTTCGTGACTTTGTAGGCAACCCAGTTGGCGAATTTGGTCGAAGCATTGTTGTTCAGCGTGTAGGCCTGCCGATTGAGTGTGAGCGCTCCACCGCCCATCGGGCACCCCACTGCGCAATTGTCGGTCGGAGTTGAGTGCACGTGCGACTCGGTGCTCGGGATTTGCGTGGTTGGCGTGGTTGGCGTGGTTAGCGTGGTTGGCGTGGTTGGCGTGGCTGGCGTGGCGGCGCAGGCTGCCAGGATCGGTATCAGGAATAAAGAAAGGTGCTTGAGGTTGCGGCTTCCTTGCATGGGTCTGGTCCTTTTTTTGGGGCTGAGCGCTGGAGGACCACTTTGCCGTTGAGGGTGGGATGCGTACGAGAATTGGGGGTTGTGCGGGGCGGGTTTACATAATGGACTTTAAACAGGCATTGCTGAACTAAGCGGCGCTGCGGTTTCAATTCCTCGCGAGAGCGCTGTGAGCCCTAGCTCCTGCAGTGACTTGAACTCGCCACCGCCCTCGCCTTCCTGCAACGCTCATCAAACACCGCACCTAAGCGACTTTCATTGCGTCGACACGTATTCTCCAATCAGCCATGCGATGCAGATACTCGCGCCAATTGGTGAAGGCTTGCTGTTGTCGTGCGGTAGCTTCAAGCCATTTCGAGCTGCCGATGTGTTCGACGGACAGGGACATCATCTGCCCGGTCGCAGAATCAAGTTCGTCAATCAGCTCACGGCCGTTGGGCATATCGAGGATAAGAGGTCGCATAGAAACCTTCTTTATTTGAGGTACTACATCGACTCGCTAACTGGTTGATCGTGCGTGGGTTCCGATGAATGGTGCTCATCGCACAGCTCCGAAGGCAAGCAGGGCCCGCTACCTGCTGTGAACCCCTGTAGGCAGCCTACGAGAACAAATTGGTTCGGCAGGTGCAATTCACCGATATTCCTGTCCAGTAGGCGTCGACTCCCGGGCGCAGCGCCTGGCTTCCATCGCGTCACGCGTCGAACCTGGGAGACAAAGGAATCCGCACCTTGGGGAACCAGCGTTTACATTGCCCAGTGTGAACGATGCCTATATTTTGTGAACGTTCTGCATAAAGCCCAGGCAACAAAAAAGGGCCCACCTTTCGGTGAGCCCTTCTAGACCGCCCAGCAGAGCGGATTTTGTTTGGTAGGCGCGATTGGACTCGAACCAACGACCCCCACCATGTCAAGGTGGTGCTCTAACCAACTGAGCTACGTGCCTGCTGTGAGGCGGCATTCTACGGAATTCCGGAGGGGTGTCAACACCTTTTTTCGCGCTAACCCTATGAATATGCAAAATATTTAATTTTGCCGCTGCGGCGAAGAATTTCCGGTGGCTGGCGGGGGATTTTCAAGTCGGGTAGGATCGCTGCACTCGTAAAATATATTAAACAGAGGCACGCGGATGGCGAACACTCCTTACCCAGAGTCCTATTACGCCGCATCGGCCAATGCGGTTCCGCCGCGTCCGGCTTTGCAGGGTGAAATAGAGACTGATGTCTGTGTGATCGGCGCCGGGTATACCGGATTGTCCTCCGCCCTGTTTCTGCTGGAGAACGGTTTCAAGGTCACCGTGCTGGAGGCCGCCAAGGTTGGCTTTGGTGCTTCGGGGCGCAATGGTGGGCAGATCGTTAACAGTTACAGCCGCGATATCGACGTGATCGAGCGCACGGTCGGGCCCAAGCATGCTCAGTTGCTGGGGCAGATGGCGTTCGAGGGTGGACGGATCATTCGTGAGCGGGTGGCCAAATATAATATCCAGTGCGACCTGAAGGACGGTGGGGTGTTTGCCGCCATCACGGCCAAGCAGATGGGTCATCTGGAGGCGCAGAAGCGTCTGTGGGAGCGCTTTGGGCATACGCAGCTGGAGTTGCTGGATCAGGCGCGTATACGCGAGGTGGTGGCTTGCGATCAGTATGTCGGCGGCATGCTCGATATGAGTGGCGGGCATATTCATCCGTTGAACCTGGCGCTGGGTGAGGCTGCGGCGGTGGAGTCTTTGGGCGGGACCATTTATGAGCAGTCGCCGGCGGTGCGCATCGAGCGTGGTGCCAGTCCGGTGGTGCATACGCCGCAGGGCAAGGTCAGGGCCAAGTTCATTATCGTCGCGGGCAATGCCTATCTGGGCAATCTGGTGCCGGAGCTGGCGGCCAAGTCGATGCCCTGCGGGACTCAGGTGATTACCACTGCGCCGCTGGGTGATGCGTTGGCCAGCAGTTTGCTGCCGCAGGATTACTGCGTGGAGGACTGTAATTATTTGCTCGACTATTACCGCCTGACTGCGGACAAGCGCTTGGTTTTCGGTGGTGGTGTGGTGTACGGCGCGCGGGATCCGGCCAACATCGAGGCAATCATTCGGCCGAAGATGCTCAAGGCATTTCCGCAGCTCAAGGATGTGAAGATCGATTACGCCTGGACCGGGAATTTCCTACTGACTTTGTCGCGACTGCCGCAGGTGGGACGGCTGGGGGACAACATCTATTACTCCCAGGGCTGCAGCGGGCATGGGGTGACGTATACGCATCTGGCGGGCAAGGTGTTGGCCGAAGCGTTGCGTGGGCAGGCTGAGCGTTTTGATGCGTTTGCGGACTTGCCGCATTATCCGTTTCCAGGCGGGCAATTGTTGCGCACGCCGTTTGCGGCGCTGGGGGCCTGGTATTACGGGTTGCGGGATAGGTTTGGGTATTGACCTGCGCTGCAAACCCACTGCAAGAGTGAGCCTGCTCGCGATGAGGCCAGCACATGCAACATCAACGTTGCCTGTGAGTGCCCTATCGCGAGCAGGCTCACTCCTACAGGTGCAATCGTTTCTCCACAGGTGGATTGGCGTCTAGATTCGATCGCGAGGGATGCCGCTACGGATTCGCAGGATGTCGGCGAGTACCGCCAGGGCGATTTCTGCGGGGGTCTTGCTGCCCAGGTTGAGGCCGATCGGCGCGTGGATTCGCGCCAGGTCGGCATCGCCCAGCCCACCAATGCGGCGCAAACGTTCGAAGCGTTTCTGCGAGGTTTGTACCGAGCCCATGACGCCGATGTAGAACGCGTCAGTGCGCACCGCCTCCATCATCGCCAGGTCATCGATGCGTGGGTCGTGGGTTAACGCCACGACCGCGGTGTCGCTGTGGCAGCCGCCGTCGGCGATGAACATCGAGGGCAATTGCCGGCAGATCTCGACGTTCTCCAGCACCACGCCTTCGAGCACTTCATCGCGCGGATCGCAGAGAATAACTTCAAACCCAAGGCCCACGGCAAACTCTGCACAGGCCTGGGCGACACTCGAATAGCCCGCCAGCAACAAGCGCTGGGCGGCGCCGATGCGCACCCGAACCCGATCGACTTCGCGCTCGATGCGCACACCCTGCTCCCTGTCCGCGAACAGCTCGCGGGCACCGCTGGCCAGATCGACTTCGCGGATCAATCGTCGCTGGCCGAGCAACGCCGATTCCAACTCCCGCAGGTGCGCCTGAACCTCGCAGGCCGGCTCAAGCTTCTCCACCAGCACGTCAAGAATCCCGCCACAAGGCAGGCTGATGCGCGAGCGCGGATCATCGCCTTCGCCGTACCGAACCACGCACACGGCTTGCTCGAATGCGCCTTCAGCAACGCGCTCAAGAAAGTCCTCTTCGACGCAACCACCCGACAGCGAGCCGATCCATTGCCCCTCGCCGTTCACCGCCAGCAACGAGCCAGGCGCGCGAGGCGCCGAGCCATAGGTGGCGAGCACCGTGCATAGCCAGACCTGCTGGCCGGCAATCGACCATTGCAGCGCGCGCCGTACCACTTGCAAGTCCAGATGCTGCATATCAATGCACCTTGTGTTCGGTTGGAGGAGCGTCCGCCTGCAGCTTCTGCACGTCGCCGACAGCCAGTTCAGCCGATTGACCACCCCAGCCCTGACGCAGGTAATTGAGCAGGTCGGTCAGCTGACCAGGGCTGAGTTTGTCGGCAAAACCCGGCATCGGCTGCATACGCTCGAAGCCGACGAATTGCTGCTCGCCGATGCCATCCTCGATCACCCGCAGCAGATTGCGCGGGTCGTCCAGGCGCAGCGTGGTGTTGCCACGCATGGCCACCGCGATGTGCGGTTTGCCCTCGCCCTCCACCGCATGACAGCCGGCGCAGACGTTGAGGTATTCCTGGCGACCGCGCTGGGCGCTGGCGCTCAACTTGTCCAGAGGTACTTCGGTCAGCACTTTCGCTGCCGGCGGCTGATCGCCGAGCAGGTAGGTAGCCATCGCCGCCAGGTCCGGATCAGTCAGGCCCTGGGTGCTGTTGTGGAACACCGGGAACATCTCGTTGAACATGGTGCCCTGGGCGCTCATGCCGTGCTTGAGGAACGAGCTCAGGTCCTGGTGGTTCCAGCCACGGTTCGCCAGGTCGTCAGCCAGCAGGCTCGGCGCCAGGTAGCCGTTGAGCACGCCGCCGGTCATGCGTTTGTCCTGCTGCATGGCACCGGGCAAGCCGCGTGGGGTGTGGCACTCGCCGCAGTGGCCGAGCACGTCGACCATGTACTGGCCGCGCTTGAACGCCTCGCTTTTGCCCTCGGTGGACGCCAGCTTGACGTCCTTGCCGTACAGCATGTTCCAGCCCGTCAGGCCCAGACGCACGTTGAACGGAAAACTCAGGCTGGTCACCGGCGCGGCGCGCTCGATGGGTTCGATGGTTTTCAGGTAGGCGTGAATCGCGTCGGAGTCTTCACGGGGCATCAGGTGATAGGAGGTGTACGGCATCGCCGGGTACAGGTTGGCGCCATCGCGACGCTTGCCTTCGGTGAGCGCAGCGAAGAATTCTTCATCGCTGTACTGACCGATGCCGTGCTCCTTGCTCGGCGTGATGTTGGTGCCATAGATGGTACCGAACGGCGAGACGATCGGCAGACCGCCTGCGTATGGCGCGCCACCCGGGGCGGTGTGGCAAGCCATGCAGTCGGCCGCGCGTGCGAGGTATTCGCCGCGCTTGACCTGATCATCGGCGTGGGCCAGCAACACTGGCGCAGCCAGGCCGACCGCCAATGCCAGGCGGGAAAGTTTATTGTTCATGCTCAACCCTCCTTGACCAGGCCGAGATCGGTCAGCACGTTGCGCGTCGCGCTGTAGTACCGCACGTAGCCGGTGCAGCGGCAGATGTGGTGACCCAGGCTGTCTTCAATCACCTGTTCCAACTGGCTCTTGACGATCGGTTGGCGTTGCAGCTTTTCTACCAGCACGGTCGCGGCATTGACGAAACCTGGCGCGCAGTAGCTGCACTGGAAGGCGAATTCATCGACGAAGCGTTGCTGGATCGGGTTTAGCTCTGTGACCTGGCCTTGCTCATCACGCTTGGCATGGCCTTCGATGGTCCGCACCTTCTTGCCTTCGAAATAGTGGGCGCCGGTGATGCAGGTGCGCACTTCCTCGCTGGTGCCGTCGGGGTTGTCGACGATCACCACGCAGGCATGGCAGATGCCTTGGCCGCAGCCCAGGCGCGAACCGGTGAGGTTCTTGTATTCGTGCAGGTAGTCGATCATCGGCAGGTCATCAGGGATGTCCACCGGGCCGACGGATTGACCGTTAAGGGTCAGTTGAAGCGGACGGTTAGCCATTGAGGGCCTCCTTGATGCGGGCAGAAGTGATTGGCAGGTCGCGCACGCGCTTGCCGATGGCGTGGGCCACGGCGTTACCGATGGCGCCTACGACTGGGATCATCACCACTTCGGCGATGCCTTTGGATGGATCGCTCGGTGACAGCGGCGGCAGGATTTCCGCCGTCTGCTGCCACACCGCAACATGGCGCGCCATGGGCAGGCGATAGCGGTTGAAGTTCCAGTCACCCTCCCCCGGCCCGCCTTCGTACAGCGGCATTTCTTCCAGCAGCGCGTGGCCGATACCCATGGCGATACCGCCTTCGAGCTGGCCCCTGACCAGTTCTTCCACCAGTACCCGACCGCACTCGACCCAGGAGTGATGGTTGAGCACCTGCACCTCGGCCGAGCCCTTGTTCACTTTCAGTTCGACCAGGGTCGCCACCGGGCTGTAGTAAGTCACCGCGGCGTTGTTCAGCTGGGTGTCCGGGTAATGCACGTTCTGCCGATCGAGCAGATGGAAACCGGCGCTGTTCATCTGCGCTTTCTTCGCATTCGGTGCGCCGTCGCCGTATTTCACTGCCAGGCCATCGAGTGGCAGGCGCTCGCGCACACCGTCGATGCTGTACTCGGCCTCGGCCCAGCTCCAACGGTTAAAACCGTGCACGGTGGCGCCAGTGACCAGGCCTTGGTCGTGGGCGTGTTTGGCCAGTTGCTCGAAGCTCAGCGGCTGCATGCCATTGGCCGTGAGTTTGCCGTCGACCCAGTGCGCGTCTTCGCGACGCACCACGTAGGGGTTCGCCTGGCCGCCATACGGGCCCTGGCGCCAGATCTGCAGTGCCGCCGGCCACAGGCCGTGGTTGAACAGCACGCGCGCCGCTTCGCGGGTGGCGTGGCTGAAGTAATAAGCAGAGTTGGTCGCCGACGAGGCCGATGCCAGCTTGCCGACCCAGCGCGGGTTGCGCAGCAGGTTGTCCTGCTCGGCCTGACTCATGATGTACGGGTTGCCGCCGGTGATCAGCTGCAACTCTTGCCATTCGGTCTCGCCAGTCTTCACTTCATGGGCCGGGCTGCCGAGGAAATCGGCCACGACCATGGCTTGCGAAGTGGACATGCCGGTACCGATCTCGATCCCGATGTGGCGCAGGTGAATGCGTCCTTCGGCGTTGAATTCGATGCTCGCCATCGGCGCTTCCGAACCGGTGCCGAAGTCTTTCTGGCAGATGGCGAAGCCGACGCCGTACCAGTGATCCGGATCCTGCGCTTCACGCTCTTGCTTGAACTTGTCGCGGTTCTTCCAGACGTCGTGCACCGCCGCCTTGTCGAGGATTTCGTGCAGGCGCAACGCACCCGCCGGCACCGCGCCCTGAGTGTTTTTCATGCCCGAGACCATGGCGTTTTTCTTGCGCAGGTCGATGGCGTCGATGCCGAGGCGACCGGCAATTTCGTCGACCATCATCTCGGTCGAGGCCATGCTCTGCAGGGTGCCGTAGCCACGCATCGAGCCGGCTTCAACAGCGCGGGAGTGATAGGCCGTGACCTGCAGATCGTTCTGCGGCATGTAGTAGATCGATTGCGCCGCCGTGGCGCCGACCGCCGCTACCGAGGGGCTGTAGTTGACGCGTCCGCCGCCGTCGACGCTCATCTCGGCGCGGAAAATCTTGAAGCTGTGATCGGTCTTGTCCACCGCCAGCTGATAGCGGATGTCGAACGGGTGACGCTTGATGCCGCTCTGGAACTGCTCGTAGCGATCGTTGGCCAGACGCACCGGCACACCGGCACCGTACAGGGCCGCCAACGCGGCGTAGTAGACGAAGATATTGTGGTCTTTGGACCCGTAACCCACGGTATAGCCTGGGTGCATGTTGAGGTTGGCCAGGCCGAAACGCGACGGCGCGATCATCTTCGCGGTCTCGGTGGCGGTCTCCAGTGGGCACTGGGTGGCGACCACAAAATGCAGGGTCTTGGTCGCAGGGTCGTACCAACCGTTGCCGTTGTCCGGCTCCATGGCGGCCGGCTCGATCGACGGGGTCTTGTAGCGCTCGTCGAACACCAGCCAATTGTCTGGTGGGCTGTCGATCTGCTGCTTCATGCGATCGGCGTAGAACAGCCCGCGCTCGGTCAGGTTGCCGTGCAGGTTGGGCTGAGAATTCCACACCGGGCGACGGTTTTTCAACATTGGGAAAAGGATCGAATCCTTGAGGCTGGCGAATTCGTCTTCGTCGGCCGAAGTCGCGCCGCCGACCCGCACGTAGCGGAAACTGCCGTAGGGATCACCTTCGTAGAACGGCACCTGGGCGCCGTAGCGGATGGCTTTGTCGTTGAATTTGAGCTTGGCCTTGGCCTGGCGGAAGCGCTCGAAGTCATTCCAGATCAGGATCGCTACCGGATGGCCGATGAACATCGGCACCTTGCCGACTGGCAACAGCGGATCGGGGGCGTGCTCTTCGGGGAAGACGATGCCGTCTTTCTCCAGGTCTTCAGCGGTGACGATGCGGTCCGGCTGCAAGTCGGCACCCAGCCACGCCAGGTCGTAACCGGCGTAGAGGCGGTCGGCCTTGGTGATCTTCAGCAGCATGGCGTGGCCTTGCTGCTGGGGCCAGCCCGGCATGTCCTTGGCGCGGATGTCGCGGGCAAAGACCTTGCTGCCGCACACCTTGGACAAGGCATCGTTACGCGAGCGCGCCTTGCCGTTGTTGCCGAGCCATTGCTCGGACGGCACGGTCACGCTGTTCTCCATCAAGGCGGCCAGCGCCTGGGTGCTGAGCGGCGTAAGCGTCACGCTCACCCCCGCCACCAGCCCGCCCTGTAGGAACGAGCGCCGGGATATATCACGGTTGGACATGGATCATCCTCTGAGCGGTTATGGGCCCGCCCTTCTGGTTATGTTCTGGAAATCTCGAGTCTTGCAGAAACCCTTTTTGGACGGAGCAAAGGGCTGTGTTGACAGTGCAAAGCTGACCGAAAGGTTAACTTTAAAGGTTTCTGCGCTCGCGGCAAACAACCAGTTACAAAAATCTGACCAGAAGATCAAAATATCGAGGATTTGTGGGTTGATGGTGCCAGGTCGGTTCTATGGCGGATGGGATGACGCGATCGCGAGCAGGCTCACTCCTACAATGATCTGTGTTGCGGCACAGGAAGCGCGCCGCAATTCCCTGTGGGAGTGAGCCTGCTCGCGATGACGGCAAATTAGTCACCCCGATTTTGCCTGGTCTATCGCCATCGCCGGCAAGCCGGCTCCTACACGGATTGGCGCGAGCTTAGAAATCCACCGTCGCCGAAAGCAGGTAGGTCCGTGGGGTCGAGAGGGTCAGGCCAGGCTCGCTGTCGTCCGAGGCGCCTGCGGAGCTCCAGTAGCGTTTGTCAGCCACGTTCTCGACGTTGCCGCGCAAGGTGATGGTCTTGTCGTCGACCTTGAATGCGTAGCGAGCACCCACGTCGAAGCGCTCCCAGGAGTCGATTTCCTTGTTGTTGGACTGGTCCAGGTATTGCGAGCTGGAGTAGATGCCGCGGCTGGTGAGGGTCAGGCCCTGGACGGTGGGCACGTCCCACTCGGCGCCGAGGTTGACGTTGTATTTCGGCGTCGCTGGCGCACGGTTGCCGTCGAAGGTGCCGTTGGTGGTGTGGGTCAATTCACTGTCGATGTACATCACACCACCGAGCAGGCGGAAGCCATCGAGGGGTTCGCCGAACACGCTCAGCTCAACACCTTTGTTCTCACGCTTGCCGTTGGGGCCGAACACCCGCGTGGTGGCATTGGTTTCATACGCGGGTTGCTTGATGCGGAATACCGCAGCGGTGACCGCGAACGGACCGGCGTCATACTTCGCGCCGACTTCGACCTGACGGCTGATGAAGGGCGGGAAGATTTCATCTTCGTTGACCGAGGTCGATGGGGCGATTTTGCCTTGGCTCAGGCCTTCCATGTAGTTGGCATACAACGATAACTTGTCGGTGGCCTTGAACAGAATGCCGCCCGACGGCGAAACCTTTTCCTCGTCATAGGCGGTGGCGCCTTTGATGTTGTCGGACCAGTCATCCACTTTCACCCGCTGCCACCGCGCGCCGAGGGTCAACAGCAAGCGATCCTCGAAGAAGCCCAGGGTGTCGGACAGGGCCACTCCGCTGAAGCGGTTCTCGGTGTAGACCTTCGCATCCTGGCGAGTCGGCCTGGCCGGCGTGGGAGTGTCCACCGGGTTGTAGATATTGCTCGGCGCTGCTGCATAGCGCGCTCCGCCATTCTCGAAATCCATGTAGAAGTAGCTGGCCGCGAGATTGACCTCGTGGCTCACCGGGCCGGTATGAAACCAGTTGCGCACCCCGGCCGTGGCCGTGCGCACATTTTCGTCGCGGGTGAAGTCTCGGGGTTGAACGCTGAAATCGCCAGCGTCGTTGGTGACCGAAACCGCATGCCGGAGGAAGTCATGATTGCTTTTGCGCGCGCCGACCCCGCCGTACAGCATGACCGAATCGCTGACGTCGAACTCGCCGTTGACCGTGCCGAAAGTATCCTCGGTCCGCGCCTTGCTCCAGGCCTGCGCGTAGTTGTGGCGCACGTCGCTGGCATGCGGGACCTGAGCGTTGGCGCCCACCTGCACACGCTCCTGTGGCGCGTCGGTATTGCGCTCGGTGTGGCCGATGTCCGTCGACAGCCGCAGGCGCTCGCCGCGAAAGTCCAGGCCCAATACGGCCATCTCGCGGTCGACGCTCTGGTGATCCCATTCGGTGTCACCCGACTGCTTCACGCCATTGAAGCGCAGGCCGAATTTATCGTCTTCGCCAAAGCGTCGACCGACATCCACGGCGCCGCCGAGTTGGTTGTTGGACGCGTAGCTGCCGGTGAATGAAGTGATCGGTGTGTCTGTCGCCCGTTTGGGCACGACGTTGATCCCGCCGCCCACGCTACCCCGCGGAGAGATGCCGTTGATCAGCTGGCTGGGGCCCTTGAGGATATCGACGCGATCGGCCATTTCCATGTCAATGGTGTAAGTCGGCAGTACGCCATACAGGCCGTTATAGGCGACATCACTATTGAACAGGCTGAGCCCGCGAATGGTGAACTGTTCGTAGCGCCCGCCGGCCGGGTTGGTGGCGCGCACCGAAGGATCGTTGGCGATCAGATCGCCCAGGGTTCGGGCTTGCTGGTTTTCGATCACCTCGCTGGTGTAGGTGGTCATGCTGAACGGCGTTTCCATGAAGTCTTTCGAGCCGAGCAACCCTTGTGAGCCACGACGCGCAACCTGGCCGCCGGCAAACACCTCGCCACCCTCCCCGCCGGTGGCGCCGAGAATCGAAGTGGGGGCCAGTTGCAGGCTGCTACCGTCCGGGCTCGGCGTGAGAATGTACGCTTGCTCGCCCACCGCCTGCAGTTGCAATCCGGAACCCTGCAGCAACCGGGCAAAGCCCTCCTCGACGGCAAATTCACCGGACAGCCCGCGACTGCTGCGCCCGCTGACCAGCGCCGGGTCCACCGACAGATTGACTCCGGACAAACCGGCAAATCGGGTCAATGCATCGCTCAGGCTGCCAGCCGGCACCTGATAGCTACGACGGCTGCCGTCCTCAGCCCAGGCTGGCGAGATCAACAATGGGCTGGCACTCAGGCCCAGCATCAGGCTCAGGTGCAACAACGGACGCAGGCGCGGGGAGGAAGCGGTAGGCATTGAATAGGCTCTCTTGATTCGTTCACATGCCTTCAATGACAGGCGAGTCGAAAAAAGGGGCCAGGCGTTACACACTATTTTTGCGCGGCAGCAACGTCACCCAATAGCGGGTTCGCGAGTGCACCTCCAGTGGCAGGCTGGCGGCGAGCAGCGCGAGTACCCGGTCGGTGTCGTCCAGGCGGAAGCTGCCGGTGACTCGCAGGTTTTCGAGCTCCGGCTCCCAGCGCAAGACACCCGGTCGATAGGTGCTCAGTTCGCGCAGGAAATCTCCCAGCGGCTGGTCTTTTGCCATCAGCACACCCTCACGCCAACCCGGCGCCAGTGTATCGAATGCAGTGATCGATCCGGCACCTGCGGCCTGCAGGCTCACCTGCTGGCCCGCGCGCAAGGCCAGGGCCGGCCCGCGCAAGGGTTGCAACTGCACGGCACCGTTGTACACCGACACTCGGCAGCCACGGGCGTCCTGGCGAACGCAGACTTCACCCTGGCTGACGACGACATTGCCAAAGCGGGTTTGGATCGTCAGTGGCGGATCACTCGGCACCCTCAATGACAGTTCGCCCTCGATCAGCTTGACTCGGCGCGCCTGCAGATCCACATCCACCGCGCTGGCGGTGTTGAGCTGCAGCGCGCTGCCGTCGGCCAGTTGTACTTTCTTGCGCTCGCCGACGGCGGTGTGCAAGTCGGCACGCCAGGTGTCCAGGGGTAGTTGCCGGCTGATCAACCACGCTGCTGGCACCAGGGCCACCGCGCCCAGGGCGCGCTTAAGCACTTTGCGCCGCGCCGGGTCCGGGCGATCCAGGCTGCTTAGTGCCAGACCTGAAGGCAGGTCGGCAAATCGCTGGCGCAACGCCTGGGCTTTCTGCCAGGCCAGTTCGTGAGTGGCGCAAGTGTCACGCCAGCGCTGCAAGTTCGCCCGATCCTGCTCGTTGGCAGCGCCGGACTCCAGCAATGCAAGCCATTGCGCGGCGGCACGAACGGCCTGGCGGGGATCGGACGCCTGAGTGTTCACAGTTCCACCAGCAGGCAGTGTTCATACGCCTGGGCCATATAACGCTTGATGGTGCGCTCGGACACTTGCAGGCGTTCTGCTATTTGCGCGTAGGTCAGCCCTTCCAGCTGGCTCCACAAAAAGGCCCGGCGCACGGCCCGCGGCAAGCCGTCGAGCAACTCATCCAATGCTTGCAGGGTTTCCAGCAGCAGCCAGCGTTGCTCGGGAGACGGCGCGCAATCTTCAGGCATCAACGCCAGCGCGGCCAGATAGGCCTGCTCCAGGCTACGGCGCTGGTAAAAATTGCTCAGCAGGCGTTTGCCTACGGTCAACAGGTAGGCACGGGGCTCTTGCAGGTCGGCGATGCGCTGGGAGCTGGCGAGAACTCGCAGGAAGGTATCCTGACTGAGGTCAGCCGCATCACAGCCATTGCCCAGGCGTTTGCTCAACCAGGTTTCCAGCCAGCCACGGTGATCGCGGTACAGGTCGTGAAGGCTTGGCTCCTTCGGCATCACTGCATCACTCATCTCAAGAAGCCCTGTGCCAGGAGTTATCGTAAATGAGAGTGATTCTAATTAATGTCGGCGCTGTAGAGGAAGCTCTTTATGCAGCAAGAGCGGAGAAAGATCTCACTGTGGGAGCGAGCCTGCTCGCGATGGTCGCGAGGGCACCGCGATAAACCAGAAGGCCAGCGTGATCGTTGACGTCCATCGCGAGCAGGCTCGCTCCTACAAGGGGGGGGGCGGAGTTTCATGGGGAGATATAAATCGCAGACACAAAAAACCCCGGTCTCTCGACCAGGGTCTTTGCTATCGACTCGAAGTTAACCAATGGTTTTCTTCGTAGCTCCAAGGCGTTCAGTGGGCCTTGTAGCAGATATGGCGCAGCGGACGGGACTCGAACCCGCGACCCCCGGCGTGACAGGCCGGTATTCTAACCGACTGAACTACCGCTGCGTATCGCTTTGGACTTGCGTCCTAACTCGTCTGATTGGAAGCTTCGAGGCTTTCAATCTCGAACCAGGTTAAACCTGACTCGGAAAATATGGCGCAGCGGACGGGACTCGAACCCGCGACCCCCGGCGTGACAGGCCGGTATTCTAACCGACTGAACTACCGCTGCGCGTCGGTGGAGGCTTTTAAAAGCTTCCATCTTGCTTTCGCAAGACTCTCGGAATTGGTGGGTGATGACGGGATCGAACCGCCGACATTCTGCTTGTAAGGCAGACGCTCTCCCAGCTGAGCTAATCACCCGTTTGCATCTCCGAGGCCGCGAAATTTACGCAGGTAGCGAACCTAAGTCAATAGCAGGATTGAAGTTTTTCTGAAAAAGGCGAAATCGTGTCAGGCGCTGGTGGTGCGGCGACCTTGAGGCCGCTATCGCGAGCAGGCTCACTCCTACAATGGTGCGTGTGGCATTTGTAGGAGTGAGCCTGCTCGCGATGGGGCCTGACCCTGTCACTCGCTGTAAATCATCTTCTTGGTCATGCCGCCGTCCACCACAAACTCCTGCCCCGTGACAAAGCCGGCGTTCCTCGACAGTAACCAGGCCACCATCGCCGCCACATCCTCGACCGTCCCTACCCTGCCCGCCGGATGCTGGGCATGGTCGGCGTCGGTCAGTGGCTCGGCGCGGCGCGCTGATGGGTCGCGTGCGTCGATCCAGCCCGGACTGACCGCATTGACCCGGATCTCCGGCCCCAGACTGATCGCCAGTGCATGAGTCAGGGCCAACAAGCCGCCCTTGCTCGCCGCATAAGCTTCAGTGTCGGGCTCCGACTGTCCGGCGCGGGTCGAGGCCAGGTTGACGATCGAACCACTGTGAGCACGCAAGTAAGGGGCACAGTGCTTGGCCAGCAGCATCGGACCGCTCAGATTGACCGCCAGCACCCGATTCCAGTAAGCCAGGTCGAGACTTTCCAGCGTGATGTTGTGCGGGTCGGTCACTGCCGCGTTGCAGACCAGCGCATCAAGCCGCCCGAACTGGCCAAGCACTTCGGCCACACCCAGTGCCACCTGCCCCTCGTTCGAAACGTCCATGGCGATGAACCAGGCGTTGTCGCCCAGCACCTTCGCCACTTTCGATCCGCGGACCCGATCCAGGTCGGTCAGCACGACTTGCCAGCCTTCACTGATCAACCAGGCCGAAATGCCCAGGCCGATGCCACGCGCAGCACCGGTGACCAGCGCGACGCGGCCATTGGTGCCGGTGCCGGGTGTCGACAATTCGATCACAGCGCAGCCAGGCCGCGCGCCAGATCGGCTTGCAGGTCTGCCACATCTTCCAGGCCAACCGCGACGCGGATCAGGCTGTCACGAATCCCCGCTGCTTCACGCTCCTGCGGCGCCAATCGACCGTGGGAAGTGGTGCTTGGGTGGGTGATGGTGGTCTTGCTGTCACCGAGGTTGGCAGTGATCGAGATCAGCCGAGTCGCATCGATAAAGCGCCACGCGCCCTCCTTGCCACCCTTCACCTCAAAGCTCACCACCGCACCAAAGCCTTTCTGTTGACGCAAGGCCAGCTCGTGCTGTGGATGGCTCTTGAGGCCGGCGTAATGGACCTTCTCGATGCCGTCCTGCTGCTCCAGCCATTCGGCCAGCTGCTGGGCGTTGGCGCAGTGCGCCTTCATCCGCAAACCGAGGGTTTCCAGGCCCTTGAGAAAGATCCAGGCGTTGAACGGGCTCAGGGTCGGCCCGGCGGTGCGCAGGAAACCCACGACTTCTTTCATGTGTTCGCTGCGACCGGCGACCACGCCGCCCATGCAACGACCCTGGCCGTCGATGAACTTGGTTGCCGAATGCACCACGATGTCGGCGCCCATCTTCAGCGGCTGCTGCAATGCCGGGGTGCAGAAACAGTTGTCGACCACCAGCATGGCGCCTTTGGCGTGGGCGATTTTCGCCAGCTCGGCGATGTCCACCAGCTCTGCCAGCGGATTGGAAGGAGACTCGACGAACAACAGCTTGGTATTGGCCTTGATCGCCGCATCCCAGCCGGAAAGGTCCGCCAGGGGCACGTAGTCGACTTCGACGCCGAACCGCTTGAAATACTTTTCGAACAGGCTGATGGTCGAGCCGAATACGCTGCGCGACACCAGCACGTGATCGCCGGCGCTGCACAGGCTCATGACCACGGCCATGATCGCCGCCATGCCAGTGGCGGTGGCCACGGCTTGCTCGGCGCTTTCCAGCGCGGCGATGCGCTCTTCGAAGGCACGCACGGTCGGGTTGGTGTAGCGCGAATAAACGTTGCCCGGCACTTCGCCGGCAAAGCGCGCCGCCGCATCGGCAGCGGTGCGAAATACGTAGCTGGAAGTGAAGAACATCGGATCACCGTGCTCGCCTTCCGGCGTGCGGTGCTGGCCGGCGCGTACGGCCAGGGTATCGAACGCTACGCCTTCGAGGTCGCTGTCCAGCCGACCGGCATCCCAATCCTGACTCATGCTGTCACTCCTTTCCCTAATCTCGTCAATTAAAAGCCAGATACAAAACCGGCCCCTCAGGGCCGGTAGTTACTCAGTTGTTGTACAGGTCAATGATCGCGCTGACTGCCTGGGTCTTGACCTTGGAGGCATCGTTGCGTGCCTGCTCGATCTTGTTCAGGTAAGCCTCATCGACATCACCGGTGACGTACTGGCCGTCGAACACCGCGCAATCGAACTTGTCGATCTTGATCTTGCCGCCACCGACCGCTTCGATCAAGTCAGGCAGGTCCTGATAGATCAGCCAGTCAGCGCCGATCAGGTCGGCGACGTCCTGGGTCGAACGGTTGTGGGCGATCAGTTCGTGGGCGCTCGGCATGTCGATGCCGTAAACGTTCGGATAACGCACTGCTGGCGCTGCGGAGCAGAAGTAGACGTTCTTGGCGCCGGCTTCGCGAGCCATCTGGATGATCTGCTTGCAGGTCGTGCCGCGAACGATCGAGTCGTCCACCAGCATGACGTTCTTGCCGCGGAATTCCAGTTCGATGGCGTTGAGCTTCTGGCGTACGGATTTTTTCCGCGCAGCCTGGCCCGGCATGATGAAGGTCCGGCCGATGTAACGGTTCTTCACGAAGCCTTCGCGGAATTTCACGCCCAGGTGGTTCGCCAGCTCCAGGGCTGCGGTGCGGCTGGTGTCCGGGATCGGGATGACCACGTCGATGTCGTGTTCCGGACGCTCGCGCAGGATCTTCTCGGCCAGCTTCTCGCCCATGCGCAGGCGGGCTTTGTACACCGATACGCCGTCGATGATCGAGTCCGGACGCGCCAGGTAGACGTGTTCGAAGATGCACGGGGTCAGGGACGGATTGTTTGCGCACTGGCGGGTGTGCAGCTTGCCGTCTTCGGTGATGTAGACCGCTTCACCCGGTGCCAGGTCGCGAATCAGAGTGAAACCGAGCACGTCCAGGGACACGCTTTCGGAGGCGATCATGTACTCGACGCCTTCGTCGGTGTGACGCTGGCCGAAGACGATCGGGCGGATGCCGTGCGGGTCACGGAAACCGACGATACCGTAGCCGGTGATCATCGCCACGACCGCGTAGCCGCCGACACAACGATTGTGCACGTCGGTGACCGCAGCAAACACGTCTTCTTCGGTAGGCTGCAACTTGCCGCGCTGGGCCAGTTCGTGGGCGAACACGTTGAGCAGCACTTCCGAATCGGAGTTGGTGTTGACGTGGCGCAGGTCAGATTCGTAGATCTCCTTGGCCAGCTGTTCAACGTTGGTCAGGTTACCGTTGTGCGCCAGGGTGATGCCGTAAGGCGAGTTGACGTAAAACGGTTGAGCCTCGGCCGAGGTCGAGCTGCCGGCGGTCGGGTAACGGACGTGGCCGATACCCATGTGACCGACCAGACGCTGCATGTGACGCTGATGGAACACGTCACGTACCAGGCCATTGTCCTTGCGCAGGAATAACCGGCCGTCATGGCTGGTCACGATACCGGCAGCGTCCTGGCCGCGGTGCTGGAGGACGGTTAGCGCGTCATACAGCGCCTGATTGACGTTCGACTTACCGACGATACCGACGATGCCACACATGCGACGCAACCCCTACTTAATGGATCTGAACTGAGCAACACTCACTGCGGCGTTTTGGCCGTCGGCAAGAGTTGCTCCTTGAACGGTATTTCAGCGGGTACGCTGATACCGCTGGCAAGCCACTGACTGCTCCACCCGAGAATCAGGTTTTTGGACCAGTCTGCGACCAATAGAAACTTTGGCACGAGCTGTGATTCTTTCCACCACCCGTCCTGCTGTACCGGCCCCAGGCTTAACAGCCCGACCGCCACGACCACCAGCAACACGCCACGCGCGGCGCCGAAGGCCATGCCGAGGAATCGATCGGTCCCGGATAACCCGGTGACGCGTACCAACTCGCCGATAAGATAATTGATCATTGCGCCTACTATCAGAGTGGCGACAAACATGATGGCACAGCCCGCGATCACGCGAGCCGATGGCGTTTCGATGTATCCGACGAGGTACTCGGACAATGCACCACCGAACATCCAGGCGACGACCCCTGCGATGATCCAGGTCACCAGCGATAATGCTTCCTTGACGAAGCCGCGGCTAAGACTGATCAATGCGGAGATGGCGACGATTGCAACGATCGCCCAGTCAACCCAGGTAAATGGCACAGTGCAGCCTACAGACGGATAAGGCGGCGCATTTTAGCAGAGCGCATGCCTGTCGGTAAGCTGCGATTGTCAGTGCTTTTCAAATCAGGGTGATAGTTTTAATCCTATCCACTCCACAGCGAACTGTATAGCAGCTGGCGCAGCCTGCGTTCGGCTGCGAAGCAGTCGTCGATCAGGCGATTGGGCACATCAGGCACTCGGCGCAAACAGGGTTTACGGCTGCTGCGCAGCCGAACGCAGGCTGCGCCAGCTGCTACATGGACCGGTGGGCGTCTGTTAACCGCGCTCTGGCTGGAAACGCACCACAAAACCCTTGAGGTTCTGCTGGCGGCTCAACAAATCGCGCAGACGGTCGGCTTCGGCGCGCTCGATCAGCGGCCCGACAAATACCCGATTCTTGCCATCAGCGGTGCGGATATAGGCGTTGTAGCCTTGGGCGCGCAAGGATTTCTGCAGGCTTTCGGCACTGGCCCGATTCGACAGGCTGGCCAGTTGCACCGACCAGCTGACCGACAGGCCATTGGCATCGACGCGGCTTTGGCTGGTGTCCGGCTTGCCCGGCGCTGCAGTAATCGGCTGGGCCGGAGGCGTGCTGGGCTTGGCGGCCAACGCCGGCACTGGCGCCGGGGCTGGCGCTACAGGCTTGGCTGCTGGGGCCGGAACAGGTGCGGGAGCTGGCGCTGCAGGCGTGATCGGCGCGGACGGCGTTTCCTGCTGGGCGATTTCTTCATCGCTCGGCACCGGTTCCTGCGGCAGCGCCTGGGGCTCAGGCACCACCACTGGCTCGACCTGAACCTGCGGCACCGAAGGCGCTTGCGGTGCAGCCGGCGCCTCGACGGTCACCTGGCGTTGCTCATCCTGGCGGGAAAACAGCATCGGCAGGAAAATCACCGCCAGCGCCACCAGCACCAGGGCGCCGACCATGCGTTGTTTGTAAGCCTTATCCAGCAATGCCATTTGCCGCTTCCTCCGTGGAGCGCCGGGCCAACCACTCAAGGGCCTCGGCGACACAATAAAATGATCCGAACAACAGAATCTCGTCGTCGCTCGTCGCTCGTGCGCACTGCCCTTCCAGGGCGGCGGCCACGCTGGCATAGGACGTTACCGATGCGCCAAGGTTCTGCAGCGCCTGCGCTAAATCGGTCACCGGGCGGGCCCGGGGCGAATCCAGCGGCGCCACGGCCCAATGCTCGACACTGGCATTCAACTGGCCGACGACACCGTCCAGGTCCTTGTCCGCCAACAAGCCAAACACTGCCAGGCGTTTGCCAACCGGTGGACGGCTGGACAGACGGCGAGCAAGGTATTCGGCCGCATGAGGATTATGCCCCACGTCGAGCAACAGGTGCAGACGTTTGCCCTGCCAGTCGAACTCGCGGCGATCAAGCCGCCCCACTACACGAGTCGCTGTCAGGGCTGCAACGATCTGCGCCTCTACCCAAGGCAGCCCGAGCAGAAGATAGGCTTGCAGGGCCAAGGCGGCGTTTTCCATGGGCAGGTCGAGCAATGGCAGGTCACGCAACTCGACTACCCGGCCCTGGGCATCAAGGCCGCGCCATTGCCAGTGGTGGTCAGTAACGCCCAGATCAAAGTCACGCCCGCGCAGGAAAAACGGGCAAGCCAGTTCGCGGGCTTTATCCAGCAGAGGTTGCGGGGGATTCAGATCGCCGCAGAGCGCCGGGGCGCCGTGGCGAAAAATACCGGCTTTTTCGTAGGCCACAGACTCGCGGGTATCACCCAGGTAGTCGGCGTGGTCGACGCCGATGCTGGTGACCAGCGCCATGTCCGCATCCACCACGTTGACCGTATCCAGCCGCCCACCCAGGCCGACTTCAAGCACCACCGCATCCAGCGCAGACTGTTGAAACAGCCAGAACGCCGCCAGGGTGCCCATTTCGAAATAAGTCAAGGAGGTGTCGCCACGGCCCGCCTCGACTGCGGCGAAGGCCTGGCACAACTCGGCGTCAGTCGCTTCAACGCCATTGACCTGCACCCGCTCGTTGTAACGCAGCAGGTGCGGAGAATTGTAGACACCGACGTTCAGGCCCTGCGCGCGCAGCAATGAAGCCACGAATGCGCAGGTAGAGCCCTTGCCGTTGGTGCCGGTGACCGTGATCACCCGAGGCGCCGGCTTGCCCAGTCCCATGCGGGACGCTACCTGTTGCGAGCGCTCCAGCCCCATGTCGATGGCCGAAGGGTGCAACTGTTCCAGGTAGGCGAGCCACTCGCCAAGGGTACGTTGGGTCATATGTTGGCAGGCACCGGCGGAACCACGATCGGCTCGATCGGCGCGGCGACGAATTTCGGCGTCGGCAGGCCCATCATCTGAGCCAGCAGGTTGCCCAGGCGCGGACGCAGTTCCTGACGGTGGATGATCATGTCGATCGCACCGTGTTCCAGCAGGAATTCGCTGCGCTGGAAACCTTCCGGCAGTTTTTCGCGCACGGTCTGCTCGATCACGCGCGGGCCGGCAAAGCCGATCAGGGCTTTTGGCTCGCCGACGATCACGTCGCCCAGCATCGCCAGGCTGGCAGACACACCGCCGTAGACCGGGTCGGTCAGCACGGAGATGAATGGAATGCCTTCTTCACGCAGACGCGCCAGGACCGCAGAGGTCTTGGCCATTTGCATCAGGGAGATCAGCGCTTCCTGCATCCGCGCGCCACCGGAAGCGGCGAAGCAGATCATCGGGCATTTGTTTTCCAGGGCGTAGTTGGCGGCGCGAACGAAGCGCTCACCGACGATGGCACCCATGGAACCACCCATGAAGGAAAATTCGAAGGCCGAAACCACCACCGGCATGCCCAGCAGGGTGCCGCTCATGGACACCAGCGCGTCTTTCTCGCCGGTGGCTTTCTGGGCTGCGACCAAACGGTCCTTGTACTTCTTGCCGTCGCGGAACTTCAGACGGTCGACTGGCTCCAGGTCAGCACCCAGTTCGGCACGGCCTTCGGCGTCGAGGAAGATGTCGATGCGCGCGCGCGCGCCGATACGCATGTGGTGATTGCACTTTGGGCAAACATCCAGGGTCTTTTCCAGCTCCGGACGATAAAGCACCGCCTCGCAGGATGGGCACTTGTGCCACAGACCTTCAGGCACCGAGCTCTTCTTGACCTCGGAACGCATGATCGAAGGGATCAGTTTGTCTACTAACCAGTTGCTCATGCTTTCTTTCTCCAGTACCGGCGGCTCGAACGCTCTGGTTCGCAGCCCCGCGTATGCCCTTGAGCTAAATTCATGTGTGCGGCGATGATCGAAGGATGGCCGGATCAGCGAATCGTGACCTGCGTACCACCCAAAAACCCTCAGCCATGCCTGTGGACGGCGGCAGTCTGCCAGCCGTCACATCAACGTGCCGCGTACCGCCTTGATGAACGCGTGAATCTTTGTGTGATCCTTGATGCCCTTGCTCGCTTCCACCCCGCCGCTGACATCCACCGCATAAGGCCGCACCCGGGTGATCGCCTCTGCGACGTTATCCGGGGTCAGGCCGCCAGCCAGGATGATAGGCTTGCTCAGGCCTTGCGGAATCAGAGACCAGTCGAACGCCTCCCCGGTTCCGCCCGGCACGCCTTCGACATAGGCATCAAGCAGAATGCCGCTGGCGCTTGGAAATGCATTGCATGCCGCCGCGATATCATCGCCGGCCTTGACCCGCAGCGCCTTGATGTACGGCCGATGCCAGCCCTCACAGTCAGCGGCGGTCTCATCGCCATGGAACTGCAGCAGGTCCAGCGGCACCGCGTCGAGGATTTCTCCCAGTTCGCAGCGACTGGCGTTGACGAACAGGCCGACGGTAGTCACGAACGGTGGCAGTGCCTGGATGATGGCGCGTGCCTGTTGGAAGGTAACGGCGCGCGGGCTCTTGGCATAGAACACAAAGCCGATGGCATCCGCACCCGCCTCGACCGCTGCCAGCGCATCCTCTATGCGGGTAATCCCGCAAATCTTGCTGCGAACGGCTGACATGTCGATTAAACCCCAAGGTAATTCCGGGAAAGTCCCGGATGGTAACAAATGCATTCGAGGGCGTCAGCCGTCAAGTTCGGCGAAACCGGTGAGGAAGTGTGGGCCAATGTAACGTTCGGGCAACTGGAACTCGTCACGGTATTCGACCTGCACCAGATACAGCCCGAACGGATGTGCGGTCACCCCGCCAGAGCGGCGGATTCGGCTCTCCAGCACTTCCTTCATCCACTCCACCGGACGCTCGCCGCAGCCGATGGTCATCAATACGCCAGCAATGTTGCGCACCATGTGGTGCAGGAACGCGCTGGCGCGGATATCCAGTACGATCATCTTGCCATGACGAGTGACCCGCAGGTGGTGCAGCTCCTTGACCGGCGACTTGGCCTGGCACTGGCCGGCGCGGAAGGCACTGAAGTCATGGGTGCCGACCAGGTACTGCGCCGCTTCGGCCATGCGCTCGACGTCCAGCGGACGGTGGTTCCAGGTGATCTCTTCGTTCAGGTGGGCTGGACGGATCTGATCGTTGTAGATGACGTAGCGATAACGCCGGGCGATGGCCTTGAAACGCGCGTGGAAATGCGCAGGCATGGCCTTGGCCCAGCTGACGCTGACGTCGTGGGGCAAGTTGATATTGGCGCCCATCACCCAGGCTTTCATCGAGCGCTCGACCTGGGTGTCGAAGTGCACCACCTGGCCACAGGCATGCACCCCGGCGTCAGTACGCCCGGCGCAGAGCAGCGAGACGGGGGAGTCGGCGACTTTCGACAGGGCCTTTTCCAGGGTTTCCTGCACGGTGAGCACGCCGGACGCCTGGCGTTGCCAGCCGCGATAACGCGAGCCTTTGTATTCAACGCCCAGTGCGATGCGGAAAAAACCGTCGGCCGCCATTTCGGCGGCCGGATTATCTATGTTTGCCAAGGGGTGACAGCCTGCTGATGTGCGCAAAGGCGGGCATTATAAGGCTGTGGGGCGGGGATGCCAGTGCAACAGTCGGGACAACGTCGAATGTGCCGCCGCCATCGCGAGCAGGCTCACTTCCACAGGGATGGGTGTTGCCCAAATAATTTGCGCCAGACGCCAACCCCTGTAGGAGTGAGCCTGCTCGCGATGGCGATCTAACAGCCACTGCTAACCTGGCGCAAAAACAAAAACGGCAGCCTCAATGGCTGCCGCTGTTGTTCACACCCAAGCTATCAAACCAGCCGCGACAGCATTTCCTTCGCTTCGCTCTTCTGTCCGTCATCGCCCTCGGACACCACCTCATTGAGGATGTCCCGCGCGCCATCACTGTCGCCCATGTCGATGTAGGCCTGGGCCAGGTCAAGCTTGGTCGCGACTTCGTCAGTGCCCGAGAGGAAATCGAACTCGGGCTCGTCGTCTGCGGAAACCAGGGCATCGTCGGCGGTGAAGGTCGGCGCGCTGATATCCCGGGACAGGCGATCCAGTTCGGCGCTGAGATCATCCGGCTCGGCGGACGGCGCTGCAGGTGCGGCCTGCGCGTCCATCTCGTCAGCCAGCGACAAGTCGAAGTCGTCGGGCAATTCCAGGTCGTCAACCTCGGGAGCGCCTGGCAGATCAGCGCCAGGCAGATCCTTGACGCCTTCGTCCAGGTCCAGCAGGAAGTCATCTTCGGCCAGGATAGCTGGCGAGGTGTCAGCACCGAGGTCCATGTCCAGGTCGAAA
This sequence comes from Pseudomonas sp. RIT-562, assembly GCF_026241895.1. Taxonomy (GTDB): domain Bacteria; phylum Pseudomonadota; class Gammaproteobacteria; order Pseudomonadales; family Pseudomonadaceae; genus Aquipseudomonas; species Aquipseudomonas mandelii_F. The sequence continues at coordinate 133,048 of NZ_JAPJIV010000005.1, read as the reverse complement.
TCCGACAGGTCGTCGAGGTTCTCCTTGATTTCGGTCTGCTGCTGCAACACCGATTCGAAGCTCAGGTCATCGTCCGACGGGAAATCGTCAAGCTCACCCAGGGTGTCCGGCTCCGCGACAGGCGGCACTACCGCCGGGGACGCGGCTTCCAGATCATCCAGGCTCAGGTCGAAAGTTTCGTCCAGCGGATCTTCAGCAACCGGCGCCGGCTCTGGCGCCGGTTCCTGTGGCTCATCCAGCATCAGGTCCTTGACATACTGCGCATCCATCTGCGCGGTCAGGGCTGCGGCGGCAATACCGCCTGCGGCCACCAGCGCCATGGCCGGGAAGCGGCTCTTGAGCTGTTCGACCTGGGCGTAGTTATCGCCGTTGGCCACCAGCTTGCGTTCCTGGGCAACAAAAGCATCACGATCGCCCTGCTGGCCGTAGATTTCCATCAGCTTGAGGCGCAAGTCGCTGCGCTGAGGCTCTTGCTTGATGCCTTCTTCCAGCAGCGCGCCTGCCTGATTCAACCGGCCGGCGTTGATATGCGACTGAGCCCGGGGCAAGACGTCATCGGAGTGTACTGCGGCCGGCGAAATCAGCGGCGCCGCGATGGGCGGCGTGACGATCACCGGGGCAATCACCGGCGCGGGTGCTGGTGCGGGTACTGGCGCAGGAGCAGGAGTCGGCTCCGGCACCGTCGCCAGTTTCACGCTCGGCGGTGGAACTTCCAGGCCTTCGAAGCTGCTTTCCGGCAGGTCGTGATCGACCGAGAATTCTTGCTCTTCGGACAAGGCGCGAGCCATGCGCAAGTGCTTTTCCGCTTCCTGCTGGGCCTTGCGGCGACGGGCCAGCAGCAACAGCAGAAGCAGCAAAATGATCGCCCCGCCGCCGACCATGCCCAGGAGCCATGGGTTGGTCAGCAGGTCGTTGTATTTCTGCTCATCGGTGGCAGCGACTGGTGCTGGCTCGACAGGCTTGTCCTCGACCGCTGGCGACGCATCAGGGGCAGCGACCGGCGCAGGCGGCACAGCTTCTGCCGGGGTCGGCGCAGGATCGGCCGCCAGCTCGGCGTTGATGGCCGGAGCAGTCGCAACGGCTTCAGGTGCTTCTTGCGCGCCTTCGGCCTGCAACTTGGCCAGTTGATTGTTTTTCAGCTCGATCAGCTTCTGCAGCTTGTCCAGCTGGCTCTGCAGATCTGCCATGCGGCTTTTCAGTTCTTCGTTGTCCCGACGGGTGGTGTCGAGGCTTTCCTGGGTCACCGCCAGCTTGTTGCTCAGATTCTTCGCGTCGCCCGCCGCACCTTTCGCCCCAGCCTTGCCGGCCTCGGCCGAGACCAGGCTCAGGTTATCCCTGGCGGCTTGCGATGAAGGAGCAGCACCACGAGGCCGATTGGTGGCGTCGAGCTGCTGCTGCCCGGTGCCGGGCTGTGGCACATAACGCCGGCCCTGACGCCAGGCGGTGTTCTGCGCGGCGACTTCGGCAATGGCTTTGGATTGCGCCAGGCTGGTGCTCTGTGCCTGGTCTGGCAGGCGCAGCACCTGTCCGGTTTTCAAGCGGTTGATGTTGCCGTCGATAAAGGCATCCGGGTTCAGCGCCTGGATTGCCAGCATGGTCTGCTGGACCGAGCCGCCATTACGCGCCTTCGCGGCGATTTCCCACAAGGTGTCGCGGCGGGTAGTGGTGTACTCGGTCGGCTTGGTGGCACCGGTGACCGGCGCTGTAGCAGTCTGGCTCGGTGCCGGTTGCGCAGCGGCATCAGCCGTCTGCGGCGAGAACTTCGAAGGGTCGAGCAATACGCTGTAGTCGCGCAGCAAACGACCGTTGGGCCACATGACCTGCACGAGAAATTTCACCATCGGTTCGGACAATGGCTGGCTGGACGTGACACGCAGGATGCTTTTGCCGCCGGGGTTGAGCACCGGGGTAAAGGTCAGGTCGTTGAGGAACGCCTGGCGGTCGACGCCCGCCTTGGCGAAATCCTCTGCGGAGGCGAGGCTTGGCACCACTTCGGCGGCGGTCAGCTCCTTGATATCGAGGAGCTCGATTTCCGCCACCAGCGGCTGGTTCAGGGTGGACTTCAGGGTCAACTCCCCGAGCCCGAGGGCATGCGCCATACCGGAGGACAGCGCCGAGGCGGCCGCTATTGCTAACACCAGTTTGCGAACTTGAACCATAGCCTCATCCTTAGTTTGAACCGCGCTGTCGAGCACTGCGGGCAAGCATAGCGCCCGACAGCATTCAGTCGACAAATTATTGGCAAGTATCTTTTACGAAAGGCCTTTTATCAACAATTCAGCCACCTGGACTGCATTGAGGGCCGCACCTTTGCGTACGTTATCTGACGTCAGCCAGACATTTAGTTCCGACGGGTCGTCGATTCCCCGGCGAACCCGACCGACGTAGACCACGTCCTGCCCTACCGCGTCACCGACAGCAGTCGGATAATCGCCGGCCTCGACCAGCTCAATGCCTGGTGCATCATCCAGGGCGGCATTGATTTGCGCCAGGTCGACCTCGCCACCCGTTTGCAGGGTCACGCTATAGCTATCGCCGAAAAACACCGGGGCTTGAATGCAAGTGACGGATATTTTCAACGCAGGCAGCGACATTACCTGACGCACTTCGCGCACCAGGCGTTTTTCCAACAGCGTGTGGCCCTGCTCGTCAGGCTTGCCAACCTGGGCCAGCAGGTTGAACGCCATCTGCCGGTCAAAAAAGCTTGGTTCCAGCGGACGCACATTGAGCAGCTCAGCGGTCTGCCGGGCCAGCTCGGTGACGGCTTCGCGGCCTTGGGCGGAGACCGCGAGGCAGGCGGTCAGGTTGATCCGTTGCAGGTCGATGAGGCCCAGCAAGGGCGCCAGCACTACGGCCAAGGTAGTGGCCGACGGGCTCGGGCTGCTGACCTGGAATGGTTTTTTCATTCCCGCGAGTACCCGGGCATTCGCTTCGGGAACCACTTGTGGCGCCTGATCGGCCGGCAAGGCGCCGGAGAGGTCGATCAGCGAGCATCCAGCGGCAGTGGCGCGCGAGGCGAAACTGAGAGTGACGGCGGGACCGGCGGCGAAGAACACCAGCTGCACCTTGCTGAAGTCGAACTCATCGACTTCACGCACCCGCACGTTCTTGCCGCGAAACGGCACCGAGTGCCCGGCAGATTCGCTGCTGGCGAGCAGGTGCAGATTGCCCACAGGAAAGTCGCGTTCTTCGAGGATCTGCACCAGCGTTTCGCCGACAGTTCCGGTGGCGCCGATCACGGCAATATCAAAGGACTGGGTCATGGTGCTACCTCTGGCGAAACGGGGGGAGCGGCACTTTACCGGCTGGTGGAGGTGCAAGCAATTTTTGCCCTGGATCTGCTGCGCCTGTCCCGGCCTCATCGCGGGCAAGCCTTGCTCCCACAGCTTTAGGGGGGTTCCACAGACTCTGTGGGTGCCACAACCCCTGTGGGAGCAAGGCTTGCCCGCGATGAGGCCGAAGCGGTTAACATAAATCCATAAAAAAACCCGCACTTCTTTCGAGGCGCGGGTTCTTTCATTGCTTCAACCGATCAACGCTCCAGCAGGATCCGCAGCATGCGGCGCAGCGGCTCGGCCGCGCCCCACAACAGCTGGTCGCCGACGGTGAATGCGCCGACGAATTGCGAACCCATGTTCAGCTTGCGCAGACGCCCTACCGGAACATTCAGGGTGCCGGTGACCTTGGTCGGACTCAGCTCCTGGATGCTCGCTTCGCGGTTGTTCGGCACCAGCTTGACCCACGGGTTGTGCTGGCTGATCAGCCCTTCGATATCGGCGATCGGCACGTCTTTGTTCAGCTTGATGGTCAGCGCCTGGCTGTGGCAACGCATGGCGCCGATGCGCACGCAGATGCCGTCCACCGGGATCGGGCTCTTGAAGCGACCGAGGATCTTGTTGGTCTCGGCCTGGGCCTTCCACTCTTCGCGGCTCTGACCGTTCGGCAGTTCCTTGTCGATCCACGGGATCAGGCTGCCGGCCAGCGGTACGCCAAAGTTTTCGGTCGGGTAGGCATCACTGCGCATGGCTTCGGCCACACGGCGGTCGATGTCGAGGATCGCGCTGGCCGGGTCGGCCAGTTGATCGGCGACAGCGGCGTGGGTCGCGCCCATTTGCTTGATCAGTTCACGCATGTTCTGCGCGCCAGCACCGGAGGCCGCCTGATAGGTCATGGCGCTCATCCACTCCACCAGGCCAGCTTCGAACAGACCGCCCAGGCCCATCAGCATCAAGCTGACGGTGCAGTTGCCGCCGATGTAGTTCTTGGTGCCCGCGTCGAGCTGCTGGTCGATGACCTTGCGGTTCACCGGGTCCAGCACGATCACCGCGTCATCCTGCATGCGCAGGCTGGAAGCGGCGTCGATCCAGTAACCCTGCCAGCCGGCTTCGCGCAGTTTCGGGAAGACTTCGCTGGTGTAGTCGCCACCCTGGCAGGTCAGGATCACGTCGAGGGTCTTCAGCTCTTCAATGCTGTAAGCGTCCTTGAGCGGAGCAATGTCCTTGCCCACGGACGGGCCTTGGCCACCGACATTCGAAGTGGTGAAAAACACCGGCTCGATTAGATCGAAATCCTGCTCTTCCAGCATCCGCTGCATGAGCACGGAACCGACCATACCGCGCCAACCGATCAGACCTACACGTTTCATCGCAACTACACCTTCTTTAAAAAGTGGGCCGCTGCTTTCGAAGTTGAAAGTGGCAGCGGGCCCGAGAGATTACAGATTCCGCAGCGCGGCGACTACTGCGTCACCCATTTCCTGCGTACCAACTTTAGTGCAACCGGTCGACCAGATGTCGCCCGTGCGCAGTCCCTGGTCCAGCACCAGGCTCACGGCTTGCTCGATGGCATCGGCGGCAGCCTGCTGGTTGAAGCTGTAACGCAACATCATCGACACCGACAAAATGGTCGCCAGCGGGTTGGCAATGCCTTTGCCTGCGATGTCCGGCGCCGAACCGTGGCATGGCTCGTACATGCCCTTGTTGTTGGTGTCCAGGGACGCCGATGGCAGCATGCCGATGGAGCCGGTGAGCATCGACGCCTGGTCGGACAGGATGTCGCCGAACAGGTTATCGGTGACGATCACGTCGAACTGCTTCGGTGCGCGCACAAGTTGCATGGCGGCGTTGTCGACGTACATGTGGCTCAGTTCTACTTCAGGGTAATCCTTGGCCACTTGCTCGACGATTTCACGCCACAGCTGGCTGGAGGCCAGAACGTTGGCTTTGTCTACCGAGCAGAGCTTCTTGCCGCGGACCATGGCCATGTCGAAACCGACACGGGCAATGCGGCGGATTTCGCTTTCGCTGTACGGCAGGGTGTCGTAGGCCTGGCGCTCGCCGTTTTCCAGGGTGCGGGTGCCACGCGGCGCGCCGAAGTAGATGCCGCCGGTCAGTTCGCGAACGATCAGGATGTCCAGGCCGGCGACGATTTCCGGCTTGAGGCTCGAAGCCTCGGCCAGTTGCGGGTAGAGGATCGCCGGGCGCAGGTTGCCGAACAGGCCCAGTTGTGCACGAATTTTCAGCAGGCCGCGCTCGGGGCGGATATCACGCTCAATGGTGTCCCATTTCGGACCGCCGACGGCGCCCAGCAGGACTGCGTCGGCAGCGCGGGCACGCTCCAGGGTTTCGTCTGCCAGCGGTACGCCGTGTTTGTCGATGGCTGCGCCGCCGATCACGTCGTGGCTCAGTTCAAAACCCAGGTCGAACTTGTCGCTGGCCAATTCCAGGACTTTAACCGCTTCGGCCATGATTTCCGGGCCAATACCGTCACCTGGGAGAATCAGAATCTGCTTGCTCATGCTTTCCTCTTGTCATCAGTCGGTGCGCCCTGTGAGCACACCCGGAAAAATTCGGGGCTTATTTTTCAGCGAACAGCACCAGCACATCGGTACTGAAGGAGCCATCGGCGGCAATCTCGAAATACTCGCGCACTTCGTTGCCCATTGCCTGCTGCAATTGAAGGATGGCAGCGCGCATCACTTGGGGTGTACGCATGCGCTCGACCCAGCTGCTGTACTCCAGGCGCAAGCGTTGGCGCGTAGTGTTGCGGGTGTGCAACCCGGCCTCACTGACCTGGCGCAACCACTCGCCAGCAGAATAATCGCGGACATGGCTGGTGTCGCGCAGCACCTCGACGCTTTGCAGGTAAGTGTCGAACAACGGACTGCCCGGTGACAACACATCAATGAACGCCGCTACGCCGCCAGGTTTCAACACCCGACGCACTTCCCTCAACGCCAGGCCGAGATCGCTCCAATGGTGCGCCGAGTACCGGCTGAAGACGAAATCGAACTCACCATCGGCGAACGGCAGGCGCTCGGCGGCGCCGTTGACCGTAGTGACATTGCTCAAACCACGATCGACGGCAGCAGTGGCCACCACGTCGAGCATTTGCTGCGACAGGTCGTAGGCCACCACTTCCTTGGCCAGTGAAGCCACCTGGAAACTGACATGACCGGCGCCACACCCCAGATCGAGTACCCGTGCATCGCCCTGCCCGGCCAGTTCGGCCTGCAGCAGCGCGAACTCGGTGCCTTGAGCGTGTACGGCGCTGCTCAGGTAAGCGGCGGCCTGTTCACCGAATTGCTTTTGGACGACCTGGGAGTGCTGGGGGGTGCTGGTCATGGTTCGGTCCTGAATATGTGTTGTTTGAGCTACCGCTATCGCGAGCGGGCTCGCTCCTACAGGGGAACGCATTTCAAATGTAGGAGTGAGCCTGCTCGCGATGGCGTCATTACGCCTTACGCAAAATCAGGCATCACGAAACAACCAAGGCTGACTAGCCCGATGTTTGCCTTCAAACGTTGCGATCGCTTCATGGTCCTGCAAGGTCAGGCCGATGTCGTCCAGGCCATTCAACAGGCAATGCTTGCGAAACGCATCGATCTCGAAGCTCAGCACCTTGCCGTCCGGGCGAGTCACGGTCTGGGCTTGCAGATCGACCTGCAGCTGGTAGCCAGGATTTGCCTCAACCTGCTGGAACAACTCATCGACTTCAGCGTCGCTCAAGATGATCGGCAGCAAGCCATTCTTGAAGCTGTTGTTGAAAAAAATGTCGGCATAGCTCGGCGCGATGATGCTGCGGAAACCGTATTCTTCCAGGGCCCAAGGTGCGTGCTCACGGCTGGAGCCGCAGCCGAAGTTCTCCCGGGCCAGCAACACGCTGGCGCCTTGGTAGCGCTCGGCGTTGAGCACGAAGTCCTCGTTCAACGGACGCTTGGAGTTGTCCTGATACGGCTGCCCGACATCCAGATAACGCCATTCATCAAACAGGTTCGGGCCAAAACCGGTGCGTTTGATCGACTTCAGGAACTGCTTCGGGATGATCTGATCGGTGTCGACGTTGGCACGATCCAGAGGCGCGACAAGTCCAGTGTGCTGGGTAAAAGCTTTCATGCTGCGCTCCTTTAGCTCAATTCACGGACGTCGACGAAACGACCGTTTACAGCAGCGGCGGCGGCCATGGCCGGGCTCACCAGGTGGGTACGGCCACCGGCGCCCTGACGGCCTTCGAAGTTGCGGTTGGAGGTCGAAGCGCAATGCTCGCCCGACTCCAAACGGTCCGGGTTCATCGCCAGGCACATCGAGCAACCGGGCTCACGCCATTCAAAACCGGCCTCAAGGAAAATCTTGTCCAGGCCTTCCAATTCAGCCTGGGCTTTCACCAGACCCGAGCCCGGCACCACGATCGCCTGCTTGATGGTCGAGGCCACTTTGCGGCCCTTGGCGATCACGGCAGCGGCGCGCAAATCTTCGATTCGCGAGTTGGTGCAGGAGCCGATGAACACGCGGTCCAGCTGGATATCGGTGATCGCCTGATTGGCGGTCAGACCCATGTATTTCAAGGCGCGCTCAATGGAGCCGCGCTTGACCAGGTCCATTTCCTTGGCCGGATCCGGAACGTTCTGATCCACAGCCAGAACCATTTCAGGCGAAGTGCCCCAGCTGACTTGCGGCTTGATCTGCGTGGCGTCGAGCTCGACCACGGTGTCAAACACCGCATCGGCGTCGGACACCAGGTCTTTCCACGCTTCGACAGCCAAGTCCCACTCCGCGCCTTTCGGGGCGAATGGACGGCCCTTCACGTAGGCCACGGTTTTTTCGTCCGCCGCCACCAGGCCCACACGCGCGCCGGCCTCGATGGACATGTTGCAGATGGTCATGCGCCCTTCGACCGACAGGTCGCGGATCGCGCTGCCGGCGAATTCGATGGCGTGGCCATTACCGCCGGCGGTGCCGATCTTGCCGATCACGGCGAGCACGATGTCCTTGGCCGTCACGCCGAACGGCAGTTTGCCTTCGACCGACACCAACATATTCTTCATTTTCTTGGCGACCAGGCACTGCGTGGCGAGCACGTGCTCGACCTCGGAAGTACCGATACCGTGAGCCAGGGCGCCGAATGCACCATGGGTCGAGGTGTGGGAGTCGCCGCAGACCACGGTCATGCCCGGCAAGGTCGCGCCCTGCTCCGGGCCAATGACGTGGACGATGCCCTGGCGCACGTCGTTCATCTTGAATTCGACGATGCCGTATTCATCGCAGTTGTCGTCGAGGGTCTGGACCTGCAGGCGCGAGACCTGGTCGGCAATCGCTTCGATGCCGCCTTTACGCTCCGGCGTGGTCGGTACGTTGTGGTCCGGGGTCGCGATATTGGCATCGATCCGCCAGGGCTTGCGCCCGGCCAGACGCAGGCCTTCGAAGGCTTGCGGCGAGGTCACTTCATGAATGATGTGACGGTCGATATAGATCAGCGCCGAACCATCGTCGCGCTGTTTGACCAAATGCGAATCCCAGAGCTTGTCGTAGAGCGTTTTGCCGGCCATCAGACGGTTTCCTCATCATTTGTTTCTATGCCCCGGGTTTTGAACGGCTCAATAACCCTTTGGCTTGTGAGGTCGATCCTAGGGGGTTACATTAAATAACTCAAATTCATATTTTTTATGCTTTGGATAACCAACTGGAATACTGCAATGGACCTGGCCAACCTCAACGCTTTTATCGCGATCGCCGAGACCGGCAGCTTCTCTGGCGCAGGTGAACGCCTGCACTTGACCCAACCGGCAATCAGCAAGCGCATCGCCGGTCTCGAGCAACAACTGAAGGTGCGCCTGTTCGACCGCCTGGGTCGTGAAGTCGGTCTGACCGAAGCCGGCCGCGCCCTGTTGCCGCGGGCTTACCAGATCCTCAACGTGCTGGACGACACCCGCCGCGCCCTGACCAACCTGACCGGCGAAGTGAGCGGTCGCCTGACGCTGGCCACCAGTCACCACATCGGCCTGCACCGTCTACCGCCTCTATTAAGGGAGTTCACCCGACGCTACCCACAGGTGGCGCTGGATATTCAGTTCCTTGATTCGGAAGTGGCCTACGAAGAGATCCTCCATGGTCGCGCGGAACTGGCAGTGATCACCCTCGCTCCGGAACCTCATTCCCTGGTCAAGGCCACGCCGGTGTGGGACGACCCGCTGGATTTCGTGGTGGCACCGGAGCACTCGCTGATCAGCAACGGCGCGGTCAGCCTCGGGGATATTGCCCTGCATCCGGCGGTGTTCCCCGGCGGCAACACCTTCACCCACCACATCGTCCAGCGCCTGTTCGAGGCCCAGGGGCTGACCCCGAACATCGCCATGAGCACCAACTACCTGGAAACCATCAAGATGATGGTATCCATCGGCTTGGCCTGGAGTGTGCTGCCGCGCACCATGCTCGATGAACAGGTGGCGCGCATCCCTTTGCCGGGCATACAGCTCACTCGCCAGCTAGGCTATATCCTGCACACAGAACGGACGCTGTCGAACGCGGCACGGGCCTTCATGGCCTTGCTGGATGCACAGATCGATCGGCCAGGGACACATGGCTAACTTGTGCTACTCCTATAGAGCCGCGAGACCCAGCGCCTAACGCCCTATTCAGTAAGGCTTGCCAATGCCGAAATCTGTTGACCGTATTCCGCCGATGCCGCGTATCCAGGCGCTTGACCCAAAACGGTCCGAGCAAAGCTGGGAAAGCGCGCCACAGTTGCTAGCGGCCCTCAATGGTGCCCGCCTGGGCGCTTGGTATTGGGACATCGAGCGCGGGCAGATCAGTTGGTCCCGGGGCACCCAGGCGCTGTTCGGCTTCGATCCCCATACGCCGCTGCCCGCCGACCTGGAATACCTCGACCTGCTGCCCCCGGAAGACCGCGCAAAAACCGTGCGCGCCTTCCATGCGGTGATTGCTGGCGCGCCGCTGGAACAGGCCATGCACCACCGCATTCGCTGGCCCGATGGCAGCCTGCACTGGCTGGAGATCAATGGCAGCCTACTGCCGGACAAGGACGGCCGCCCGCGGATGATCGGGGTGATCCGCGAAATCACCCACCAGCGCCAGCGCGAACAGGCGCTGAGCAGCTCGGAGAAGCGTTTTGCCACGCTGTTTCACCTGTGCCCGAACATGGTCCTGCTGACCCGCCAGGAAGACGGCCTGATCACCGAAGCCAACCAGTATTTTGAAAGCCTGTTCGGCTGGCCGGTGCAGGACGCGATTGGTCGGACCACCGTCGAGCTTGGCCTGTGGGTGCACCCGGAGCAACGGGACAAGCTGGTCAAAGCCACCAAAGCCAAGGGCGAGCTGACCAGCATGGAGGTGCAGTTCCGCGCCAGCAACGGGCAGATCCACGACGGCATTCTCAGCGCACAGAAGGTCGAGCTCGAAGGCCAGCCCTATTTGCTCAGCACCTTCCTCGACACGACCGAACGCAAAGCCGCCGAACTTGCGCTCAAAGACAGCCAGGAGCGCCTCGACCTCGCGCTGGACTCCGCGCAACTGGGCACCTGGGACTGGCATATCCCCAGCGGCATGCTTTACGGCTCGGCGCGCGCGGCGCAGTTGCACGGGCTGGATGCAGTGCCGTTCCACGAGTCGTTCGATGAATTTTTCGAAGGCGTACCCGACGAAGAGCGCGGCAGCATGCGCGACGCCTACCGAAGCCTTCGCGAGGGCCCGGCCGGCAACTATCAGCTGACCTATCGGGTGCAACTGGCCGACGGCAGCTCCCGCTACCTGGAAAGCCGCGCACGGCTTTATCGCGACGAGAACGGCGCCCCGCTACGCATGGCCGGCACCTTGCTCGACATCACCGACCAGGTGGAACGCGAGCAACGACTGGTGGCCTCGGAAGAGAAATTCGCCACGCTGTTCCAGGTCAGCCCCGACCCGATTTGCGTCACTCGCCAGGACAGCGGCCACTTCATCGAGATCAACTCGAGCTTTACCCAGACATTTGGCTGGAGCGCCGACGATGTGATCGGGCACAGCGCCGACGAAATCGGCCTCTGGGATGCTTCGGCAAAGAGCCTGCGGCGCATCGAACAGGTGATCCGCGAACAAGGCCTGAGCAATGTGGCGATCCAGGTTCAGCACAAGGACGGGCAGTCCCTGACCTGCGTGATCTCCAGCCGCCAGATCAGCGTCGGCGACCAGCCCTGCGTGGTCACCACCCTGCGCGACATCACTCAACAGCAGCGCTCCGAAGCCGCGCTCAAGGCCAGCGAGGAGAAGTTCGCCAAGGCCTTCCACTCCAGTCCCGATGCCATCACCATCACCGAGCGCGACACCGGCCGATATCTGGAGGTCAACGACGGCTTCTGCCGCCTGACTGGCTACCGGGCCGATGAAGTGGTCGGGCGCACCGTGTATCAGGTGGGCATCTGGGCCGAGGAGAAACAGCGCTCCTCGCTGCTGGCCGAACTGCAGCTGAACGGCCGGGTGCACCACCAGGAAATGCTCGGGCGCAACAAGCGCGGCGAGTTGCTGACCGTTGAAGTGTCGGTAGAACCGATCACCCTCAACGAAACCGCCTGCCTGCTGCTGACCGCCCGGGACGTCAGCCTGCTGAAAAACGCCGAGGCACAGATCCGCCACCTGGCCTACCACGACCCCCTGACCAACCTGCCCAACCGCGCACTGCTGATGGACCGCCTGAGCCAGCAAATCGCCTTGCTCAAGCGCCACAACCTGCGTGGCGCCCTGCTGTTTCTCGACCTCGACCACTTCAAGCACATCAACGATTCCCTCGGCCATCCCGTGGGCGATACCGTGCTGAAAATCATCACCGCGCGGCTCGAAGCCAGCGTGCGTATGGAAGACACCGTGGCGCGCCTGGGGGGTGACGAATTTGTAGTGCTGCTCAGCGGCCTGGAAGGCTTACGGGAAGAAGTCAGCACCCAGGTGCGCAGCCTCGCCGACACCTTGCGCGAACTGCTGTCGGAGCCGATGTTTCTTGACGGCCAGCGCCTGCAAGTCACGCCCAGCATCGGCATTGCGCTGATTCCCGACCACGGCTCGACCCCTACCGACCTGCTCAAGCGCGCCGACATTGCCCTGTACCGGGCCAAGGACTCAGGCCGCAACACCGCGCAGATGTACCACAACACCATGCAGAAGGCCGCCAGCGAACGCCTGCGTATGGAAACCGACCTGCGCCTGGCGCTGTCGCGCAACGAATTTCGCGTGCACTTCCAACCCCAAATCGACGCCCGGGACAACCGCATCGTCGGCGCGGAGGCGCTGGTGCGCTGGAACCATCCCGAACTGGGCGCCCAGTCCCCCAATGAGTTCATCAAGGTGCTGGAGGACAGCGGCCTGATCCTCGAGGTCGGCAGCTGGATCATCGATGAAGCCTGCCGCGCATTTAAGCGCCTGATGGCCGCAGGGCTCATTGATCCGCTGGACTTCAGCCTGTGCGTCAACATCAGTCCACGCCAGTTTCGCCAGAACGACTTTGTCGAACGGGTCCAGCATAGCCTCGGCAGTCATGGCCTGCCGTGCTCGCTGCTCAAGCTGGAAATCACCGAAGGCATCGTCATCCAGAACCTGGAAGACACCATCAGCAAAATGTGCCGCCTGAAAAAACTCGGCGTGAGCTTCGCCATGGACGATTTCGGCACCGGCTATTCATCCCTGACCTACCTCAAGCGCCTGCCGGTCGACACCCTGAAAATCGACCAGTCCTTCATCCGCGACGCCACCACCGACCCCAACGACGCCGAAATCATCCGCGCCATCGTCGCCATGGCTCGCAGCCTGGAATTGAAGGTGATTGCCGAGGGGGTGGAGACGCTGGAGCAGCTGGAGTTTCTGCAGGGGTTGGGGTGTTATTTTTACCAGGGCTACTTGCATAGCCGGCCGCTGCCGGTGGAGGAGTTTGAGTTGTTGCTCAGATAACGCGACCTAACACCGAGCGCAGTTTGATGAGCCGAGCATCGACCCATTGTGGGAGCGGGCTTGCTCGCGAAGGCTGTGTATAAGACAACATATTTGTCGACTGACCCACTGCTTTCGCGAGCAATCCCGCTCCCACCCGTTCTTTGGAGTTCACAAATATTGTGATCTACCCAAACCCTGTAGGAGTGAGCCTGCTCGCGATAGCGTCAGGTCAGTCGATAGCATTGTTGCCAAAGCGGCGAAAATGAGGACATATGCATTTGCACGGTCTGTGTCGGACCCGGCCGCAAAAAAAAGACCCCGACAAGTCGGGGTCTTTTCCATCAGCGGGCTATAAGCCTGCCGGGGTTACGCCTCAGTGCTGCAAAGCCGGCTTTTCCATCCCGTTGATCGGGATGCGCTTGGCTTTTGCCTCCTCCGGAATCACTCGCAGCAAATCAATGCTCAGCAACCCATTGCGCAGGTCAGCAGCCTTGATTTCGATGTGGTCCGCCAGGCGGAACGACAGCTTGAACGCACGTTGGGCGATGCCCTGGTGCAGGAAGGTCACACCTTCGGTCGTGTCGCGTTTGCCGCCACTGATGGTCAGCACGCCCTTCTCGACTTGCAGGTCCAGGTCTTCTTCCTGGAAACCGGCTGCCGCAACGACGATGCGGTATTGATCGTCACCGTGTTTTTCCACGTTGTAGGGCGGGTAGGTGCTGCCTGGCTCGTTGCGCAGGGCGGTTTCGAACAGGTCGTTGAAACGGTCGAAACCTACCGAGGAACGGAACAGTGGGGCCAGGGAAAATGCAGTACTCATGATTCAAATCTCCTGAAAACAATCAGCAAGGTTTTATGTCTCCGCGACCCGAATTCGGCATCGCGTAACCCTTAGATAGGGACCGCTGATTGCATTTCAAGAGATTATTTGAAGATTTTTTTCAGGCCGCCTCGGACACCTGCAACCCAAGTAAGCGCGAGACATTATCCAGTTCCGTCTCGCGGCGCAGCGCCGTGAACAACTCCACCGCCTCAGGGTAATTGCGGGTCAGCATGGCCAGCCATTGCTTCAGGCGACCGGGTGATTGGCGAGCGGTCATCTGCGCCTTGGCCTGGAGCCAGAACTCCTGGATCAGCGGCAACAGTTCGGCCCAGGTCATCTCCACGACTTCCTGGCCGGCGCGCGCGGCGGCGATTTGTCGGGCCAGGTCCGGGCGGGAGACCAGGCCGCGGCCGAGCATGATGTCTTCCACCCCGCTGATCTCGCGGCAGCGGCGCCAATCCTCGACATCCCAGATGTCGCCGTTGGCAAATACCGGCACGTTAACCACCTCTTGCACCCGCGGGATCCACTCCCAGTGGGCGGGCGGCTTGTAGCCATCGGTCTTGGTTCGCGCATGCACCACGATGTGCGCTGCGCCGCCCTCGGCCAGGGCTGTGGCACAGACCAGCGAGCCGTCGGGACTGTCGAAGCCCAGGCGCATTTTCGCGGTGACCGGGATGTACGCCGGCACGGCTCGGCGAACGTGCTCAACGATCTGGTTGAGCAGTTCCGGCTCCTTGAGCAATACCGCGCCACCGCGGGACTTGTTGACGGTCTTGGCCGGGCAGCCGAAATTCAAGTCGATGACCTCTGAGCCTAGCTCGCAGGCCAGTGCGGCGTTTTCCGCCAGGCACACCGGATCCGAACCCAGCAGCTGCACGCGCAAGGGTACGCCGGCAGCGGTCTTGGCACCGTTCAGCAGTTCAGGGCCGAATTTGTGGTAATAGGCGGGCGTGAGCAGCTGATCGTTGATCCGGATGAATTCGGTTACACACCAATCGATACCGCCGACACGAGTCAGCACGTCGCGCAGGATGTTGTCGACCAACCCCTCCATGGGTGCCAAGGCAATTTGCATGAAAAACACACTCTACGAAAATCGTGCGGCAGTTTACAGGTTTCACTCTGTAGGAGCTGCCGAAGGCTGCGATCTTTTGATCTTGATCTTGATCTTGATCTTGATCTTGATATTGCTGTTGCTTTCAAGATCAAAGTCAAAAGATCGCAGCCTTCGGCAGCTCCTACGGAGCCTGTGTCAGGACGGGGCTTGCAACGCCGGGCCATAACCTTCGATGAACTCCGCCGGCATGCGCTTGGGCTTGCCGGTGGACAGTTCGATGCACACAAAGGTGGTCTGCGCCCGCAGCAACGTGGTGTTATCGCTGGGGCGCTTGAGCTGGAAGTGCCGGGTCATTTTCAGGCGCTGGTCCCAGTCGACGATCCAGGTCGCCAGCTGCAAGCCGTCGCCTTCGTAGGCGGCCGCCAGGTAATCGATTTCGTGCCGCACCACGGCCATGGCCCGGTCCAGGCGTCGGTATTCGACCAGATCCAGGCCCAACCGCTGGGAGTGGCGCCAGGCGCACCGTTCGAGCCAGGTGACATACACCGCGTTGTTCGCGTGCCCCAGGCCGTCGATGTCTTCGGCGCCCACTTCCAGGTCAATGATAAACGGCGTTGCCCGATCCCAGCCCATGCCCCACTCCAGTCAGATAGTCACCTGGGGAGTGTAACGGATGCTCAGGCCGATTGGCGCGATTGCAGGCTGCGACCCGCCAGCAGTGATAGCACGCCATCAATCACCCTGGGGTCGGCCAGCACCCGTTGATGTCCACCTTCTTCAAGCCGCATCAGGCGGCTATCGAACCAGGCTTCGTTGATCAATTGGGACTCATTGACCGGGACCAACTTGTCATCTTCGGCATGCACGATCAGCCCCGGCATATCAAGCTGGTAGTGCGCGACATCGAGGGTCGCGGCGCGCATGCCGACGTCTTGCTCGACCTGGCGAATGAACGCCGAGCGGGCCTTGGGCGGCAGGCGCATGTAACGGGCAAACCCGCGCAGGACTCCCAATATGCGTGCCGGAGCGGCGATGGTCACCAGGGTTTCGGTGCGCAGGCCCAGTTGCACCGCGAGCATCGCACTGGCGCCGCCCATGGAGTGACCGATCACGGCTTGCAGTGGCGGCAACTCGGCTGCTGCTTCCAGCATGGCACGGGCGAACAGCACGACGTTCGCTTCGCTGCCCGGCGAGCGACCGTGCGCCGGACCGTCGAGGGCGACCACGGTGTAACCGGCGTCCACCAGCGCATTGATCAGGCTGGCGAATTGGGTTGGGCGCCCTTCCCAACCATGCATCAGCAGGACCGCCGGGCCTTGCCCCCAGCGCAGTGCCGAGAGACCGAAGCGCAAGGTAATGCGCTCTGACCTGGCCAGCAGCGGCAGCTCCCAATCCCGCGGAGGCAGCTCCCGCGGAGTCATGAACGCCAGGCGCATCTTGCTCGCGACCAGTTGAGGGGCAAACCAGCCCAAAGTGCCGTTGACGCCACGAACCCACTTTAACCCGCTCATCGCTCTCACTCCCCAGGCTCAGGCCTTCAGGTCATAGCACCGCCGATTTGGCGGCGCGCAACAATCGATCGGATAACTCCCCTGGCCCCAGCGCCCGCGCCAGTGCCAGTCCTCCCACCATCAAGGCCATGTCAGCCAGGGCCTTGTCGGTTTCTTCCGGGCTGGCCGCCAATTGCGCGACCATCATTTCCACGTGCTCATTCAACGCCACACGAAATTCCTCCGGCAGCCGCCCCAACTCGCCGACAGACGCCGGGATCGGGCAAGCGGACTCCGATGAATCACGGTGTTTGCGCGACAGGTAGAACGCGGCCACCAGGGCGCGGCGCTCTTCGCCGGTCAATTCAGCGTCCATGTCGGCGATCAGGCCCCGACGATGGCCGAGCAACTGCTTGAACGCTTCGAGCATCATCGCGTCCTTGCTTTCGAAGTGCGCATAGAAGCCGCCAACCGTCAGGCCGGCTGCGCCCATCACTTCGCCCACGCTCGGTTCGGCCGGGCCGCGCTGAATCAGCGCTGCACTGGCGGCCTTGAGAATGCGTTCGCGGGTTTGAGCTTTTTTATCGTTCATCGTTGCCTCCGAATATTACGACTAGAATATTATTCTCATAATAATTTTCCGCAAGTCGTAGGTGTGACCGCTGGTCTGAAGAACAGTTTGAGGTAGAGAGGGAGATTTGGCCAAACGCCAGACAAACAAAAGGGCCATTCAATAATTGAATGACCCTTATAAAATCCCGCAGAGCGGGTAATCGTGGCGTCCCCTAGGGGACTCGAACCCCTGTTACCGCCGTGAAAGGGCGGTGTCCTAGGCCACTAGACGAAGGGGACGCAAAACCTTCTATACAACTGATCAGTGCTGAGTGCTGATCGATTCAAGGCCGGTGTGGCCAGACCTTGAACTGTAAAATTGGTGGAGCTTAGCGGGATCGAACCGCTGACCTCCTGCATGCCATGCAGGCGCTCTCCCAGCTGAGCTAAAGCCCCGGATTTTTCGCCTCGCGGCGGAGTGACATCTTGCAACATCACTTCTGTAAAACTGGCGTCCCCTAGGGGACTCGAACCCCTGTTACCGCCGTGAAAGGGCGGTGTCCTAGGCCACTAGACGAAGGGGACGCAAACCCTTCTATACAACAGATCAACGCTGAGTGTTGATCGCTTCAAGGCCGGTGTGGCCAGACCCTGAAGTGTAAATTGGTGGAGCTAGACGGGATCGAACCGTCGACCTCTTGCATGCCATGCAAGCGCTCTCCCAGCTGAGCTATAGCCCCTCATCGCTGAGGACGGGGCGAATCTTAATGGCGGATCGAAAGGCTGTCAAACTTATTTTTAAAATATTTCAAAGTTTTTTGCCGGGATAACAATCACTTACCGCTCTCCCCCGTAAATCCGGGGGTGGAACGGGTCCCTGTAGCAGCTGCCGCAGGCTGCGTTCGAGGGCGCAGCACTCGCCGGCTTTAACCCGGTTGTATCAGGCAAGCCTGAGGGGGGCTGCTTCGCAGCCCAACGCAGCCTTCGGCAGCTGCTACAGGGATCGAGTGAATTCGATGCACCGCGGGGGGCTGCTTCGCAGCCCGACGCAGCCTTCGGCAGCTGCTACAGGGATCGAGTGAATTCGATGCTCCGCGGGGGGCTGCTGCGCAGCCCGACGCAGCCTTCGGCAGCTGCTACAGGGGATCAGGCGATATTGGCCAGGAGTTTTTCCCACTCCTTGTTTTCCTTCTTCGACACTCCACCGAGCAGATCGATGGCCTGGCGCAGGCGGAAACGGGTCAGGTCGGGGCCGAGGATCTCCATGGCGTCGAGCACGGATACCGAGCTGGCTTGCCCAGTGATCGCGGCGAACATCAGCGGCATGGCATCGCGCAGTTTCAACTCAAGGGATTCGACCACCGCCTGGATCGTCGCGGTGATGCTGTCCTTCTCCCACTGCCGCAGGCTTTCGAGCTTCCACAGGATCAACTGCATCAACTGACGCACCTGATCACCCGACAGCTTCTTCGACTCGAACAGCTTCGCGTCCGGGTTGACGCCACCGGCGAAGAAGAAGCCGGCCAGCGGAGCGACCTGGCTGAAGGTTTCGACCCTTCCCTGCACGTGCGGCGCGATCTTCATCATGTATTCAGGGTTCAGTGCCCAGGTCTGCAGGCGCGAGGCGAACTCTTCTACTGGCAAGTCACGCAACCATTGGCCGTTGAGCCACGACAACTTCTCGATGTCGAAGATCGGCCCGCCCAGGGAGACGCGCTTGAGGTCGAAGTTGTCGACCATTTCCTGCAGCGAGAACTTCTCGCGCTCGTCCGGCATCGACCAGCCCATGCGCCCCAGGTAATTGAGCATCGCTTCGGGCATGAAGCCCATGCGCTCGTAGAACGTGACCGAGGTCGGGTTCTTGCGCTTGGACAGCTTGCTCTTGTCCGGGTTACGCAGCAGCGGCATGTAGCACAGCTCCGGTTGTTCCCAGCCGAAGTATTCATAAAGCAGGATCAGTTTTGGCGCCGATGGCAGCCACTCTTCGCCGCGCAGCACGTGGGTGATGCCCATCAAGTGGTCATCGACCACGTTGGCCAGGAAGTAAGTCGGCAGGCCGTCGGTCTTCATCAGCACTTGCATGTCCATGCGATCCCACGGGATCTCGACATCGCCACGCAGCATGTCCGGCACCACGCACACGCCTTCGCTCGGCACTTTCATGCGGATCACGTGTGGCTCGCCCGCAGCCAGGCGCTGGGCCACCTCTTCTTTCGAAAGCAGCAACGCACGGCCATCGTAGCGCGGGGTTTCGCCGCGGGCCTGTTGTTCGGCGCGCATCTGGTCCAGCTCTTCGGCGGTACAGAAGCACGGGAAGGCATGCCCCATTTCAACCAGCTGCTGGCAGTACTTCTGATAGATCTCGCCGCGTTCGCTCTGACGATACGGACCGTGCGGGCCGCCAACGTCCGGGCCTTCGCTCCAGTCGATGCCCAACCAGCGCAGGGCGTCGAAAATCTGCTGTTCGGACTCGCGGGTTGAACGCAACTGGTCGGTGTCTTCGATCCGCAGGATGAACTCACCGCCGTGCTGCTTGGCAAAGCAGTAGTTGAACAATGCGATGTAAGCGGTACCTACGTGGGGATCCCCGGTAGGCGATGGCGCGATGCGAGTGCGGACGGTGGTCATGGCAAGTCTCGAAATGAAGATAAAACAAAGGGCGAATGGTAACAGGCGACACCGGCCCGGCTCCAGTCAGCAGGGCATTTAAGCCAAGGTTGCGTCTACAACGCGCTTAGCACCGGGTGAATGGCCGAATATCAGCGGATGGCATTTACCGTTCATCGGCTGTGTGCCAGATTGGTCAGCTGATACCTTTCCTTACAATTTCTCGACTACAGTCCGCCCCATGCCTGCCCAACTCAAGCGTCGCCTGTTTATCTTCCTGTTGATCGTCCTGCTCATCGCCGGGGGTTTCTTCGCCCACTGGTTCCTCCAGGGGCGATTTTACGAGAGCACCGACAACGCCTACGTCCAGGGCGAGATTACTCGCGTGTCGAGCCAACTGGGCGCGCGCATCGATCAGGTCGTGGTGCAGGACAACCAGCACGTCGAAAAGGGCCAGTTGCTGGTCAAACTCGAAGGCGACGATTTTCACCTGGCCGTTGACCGCGCCAACGCCACCCTCGCGACTCGCCAGGCCGAGCGTCTGCAAGCCCAGAGTAAACTCACACAACAGGCCAGCCTGATTGCCGCCAGCGAGGCACAGGTCGCATCCAGCCAGGCCAGCCTCAGCCGTTCGCAGATCGATTTGTCCCGTGCCGAAACCTTGCGCAAACCCGGCTACGTACCGGAAGAACGGGTGACCACCCTCTCCGCCGACAACCACATTGCCCGCTCGCAAGTGACCAAGGCCCAGGCGGATGCCCAGAGCCAGCGCCAGCAGGTGAATTCCCTGAGCGCCGAAATCAAGCGCCTCGATGCGATGATCGCCAATGCCAAAACCGACCTGGCCCAAGCCGAGCTGAACCTGACCCGCAGCGAGATTCATGCGCCCATCAGCGGGTTGATCGGCCAGCGCGCCGCGCGCAACGGTCAATACGTACAGGCCGGCGCGTACCTGCTGTCGATCGTGCCGGACCAGGACATCTGGATCCAGGCCAACTTCAAGGAAACCCAGATCGGCCACATGCAGCCTGGGCAGAAGGCCGAGTTGACCTTCGACGCCTACAGCGATACGCCGATCGAGGCGCGGGTCGACAGCCTGTTTGCCGCTTCCGGTGCGCAGTTCAGCCTGTTGCCGCCGGACAATGCCACCGGCAACTTCACCAAAGTCGTACAACGAATTCCGGTAAAACTGACCTTCGCTGCGGACAATCCGCTGCACGGCAAGATTCGTCCGGGGATGTCGGTCACCGCCAAAGTGAACATCAAAGACGCCCCTGACGATGGCCGGTGATCAGCTGATCCGCCCGGTCGGCGAGCCGACCCGGCGCGACTGGATCGCGGTGATGAGTGTGATGCTCGGCGCCTTTATGGCCGTGCTCGACATCCAGATCACCAACTCCTCGCTCAAGGATATCCAGGGTGCACTCTCGGCGACCCTGGAAGAAGGTTCATGGATTTCCACTTCGTACCTGGTCGCGGAAATCATCATGATTCCGCTGACCGCATGGCTGGTGCAGCTGCTGTCGGCACGGCGTCTGGCGGTCTGGGTCTCGCTGGGATTTTTAGTGGCTTCGCTGCTGTGTTCCATGGCCTGGAGCCTGGAAAGCATGATCGTGTTCCGCGCCTTGCAGGGTTTCACCGGCGGCGCACTGATCCCGCTGGCGTTCACCCTGACCCTGATCAAACTGCCCGAACACCATCGCGCCAAGGGCATGGCCATGTTCGCCATGACCGCCACCTTTGCGCCCTCCATCGGCCCGACGCTGGGCGGTTGGCTGACGGAGAACTGGGGCTGGGAATACATCTTCTACATCAACATCCCGCCCGGCCTGATCATGATCGCCGGACTGATGTACGGCCTGGAGAAAAAACCAGCGCATTGGGAATTGCTCAAAAGCACCGACTACATGGGCATCCTCACCCTGGGCGTGGGCCTTGGCTGCCTGCAGGTTTTTCTAGAAGAAGGCCACCGCAAGGACTGGCTGGAGTCGAGCCTGATCGTGGGCCTGGGCAGCATCGCGCTGATCAGCCTGATCACCTTTGTGATCGTGCAGGTGTCCAAGCCCAATCCGCTGATCAACCTGGGCATCCTGGGTAATCGCAATTTCGGCCTGTCGAGCATTTCCAGCCTGGGCATGGGTGTCGGGTTGTATGGCTCGATCTACCTGTTGCCGCTGTACCTGGCGCAGATCCAGAACTACAACGCGTTGCAGATCGGCGAAGTGATCATGTGGATGGGCGTGCCCCAGCTGTTTCTGATTCCGCTGGTGCCGAAACTGATGAAGTACGTGTCGCCGAAATGGCTGTGCACGTTGGGTTTCGGGTTGTTCGGGCTGGCGAGTTTCTCGTCAGGGGTGCTGAACCCGGACTTCGCCGGGCCGCAGTTCAACCAGATCCAGATCATTCGCGCCCTGGGCCAGCCGCTGATCATGGTCACGATTTCGCTGATCGCCACCGCCTACATCCTGCCCGAGGATGCGGGGTCGGCGTCGAGCCTGTTCAACATCCTGCGCAACCTGGGCGGCGCAATCGGCATCGCCCTCCTCGCCACGTTGCTGGATGCGCGGACCAAGACCTACTTCGATTACTTGCGCGAGGCGATTGTTCCGACCAACCCGCAGGTGGCAGAGCGCATGGCGTCGATGACCGACCGATTCGGCAGTGAGACGGCGGCCCTGGGGAAATTGAGCGAGATTGCGCATCAGCAGGCATCGATTATGGCGTACAACGATGCGTTTCATTTTGTCGGGATTGCGTTGGGGATCAGCATGATTGCGGTGCTGTTGACCAGGGCGTTGCCGGCGGGGGTGAAGGCTGGGGAGGCGCATTGATTTTGTAGCGATGCGACGGGCCTCATCGCGGGCAAGCCTTGCTCCCACAGGTTTTTCGCTGTACGCAGATCCTGTGAACACCCCAAATCCTGTGGGAGCAAGGCTTGCCCGCGATGGGGCCGGCTCTGGTTGCGCAACTCTTAGACAGTAATCAAGCGCTCCCGCAGCTTGCCAATCTCATCGCGCATCTGCGCCGCAGCCTCGAACTCGAGATCCCGCGCCAAGGCGTACATCTTCTCTTCCAGCGCCTTGATGCGCTTGGCGACTTCGCCCGGTGAGCGCAGTTCGGCTTCGTATTTGGCACTTTCCTCGGCGGCCTTGGCCATGCCCTTGCGCTTTTTGCTGCGCGAACCTGGCACGGTGGCGCCTTCCATGATATCGGCGACGTCCTTGAATACGCCCTTGGGGGTAATGCCGTTGGCCAGGTTGAAGGCAATCTGCTTGTCCCGGCGCCGCTCGGTCTCGCCGATCGCCCGCTCCATGGACCCAGTGATGCGGTCCGCATACAAAATTGCGCGGCCGTTGAGGTTACGCGCCGCACGACCGATGGTCTGGATCAGTGACCGCTCGGACCGCAAGAAGCCTTCCTTGTCCGCGTCGAGAATCGCCACCAGGGAGACTTCCGGCATATCCAGGCCTTCGCGCAGCAGGTTGATCCCCACCAGCACATCGAAGGTACCCAGGCGCAGGTCGCGGATGATTTCCACGCGCTCCACGGTGTCGATATCCGAGTGCAGGTAGCGAACGCGCACTCCATGGTCGGCCAGATAGTCGGTCAAGTCCTCGGACATGCGCTTGGTCAAGGTAGTGACCAGCACCCGCTCTTCCAGCGCGACGCGCTTGGTGATTTCCGAGAGCAAATCGTCGACCTGGGTCAGCGCCGGGCGAATTTCGATTTGCGGGTCCACCAGGCCGGTCGGCCGCACCAATTGCTCGACCACGCGCCCGGCATGCTCGGCCTCATAGTTGCCTGGCGTGGCGGAAACGAAGATGGTTTGCGGGCTGATGTGCTCGAACTCGTCGAAGCGCATCGGCCGGTTATCCAGGGCCGACGGCAGGCGGAAACCGTATTCCACCAGGGTTTCCTTGCGCGAGCGGTCGCCCTTATACATCGCGCCCACCTGCGGCACGCTGACATGGGACTCGTCGATCACCAGCAACGCATCGGCCGGCAGGTAATCGAACAAAGTCGGCGGAGCCTCGCCGGAGGCCCGCCCGGACAGGTAGCGCGAGTAGTTTTCGATGCCGTTGCAGTAACCCAGCTCGAGAATCATCTCCAGGTCGAAACGCGTGCGCTGCTCCAGGCGCTGGGCCTCCACCAACTTGTTGTTGGAGCGCAGATAATCCAGGCGCTCCTGCAGCTCGACCTTGATCCCTTCGATGGCACCCAGCAGGGTTTCACGCGGAGTCACGTAGTGGCTCTTCGGGTAGAAGGTGAATCGCGGCAGCTGGCGTGTCACCTCGCCGGTCAACGGATCGAAGGCAGAAATCCGCTCGACCTCGTCGTCGAACAGCTCGATGCGAATCGCTTCGAAATCCGATTCGGCGGGATGGATGTCAATCACATCGCCGCGAACCCGGAAGGTCGCCCGAGCGAAATCCATGTCGTTACGGGTGTACTGCAAGTCCGCGAGACGGCGCAGCAAGGCGCGCTGATCGAGCTTGTCGCCGCGATCCACGTGCAACACCATCTTCAAATAGGTTTCCGGACTGCCCAGGCCGTAGATGCACGACACCGTGGTGACGATGATCGCGTCCTTGCGTTCCAGCAGGGCCTTGGTCGCCGACAGGCGCATCTGCTCGATGTGATCGTTGATCGAGGCGTCCTTCTCGATGAAGGTATCCGAGGACGGCACATAGGCTTCAGGCTGGTAGTAGTCGTAGTAGGAAACGAAGTACTCGACGGCGTTGTTGGGAAAGAACGCCTTGAATTCGCCATACAACTGCGCGGCCAGGGTCTTGTTCGGCGCCAGCACCAAGGTCGGGCGCTGAACCTGGGCGATGACGTTGGCGATGCTGAAGGTCTTGCCCGAGCCGGTCACACCGAGCAACGTCTGGTGCGCCAACCCGGCCTCGATGCCCTCGACCATCAGGCGGATGGCTTCCGGCTGGTCGCCGGCGGGCTCGAAGCGGGTGACTAGCTGGAATTCAGACATGCATACCTCTCGGTTCTCGAAGCAGGGAATCGTGCCTGGGCGGTCAAACCGGTAGGAACGAGAAAAGCCGCAAACGACTGACGCCGCCCGAGGAAATAACTGGATTGTGCTCAATGTGGAGCCGATTGCCTGCGCTTTCAAGGCAAACGTCCTACAACACTTACAATGTTTGACGGCGCGGTACGACTAACGGTCGATAAATAAATGAAAAAACTTACAGGAAAAGCTGAATCGTCTGTCGCCTTCAATCATTGATGGCCTCTATACTAGCTCCCCGTTTGTGCACCGCTCTAGTGCATTCGGCTGGAGCGCGACACGTCCCTCCACTCTCCATTCAGAGCCGCCGCAAAAATGAGCCTGTTCTCCGCTGTCGAAATGGCACCACGCGATCCAATCCTGGGCCTCAACGAAGCATTCAACGCCGATACACGCACCACCAAGGTCAACCTGGGGGTCGGTGTTTACTGCAACGAGGAGGGGCGAATTCCACTCCTGCGCGCCGTTGTCGAAGCCGAGACGATTCGTGTTGCTCAACACGCGTCCCGTGGCTACTTGCCGATCGATGGCATCGCTGCCTACGACCAGGCCGTGCAAAAACTGCTGTTTGGCAATGATTCGCCACTGATCGCCGCTGGCCGGGTCATTACCACCCAGGCCGTCGGCGGCACTGGCGCACTGAAAATCGGTGCCGACTTCCTCAAGCAACTGCTGCCGAACGCCGTCGTGGCGATCAGCGACCCGAGCTGGGAAAACCACCGCGCGCTGTTCGAAACCGCTGGTTTCCCGGTGCAGAACTACCGCTACTACGACGCCGCGACCCACGACGTTAACCGTGCCGGCCTGCTCGAAGACCTCAACGCCCTGCCGTCCGGTTCGATCGTGGTGCTGCACGCCTGCTGCCACAACCCGACCGGCGTGGACCTGAGCCCGACGGACTGGAAAAACGTGCTGGACGTGGTGAAAGCCAAAGGTCACGTGCCGTTCCTCGACATGGCCTATCAGGGTTTCGGCGATGGCATCGACGAAGACGCCGCTGCCGTGCGCTTGTTTGCAGAGTCGGGCCTGACCTTCTTCGTCTCCAGCTCGTTCTCCAAGTCGTTCTCGCTGTACGGCGAGCGCGTTGGCGCCCTGTCCATCGTCAGCGAATCGAAAGAAGAAAGCGCGCGGGTGCTGTCCCAGGTCAAGCGCGTGATCCGCACCAACTACTCCAACCCGCCGACCCACGGTGCAAGCATCGTCGCCGCGGTATTGAACAGCCCTGAGCTGCGCGCCCAGTGGGAAACAGAACTGGCAGAAATGCGCCTGCGGATTCGCGGCATGCGCACCCAGATGGTCGACCTGCTGGCGCAAAAAGCCCCGCAGCGCGATTTCAGCTTCGTTGGTCGCCAGCGCGGCATGTTCTCCTACTCCGGCCTGACCACCGAGCAAGTTCACCGCTTGCGCAACGAGTTCGGCATCTATGCCCTGGACACCGGCCGTATCTGCGTCGCCGCACTGAACCAGAGCAACATCCAGGCGGTAACGGATGCCATCGTTCAGGTGATCTGATACGGCTGGCTGACGAAAAACGGGAAGCCTTTGGGCTTCCCGTTTTTATTTGTCTGAAGAATATTGCCCGAAACCTCTAGACTGCACACAGATTAAACTGCGGAAACCATTATGAAAAACGATGACCTGCGCGCCGAGCGCGATGACCTGGATGAACTGGACCATTTCGTCCCTCGCCCTGCGGCCAAACGCGGCAACAACCTGGTGCTGCAAGTAGCAGCCGGGGTATTTCTGGGCGGCTTGGCCCTGTGGCTGGTGCAGCTGGCGGCCACCATGGTGTACGGCAAGCTGATGCTCGGCACTTTTACCTTCGGCGGTTAAGACAGCTCGCCGGCACGCTGGCTTGCCGCGTCGTCATAAGCGACGTAGAGCGATTCGGCGACCTGGCTCTTGATGGCCTTGGTGCTTTCCAGGCCGAGCACGAAGCCCTCGGCCTTGCCTGCGGCACGATTCAGTTCTTCGGCGGTGCTGGCCTGGGTGATCGCGTCGAACAGCTTTTCAGCATGCGGACCGACACCTTTGGGCAGGCTGATCTGGGCGATGCTCATGCGCGCACCCCTTTGGCTTTACAGGTGAAAACTGGGTGATTCATGGCGCGTACCTTTTCGGCGAATGGCCGGCAGCGCGTGTAACCACTTCCGGGCGGCCATGGTAGACCCCTGAGGGAATTCTGGTAACCGCCAAAGGCGGAAAAACCACCACTCGTCTCGACGAATTGTCGATTTTCGCCACAGGTGCTTGACTTCTCTTTTTGAATCAGTAACATACACGCCATTCCGCGATAGCTCAGTTGGTAGAGCAAGTGACTGTTAATCACTGGGTCCCTGGTTCGAGTCCAGGTCGTGGAGCCAGACAGCAAGAACTGAAAAGCCCCTGAATCGGAAGATTCAGGGGCTTTTTTGTGGGCGCTACATGTAGGAGCGAGCCTGCTCAGGATGGACTTGAGATCGCCGCGTTAGATCAGAAAATACGCGTGATCGTTGACGTCCGTCGCGAGCAGGCTCGCTGCTACAGTGATAGATCAGACATGCTCACCCGTCTTCGCCTGCACCGGCCGCGGCTCTCCATGCCCATGGTCAACCTCCACCACCGGAATCTCCTTGCCGTCGCAGTCATGCAGCTTGCCGTCACTGAAGTAATCGCCTTCACGCAGCGCCGCCAGATCCTGATAACGCAACACCCGCTCGGTACCGGCAGCAAACACCGACTGCTGATCGGAGTTGCCCGCCGTCAGGTGGTTAAACGCCAGGTTGAGCACGATCGCCATGATCGCCGACGAGCTGATGCCCGAATGGAAGATGGTCGCGAACCAGCTCGGGAAATGGTCGTAGAAGTTCGGCGCAGCGATGGGGATCATGCCGAAGCCGATCGAGGTTGCGACGATGATCAGGTTCACGTTGTTACGATAATCAACCTTGGACAGCGTCCGGATACCGCTGGCCGCCACGGTGCCAAACAGCACGATGCCAGCACCGCCGAGCACCGAAGTGGGCACCGCCGCAATGACCCGCCCCATGAACGGCAACAGGCCGAGGACCACCAGGAACAGCCCGCCCGTCGCGACCACGAAGCGACTCTTGATCCCGGTCACCGCCACCAGCCCGACGTTCTGGGCGAATGCGCTTTGGGTGAACGAACCAAAGATCGGCGCGATCATGCTCGACAGCATGTCGGCGCGCAGACCATTGCCCAGGCGCTTGGAATCGACCTTGGTCTCGATGATTTCGCCCACGGCGAGGATGTCAGCCGAGGTTTCCACCAGCGTCACCATGACCACAATGCACATCGACAGGATCGCGGCGAAGTGGAAAGTCGGCATGCCGAAGTGGAACGGTGTCGGGAAACCGAACATCGGGCCTTCGGTCACGGACGAGAAGTCCGCCATGCCGAGGAACACCGCGATAACCGTGCCGATGACCATGGCCAGCAGGATCGACAAGCGCGAGATGGTCGCGCTGCCGACTTTGCTCAGCAGTAGCACCAGCACCAGCGTCAGTGCTGCCAGGCCGATGTTCGCCATGCTGCCGAAGTCCGGCGCGTGACTGTTACCGCCCATTGCCCAGCGTGCCGCCACGGGCATCAGCGTCAGGCCGATGGTGGTGATCACGATGCCGGTGACCAGTGGCGGGAAGAATTTGGTGATTCGCGAGAACACCGGGGTTATGAGCAACCCGATCAACGACGCGGCAATCACCGCCCCCAGGATCGACTGGAACCCGCCCTCCCCGCCACTGCTGACGATCGCCACCATGGTCGCAACGCCGGAGAACGACACGCCCTGTACCAGCGGCAACTGACAGCCAAAAAACGGTAAACCAAGGGTCTGCAGCAACGTTGCCAGGCCCCCTGCAAACAATGAAGCAGCAATCAACAAACCGATGTCCGCCGGCGACAGCCCGGCCGCCTGACCGATGATCAACGGCACCGCAACGATGCCACCGTACATGGTCAGAACGTGTTGCAGGCCATAAGCCATATTCGCGCCGATCCCAAGATTTTCATCCTCGGGCCGTTGGTGTGAAACATGGGGCGTTTTCATGATTGGGGGGTTCCCTGGTTTTTTGTTATGCGCACACTGTATGCAAGACTCAGGACAAATGTCTATAGAGTTGTATACAACTCACCAGTCAGATTATGGACACCCGTCCACCCCACCCTTGAATACGCTGGCTTTGCCGGCAAAATCCGCGATCAAATTTTACCCGGCGATTTTCCCCCCTCCCCACCGCCAGTCTTTTGCATGGCGGCTCTACGCGTTACCTACCAGGCGGGCCAGGGTCTGCCTCAAGCCCGCATGCGCCGGCAGTCGAATGCCAAACTCGCTCTGGAGCAAGGCAACGAGCTCTTCCACGTCAGCGACTTCCCTCCGCTCGCTGTCGTAGCCGAGCCGATGGATCGCAAAACTGCCGTTGTTGAGCGTGCGCCGCCACCCATCCCCAGTCCGTGCCACCATTAGTTGCCTGGCAAAAGACGAGTCGGGATGGGTCGAGACGTACCAGTTGCCGACGGCGTAATCGACCTCCTCCTGACGCTGCAGGTCGAAGATGTACATCGGCCGCCATTCACCAGCGACCTTGGCGTACAAGGTGAAGCCATCCTCGTGCTGTGCGATCCGGTAGGGTTCGTGCGGTGTAGCCTGCTCGGCGGTAGAGTCGAGCAATAGCGGCGCGGTGGGGACCATGCCGCCGAACCCGACGTCGCTGATGTAGCGCACGCCGTCCAGGTGCACCAGGCTCAAGCGGTGGGTACGGGCGGTCCACGCCCCTTCGGGTTGGCCCATCACCACGCGGCCGGTGATTCCGCGAACATCGAAGCCCAGCTCCTGGAGCAACGCGAAAAAAATATGATTGAGTTCGTAGCAGTAGCCGCCGCGCTGCTCTTGCAGCAGTTTTCGTTCGATGGACGGCAGGTCGATCAGCACCGGCTCGCGCGCCAGGGTCGCCAGGTTTTCAAACGGAAAAACCCCGGTGTGACGCAGTTGCAGTTGGCGCAAGGTTTCGAGCGTCGGTGCAGGGGGCGCCTCGAATCCCAGAAGTTGCAGGTAGTGCGCAAGGTTGCCCAGGCGTGTCTCGCTCATTGCTCAGTCCTTATGCCGATGCCGCGGATCGCTCCGCCAATGGGCGACAGGTATAGGCCAAAAGCGCACGGGACTGACAATTGATTTCACCAATCAGCTGCCTGCAAATCACCGGCGCTTGCGCGAGCCCAGGCGAATCCAGGTAGGCGCGTGGTCGCTGGCGTGCGGTTCGTTGCGTACCCAGGCATCCACTCCGGCTTCTTGCAGGTAGGGACTCAACGCCGGGTTGAGCAGCAGGTGGTCGATGCGCAGGCCCGAGTTTTTCTGCCAGTGCTGGCGGAAGTAGTCCCAGAACGTGTAGAGCCGATCTTCCGGGTAGAGGTGGCGCAGGGAGTCGGTCCAGCCCTGATCGAGCAGGCGCTGGTAGCACTCGCGACTTTCCGGCTGGAGTAACGCATCCTTTAGCCAGGAGCGCGGGTTGTAGATATCCATGTCGGTGGGCACTACGTTGTAGTCACCGGCCAGCACCACCGGGTGGTCACTGGCCTGCAGGTCCTTGGCATAGGCGATCAGTCGCTCGAACCAGGCCAGCTTGTAATCGAATTTGGGTCCGGGCTGCGGGTTGCCGTTGGGCAGATAAAGACAACCCACCAGCACCCCATGCACGGCGGCCTCGATGTAGCGGCTGTGCGTATCGCTGTCATCGCCTGGCAGCCCGCGCCGGCTTTCCAGCGGTTGCGCATCCCGCGCCAGGATCGCCACGCCATTCCACGACGACTGTCCCTGCCAGATGGCACCATATCCGGCGGCTTCAAGCTCGGCCGCAGGAAACGCACTGTCAACCGACTTGAGCTCCTGCAGGCAAACGATGTCCGGCTGCTCGCGCTCCAGCCAGGCCAGCAGGTTTGGCAACCGGGCGCGCATGCCATTGACGTTGAAGGTGGCGATTCGCAGTTTTTTCATGGGCCGGCGCTCCTGGTGGCGAGGTGTCCAGGTTGTGACAGCGGGCTGTTTAGGTGGTTGCGTCGGGATGGGTTGGAGCGGATGCGTCTGAACCGACCACTCGTCATCCAATCGGCACCAACCACCTTCCCCGCCACCCAATATCAGGTAACGACTCATTTGCGGAGACGTACCATGAAAACGCTCAAGATCACTTCGCTGGTTCTGGCCGGCCTGATGTCCGCCGCTTCGCTGGGTGCTTACGCGGCGACCGGCGATGGCGCAGACGCTACCGGGACCAAGTCAGGGTCCGTCGGTGGCTCGACGATGTCACCCAATAACACTCCAGCCATGCCGTCTGGCGGTACAGGCAGCGGCAGCGGCTCGACGCCTTCCACTGGCAGCGGCAGCAGTAGCGGCGGCAGCACTGGCACCAATGGCGGTACCAGTGGCTCTGGCGCGGGCGGCGGCACCGGTGCCGCAGGCGGCGGGACTGGCGGTGCGGGTGGTGGCACCGGCAGCTGAACGCGTAAAGGCAGCCGATGACCTCGGCTGCTTGCGTTGCCCTGTATTCGTTTAGCGATCTGAACGCATCAACGCCTCGTCGGCGCCTTCCATCGACAGCACCGCAACGCGGTTGCGCCCTGAATGTTTGGCTTGATAAAGCGCGGCATCGGCGCGCTCGATGAACACTTCGACACTGTCGCGCGCGCTCGGCACGAATGAATAGCAGCCCAGACTCACCGTCACGTACCCGGTGGGCGACCCGCTGTGGGTGATGTTCTTGCCGATGACTTTGCGCCTGATTTCCTCGGCAATGACTGTCGCCCCGCGCAGGTCGGTATCGGGCAGCAGTACCGCAAATTCCTCCCCGCCATAACGCACTGCCAGATCAGCCTTGCGATGACAGCAAGCCTTCACCGCCCCCGCCACCTGCGCCAGGCAATGGTCTCCAGCGACGTGACCATAGGCGTCGTTGTAGCGCTTGAAAAAATCGATGTCTAGCATGATCAGGCTCAATGAAGTGCCCAGCCGCGCCCCACGTCCGAACTCGATGTCCAGCGCCCGCTCGAACAACCTCCGATTGGCCAGCCCGGTCAGGCTGTCGTGAGTTGCGATCAGCTCCAGAGCCTCCTGCGCGGCCCGCAGATCGGCCTCGATGCGCTCGCTATCACGCACCTGATGTACAAACACCCAACCGAACAGGCTAACGCCCAGCACCACCAGGGCCACGATCACGCTCGACTGGAATGCGGTGTCCGACCAGTGTTTGAGGATCGCCGTTTGCGAAGAAGCGGCCGAGACCACCAGCGGATAGGCGTCCAGCTGCCGATAACCGTGCAGCCGCATGACGCCGTCCACCACCGAGTTGACCATGGCGTTGCCGGAGGATGCACTGGGCAGCCACTTCTGAAAGATTTCCCCCTGGGCCAGGGTCGAGCCAATCTGCGCTTCGACAAAAGGCCTGCGCGCCAGCAGCGTGCCATCGGTCAGGGCGAGGAACATCGAACCGTTGTCGTCGATACTGAAGCTTTTGAAGAACTGGTCGAAGTACGACATCTTGATCCCGGCCATCAACACGCCCAGGAATTTGCCA
This sequence comes from Pseudomonas sp. RIT-562, assembly GCF_026241895.1. GTDB lineage: Bacteria > Pseudomonadota > Gammaproteobacteria > Pseudomonadales > Pseudomonadaceae > Aquipseudomonas > Aquipseudomonas mandelii_F. The sequence continues at coordinate 100,738 of NZ_JAPJIV010000005.1, read as the reverse complement.
TTCCTGTCGTTGACGCGCTTGGACAGCGGGATGATCCACTCGCCATTCTCGCGACTGCGGATCGCCGGCCCGATGTGCGCCACCGAAGATGCATTCTGCTGGTGGAACTTGAAGTAGTCTCGATCAGCAACGCCCTTGCCGTGGGGCAGATCCTCGAACGAGGTCACCACCCACTGCCCCTGCCGGTCGAACAGGAAAATCCCGTGCAGCTGATTCAGGGCGAGCACTCGCCGCGCGAAGGTCTTCTGCAGCCTGGGCAGTTGCGCCGCACCGTAGCCATCGGCCTGCAACCAGTCGGCCAGGCTGCTCAACACCAGGTCGGCATTCATGAAAGTATCTTCGGCCTGCTGCGCCATGGCACGGGTCAAGTTGGTCGATGCCACTTGCGCCTGTTCCAGGTCGTGACTGCGTGACTGCTGCAGTTGCAGGTACAGCAAACCCACCAGGCACAGGCACACGGCGGCGATAAACAGCACCGCCGCCTTGAGCAGAGGCAGTCGTTTCAGGGGTCCACCAGGGTTGTGCTGGGGGTCTTGCAGGGGAATTGGCAAAAAGCTCATCCTGGGGAGGCGCGTCAGGCGCCAATCATTCTGTCGACATCTTCAAAGGTCACGCGCGGCACCAATTCGGCGGGGATTCGCGAGGTATCGGACAGGTTGTAGACCTGGAAATTCTGATTCATGACGTACTTCGACATGATCTTGAACGAAGGCAGGATCCGCGTATGCAAATGCTCGTCCAGCGTGCAAGGCGAAACGAATGTGCCCGGGGTTTCGTAAAAGCGTTTCACCGACTGATTCAAATCGACGCCCACCAGGAACACTTTGGAAAATCCCAGGTGATAGGCAATTTGCAGCGCCACATAAGCCACGGTGCGCGCATCAAAAAAACCACGCTTGAGATTTTGGCTGAAACCCAGGCTGCGATTGCGCCCCGCCCCCAGCTTGCGGCTGCGGATCAACTCCCTGTCGCGTCGCCCCAGCAGGCCCAGCCATGACAGCCTGGGTGCGCGAGTCAGCAGATACAGCTCGCCCTTGGGGTTGAGCGCCTGGCAATAGGCGTGGCTTCGCGGCACGGCAACCCGCTGGCTCAAGCGCATGGCTTCCGCGAACAGGCGCGGCTGCTCCCGGTAAAACGCATCATCCGAGCACATGAAAAAGTACGGTTTGATGCCCGTTCCGATAAACATCGATATCGCACCGTTCATGGTAATCATCGGCACGTCGGCATACTTCTTGAGGGGAAAGTCTTTGGCAGACGCACCCGAGGCGATGATGAACACCGCCCCGTTATTTATATTGCGACACTCATCCAGGTCATGCACCTGGACCGGACTTTTCACCAGTTCCGTGGCTTTCTGCGCAACATCCATATTCAGCCCCCTTATTTCGGGTTGATCACCACGGCGGGAGCTCCTGCCCGCAGCAAGTCCAGAATGGGTAATTTCGACGGCAGGTTCAAACCGCGCAGGACAGCCGAATCGTAGCCGTACACATCGGGTTTGAACGTCACTCGTCCATCATTACTCAGGTCTACCGTCCAATACGCCAACAGCACCGGAATTTTCACCGGCAGCCGGATATTTTCAGTCTTGCCCTTGGCCAGCTGTTTCTGGATGCCGACGCTGTCCCAGCGCACTGGGTCGTTGAACAGCAACTCGACCAGCTGCAACGGATTTTCCACGCGAATGCAGCCGGAACTGGTGGCGCGCATGTTCTTGGAGAACAACTCGCGATGGGGCGTGTCGTGCAGATAAATCGCATAGTCGTTGGGGAAACGGATTACCACCTGCCCCAGCGAACTGTCCGGCCCGGCATCCTGGCGCAGGCTGACCCCACGCGGGTTGCTCCAGTCGACAGTCGACGGATCCAGCACAGCTCCTTCGCGGTCGATCACGCGAATGTGGTTGGCGGCAAGATACCCTGGGTTTCTCTGGATTTTAGGGATCACGTCTTCCTTGAGGATCGTCGGGGGCACGGTCCAGGTCGGGTTGAACGTGACATAAGTGATTTCGGACTGGAACACCGGCGTATTACGGAACGGCTTGCCGACCTGCACCCGCGAGCGCCAGATCGGCTTGCCGTCACGGTACATCGCCACTTTATACCCGGCGATATCCACGATCACGAAAGTGCCTTGCAGCTTGTACAGCAGCCAGCGCGCCCGCTCCATGTTGACTCGCACCTGATCGATACGGGCATCGACTGACACATTCAACGCCGCCAGGGTGGTCGCCCCAGCCACGCCATCAGCGCCCAAATACTGCTCGGCCTGATACTTCTTCACTGCGGCAATGACCGCGCCGTCATATTTGGTTCCCCGGGCCAGGCGTGGCTCGAGAAAACCACCGGCCACCAACCTTGCCCGCAGCTGCGCGACGGCCGGATCATCCATGCCCGGCTTCAGCGACTGACCTTCGGCGACTTTTGGCCAGCCACCCGCGGCATGCACTTTGCGCAATTGCGCCAAGCCCTCGCGCAATCCGCGATACACCGACTCCTGCGGCGGCGCCTGGGCAAAGGCGCCCGCCACATCATGGGCATCCAGGGCGACGAAGAATTTATTCACGTCTTCCCGCGGATCGACGTCAGAGGGGTCGAAGTTCCAGTGGATATCCAGCCGGGACGGGTCGACCTTGCCGCGACGCAATTGCAGCAACGCGCTGAGAAACGTGTGGGTGGCGGCAATATCGTAGGCTGCCCGTTGTTCGGGTGTCGCGGAATCGGCCTGCAATAACGTCCGGGACCGGACCAACTCGTCGATATGAAAATCCGCAGGGTTCAGCCCATCAACTTCGGTGGCCTGGAGGCTGGCGAACAATTGCGCGGAATCGCTTTCGTTACTCCACGCTGCGCGATAGCCGCGATGGGAGTAGAAATCCAGGACCATGCGGCTAACGTCGACCCGCTTGTGCCGAGGCGCAGTCAATAACGGTGGAAAAGAAGTGCTCAGGGGCGCCAGGTTGGCCTGGATCGCCTGACCGACGTTGTCATCCGCTGCCGCATCCCTTTGGATGATGGGTGCAATTGCCGACTCGATCGACGAATTTTCTGCATGCGCCGCACCGCTGATCAGAAAGACCATAAAAAAGACGCGGCTTATGACGAATAACCTTGTTAATTGCACCATGGATAATCCTTAATCTCCCGATTTCAACGGCTAGCTTCCCGCGAACAGCTAGACTCGAACCTATCACGATGAGACATCTATATGGCGCCAGCTCGCATTCGTCTGCTTTTCTCGGCCCTGCTGCTGACATCCCTTTCAGTACCGGCAGCCTACGCCGATTCGCTTGCCGCCGCCCTCGTCAAAGCGGCTCCAGATGCCAACGCCACCGTTATAAACCTGGCAGTACGTGCTTCACAATGCACCCAGGCCCAGGGTTCCGCCCCCGCTCAACGCCTGGCAGTGATCGATTACTCCCTGCCTTCGACCGAACAACGCCTGTGGGTGTTCGATCTGAAAAAGCGAAAGTTGCTGTTTCGTGAACTGGTCGCCCATGGGCGCAACAGTGGCGAGAACATGGCGGTCAATTTCTCCAACCAGAACGAGAGCTTCGCCACCAGTTTGGGGCTGTATCGCACTCAGGCCAGTTACGTCGGGCAAAACGGCTATTCCCTGCGCATGCAGGGCCTGGAGCCGGGCTTCAACGATAACGCGTTTGATCGGGCAATCGTCATTCATGGCGCACCATACGTCAGTCCGGTGCTGGCCCGTGCCAACGGCCGCATTGGCCGCAGCCTCGGTTGCCCGGCAGTGCGACCCGCCGTTGCCCGGCCGCTGATTGACTCGATGAAGAACGGCCAGTTGCTGTTTTCGTACTATCCGGACAAGCGCTGGCTGAAGTCATCGCCCTATATCAACTGCAGTGGCGCCACGGTTGCGTCGGCGGGCAAGGCTACTTCTCGCAAGTAGCTTGAGCGCCCTCCCCGACTCGTTGAAAAAATGTAGTCGGCGCTCGTGAAGCGTGACCTGCCGGCCCTGACTATTTAAACTCCCCGGCGCTATCAATTTTTTGGCCTACCCGGGAATCCAGCATGGACCTTCAGCATCGCAACAACGTAACTGTGCTGGGTTCCGGTCCGTCGACACTGATCCTGTCCCACGGCTTCGGCTGCGACCAGAGCATGTGGAACTACCTGTATCCCCACTTCACCGGGCGTTTTCGTGTGGTGATGCTTGACCTGGTCGGTGCCGGCCGGTCAGATCTGAGCGCGTATGACCCGCAAAAGTACAACTCGCTGGCGGGTTATGCACGGGACCTCAACGAAATAATCGATGAGTACGCCCAGGGCCCGGTGATCCTGGTCGGGCATTCCGTCAGCGCCATGATCGGCGTCCTCGCTGATCGCCAGCTGCCCGATCGAATCGCCGCCCACGTCATGATCGGCCCATCGCCCTGCTACATCGATTCCGATAACTACGTTGGCGGCTTCAAGCTCGAAGACATCCATTCGTTGCTCGACACCCTCGACAGCAACTACCTTGGCTGGTCGAGCACCATGGCACCGGTCATCATGGGTGCACCGGGGCAGCCGGCCCTGAGCGAAGAACTGACCAACAGCTTCTGCCGCACCGAACCGGAAATCGCCAAGCAGTTCGCCCGCACTACCTTCATGTCCGACAACCGCCAAGACGTCGCCGGCCTGACCACACCTACCTTGATCCTGCAATCCACCGACGACCTGATCGCGCCGATTGCCGTGGGCGAATACCTGCGGACCGTAATCCCTAACAGCAGCTATTGCCTGGTGGACAACGTTGGCCACTGCCCGCACATGAGCGCACCGGGCGCCTGCTCCACCGCCATGGACGACTTCCTGCAGCGCTGGGCCGGCACCGATGTCTGAAGAGCCTAATCTGCCGGATGCCCACGCATTGTTCGAAGGCGCCCCTTGCGCCCTTGTGGTCACCCGTGAAGACGGCAGCATCCTGCGAGCCAACCTGACCTTCTGCACCTGGATCGGTTTCAGCCAGGAAGAACTGTGCGGGCGCCGCTTCCAGGAATTGCTGACCATGGGCGGGCGGATCTTTCACCAGACCCACTGGGCGCCCCTGATGCGCATGCAGGGCTCGGTGGCGGAAGTGAAACTCGACCTGGTTCACCGCGACCGGCACATCATCACCATGCTGCTCAACGGCGTCCGACGCGAGCACGCCAGCGGCGCCTTCTACGAACTGGCGCTGTTCGGCACCACTGACCGCGACAAGTACGAACGCGAGTTGCTCAACGCCCGCAAACTCGCCGAAGCCCTGCTACAAGAAAAGACCGCCACCGAAGCGGCCCTGCAGCAAGCGCAAAACGAACTCAGCGACGCCTACGAAAAGTCCCAGCGCCGCGCCCAGTTCGCTGAACAAATGGTCGCCATCGTCAGCCACGACCTGAAAAACCCGCTCACCGCAATCAAAATGGCCTCGGACATCCTCGCCCGCAGCGAGCGCACCGCCCGGGAAACCACCCTGCTCGGCCACATCAGCCAATCCGCCGAACGCGCGCAACGCATGATCGCCGACCTGCTGGACTTCGCCCTCGCCCGAGTCGGCCAAGGCCTGAGCATCGCCGCGGCCCCTGCAGACCTGCACGGCGTCACTCGCCTGAGCGTTGACGAACTGCGAGTGGCCTTCCCGGCCGCCAACCTCATCCACCAGCAAAGCGGCAGCGGCAGCGCCCTGCTCGACGCCGACCGAGTGCAGCAAATCATCGGCAACCTGGTCGCCAACAGCGTGGCCTATGGCGATCCGCAGCAGCCGATCATCATCACCTCACGCATCGAACCCCATTGCGCCATCCTGTCGGTGCACAACCAGGGCCCCGCCATCCCGCCCACCCTGATGGATATACTCTTCGAACCCATGACCCGCGGCACCGAGAGCGACAGCGAAGTGCGCAGCGTGGGGCTGGGGTTGTTCATCGTCCGGGAAATCGCCAAGGCGCATGGAGGCAATGTTGCAGTGCAATCCAGCGAAGAACGTGGAACTGAGTTCAGCGTGTACTTCCCACAATCCCTGTAGCAGCGTGGCAAAGCCTGGGTTCGACTGTGCAGCAGTCGCCTCCTAAACCACAACCGTCGGCAACCTGTCCAAACCCTCCCCAGCCTGACCGTCTCCAACAGTCCGTAAAAATGAATCATCCCCCACCGCAACCCTCGCGCCTTTCTGGTAATTAGCCTCACCGACCTTGAACAAGGTGTTGAACTGCACCCCTTTGTTGATCAGCTGGATAACGAACTCCGTTGGAACCCAACACCACTGGTCTTCATCCTGTCCGCAGGTGAAGACGGCGACAATGCGTTTGGACTCGGCGTCTATTTTGATTTTGTAGATGTAAAACTGCATGGTTGTAAGTCCTTTTGAGGTAAAGCGTCCTTGGTTTGCGCAGATGGAACCTGAGTCACCAACTGCTGGTGAATTGAAATCGAAATGGGGGGGCTGGGAAAGGCGCGAATGGCCTGGATTTGTTGCGAAGCGAGGCGGTGAGCTGAGCTGAGCTGAGCTGAGCTGAGCTGAGCTGAGCGATGATCCTTGAGGACCGTGCAAAATGGGAACGCCAAAATGGCAACTTAGATAGACCGCTCGGGGTCAGTGTCAGCCTCCCGCACAGAGCCGGGACAATCGGTATTATTTTACCGGTTTACCACGCAAAATCGAATAAAATCGGAATTATATTGCCGAAACCTGATAATTGACCCACTCTAACCGGCATCATGATGCCGATTGGGTCGCGTTCACTATGCTAGGGCAAATCACTATCCAGACCTACGTTGAAGGCCAATGGCGCGATGCCATGATGCTTTCTACATCGGACCCTCAGAAAATTGAGGCGTCGCGCTGCAGTGTGTCTTACGACCCGCGCTACTTGGTCGAATTCATTGGCAGCTTAGAGACAATGTTCGAACCAGCTGTCAGCGTTAATCTTCCACTGACCTGGAGCCCTGTTGATAGCAAGGGATACCCCCCGTTTGTATACGACATCATACCGGCTGGCGCCGCACGCAAGTCGCTACTGAGACGTTTCTCGGGCGAAAAACCCGATCAGATGGACTTGGATTTTTTCCTTTTAGGCCGCTGCACGCCCTCGCCTATTGGACACCTGCGTGTAAAGGAGTCTTTCGAGCATATTGATCAGACCCATAAGGAGGCCTTCCCACGCAAGGAGGTAGTAGACAGAACAAACGATTTCCTTGAGTACGCCTATGAATCAGGTGCCGCTCTAGGCGGCGCTACAGGCGCCCAAGGAGAGGCTCCAAAGCTGCTCATGACCGAAGGGAAAGATGGGGCTCTTTACGCTGATGCAATGCTTCCTGACAAGCTTGCCCGCCGCCATTGGCTAGTGAAATTTGCTCGCAACCAGGCCACCGAACGCGACAAGAATATCCTGCGGGCCGAGTACCACTACTACAAAGCTGTCTCGCAACTGGGTTTGAACACGATATCTATGGACGGACTTGTGCTTGAAGAAGCTGAAAAGCCGAGCTTATGGATGCCACGCTTTGATCGGCGAGTTATCAACGGAGAAGTGGAACGAATACCGGTCGAATCGATTTATTCGGTGTGCGGGAATACGACTCCTGGTTCGAAGATGAATCATGAGGACGTTATCCACAGCCTGATCAAACTATGGATCACCAATGAGCAGAATGGAGAGCTTGAGGAACTGGTTTTCGAATACCTGCGGCGCGATCTGCTTAACCGTATCCTCGGGAACTCGGACAACCATGGCCGTAACACGGCTATTTTCAGACATCGGGGCAGATTTGAACTGGCACCGATCTACGACCTTGCTCCTATGGTGCTTGACCCCGAAGGTATCACTCGAGTGACCAAGTGGGATTCTGAGCACAAAGGAAGTCCAGACTGGAGAACGATCTGCGGTTCTTTTCAGAGTTTAGTAAACCCTGATGCGCTCTTTGAGCGTTTGCTCGCAGCAGCAGAGACGTTCCGAGCTTTGCCGGATCTGCTGGTGGATCTTCCAGAAGAAGTGAAAAAAGCCCACTCTGTTCCGCTCAACAAGCTGGATATGCACTTGGCTAATTGGGGGCTTAGATGAGGGCAATCACACCAGAGCTTCGCAAACAGCTGATTGAAGACATCATGCAACAACATGATATGGGCAATGAAACTTTGGGAACTTCTATTCGCCGACTACGACTTGAGGTGACCGGTTTGGACCAAGACACCTTTGCTACCATGTGCAACATGTCGACCAAGGCCTTGTATCTGATCGAGAATGACAAGGGAAATCCGACCATCTCTACCGTCGAAGCCATTCTAAGGAAGTTCGGGCTGCGCCTGGGTTTGACGATGAGAGCCGCAACGACTTACACACCGGTGTCAGGGCAGCATAAACCCGTATCTAAAACACCTGCTCGGGGCTCTAGTCCTCAACGGACGTATGCGGGTCAGCTCACTAGAGTTACCACTCGCAAGGCTGCTGCACAAACCAAGCTCAAGGATGGTGATAACGACCCCGCTAAATGAGAGATGGTATGTTTTGGAACCGGAAAGTTGAGAGCTACCATCGCCTATCGAAGCTCGACCTCCATTCTACCGGATCACCTGGGGCGCTTTGAAATGCTGCGCTTTGCTAGTCGCCCCAATGGCCAGATGATCTACCGCGTCACGATCGATAATGTCGGTGGTGGATTGAGAGTACTAATCTCACAGCCTTAGCGTAGTGCCTGGACCACCCCCGGCGTCACTGCTCCGCGTCCCGACAGCTCAACCCTGATAAACTGCCCACTCCCTAGCCCTGCCGATTCCAGATTCCCCCAATGCCTCCAGCCATTGCTACACCCGCACCGCTCTCCCGCCGCTTCTCCGTCGCCCCCATGATGGATTGGACTGACCGCCACTGCCGCTTCTTCCTGCGCCTCCTCTCCAAACACGCCCTCCTCTACACCGAAATGGTCACCACCGGTGCGCTGCTCAACGGCGATCACGAGCGATTCCTGCGTCATAACGAAGCCGAGCACCCGCTTGCCCTGCAACTGGGCGGCAGCGTGCCGTTGGATCTCGCGGCCTGCGCGCGCATGGCGCAGGAGCATGGCTATGACGAGGTGAACCTGAATGTTGGCTGCCCGAGTGATCGGGTGCAGAACAACATGATTGGCGCGGTGTTGATGGGGCATCCGCAGTTGGTGGCCGATTGTGTGAAGGCTATGCGTGATGCGGTGTCGATTCCGGTGACGGTTAAACATCGGATCGGTATCAATGGCCGGGACAGCTATGAGCAGTTGTGCGAGTTCGTTGGCACGGTGCGGGATGCCGGGTGCACGAGTTTTACCGTGCATGCGCGGATTGCGATCCTGGAGGGGTTGTCGCCGAAGGAAAACCGCGATATTCCACCGCTGCGCTATGACGTGGCGGCGCAGCTGAAGACTGACTTCCCCGATCTGGAGATCATCCTTAATGGCGGGATCAAGACGCTGGAGTCCTGCCACGAGCATCTGCAGACGTTCGACGGGGTGATGTTGGGCCGTGAGGCGTATCACAATCCTTATGTGATGGCCGAGGTAGACCAGCAGCTGTTCGGCAGCACCGCGCCGGTGATCAGCCGTGCTGAAGCACTGGCGCAGTTGCGGCCGTATATTGCGGCGCATATTGCTGCGGGTGGGTCGATGCACCATATCACCCGGCATGTGCTGGGGCTGGGCACGGGGTTTCCTGGAGCGCGCAGGTTTCGGCAGTTGTTGTCGGTGGATATTCATAAGGCCAAGGAGCCTTTGGCGCTGCTGGACCAGGCGGCGGAGTTGCTTGAGGGGCGGTGATCGATTGGTGCCTGGACTTCGATGATTGTTGTCGGGTCTTGCGCTGGGCCGGGTCAAAAGATCGCAGCCTAGTTGCACTCGGCAGCTCCTACCCCTCCTATCGGCTTATGTATTTGCTTGGGGCTGCCGGTCGCCCCGGTTGAACCACTTCCCCATTTCGGCATCGTATTTATCAACACCGCGCCCCACCTTTCAAACAGCCGTTTTCAGGTTGTTGCCGCTGGGGCCTTCGATAGGTACACGCGCCCTTGAGTGGCTGTCAGCGCTCGGGTAATGTCATCAGATCCAAAGGACAGAGCACGCCCATGACTTCCAAGCTGGAACAACTTAAACAAATGACCACCGTGGTTGCCGACACTGGCGACTTCGAAGCAATTGCTCGCGTTAAGCCGGTAGACGCTACCACCAACCCTTCCCTGCTGCTCAAGGCTGCTGCGATCTCCGGTTATGCCGAGTTGCTGAATGCCTGCGTGCATGACTGCAAGGGCGATGTAGGGCTGGCCAGCGATCGTTTTGGTGTCGCGGTTGGCCAGGAAATTCTCAAAGTGGTACCGGGGCGGATTTCCACCGAAGTGGATGCGCGCCTGTCGTTCGACACTGACGCGGTATTGAAGCGCGCGCACCGTCTGATCGAGCTTTATGATAAGGCCGGCGTTGGCCGTGATCGCGTGCTGATCAAGATTGCTTCAACCTGGGAAGGCATTCGTGCAGCCGAGAAGCTGGAGAAGGAAGGTATCCAGACCAACCTGACCCTGCTGTTCTCGTTCGCCCAGGCAGCGGCCTGTGCCGATGCTGGGGTGTTCCTGATTTCGCCATTCGTGGGCCGTATCTACGACTGGTACAAGAAAGCCAACGGCAGCGACTACACCGGCTCGGATGACCCGGGAGTGCAGTCGGTGACCCGCATCTACAACTATTACAAAGCCAATGACTACAAGACTGTGGTCATGGGTGCGAGCTTCCGCAACCTTAACCAGATCGAGCAACTAGCCGGGTGTGATCGCCTGACCATCAGCCCGGAGCTGCTGGAGAAACTGGCGGCGGACAACGGCAAGCTGGAGCGCAAACTGGCGCCAGGCCATGCCGGTGAGGCGCGCCTGAGCCTCAATGAAGCGCAGTTCCGTTGGTTGTCCAACGAGGACGCGATGGCGACGGAGAAGCTGGCTGAAGGTATTCGGCAGTTCGCCCGGGACCAGGAGAAGCTCGAAGCATTGCTGCAAGCCAAGCTTTGATCTAGTTCAGCGCAATGCAAAAAGGGCGAACCTGACAGGTTCGCCCTTTTTTGTGCGTGCCGCGATGAGGCCCTGGGATCAGTGACGCTCCAGCGCATTCACCAGGTCGTGGAAGGCTTCGCGGTTGGAATCGTTGAGGCCCATGAGGATCTTGTGCGCTTCCAGCACTTTGATCCGCACCACTTCTTCCGACTGATCCTGGTCTGGCAGGTCGGTCAGGCACTCAGGGCATGGGATCGGGCGGTCAACGATGTTGAACACCTGCTCAAAGCCCATGGACTGCAGCAGACGGGTGATGTCTTCGTGGGTGGTGACGACGGTCGGCAGCAAGCCGACCTTCTGCCGCGACAGGATCGACAGTTTGGCCAGCAGGCCAAGGGTGGTGCTGTCGATGCTACGGGTCTCGGTCAGGTCGATCACGATGGCGTTGAAGTTCAACGCAGTGAAGATCCGCTCAATAGTCGCATCCAACGCCGAACACAGGGTCAGGCGAACTTCACCGACGAACTTCAGGACGAAGGTGCCGTCCTGCTCGGCGAACTGGATTCTACCGGTACTCATTGAAGATTCCTGCTCAACACCAACAGGGCGATATCATCCGGCATCTCCCCAAGCGTGGCCAATCCAAAAACCTGCCGCAACCCATCCAGGGTGCCGCCCGCTGCCTTGACCCGCTGGGGCAAGGCTGCTTCTTTTTCCTTCAGTGTAGGCTCTGGCAGAAGGTCGAGGATGCCATCGGACATCAGCGTCAGGCTGAACGTCGGCGGCAGCTCCAGTACGTGATCTTCGTAGGTGGCTTCATTGAAGAGGCCCACAGGCAGACCGCGCCCTCCCAGATAACGAACACTGTCTGGCGTGTACAACACAGGCAACGGCAAATGACCGCCGATGCTATAGGTCAACAAACCTGTCTCCTCGTCGATGACTCCACCGACCATTGTGACGTGTTTACCCAGCTTACAACTGATCAGGCCTCGGTTGATATGACCAAGGACCTCTGAAGGCTTGAATTCCGGCAATGTGCCGCTGCGCTTGGACTCGAACAGCAAGCGCGTGGTCATGAACTTCAACAGCACCGTGACGAAGGCAGAAGAGGCGCCGTGACCGGAAACGTCCGCCAGGTAGAAGGCTACCCGACGCTCATCGACCCGAAAATAGTCGACGAAATCACCCGACAGGTACAGTGACGGGATGATCTGGTGCGCGAACTGGAACTCATCGACGGTCCATGGGCTGACCGGCAGCATGTTCATCTGCACCTGGCGACCGGCGTTCTGGTCTTCCTGGAGCAGGTTGAGGCTGGCTTCAAGCTCGCGGTTGGCCTTTTCCAGCTTCTCGCGATAGCGCTGGTTTTCCAGCAGCAGGCGCGCGCGATCCAGGGCCCGGCGCACTGAGTGCTCGAGCACGGCCAGATCTTCGAGAGGTTTGATCAGGTAGTCAGCCGCGCCCAGGCGCAGGGCTTCGACCGCGTCATTCATCACCCCGGCACCGGAAACCACGATCACCGGGGTTTGCGGCGACCGCTCGGTGACCTGGCGGATAAGTTCGAGTCCGCCCATCTGTGGCATGCGCAGATCGCAGATGACCAAGTCGGGCTTGTCTTGCTCGAATACCTGAAGACCTTGCTGGCCATTGCTGGCCTGCAAGACGCTGAAACCACTGTCTTCCAAATAGGCGGCGAGGCTCGCGCGCACTACTTCGTCATCATCGATTATCAGCAGCGTGGCACTGGTTTTTGGCATGTGGGCAAACGGCGCCAGAATTAGGTTGGCGTAGCAGGCGAGGTTCAGACCCGGCTCTCACTACTGGATTCGCTTTCTAGCCTCTCTGTTGCACCGGTTCCGGGCTTTTGCCCGACGCACAGGTGACACCAGAGGTGCCCTTCTAAGGCGCAGACGGTACTCCCATCCGCGGGGCGTTTCAAGCTCGTGGCGATGGTCGCTTGAGGACTTTGGCCGGCAAATGACCAGTAGTTATAAGAACCGGTAAAACCGGAACTCAATGTTAGGTTGCACTCGTCGACCAAAACACCGCTGCAGACAGCAAAAACCTGCGCTTGCCGTGATTCGCACACATGAAAAAAGGCGGCACTATGGCCGCCTTCCTTTATTCCTGAGTGTTATCAGAAATCGTCTTCGACCTGACCGTCCTTGACCTTGAATTCACGATTCTGCAAGTAGGCGTTACGAATGAAGACGTACTTGTCGCCATTGATCAGCTTCTCCGCCGACAGCAGGGTGGCGCGGGCGTCGATCACATCCAGAGCCATGAACGAGTTGCGGACCGCGACGTCGTCGACGTAACGATAGGCACCGACGTAAGAGTCCGGGTACCTGGCTGGCGCATCGCGCAAAGTGCTTGGGCCAAGCAGTGGCAGCATCACGTATGGACCACTTGGGACGCCCCAGTAACCCAGGGTCTGGCCGAAGTCTTCATCATTACGCTGTAGACCCATGTGAGTACCGACGTCGATGAAGCCCAGCAGGCCAAACGTCGTGTTGAAAATCAGGCGCGCGGTGTCGACGCCCGCCGCAGCCGGCTTGGCCTGCAGCAGATCGTTGGCAAGATTGCGCACGTCACCGATATTGCGGAAGAAGTTGTGAATGCCGTCTTCGACGAATTGCGGCGCCACGTATTGATAACCTTGGGCCAAAGGCTTCAGCGCATAGGTATCGAGTACGTCGTTGAATTTGTAGATCGGGCGGTTGACGCTTTCCCAAGGGTCTTCTTCCGTGGCTGCCTGGGCAACGAACGGAACCAGCAACACGCTGGAACACACACACAGCTGAGCTAGAAGGTTGCTCCAGCGCATAGAAAAACTCCTTGGATTGTACTGACGCAGGCTCTTGGCCCAAGCGTTGAGCTGGCTAGTATAAGACGGAAAGGCCGCTTTAGGCAGCATCGTCGTGATCCATGATCAAGAACACGGCGCCGGGCGAACAATAAACAAGCCGTGTAACTGAACTGTCACCCGCGTCGAATAGCCTCGGTACTATTTCAGGGAAGTTGATATGCCCCACGCCGAAGCCTTGCCCCTCACAGTGCCCAGCCTGACTGCCGTGTTATTTGGTCTCAGTGGCTGCCTGGTGGATTTCGGCGCCCGCACCCGCGAGCATGGCGGCCATCAGGGGGAACATGCCGAGGTCACGCCGGGAGCCCTGGCCAGTCTGCACAGCTTGCAACAACAGCAAATTCCCTGTGCGTGGCTCGATGAACTACCCCCTGCCCTCAGCCACTCCCTGGCACTCGCGCTGCCGGAATGGATCAAACCATCGAAACAACTCGCAACAAACAATCCGTGGCCGGCGCCGCATGCCTGCTGGGAAGCGTTGATGGAGCTGAACGTCGCCCAGCTGGACGGCTGTGTCCTGGTGAGCGGTGAGCCGCGGTTACTGCAAGCGGGCCTGAACGCCGGATTGTGGACCATCGGCCTGGCCTCCTGCGGATCGCTTTGCGGGCTGGCGCCGAATGAATGGCAGGCGTTGAGCCCACAGCAGCGTGAGCTCAAACGCGGTAAGGCTACGGTGCAATTGTTCAGCCTGGGGGTACATTCGGTGATTGATCACCTGGGCGAGCTCGACACCTGCCTGGCGGACATCAGCCTGCGCCGGCTCAAGGGCGAAAAGCCCTGATTGCCGCCGACTCCCGATCAACACATGCAGGTTGCGCGCGAGTGGATTAATCTAGGGGTAAGCCATAGACCTTTGGCGTGCTGCTGCGGTCTATGCCAGTGCCTATCGATAAAAGGAAGAACGTCATGCCTGCCCGCGAACTGCAACAACAGCTCAATACTCTGCGCGAGCAATTGGAACAGAATCCGCCATTGACGGAAGTGGAGCGTGAAGACCTGCGCGTGTTGATGCAGCAGATCGAACTTGAGCTGGAGCTCGAGACCAAGACCCAGGATTCGAGCCTGTCCGATAATGTGAACCTGGCCGTCGAACGCTTCGAAATCGAACACCCGACCCTGGCTGGCACCTTGCGCAATATCGTGCAGGCGCTGGGCAACATGGGTATCTGAATTCGCCGGATGTAAAAAAGCCCTGCCAGTGATGGCGGGGCTTTTTATTGTGCGCAATTTGCAATGCATTCCCTGTGGGAGCGGGCTTGCTCGCGAAGGCTGTGTTCCAGGCAACCTCTACGTTGGCTGATGCACCGCCTTCGCGAGCAAGCCCGCTCCCACAGGGACGGTTCCCACACAAGTAACTTATTGGCGGACCAGACGGTGGTTCGGCAACTGCACGGTCTCGGTGCTGCGATACGGGTTGATGTCCAGCCCGCCGCGGCGGACATACCGCGCGAACACCGTCAGCTTCTCTGGCTTCAGCAACCGCTGCAGGTCCAGGAAGATGCGCTCTACACACTGCTCGTGGAAGTCCGAATGCTGGCGGAAACTGACGATGTACTCCAGCAGGCTCGCGTGATCCAGCGCCGCGCCACGATATTCGACGGCAACACTGCCCCAATCCGGCTGGCTGGTTACCGGGCAATTGGATTTGAGCAGATGGCTGTGAACACTCTCCTCGACGATGCGCGAATCGTCGCAACGCAGCAGTTCCGGGCGCGGATGCTCGTAGTTGCTGACGCTGATGTCGAGGTCATCGATGCACACGCCGGGCAAGGCGACCACGCCTTCGGCTTCCACATCCTTCAGGCTGCGGATGCGCACGCCCACCGATTTGCCGGCGGCGGCGGACAGATCCTTGGCCAGGGTCGCTTCAAGGCTCGCGGAGTCGGCGAACGGCGTCTGGTTCAAGGAATTGAGGTAGAGCTTGAACGATTTGGATTCGATGATATTCGGCGAATCCGCCGGAATGCTGAATTCGCCGATCGCCACCACCGGCTTACCCGACGGCAACAACCACGACAGTTCGAAGCAATTCCAGAAATCCACGCCCTTATACGGCAAGGTGTCTGCCGTCAGGCCGAGCTCGGCCCACTTCGCGGTACGCGGGATCGGGAAAAGCAGGGACGGCGTGTAGGTGGCGATGTATTCGCTGGATTTGCCCAGCGGCGAGTGTTCGGCTGCGGGATGCATGGCGGAAACCTGACTGAAGAATCAGTGGATTCTATCAGTGTTTGCGGGGGGCCACAGCCGCCGCAGCGCCTACGGAGCGTCGACCGTCAGTTTGCCAACCATGCCAGCCTGGTAGTGGCCGGGGATGTTGCAGGCGAATTCCAGGGTGGTGGGTTTGCTGAAGGTCCAGGTCAGTTCGGCGGTTTTGCCTGGCTCGACCAGTACACTGTTGGGGTCATCGTGCTTCATGGCATGGCCCATGGCGCCGTGGTCCATGGCCTTCATTCCCGTCGGAGTGAGCATGCCGCTCTGCTGCATCTGCAGCATTTCCTGCTGGTGCCTGGCATGCATTGCCGCGTCGCCGAGGTTGAACTCATGCAGCAATTGGCCTTTGTTCACCAGCACAAATCGTACGGTCTCGCCGGCCTTGATCTCGATGGCCTTGGGATCAAACGACATGTCCCCCATCAGCACTTCAACGCTGCGGCTAGCCTTGGCTGCCGGAGCCGGCTGGCCAAAGTCGAAGGAGTGCGCCGGCGCTGCCCACGCCGGAGCGCTCAGCGCCAGCAGGCATGCGGTCAACAGCAACGGTTTGCGCAAAAACATGGGTCTACTCCAACAAGGTAAGTGACAGCCTGTAGAAAACTCTAAACTGCTGCCACTGCCCGCAACCTGACAGGCAGATTACAACTTTGTCAGGTTGGCCTGCCCCCGCGCGGCACACGGTATAAAGCGTTCGTTCCATTGACCCCGAGCTATCCATGAAACTGCTGATCGTCGAAGACCAAGCGAAAACCGGCCAATATCTGCGCCAGGGCCTGACCGAGGCCGGCTTTAATACCGAGCTGGTGGCCGACGGCAGCACCGGGCAACAACTGGCACTGAGCGGTGATTACGCCTTATTGATCCTTGATGTGATGCTGCCCGGTCGCGACGGCTGGCAAATTCTCCAGGCGGTGCGCGGCGCCGGCCTCGACACGCCAGTGCTGTTTCTCACCGCTCGCGACGCCGTGGAGGACCGGGTTCATGGCCTGGAGCTGGGCGCCGACGATTACCTGGTCAAACCATTCGCTTTTTCCGAACTGCTCGCACGGGTGCGCAGCCTGTTACGCCGTGGCAGCGCCCCGCCCCAGGAAACCAGCCTGCAACTGGCGGATCTGCGCCTGGACCTGATTCGTCGGCGGGTTGAACGCAGCGGACAGCGTATCGACCTCACCGCCAAGGAATTCGCCCTGCTGGAAATGCTCTTGCGTCGCCAGGGTGAAGTGTTGCCCAAGTCGCTGATCGCTTCACAGGTGTGGGACATGAACTTCGACAGCGACACCAACGTGATCGAAGTGGCGATCCGTCGGCTGCGCCTGAAGATCGACGATGACTTCCCCAACAAACTGATCCACACCGTACGCGGCATGGGTTACGTCCTTGAAGAGCGCCCTGCCTGATGCGCCGACTGTCTTTGAGCAGCCGCCTGGCGCTGCTGTTCGCTGCCTGTACGGCGGTGGTTTCACTGATCGCCGGCGTGCTGTTCAGCCGGGCCAGCGAGGCGCATTTCGTCGAGCTGGATCAACAGCTGCTGGACGGCAAATTGATTGGCTTGCGTCGGGCGCTGCACGACATTCAATCCAGCGAAAGCCAGGCCAGGCTCGCCGATGAACTGAGCCGCCAGGCCGACCTGGCGCTGCGCATCACCGGGGCTGACGGCCAACGCTGGTATGACAGTTCGGCGCAGCTGCCAGGTCAACTGCCGCTGACTGCAGGCTTGTCCACCACCAGCCATGCCGGCACCGACTATCGAGTGCTGAACGCCCCGCTCTACCCCGGCAAACCCGACTCGCCGCAGCTGACCTTGCTGCTCGACATCACCCATCACCAGCACTTTCTGCAGCGCATGCAGCACCTGATCTGGCTGACCGTAGGCCTTTCGGCGCTGGCCACTGCGCTGCTCGGCGCCTGGGCCGCGCGCAGTGGCTTGCGGCCGCTGCGCCGCATGAGTGAAGTGGCGCGCGGGGTGTCGGCACAATCGCTCAACGCTCGATTGCCCGAAGAGCAAATGCCCCCCGAGCTCGCGCAAATGGCCCATCATTTCAACGCCATGCTGGGACGTCTCGACGACTCTTTCCAGCGCCTGTCGGCTTTCTCTGCCGACATCGCGCATGAACTGCGCACTCCGCTGTCGAACCTGCTGACCCACACCCAGGTCACCCTCACCCGCCCGCGTCCGCTCGAGGATTATCGCGAGGCGCTGCACAGCAACCTTGAAGAGTTGCAATGGATGGCGCAGCTGGTCAACGACATGTTGTACCTGGCCAAGGCCGATCACGGCTTGTTGATGCCCTCCCGCGAACCGCTGGACCTCGGACAGGAAGTGGATGTGCTGCTGGAATTCTTCGCACCTTTGGCGGAAGACGCCCAGGTCAGACTGAGCCGTGAAGGCACTGCGCGAATGGCAGGTGATCGCAGCATGCTGCGCCGCGCGCTGTCCAATCTGCTGGACAATGCGTTGCGGTTCACCCCGATGGAAGGTGAAGTGCGGGTGCGGATCAGCGAGCAGCCCAAGGACTTGGGACTGGTGATCGAGAACACGGGAGCTGGGATTGCCGCAGAATTGCTGCCGCGCTTGTTCGACCGATTTTATCGGGCGGACCCCGCTCGACAGGAAGGCAGCAGTGAACATGCGGGGCTGGGGCTGGCGATTACTCGGTCGATCATTCGGGCCCATGGCGGGCAGATCCGGTGTGAATCGGGGGATGGGTGGACGCGGTTTTTGATTGAGTTACCCAGGGAGCATTGAGCCTGGCAGGATCTACCTCATCGCGGGCAAGCCTTGCTCCCACAGGTCTTTGAGTCGTTCACGCAATCGTGTTTCAACTCCAATCCTGTGGGAGCAAGGCTTGCCCGCGATAGCGGTTTCAGGCCTTACGAATACCGCAACGCATGCGCCGGCTCGATCTTCGCCGCTCGCCACGCCGGATATACCGTGGCCAGGAAGCTCAACACAAACCCCGCCGAGCAGATCAACAGCACATCCCCACCCTGCAACTCGGAAGGCAGGTTGCTGACGAAGTACACATCCGAACTGAAGATGTGCTGCCCGCTCACGCGCTCGACCCAACCCACCAGCTCGCTGACGTTCAGCGCCGCGATCACGCCCAGCACCCCACCAATCAGCGTGCCGACGATGCCGATCACCGTGCCCTGCACCATGAAGATCGCCATGATCTGCCGTGGGGTCGCGCCGATGGTGCGCAGGATCGCGATGTCCGCGCCCTTGTCGTTTACCACCATGATCAGGGTGGCGATGATGTTGAAGGCGGCGACGGCGACGATCATCAGCAACAGCAGGCCAATCATGGTCTTTTCCATTTTCATCGCGCTGAACAGGCTGCCCTGGGTGTGGGTCCAGTCGTCAGCGCGATAAGCCGTGCCCAAGCCACCAGCAATGTCGCTGGAGACTTTGGGGGCCGCGTACAGATCCTTCACCGCGAGGCGCACGCTCTGCACCTGGTTGGGCTGCCAATGTTGCATCTGCGCGGCATCGGCCACGTGGATCAGCGCCATCGAGCCGTCCAGCTCGGCGCCGACCTTGAACACGCCGACCACATTCAGGCGCTGCATGCGCGGGGTAATACCACCCGGCGCGGTACTGACTTCCGGCACGATCAGGGTGATCTTGTCGCCCACGTTCAAGCGGAAACGCCGGGCCGTGATCTCACCGATCACCACGCCGAACTCACCGGGCTTCAGCGCATCCAGGCGCCCCTGGACAATGTGCTTGGCGACAATCGACACCTGGCCTTCAAGCGCCGGGTCGACGCCGCTGACCTGGATCGGCTGCATCGTGCCCTTGTAGGACAGCATGCCTTCCATTTCGGTGAAGGGCACGGCGGCGGTCACTTCGGGGTTTTTCATCGCGGCGGCGGCCACTGGCTGCCAGTCATCGATCGGGTTGACGCCGACGATGGTCGCGTGCGGCACCATGCCAAGGATGCGCGAACTCATTTCGCGCTGGAAGCCGTTCATCACCGACAGCACCACGATCATGGCCAGCACGCCCAGGGCGAGACCGATCATCGAGGTCATCGAGATGAAGGACACGAAGCGATTGCGACGCTTGGCGCGGGTGTAGCGCGCGCCGATGAAGATCGATAACGGTCTGAACATTCGCTGGGGCACCGTATAAAAATTAATGACCCGAGGTCGTTGCAGACCTCGGGTTGCGACCAGTCAGATAGGAGTCAGGCAACCTTCCTGCAAGTGCAGGACGCGATCCATCTGGCGGGCCAGGTTCATGTCGTGAGTCACCACCAGGAACGCCGTGCGCATCGAGGTGCTGAGTTCCAGCATCAAATCCTGGATGCCCTGGGCGGTGTGGGAGTCGAGGTTGCCGGTCGGCTCGTCGAGCATCACCAGCCCTGGCTTGTTCACCAGGGCGCGGGCGATGGCCACACGCTGGCGTTCACCTCCGGACAGTTCGGCCGGCTTGTGTTCCAGGCGATGTCCCAGCCCTACCCGCTCCAGCAATGCCGTGGCACGCTGACGCGCCTCCGGGATCGCGGTCTTGCCGATCAGCAGCGGCATGCAGACGTTTTCCAGCGCGGTGAATTCCGGCAGCAAGTGGTGGAACTGGTAAACGAAACCCAGGGACCGATTGCGCAACAGGCCGCGATTCTTCTCGCTCAGGGCCGACAGCTCTTCACCGTCGAGCCACACGCTGCCCTTGGTCGGTGTATCCAGCCCGCCCAACAGGTTGAGCAAGGTACTCTTGCCCGACCCCGAGGTGCCGACGATCGCCACGCGCTCGCCCGGATGCAACTCCAGTTGCAGACCAGCCAGGACCTCGACCGACTCCGGGCCTTCCTCGTAGGATTTGCCCAGGTTGCGGCAGCTCAGGATTGCTTTTTCACTCATGCCCAATTCACTCATAACGTAGCGCCTCCGCAGGCTGGGTGCGCGCGGCACGCCAGGCTGGATACAGGGTGGCGAGGAAACTCAGGATCAACGCGGCGGCACAGACCATCACCACGTCCTGGCTCTGCACCTGCGACGGCAGGTAATCGATGAAGTACACGTCGGCGTTCAGGAACTTGTGGCCGATCAGGCCTTCGAGGGCCGAGATCGCCGCACTGACGTTCAGCGCCGCGAAGATGCCGACCACGGCGCCGATCAGCGTGCCGAACACCCCAATCACCGTGCCCTGCACCATGAAGATCGCCATGATGGTGCCAGGCGTGGCACCCAGGGTGCGCAAGATCGCTATATCGCCCTTCTTGTCGTTCACCACCATCACCAGGGTGGAGATGATGTTGAACGCAGCCACGGCGACAATCAGCAGCAACAGCAGGCCGATCATGGCTTTTTCCATGCGGATGGCCTGGTACAGGTTGCCGTGGGTGCGGGTCCAGTCGCGGGCGTAGTAGTGGTCTTCGCCAAGTTGCTGGGCAATGTTCCACGCAGTGCGCGGCGCCTGGAACAGGTCGTCGAACTTCAGGCGGATGCCCTGCACCTGATCCGGCTTCCAGCGATGCAGCTTCGCCAGGTCCTGGAGGTTGGTGACGCCCAGGTAACCGTCGATCTCACCGGCGCCGACATGGAAAATGCCGACCACCGTAAAGCGTTTCATGCGCGGGAACATCCCGGCCGGAGTCACGGTGACTTCGGGCGCGACGAAGGTCAGCTTGTCGCCAATGGCGGCGCCGAGCTTGGCCGCAGCCTTGTCGCCGATGAAGATGCCAAAGCTGCCGGGGGCCAAATCGTCGAGTTTGCCCTGCAGCATGAACTTGTCGATGATCGAAACCTGGCGTTCCAGCGCAGGGTCGATGGCATTGAGCAGCACCTTGGACACCTTGCCGTTATTGGTCAGCAAACCCTGCATCTGGGTAAACGGCGCTACCGCCGTCACCTGCGGGTTTTGCTTGACCTTGGCGGCCAGGCTTGGCCAGTCGTTGATCGGTTCGCCGGACTCGATGGTCGCGTGGGGCACCATGCCCAGCACGCGGGTGCGCATCTCATGATCGAAGCCGTTCATGACCGACAGCACCACGATCATCACGACCACGCCAAGGGCGAGCCCGATCATCGAGGTCAGGGAAATGAACGACACAAAATGATTGCGACGCTTTGCACGGGTATAACGCGTGCCTATAAATACGAAGAGAGGTCTGAACATGTCGGGGCTTGTTCGGAGGGAAAAGGAACGTCCTTGTGGCGGGGGTCGATAACCAGCTTTACACTCAGACCACCGCCGCTACCATGGGTTCGCCATGTCGACATTAGATGAAGAAGATCGCCGCGAATACTACCGTATCGATGACTCGATCGCACTGGAAATTCGGCCCCTGTCCGCTGCCGAAGCCGCGGGCCAGGAAGTGTTGCAGGATGCTTCTCCGCTGTTCAACCTGCTCAGTGAATTGCACCTGAGCGAATTCGAATCGCAACACCTGTTGCGCCAGATCAGTGAGCGCGACCGCAACCTTGCGGCATTCTTGAAATCCCAGAACAAACGTATCGACCTGCTGAGCCAGGTGATCGCCATTACCGTGCTGGGGCAGATCGGCGAACCGCAACCGGTGATCCTTTCCGAAGGCGGCATCGACTTCCAGCACCCCACGCCAATCGCCGCCGACGCGCGCCTGTCGATCAAGCTGGTATTGATGCCGCAAGCGCTTGGCCTGCTGTTGCGCGCCCGGGTCACGCATTGTGATGCCAAGGGCGATGGCTACGACATCGGCACCGAATTCGAGCACCCGACCGATGCCCAGCGCCAACTGCTGGCCCGCTACATTTTGCAGAAGCAGGCCCAGGAACGTCGCCTGGCCCGTGAACAAAACGACTCAGGCACTTTAAATTAAGGAAGAACCGTGACCCTCATCTACGGCCATCGCGGCGCCAAGGGCGAAGCACCGGAAAACACCCTGACCAGTTTCCAGCAATGTCTCAAGCACGGCGTGCGCCGCTGCGAGCTGGACCTGCACCTGTCCAAGGACAACGAGCTGATGGTCATCCACGACCCGACGCTCAAGCGCACCACCGACCGGCGCGGCAAGGTCGTCGAGCACTCGGCGGCGGAGCTTAAGACCTACGACGCGCGCAAAGGCGGCCCGGGCTGGATCAAGCCCTGCCCGATCCCGACCCTGGAAGAACTGTTCGAAAAATGCGACTTCGAGCACTGGCAGCTGGAGGTCAAAAGCGCTTCGCGCACCCGCGCCGCCACCACCGTGCTGGCGATTCGCGAAATGGCCCAGCGCTTCGGCATGCTCGACAAGGTCACCATCACCTCAAGCTCACGCGAAGTGTTGAAGGCTGCACTGGATCTGGTGCCGGACGTGTCTCGCGGACTGGTGGCCGAATACGCCTGGCTCGACCCATTGAAGGTCGCGCAAAGCTATGGCTGTGAATTTCTTGCGCTGAACTGGACCCTGTGTACGCCGGAACGCCTGGAGAAGGCGCAGCGCCAGGGGCTGCATGTGTCGGTATGGACAGTCAACGAGCCCGCGCTGATGCGCAGGCTCGCCGACTTCGGCGTTGACAGCCTGATTACAGACTTTCCCGGTTTGGCCAGCGCCACGCTCGAGAATTGCTGAAATCGGTCTCCCCGGCCGGCTCAGGCCACCGGCCGGAGCCGCTCAAAAAAGCCGGTTGAGGCCATCGTACGCCGCTACCCGATAGGCTTCGGCCATGGTCGGGTAGTTGAACGTGGTGTTGACGAAATACTTCAGGGTGTTCAGGTCGCCCGGCTGGTTCATGATCGCCTGGCCGATGTGCACGATCTCCGACGCCTGGTAACCGAAGCAGTGAACGCCCAGCACTTCCAGGGTCTCGCGGTGGAACAGGATCTTCAGCATGCCTTGCGGCTCGCCGGCGATCTGCGCACGCGCCATGCTCTTGAAGAACGCCTTGCCCACTTCGTACGGCACCTTGGCCTGGGTCAGCTCCTGCTCGTTCTTGCCGATCGAGCTGATCTCCGGAATGGTGTAGATGCCGGTCGGCACGTCATTGACGAAGCGCCAGCTGTGGTTATCGACGATGCTGCCAGCCGCCGAACGGCCCTGGTCGTGAGCAGCACTGGCCAGGCTCGGCCAGCCAATCACGTCACCGGCGCCGTAAATATTCGGCTTGCAGGTACGGTAGGCCTCGTCCACTTCGATCTGACCACGGCTGTTGACCTTCACGCCGATATTTTCCAGGCCCAACTGATCGGTGTTCCCGGTACGGCCGTTGCACCAGAGCAAGGCGTCAGCCTTGATCTTCTTGCCGGACTTGAGGTGCAGGATCACGCCGTTGTCCACGCCTTCGACGCGGTCGTAGTCTTCGTTGTGGCGGACCGTGATGTTGTTGTTGCTGAAGTGATAGCTCAGGGCCTGGGAGATTTCCGAGTCGAGGAAGCTCAGCAACTGACCACGGTTATCCACCAACTCCACCAGTACACCCAGGCCGCTGAAAATCGAGGCGTACTCGCAACCGATCACGCCGGCGCCGTACACGATGAGTTTGCGCGGGGTGTGGCCGAGGCTGAGGATGGTGTCGCTATCGTAGATACGCGGGTGGTGGAAATCGATGTCCGCCGGGCGATAAGGACGCGAGCCAGTGGCGATGATGATGTGCTTGGCCACCAGTTTCTCGACCACGCCATTGGCGCAGACCACTTCGATGGTTTGCTCGTCGGCGAAGCTGCCGGTGCCGAAGAACACGTCGACGCGGTTACGGGCGTAGTAGCCGGTACGCGAAGCGACTTGTTTGGAGATGACTTTCTCGGCGCTTTTCAACACGTCCGGGAACGAGAACCAGCGCGGCTCACCAATGGCCCGGAACATCGGGTTGGTGTTGAACTGCATGATCTGCCGGACCGAGTGACGCAAAGCCTTGGACGGGATGGTGCCCAGGTGGGTGCAGTTGCCGCCGACCTGGCGACGGCTATCGACCATCGCCACCTTGCGTCCTGCTTTGGCGGCGTTCATTGCCGCGCCTTCTCCTGCCGGGCCGGAACCCAGCACCACCACGTCGTAGTTGTAGACAGCCATGCGTACTCCTCAGAACAGGCCGCGGCGCCATCGGCACCTGCGGCTAAATCACGCCATCTGCGGCGTGAAGGAACAATTTGGGGCCAATGCAGAACCCGGACACAGTCTATAGAAGCGTCAACGCCGCGCACATTAACCCTTGGTCGCGTCGTAGGCTAGTTTTGCCTGCACTACAACGCCAGCATTCATTGCTTTAATTGGGTTTGTACGGCACTGAGTCGCTCAAAAGCCTGATTGGTTCTTGTGACGAAACCGCTATCGGCACGAATCACAAAAAATGCACCGATCGCGTGTTTTTCCGCGTAGTCCCAACCGCGCTGGGGCCCAAGAATCAGCAGCAGCGTCGATAAGCCATCGGCCATCAGTGCCGAAGAATGAATCACCGTGACCGACGCCAGGGTGTGCGAGACCGGCGCCCCGGAGCGCGCATCGAACGTGTGGGAATAGCGCCGGCCATCCTCCTGGAAATAATGGCGGTAGTCACCGGAAGTGGACACCGCGTAGTTGTCGACCGCGATGATCTTTTCCGCCACCTGCTGGTCATCCCGCGGCTCTTCGAGAGCGATCCGCCATGGGCTGCCATCGAGTTTGTGACCGCGCGCCTTGAGTTCACCGGTGGCTTCGGCGAGGTAATCGTGGATGCCCATGGCTTCGAGTCGCGCGGCGATGGTGTCGACTGCATAGCCGGCGGCGATGCTGTTGAAGTCGACTTCGACGGCAGCGTCCTTGCACAGCTGTTGGTTTTCGATGCGCAGATGCTGGTATCCGACTCGCTGGCGCACTTCGGCCAGTGCTTCAACGCTCGGGACTTGTTCCTTGCGCGATTGCGGACCAAATCCCCAGAGATTGAGCAGCGGCTCGACCGTCAGGTCGTAGGAGCCTTCGCTCTGCTGTGACAGCTGCTGGCCGATGCGGACCAATTCTAGGATGGGCGCGGGCATTTTCTGACAGTGGTTGGCAGGCAGGCGGTTGAAGCGTTCGATGTCGGAGTCGCTGCGGTAGGTCGACATTTGTTGATCGACCTGGGCGAGGATTTGCTCGACCTCGGCCTGGACTTCTTTGGGTGCGGGCAGGCCGGCGCGATGCAGGTATTTGACTGAATAAGAGCTGCCCATCGTGGGCCCGCCGAAACTTTCCATGGAGTCGCCGTTGCCGCAGCCGGACAGGCCGGCCAGCAGCCCCAGGACAATCCCCTTCCACCCGCTCAACACATTTCTCCGCAATCCCTGAAACACCACCAAGATCAGCCATTATGCATCGCCTCCCCGTCATCGGCATGGGTTGTGGAAGTCGGGGGCAGGCAGATCGTTATCGCGAGCAGGCTCACTCCTACATTGGATCGGTGTGCACAGCACCCTGTAGGAGTGAGCCTGCTCGCGATGAGGCCTGCAAGGTCACTGAATAATCACCGCCCGGCCACCTTCAAAGAACCACCCCACCCCCCACCCAACGCCTTGTACAACGTGACCTGGTTAATCTCCCGCGCCAACTCCAGCTGCGCCCACTTCTGTTGTGCATCAAACAACGAACGCTGCGCATCCATGGTCGAGAAATAGCTGTCCAGCCCCGCCTCGAACCGTAGCCGGGACTGGCGGTAGGCTTCCTGATAATCCCCCACCAGTTTCTTCTGGAACGCCACCTGGGTCAGCATCTCCTGGCGCGCATTCAAGGCATCGGCCGCCTCCCGAAATGCGTTCTGTACCGTAGCTTCGTACGCCGCTGTTTGCCCAGCAAATCGGGCATGGCTGGCGTCCACTTGCGCCCGCCGCGCGCCGCCATCGATCAAGGGCAACGACCCCGCCAGCGCCACGGTCCAGAATTCCGCAGGGCCGGTGAGCAGGCGTGAGAAATCCCCGGTCAGACTGCCCAACGCCGAGGTCAGGGAAAAGGTCGGGAAGTACGCGCTGCGCGCTGCACCGATGTCGGCATTGGCGGCGCGCAACTGGGCCTCGGCAGACATGATGTCGGGGCGGCGCTCGACCAGTGACGCCGGCAAACCGGCTGGCACGTCCAGCGTTGCCAGCTGCTCGCCGAGCACGCCGGAGGGCAGCAACCCCGGTGGCACCGGTTGCCCCACCAGTACCCGCAACGCGTTGCTGTTCTGCGCCACTTGCATCCGGTAAGTGTTGACCTGGACCGCGGCCGTGTTGGTCTGCGCATCGGCCTGGTGCACATCGATTCGCGCACTGGAACCCAGGTTGAAACTCTTGCGCAGCAACTGCCCGTAACGGTCCTGGGACTGATAAGTGTTCTGGGCCAGGTCGAGCAGATGCTGATTGGCCTTGAGCGTCAACCAGGTGCTGGCAACTTCACCGATCAGCGCCAGGCGCGCGGCCTGGTAATCGCCCTCCGACGCTTCGAATCGGGCCCCGGCAGCATTGCGCTGGCTGCGAATGCGCCCGAACAGGTCCAGCTCGTAGGAAGTGAAACCACCCGTGGCCTGAAAGGTGTTGGCGATGCTCCCGGCACTGTCGCCGCCATTGGGCGTGCGCACCAGCGGCGGCAACTTGCTGCGCCCGGCGTAAGTATCGATGCCGATGGTCGGAAACAGCCCGGACTGCGCGCTGGCGTAACCGGCCCGCGCCTCTTCGACACTGGCGGCGAACTGGCGCAGGCTGCGGTTATTGGCCAGCGCCATGTCGATCAACTGCCGCAGGCGGTCATCGACCACAAAACCACGCCAGTCCTTGTCGAACGCCTGCTGGCCGACGCAGCACTCGCCCGCCGTGTTGGCCGGCCATTGCTGATCGATCGGCGCGTCGGGCTTCTCGTAAGTCGGCTCCAGCGAACAACCGCCCAGCAGTAGCAATGACATTAAGCATGAGGTCGGTAAGCAACTGTTCATGGCGCGCACCTAAAATCGTTGGCCGAGCAAAGCTCGCAAGGGTGAAAGCAGCAAAGACCACAGCCCCGGCCGACTGACGCTGATGTGCGGCAGTGGCTGTTTACGAGAGCGCACACTGACCGGCCGCCAACGACGCTGGGGCGTGTAGGACGACTCCCTGTCCGGTGCAGGCAAACGCGGCAGCGCAGATTTTTCGCCGAGCAACGAGCGCCGCAACAAGGTGCCAAAGGCCAGCCCAGGCTCGGCCTTGCTGACGACATTGATCGTCGCATCGCTGAACAGGCGCGCGATCAGCCGCCGCCGCAGGTCTTCATCCAGCTCGGCAAAGCGCAGGCCCAACTGCTCGGCGCCGTGGTTGCGCATCACTTCGACGTCGAGCCAGCCCAGCTTGTCGACCCACATCTGGCCGCACAGTCCCGGTTTGATCGACGAAGCGAACGCGCATTTGAACGACGCGCCGCTGAGGGAAATATCCACCAGGCGCCCGGGCAACACCTTGCCGCCAAACCGAAAGCCCGTGGGTTTGTCGAACGGAAAGCGCTCCTCACCGTGCAAACGCGGGCGATCCACACAAGCGACCAGCGTCGCCAGGTTGTAGACCAGCGCCACCACGGTCCAGCACAGGTTGAACAGCATGTTGCCGTCGAATGCGGCGGCGGTACTGATCGCGATGTAGGCGCCAATTTGCGAGAACAGCGTCAAGGCAAAAAAGAACCCGAACAGCTTCCAGTGCACCATGGTTTTGCTGCGATCCAGGCCTTTGGCGGTGACTTTGAACGGCCGGCCGAAGGGCCGGATCATCGCGCTGGCAATGGTCGCAGTCACCGCCAGGGAGGCGACGATCTGGGTGACCTCGGTGAAAATCGGCAAGGTGCGCCGGTCCGTGACCCAGGTGCCGTAGCCCCAGAACGCAATCAGCGCCGGCATGCCAAACGCCAGGAAGTCCATCGGCGTGGCGTAGAAACCTGCCACCCCGAAGTACCAATACAGCACCGGCGACACCAGCATCATCAGGATGAAAGGCTTGGAGAACCAGTGCATCAGGCCAT
This sequence comes from Pseudomonas sp. RIT-562, assembly GCF_026241895.1. Lineage (GTDB taxonomy): Bacteria > Pseudomonadota > Gammaproteobacteria > Pseudomonadales > Pseudomonadaceae > Aquipseudomonas > Aquipseudomonas mandelii_F. The sequence continues at coordinate 71,811 of NZ_JAPJIV010000005.1, read as the reverse complement.
GGATGTAATGCAACCGGTCATTGAGCGTATAGCCGCTACCGCGCAACGGTCCTTCCTTGAGCAGCGCCACCTGGATAGTGCCCAGGCACCAGCGGCCGCGCTGGTTGATGTACTCGGTCAGGCCTTCTGCCGATAAGCCGATCGACAGGCGCTCGTTCAGCCAGCGGGTGACATAGCCTTTCTGCAGCAGGCGGTAGGTGGTGTAGATGTCTTCGCACACCGAGCCTGTAGGAAAACCGCCAATTTCATTGATCAAGTCGCGCCGCACCACGAAGGAAGTGCCGACACAGAACGCCGCATCCCAACCATCCTTTGCCGGTTGAAACACGTCGAAGAACACCCGTTGCTCGTCGACCCAGCACGCTGAAGTGCCCAGGTTGTGTTGGATCGGATCAGGGTTGTAATAGAACTGCGGGGTCTGCACCAGGCCGACCTTGGGGTCGTCGAACAAACCCAGGGTGCGCAAAAGGATCGGTTGCTGCGGCGCAAAATCGGCATCCAGCACCAGGATGTACGGCGCATTGCTGCCGGCCGCCGACTGGCGCAAACCGTTGTTCAGGTTGCCGGCCTTGGCGTGGGAATTATCGGGCCGTCGCGCGTACTGCACGCCGACCTCGGCGCAGTAATCGCGCAGCCAGTCGCGGCGCGTATCGTCGAGCACCCAAATCGTGAAGTTCGGGTAGTCGATGGCTTGGGCGGCGATAATGGTTTTTTCGAGGATTTCCAGGCCCTCATTGTAGGTGGCGATGAAGATATCCACCGCAGGCGCTTCCGCACCCAGGGCTCGCAGTCGTCGCTCACCGGTGTCCGCGGCCTTGCTGTGATCGGAGCGACATAACATCACGACAATGGAAAACAGCGTGTAGCCGATCGCCAGCATCTCGAAGAACAGGAAAGCGTAGGCCCAGACCGTGGCGAACCCCGAATGACCATCCGGCAAGGTGTCGCGAATTCGCCAGGCCGCGTAATTGAGTAGCAGCAACGCGGTGACGGCGCCGAACCCGGCACGCGCGGCCCATTGGTCGCGATGGGTCAGGCAAGTGAACAGAATCACCGCCGCCAGCGTGCAGAAATTGATTTGCAGCAGTTGCAACGAGTCCAGTGCCTGCATGTCAGTCAGCCTCTTGCGAACCGGTAAAGGGATTGACGCCAGTGGCCGCAATCGCCGCCCACGCCGTGGCGCCCAAGTGAGGCAGGTGGTAATAGAAAAAATCGTTGGTGACCGAGTCCGGGCCGATGGCCAGCCCGGTACTGATGCGCTCTGCCGGGGTCGCGAACAGCCAGCCATTCCCGGCTTCCTGGGCCAGCAACACACTCCACAGGGGTTGCGCCTTGTCGCTCAGGCCGTTTAATTGCGCGACCGCAGCGGTTTGCGCGGTGCCTTCGGTCCATAAGCCATCGGGATCGCGATTGAAGCCGTAACCGTCACCTGCACGGTGCGCGCTATCCACGAAGGCGAACACCCGACGCCAGTCACCGGGGGGATCGTGCAAGGCAATCAACGGCCATATCTGCGCGTCCAACCCGGAACGCAGCCGGTCCGACGTCTGGCCATCCGCTCCGGTGCCGATCAGGAAGCGCCCTTCTGTAGCGTCCCATTGGCTGGCGACAAACTGCCGGGCGATTTGCGCCTGTTGCGCCGTCGCCGGGTCCGGGGCCAGGGCATCGAGGGCCGACCAGGCGGCGGCGAGGTCGACGTTATGCTCGGTGGACTTCCACTTCTGCTCGATTTGCTGATTGAAATAGCCGTAGTAGCCACCACTGAAGCCGGCCGGAGCCTGGGCGTCGTAGGTATTTTCCTGCGACCAGCGCAGGACTTTTCTCGCGGCTTGCAGGTAGGAAGTCTCGCCGCTTTGACGAAAAGCCTCGAGCAACGCGAGTGCCGCCCATGCCTGGTTACCGGTGGCGCTGCTGACTTGATAGGCGTCCTGATTCCAGGCGTTGCGCTCGACGCTCCAATAGCCGGGCAACTTGATCGGCGGCGCACCCACCGGGCCGGCGGCATAGGCGTTGCGCAAGCGACCGTCCTGATATTCGGGATCGTGGTTGATGGCGAAGGCCAGGGCATCGGCAATCCGCCGCGCCGATCCGGGCTTGCCGCAGGCGAACAAGGCGATGCTCGCCAGGGCGTTATCGTAAGTAAACGCCACCCCGCGCAAGGCCAGGATCGGCGCCGGCTGACCATTCAGCGCAGGGTAACTGGCGACCAATACCGGGCCCGCCGGCTGCGTGATCACCGCGCGATCGAGCGCGGCACAGGTCATGGTCGCCAGTTGTGGCCTGGCGGCTGCCGCCAATGCCGAGGCACCGGTGCCCATCAGCATCAGGCTGACGAGCGTTCGCAAGAGGCCGTTCATGGTCGCGACACCTCGGCACTGGCCCACAGCCCCGGGTTACAGGTCATGGAGCGCTGGCTATCGGTGAGGTCGGCGGCAAAGGTGCCGACCACGTACACCGAGTTCTGCTCGGCGTAGGGAAACGGCACGCTGTAGGAGTTGGCGCGAATGTCCGAAGCGCTGGATAAGAGCTGCACCACGCTGGCCTTGAGGGGCTCGGCAAGGCCGCGGATTCTCACCGTCAGCACGCTGTCGCGATCGATCTTGCTGGCCATGCGCTCGGGGAACACCGCAATCACATAGCTCTGCCCGCAATCGGTCGCGCGCAGCAAGGTTGAGCCGGCCTGCACCTGCGTGCCCTGGGGCGCCACGAGCTCCTGCACAGTACCCGGCGAATAAGCCACGACATCGTACCCAGCCATCAGCTTGACCCGGTTCTGCTCGGCATCGATCAAGCGGTTGAGATTGTCCAGCTCCTGTTGATAGGTCGCCCGATTGCGCGCCTGATTTTCCAGGCTGAGCTTGAGCGTGGTCATTTGCGCGCTGAGATCAAACATGCGCAGCTGATCGGGGTCGAGGTATACCTGCTTGTTGGCGGCACTGACGTCTCCGTCGTTGATCCGCAACTGCGAGCGCACCGACTCGGCCGCACCTTGCAAAGAGGCAAGCTGCGCTTTTGATGAGGCGACCACCGCGCCGCTCACCGCCCCTTGCACGAACAACTCCAGATTGCGCTCGACCGTCTCCTGGGCGTCCATCAACCGCGCACTGGCCGCACTGCTTTCGGCGCGCAGGGCTCTTTGGGTGAAGAGTTGCCGGGTATGAAAGGCGGTCTGGTACTGCTGGCTGGTTTTTTCCAAGGCCTCGTAATACTGCTGGTCATGTTCGGCCTGGCTGGCCGAGGAAGATATCTGCTGTTCCAGGGTGAGCCGCCGGGTTTGCAGAGTCAGCAAGGTTTCCTGATTGGCCCGCGGGTTTTCCACCACGGCCACTTTCTGGCCCTGGACAAAAGTCGCGCCGGGTTTGACTTCCAGCGCGCTGACCACGCCATCAATGGGAGTGGTCAGCAGGATCACCGGCGCATTCAAAATGGCCCGGGTAGCAGAGGTCGATACCAGCGGCATCAGCAGCGTCGACAGCAGTAACCAGACGACAAACCCCAGGACTCCCAAACCCACCAGGCGGGGAAGCAATGACAGTAGCCTTGAGCGTTCTTCAGCCATGTTCAACTCTCCCGAGAGACCAACCGCGTAAAAGCCAGGCATAAACAAGCCGTGACCGCGAAACACTTTCGGCAGGGTGAGCAACATGAAACAGGGCGCTGCACGGCAACTATGCCGGGACAGTGTTAATTGAATTTATTGTGATGTGAGCAGGAATAAGATTCCTGTCTTTTTGGAGAGTTGAAACCTTGCATTGACACCATAAGCCCAGCGAGGCCCGAGGCAGAGCGGGCTGTCACAGGCGACACTAGTTTCAGAGCGTCGGGGTGTCAAGTATTAGGGCTTAACAATTAAATGGCGCCAATTAGATAACACAGCGTTTTATTGGATCCACAAGTCAGTTAACTCAAGCAACTTCTTATTTTTATTGAGAGTTTAAATTACCCACTATTGAAGCAACTCTGTATCAACAATGAGAAAAATCTCGAGCCCCGTAAAAAAATAATAAAAAGTTATAAGCAGGCCGCAAACAAAAACGCCCCGACCAAGGCCGGGGCGTTTTCAATTACAGGTGAAGCTTAGCGCGGGAATGCTGGCGGGTTTACACCGGCCATGTCTTCCATCACGCGAACCACCTGGCAGCTGTAACCGAACTCGTTGTCGTACCAAACGTACAGTACAACGCGGTTATCCTGGGTGATGGTCGCTTCAGCGTCCACCACGCCTGCGTGGCGCGAGCCAACGAAGTCGGTGGAAACCACTTCCTGCGAGTTGACGTAGTCGATTTGCTTATGCAGATCCGAGTGCATGGCCATCTGGCGCAGGTACTCGTTGATCTCTTCGCGAGTGGTGGCTTTCTCAAGGTTCAGGTTGAGAATGGCCATCGACACGTTAGGCGTCGGAACGCGGATCGCGTTACCGGTCAGCTTGCCGGCCAGCTCAGGCAGGGCCTTGGCAGCAGCGGTGGCAGCACCGGTCTCGGTGATGACCATGTTCAGCGCGGCGCTACGGCCACGGCGATCGCCTTTGTGGAAGTTGTCGATCAGGTTCTGGTCGTTGGTGTACGAGTGAACGGTTTCAACGTGACCATTGACGATGCCGAACTTGTCGTTGACTGCCTTGAGCACCGGCACGATGGCGTTGGTGGTGCACGAAGCGGCAGAAACGATCTTGTCGTCAGCAGTGATATCGCCGTGGTTGATGCCGTGCACGATGTTCTTCAGCTTGCCTTTGCCAGGCGCGGTCAGAACAACGCGGTCAACACCCGGGCACGCCAAATGCTGGCCCAGGCCATCGGCGTCACGCCATACACCGGTGTTATCCACCAGCAGCGCGTCTTTGATGCCGTACTGGGTGTAGTCCACTTCAGTCGGGTTTTTCGCGTAGATAACCTGGATCAGGTTACCGTTGGCGGTGATGGTGTTGTTGGCTTCATCAATGGTGATGGTGCCATCGAACGGGCCATGAACCGAGTCACGACGCAGCAGGCTTGCGCGCTTGACCAGGTCATTCTCGGCGCCCTTGCGGACCACGATGGCGCGCAGGCGCAGGCCGTCGCCACCACCGGTTTTCTCGATCAGGATGCGTGCCAGCAGACGGCCGATACGACCGAAGCCGTACAGGACAACGTCGGTGCCTTTACGAGCGGAAGCATTTTGCTGACCAACGACATCAGCCAGTTCTTCGCGGACGAACTGCTCGGCAGTGCGGCCATTGCCTTCGGTCTTGAACTTGACCGCAAGCTTGCCCAGGTCTACCGAGGCGGCGCCGAGCTTGAGCTCGCTCATCGCCTTGAGCAGGGGGAATGTTTCGTGGACGGACAATTCGCTGTCATCGGACTGGCGATGACGAGCAAAGCGGTGAGCTTTGAGAATCGCAATGACTGAACGATTGATCAGGCTGCGGCCATAGATCGAGCTCACCACGTTGTTATTGCGGTAGAGCTGACCGATAAGCGGAATCATCGCTTCTGCGAGTGCTTCACGGTCGATCCATTCACCAAGACACTGGTCGGGCTTCTGAGTCACGGGAACCTTCCACATGTAGGGGCAGAAAAAAGGGGCTACATTATGCCGCCGAGTGCCTCTTGTAGCAATGCGCGCCTGTCGTGCGATCCGTAACAAATTTCCCCGCAGAAAAAACACAGCTCGCTGCAGCCCAGTAAACACGGGCCTTCCAGCGCCGTCATTTTTTTGCAGACAGCGCTGCCTTGTCCGTAACCATCCGTAACACTGGTCTGTTTTGCCACTACATATTCGGTAATTTTCCCTAAAAAAACCGGCGATTTTGTCTTTACCACTACATTTCGCCCAACCTGCGTAATAGACACAGTCTGCAACTGACAGGCGGCACCCGGGACCGCTACAATTACCGACTTTGTCGCAACGCTTGGAGCTCAACCTTCCGTGCCCGTTCTGCGTCTACCGCTTCTCCCTGCCGCGGCAGGTAAACAGCACTGGGGCAATTTGCCCGGTGCCGCCCTGAGCCTGGCCATTGCCGAGGCCGCCAGCGCTGCCAAGCGCTTTACCCTGCTGCTCACAGCCGACAGCCAAAGTGCCGAACGACTGGAACAGGAGCTGGGTTTCTTCGCCCCGGATTTGCCCGTATTGCATTTCCCGGACTGGGAAACCTTGCCCTACGACCTGTTTTCGCCGCACCAGGACATCATCTCCCAGCGCATCGCCGCCTTATACAGGCTGCCGGAGCTGAGCCATGGCGTGCTGGTGGTGCCGATCACCACCGCCCTGCACCGCCTGGCCCCGACCAAGTTCCTGCTGGGCAGCAGCCTGGTGCTGGACGTCGGCCAGAAGCTTGACGTCGAGCAGATGCGCACCCGGCTCGAAGCCAGTGGCTATCGATATGTCGACACCGTCTATGAACACGGCGAATTCACCGTGCGCGGCTCGCTGATCGACCTGTTCCCGATGGGCAGCAAACTGCCGTTTCGTATCGACCTGTTCGATGACGAAATCGAGACCCTGCGTACCTTCGATCCGGAGAACCAGCGCTCCATCGACAAGGTCGACACCGTGCGCCTGCTGCCTGCGCGGGAATTTCCGTTGCAGAAAGATGCGGTCACCCGCTTCAAGGCACGCTTTCGCGAACGCTTCGACGTCGACTTCCGGCGCTGCCCGATCTTCCAGGACTTGAGCAGCGGCATTACCCCGGCCGGCATCGAGTACTACCTGCCGCTTTTCTTCGATGAAACCTCGACCCTGTTCGATTACCTGCCCCAGGACACCCAGGTGTTCTCCCTGCCCGGCATCGAGCAGGCGGCGGAGAACTTCTGGAACGACGTGCGCAATCGTTATGAAGAACGTCGCGTCGATCCGGCGCGACCTTTATTGCCGCCCGCCGAGTTGTTCCTGCCGGTGGAAGATTGCTTCGCCCGCCTGAAAAACTGGCCGCGAGTGGTGGCCAGCCAGCAGGACGTGGAAACCGGCGTCGGTCGCGAGCGCTTCCCCGCTCGCGAACTGCCTAACCTGGCCATCGAAGCCAAGGCCACCCAGCCTCTGGCGGCGCTGGCCGGTTTCCTCGACGAGTTCCCCGGCCGCGTGCTGTTTACCGCCGAGTCGGCTGGCCGGCGCGAGGTGCTGCTGGAACTGCTCGAACGCCTGAAGCTGCGACCGAAAACCGTCGACAGCTGGCCAGACTTCGTCGCCGGCAAAGAGCGCCTGGCCATCACCATCGCGCCGCTGGACGAAGGCCTGGTGCTGGACGATCCGGCGCTGGCCCTGGTAGCGGAAAGCCCGTTGTTCGGCCAGCGCGTAATGCAGCGTCGCCGCCGCGAGAAACGCGCCGACGCGAACAACGACGCGGTCATCAAGAACCTCACCGAGCTGCGCGAAGGCGCGCCGGTGGTGCACATTGACCACGGAGTCGGGCGTTATCTCGGCCTGGCGACCCTGGAAATCGACGATCAGGCCGCCGAATTCCTCACTCTGCAATATGCCGAAGGCGCCAAGCTCTACGTGCCCGTGGCCAACCTGCACCTGATCGCGCGTTACACCGGCAGCGACGACGCCCTGGCGCCGTTGCACCGCCTCGGCTCCGAAACCTGGCAGAAAGCCAAGCGCAAGGCTGCCGAGCAGGTGCGCGATGTAGCGGCCGAATTGCTCGACATCTATGCCCGTCGAGCGGCACGCGAAGGTTATGCCTTCGAAGACCCGAAAGGCGACTACGCGACCTTCAGTGCCGGCTTCCCGTTCGAAGAAACCCCGGACCAGCAGACCACCATCGAGGCCGTGCGCGCCGACATGCTGGCGCCCAAGCCGATGGACCGCCTGGTCTGCGGCGACGTGGGTTTCGGCAAGACCGAAGTGGCGATGCGCGCCGCCTTCATCGCAGTGCATGGCGGTCGTCAGGTGGCCATCCTGGTGCCGACCACCCTGCTCGCCCAGCAGCACTACAACAGCTTCCGCGACCGCTTTGCCGACTGGCCGGTGAGCGTGGAAGTGATGAGCCGCTTCAAGTCGCCCAAGGAAGTGAACGCGGCCATCGCCGACCTCGCCGAAGGCAAGATCGACATCGTGATCGGCACGCATAAGCTGCTGTCAGACGACGTCAAGATCAAAAACCTGGGGCTGGTGATCATCGACGAAGAGCACCGCTTTGGCGTGCGCCAGAAGGAACAGCTCAAGGCCCTGCGCAGCGAAGTCGACATCCTCACCCTGACCGCCACGCCGATTCCGCGCACGCTGAACATGGCGGTGTCGGGCATGCGCGACCTGTCGATCATCGCCACACCGCCGGCCCGGCGCCTGTCGGTGCGCACCTTTGTCATGGAGCAGAACAAGAGCACGGTCAAAGAAGCCCTGCTCCGTGAGTTGCTGCGTGGCGGCCAGGTGTACTACCTGCACAACGATGTGAAGACCATCGAGAAATGCGCCGCCGACCTCGCCGAACTGGTGCCGGAAGCACGCATCGGCATCGGCCACGGGCAGATGCGCGAGCGCGAACTCGAACAGGTGATGAGCGACTTCTATCACAAACGCTTCAACGTGCTGATCGCCTCGACCATCATCGAGACCGGCATCGACGTGCCGAGCGCCAACACCATCATCATCGAGCGGGCCGACAAGTTCGGCCTGGCACAGCTGCACCAGCTGCGCGGCCGGGTCGGGCGCAGTCACCACCAGGCCTACGCCTACCTGCTGACGCCACCGCGCCAGCAAATTACCGCAGACGCGGAAAAGCGCCTGGAAGCGATCGCCAACACCCAGGACCTCGGCGCGGGCTTCGTGCTCGCCACCAACGACCTGGAAATCCGTGGTGCCGGCGAGCTGCTGGGCGACGGTCAGAGCGGGCAGATCCAGGCCGTTGGCTTCACCCTGTACATGGAAATGCTCGAACGCGCGGTGAAATCGATCCGCAAGGGCGAACAACCGAACCTCGACCAACCCCTGGGTGGTGGCCCCGAGGTCAATCTGCGAGTACCGGCGCTGATCCCGGAAGATTACCTGCCAGACGTGCACGCCCGGCTGATCCTCTACAAGCGCATTGCCTCGGCCACCGACGAAGACGGCCTGAAGGACCTGCAGGTGGAGATGATCGACCGCTTTGGCCTGCTGCCGGAGCCGACCAAGAACCTGATGCGCATCACCGCGCTGAAACTGCAGGCGGAACTGCTCGGCATCAAGAAAGTCGACGGCGGCCCCCAGGGCGGTCGCATCGAATTTGCGGCGCAGACTCCGGTCGACCCGCTGACGCTGATCAAACTGATCCAAAGCCAGCCCAAACGCTACAAATTCGAAGGCGCCACGATGTTCAAGTTCATGGTGCCGATGGAGCGCGCGGAAGAGCGCTTTAATACTGTAGAGGCGCTGCTTGAGCTCCTCATCCCGAAAACTGCTTGAAGGACGCCGCATGCGCCTGTTTCGCTCACTGACCTTGCTGATGACCCTGGTCGCCCCCTCGGTATTTGCCGACGATTTGTATCAAGTTGAAATGATCCTGGTGCGGCAGAACGCCGTACCTGCCATCGTCAGCCGAGCCGCACCGGAAGACTGGGCTGCCGGCGCCAAGCTCGTGAGTTCGGATAGCCTGCGGTCGCCGACCTTGAATGGTGAGGTGGAAAAACTCACCGCCAGCAATCAATACACAGTGTTGCTGCACAAGGCGTGGCAACAGACTTTGGGCGAGGAAGCCAGCAAGGTCGCGGTCAGCGATGGCGCAGAACAGTTCGGCCAGTTCCCGATCGAGGGCACCCTGAGCTTGAAACTGGGACGCTTTACCGACGTCGACGCCGATTTCTGGGTCAACCAGATCGACGCCAACGGCCTGGTCACCTCCAGCGAGCGCCTGAAACAGGAAAGCCACACCAAGAACGGCCAGCTGAATTTCCTCGACAACGGCCACCTCGGCCTGCTGATCAAGATCACTTCGTTGACCGCCCCCGCACCTCGGCCAGTCCCCGATGAAATTCCGGACTGATTGAAGTCCTTATGTCCACGACCCTGAGCAAACCCCTGGCACCGTCCTGGGTCAGCCGATTCAAGGAACAGAGCCTGGAGCGTGGCCGCCGCTACGCCCTGGAGAATCGCGTCAGGATCGTCGAAGTGGGCGACGCCACCATCGTGGCTGCGTGCGAAGGCTCTGGCGGCAACGTCTACCGTCAGACCATTCGCCTGCGCGAGTCAGCCAAATCGACGCTGCTGATGGTCGATGCCACCTGCAGCTGCCCCGTGCGCAACAACTGCAAGCATTGCGCTGCGGTGCTGCTGCAGGTGCAGGAAACCCTCGACTACCCAGCGGCCGCCAAAGACGCCGAACTCCTGGAAAAACTCTCGGCGGTCCTGGAAAACCGCAACCCGAAAACCGTGCCGCAGGTACTGGTGGACAATGTCCAACCGGTGCCGCGCCTGTGGCTGGCGAGCATCGAGTTCAGCGCGTTCGAGCCGCGCAACGGCAAGATGCAGCGGTATATCCAGCACCGCGCCGCGCTGTCTTTCAACTACCTGGACGAATACGTCTCAGGTCAAAAAAACGCCGACATCTTGATCCGCCAGGAGACCCAGACCCTGCGAATAAAGCGGCAGCCGGAAGTGGAACAGTCCTACCGGGAACACTTGCGGATCCTCGGTTTCAAGATCGCCACACGGCAAAGCAAGGCCTTGCCGGAAAGCGCTGGCGAGCTGTTCGAGATGGTCAACGACAGCGCCTGGCTGACTTTCACCCTCAACGAACTGCCCAAGCTGCGCACCCAGGGTTGGGAGCTGCAGATCGACGAGGACTTCGGCTTTGACCTGACGGCCGTGGATGACTGGTACGCCACCGTCGAACAGGCGCCTGAGCGCGACTGGTTTGATCTGGAACTGGGCATCATCGTCAACGGTGAGCGCCTGAGCCTGCTGCCGATCCTGTTGAACCTGATGCGCTCGCACACCGAAATTCTCAACCCGGAGCGCCTGGCCCGGCGTCGGGATGACGAGCTGATCCTGGTCAACATTCCTCATCGGCCCAACTCCGAACACGGCCCGCTGCAAGTCGCCCTGCCCCTGGGTCGGTTGAAACCGGTGCTGGCCACTCTCGGCGAGTTCTACCTGCAGGAGCCTGGCGAGACCACGCTGCGCCTGAGCAAGGCCGATGCCACGCGCCTCAATCCGCTGGAAGACATGCCGCTGCTGTGGGAAGGCGGCGAACAGATCCGCACGTTCGCCCAGCGCCTGCGTGACATCAAGGACTTCACCGCAGCCGCGCCCGACGGCCTCAACGCCACTCTGCGCCCCTACCAGCTCGAAGGCTTGAGCTGGATGCAGTCGCTGCGCCAGCTGGAAGTTGGCGGCATTCTCGCCGATGACATGGGCCTGGGGAAAACCCTGCAGACCCTGGCGCACATTCTCAGCGAGAAGCACGCCGGGCGCCTCGATCGGCCCTGCATGGTGGTGATGCCGACCAGCCTGATCCCCAACTGGCTCGACGAAGCAGCGCACTTCACCCCGCAACTCAAGGTCCTGGCCCTGTATGGCGCCAGTCGCAAAAAACATTTCGACCACCTGGCCGACTACGACCTGATCCTGACCACGTATGCACTGCTGCCCAAGGACGTCGAGCGCCTGGCCACGCAACCCTTGCACGTACTGGTGCTGGATGAAGCGCAGTACATCAAGAACCCCAACAGCAAAGCCGCCCAGGCTGCCCGCGAACTCAACGCACGGCAGCGCCTGTGCCTGAGCGGCACCCCGCTGGAGAATCACCTGGGTGAACTCTGGTCGCTGTTTCACTTCCTGCTGCCGGGCTGGCTGGGCGACGTGAAGAGCTTCAATCGCGATTACCGCGTGCCCATTGAAAAACGCGCCAGCGAAGTCCGCCTGCAGCACCTGAACGGGCGAATCAAACCCTTCCTACTGCGCCGCACCAAGGAGCAGGTGGCAACGGAGTTACCGCCGAAAACCGAGATCATTCATTGGGTCGAACTCAACGAGGCCCAGCGCGACGTGTACGAAACGATGCGCCTGGCCATGGACAAGAAAGTCCGCGACGAGATCACCCGCAAAGGCGTGGCCCGCAGCCAGATCATCATTCTCGAGGCGCTGTTGAAACTGCGTCAGGTGTGCTGCGACTTGCGCCTGGTCAGCGACGCCGCCCCGCCCACGCGCGGCAGCACGTCGGGCAAACTCGACAGCCTGATGGAGATGCTCGATGAGTTGTTTGAAGAAGGCCGGCGGATTCTGTTGTTCTCGCAATTCACTTCGATGCTGGCGTTGATCGAGGTCGAGCTGAAGAAGCGCGGGGTTGAATATGCCCTGCTGACCGGGCAGACCCGCGATCGTCGCTCGCCGGTCAAAGATTTCCAGAGCGGCAAGCGGCAGATCTTCCTGATCAGCTTGAAGGCGGGAGGCGTCGGCCTGAACCTGACCGAAGCGGACACGGTGATTCACTATGACCCGTGGTGGAACCCGGCAACGGAAAACCAGGCAACCGACCGCGCCTATCGCATCGGCCAGGAGAAGCCGGTGTTCGTCTACAAGATGATTGCCCGGGGCACGGTGGAAGAGAAAATTCAGCACCTGCAAAAGGAAAAATCCGACCTCGCGGCGGGCGTACTGGATGGGCGCAGCGCCGGGGACTGGAAGTTGCAGAGTGATGATATCGAGGCGCTGTTTGCGCCGCTGCCGGATAAGCTCGAAAAACGCTGATTCTGCAGCGGCTGTCAGATCGTCATCGCGAGCAGGCTCACTCCTACATCGGATAACACATCACCTGTAGGAGCGAGCCTGTGGGAGCAAGGCTGTGGGAGCAAGGCTTGCCCGCGATGGGGTCTACCCGGTATTGCGACTAAGTTAGCCCTTAAGCACCCGCGCCAAAGTCGACTTCACCTTCCCCATCCCATCATGCAACGCCTGCTCGATCTCAGCCATGGTAATCACCGCCGTCGATTTCCCAGCTGCCGGGTTCACCACCAGCGCCAGGCATGCGTAATCCAGCTCCAGCTCACGGGCCAGTGCCGCTTCAGGCATGCCGGTCATGCCGACGATATCGCAGCCATCACGCTCCAGCCGGGTGATTTCGGCAACCGTTTCCAGGCGTGGTCCCTGGGTGCAGGCGTATACACCCTGGCTGCTGTACTCCACACCTTCAGCCGCCAGCGCTGCAATCAATTGCTGGCGCAACGGCTCGCTGTAGGGGTAGCTGAAGTCGATGTGGGTCACCTGCTCCAGGTCGTCGGCGAAAAACGTGTGCTCGCGCCCGCTGGTGTAGTCGATCAGCTGGTGCGGCACGCAGAAATGCCCGGTGCCCATCGCACTGTGAATGCCGCCCACGGCGTTGACCGCCAGAATCGCTTCAGCACCGGCCTGTTTCAGCGCCCAGAGGTTGGCGCGATAGTTCACCTGATGGGGCGGGAAACGGTGGGGATGACCGTGGCGGGCCAGGAACAGCACTTCCTTACCGGCGTACTCACCTATCTGCACCTCGGCCGAAGGCGCGCCGTAAGGCGTATCCACCGCCAGGGACTGACGAATGTTCAGGCCTTCGAGCTGGGTCAGGCCGGTGCCACCGATGATCGCGTAAACCGTCATAACGTTGAATCCTTATTCAATCAGTTGAGCTTCTTTGAGCGCGCCGATGGCGGCCAGCCAGCGTGGCTGCTGACGGTATTCGGCGTTGGCAAAGGATTGCCCACGCATCCGCGCAATACGCGCTGAAGGTGTGACTTTGAGCCGCTGCGCCGCCGACAGGGCAAGCTCTGCCGCTGCGCGATCGTTGCATACCAGGCCCATATCGCAACCGGCGGTCAGCGCCGCCTCGATCCGACTGGCCGCATCACCGACCACATGCGCGCCCGCCATGGACAGATCATCACTGAAGATCACTCCGTCAAATTGCAGCTCGCCGCGCAGGATGTCCTGCAACCAGCGGCGGGAGAAGCCGGCCGGTTGAGTGTCGACTTGCGGGTAGATGACGTGGGCCGGCATCACTGCCGCCAACTGCTTGCTCAAACGGGCGAACGGCACCAAATCGTTGGCGCGAATCTCATCGAGACTGCGCTCATCGTTGGGGATGGCCACGTGGGAATCCGCTTCAGCCCAGCCATGCCCGGGGAAATGTTTACCGGTGGCCGCCATGCCGGCACTGTTCATGCCGCGAATGAACGCGCCGGCCAGCAAGGCGGCGCGCTGCGGATCGCCTTCGAACGAGCGGGTGCCAACCACGGCGCTGCGTTGGTAATCCAGGTCCAGCACCGGGGCGAAGCTCAGGTCAAGGCCGACTGCAAGTACTTCAGTGGCCATGATCCAGCCACACTGCTCGGCGAGGTATTCGGCATTCGGATTGTCGGCAATGGCGCGCATCGCCGGCAGCCGCACGAAACCTTGGCGCAACCGCTGAACGCGTCCACCCTCCTGGTCTACCGCCAGCAGCAGGTCGGGACGCACCGCGCGGATCGCCGCACTCAATTCACGCACCTGGCGCGGGTGTTCGATGTTGCGGGCGAAAATGATCAGCCCGCCCACTTCCGGTTGACGCAGCAACTGGCGATCTTCAGCCGTCAGCCAGGTACCGGCGACGTCCACCATCAACGAGCCTTGCAGGCCAGCAGTCATAGAGATTCCTTGATAACGAAAAACCCGGCGCGCACGAATTCGCCAACCTGGGCGAGGCCCGGCAGGTCGGCGAAAGCAATGGGAAGCGGGTTCAGAACGAGAGTCGGCATGGGCGGCTAGCTTAGCGGATGTAAGCTGCCACGCCCACCCGTGCGCGGTTAAACCTTGGCGGCAACCTGTGTCGATTTACTGCGTGGACGCAACTGCGCGGTCGCCATGGCAGAGTCAGTCACACCCGTTTCGGCGCGCATGCCCGCCGCCAGAAACGGCACCATCAGGCGCATCACCTGCTCGATGGAGGTGTTGACGCCGAAATCGGTTTCGGCAATCGCGCGCAGCGCCTTGATCCCCGACATGCTGAACGCAGCAGCGCCGAGCATGAAGTGCACTCGCCAGAACAGTTCGATCGGCGGAATGCGCGGCGCGGCTTCGTTGACCAACATCATGTAGCGGCGAAACACCTTGCCGTACATGTCTTCCAGATAGCGCCGCAAGTGACCCTGGCTCTGGCTGAAAGCCAAACCGAGCAGGCGCATGAAAATCGACAGGTCGTTGCCGCTGCGTGGTTGCACCACCAAAGCCTGCTCGACCAGGATTTCCAGCAGCTCTTCCAGCGTCGGCTTGTTTTCCGGCTTGGCCTGGCGGCGTTCCAGCTCTTTGTCGAGGCTCAGGCAGAACGGCCCGAGGAAGCGCGAGAAAACTGCCTGGATCAGGGCTTTCTTCGAACCAAAGTGATAGTTCACCGCTGCCAGGTTGACCCCGGCCTTGCTGGTGATCAGGCGCAACGAGGTTTCGGCGAAACCTTTTTCCGCGAACAATTGCTCGGCAGCATCGAGAATGCGTTCAACGGTTTCCGACTGGGCCATGGCTACTCCGCCTGACAAACACTTGTTTGAAACATACGTTTCAGACCCTGTCTTGTCAAGCCTGGCAGTTCGTTTCGGGAATGGTCGGTCAGCTATTTAACCATACAACTGCAAAGCTTCAATCAGGGGCCGCAGCGACCGTCCAGCGGCAGGCAAAAAATCGGGCATTGCCAAGACCGTTCCACTGTATATAATCCCAGTCACTGTATAAAAAGACAGAGCGATCAATATGCTAAAGCTGACGCCACGCCAAGCAGAGATTCTGGCCTTCATCAAACGCTGCCTCGAAGACAACGGCTACCCGCCGACCCGTGCGGAAATCGCCCAGGAACTGGGGTTCAAGTCGCCCAACGCGGCGGAAGAACACCTCAAGGCACTGGCCCGCAAAGGTGCTATCGAAATGACCCCGGGTGCTTCCCGCGGCATCCGTATTCCGGGCTTCGAAGCCAAGGCCGCCGACGACTCTACCCTGCCGATCATTGGCCGGGTGGCTGCCGGTGCGCCAATCCTGGCCCAACAGCACATCGAAGAGTCCTGCAACATCAACCCGACCTTCTTTCATCCACGCGCCGACTACCTGCTGCGGGTGCACGGCATGAGCATGAAGGATGTCGGCATTTTCGATGGCGACCTGCTGGCGGTGCATACCACCCGGGAAGCGCGAAATGGCCAGATCGTGGTCGCGCGGATCGGCGACGAAGTTACCGTCAAGCGCTTCAAGCGCGATGGCAGCAAGGTCTGGTTGCTGGCTGAAAACCCTGAATTCGCCCCTATCGAAGTCAACCTGAAAGATCAGGAACTGGTGATTGAAGGCTTGAGTGTTGGCGTCATTCGCCGCTAAAGGAGGCTTTATGCAATTCCCGCACACATCACAGCAAGCCCAACTGCCGTTGTTCGAGGCATTCATGGTGCAGCCGTTGGCGCCCATCCTCAAAGACGTGGTCGAATCGCCGTGGAGCGCCGAACCGGAAGTCTTCAGCGAACTGTCACTGCGTGGTGCAGCCGGGAATTGCCTCAACCTTCTCGCTCCGATCCTCAGGGAGCTGAGCCAGGACCAGGACGCCCGCTGGCTGACCCTGATCGCCCCGCCCGCCAGCCTGACCCAGGCCTGGCTGCGGGACGCCGGCCTCAACCGTGAGCGCATCCTGCTGCTGCAACCCCGCGGCACCCAGAGCGCCCAGCAACTGACGTGCGAAGCTCTGCGACTGGGGCGAAGCCACACCGTAGTCAGCTGGCTCAACCCGCTGGGCTCTGTGCAACGCCAACAGCTGATCAGCGCCGCCCGGACCGGGGACGCACAAAGTCTGAATATTCGACTGGGCTAAGCGAACTACTGCGCGCAGGGACTATGCGCGGGGCTTCTCAAAGGACAGAGAAGCCGATCTGTAGAAACCGACGGGCGGGATCAATGAAGAACCCGCGACCCCTCATCTTTCTCGAATTCACCTTCAACCATGCGACCGGCCATCTGCACGCCGACGCTCAACATCGCCTTGGCGACTTCCACGTGCTGGCCTTGCAGGAACGCTTTGGCGTCTTCGGAGAAATCCAAAGTCACCAGAGAACCCTCGTCCTCAGCCCTGCGCAGCTCGATACGGCCGTCAGGCAACTCGACAATTTCCAGAAACGACGTTGGCATAAAAGTCTGTTCTCCACGAAAGGCGGGGATTATATAGGCATCGGCCATGCTTCGCTCGGGATCTTGACCAGCAGTGCCATTGATTGCACTGCTGAATACCCAGCGATCAGCACTCGTTCAAACCTTCACGGAAACGAATGGCCAGGCCCTTGAGGTTTTGCCGCCAGCTCTCAAGCTCTTCACGACTGAGTTCTTGAGGGGCTTGTTCTTCGTCCAGGTTGATGGCCTGAATCAGCGGCTGGGTCACATCGCCCTTGGGCTTGTGCGGGGCACGAGGTGGCTGGAACAGCGCTGAGTAAGCGGCCAGCAACTTCGCCAGCCAGGTTTCAGGATTGTGCGCCAGTTCAACCATCTCGGCCATTTCCGGAATGGCGATGGCTTCCAGCACTTCGCGGGTCAGCAGCATTTCGGCGCGCGGGGCGTTGGCTTGGGGCAGTCGGTAGAAACCGGCGATTTCATGGCACAGGCCCAGCAGCGCACCGTACAGATGAAACAGCGCCGACTCGCGCCCCGCCTGGATTAGCGCGAGGGAGTTCATCGCCCGCCCCTCTTCGGCCTTCGCCAGCGCCTCGAGCGACAGGCCAGCGAAATAAATCTTCTGGTTGGTGCGGGTATAGAGTTCGTGGGCCATAACGGCAGTCTCCACAGCGAAATAATTGCTTGAAGCAGGTCGTGTAGGAGCGAGCTTGCTCGCGATGATCGTTAACGATAACGCAGGGGGGGCATGGTATCCCGTGGCGTTCTCAGGTTCATCGCGAGCAGGTCGCTCCTACAGAGGTCTTCCGATTCTACGCCTTCGCAGCCGGTCGCTTGTCCTCAACCTTCCACTTTCCGCCATCGTAATACGCTTTCCAGCCAGTCGGCTTGCCGTCGACTTCTGTCTGCACGTACTGCTCCTTGGTCTTGCGGCTGTAGCGAATCACGGCCGGCAAGCCATCCGGGTCTTTCTTCGGTGCTTCGCAAAGGAAGTGATACTTCGGATCGATCTCGTCCTTGTGCGGAATGATCTCCATCACCAAGGGCGCACGAGTCTCACGGTTTTTCGGGAACTGGCTGGCAGCCAGGAACAACCCGGAAGCCCCGTCGCGCAGGATATAGGTGTCGTTGACCTTTTCGCACTTAAGCTCAGGCATCTTCACCGGGTCCATTTTCGGCGGCGCCGCGTCACCGCTTTTCAGCAGCTTGCGGGTGTTCTTGCAGGTCGCGTTGGTGCAGCCAAAGAACTTGCCGAAACGGCCGGTCTTGAGTTGCATCTCGCTGCCGCACTTGTCGCATTCCAGGCTCGGACCTTCATAGCCCTTGATGCGATAGCTGCCTTCTTCGATCTCGTAGCCGTCACAGTCCGGGTTGTTGCCGCAGATGTGCAACTTGCGCTTCTCGTCCAGCAGGTAGGCGTCCATCGCCGTGCTGCAGATCGGGCAGCGATGCTTGCCGCGCAGTACCAGGGACTCCGATTCGCCCTCGTCGTCCGCAGCGATTTCGTCGCCTGGCACCAGGTTAACGGTGGCCTTGCAGCGTTCTTTCGGCGGCAGGCTGTAGCCTGAGCAACCGAGGAACACGCCAGTCGATGCGGTACGAATCTGCATCGGACGACCGCACACCACGCACGGGATGTCAGTCATCACCGGCTGGTTGGCGCGCATCCCGCCTTCGGCACTTTCGGCTACTTCGAGTTTTTTCTTGAAGTCGCCGTAGAACTCGTCGAGCACGCTTTTCCAGTCGCGTTCGCCCTGGGCCACGTCATCGAGGTTCTCTTCCATGCCGGCGGTGAAGCCGTAGTCCATCAGGTTGGAGAAACTCTCGGACAGGCGCTCGGTGACGATGTCGCCCATCTTCTCCGAGTAGAACCGACGGTTGTGCAGCGCAACGTAGCCGCGATCCTGGATGGTCGAAATGATCGCTGCGTAGGTCGAAGGACGACCGATGCCGCGTTTTTCCATTTCCTTGACCAGGCTCGCTTCCGAATAACGCGCAGGCGGCTTGGTGAAGTGCTGGGTCGGATCAAGCTTGATCAGCTTCATCGAGTCGCCCTGAGCCATGTCCGGCAGTACGTCGTCATCGCCAGGCTTGGCGATCTGCGGCATGACGCGGGTGTAACCGTCGAACTTGAGGATGCGGCCCTTGGCGCGCAACTCGAAATCACCAGCGCCCACGGTGACGGTGGTCGACAGGTATTGCGCCGGCAGCATCTGGCAAGCCAGGAACTGGCGCCAGATCAGCTCGTAGAGGCGCTCTGCATCACGCTCCATGCCCGACAGCTTGCTTGGCTCGGTATTGGCGTCAGACGGACGAATCGCTTCGTGAGCCTCCTGTGCGCCTTCCTTGCTGCTGTAGACGTTCGGGTTCTCCGGCAGGTACTTCTTGCCGAACTCAGTCTCGATGTAGCTGCGCGCCATGGTCACGGCATCAGCCGAGAGGTTGGTGGAGTCGGTACGCATGTAAGTGATGTAGCCGGCTTCGTACAAGCGCTGGGCCATCATCATGGTTTTCTTCACGCCGAAGCCCAGGCGGTTACTTGCGGCCTGTTGCAGGGTGGACGTGATGAATGGCGCGGACGGCTTGCTGCTGGTCGGCTTGTCTTCGCGCTTGACGATGCTGTAGCTGGAAGCCTTGAGCTTCTCCAGCGCGGCCATCGCCTGGGTTTCGTTCAGCGGCTTGAAGGCCTCGCCTTTCTCGCGAGCGACGTCAAAGCGCACGGTGGCGCCCTTGGCGGTGCCGAGGTCAGCGTGCACTTCCCAGTATTCTTCAGGGTTGAACGCACGAATTTCGCGTTCGCGCTCCACCACCAGCTTCACCGCAACCGATTGCACGCGACCGGCAGACAGGCCACGGGCGATCTTGGCCCACAGCAGCGGCGAAACCATGTAACCCACCACGCGGTCGAGGAACCGACGCGCCTGCTGGGCATTTACACGGTCGATGTCCAGCTCGCCGGGTTTGGAGAAGGCTTCTTGAATGGCCTTCTTGGTGATCTCGTTGAACACCACGCGCTTGTAGCGGCTCTCGTCACCACCGATGGCTTCGCGCAGGTGCCAGGCAATGGCTTCCCCCTCGCGATCCAAGTCGGTTGCGAGATAGATGGTGTCAGCATCCTTGGCGAGCCGGCGCAGCTCTTCGATGACCTTTTCCTTGCCCGGGAGGATCTCGTACTTGGCTTTCCAGCCATGATCGGGATCGACGCCCATGCGCGAGACCAGCTGCTTGCGCGATTTCTCTTTCGGCGTGAGCACCGGACCTTCACCCGCGGCGGCCTTGCCGCGCTTGGCGGCAGGCTCTTTGCTGGCGCTAGCCGAACCGCTGGTGGGCAGGTCTCGGATATGGCCGATACTCGACTTCACCACGTATTGGTTACCCAGATACTTGTTGATGGTCTTGGCCTTAGCCGGGGATTCCACAATGACCAGCGATTTGCCCATGGATCAGAAAATTCCTGAATTCTAGAAGTGAAAGGCGGTTGGCGCCTGACGCGGCACCGCTATATATAGTGGCTACAAGGTGAGGTCAAGCGCAGGGTTCAGCGCGCACTCAGCTTATGCCTTCGAAAAAACGCTCGGTTCAGCTTGCACCAAAGCAAAGCGTGGCACCTGTTCGCCGTCAACCTCGACCGACTCCAGGAACATGCTCAGGGGACGCACCCAAAAACCGTAATCACCATACAGGGCTTGGTAGAAGACCACTTCTTCTTCTGTTTCCGAATGTCGCGCAATGCTGAATACGCGGTACTGCGGACCTTTGTAATGTTGGTAGAGCCCAGGTTGTATCGGCATGGTTTGGCCCTCGCACAAATCTTTTCAAAATAAAAATAAAAAAAATTTCAGAAAAACAAAAACCGGGGCACTTGGCCCCGGCTTCCATCAACGAAACGCTTAAACGCGTTCGAAGACGGTGGAGATGCCTTGGCCGAGACCAATGCACATGGTTGCAACCCCGAGGCTGCCGCCATTTTGCTTCATCACGTTCAGCAGAGTGCCGGAGATACGCGCTCCGGAGCAACCGAACGGGTGACCCAAGGCGATCGCGCCGCCGTGCAGGTTAACCTTCTCGTTCATCTTGTCGAGCACTTTCAGATCTTTCAGCACTGGCAGGGCCTGTGCGGCGAAAGCTTCGTTAAGCTCGAAGAAGTCGATATCGTTGATGCCGAGGCCCGCACGTTTAAGTGCTTTCTGGGTCGCCGGTACTGGACCATAGCCCATGATTGCCGGGTCCACACCTGCCACTGCCATCGAGCGGATCACGGCCAGAGGCTGGATACCCAGGTCCTGGGCACGCTGCGCCGACATCACGATCATGCACGAGGCACCATCGGTGATCTGCGAAGAAGTACCGGCTGTCACGGTGCCGCCCTTCGGGTTAAACGCTGGCTTCAACGCCGCCAGGCTTTCCAGGGTGGTTTCCGGACGAATGGTTTCGTCGTAGTCGAACAGTTTCAGGAAACCGTTCTCGTCGTAGCCCTGCATCGGGATGATCTCGTCCTTGAACTTGCCTTCCACAGTCGCCTTGTGGGCGAGCTGGTGGGAGCGCACGCCAAAGGCGTCCTGCTGTTCGCGAGTAATGCCGTGCATCTTGCCAAGCATTTCCGCGGTCAGGCCCATCATGCCCGAGGCTTTCGCCGCGTACAGCGACATGTGCGGGTTCGGATCGACACCGTGCATCATGCTCACGTGACCCATATGCTCGACGCCGCCGACGACGAACACGTCACCGTTGCCGGTCATGATTGCTTGCGCAGCGGTGTGCAGCGCGCTCATCGACGAGCCACACAGGCGGCTGACGGTCTGGCCGGCAGCAGTGTGCGGGATCTGCGTCATCAGGGACGCCATGCGAGCGATGTTCCAGCCCTGCTCCAGGGTCTGGTTGACGCACCCCCAGATCACGTCTTCGACTTCGTTCGGGTCAACCTTGACGTTGCGTTCAAGCAGCTTGCTGATCAGGTGCGCCGACATATCTTCGGCGCGGGTGTTGCGGTGCATGCCGCCCTTGGAGCGGCCCATCGGAGTACGACCGAAGTCGACAATCACGACGTCTCTTGGATTCAAGCTCATAAAATTTCACTCTCGCTCAAGTGTTGGGACGCTTAACCGAAGAACCGCTGGCCAGTCTTGGCCATTTCACGCAGCTTCGCGGTCGGGTGGTACAGCGCGCCCAAATCAGCGTACTGGTCAGCCAGGGCAACGAACTCGGCAACACCGATCGAATCGATGTAGCGCAGCGCGCCGCCACGGAATGGAGGGAAACCAATACCGTAGACCAGACCCATGTCGGCTTCGGCAGCGGTTTCGACAATGCCGTCTTCCAGGCAACGCACGGTTTCCAAGCACAGCGGGATCATCATCCAGTTGATGATGTCTTCGTCAGTGACTTCGCGCTGCTCGTAAACGATCGGCTTGAGCACTTCCAGCACCGACGGGTCGGCGACTTTCTTCTGCTTGCCTTTCTTGTCGGTCTCGTAGGCGTAGAAGCCCTTGCCGTTCTTCTGGCCCAGGCGCTTGGCTTCGTACAGCACGTCGATCGCCGAACGGCGGTCGTCTTTCATACGGTCCGGGAAGCCTTCAGCCATCACGTCACGACCGTGGTGACCGGTGTCGATGCCGACCACGTCCATCAGGTACGCCGGGCCCATCGGCCAGCCGAATTTCTCCATGACCTTGTCGATGCGCACGAAGTCCACGCCAGCGCTGACCAGCTTGGCGAAACCGCCGAAGTACGGGAACAGCACGCGGTTGACCAGGAAGCCCGGGCAGTCGTTGACGACGATCGGGTTCTTGCCCATTTTCTTGGCGTAGGCAACGGTGGTGGCAACTGCCAGCTCGCTGGACTTCTCGCCACGGATCACTTCCACCAGCGGCATCATGTGCACCGGGTTGAAGAAGTGCATGCCGACGAAGTTTTCCGGACGCTTGAGGGCCTTGGCCAGCAAGGTGATGGAAATGGTCGAGGTGTTGGACGCGAGGATGGTGTCCTCTTTGACCTTGTCTTCGACTTCAGCCAGCACGGCCTGTTTGACTTTAGGGTTCTCGACCACGGCTTCGACCACCAGGTCCACGTGACCGAAGTCGCCGTAGGACAGGGTTGGGCGGATGCCGTTGAGCACTTCAGCCATTTTCGCTGCCGTCATGCGACCTTTATCAACGCGGCCGACCAGCAGCTTGGCGGCTTCAGCCAGGCCTTGCTCGATACCGTGCTCGTTGATGTCCTTCATCAGGATCGGCGTACCTTTGGAAGCCGACTGATAGGCGATGCCGCCACCCATGATGCCGGCGCCCAATACGGCAGCCTGCTTCACGTCGCGAGCGATTTCGTCGTAGGCCTTGGCCTTTTTCTTCAGTTCCTGATCGTTCAGGAACAGACCGATCAAGCTCTGCGCAGCAGAGGTCTTGGCCAGTTTCACAAAACCCGCAGCTTCGACTTCCAGGGCCTTGTCGCGACCGAAGTTCGCGGCTTTCTGGATGGTCTTGATCGCTTCAACCGGCGCCGGGTAGTTCGGGCCAGCTTGACCGGCAACAAAACCTTTAGCGGTTTCGAAGGCCATCATTTGTTCGATCGCGTTCAGCTTGAGCTTTTCCAGCTTCGGCTGGCGCTTGGCCTTGTAGTCAAACTCACCGGAGATGGCGCGTTTGATCAGTTCCAGCGCGGCTTCCTGCAGCTTTTCAGGAGCAACCACAGCGTCTACGGCGCCGACTTTCAGCGCGTCTTCAGCACGGTTTTCCTTGCCGGCGGCAATCCACTCGATCGCGTTGTCGGCACCAATCAGGCGCGGCAGGCGCACGGTGCCGCCGAAGCCCGGGTAGATGCCCAGCTTGACTTCTGGCAGACCGATCTTGGCCGCGGTGGACATGACGCGGTAGTCCGCCGCCAGGCACATTTCCAGACCGCCACCCAGGGCGATGCCGTTGATCGCGGCGACAGTCGGGACGTTGAGGTCTTCGAAATCGCTGAATATCTTGTTGGCTTCGAGGTTGCCTGCAACAAGCTCTGCATCGGGCAGCTTGAAGTTCTCGACGAATTCGGTGATGTCGGCGCCGACGATGAACACGTCCTTGCCGCTGCTGACGATCACACCCTTGATCGAAGCATCTGCCTTGATGGTGTCCACGGCCTGACGCAGTTCGTTCAGGGTTAGACGGTTGAACTTGTTGACGGACTCACCCTTGAGGTCGAATTTCAATTCGACGATGCCACTTTCAAGAGCCGTAACCGTGATGGCTTTACCTTCGTAAATCATCAACTGATCTCCACGATATGGAAGCTGAACAGTACACGTCGGACGCAGGCGAATGGCTTGGCAAGACGTTATTCGTCGATGCTACGCCAATCCACCCGACACACCCGCCAACGCGATAGTCGGGATTCTGTAGGAGCGCTGCGCAATGCAAACGCTCAATTCATACGCCCGTTTGATTTGGGTACGTCACCTTCACGGAATTTCAAACAATTGTCAATCGCCCAAAATACGGGTGTGAACGCGACTTTGCGGTCATTTCCGTCACTCGAAGATCTTCAACACTCGGGTGCATGTGCGCCCATTCATAGGATCAATAGTTAGAAAAGTCGCCCTAATTCGCGGCAGTTTCTGTTTAAGAGACTACGCTGGCGGGGACTGGAGGAAATATTTTCAACGATTTGGCGAATGCCCGGCGTAAGATCAGCTCACACCGTTTTCCGGCCTGCCTGGCCAACCCGGCCCGATGTTGATGTCGGGCTTTTTATTGCCTGTAGAAACCCGACCATCTACATCGCAACAACTGCCCGCGAAGAGGTCACGACGGTAGATGGCGCCGCCTCACGGACGTGCATCCACGCCAGATCGCTGGGCCTAGCGGACGTGGAAAGTCGCTGCATCGAGGTTGCATGTGTCAGGGTCGGGATTCAGGCCAGCGCTTTGAGGGTCGCATCGATTTGCTGCAACACCGTCGCCTCGCCCTTCTCCCCCCAATACAAGGTGATCATTTGCTGATCCGCTTCGACCTTGTAGACGTTAGCCGGCAATTTTTCGAAATGATTCAGCAGCGCCCGATCTTCACAGACTTCCTGCCACTGATTGACCCAAACCCCCGGGGCTTTTTGCCAGTAGCTCCAGCAGGCCGGCTGCTTGCCGCGTCGTGGCCGATGGTACTGCGCGCACGGGCTCGGAGGCTCCTGGCTCAGCCAGTGGGGCCACTCCACGGGCGCCAGTTGCATGGCCAGGCCGATGCGTCGGGCCTCCATGCGCAGGGCCATGCGACCGCTCTGACCACGGGACGGTCGCAACCACGCCAGCGGACTCAAGACCACTAACAGGATTGACACCACTATCCAGACCGTCATATCTGTACTCCGTTTTTTAAATGAGCGCGCCGGACCTATCGGGAACCACTGCGCTTGAAACCAGCCATACTTAACAATAATGCCATCCTCAGGAGGAGCACCTCATGCCCTACAACCATATTCTGGTCGCTGTAGATCTAACCGAAGAGTGCGATCCTGTAATCCACCGCGCTCGCGAACTGTCGGTGAGCAACGGCGCCAAACTGTCCCTGGTGCACATCGTCGAACCGATGGCCATGGCCTTTGGCGGCGACGTACCCATGGACCTGTCCCAGTTGCAGCAGCAACAGTTCGATCAAGCCAAGGAGCGCCTGGACCGACTGATCCTGAAGTATCCGGAACTCTCCAAGGAATACAGCCACCTGACTTACGGCCAGCCGCGTCAGGAGATTCATCACCTGGCCAAGGAGCAGACCTGCGACCTGATCGTGGTGGGCAGTCATGGCCGCCATGGCTTGGCATTGCTGCTGGGCTCCACGGCCAACGACGTGCTGCACGGCGCGCCTTGTGACGTGCTCGCGGTGCGCCTGGCCAACAAAAACTGACAGCACACCCCCCTGTGGGAGCGGGCTTGCTCGCGAATTCGTTGTGCCAGTCGACATCCATGTTGAATGTCCAACCGCTTTCGCGAGCAAGCCCGCTCCCACAGGGGATTTTGGGTGATCTGTCGACCGTGTTGCATACAAAAAGCCCGGCGCTCATCGCTGAACGCCGGGCTTTTTTATTGCAGGGTCAATCAGGCATCCAACTCAGCCCAACGCTCCACCATCACTTCCAGCTCTGCCTGCAACTGTTCCAGCTGAGCAATCACCGCAGCAGTTTTCGCCGCAGGACGCTGGTAGAAACCGCTGTCGGCCATTTGTGCTTCAACGGCGGCGATCTGCTGCTCCATGGCCTCGATCTGGCCCGGCAGGGCTTCCAGCTCGCGCTGCAGCTTGTAGCTGAGCTTCTTCTTTGCGACGGGCGCTTCGACCGCTGCCGCCACAGGTGCGGCCTCGGCAGTCACGACTGCCGAGGTCAGGTCGGCTTTGCCCGACTTGCTCTCGGTCACGCCCAGTAGGCGCGGCGAGCCGCCCTGACGCAGCCAATCCTGATAACCACCCACATACTCGCGAACCTTGCCTTCACCTTCAAAGACCAGGGTGCTGGTGACCACGTTGTCGAGGAATGCCCGGTCGTGACTGACCATCAGCACAGTGCCGTTGAAGGTCAGCAGGACCTCTTCCAGCAACTCGAGGGTTTCCACGTCGAGGTCGTTGGTCGGTTCGTCGAGGACCAGCAGGTTCGCCGGTTTGCTGAACAATTTCGCCAGCAACAGACGCGCACGCTCACCACCCGACAGCGCCTTGACCGGCGTGCGGGCACGCTGCGGGCTGAACAGGAAATCGCCGAGGTAGCTCAGCACGTGACGGCTCTGGCCATCGATGTCGATGAAATCGCGACCTTCGGCGACGTTGTCGATCACGGTCTTTTCCAGGTCCAGCTGATGGCGCAACTGGTCGAAGTAGGCGACGTCGATGCGCGTCCCCTCCTCCACGGTGCCGCTGGTCGGTTGCAGGCCGTTGAGCATCAGCTTCAGCAGCGTGGTCTTGCCGGTACCGTTGGCGCCCAGCAGACCGATACGGTCACCGCGCGCCAGGACCATCGAGAAGTCCTTGATCAGGAACGGGCCGCCCGGGTGAGCAAAGCTAACGTTCTCGAGGACCATCACCTGCTTGCCAGACTTGTCAGCGGTGTCCAGCTGAATGTTGGCCTTGCCGGTGCGTTCACGACGCTCGCTGCGCTCAACGCGCAGGGCTTTCAAGGCACGAACACGGCCTTCGTTACGGGTGCGACGGGCCTTGATGCCCTGGCGGATCCAGACTTCTTCCTGGGCCAGCTTTTTGTCGAACAACGCGTTGGCGGTTTCTTCAGCAGCCAGCGAGGCTTCCTTGTGCACCAGGAAACTGGCGTAGTCGCCGTTCCAGTCGATCAGGCCGCCGCGATCCAGTTCGAGAATGCGAGTCGCCAGGTTCTGCAGGAATGAACGGTCGTGCGTGATGAACAACACGGCGCCCTGGAAATCCTTCAGCGCTTCTTCAAGCCAGGCGATTGCACCGATGTCCAGGTGGTTGGTCGGTTCGTCGAGCAGCAGCAGGTCTGGCTCGGAAACCAGGGCCTGGGCCAGCAGGACGCGACGACGCCAGCCACCGGACAGCTGGGACAGGGTCTTGTCCGCCGGCAGCTGCAGGCGGCTCAGGGTGCTGTCGACCAATTGCTGCAAGCGCCAGCCATCGCGGGCTTCGAGGTCGTGCTGGACGTGCATCAGCTTGTCCAGGTCGGCATCGGTAACGATGTTCTGGCTCAGGTGGTGATACTGCGCAAGCAGCTCGCCGACGCCATCAAGGCCTTCAGCCACCACGTCGAACACGGTCCGCTCGTCGGCTACCGGCAATTCTTGCGGCAATTCGCCAATCTTGAGGCCGGGGGCACGCCAAACGGAGCCGTCATCCGGCTTCTGGTCGCCCTTGACGAGCTTCATCATGCTGGACTTGCCAGTGCCGTTGCGGCCGATGATGCACACCCGCTCTCCACGGGCGATCTGCCAGGACACCTTGTCCAACAACGGCGTAGAGCCGAAAGCAAGGGACACATCGCTGAATTTGAGCAGGGTCATGAGCTTCTCCAAAAACCGGGCGCGCATTCTACCTGACTTGAGGCTGCAAAAGGCCGGCAATTTCACTGTCGGGGCACTCTGCACAACAAATGTTGCGAACTGATGCCAAGAGGCCGGCAAAGCTTTCGCCCGTCGCTGGCAAAAGGCTAAGCTACAGATTATTCAGTGGGGGTCCTGCCCGCACTTGTCATGATTTCTCTGCCCGGATGTCTCATGCGCAGTCGCCTTTTCAGTCTTTTTTCATGTTTGCTTCTTTCTGCCTCTGCCATCCAATCAGCCCAGGCGGTGGACCTGTCCACCCAGCGCCAGTATTACGACGAAGCCAAGCGCGCGCTGGCCAAGGGCGATACCGGCCCCTATTTTCGCTACAGCCAGGCCCTCGCCGATTATCCGCTGGAACCTTACCTGGCGTATGACGAGCTGACCGCGCGCCTGAAAACCGCGAGCAATGCCGAAATCGAGAAATTCCTCGCCGAGCATGGCGACCTGCCCCAGGCCAACTGGATGAAACTGCGCTGGTTGCGCTGGCTGGCCGAACGCGGCGACTGGGCACCCTTCGTCAAGTATTACGATCCCAAGCTCAACTTCACCGAGCTGGACTGCCTGAACGCCCAGTACCAGATCGGCCACAACCAGAAAACCGAGGGCTACGCCAACGCCAACAAACTGTGGCTGACCGGTAAATCCCTGCCGGCCGCTTGCGACGGTTTGTTCGGGGTGTGGGCCGCCGATGGTCAACTGACTGAACAGAAACGCTGGGAGCGCACCAAGCTGGCGGCGCAGGCGCGCAACTATCCGCTGGCCAACAGCCTGGTCAACGGCCTCACCACCCTCGCCCCGCGCGGCCGCTTGCTGGTGGACGTAGCGCAGAAGCCCGAGCTGCTCAACCAGCCCTCACGCTTCAGCCCGGCCGATGAGCCGATGTCGGACATCGTCAGCCTGGGCCTGCGCCGCCTGGCACGCCAGGATCCGGAAAAGGCCATGGCCTTGCTCGATGGTTATGCCAGCAGCATGCATTTCTCCCGCGATGAAAAAGTCGCCATTGCCCGGGAGATCGGCCTGACGCTCGCCCGCCGTTTCGACAGCCGGGCGCTCGATGTCATGACCAAATACGACCCGGAGCTGCGCGACAACACCGTTTCCGAGTGGCGCTTGCGCCTGTTGCTGCGCCTGGCGCGTTGGGATGATGCCTATCAGCTGACTCGCCGCCTGCCGCAAGACCTGGCCACCACCAACCGCTGGCGCTACTGGCAGGCCCGCAGCCTGGAACTGGCCCAACCGCAGAATCCGGAAGCGCAGACGCTGTACAAGGGCCTGGCCCGCGAGCGTGATTTCTACGGCTTCCTGGCCGCCGATCGCTCGCAATCGCCTTACTCGCTGAACAACAAGCCGCTGGTGCTGAGCCAGGCGCTGGTCAACAAGGTACGCAACACGCCGGGCATTCGCCGCGCGCTGGAGTTTCATGCTCGCGGGCAGATCGTCGACGGGCGCCGCGAGTGGTACCACGTCAGCCGGCATTTCAACCGCGATGAAATGGTCGCCCAGGCGAAACTGGCCTACGACCTGAAATGGTACTTCCCGGCGATCCGCACCATCAGCCAGGCGCAGTATTGGGATGACCTGGACATCCGCTTCCCGATGGCCCACCGCGACACCCTGGTACGCGAAGCCAAGGTCCGTGGCCTGCATTCCAGCTGGGTATTTGCCATTACTCGCCAGGAAAGCGCCTTCATGGACGACGCCCGCTCCGGCGTCGGCGCCAGCGGCCTGATGCAGCTGATGCCGGCCACCGCCAAGGAAACCGCGCGCAAGTTCAGCATTCCCCTGGCCTCGCCGCAGCAAGTGCTCAACCCCGACACCAACATCCAGCTGGGTGCCGCCTACCTGAGCCAGGTCCACGCCCAGTTCAACGGCAACCGCGTCCTCGCCTCCGCCGCCTACAACGCAGGCCCCGGTCGCGTGCGCCAGTGGCTGCGCGGCGCCGATCACCTGAGCTTCGATGTGTGGGTGGAGAGCATTCCGTTCGATGAAACCCGCCAGTACGTGCAGAACGTGTTGTCGTATTCGGTGATCTACGGGCAGAAGCTGAATTCACCGCAGCCGCTGGTGGATTGGCATGAGCGGTATTTTGATGATCAGTGAAGTTGGTTGAAGCAAGATCAAAAGATCGCAGCCTGCGGCAGCTCCTACATAGGGATGGTGTACACCCCGTAGGAGCTGCCGCAGACCTGTTCAGAAAATCTGGACTTGCGCAGGCGACATCCATTAGCGGCGATGGGCATTCCGTTGCCCTCCTCGATCATGCAGATTACGCGAGGCTAGTTCACTGAGCTGAGGTCGTTGATCTGTGCGATTTCTGCATATTTCGCAGCGGCGCTACTTAGCCGGTTACTTGGTCGGTACTGGGTCGGTACTGGGTCGCCCAGCAGCGCCGACTCACGAAACCTGATGCCCATCACTAAACTGCAACGCCGCCAACCGCGCATACAACGCGTTCCCCGCAATCAACTCCTGATGCGTGCCCACCGCCACCAGTTTCCCCTGATCCATCACCGCAATCCGGTCCGCATTCTTCACCGTGGCCAGACGGTGGGCGATGACCAGGGTGGTGCGGTTTTTCATCAGGCTTGGCAGGGCTTGCTGGATCAGGTGTTCGCTCTGGGCATCGAGGGCGCTGGTGGCTTCGTCGAGCAGCAGGATGGGCGCGTCCACCAGCAGCGCGCGGGCGATGGCCAGGCGTTGCCGTTGGCCGCCGGACAGGCCCAGGCCGCCGTCGCCGAGGTGGGTCTGGTAGCCGTCGGGCATCTGTTCGATGAAGTCGTGGGCATAGGCGATTTTTGCCGCTTCCTGCACCTGGGCCAGGGTGGCGTCCGGTCGGCCGTAGCGGATGTTTTCTTCGACGCTGCCGAAAAACAGCGCCGGGTTCTGCGAGACCAGGGCGAAGCAGCGGCGCAGGTCGAGCGGATCGAGTTGAGTCAAGGGCACGCCGTCCAGCAGAATGCGCCCGGCGAGCGGGTCGTAGAAGCGCAGCAGCAGGTCATACACGGTCGACTTGCCGGCCCCCGAAGGCCCGACCAGCGCCAGGGTTTCGCCGGCATGGATAGTAAGGTTGAGGCCATCGACCGCGAAGCTATCCGGACGCGAGGGGTAGGAAAACCGCACATCCTGCAGCACAAGGTCGCCGGCGACCCGCTCGGGCAAGGTCACCAGCCCCGAGCTCGGCGGCTGGATGATGTTCTCCGAGCGCAGCAGCTCGGCGATACGCTCGGCGGCGCCAGCGGCGCGTTGCAGTTCACCGATCACTTCGCTCAACGTGCCGAACGCACTGCCGACGATCAGGCTGTAGAACACGAAGGCCGCCAGCTCACCGGCAGAAATCCGCCCGGCAATCACGTCCATGCCGCCTACCCACAACATCACCCCAACGGCGCCCAGCACCAGCACGATCACCAGGGTAATCAGCCAGGCGCGCTGGAAGATCCGCTTGCGCGCAGTCTCGAAGGCCTGCTCCACCGTCACGGCAAAGCGCTGCTCGTCCTGGACCTGATGGTTATAGGCCTGCACGGTCTTGATCTGGCCAAGGGTTTCGGACACGTAGCTGCCGATGTCGGCGATGCGATCCTGGCTCATGCGCGACAGGCTGCGCACTCGCCGGCCGAAGATCAGGATCGGCGCGATCACCAGCGGCAAGGCGACCACCACGATGCTGGTCAGCTTGGGGTTGGTGATGAACAGCAGGATCACCCCGCCGATCACCATCAGCAAATTACGCAGGAACATCGACAGCGAAGAGCCGATCACCGATTGCAGAAGAGTGGTATCTGCGGTCAAGCGCGACTGGATCTCGGAGCTGCGATTGTCCTCATAGAACCCTGGGTGCAGGTAGACGAGATGGTTGAACACCTGCCGGCGAATGTCCGCCACCACTCGCTCGCCGATCCACGACACCAGGTAAAAACGCGCAAACGTGCCGACCGCCAAACCCGCCACCAGCAGCATGAACAGCCCGATGGATTGATTGAGCAGGTGCGGTGATTGGGTCATGAAACCCTGGTCCACCAGCAGGCGAATGCCCTGCCCCATGGACAAGGTGATGCCCGCCGTGACAATCAACGCCAGCAACGCGCCGAGCGCGGGCCAGCGGTAGGGTGCGAGGAAACGGCTGGTCAGGCGAATGGCACGGCGGTGACGGGCAGAGAGCATGTAGATCATCCAGTTACGCCACGGCGCGGTGGTTTGAAGGGAACTTGTGTAAATCAAAATGAGTCAGGTTAATTATGACCGCAAGGCCTAGCCCCTAGACGCTATCGGTCTAAAGTCCGGGTAGCAACCCTGCGTTATTTCTGGTGGACTGTCGATGCCGTTCAGGAAAGACCGCAAGGAGCTGTCACAGCCCGGTCACCAGGCGGTTTTATAGTAAGCACACAACCTGATGAGGAGACAGGCCATGTCCTTGCAACACAGCAGCGAAGACAAGATTGAAGTGATCCGTACCAAACCCGGCCAGCCTCTGGGTTGCTCGATTATCGACGAGCAAGGGCGCGAAGTACCCATCACTGAAGACATGATCCAGGACGCTTGCCGCGACCTGGAGAAGCGATTGGTCGAGCCTGCCAAACAAGATTGATATAGCCCCCGTCTTCTTGACCCGGCCCTGATGGCCGGGTTTTTTATGGGTGCTTTCCTAGATCAGCGATACGGCCGATCCGCGGTTACTCCAGCAGATATCAAATCGCGGTCAGCAGATGCTTGAACTTACAGCAACTCCAACGCCAAAAGTGAAGTTTCACTAGCAGTTCTGATAGTTCCCAACACTCGGCAACCTGATCAAACTGGAAGCGCTCCCCAGCCTCCTCCTTTATCAAGGAAAGACTTAATGCCCCAGCCACCGGTTGAGAATCAAGGTGCCCCAAGCCAGTTCCGCACCATACTGCTGGCTGCTGACAATAAAAAGTCGATAATTGCCGAACTCACGGGGGCGCAACCCAATTCGATCGCATATTGCGCCTATGGTGGACAATCACCACAGCAGCAAATCGCCTCACACCTTGGTTTCAACGGTGAACTGTGCGAAAGGCAGATCGGCTGGTATGTGCTTGGGAATGGCTACCGTGCTTACAACCCTAAATTGATGCGTTTCCATAGCCCAGATAGTTGGAGCCCGTTTGGCGGCGGTGGATTGAATGCCTATATGTACTGCGTGGGAGATCCGGTGAATTTTTCAGACCCTACGGGGCACTCGATTCTTGGAGTGATCAAAGACTTCTACTCCAGAAATGTCTCATTCTCCGGGGCATCGCAAGTGAGCATCAATGCACGCCATAGTCGCTCTATAAGTGCAGGTATTAACAGGCAGGAGGCGATGTATGCACTCGGCCAGGCCGGAGGGTCGCCCTCGGGAACGGCTCGCACAGGGCAATCTTCTTCCTTAGCTGATATAGGTGTATTAGTTATGGGAGCACCGGGGCCTAGAGGAAATAACAATCCCGCAATTGGCAGCACAGGCACCACTACCACGCGGAACTACGACGGGTATGCCGCAGGGGCGCAAAGAGATGGGTTAACCGCGCTGGGTAATAGATCGATGACCGGGAGTTATTCACAAAACCCGAACCTGCAAGCCGCAGTCTCTCACTCTGTCACCCGAAGGCAGGGGATGCATAAAGACAGCAGGGGGAACATCTGGGTGACTGGACGAGACAGTAATGGGAGGATGGTAACGAGAGCTCGACAACCAATACGGGGCGGCGGTGATGCAACGGGAACTCGTCCGAGCGCACGTATGCGCGACATCGAAATTCGAGACCAAGCGATTATTCAACAGCGAAATGTTGTGCGACAAGAAGCACTTAGAGCAGCAAATGAGGTACTCAATGCTCGGCTACAACGAGCTGGGCAACCCCCACGCGAAATTTTGACGGCGGTGAGAAGAGGGGGCCAGGAAAGGTAGGACGAAGTGATGCTTGGGTGGAGTAGGCTGCCTTCGGATAGTCATGACCTGTAATCCAAATTCAGCAAATTCACGTGGGTGGTGCCGCCCTTCGCGCGCAAGCCCACCCACACATGATTAGATGCAGGACCTGGGGGAGCGGGCTTGCTCGCGAATAGGCGAACCCGGATTTTCAGACAGCCGCAGCCCCCAACGCCGCCACAATCCCCCGCAACTCCAGCGACTCCCCCTCAATCCTCACCTGCAACCCATCAATCTCCCGCCGCAATGGGTAATGCTTGCGCAACCCGTCAAATGCCGCACGCTGTTCACTCACTGTTCCTACAAGACTGCGCCGAAAATCCGCATCATCACGGCGCGGGTCGTACACCCCGCGGCACAGCATCGCCAGCGCCCAGGCCGGATCCGTCTGGGCATGCAAGGTGACCTGCGCCAACCAGGGCGCCGGCAGCAGATCGCTCAGGCTCACCGTCGCTGGCTGCCCGAGGAAAGCGCAAAACGCCTGGTAAATCTGCGCCGTGCCGCGCTGCTTGCCATCCAGGCTATAACCGGCGATGTGCGGAGTCGCGAGCACGCACAGATCCGCCAGCGCCGCATCGACCTCAGGCTCCCCCTCCCAGACATCCAGCACCGCCTGCAGGTCTTCGCGCTGCAGCAGCACATTGCGCAGCGCGGCGTTGTCGACCACCGGACCACGGCTGGCGTTGATCAGCCAGGTGCCAGGTTTGAGCTGATCCAGGCGATTTTTGTCGAAAAGGTGCCAGGTGGACTGCGCGCCGTGTTTCTTCAACGGGGTGTGCAGGCTGATGACGTCGCATTGCTGGATGATCTGATCGAGGCTGACAAAATCACCGCCTTCAGCGGCCTGGCGCGGTGGGTCGCAGACCAACACGTTCCAGCCCAGCCCGCGCAGCACCTGGACCAGACGCCCGCCCACTTCACCGGCGCCGACCACGCCATACGTACGCTGCTTGAGGTCCGCGCCTTCGATCTCGGCCAGGGTCAGCAGGCTGCCGAGCACATAGTCGACCACGCCGCGGGCATTGCAGCCGGGGGCGCTGGACCAGGTGATGCCGGCCTGTTGAAAGTAGTCGAGATCGAGGTGATCGGTGCCGATGGTGCACGTGCCGACAAACCGCACCTTGCTGCCTTCGAGCAATGCGCGATTGACGTTGGTCACGGAGCGCACCAGCAACACGTCGGCCTGTTCGACGGTGGCGCGATCGATGGACCGCCCAGGTACCCGGCGGATTTCACCGAAAGATTCGAAAAAGGCATCGAGCAGCGGGATATTTTCGTCGGCAACAATCAGCATGGCGGGCTCCTTTGGGGGATCGGCAGTGTAGGCGTAGAAGGACGTAGTGGGCCAGCAGGCATTGCTCTGATTGATTGCCAAACACCGTATCCTTACCCACCTGACACCGCCCCCCTTCTACCCGCCAAACACCCTCCCCCTGTAGCAGCTGCCGAGGCACGAGGCTGCGTTGGGCTGCGAAGCGGCCCCCATGGGCGGTCCTGCGGACCGCAACGCAGCCTCGTACCTCGGCAGCTGCTACAAAGGTTGCGGTGGCTGTGCGAAGGGGGCGGGGTCGCGGGCCGCTTACAAATCCTCAACACAGCTATTTTCCTGACCACTACGTCAACGCGTAGAATGCCCCGCCTCGCGCATCAAATACCTTTGGACGTTTCGCCTTGAATTCCGCCACTGACCGCTCCACTTGCAGCCCCCTCACCCGCCCGGCCCGGGTGCGCCTGGAGCTGAAAAATCTGCTGGGCCTGGCCTTGCCGATCATGATCGCGCAGCTGGCCACCACGGCCATGGGGTTCGTCGATGCGGTCATGGCCGGTCGGGTCGGGCCGCGGGACCTGGCCGCCGTGGCCCTGGGCAATTCGATCTGGGTCCCGGTGTTCCTGCTGATGACCGGCACCCTGCTGGCCACCACCCCCAAAGTCGCCCAGCGATTCGGCGCCGGCACCCACAGCGAAATCGGCCCGATCGTGCGCCAGGCCCTGTGGTTGGCATTGGTGGTGGGCCTGATGGCCACCGGTATGCTGCTCAGCGCAGAGCCGATCCTGCACCTGATGAACGTCGACCCCGAACTCATCGGCCCGTGCATGCAATACCTGCACGGCATCGCCAGCGGCCTGCCTGCGGTGGCGCTCTATCACGTGTTGCGCTGCTTCAGTGACGGCCTGGGACGCACCCGCCCCGCCATGGTTCTCGGCCTGTGTGGCCTGGCGCTGAACATCCCGCTCAACTACATCTTCATCTATGGCCACTTCGGCGTACCGGCCATGGGCGGCGTCGGCTGCGGCTGGGCCACGGCGATCGTGATGTGGGTAATGGCCATTGGCATGGCCGGCTGGGAACGCTGGGCGCCGGCCTATCAGTCGAGCCAGTTGTTCAGCCGCTTCGACTGGCCACAGTGGTCGGTGATCAAGCGCCTGCTCGGCATCGGCCTGCCGATCGGTATCGCGGTGTTTGCCGAGTCGAGCATCTTTGCCGTGATCGCCCTGCTGATCGGCAGCCTCGGCGCCACCGTGGTGGCCGGCCACCAGATCGCCCTCAACTTCAGCTCCCTGGTGTTCATGATCCCCTACTCCCTCGGCATGGCCGTCACCGTGCGCGTCGGCCAGGCACTCGGGCGCCAGCAACCGCGGGAAGCCCGGTTTGCTGCGGGAGTCGGCATGGGCACTGCCCTGGCGTATGCGTGTATCTCGGCGAGCATGATGTTGTTGCTGCGCGAGCAGATCGCGACTATCTACACCTCGGACCCGACGGTGATTCATGTCGCGGCGATGCTGATCGTGTATTCGGCGCTGTTCCAGTTCTCCGACGCGATCCAGGTCACGGCAGCCGGCGCCTTGCGCGGCTATCAGGACACCCGGGTGACGATGATCCTGACCCTGTTCGCCTACTGGGGCATCGGCTTGCCCGTCGGTTACGCGTTGGGCCTTACCGACTGGCTTGGCCCCCCAAGCGGCCCGAGCGGGCTATGGCAAGGCCTGATCGTCGGCCTGAGCTGCGCGGCGCTGATGTTATCGATCCGCCTGACCCGCAGCGCCCGCCGACGCATCCGCACAACCCTGTAGGCGCCTGGCTTGCCAGCGATGGCGGTGTCACATCCGCCATAGCAATTGCAGGCAAGCCAGGTCCCCCAAACGTTCAGGCGGTTTTCTTGCGAATCCAGTACAGGTAAGTCCCTGCCTCTTCATGCTGCCCAACCAACTCATGGTCAAGGAACACGCAGAACTTGGGGATATCGCGCCGGGTCGACGGGTCGGTAGCGATCACCTTCAACAGGCCGCCAGGCACCAGGTCACGGATGTGCTGGTGCAGCATCATCACCGGCTCCGGGCAGTTGAGGCCGGTGGCGTCGAGGGTGCCGTCAACCGGCGTATCAAGCATTTCACTCATGATTCACTCCTGAAACTGGCCGACATTGTCGCGCAATGTCGGGTTGAACGTCATCTGTAGGAACGACATGCCTGCCCTGTGAGACTACTGCTTTTGTGGGAGCAAGGCTTGCCCGCGATGGGGCCCTCAAGATTGCCATCGCGGGCAAGCCTTGCTCCCACAAAGCCCTACTCCCACATGAACCTTGCTCCCACAAGAACCGTGCACCCACACATGTATCACCGCCTCAGCGGGACTTGGGTTTCTTCACATCAATCCGCCGCAAATGGCACGTCACTTCTTCCCGGTCGTGATACAGCTGCTTGCAGCCAATCTCCACCCGAATCCCCCGCGCCTTGAACCCCTCGGCAATTCGCTCCAGCAAGCGCTTAACCTCGGCATAGCGCTGCTTCATCGGCAACTTCAGGTTCACCACCGCCTCACGGCAATGCCCCTCGCCGATCCACTCCTCCAGCATCGCCGCATTGCGCGCCGGCTTCTCGACGATGTCGCACACCATCCAATCCACCGGCTGCTTGGGCTTGAAGGTAAAACCATCCGCCATTAAATGCTGCACCAACCCGGTTTCCATCAGGCTTTCCGCCATCGGCCCGTTATCGATCGCCGTCACCAGCATCCCGCGATTCACCAGCTGCCAGGTCCAGCCACCCGGCGCCGCACCAAGGTCCACGCCGGTCATGTCACTGTGCAAACGCTCATCCCACTGGTCACGCGGGATAAAATGGTGCCACGCCTCTTCCAGCTTCAGCGTCGACCGGCTCGGCGCCTCACGGGGGAACTTCAACCGCGGAATACCCATCGGCCACATCGCCGAATTGTTCGACTCCGCCAACCCCATGAACACTTCGCGCCCACTCTTGAACGTCAACAGCAAGCGCGGCTTCAGCGGGTCTTCCACCAGCTTGCCCGCCGCCAGCAGCGCCTTGCGCAAATGCACTTCGAACTTCTTGCAGAAATTCGACAGCTCCTTGCCATCGTTGGTATCGACCATCTCCAGCCACAGGCTGCCACACAGCGGGAAATCCGCCATGTGCGCGAGGATCACACTGATGCGATCAGTTTCCGGCAACTCGATAAACATCCCGCGAGCCCACTGGCGCGGAAAAATCAAATCGGCAAAACGCTGCCCGCGCATCAGGCGCTCGGCACCGTCTTCCTCGGTGCAGATAAATTCGGCGAAGGCGCTGGCGGTCTTGGCCTTGGCATAACCGGCCACGTTCAGGCGAGCGGCATGCTCGGAAATCTCCGAGCAGACTTCGCCTTCGAAGCCCGGCCGGCAGTGCATAAAGAGGGTGTTCATTAAATCTCCTGGGCAATCGGCAATGAATCGCTGCGCAACTTGCCCTGTAGCAAAGCCTGTCACGAAAACCGGCGCATGATAGCCGAGTTCGGAACCTTGGACCTGTCCATAGAGTCCAGTTATTAGCTTTAAGCCGCAAACAGGACTAGGTTTAGACCTCAGTTCGTCCCCTCAGTCCGTAGCCGTGCGGATCAAAAGGAGTGATCGTAATGCCGTCCCTCGATAGCCTGAAAACCCTCAAGACCCTGCAAGTCGACGACAAGACCTACCATTATTTCAGTCTGCCCGACGCTGCCAAAAGCCTCGGTGATCTCGACAAACTGCCCATGTCGTTGAAAGTGCTGCTGGAAAACCTGCTGCGCTGGGAAGATGAAAAAACCGTCACCGGCGCCGACCTCAAGGCCATTGCCGCCTGGCTCAAAGAGCGCCGCTCCGACCGGGAAATCCAATACCGCCCCGCGCGCGTCTTGATGCAAGACTTTACCGGCGTACCCGCCGTGGTCGACCTGGCCGCCATGCGCGCCGCCATGGCCAAGGCCGGCGGCGACCCGCAACGCATCAACCCGCTGTCCCCCGTCGACCTGGTGATCGACCACTCGGTGATGGTCGACAAATTCGGCAGCGCCGGCGCCTTCGAGCAGAACGTCGACATCGAAATGCAGCGCAATGGCGAGCGCTACGCGTTCCTGCGCTGGGGCCAGAGCGCCTTCGACAACTTCAGCGTAGTGCCACCGGGCACCGGCATCTGCCACCAGGTCAACCTCGAATACCTCGGGCGCACCGTCTGGACCAAAGATGAAGACGGCCGCACCTACGCCTTCCCCGACACCCTGGTCGGCACCGACTCCCACACCACCATGATCAACGGCCTTGGCGTACTCGGCTGGGGCGTCGGCGGGATCGAAGCGGAAGCGGCGATGCTCGGCCAGCCGGTGTCGATGCTGATCCCGGAAGTCATCGGCTTCAAACTCACCGGCAAGCTCAAGGAAGGCATCACCGCCACCGACCTGGTGCTCACCGTCACCCAGATGCTGCGCAAGAAAGGCGTGGTCGGCAAATTCGTCGAATTCTACGGTGACGGCCTCGCCGACCTGCCCCTGGCCGACCGCGCGACCATCGCCAACATGGCCCCGGAATACGGCGCCACCTGCGGCTTCTTCCCGGTAGACGACGTCACGCTCGACTACCTGCGCCTCTCGGGCCGCCCACCAGAAACCGTAAAACTGGTCGAGGCCTACTGCAAAACCCAGGGCCTGTGGCGCCTGCCGGGCAAGGAGCCGGCATTCACCGACAGCCTGGCCCTGGACATGGCCAGCGTCGAAGCCAGCCTCGCCGGGCCGAAACGCCCGCAAGACCGCGTCTCGCTGCCCAATGTCGCCCAAGCCTTCAGCGACTTCATCGACCTGCAATTCAAACCCACCAGCAAGGAAGAAGGTCGTCTGGAAAGTGAAGGCGGCGGCGGAGTGGCCGTGGGCAACGCCGACCTGGTCGGCGAAACCGACTACGAATACGACGGCCACACCTATCGCCTGAAAAACGGCGCCGTGGTCATCGCCGCCATCACCTCCTGCACCAACACCTCCAACCCCAGCGTGATGATGGCGGCTGGTTTGGTGGCGAAAAAAGCCGTGGAAAAAGGCCTGACGCGCAAACCCTGGGTAAAAAGCTCCCTGGCCCCCGGCTCGAAAGTCGTCACCGACTACTACAAGGCCGCAGGCCTGACCCAATACCTCGATCAACTCGGCTTCGCCCTGGTCGGCTACGGCTGCACCACCTGCATCGGCAACTCCGGCCCGCTGCCGGAACCGATCGAAAAAGCCATCCAGAAAGCCGACCTCACCGTCGCCTCGGTCCTGTCCGGCAACCGCAACTTCGAAGGCCGCGTGCACCCGCTGGTGAAAACCAACTGGCTCGCCTCCCCACCACTGGTCGTCGCCTACGCCCTGGCCGGCACCGTGCGCACCGACATCAGCAGCGAACCCCTGGGCAACGACCAGGACGGCAACCCGGTGTACCTGCGCGACATCTGGCCCAGCACCCAGGAAATCGCCGACGCGGTAAACCAGGTCAACACCGCCATGTTCCACAAGGAATACGCCGAAGTCTTCGCCGGCGACGAGCAATGGCAAGCCATCGAAGTCCCGCAAGCCGCGACCTACGTCTGGCAGGACGACTCCACCTACATCCAGCACCCCCCGTTCTTCGACGACATCGGCGGCCCGCCACCAGTGGTCAAGGATGTCGCCGGCGCCCGGGTCCTGGCCATGCTCGGCGACTCCGTCACCACCGACCACATCTCCCCCGCCGGCAACATCAAGGTCGACAGCCCCGCCGGCCAATACCTGCGCGACAAAGGCGTGGAACCGCGCGACTTCAACTCCTACGGCTCACGCCGCGGCAACCACGAAGTCATGATGCGCGGCACCTTCGCCAACATCCGCATTCGCAACGAAATGCTCGGCGGCGAAGAAGGCGGCAACACGATCTACATCCCTACGGGAGAAAAGGTCGCGATCTACGACGCCGCCATGCGCTACCAGGCCGCCGGCACCCCGCTGGTGGTCATCGCCGGCCAGGAATACGGCACCGGCTCCAGTCGCGACTGGGCGGCCAAAGGCACTAACTTGCTGGGGGTGAAAGCGGTTATTGCAGAGAGCTTCGAGCGGATCCACCGGTCCAACCTGGTGGGCATGGGAGTGCTGCCGTTGCAGTTCAAACTGGATCAGAACCGTAAGAGTCTGAAACTCACGGGCAAGGAGACGCTCGATATTCTCGGGCTGACAGGAGTGGAACTGACTCCACGGATGAATCTGACCCTGGTCATCACCCGTGAAGACGGCAGCCGCGAAAGAATCGAAGTGCTATGCCGTATCGACACGCTAAACGAAGTTGAATACTTCAAATCCGGCGGCATCCTGCACTACGTACTGCGCCAACTGATAGCTTCATAACCCAACTGGGGGGACTTCAAGTCCCCCCAACACCCCAATCCCCTGTAGGAGCGAGCCTGCTCGCGATAGCGGTCGACAATGCGCCAAATCCACTAAGTGAAGGCGCTCACCCGAGATCGTAGACCAACCCTACCTAGCAGTTCTGATAGTAGGCAGAACCTCACAAACCAACGATCCTGAGCTCACGAATTCTCGCGCCCAGGGATCCCCTCAATGCTAACCAATACTCACTTGACCCTGGCTCGCTATACATACGACCCACTCGACCGCCTGACCCATTGCACCCCCTCCGACCAACCTCACATCCAGCGCTATTACTGCCAGACGCGCCTATCCACCGAGATACAAGGCACCTCCCACCGCAGCATCTTGCAGCACGAAGACCAGTTACTGGCGCAACATCATCAAGATGGCGCAGCGGCCTCTAGCGCCCTGTTGGCAACCGACCTGCAACGATCGGTACTACGCGCAACCCACGGCAACTTGCGATACGCTTTTGCCTACGCACCCTACGGCTATCGAACGCTAACAAGCGGCTTACTCAGCTTGCTCGGCTTCAACGGCGAAAGTCCGGACCCGGTGACAGGCCATTACCATCTCGGCAATGGCTATCGCCAATACAACCCAGTATTGATGCAATTCAACAGCCCTGACAGCTGGAGTCCGTTTGGAGACGGTGGCTTGAATGCATATGCATACTGCGCCGGGGATCCGATCAACAATGGCGATCCGACTGGACGTATGCTCAAGCATGTCCTTCACCGGCGCATACTCTATACAACATTCAAAATCCCCAGACCAAAACTGGTCAAAGAACCAACAACGAAACCATTTTGGTTTGAAGATTTTCACCATCTCGACGCTAAAACCAGAAGAAATACTTTAGTAAACTCGTGGACTTCCTTGAGTGAAAATGAGGTGCCCGGCCTCCCTAATGCCGTCAAAAACAACACTGCGCAACGCTACAACAACCCTTCGGAGAAGATAGATTGGGACACGTACAAACGTCAAAAAACAGCTAATACAAACCAGGCACGCTTTTATCACAACAAAATCAACGCAATCACTTATATTTCAACATTAAGGGAGCAAAAACTAAAATTTTCTCCCTCTTCGCAAGTTAGGGAGTTTGAGAAACACCTTTCGATCGACGAGTACCCATGGAAGCAATACTCATTAAACTTAAACACGAACGACATTCGCTCAAACATCCGAAAATTTTGAGGTAAGGGATGACCAATCTACGTGTCTTGGCTATTCACACTGCTAATTTGCCTCGCGGCACCATGTTCCCATTCGGACACGTTCCTAATACGATAGAAGGTTCGTGTGAAATTTAAAAACAACTTAATCTGCAGCCTTCATTGCCGCCCCCGCTTCTGCCTAAACTATTCTCCTGAATAACGCGCCACCCAAGGATGACCCAATGCTCCGCCTCCCCTGGCCGTACCTCACCATGCTCACCGCCGGCTACGTCC
The DNA here is from genome assembly GCF_026241895.1 of Pseudomonas sp. RIT-562. Classification (GTDB taxonomy): domain Bacteria; phylum Pseudomonadota; class Gammaproteobacteria; order Pseudomonadales; family Pseudomonadaceae; genus Aquipseudomonas; species Aquipseudomonas mandelii_F. The sequence goes on along the minus strand of NZ_JAPJIV010000005.1, from coordinate 28,708 downwards.
TGGCGCTCACCTTCGGCCAACTGTCACTCCAGGCCAGCATCCCCATCACCCTGCTCCTGCTAGCCGGCTTCGCCGTCCAACCCCAAAACCACCGCTACGCCCGCTACCTCGGCCACAGCCTGTTCGTTCTCATGGCGATAGCCCTGGCCCTCCACTACCTTCCAGGCTTCCACAACGCCCAAGTCATCGAGCCGCAACGCTTCAGCGAAAACGCCACTCCATTCTCGATGTACCTAAACCTCGACAAACCGCTACTCGGCTTCTGGCTCCTGCTCGCCTGCCCCTGGATCATCGCCCAACGCGCCTTCAGCCCAACCCTGAAAACCAGCGCCATCGCCCTGACCCTCACCGCACTCGCCACCTTCGCCAGCGCCAGGCTGCTGGGCATCATCGAATGGTCGCCAAAATGGCCCGACGTCGCCCGCATCTGGCTCCTCAACAACCTGCTATTGGTTACCCTGGTAGAAGAAGCCCTGTTCCGCGGCTATATACAAGGCAGCCTGAGCCAACGACTCAAACACCTGCCCTACGGCGAAAACCTGGCCGTGTTAATCGCCGCAACAGTTTTCGGCCTGGCGCACTGGGGCGCGGGTTGGCAGTGGGTCCTGCTGGCAACCCTGGCCGGCATCGGCTACGGCCTGGCCTACCGCTATGGCGGACTGGCAGCCGCCATCGCCACACATTTCGGGTTAAACCTGCTGCACTTCGGGCTATTCACCTACCCAATGCTGGCGGCATAGTCATCAGGGCCAAGCAAACGCCCGTATGACAGAAAGTGTCAACGGAGCCTTGACCCTCCCCCCCTACGCCACTAGAGTGCACGCTTTTAAAATGGCCCCGGCAGCAGTAATGCACCGGAGAAGGCCGTACTGTTGCGCTGGAAAGGACTTCCATCCCCCTCCTCCTGCTGCCTGTGCGGTCAAAACACTCGATCCCGTAACCTGCGCAGCCCTATGTTCAATAAAATCCTGGTCGTTTGCATCGGCAACATCTGCCGCAGCCCCACCGTAGAAGCCCTGCTGAAAAGCAAGCTGGCCCATCGCGGCAAAGTCATAAGCTCAGCCGGCCTCGGCGCCCTCGTGGACAAATCCATGGACGCCACCGCACTGGAAGTCCTGCGCGAGCACGGCGGCGACCTGCCAGACCATAAAGGTCGGCAATTGACTCGAGAAATGCTGCAACAGGCCGATGTAATACTGACCATGGAACAACGCCATGTAGACAGCATCGCGCGCATGGCCCCGGAAGTACGCGGCAAGACGTTCCTGCTAGGCAAGTGGCAGAACAACCAGGAAATCCCGGACCCGTACCGCCAGCAGAAAGTCGCATTCGAACACGTCTACCAGTTGATGACGCAAGGCGTCGACAGCTGGTCGCAAAAACTATAATCACCTCTTGTAAAAGTACCCCGCATGCCAAGCCAAAACAGCCTACCTATTCAGGATCACCGCGACGACGATGATGATATCGATCTGCTCGCGTTATTCGGCACTTTGCTCGATAGCAAGTGGATTATCATCAGTATTACTGCGTTTTTTTGCGCAGTGGGTGTTTCTTATGCCCTGCTTTCCACACCTGTCTACCAGGCAAATGCTCTCGTTCAGGTCGAAGAAAAAAAAGGCGGAATGGCCGCGCTAGGTGGCATGGGTGAAATGAGCGAAATGTTCGGCGGAACCTCCCCTGCCGTTACTGAAATAGAATTGCTGAAATCCCGGGCTGTTCTGGGGAAGGCAGTGGAAAACCTTAAGCTTGATATCATTGTCGAGCCAAATTATTTTCCGCTGATTGGGCACTTCCTAAGTCGACATTTTCAACCTGATAGTCTAAACGAACTGGCCTCACCTCTGCTTGGCCTAAACAGCTACACATGGGGTGGAGAGAAACTCGAAATATTCCAACTGGAAGTGCCAGACGCTTACTTAGGAGAGCCTATGACTCTCCGAGCAGAAGGTAATGGCGCCTTCACAATTATAAATGACGAAGACGAAGTGCTCGTGAATGGTCAAACTGGCGATAAACTCGAGCAGAATGGCTTCAGGGTACAAATTTCTACTTTGAACGCGAATAAAGGAGCACTATTCGGTGTTACCAAACAGCGTCGCCTTAACACCATCTTGCAATATCAAGAAGATGTATCGGCCAGCGAGCGCGGCAAAGAATCTGGCATTATCGCCCTTTCGCTAGAAAATGATGATCCCGTGCAAGCGAGCAAAGTACTGGACGAGATCAGCCATCTTTATGTATTGCAGAACGTACAGCGCAACTCGGCTGAAGCCGCACAAAGTCTAGAGTTTCTACGCACACAAATACCTGACGTACGGAAACAGCTTGAGAAAGCCGAAGGCAAGCTTAACGCTTATCAAACCAGCGCCCGTTCCGTAGATATAACAATCGAAACCAAAGCGGTGCTAGATCAAATCGTGGCGCTGGAAACTCTTATCTCCGAACTCAAGCTTAAACAAGCTGAAATGGAACATCGTTTCACTCGTGAACATCCGGCCTACCAGGCTTTAATGACTCAAATGGGCCAACTAGCTGGACAAAAACTCGCTCTTGAGAAGAAAGTAAAAAATCTTCCGGAGACCCAGCAGGAATTGCTCCGATTGGCGCGTGACATGCAGGTCACTACCGAAATCTATACGCAGCTACTGAATAAAACACAAGAGCTCGACATCGTTCGCGCCGGAACGGTAGGTAATGTCCGCGTAATTGATTCCGCAGATGCGAACGTTGAAAAACCGGTCAGACCAAGAAAATTGTTGATTGTGCTAATCGCCACTGTGCTAGGTGGGTTGCTTGCTGTTGCTTACGTATTGATCCGAAAATCGATGAACCGGGGCATCGAAGACCCAGAAGCTATCGAACAACTTGGCATTCCTGTCTACGCATCTATCCCACTTAGCAAAGGGCAGTCGTTAATTGAAAGCAGTTTAAAAAGTGGAAGTAGCGAAAGTGCTGGTTCGTTGCTACTTGCAGTGAACAACCCTGCTGACTTAGCGATTGAATCATTACGAAGCCTACGTACGAGCCTTCACTTCGCGACTCTTGAAGCAAAGAACAATATTTTAATGATTTCCGGCCCAAGCCCAGCTGTTGGCAAATCTTTCGTATCTTGCAATCTGGCAGCAATTATCGCTCAGACAGGGCAGAGGGTACTGCTCGTAGACGCCGACATGCGCAAAGGTTATCTGAACAAACTGTTCCGAAAAGACCTGAGCAATGGATTGTCTGATCTTCTGGCAGGTAAAATTGACCTAAACACAGCGACTTATTCGACGGAAGTGGAAAACCTACACATCATCACTCGAGGGCAGATCCCGCCCAACCCATCAGAATTATTGATGCACAGCAACTTCACCCGGTTCCTAGAAAAAGTTAGTAGCTTGTATGACCTAGTTATTATCGACACTCCGCCGATTCTGGCAGTTACCGATGCAGCCCTTGTAGGACGGCAGGCTGGTACAAGCCTGATTGTAACTCGTTTCGGTGTAAACGCGGCCAAAGAAATTCAGGTGACCAAGCGTCGCTTCGAACAAAACGGTATCGTCGTCAAAGGCGCAATTTTCAACGCCGTGGAACGTAAAGCATCGGCCTATGGCTACGGCAGCTACAGCTACTACCAGTACGAATACGCTTCAGACAAAAAATAGCACCGGATATCAGGGCAGCGCCGCTGCCCTGATCTACCCAAGAGAGCTTTTAGCATGCCTCCTCAGCACCCGCTGCCCCGCTGGTACCTGATTCAGTGCAAGCCACGACAAGACTCACGCGCAGAGGAAAACCTGACGCGCCAAGCCTTCAAGTGCTACCGCCCCACCCAACATGTAGAACGTATCCAACGCGGCCGTCGCATAACTTCGGTGGAGTCATTGTTCCCCGGCTACCTGTTCATACGGCTCGATCAACTCAACGACAACTGGCACCCCATCCGCTCAACCCGCGGAGTCAACCAACTGGTCACGTTCGGAAAGCAACCCATCGCCGTAGCGGATAAACTCATCGAACAGCTCCAAAATCGACTTCAGAGCCAACTCACTGAAACACCTAAAGACTCTTTAGCACTCGAGCCCGGTGACCAGGTACGCATCACCAGCGGCAGCTACAAAGAACTTGAGGCCATTTTCCTCTCCCACGACGGCGCCGAACGCATCGTGATCCTCTTGCAACTCCTCCACCGCGAACACACCCTAAGCATCCCGATCACCGCAATAGAAAAAGCTGACACCAGTCGCTCTATATAACAAAAACAATCCTCTATATCCCCTCCACCGCCGCTCCCCTGGCAGGAGCTGCCGAAGGCTGCGATTTTTTGCCCTACTGCCCTTGAACGAAATACCTATCATTACCGGCAACACCAGTCCAAAATTGCTACTCGTTTACCCAAATCCATGTCCCCAACATCCGTCTCAGCCAGCAGAATAAACCCCTTACCAAAATCCAAAGACTCACCAGTCACCCCAAACACCCCCCCTGTGACCCACCACTCAAAACACACAGTTCCGACTGTAGGATCTTTCAAACAAAACTGTTTTTACCTTCACTTTTCCCACCAAATCAGTAAAATGCGCCGTCGGCTGAGGTAACAACTCATTCCGGCAGGATGCCATTGCACAGACCCCATGTTGTGCAGCAGTCAAGGACAGACTCATCTCCTCTGCTTGCCATTAACCGAGCCCAGACTCGGCCTGCCTGATTGATCCTCATCCCCAAAAAATTGCCAGCGCTTGCGCATACGGCTCACGTCGCACCCACGGCGCACGTTTTCAGGAAACCAACGGTGAATCCTGGGGCGGTAGCGTGCCCAAAACCTTGATATCGGCCAAGGCAAAGTGCATCCCCTCCCACGGATAAGGGGGACGCCACGACAACGACCGGTTTGTGCCTCAGGCTCAAACAGTAACTCCAGCTGAACAGAGCTAAACCCTCTATACAGCGGGCACAGCCTGGATGGTTATGCCCATTTCCACGCAAGGGACATTATCTTGATTCGCAAGCGTAACACCACGATGCCTGCAGGCCAGGGGCTTACTTTCTGGGCCCAATGGGTGGCCGCAATCTCTGTACTAATTCTCTTGCTGTGCGCACTGGCAGTGATAAAGACAGGTGAAGTAGAAACCCAGTACCGCATCCTGAGCGTACTTATGTTACTCGGCTCCGTGCCGGCTTACTCGATGATGCAGGTCTACCATAAACACCACGGTTATATCGCGGGCCTTGGTCGCTTGCTTGCTGGTTGGCTAGTATTATTATCCGGCTTGATGGTTATGGCCTTCATCACCAAAACCAGTGAGCTTTTCTCACGCGAGGTAATTATTACACTGGCCTTGTCCGGGTTCGCCTTGCAAGCGGTTCTCTACGTACCGCTGCATAATCTCGCCAAACGTTATCAGCAGAAGATTCAATCGGCTCGTAAATCTATAATTGTAGGCACTGGCGAGCTCGCACTTGATCTCGCAGACAAGCTGGCCCGGCACAACAATGAACCATTAATAGGTTTAGTTGCAGCACATGACCATCCGCTACCGAGCCACAGTGAGTATCCCCTCCTAGGCAATCTTGCTCACCTGCGCGATCTAATCGCGACCCACCGCATTCGCCGCCTTTACATCGCCCTTCCACTAGCAGAAGCAGAGCAAATCGAAAGTTTGTATATCGACCTTCTTGATTCAAGCGTCGATGTCATCTGGATACCCGATTTGCGCAGTCTGATTTTGTTGAATCATTCGGTTTCAGAGATCGAAGGACTTCCCGCGATTCACCTAAATGAAAGCCCGTTGACTTCTTATCCTACCGCCGCACTGTCTAAAGCTTTACTCGACCGTACGGTAGCTTTGGTAGCTATTATCTTGCTAAGCCCCGTAATACTTGCAACTGCGGTCGCGGTGAAGCTTTCATCTCCAGGACCGGTACTTTTTAAGCAGAAGCGTCACGGATGGAACGGAAAAATAATAAAAGTATGGAAATTTAGATCCATGCGAATACACGACGATCAGGAAGTCAAACAGGCCAGTCGTGGCGATACGCGTATCACCCGAGTGGGCAAATTCATCCGCCGCACCTCCATTGACGAATTACCTCAATTGTTCAATGCGTTACAAGGCCGGATGTCATTGGTAGGCCCACGACCTCATGCCATAGCACACAACGATTACTACACAGGTAAAATTGATGCATATATGGCCCGCCATCGCATCAAACCAGGCATTACCGGTCTTGCTCAGATAAGCGGGTTTCGTGGCGAGACTGAAACAATTGATAAAATGGAAAAACGTGTTGAACTCGACCTCGCTTATATAAATAACTGGTCGTTATGGCTGGATATTAAGATCTTAATCAAAACCCCTTTCACTCTACTTTCGAAAGACATTTATTAAACCTGTGTACCTGACACCCCTCCGGGTGCGCTCCGTGCGAGAAAGCCAAGCGCGGCGATATACTTTCCGAATCATTTACTTTGTCCTTACCAACGAGTTTTTTATGTCCGAACATCTGCAAGCAAGCATCGCCAAATTTAAAAGCAAGGAAGCCATCATTGGCATCGTCGGCTTGGGATATGTTGGCCTACCATTGATGCTGCGTTATAACTCTATCGGCTTTCGAGTGTTAGGCATTGATATTGATGAAAATAAAGTGTCCAAGCTGAATGCAGGCCAAAGTTATATCGAACATATTTCTGCCGAAAAAATTTCCAGCGCACGCCAATCCGGCTTTACTGCAACTACCGATTTCAGCAAAGTCGATGAATGCGATGCTTTAATCCTCTGTGTGCCTACACCACTTAACAAATATCGCGAGCCAGATATGAGCTACGTGATCAGTACAACAAATGCACTTAAGACATACCTTAGACCTGGACAAATCGTTTCTCTAGAAAGCACCACCTATCCAGGTACTACCGAAGAAGAATTACTACCACGCGTACAAGAAGGTGGTTTGACTGTCGGCAAAGATATTTTTCTGGTTTACTCTCCGGAACGCGAAGATCCCGGCAACCCGAATTTCGAAACTCGCACTATTCCGAAAGTAATAGGCGGTCACACTACTGCCTGCCTTGAAGTGGGCGTAGCTTTATATGAGCAAGCTATCGACCAAATAGTGCAGGTTAGCTCAACTAAAGCTGCAGAGATGACCAAGTTGCTGGAAAACATACACCGAGCAGTAAATATCGGCTTGGTTAACGAAATGAAAATCGTTGCGGACCGCATGGGCATCGATATATTTGAAGTTGTTGACGCCGCAGCTACAAAACCTTTTGGCTTTACTGCTTACTATCCAGGTCCAGGCCTCGGCGGCCACTGCATACCTATCGACCCTTTCTACCTGACATGGAAAGCGCGCGAATATGGTTTACATACGCGTTTTATCGAATTATCCGGCGAGGTCAACAAAGCCATGCCGGAGTACGTACTAAGCAAACTTATGGACGGACTAAATAACAGTGGAAAGTCCCTCAAGGGAAGCAAAATCCTAGTACTTGGTATTGCATATAAGAAAAACGTAGATGACATGCGAGAGTCGCCATCGGTAGAAATCATGGAATTGATTGAGGCCAAGGGTGGTATAGTTAGCTATAGCGATCCGCATGTACCTGTCTTCCCGAAAATGCGTGAACATCACTTCAATCTAAGTAGTGAGCAATTAACCGCTGAAAACATTGCGAGCTTCGATGCAGTTGTCCTTGCTACCGACCATGATAAATTCGACTACGACCTGATCAAACAGTTTGGCCACCTGATCGTTGACAGCCGAGGCAAATACCGCGCCCCAGCTGAACATATCATCAAGGCCTGATCTCTTTCATATTTTTCGAGAATTACCGGCAAACCAAATAACTGTTTTGTCGGATTATCCAGATTTGGTAGGAATGTCATGAAAAAATTTGCACTGATCGGTGCCGCCGGATATATCGCTCCCCGTCATATGCGCGCAATTAAAGACACCGGCAACATTCTAGTTTCAGCTTACGACATAAATGATTCGGTCGGCATCATTGATAGCATCTCGCCTGAAAGCGAGTTTTTCACCCAATTTGAGTGCTTCCAAGAACATGCTTACCGCCTGAAGCGTGATGCGGCCACCGCACTAGATTACGTGTCTATTTGTTCACCCAACTACCTTCATCATTCACACATTGCTGCCGGTCTGAGACTCGGTTGTGACGTTATATGTGAAAAACCACTGGTTCCCACTCCAGAAATCCTTGATGAACTCGCTCTAGTAGAACAAGAAACCGGAAATAAGCTATATAACATCCTTCAGTTGCGTCATCACCAAGCAATTCTTGACCTCAAGAGTAAGGTGAGCCGAGAAGCAAACGAGCACAAATATGATGTAGAGCTTACTTACATCACTTCGCGTGGTAAATGGTACATGGAGAGTTGGAAAGGCGACCCTCGCAAATCCTTTGGAATCGCCACTAATATCGGTGTCCATTTTTATGACATGCTGCACTTCATTTTCGGTAACCTGCAACGCAACGTAGTACATTTCACATCTGAGCATAAAGCAGCAGGCTATCTAGAATACGAGAAAGCTCGTGTGCGCTGGTTTCTTTCCATTGATGCTAACGATCTGCCGATTTCGGTACAAGGTAAAAAGCCGACATACCGCTCCATTACTGTGAATGGCGAGGAAATGGAGTTCTCTGAAGGCTTTACTGATTTACACACTACTAGCTATCGGGAAATTCTGGCCGGACGCGGATATGGCATTGAAGACGCACGTCATTGTGTAGAAACTGTTAACACTATCCGCTCTGCTAACCTCGTCACGGCTCAGGACGATGAAGGACATCCATTTCTTAATATCCTAAACCGTTGAGATTGATATGCCCTATTATCAGCACCCCAGCGCAATAGTCGATGATGGAGCTCAGATTGGCGAAGATTCGCGTGTCTGGCATTTCGTTCATGTATGTAGCGGAGCGCGCATAGGCCGAGGAGTGTCACTCGGCCAAAACGTGTTCGTCGGCAACCGTGTGGTCATCAGAGACCATTGCAAGGTGCAAAACAATGTCTCTGTCTACGATAACGTTACTCTTGAGGAGGGCGTATTCTGCGGTCCAAGCATGGTATTCACCAACGTCTACAACCCGCGCTCACTGATAGAGCGGAAAGACCAATATCGGGACACGCTTGTAAAAAAAGGCGCCACTCTTGGCGCTAACTGCACGATTGTGTGTGGCGTTACAATTGGTGAATATGCTTTTGTGGGCGCAGGTGCTGTCATCAACAAGGATGTGCCAGCTTATGCCTTAATGGTTGGCGTACCTGCTCGACAAATTGGTTGGATGAGCCAGTTTGGAGAACAATTGGACCTACCCTTGAAGGGTGAACGTGAAGTTACATGCCCAAACTCCGGAGCACGGTACGTACTGACCGGCAACTCCCTGATTAAAGTGGATGTATGCAAGTGATAGAATTTATCGATCTAAAATCCCAGCAAGCTCGCATCAGAGGCGAAATTGAATCAGCAATACAGCGCGTACTAGACCATGGCCAATATATACTTGGGCCTGAAGTTGCTGAGCTAGAGGAAAGGCTTGCAGATTTTGTTGGTGCGAAATACTGCATCACCTGCGCCAATGGTACTGATGCATTGCAGATCGCCCAAATGGCATTGGGCATTGGTCCAGGGGACGAAGTCATCACGCCAGGCTTTACATATATCGCAACTGCTGAAACAGTTGCCCTGCTAGGCGCCAAGCCTGTATACATCGACATCGATCCCCGCACGTACAATCTCGACCCTCAACAACTAGAAGCAGCAATTACCCCGAATACAAAAGCCATTATCCCAGTTTCTCTATATGGGCAGTGTGCGGATTTTGATGCAATAAATACTATTGCTGTTAAATATGGTATTCCTGTAATAGAAGATGCTGCACAGAGTTTTGGTGCTACTTACAAAGGTAAACGTTCTTGTAATCTTTCTACAATTGCATGTACTAGTTTTTTCCCCAGTAAACCTCTTGGTTGTTATGGCGACGGGGGGGCAATCTTCACAAACGATTGTGAATTGGCTAAAGTTCTTCGCCAAATTGCTCGTCACGGGCAGGATGGTAGATATCATCATATTCGTGTGGGAATAAATAGCCGCTTAGATACTATTCAAGCCGCTATATTGTTACCAAAACTAGATATTTTCGATGAAGAGATTTTACTTCGACGAGAAATCGCGTCAATTTACGAAAAATATATAACCAGTTACCGCAACGAACACAAACATTCTCAAAACACAATTAATACACTTGTTACCCCATATATTGAATCACATAATAAAAGCGTTTACGCTCAATACACCGTACGCACTCCTAACCGCGCTGTTACACAGGACAAATTAACGCAGGCGGGAATTCCCACTGCAGTTCATTACCCTACCCCTTTAAATAAGCAACCAGCAGTGGCGGATTCTCATGCCATTTTACCTATTGGAGATACTGCATCCACGCAAGTACTAAGTCTGCCTATGCATCCTTATATTACAAAAGAACAAATTTCGAAAATAGTACAAGCCTTAGTAATTTCCGAAGAACCAACAAAAACAACTGAAACGTGAACAAAATAAGCTTCGCGCCGCTGTCCTTCTCGCAAAAATGCTTATTAGTCTCGAACTAACGATAAAAAATAACTTTAAGTTGGCAAAAAAAAAATGCACATTCTTATCCTACCTTCTTGGTATCCAAGCAATCCAAGTGATATAAATGGTAGTTTTTTTCGCGAGCAAGCACTAGCTCTTCAAAAGCATAATTGCACAGTCGGTGTCGTCTATCCACAGTTGCGCTCGTTGAGAAACTGGAAAAGTATTTTTTTGGGTCCGCGGGGGACGGCCAAAGAAATTGATGATGGAATTCCAACATTTCGCTGCCATGGAACAAACTGGTTCCCCCGATTTTCATCGGCAGCAGCGTGGCATTGGGTAAAGCGGGGAATGGATACATTCGATCGCTATGTTCGAGATTACGGAAAACCGGACATTATTCACGTACACTCCGCCCTTTATGCCGGGTGCCTAGCAGTAGAAATTTTTAAAATACATAAAATTCCATTTGTAATAACAGAACACAGTACGTCGTATGCTCGGGGTTTAATTAGTAAAAACCAGAAAAAACTATCGGAAAGAGTGTCTGAAAAAGCCAAATGCCGAATAGCTGTTAGCCTTGAATTTGCGAGGCTTTTAAAAGGTTTCCATGAATCACAGAGTCAGGATTGGATATACATACCGAATATTGTCAGTAAATCTTTCACAGATCACCGTATCAAGCCTAACAAAGCAAAAAGCGATTATACGTTTATAAATATTGCTCTGTTATCAGATAAAAAAGCAGTAGACAATTTAATAATTGCGTTCTCTAAACTCCTGTTAAAGAGTGAAAATATTATCCTGAAGATAGGGGGTGATGGCCCAGCTCTTTCAAAACTGAAATGTCTCACAAATGATTTGGCAATCTCTGACAAAGTAATTTTCCTAGGTTCCTTAACAAGGGAACAGGTACTTGCGGAGGTAGCCAACGCAGATGCGTTTGTATTGCCAAGTCGATATGAGACATTTGGAGTCGTCGTCATTGAAGCTTTAGCGCTTGGTAAACCTGTAGTAGCAACACGCTGCGGTGGACCTGAATCTATTATTCGTGAGGGCGACGGATTACTGGTACCGGTTGACGATATCGAAAGCCTCGCTGATGCAATGTGGACACTTTATAAGAATCCAGGTGATTACGAGGCCAATCGAATTAGAAAATCATGTATTGATCGATTTAGTGAGGATACAATCGCGTCCCGGCTAAAATCAGTCTATGAAGAGATTTTAGTCGCAAAATAGTTTTGAGTAATGCAGTCATTTTAAACTCTGTCGTGGAACTATGAATAAATCAAAAATTCTTCACTTCGCTATTGGGCCTATTGGGTCTGCAATTTTAGGTTTCGCGGCATTACCAATAATGGCATGGTTTTTTACGCCAGAGGATATTGGTCGAATTTCAATGCTTCAACTTATTTGTAGTTTTTCGGTAATTCTCTTCAGCTTAGGTTTGGATCAAGCGTACGTGCGTGAGTATCATGAGGCAGCTCAAAAGCCTGCACTTTTGAAAACTTCCATTGCCCCTGGCTTACTTCTTTTATCTGCGACCTTTTTGTTATTTATCATTCTTGACTCGACATTATTGTCTACTTTATTATTTTCTGTTGAAAGTGCGTTCATTAGTGTATTGGTAGTTATTTGCTTGTTGACCACGTATATTTCCAGATTCTTATCCCTCATATTGCGATTGCAAGAAAAAGGGTTGGCATTTTCGATGAGCCAACTGCTGCCTAAAGCTATATTTCTTTTGATTATCGGAGCTTTCGTCGTTACAAAAACGAGTTTCAATTTTGAAAAGTTGGTAATTGCACACGCGCTATCAATTATGGCCGTGTTGCTAATTTATTCTTGGAATACAAGAAATGAATGGTTAGTTGCGATCAGTCATCCAATTGATAAAACCAGACTCTACCAGATGCTAAAATATGGACTTCCATTGATAATTGGAGGAGTCGCTTCTTGGGCGATGATGGCCACAGATAAAATATTGCTAAGAAGCTTATCATCTTTTGAAGAACTGGGGATATATTCTATCGCGACAAGCATTGCAATGGCTGCTGGGATATTTTCGGGTATTTTTACCACAATTTGGGCACCAACCGTTTTTAAATGGGCAGCAGAGGGTATTAACCTAGAAAAAGTGGATCAAATTTCCGAACACGTTTTAGCAGCGGTATTTTTGGTAATTACTGTTACTGGATTATTCGCATGGATTATCCCCTTCTTTTTGCCAAATTCTTATGTGAAAGTTCAATACCTTGTCACTGCTTGCATGGTGGCTCCTTTGTTTTATGCCCTCTCAGAAACAACCTCAATTGGTATTAGCCTTACTCGTAAAACTGGATTTTCAATGCTCGCTTCGATTTTAGCCGCCACATTAAACACATTTGGAAACTACTGGTTGATCCCCAAATTCGGTGCTGCTGGGGCGGCAACGTCCACAGCTTGTGCCTTCTGGTTATTTTTAGTGTTTCGTACTGAGTTATCTTGCTTCTCATGGCGAAAAATACCTAGACTGAAGCTTTACATCGCAACACTTGTATGCGTAGCGATGTCCGCTGCAGTCGCATTGTTAGATGGTAAACACACACCAATAAGTCTAATTATTTGGTCAGCCTTATGCATTATTGGCATACATACATTCAAAAATTCTCTATGTATGTTTGCAAACTTCTTGTCTTTCAAAAAAACTAAATATATCAAGATTTAAGCGTTTTAAACAATTTATCTTAAAAAATTAACGCGTTCAATCAGATTAATTTCGTATTGAAAATAAGAGTATTTCTTTAGTATCTAGACACACTGCGCCATCATTGAAATCGATGTTAAAATAGACTCAAAAAACAATATGTAAAGTATTTCTCAATAGACGCCATTTGGATTAACTTCGCCCCATGAAATATTATAAAGCAGCAGTAAGTGTTTGTTTTTTTACAATGCTTTACCTCACCACAGGTTCTATTGAGTTATTTAAGGCTGGCGGTGCTCAAACCGCAACCTACGATGCGATTGCATCATCCACCCACCCGCTAGATTACATAAAACCACTTTGGACGGGTTTTTCTCTTATTTTAATTATAATTGGTCTTACTTCATCAAAATTTAAAATCTCGATTAACCGTACGGACAAATGGATCGCAACTTTAAGCGCGTTCATAATAGTATCTGCACTTTGGTCAGTAGATCCAGGCGCGTCAATAAAAACTGCTTTTGCATTATTACTTATCGCAGCCCTGACAAAATTATATTTACAAGTCAATAACACTTCCAAAGCCTACAAATCACTACTGAACTTTTTTATTACCCTTGAGCTTGCATCATTAATATTATTCACTCTCTTACCGTCTTACGGAGCAGCCTATGGCACAACAGATGTAGCTCAAGGAATATTCACGCAGAAAAATGGACTAGGTAACTTTTCTCTGCTCGCATACACGTTCTTTATAGCTTCCCCAGTAAAGATTTCAAATATAAAAAAATATTCCGGAGTAATACTTTCTATTACTTTGATTTTACTAAGCCAATCCACCACCGCGATCATTGGACTACTGATATCTACAACGTGCTTTATATTGTTATCGTCAGGTGCTAGCCTTAGACAACTTTTACGTTATCGCAAAGTCATAGTTTATTCTTCGGCAGTCACAATTGCAGTCCCCCTAATTTTAAGCGCGATACTCCCAGCGTTTCCTATTCTCGGAAAAGACGCAACCTTCACCGGAAGAGTGTTTATTTGGAATTTCATAACAGGAAAGATATTCGAGAACCCTCTGATTGGCCATGGCGCGGGGCAATTTAGATCAACTTTTGTCAATGCCGGAACCGAGTTTATTAAAAACGTCGGTTTCCAAGTTGGTTCGACACATAATGGTTTATTAGATCTCGTATACTCTCTTGGCATTGTAGGACTAATTCTATATTTTCCCGTACTAAAATTTCTGAGTCCACAAGCAGAAAGTAAATCAGGACTCCTACTTGGTATCATATTTGCGATGTCATTTTTCATCACAAATTCTCTCGAGTCACTACTACTTTCTTTTAATATTTGGTTTGCTTTTCTGATCGTAACAATAAATCTGATGCTTCCTCATAACAGTAAAAATTTTTTAGCTCCTCATAAACACGAAAATCATACCGCAAAAAAATCGAATTTTTTTGTCTGAGTTTTTACTCTGCGATTTATCAATCGGATCATTACATGTTAAAAGTTTCCTACTTGATCGCGCTGTATAACAAGAGCGAATTTATAATTGAAGCTGTCGATTCCATATTGTATGAACAACGGCTGAATACCGATTTTGAAATTGAAATTTGTATTGTGGACGATGGATCAACTGATAATTCATTTAAAATAATTGAAGAAAATTACGGAAATAGCCCATTTTTTAAACTATCACGCTTCCCCGAAAACCGAGGAAAAAACGCGGCTTACAATCTCGCATTTAAAATGAGCACTGGACAATATATCTGCATTTTTGGTGCAGATGACACCATTGTTCCAGGCAGAACAAAGTCTATGCTGATTGCCGCAATGGAAACCGGTAAATCTATATATGGCGGACTTATTGCGAAAGATCACTTACTAAACAAAACGCTCTATAAGCAGATACCAAAATCCGCTGATTTTAAAGAAAATGTTATGGGGAATAAGTTATCGGGAGGATGCTCTTTTCTCGCTAGAGATCATCTTTCTGATGTTTTCCCGATCCCAGAAAATTTAAAATTT
The DNA here is from genome assembly GCF_026241895.1 of Pseudomonas sp. RIT-562. Taxonomy (GTDB): domain Bacteria; phylum Pseudomonadota; class Gammaproteobacteria; order Pseudomonadales; family Pseudomonadaceae; genus Aquipseudomonas; species Aquipseudomonas mandelii_F. Next base: position 13,404 of record NZ_JAPJIV010000005.1, on the reverse strand, counting down.
GAAGACTGGTGGATAGCATACTTTTTAACCAGAGATGGTCTCGCATTAATCCTAGATACCGTAGTCACTACGTATAGGATACATGATAGTAATGACTGCGGCACATCCGAAATAAGTTACGAAAGTAAGAAAAAAGATTACTTGAGGCATCTTCCCTATTTCCAAGAAATGCGCAAGATCGCTAGAGATAAGTCTGAATTAGAACTGATCAAGAGATCTGAAAATCTTCGACTGGCATTCCTTAGTGACTGTAATTATAAAGCACTTCTACCTGTTCACATGGATCAATACTGGCTACAGCTTTTTTGCTATTTGACACTGGGGCCGAAATTAGTTTTATTTTATTATTCGCAATTAAAAAAACTCAGACAACAACAGTAACTTTCCTAAACTACTATTCACTAAACGATACCCAATAACATTATGGATGATTTTTCAATATTGATGTCTGTTTATAATGGCGATAAAGCCGAGCCATTCGCAGACGCGCTAAAATCCGTATTAGTCGGGTCTAGCATAAAACCTACACAAACTGTTTTGGTTGTGGACGGACCCATTTCGGCTGAACTTAATAAAGTCATTGATGTATTTGAAAGTGACTTGACTGTAGTTCGTATTAAAGACAATGTTGGATTATCTAATGCGTTAAATATCGGTTTAGATCATTGTAATTTCGATCTGATTTTTCGGATGGACTCCGATGATATATCTACTCCGGACCGATTCGAGCTACAGTTAGAATTTTTTAAAAAATTTACCAACGCAGCAATGTGCAGTTCTTGGGTAGCCCACTACGACGAGACCATGCTTCAGTATCTGGGAGATAGAAAATTACCAGAGTTACCCAGCGAAGTTCATAGATATTCCTTTACGAGGACTCCAATCAATCACCCAGCCACTGCTTTCAGAAAGTCTTTCGTAATGAAAGCAGGCGGCTATCCGGACACACGCTTACCATTTGAAGATTGGTGGTTAAGTTTGAGAGTTATAAAGTATGGGGGTGAAATCTATAATTTGCCCAAGTACCTTGTGAACGTCAGAGCTAGCGCAGACTTCCACGCAAGAAGATCGGGAATTAAATATTTAATTTCTGAATATAATGCGATCTATTTGATGCACAAAGAAAAAATAATAAGCACAAAATGGGCGTTAGCGAATTTATTAATACGCACGCCGTTTAGGCTCTTGCCGAAGTCGGCCCTAAATATCGTTTATAAAAATATCATCAGAAAGATCTTCTAAGAATTTTTCGGAGGACGGGTTAAATGCAAACTGCTGTTATTTTTGGAGGAGCCGGTTTTATCGGCACTTTTTTCGCCGAACACTTGCTCAATGTGGGTTTCAACAAAATTTACTTGTTTGATATTCAACCACTTTCGGACAAACAGTCTAAATACCGCAAAAATAAGATTGCCGATAATAAAAATATAGTTGAAATATTTGGTGACGTTCGTCAACGAATATCATGGCAACCGGAAGAAAAAATTTCGTTGATTGCTAACTTTGCAGCAGTCCACCGGGAGCCGGGGCACGAAGATCACGAGTACTATGAAACCAACCTACTTGGCGCTGAAAATGTTTGCGCATGGGCAGAACTAGTTGATTGCGAAAAAATCATTTTTACAAGTTCTATTTCCCCGTATGGACCTAGTGAACACCAGAAGAACGAAAGTTCTCTCCCATTGCCGTTAACTGCATATGGCGGCTCCAAATTAATTGCTGAAAAAATTCATCAGATTTGGCTAGCCGCAGATGGAAAACACCGAAATCTGGTTATCGTTCGACCTGGGGTCGTCTTTGGCCCTGGTGAGGGTGGAAATGTTTCTAGACTGATCAAAGCCGTAATCAAACGCTATTTTTTTTACATGGGTAATCGTGATACACGCAAGGCCGGGACATATGTTAAAGAGCTTTGCAGAGCGATGTGCTGGGCTTTGAATTATCAAAAAGAACAGGGACGAAACTTCACTCTGTTCAATATGTCTATGAATCCGGGTCCATCTATCCAAGAATACGTCGAAGCGGTGTGTGCAGTTGCCCAAGTCAAGCGTAGAATACCTGCGATCCCGTACCTGACCTTATTAAGTGCAGCGTATGGAATTGAACTAATTGCTAGACCGTTACGTATCCAGCATCCTTTCAGCCCAGTAAGGATTCGCAAATTAGTGCGCTCTAACTTTATCCAACCAGGCTTTCTTATTGAACATAAATATTGCTACCAATACACTCTCGAGTCAGCATTCGCAGATTGGAAATTAGAGTGCCCGGAAGAGTGGCGTTAACAAAGACCCCATAAATAGGCTTCAGCTGTTTTACGTGAGTATACGTTCTTACCGGACTATAGGCCCTTTCCCCCGCACCTAACTTCCTAATCGGCGAGATAACGAAATTATTCTACATACCACTAAATTTATCATCTTTTGAGTAATGCATATTTTAAGATTTCCTCTTTTACGAGGAGCCACGTCCGGATGTGTCTGGGTCGTATTGAGCCTTTGATCCTATGGTAACTGCCCGTTTTGCTACACAGATGCGTCCTCGGTAAAACCCAAGTAGCATCGCGAAAAAATGTGGACAGATACAAATATTTCTGTTGACATTCCCGTCCCACAGCAATGATGCTCTTGTATTTGATCCAGCCTGCGTCCTTTCGGTGAAGCCAAGGTGGAAAATTAGGCCGATTTTTTAATCTTGAATCAGTAGCAGCTTGCAATATAGCCCTCGCCTACAATATTCTTATGTCAAATCACCCTCAGGGAATATCCTTTCAAGGAGCATGAACATGAAAAAACTACTAGCATTCACAGTTGTCACTTTGATTAGCCTGCCGTTGATGGCTGCTGAATCTGTTCCTGCAAAAACCGCTGCAGCGCCTGATACAACTGCACCACTGAGCTTGTCGACGCCTATCGCTGGCGGCGTAACGGTTGGCACAGGCCTGGCTATCGGCGCGGGTCTCATCGCGGTTGGTGTTGCTGCCTCAAACAGCGGCGGCGGCGGTAATGATGGGACTCCAGGTACCACGGGTACTACTGGCACTACCGGTACTACTGGTACTACTGGCACCAACTAAAACCTGCCTTCGTTAAAAGTTCGATACGTTAACCTCCCAGCTTCGCTGGGAGGTTTTGTTTTGCCTATTCCTCGAGCAATTTCGACAATGAATCGCGCGCTTCCATTGGCCATGCTGGTTGGCCTGAGCCTGCAAGGCTGCATTTTTTCCCCTGGTCAGCACATGGACACAGGCAACCTAGTACGTGAAGGCTCACCTGAGAGTAGTCGTATAGAGTTGGTGCAGATCACTCCTAAATTGGTGGCCATCGAGGAGGCCTCCGATCATTCGAGCATGGTTGCAGCCGAACTTATGACTTACCGGCCGCAGGAGTACCGCATTGGCGCAGGAGATCTCGTCTATATTACAGTGTGGGATCATCCAGAGCTTACCGCTCCCTCCGGCCCGCAACAGCAAACAGAAGCAAACGGGCGCCTGGTTCGACCCGATGGTAGTCTCTTCTACCCGTATGTCGGAACCGTGGAAGCTGCTGGGAAAACAATCGAGGAGCTACGCTCGACAATTGCTACGCGCTTATCGCACGTAGTCGCGGAGCCGCAGGTAGACGTCAGTATCCTGCGTTTTGTCAGCCAAAAAGTCATCCTATCCGGAGCTTTTGGTAAGACCGGACAGTTACCCATCACTAGTTCACACTTGAGCTTGCTTGACGCTGTGGGCCAAGGCTCGGTTCAAACCGGGACTGCCGATATTTCCGGGCTAGTTCTAAAGCGCGATGGTCGTGAATACATCATCGATTTAGATGCGCTCAATCGTAAGAACTCGAATTTGCACGCCCTCTATCTTAAAGATGGCGACCAACTCCACCTACCATACAACGATCAGAAAAAGGTCTACTTACTCGGTGAAGTTACCTCTGCGCGATCTCTTGTTTTCAAGGGCACCGATATGAATCTCACTGATGCTTTAGGCAGCGTAGGCGGATTGCGTCAGGAAACCTCCAGCGGCAAAGAAGTCTATGTGATCCGCGGCGTTGAAAATCTCGCGGACGAACCAGTCAAGGTTTTCCAGATCGATCTCAAATCGCCTTCGGCATTCGCCCTTGCCCAGCACTTTAAACTGAAGCCGCAGGACGTGGTCTATGTTGGCCCCGCCGATGTCACTCGCTGGAACCGCTTCATCAGCCAGGTTTTCCCAACAGCTAACCTGCTGCGTACCGGTGTAGCGATTCAAGATGACATGGGCAGCGAAAACTAAGAATTGGATGTCTTGTGAAATTTTTGCGACTGGCCACCGTAGCGGTGGCCTCCTTGCTGGTGAGCGCCTGCAACCCGTTGATGACCGCTTCCATGGACACGCTCAAGGCTGCCTTTGAAGGCCCTGAGCCCCTGGAACTCACCCGCCAACAGGTGGATGCAACCCCGTACTTCCAGATCACCATCGCGGCACCTACGGGTGAAGCCGTTATGGCGTTGGTGCGTCAGCAGGATGGTGTTGGTTTCTGGATGGCCTCGACTCGTCAAATCCTGATGCTCGAAGACGGCCTGGCCATTCGCAGCGTTGGTTTCAACAACAATCTGGATGGCACTCGCTTTGAGGGCGTATCGCCTTTCAAAGCCGGCTTGCACCGAGTTGCTGATGGCTTGCAGACCCGCCGCCAGGTGGATTTTGTCGACGGCTATCGGATGGGTGTGACGCTCACCAGCCGCTTTGAGAAAAAAGGTCTGGAAACCGTGCATATCCTCGATCGCGACGTGGAGCTACTTCGCGTTGACGAGGACATCGCCATGGAAGGTCTGGGCTTCACCGCGCGGAACCAGTACTGGGTCGACCCTGCCGACGGCTTCATCATGGCCAGCGTGCAACACCTGACTCCCGAATTGCCCCTACGCATTGTTCAAGTGCGCCCGAATAAGCCGGTAGTGCAATGATTTCTCGTTCCTCCTGGCTGCTTTGCTGCAGCCTGCTCATGACTTTTGCCGTAAATGCTGACTCGCTGGTCACCGTGCAGGGCGATGCCGCCAAACCTGGGCGCTATTCGTTCCAGGAAGGGACTCGCTTGCACGACGTTCTGCTTCCGGCTCAGGTTAGTCCTAAGGCGTATTTGCTCGGTGCTGCGTGGTTGCACACTCCCCTGCGTAATGCGCAGGAGCGATTAAAACTGGGCGTGCTCTTCGATCTCGCGACCGTGAAAAGCAACGCGCTGCAGGATGATGAAACCGAGCTGGCGGCACTCGCTGAGCGTTTGATCGACAAGGTCCAAGCAATGCCGATCACCGGCCGCAGAGTGGCTCAACTTGATCCGGTTCGGGTTGAACTGAACCGTGGGGATAATCCCTACCTGAGCAATGGTGATGTGTTGCTCTACCCTCCCCGTCCGAGCACTGTGAAGGTGGTGGGTGCAGTAACTGGTGAATGCGAGTTGGCGTACCAGCCTTTGCAGCCGGCAATCAGCTATCTGAAAAACTGCCCGCAAGATCCCGGCGCTGACAAAGATTTGCTGTTTGTCATCCAGCCCGATGGTCGCGTTTTCCAGGAAGGCATCGCACTTTGGAACGAAACCAAATCTATGCCGCCAGCACCTGGCGCTCGTATTTATGTACCCGTGCATAGCACCGCCAAGGGCGATCCGACACCGGACCTGAATACTGAACTGGCCGCATTCATCGCCACCCAGCCATTGCTGGAGGTGAAGCCATGAAGTATCACTTGATTCCGTGCTTGCTGCTTGGCTGCAGCGCTTGGGCAATAGCTGAGCCGCGCTATACACAGAGCGACTTTGGTGGTGTTGGCCTTCTGCAAACACCCACAGCGCGGATGGCGCCAGCTGGTGAATTATCTCTGACTGCAAGCCGCACTGACCCTTACAGTCGTTATAGCGTGTCGTTTCAACCTTTCGATTGGCTGGAAGGATCGTTTCGCTACACCTCGATTAGCAACCGTGACTACGGTCCTGAATCCTTGAGTGGTAGTCAGAGCTACAAGGATAAGGCGATCGACGCCAAAGTACGTCTGTTCGAGGAGAGCCATTGGATACCCGAAGTTGCACTAGGTGCGCGCGACGTCGGTGGTACAGGTCTCTTCTCCAGCGAATATTTTGTTGGCAACAAACGCATGGGCAATTTCGATCTCAGCTTGGGCCTAGCGTGGGGCTATATCGGTAATCGTGGCGATATGGATAACCCGTTGGGCTGGCTGGATGACAAGTTCGATACCCGGCCTGACTCTGGCACTCAAGCCGGTAACTTCAACGGAAACAGCTACTTCCGTGGTTCACCGTCCTTCTTCGGCGGCGTGAACTACCAAACGCCATGGGACCCACTGTCCATTAAGCTCGAATACGAAGGTAACGACTACCAGCACGAGCCGCAAAACAACAACCAGATTCAGGACTCCCCAATCAACCTTGGCTTTGTCTTCAAAGCCAGCGACTGGGTAGACCTCCACGCAGCCTGGGAACGCGGCAACACCGCCATGTTCGGCATCACCTTGCACACCAACTTCGCCACCCGCAAGGCGCCAACCAAGAGCTTCGACCCAAAACCCGAACCCGTGCCGGACGTCAAGCCGACCACCGCGCCAACGGACGTGCAATGGGCCGGCGTCGCCAAGCGTCTGCAGAACAACGCTGGCTACACGGTTTCGAAGATCACCCAGCGTGACTCCGAGCTGATCGTCTACGGCGAACAGGGCCGCTACTTTCATACCCCGAAAGCCGTCGGCCGTGCGTCGCGCATCCTCGACAACAGCGTTAACGACCAGATCAACTGGTTCACCATGGTCGATACGCGCTACAGCCTTCCAGTCGAGGAAGTCAGCCTGCCCCGCGATACTTTCCGTGAAGTGATCCAAGAGGATCGTCCACTGGAAGACCTGCGCCGCGTAACCGAGCAGAACGTTCCAGTGCCGCATCAGGAAAAAACCCTGTTCGCGCAAAAACCGGATCCGTTCACCTACGGCTTGGGCCTCGGGTACAAACAGAACGTCGGTGGTCCTGACGGATTCCTGCTGTACCAATTCAGTGCGGATTTGAGTGCCGAGTATCGCTTCCAGCCTGATCTTTGGTGGAGCGGGATGTTAAGCGCGAACCTGATCAACAACTTCGACAAGTTCAAGTACGACGCACCGAGCGGCCTGCCGCGAGTGCGTACCGACTTGCGTCAGTACATGACGACGTCGGAAGTGACGATGCCGACCTTCCAGTTGAACAAGGTCAAGCAGCTGGACGAAGACCTCTACGGTATGGTGTACGGCGGCTATCTGGAATCGATGTTCGCCGGCGTCGGCGGTGAAGCGCTGTACCGTCCGATGGGCGAGCGTTGGGCGGTTGGCGTTGATATGAACTGGGTCAAGCAGCGTGATTTCGATCAAGGTTTGGGGCTGCGTGATTACAGCACCATCACCGGCAACGCCACGCTTTACTATCGGAGTTCGTTCCAGGATATTCTGGGCGCACTCAGCGTTGGGCGTTACTTGGCCAAAGACTACGGCGCTACTTTGGACTTGTCCCGCGAGTTCGCTAACGGTGTGCGCTTCGGTGGATGGGTGACTGTCACCAATGCCACGAAAGAGGAATACGGCGAGGGTAGTTTCGGTAAGGGTATCTACTTCTCGATACCGTTCGACGAATTGATGGCCAGTTCGACCACTCGCCGGGCTAACCTTGCGTGGACTCCACTGACTCGAGACGGTGGCGCTCCCCTGGCACGCAGCTACTCTCTGTACTCCCTGACTGAGCGTCGCAACATCGACCTGTTCCACAATAACTTCTACAAGGTCACCGAATGAAGCAGCGGATTCTGCGTGTCCTGCCCAAGCTGGCGTTTTTCGTGATCCTGCTGGTGCTGTGTTTCGCCGGCATGCGCGGCGAGCCGGTGCCGCAGGTGTTCGAGAATCAGGACAAGCTGCATCACTGGGCCGCCTTTGCCTGTTTGACGGTGAGCGCCTACCTGGCGTTCCCCGCCACGCGGTTGGGCTGGCTGCTGTTTTGGCCGTTGGTGGGTTCGATGTTGATTGAGCTGGAACAGAGCTTGATGCCGCTGCGTACAGCTTCCTGGGGGGATATGGTGGCTAATGCTACTGGGGTGTTGTGTGGGATGGTGGTTGTTCTGGTCTTGCGGGGATATTTGAATTCGCGCCTGAAAAAACTCGAATCAAATCCTGCGGCTTAGCGTCTTTCGGTTTTATCGTCATATGTTTGGAAAATCTGGCCACGCTTCATAAGCGTGGCCAGACTTTTATTCCCACCTGATCAGCAAGCTTCCTTGCCCAGCAGTTTCGCCAGACCCACACTCATCGGTGTAGTCTCAGCCAGCTTGAATCTTTTCAGCAGTCGATCATTGTTCGCGCGCGAATGGCGAATGTCTCCCGCACGGGCCGGGCTGTGGCTAACGGGTGGAATCTCACCTAGAACTTCTGCCAAGACTCCGAGCATCTGCGTCAACGAAGTCGCCTGGTTCATACCAACGTTGATTGCGCCATCCTCAACGTGCGGTGCTTCCAAGGCCTGCACCAACAACCCCACCAAATCTTCTACATAGAAAAAATCACGGGTCTGTTCGCCGTCACCGAAAATAGTGATTGGCAGGCCTTTCTGTGCCCGCTCGCTGAAGATACTGATCACGCCGGAGTAAGGCGAAGACGGATCCTGGCGGGGGCCGAAGATGTTGAAGAACCGGAATATGACCGGCTCCAGTGCATGCTGGCGGCGGTAGAAGTCGAAGTAGTACTCGCTTGCCAGCTTGTCCGAAGCATAGGGGGTCAACGGCGCTTTAGGCGTGTCTTCGTCGATAGCGCACCCTTCACCGTTGTTGCCGTACACGGCAGCGCTGGAGGCAAAAACCACCCGCTTCACGTTGGCCTGGCGCATGGCCTCACAAACGTTCAGCGTACCGACAAAATTGCTCTGGTGCGTGCGAACAGGATCGTCGACCGAAGCCTGGACCGAAGCAACAGCTGCAAGATGCGCCACTGCTTGGCAGTCGACCATCGCCCGCGCGACTACATCGGCATCGGCAACGTCGCCTACGATCAACTCCACTCGTGGGTTGTCCTGCGGGAGGTTGCTGCGCTTACCAGTCGAGAGGTCATCGAGAATTCTGACTGAGTAGCCTTTGGCGAGTAAGACGTCGGTGAGATGGGAGCCGATGAAGCCAGCGCCGCCAGTGATCAGGATAGGTCCATTAGACATCTTTAAAATCCATTGAAAAGTTCGGGAGGGGTGGTTACCTCCGGCTTGAAGCTTGCCTTGTGGATCTGCGCATCGCTTAAGGATGTGCTCAAGGTATGTAAGCGGTGGGATTGATGGTGCGAGGGGTGATTATCCCACAGGTAGTGCATTGCTTTCGAGGCGAGATGACTTTTTACCTCGCGATCCATCCAACGCCCTGGGCTGCAACCGAGCAGGCTATCACTGCAGGTCAACGACGGAATCGGAGCTAGCTCCGATATCCATCACTCCCGTCTCTGTCTTCGGAAATCACAGGAGGGTATCAGCCGATCGCCATTGCTGAATCGAGTATATTCAAGATACTCCAGAGCACCCTGAGCCTTCCTGCTTACACAAAAAAGAACCGAGTAAGAATTTCTCGTCTTGTAGGCATCATGTATCCTAAAAATGTAGGTCTTATTCACTTCAGGCTGCAGTCTAGGCATTTTTGTTGTGTAGCGATCTACTTCGTATCCCTCCTGCACAGCTTCAAATTTAATGCATTCCCCTGGCTTTAAGGCCAGAGGCGTAGCGCCGTCCTTCAGCGCTACACCCCATGAGCCTGGATTCCGAACATAGCTTTCTGACACGGTAATCAATCCGACGAGGAAGGGTGCTTCCGCATCGTTTGGTAAACAAATAGCAGGCAAAGCATCAACGGATGATATACTCGCCGTGCTTACGAATCCGAACGAAGTAGCGCAAGCAATCTTGGTGACAAAAGACAACAGCAAAAAAAATAGATAGAACGGCGATTTTTTCATAACTTTTAGCCAATCGATTCTCAACTCCGTAAACTCTTGTGTTACATCATCGAAAGCATCCAACATTTCGATGCAGCCTAACTAAAGATTAATCCAGCCTCCAATATTCCCAATCAAAGTTAGTGCCCAACCAAGCTGCGCCGGGCACGTAGCCGACCTGAATAAAAAACCTGCGTTTTTCTCACTCCTCCCATGGCGCAATATTTAACGACGACTTCCTATGTTTCAGAGTATCGCAGGATGGAATTAACCTAGCGCCATCGTTGAGGCGAGTATATTCCCGATACTCCAACCTTCCATCGGCTTTCCGGCTGACACAAAAGGTTCCAGTGTATGTATCTCGTGTCTTATAGGCATCGGAAATAGCAAATAAGTAGGTTTTGTTCACCTCAAGCTTCAGTCGAGGAACTTTTGTCGTGTATTTATCTACTTCGTATCCTTCAGGCACACTTTCGAAAGCAATGCACTCGCCTGGTTTCAGTGCCAGCGGCACTGCACCATCCTTGAGAGCAATACCCCACGACCCAGGATTCCGAACATAGCTCTCTGACACAGTAACCGCACCAACTTGCAAAGGTGCACTGGCATCGCTCGGCGAACAAATGGCAGGCACGCCATTAACAGATAGTATATCCGCCCTTCCAAAAAAACCGAAAGAAGTAGCGCTTGCAAACAGGGCGACGGGTGAGAATAGGACACAGACCAACAATATAATGTTTTTCATACAGATCCTTATTTACGTAAATTTTTCTTATCAACAGGTCTAGCTAATAATCTGGCCACGGTGGACTTAAGCAACCGGGGATCTTTGTTTCGGATACTAAAGCTCTACACCCTTGCTGCGTCGCCGAGCACGCAAATAATGTAGTAATCCGAAATAATTTCACCCTGCTGCTCCATATTATATTCTGACAATGTACCTGTCTCGCTCAACGCATACTTGTACACATCATCACCGCGACTGGTGACTGTTACACCCGCACTTTTAACCGCATAACCAAGCTGATACTGCCATACATGAGTCATCTCGTGCATGAACAACGCTTTGTATTTGTCTTCGTCATCTGCTGAAAAGTCGTCTCTATAAAACTCAGTGCTCGCAGGAAAATACATTTCTCCATTAGGTGTGACCGCAGTGTTTTGAAACCCAAAAAAAAGCCACCAACCACCGTGATGTATTTTTACTTTTTCATAATTGACTGCGTATTTGAAAATAGTCCTCGCCATAGCGATCTCTCCTGACGTCAGAGAGCGCTTCTTGCCTTTGGGCAGAACAACTGCTTTTTCAGAGCGGTCTACTTCAGTGTCATTCGTAAAGATCTCGCTGGCAGTCAAATCAACGACCATCGGTGCCTGGGCATCTTTTGCCGCGCAGCAGAAATTTTCTGCGTTCTCTGGTGGAGTGAGCGTCAACTGGGCAATTCGTGCCGGTTTCCGGCTTTTCAATCGTTGGGTCATGCCATCCACATCGGTCACCCCGTCAATGACAGTGCCGTCTGCCAGAGAGATCGAGTACTTCAAATTACTACCCACCTCACCATCTGGACCGACTAATGAAGTTGTTCGTCGAAGCGTTTCAGTTCGTCAGGAGCTTAGCGCCGTCCTTCAGCGCTACATCCCATGAGCCTGGATTCCGAACATAGCTTTCTGACACGGTAATCAATCCGACGAGGAAGGGTGCTTCCGCATCGTTTGGTAAACAAATAGCAGGCAAAGCATCAACGGATGAAATATTTGCCGTGCTTAAGGATCCGAACGAAATAGAGCTAGCAATATTGGAGACAAACGACGACAGAAATAAAATAAATGGAATGGCGATTTTCATAAATTTTAGCAAATTTATCTTCGACTCCGTAAGCTCTTCTACTTCATCATCGAAAGCGTCCACTATTTCGAAGCCGCCCAACTAAAGATTGATAGAGCCTCCAATATCCCCAATCAAAGTTAATGCCCAACCAAGCTGCACCGGCTACGCAACCAACTTGAACAAAAAACCTACTTTTTTCTCACTGCTGCCATGGCGCAATATTAATCGGCGATTTCCTATGCTTCAAAGTATCACAGGATGGAATCAGCGTAGCTCCATCGTGGAGGCGAGTATATTCACGATACTCCAACCTCCCATCGGCTTTCTGGCTGACACAAAAGGTTCCCGTGTAAGTATCTCGCGACTTATAGGCGTCGTAAATACTAAATAAATATGTCTTATTCACCTCAAGTTGCAGTGGAGGTTTTTTTGTTGTGTATCTATCTATTCCGAATCCTTCGGGCACACTGCCAAAGGAAACGCACTCCCCTGGCTTAAGAGCCAGCGGCAGGGCTCCTTCTTGGAGAGTAATACCCCACGAGCCAGGATTCAGAATATAGCCTTCTGATACAGTAACTGATCCAACTAACAAAGGTGCACCAGCATCCTTCGGCGTACAAACAGCCGGCACACCATCAATAGTCAATATATCCGCGCTACCCAAGCGCCCGAAGGAATTAGCGCTAGCGACCTTAGCGACAAGCGATAGCAGCAAACAAATCACCAGCCCAATAATTTTCATATTGACCACCTACCTAGGTAGATTTTTCTTGTCAGTAGGGTTAGCTAAAAACCCGGCCACAGTGTTCTTTAGCAGTCGAGGGTCTTTTTTTCGGCTACTGAAACTCCAAACCTTGTCAGCGTCACCAACAACGCAAATAATAAAGTAATCTGAAATAATTTCACCCTGCTGTTCCATATTATAATCTGACAAAGTGCCTGACTCGCTCAACGTATATTTATACACTTCATCACCTCGACTGGTGACCGTTACACCTGCACTTTTTACCGGATATCCAAGCTGATACTGCCATACATGAGTCATCTCGTGCATAAACAACGCGTTAATTCTATGATCTTTATCTGATGAAAAATCATCTCTGTAGAGCTCGGTACTCTCCGGGAAATACATTTCCCCGTTAGGTGTAACCGCAGTGTTTTGAAACCCAAAAAACAACCACCATCCACCGTGATGCACTTTTACTTTTTCATAATTGACGGCATCTTTGAAGATAGTCCGGGCCATAGCAATCTCTCCTATCGTCAGGGGGCGCTTCTTACCTCTAGGCAGGACGACGGTTTTTTTGGAACTGTCTACTTCAGTGTCATTCGTAAAGATCTCGCTGGCAGTCAAATCAACGACCATCGGTGCCTGGGCATCTTTTGCCGCGCAGCAGAAATTTTCTGCGTTCTCTGGTGGAGTGAGCGTCAACTGGGTAATTCGTGCCGGTTTCCGGCTTTTCAATCGTTGGGTCATGCCATCCACATCGGTCACCCCGTCAATGACAGTGCCGTCTGCCAGAGAGATCGAGTACTTCAAATTACTACCCACCTCACCATCTGGCCCGACTATTCGAAGTTGCTCGTCGAAGCGTTTCAGTTCGTCAGGAGCTTC
>NZ_JAPJIV010000049.1 GCF_026241895.1 Pseudomonas sp. RIT-562 | reverse complement strand
AGTATTAGGCCGCCAGCTTTTCAAAAAGGGCTGGCGGCAGGTTGTTCGAGGCAGAGTGACAGCGTCGGTGGTTGTAATGGGCAATAAAGTCCATTACATCTCGCTCAGCCTCGAAGTGATTCGAATAACCGTTTTCAGGCGACCAATCGTGTTTCTGTGATTTGAAATAGCGCTCCACGACAGCGTTGTCCCAGCAGTTCCCGCGTCGGCTCATGCTCTGCACGATCTGCTTTTCAGCCAGGTAGCTTACGAAACGATCAGCGGTGTATTGGCATCCCTGATCCGAGTGGAACACCAGTTCCGAGGACGGCCTGCGCAGCCCCACTGCAAGTTGTAATGCCCGCAGCGAGAGCTCGGTGTCGGCTGTTCTTGAGAACGCCCAGCCCACGATCCTTCGCGAGAAAAGATCCATGACAATTGCCAAGTACAACCAACTGCCTCCGACCCGGATGTAGGTAATGTCTCCCGCCCAAAATGTGTTGGGGCTCGCTGGATTGAAACGTCGCTGCAGCACGTTCGGCGCAATGTTGGACGGTTTAGTGGCTCGCCGATAATGCGCATACTGCGCTCGACGCCTGACCAGCCCCAGACTCTTCATCAAACTACGCATACGATGGCGACCCACTACAACGCCCTGTGTTTTCAGGGCCTTGGCCAAACCACGACTGCCTAATGCACCACGGTGCTCTTTGTGTAACTGACGGATGTCCTTTTCGAGCTCAGGCGCGACTCTGCGCTGGGGCTTGGGTTGGCGCAGGGCGTAGAAACTGCTGCGAGGTATGCCTAGCACGCTACACAGGCGTCGTACCGACAGCTTTGCTGTAGCGCCCTCAATCATTTTCTTCGGCCAAACAGCACCTTTAGATGAGAGGGCAACTGCTTTTTTAGGACATCGTTCTCAGCTTCCAGCAACGCCAACCTGGCGTGCAATGAATCGATCAGATCCTGATCCTGTGGGCGGGTAGTTTGCGACGCTCCTACCTGCTCCTTGCGCCATCGTAAAACCCAACGACGCAATGCCGTCGGCCCCACGCCAGTCTGTTCGCAGGCCTTGGGCACTGAGTAATTCAATTCGACGACAAGACGAATAGCTTCGGCCTTTTCTGTGGCTGTAACGACCCGAAATCCCATGGTGCTTCCTTAGGTTGATACTCCTACATCATGGTCCATAAATATTGAGCCACAACAG
>NZ_JAPJIV010000047.1 GCF_026241895.1 Pseudomonas sp. RIT-562 | reverse complement strand
TCTTTAAAGCAAACTTTTGACGCCCACAGCAGGCGCAGGGCGGCTACTGCAAGAAGCCTTCCAACTTTTTCGGTGGCGAAAAATAGAATTGCGCTTGGGCCAGCTGACGAGGTTAAGAGATGGCTTTGCCGCATGGCAGCTCAGGCCATGCCCGCGCACGAATTTGCAGACAAGGACAGCGGTTCTTTATCGACTCAACAGACATTTTTCGACTTTCCAATCAATGCCAACCGCCCGTCAGAATTGATCTCACACCTGTAATTTATGACAGTAGACGGGCAGTCACGTAGCTGGCCCACTTTCGACTCCAACTGCCCAACCCTGGAGTCATGTCATGAGCCCCACCGGACGAACTACACACGCTTCTGAAATTCTCGCCATCCTGGCCAAGCGCTCAACATCTTTGGAGCACATCAATTTAGGCGGCAAACTTGAAGATATTCTTGGGAAAGCCCCATCGATAACCGACCAAACCGATCTGAACGACAAGGTAGATACCTTAAAAGCGACCACACCGGCCAACACGAAAATCACACTTATCCAAGGCATACATGTGGCCTGCAACCGCAAAGCCACCCATCTGTATGTCACCAAAACCGGAAACACCATCAGCGACCTGGACATTGAAACGCTAAGCACCAGCCAGACGTACGAAGTGGCAGTGGGTGCCCCATCCCCACAAGCGTTCAGCCCTGATGACAAACAGCTTTATATCAACGATATCCGCTCCACCAATGTGTGGCTGATCGACACTGTCGCGCAAAAGGTCATTCAAGGCGCTAACGTGGGATCAGGGAGCATGGATCTAACCATGACGCCTGACGGCAAACATCTTCTGAACTGCGGCGGATTGGCCAATGGTTATCTGCAGGTCATCGATGCATCAAACCAGCAGTTGATTACCACCATTCCAACCGACACAAATCCATTTGCGGTGACCACCCGTCCTGACGGCTCATACGCGTACGTTGCCTGTTGGGTAGACAACGGCGGCACGTCACTTTCCACGATCCAAGCGTTTGACACAACGACATGGCGTCTGGAAAACAGCATCACACTGAGAAATACCGTATTTGCGATGGAGGCCAACCCGTTCAACAACCACCTTTATCTAGTCAATTTCACAGGTGATGAATTCACTGTTATAGACACGAAGTCATATGAAGTCGTAAAGCGAATAATTGTGGCGAATCAGCCGGAGAGCCTGTGCGTCAGCCCTGACGGAAAATACGTTTACATCGCAAGTTTCAGTTCGATTGTTACTGTGATCGATACCGAGTCGCTACAAAAGGTAGAAGAAATCAATACTCAGAAAAACCGTTTGAGATCCATAGCGGTCAGCCCGAAAACGGGCGATGTCTTTGTGACTTACCAAGACTGACATTAAGGGAAACTCGAATAGCAGGGCAGCTTCATTTAACGGCGGAGTAAATTTTGCGCGGGTAAAAAATCGCAGCCTTCGGCAGCTCTTACATGGATTGGTGCCGGAGGCTGCGATCTTTTGTTTTAAGCACTGTTACTGAGCGATCAAAATCTGCTTCGGCGCGGTATTGCCGAAGCTGAGTTTCTTGCCATTGATGTACCGCGTGCCTCGGTACATTTGCCGGCCTTCGACTTCAACGAAGTCCTCATCCATGTACATGAGCACGACCTTGGTCTGTGGCGCACTGACCTCTGGAATCGTCAGCTCACCTTGCAGCAGGTTGAGCGCCCAATGAAACTGGACGATCGGCAAATCACCGATCTCAATCTGGCGCGCGCCATCCAGCAATCGGAAATCTCTGCGCGCAGTAATACGCAGCTTGCGCCCGACGATCTCATACACCGGTTTGCCATAACGAACCTCCAGACCAAGAGAGAACGCCCACAGATCCATGTAATACCCTGGCGAGGTGAAGAGTTCGAACAACGCCTGGTTGTCGCGAATGTTCCCCGCGGCATCAAACAGGTAGTTGTAGGAGTAGTGGCTAGCCAGGCCATCCAGCTCGGGCCTGATGGCGTTGACCGGACTGTCCAGATATACCGGTTGACCTTGCATTTCCTGACGCTGCGCCGCATCGATCAACGAGCGCTGCAGCTTCTCAGCCATGCTTGGCTCCAGCAGGACGCCCTCTTCCGAGCCTTGCCCCGCCTTCTGCAGACTATTGAGCAATATCTGTTCCAACCTTGGCTCCAGCGTGATAACTGGCAGCTCGGAGTCAGTA
>NZ_JAPJIV010000046.1 GCF_026241895.1 Pseudomonas sp. RIT-562 | reverse complement strand
GTGACTGCGTACCTTTTGTATAATGGGTCAGCGACTTATTTTCAGTGGCGAGCTTAACCGAATAGGGGAGGCGTAGCGAAAGCGAGTCTTAATAGGGCGTCTAGTCGCTGGGAATAGACCCGAAACCGGGCGATCTATCCATGGGCAGGTTGAAGGTTGGGTAACACTAACTGGAGGACCGAACCGACTACCGTTGAAAAGTTAGCGGATGACCTGTGGATCGGAGTGAAAGGCTAATCAAGCTCGGAGATAGCTGGTTCTCCTCGAAAGCTATTTAGGTAGCGCCTCATGTATCACTGTAGGGGGTAGAGCACTGTTTCGGCTAGGGGGTCATCCCGACTTACCAAACCGATGCAAACTCCGAATACCTACAAGTGCCGAGCATGGGAGACACACGGCGGGTGCTAACGTCCGTCGTGAAAAGGGAAACAACCCAGACCGTCAGCTAAGGTCCCAAAGTTATGGTTAAGTGGGAAACGATGTGGGAAGGCTTAGACAGCTAGGAGGTTGGCTTAGAAGCAGCCACCCTTTAAAGAAAGCGTAATAGCTCACTAGTCGAGTCGGCCTGCGCGGAAGATGTAACGGGGCTCAAACCATACACCGAAGCTACGGGTATCACTTAGGTGATGCGGTAGAGGAGCGTTCTGTAAGCCTGTGAAGGTGAGTTGAGAAGCTTGCTGGAGGTATCAGAAGTGCGAATGCTGACATGAGTAACGACAATGGGTGTGAAAAACACCCACGCCGAAAGACCAAGGTTTCCTGCGCAACGTTAATCGACGCAGGGTTAGTCGGTCCCTAAGGCGAGGCTGAAAAGCGTAGTCGATGGAAAACAGGTTAATATTCCTGTACTTCTGGTTATTGCGATGGAGGGACGGAGAAGGCTAGGCCAGCTTGGCGTTGGTTGTCCAAGTTTAAGGTGGTAGGCTGGAATCTTAGGTAAATCCGGGATTCTAAGGCCGAGAGCTGATGACGAGTGTTCTTTTAGAACACGAAGTGGTTGATGCCATGCTTCCAAGAAAAGCTTCTAAGCTTCAGGTAACCAGGAACCGTACCCCAAACCGACACAGGTGGTTGGGTAGAGAATACCAAGGCGCTTGAGAGAACTCGGGTGAAGGAACTAGGCAAAATGGCACCGTAACTTCGGGAGAAGGTGCGCCGGTGAGGGTGAAGGACTTGCTCCGTAAGCTCATGCCGGTCGAAGATACCAGGCCGCTGCGACTGTTTATTAAAAACACAGCACTCTGCAAACACGAAAGTGGACGTATAGGGTGTGACGCCTGCCCGGTGCCGGAAGGTTAATTGATGGGGTTAGCTAACGCGAAGCTCTTGATCGAAGCCCCGGTAAACGGCGGCCGTAACTATAACGGTCCTAAGGTAGCGAAATTCCTTGTCGGGTAAGTTCCGACCTGCACGAATGGCGTAACGATGGCGGCGCTGTCTCCACCCGAGACTCAGTGAAATTGAAATCGCTGTGAAGATGCAGTGTATCCGCGGCTAGACGGAAAGACCCCGTGAACCTTTACTATAGCTTTGCACTGGACTTTGAATTTGCTTGTGTAGGATAGGTGGGAGGCTTTGAAGCGTGGACGCCAGTTCGCGTGGAGCCAACCTTGAAATACCACCCTGGCAACTTTGAGGTTCTAACTCAGGTCCGTTATCCGGATCGAGGACAGTGTATGGTGGGTAGTTTGACTGGGGCGGTCTCCTCCTAAAGAGTAACGGAGGAGTACGAAGGTGCGCTCAGACCGGTCGGAAATCGGTCGTAGAGTATAAAGGCAAAAGCGCGCTTGACTGCGAGACAGACACGTCGAGCAGGTACGAAAGTAGGTCTTAGTGATCCGGTGGTTCTGTATGGAAGGGCCATCGCTCAACGGATAAAAGGTACTCCGGGGATAACAGGCTGATACCGCCCAAGAGTTCATATCGACGGCGGTGTTTGGCACCTCGATGTCGGCTCATCACATCCTGGGGCTGAAGCCGGTCCCAAGGGTATGGCTGTTCGCCATTTAAAGTGGTACGCGAGCTGGGTTTAGAACGTCGTGAGACAGTTCGGTCCCTATCTGCCGTGGACGTTTGAGATTTGAGAGGGGCTGCTCCTAGTACGAGAGGACCGGAGTGGACGAACCTCTGGTGTTCCGGTTGTCACGCCAGTGGCATTGCCGGGTAGCTATGTTCGGAATAGATAACCGCTGAAAGCATCTAAGCGGGAAACTAGCCTCAAGATGAGATCTCACTGGGACCTTGAGTCCCCTGAAGGGCCGTCGAAGACTACGACGTTGATAGGTTGGGTGTGTAAGCGCTGTGAGGCGTTGAGCTAACCAATACTAATTGCCCGTGAGGCTTGACCATATAACACCCAAGCAATTTGCTTGCTCT
>NZ_JAPJIV010000045.1 GCF_026241895.1 Pseudomonas sp. RIT-562 | reverse complement strand
GTAAGCGTCCGCCGAAGTCACCTTGCGTGACTCAGGCGGGCATCCACCGATGCGGCAGCAGTTGATCAATCTCACTGGCACGCTGCGTCGGCAGCCGCGTCAGTACATCTTTGAGATAGGCATACGGATCATGCCCATTCATGCGTGCTGACTGGATCAAGCTCATGATCGCGGCTGCCCGCTTACCGCTGCGTAGTGACCCGGCGAACAACCAGTTCGAGCGTCCAAGTGCCCATGGCCTTATCTGATTTTCGACCGCGTTATTATCGATGGGCACAGCGCCGTCCTCGAGATATCGAGCCAGTGCCGTCCAGCGCCTGAGGCTGTAATCCAGAGCTTTGGCAATAGCCGATCCTTCGGGCACAAGATCGCGCTGGGCCATCATCCAGGTATGTAGTGCGTCGATAATGGGTGCCGCTTTTTCCTGACGTATTCGCCAGCGATCTTCGTCGGTCATTTCCCGCGCTTGCCGTTCGATTTCGTACAAGCTGCCAATTGAGTGCAGCGCCTGTTCGGCCAGTTGGCTTTTGTTCGTCGCGTGCAGATCGAAGAACTTGCGGCGCGCATGGGCCATGCAGCCAATTTCGGTGATGCCTTGCTGGAAGCTTGCCTTGTAGCCGGCGAAATCGTCGCACACCAGCTTGCCATCCCACTGGCCAAGGAAGTTACGTGCATGCTCGCCCGCACGGCTCGGGCTGAAGTCGTAAACGACTGCCCTGACCGCCGAAAACGGCGTAGTGCAGTAGGCCCAGACGTAAGCACGGTGGGTCTTCTTCTGGCCCGGCGCGAGCATTTGCACTGGCGTTTCGTCGGCGTGGATCACGCCTTCGGCAAGTACCGTTTCGCGTAGCACATCGACCAACGGCTGGAGCTGCACGCCGGTCTGGCCGACCCATTGCGCCAGTGTCGAGCGGGCGATAGCCAGGCCAGCGCGGCCAAAGATTTTCTCTTGGCGATACAGCGGCAAATGGTCGGCGAATTTGGCCACCATCACGTGAGCCAGCAGCCCTGCGGTCGGTATACCCTTGTCGATTACCTGGGCCGGAACCGGTGCCTGAGTCAGCGTTTCACACTCGCGGCAGACCCATTTCCCGCGCACATGCTGCTCCACGGTGAACACGCCCGGCGTGTAATCCAGCTTCTCGCTGACGTCCTCGCTGATCCGCTGGAGCTGGCAGCCGCAGGGGCATTGGGTGTTGTCGGGTTCGTGATAAATCACGGTACGCGGAAACTGCGCAGGCAAAGGAACACGCTTGGGCTGCTTGCGTGGCTCGGCCGACGCAGCCGGCGGATTCAACGCCTTCAGCTCGGCGTCAATGGCCGCGATATCGGTGTCGAGCAGATCATCGAGCAGGCTGCCTTGAGCAGGGCTCAATTGCTCACTGCGCTTGGCAAACTTGTTACGTTTGAACCAAGCGATTTCGTGGGTGAGTTGCTCGATGATGGTTTGGTCGCGGTCGTTCTTCTTGCCCATCCTGTCGACTTGCAGCCCGAGAGAATCAACCTGCGACAGCAACTGCGCCGCGAAGGCGCGCAGTTGGTCGGGGGTCATCTGATCGAGATTGGGCGAGGAAGTCATGCCCTGGATTTTACCAAAGCAGGTCGCTTGCGGCAGTAGGCCAAGGCGCTAATTACAGCTTTTTAAAGCAGTGTGATTGCACCGCCAACCCCAACACGCTGCCAAGGTAGGCCGAGCACCAACGCTTGAAGTTGCTCAGCATCCAGCTCTATCTCGTAGCCATTACGAATGCCGGGCCAGTGAAACTTGCCTTGGTTCAACCGGCGAGCAGCCAGCCAGACGCCAATCCCATCATGCACCAGCACTTTCATACGAGTGGCGCGGCGGTTGGCGAACAGATAAGCGCAGTGCGGCTTCGCCGCACCGAACACCGCGATCACCCTGGCCAGCGCAGTTTCAGTGCCGGCACGCATGTCCATGGGGTCGGTGGCGAGCCAGATGGCATCGATGCGAATCATTGAGTGAGCCCACGGACAAAGCGGGCGCAGCCTTCAGGATCGGACGTTGGCCATTTCACTGAGATCGATTGCTCGCCAAATGGCAGCTCAATAACCGCCAACGCTTCCGTTTGCCGTTTGGGCGTAGCTCTCAATGGAATGAAAGCTGGCAACGCCGCTGGCGACTGATCTCGATAAAGCGGTAGCCACTTGCGGATAACGTTGGCGTTGATGCCGTGGCTGATGGCAACGCTGGATAGGGTTGCGCCCGGTTGCAGGCATTCCTGAACAACCTGGGCCTTGAAGGGTTTCGGGTAAGAGCTTCGTTGGCGCATGGAAATCCTGACGTTAAGGGCGATCGCGTCCGCTTAAAAATACGCGGACACCATCGCCCTTAATGCTGGAGTTCGGAAGGTGTGTTGGCTGGACGCTTAC